>NZ_JACCFI010000001.1:2602756-3904134 GCF_013410355.1 Agromyces hippuratus | reverse complement strand
CGGCGGCGCCGTACGCCGCCCAGTCGCCGGCGGCGAGTGCGGCCTGCTTGTTCTTCAGCGCCTGCGACGCCTGGTTCAGCAGTGCCTGCACCTCGTCGCTCGGAGCCGCGGGAGTCTCCTCGCCCTCGCCGCCCTCCTCGGCCGGCGGCGGGGTCGCACCCGGATCCACCTCGTTGTCGCCCGCGTCGGCGCCGGAGTCGCCGCCGAAGAGCACATCGAGCGCGAGGTCGAGCGTGTCCTGGAAGGCGATCTGGTCGCCGAAGGCGACGAGCACCTTCTGCAGCAGCGGGTAGCTCGTATTACCGGTCGACTCGACGTAGACCGGCTGCACGTAGAGCAGGCCGCCGCCGACGGGCACAGTGAGCAGGTTGCCGTTGATCACGTTCGACTGGCCCTGCTTCAACAGGTTGAGCGATTGCGAGACCGTGGGATCGGAGTTGAACTTCGCCTGCACCTGGCCCGGGCCGGGCACGTTGTCGTCTTCGGGCAGCGTCAGCAGCCTGAGCTTGCCGTAGCCGTCGGCGCGCTCACCGTCGGTCGCGCCCGCGTCGGCGTCGACCGCCAGGTAGCCGCGAAGCACGTTGCGACTCTGCTCGCCTCGCGCCTCGGGGATGAAGGTCGAGTAGAGCGAGTAGCTCGGTTCGTCCTGACCCGGCATCTGCATCGTGAGGTAGTAGGGCGGCTGCAGCAGCGTGCTCCCGGTGTCGGCGGTCGGGTCCTTCGGCGTCGTCCACGCGTCTTCGCGCGAGTAGAACGGGATCGCTTCGGTCACGTGATAGCGACCGAGCACCTCGCGCTGCACCTTGAACAGGTCGGACGGGTAGCGCACGTGGGCCATGAGGTCGCCCGACATCTTGCTCATCGGCTCGATCGTCGTCGGGAAGACCTTCTGCCAGGTCTGCAGGATCGGATCCTCTTCATCCCACGCGTAGAGCGTGACCGTGCCGTCGTACGCGTCGACGGTGGCCTTCACCGAGTTGCGGATGTAGTTGACGTCGTCGAAGGCGAGCGTCGGGGCCTGGGTCTCGCTGTCGGCGATCGCCTCGCTCATGCTGACCTTGTTGGAGTAGGGGTACTGATCGGAGAGCGTGTATCCGTCGACGATCCACACGACCTTGCCGTCGACGACCGACGGGTAGGTGTCGGTGTCGAGCCTCAGGTACGGTGCGACCTTCTGCACGCGCTCGACGGGGTCACGGTCGTAGAGGATCTGCGAGTCGGTCGTGACCTGGTCGGAGAGGAAGATCTGCTCGGACTGGAACTTCAGTGCGTAGACGAGCTTCGTGAAGGCGTTGTCGAGCTTCGGACCGCCGTCGCCCTCGAAGGTCGTCTGCGTCTGGTCGGCACCCTCGGAGCCCGACGGGTAGTCGAGCTCGATCGGCTTCGCATCCTTCGGCGCACCGACGATCGAGTAGGCCGGCGAGTTCTCGCCGAAGTACACGCGCGGCTGGAAGTCCCCGAGCACGCCCGACGACGGGATGCCCGACTGGAGGAACACCGGCTGCCCGTCGACCGAGCGCTGGTTGCCCGCCGCGGCGACGAGACCGTAGCCGTGCGTGTAGACGAGGTGCGAGTTGAACCAGGTCTCGGCGTCGCCGAGGCCGGAGAGGTCCACATCGCGCACCGCCACGACGGTGTCTTGCGAGGCGCCGTCGATCTCGTAACGGTCGACGTCGAGGGCCGACGGGAACTGGTAGTACTGGCGGAACTGCTCGAGCTGCTGGAACGCGGGGCCGATCACGAGCGGGTCCATGAGGCGGATGCTCGCAGTCGTCGCGGCATCGGCACGCAGCGCGCCCTGCTCGGCATCGGTCTTCGCCTCGAACGGGATCTCCTCGACGTCGGCGATGCCGTACGCATCACGGGTGAGGTCGATGTTGCGCTGGATGTAGGGCTCTTCGAGCGAACGCGCGCTCGGGTCGACCTGGAAGCGCTGGATGACCCAGGGGTAGAGCGAACCGATGAGGAGGCTCGACACCACGAGCAGCGCCGTGCCGACGAGCGGCAGGCGCCAGCGCCCGATGATCGCCGTGATGAAGAAGAGCACGGCGACGACGGCCGCGATGGCCGCGAGGATGCCCCGGCCCGGAATCGTCGCGTTGACGTCGGTGTAGGAGGCGCCCGTGATGAGCGAGCCCGTCTCGGTCACGGTCGCGTACTGGTCGAGCCAGATGCTGACGGCCTGCAGGAGCAGGTAGATGCCGGCGGTGACGGCGATCTGGATGCGAGCCGACTTCGAGATGACGACCTCGCGGCCGCTCACCCGGAGGGCGCCGTAGAGGTAGTTCGTGGCGATCACGAGCAGCAGCGACAGCAGCACGACCGCCGAGGCGAAGCCCACGAGCGATCGGTAGAACGGCAGCTCGAACACGTAGAAGCCGACGTCGAATCCGAACTGCGGGTCGGTCGTGCCGAACGGCGTGCGGTTCAGCCACGCGAGCGTGCCCTCCCACCGCGTCGAGGCCGAGACGCCGGCGAAGATGCCGAGCACGATCGGGATGCCGTACATCGCGAGCCGCCGCAGCGGCTCGAAGACCTCTTGGTACCGGTCGAGCTGCGAGTTCAGCTTCGCGTAGACGGGCCGCGATCGGTAGGCGATCTGGATGGAGCCCCACACGGGCAGCGCCATGGCCACGAAACCGATGAGGAACAGCACGATGCGTGCGATCCACTCGGTGGTGAGCACCGAGAGGAAGCCGAGCTGGTCGTACCAGAGCACGTCGGCGTAGATGCCGGCGAAGGCGAAGAACGCGACGACGAGCACGGCGACGACGCCGATCGTGATCGCGATCGGAGCGCGCCTGCGCTGGATCCTCGGTTCTTGCGGCTGTGCTGACACTCTCGGCCTCGTGTTCGGTCGGGATGGGATCGGGATTCCATCCTAGGGTCGAGTTCCTTTGAATCGCCTGTCACGCAGGGCAGGAGGCGTACGACCCCGTCAGCTCGCCGTCGGCGACGTCTTCGACGATCGCACGGGCCTGGTCGAGGGTCTCCACCGCGAAGACGGTGACGCCGTCGGGCACGTTGCCGCTCACTTCGTCGCAGTTCGACTCGGGGGCCAGGAACCAGTCGGCGCCGGCGCCCTCCGCGCCCCAGAGCTTCTGACGGATGCCGCCGATCGGTCCGACACGGCCGGCCGAGTCGATCGTGCCCGTGCCGGCGATGATCTCGCCGCCCGTCATGGCCCCGGGCGTGAGCTTGTCGACGATGCCGAGCGCGAACATCATGCCCGCGCTCGGGCCTCCGACGTCGTCGAGCTGCAACTCGACGTCGATCGGGAACTCGTAGACCATGCGCACGCCGATGCCGAGTACGGCCCTGTCGTCGCGCACGGTGGGCGTCACCTCGACGGTGAGCGGTCCGCCGTCGCGAATGATCTCGATCTGCGCCGGTTCATCGGCACCGTGCTCCCGCACCGCCGTCTGCAGCTCGTTGATCGAGTGTACCTCGGTGCCCTCGAAGCTGACGATGACGTCGCCCTCTTCGAGGATGCCGTCGGCGGGCGACCCGTCGAGCAGGCCCGCGACGGTCACCTCGCGCGGGAAGTCGTAGCCGAGCTCGACGAGCGCCGCAGCGATGGCGTCCTGCTGGGAATCGACCATCGCGGCCTGGTTCTGGGCGTCGCGGTCTTCACTGCTGATGCCGGGCGGGAAGATCGCCTCGAGCGGGATGACCGAGCGGGTGCGGTCGAACCAGGCGGCGAGCACCTCGAGCCAGCTCGGCGTCTGCCCGGGGCGCCCCACGACAGAGACCGTGAGCAGGTTGAGTTCGCCATCGGTGGGATAGGTGGTCTCATCGGGGATCTCGATGAGCGGCACCTCTTCGGCGTCGGCGTTCTCGGCGACGCCGAGGGTGTCGTACACCGGCCCGGGCTGCTCGATCACGTACGGCGAGGGGAGGAACGCGAAGAGCACGGCGATCACGATCGCGACCGTGAGCGCAGCCCATCCGATGCGCTCCCGCAGGGGACGCCGACCCGTGGCCGGATCGGACGTCCAGCCGGAGTCCTCCGACACTGGGGTCTCGTCGTCGAAGATGCTCAACCGACATCCTTCCGGGCGGGTGTTGGAACTCGCGTGCCGGCCCTGTTCGCGAAGGGCGGACACCCGGAACGCCCAGCCTAGGCCATTTCCCAGACACTCCGCCGTGCCCCCGCGTTACGGTGGAACCAGACGCGACTGGGAGGTGGCGAAAGTGGCCGATCGGCAAGACGAGCCCGACGACCGGAGCCCCGAAGACGAGTTCCGCGAGATGCTCCGCGAGATGCTGTCCGGCGGCGGTGGCATCGATCCCTCGAGCCTCGCCGGAGCTGCCGGCCTGCCCAACGACCCCGCGAGCCTCGCCGCCCTGTTCGCGCAACTGCAGCAGGCGATGAACAAGGCCGACGACGGCATCGACTGGAGCGTCGCCGTGCGCCAGGGCGAAGAGCGCGCCGCGACCGGGCAGCGCCAGATCGCCGACGACGAGCGGGCACGGTTCGACCAGGCCTTCCAGGTCGCCTCGCTGTGGCTCGACGAGTCCGTCGACTTCGGCGCGCTGCCGACCACGCCCGAGCTGCTGACACGACGCGCTTGGGTCGCCGCCACGATGCCCATCTGGTCGCAGCTGGCCGAGCCGGTCGCGCTCTCGATCTCCGATGCCCTCACCCGGGTGATGAGCGAGCAGGCTCCCGAAGAGATGCGTTCGATGATCGAGGGCGCGAGCCGCATGATGCGCGGCATCGGCGGGGCGCTCTTCGCGATGCAACTGGGTCAGGTCGTCGGCCAGCTCGCCACCGAGGTCGTCTCCGGCGGCGACGTCGGCATCCCCCTCCTCGACGACGGCCGAGCCGCGATCCTGCCGCAGAACGTCGCCGAGTTCGGCAACGACCTCGACATCCCCACCGACCAGATCGAGCTCTACCTCGCCGTGCGCGAACTCGCCCACGCGCGCCTCTTCCGGCACGCGCGCTGGTTGCGCCTGCACCTCATCACGGCGATCACGGCATTCGCACGGGGCATCGACATCGACACCGAACGCCTCGAAGAGCTCGCAGAGGGCTTCGACCCGTCGAACACCGAAGAACTGCGCAACGCCGTCGTCAACGGCGCACTCATCCGTGCGAAGAGCGAGTCGCAGCAGGCGGCGCTCGCCCGCCTCGAGACGATGCTCGCGCTGGTCGAGGGCTGGGTCGACGCGGCGACAGCCGACGCCACGGCTCGACTGCCGAAGTCCGTCGCCATCGCCGAGACGATCCGTCGCCGCCGCGCTTCGGGCGGTCCCGCCGAGTCCGCCTTCGCGACCCTCGTCGGCCTCGAACTCCGCCCCCGTCGTCTCCGCGAGGCCACCGCCATGTGGCGCGCGGTCACCGATGCGGTCGGCATCGAGGCGCGCGATGCGCTCTGGTCGCACCCCGACCTGCTGCCGACTGCCGAAGACCTCGACGACCCCGCCGCCCTGATCGCCCGCCTCACCGGCACCGAGACGACCGAGGCCGACGACGAGTTCGACCAGGCGCTCGAGCAGCTGCTCCGCGGCGAGACGCCGGCGGCGCCCGGCGAAGACGGCGAAGAACCCGCGAGCTGACCCGCGGCACCCTGACGATCTGAACCCCGCCGCAGCGCACCGCACGGACCTGGTTCGCGCGCGCACGGTCGCCTGTGGAGGGATTCCGCGCCGTGCTGCGCGAATCCGGCATGCTCTCGGCATGTCACCGCGCATCGACCCGGTCCTCCCCATCGTGTGGCGCACCCCAGCCGAGTTGCAGTTCGGCGCGAGACCGCGCGTCGTGCTGCGCGATCCCGGCGAGTTCGAGACCGGACTCGTCTCGGCGCTCCGACACGGCGCTTCGACCTCGACTCTCGTGACCATCGGCACCGCGCTCGGCGGCACCGTTGAGGCCGTGCACGCACTCCTCGAGCTGCTCGCACCGGCCTTCGAGCCGGCGACGGATGCCGCGGCATCCGTTCGATCGCCGCGATGCGTCGCCGTCGACGCGCCGCCCGAGGTCGGCGACCGACTCGCCGAGCATCTCGCACTGCTCGGCTACGAACCGGTGCCCGCCGCCGAAGCCGCGGTCGAGAGCACGGCGCTCGCGATCGTCGCGGCGACCTGGGTGGTCTCCCCCGGGCGGCACCTGCCGTGGCTGCGCGCAGACGTGCCGCATCTCGCGATCGTGTTCGACGACGAGGGCACCCGCGTGGGTCCGCTCGTCGAGCCGGGAGACGGGCCGTGCCTGCGCTGCCTCGAGCTGGCGCGACGCGACGACGACCCCGCGTGGCCCGTGATCGCCGCGCAGCTCGCCGGTCGGCCGGCCGCGAGCTGCACGCCGAGAGCGGTGCACGACGCCGCCGCGTTCGCGGCGTCGCTCGTCGACGACCGCCTCGCGGGCGCGCGCACTCCCCTGCGGGGCGCCTCGATCAGGCTCGGGCGACCGGGCGAGACCGTGCCGGCGACGCTGCACCGCCGGCACCCCGAGTGCGGGTGCCGAGTTCCTGCAGGAATCGCGACGGCTCCCGTTCGCCTCGATAGCCGCCGCCCTGACGCGGCCAGCTCAGCTCGAGGCGCCGCCGTGCCCGCGTGATGCCGACGTAGAGCAGCCGCCGCTCCTCGTCGATCGCGTCGAAGCTCTTCGCGTAGGCGATGGGCAGCATGCCCTCGGTGAGCCCGACGATGTGCACCTGGTCCCACTCGAGGCCCTTGGCCGAGTGCAGGGTCGCAAGGGTCACCGCGGCCACCGTCGGCTCGTGCTGCGCCTCGGCGCGCGCACGGAGCTCGTCGGCGAACCCGCGGAACGTCGTGCCGGGCGGTGCGTCGTCGACGAGCCGGGCGATCGCGTTCAACGACTCCCATCGGGCGCGCACGGCGCCGGGGCCGTCGGGCGCCTGCGCGCCCCAGCCGAGGGCGCGCAGCACGTCGCTGACCGACTTGAAGAGCGGTTCACCGGCGACCGTCAGGGCGGCGGCGCGCAGGGCGTGCACCGCCTCGCGCACCTCGGGCTGGTCGAAGAAGCGCGAGGCGCCGCGCACCCGCGAGGCCACCCCGACCTCGTCGAGCGCGCGCTCGAGGATCGCCGTCTGCGAGTTCACGCGCATCAGCACCGCGATGGACTCGGGCGCAGTGCCGGCGTCGATGCTCGCGCGGATGCGGGTCGCGACACCGCGCGCCTCGGCGAGGTCGTCGGCGTACTCGGTGATCGTGGGCTCGGCGTTCGGTTTCGGCGCGCCCGACGACTTCGGCGCAGTCGGTGACGTCGCGGCGGCCGGCGCCGGTCTGCTGCTCGCCGACGTCGGCGCCGCGGCATCCGTCTCGTCGTTCGCGGTGACCGCCTCGAGGCGCAGCGCGCCGGCGCGACCCCGCATGAGCCGGTTCGCCGTGTCGACGATCTCGGTCGTCGAGCGGTAGTTGCGTTCGAGGCGCACGACCGTGGCGCCCTCGTAGCGACGCTCGAAGTCGAGCAGGTAGTCGGCGCTCGCACCCGCGAACGAGTAGATGGTCTGGCTGGCGTCGCCGACGACGCAGAGGTCGCGGCGGCCTCCGAGCCAGAGGTCGAGCAGCTGCTGCTGCGCGGGCGAGACGTCCTGATACTCGTCGACGATGAAGTGGCGGTAACTCTCGCGCACGTGCATGGCGACGGATGCCTCGGACTCGATCATGCCGGCCATGGCGAGCAGCACGTCTTCGAAGTCGAGCATGCGCCGCTCGTCCTTCAGCGACTCGTAGGCGTCGACGACGGCGAGGAACTGGTCGGCCGTGAGATTGCCCGGCGCGCCGCGCGTCGCCAGTCGTGTCGCGTAGGTCTCGGGCCCCGACCCCGAGACCTTGCGCCACTCGATCTCGGCCGCGACATCGCGCAGCGTCGCGGTGTCGACCCGCACCCGTGCACGCTCGGCGGCCTGGCCGAGCAGTCGCCCCTTGAACTCGAGCACGCGGGGCGCGCCGCCGCCGACGACGATCGGCCAGAAGTGGTTGAGCTGCGCGAGGGCCGCGGCGTGGAAGGTGCGCGCCTGCACGGCGCCGGCGCCGAGCACCCGCAGCCGCGCCCGCAGTTCGGCCGCGGCTCGCGAGGTGAATGTGAGGGCCATCACCCGCGCCGGGTCGTAGGTGCCCGACGCGACCCCGTAGGCGATGCGGTGGGTGATCGCCCGGGTCTTGCCGGTGCCGGCGCCCGCGAGCACGCACACGGGACCCAGCAGCGCCTCGGCCGCGACGCGCTGCTCGTCGTCGAGCGCGTCGAGCAGGGGGTCGGATGCCGCGGTCACGACGTCGACCAGGCGAGCCCCGTGCCCTCGGCGTCGAGGGGTCCGCCGAACCAGCGTTCGAGGAGCCAGCGCGCGATCGAGATGCCGCCCGGCAGGCCGATCTCGCCGTGCGCCGCCACGATCTCATCGCGCGAGAACCAGCGCAGCTCGAGGATCTCCTCACCGTCGGGCACCGCCGACGACGGATCGACGGATGCCGCGATGCGCGCCGTGAACCCCAGCATGAGGCTCGCCGGGAACGGCCACGGCTGCGAGGCGACGTACTCGACCCGATCGACGAGGATGCCCGCCTCCTCTTCGATCTCGCGCACCACTGCTGCCTCGAGCGCCTCGCCCGGCTCGACGAAGCCCGCGAGCAGCGAGTAGCGGTGCTGCGCCCAGAGGGCGTTCGAGCCGAGCAGCACGCGGTCGTCGTCGTCGGTGACGAGCACGATGACGGCGGGATCGGTGCGCGGGAAGTGCAGGCTGTCGTCGACGCTGCATCGCCGCGCCCACCCTGCCTGAACCGGAACCGTCTCGGCGCCGCAACGCGGGCAGTGGCCGTGACGCTCATGCCAGTTGGCGAGCGCGACGGCCTCGACGAGGAGGCTCGCGTCGCGATCGTCCAGCACTGCCGCCGCCTCGCGGAGTCCCTGCCACCTGGCCGTTTCGAGCTCGATCTCCGCCGCGGCATCCGCATCGAAGACCCGCAGCTCGAAGCGCGAGCCGTCGGCCCTGCCGAGGTAGCAGCGCAGCACCGGCGCGGGGAGTTCCTGCGGGTGCGTCAGCTGCAGTGCCGGGGCCGAGCCGTCGACGCGTTCTGCGATGAGCGCCTGCCCGCGATGCACCGCGACGACGCGGGTCTCGGGGTCGGCGTCGAGCGACGTCTCGAGCTCGAGATCGGCGCGCGACGCGGCATCCCGGTCGATCGTCGAACGCGCGAACACCGGCGATGTCGGTTCGATCACGTGCCACCCCTCGATGCCCGGGTCGGAGTCGGAGTCGGCCGGAAGGCGTGGCGGTCGCCCGCAGCCGCGATTGCCTGCTTAAGCTGAATGCCATGGCCAGACCTCCTCTCACTCTAGCCGCGTTGGCCACGGCGGCGGTGCCCGGACTCGAGGTGCGGGCGGTGCGTGCGCACACCCGCAAGAGCCACGGTGCATTCGACGCAGTGCTGCTGCGCACGACCGACGACCGCATGCTCGTGCTGCGGGTGCCCCGCTCCCAGTCCGCCGAATCCGAGCAGTCCGCCGACCTCGTGGCGCTCCGTGCGCTCACCCCGGGCATCCGCTCCCGCCTGCCGTTCGAGATCCCCGAGCTCGTCGGCCAGGCGCCCATCGACGGCACCCGTGCCGTCGTCACGACCTTCGTTCCCGGAGCCGTGCGGTCCGCCGACGAACTCACCGAGCACGACGGCATCGCGACGTCGGTCGGCCTCGCCCTCGCCGCGGTGCACGCACTGCCGACCGGGTTCATCGCCGACGCCGGCCTCTCACGCCAGACGGCCGACGAGTCGCACGAGGCCGTCGTCGAGCTCATCGGCCGTGCCGCCGACACCGGCCACCTGCCCGCCGCGCTGCTGCGTCGATGGGAGGAGGCGACCGACGACTCCGCGCTCTGGCGGTTCCGCCCGACCGTCGTGAACGGCGCCCTGGCGGCCGATTCGCTGCTCGTCGACGGCGATGCCGTGACCGGTCTGATCGGCTGGTCGGCACTCGCACAGGGCGACCCCGCCCGCGACCTGCACTGGCTGCTCACCTCGCGGGGCGCCGCTGCCGAGCGCGCGCTCGACGCCTACTTCGGGGCTCGCGCCGGCGAGGCCGACGGACACCTGCCGCAGCGCGCCCTGCTCTACGGCGAGCTCGAGCTCGCGAAATGGCTGCTGCACGGCGTCGAAGCCCGCGACGAGGCGATCATCGCCGATGCCGTCGGCCTGCTCGACGGCCTCGTCGAGAGCGTGCACGACCATTCGAGCGAGCCGCTCTCCCCCGACACCGGACCCGTGCTCACCGTCGGCGACGTCGAGCGAATGCTCGACGAGACGCCGCGCGACGCCCTGCCGCGGGAGGCCGGGGCGAGCCTGCTCACCGACAGCTACGACTTCTCCGACCTCGAGCGCCGTGAGGCCGGTGAACGCATGACCGCGCCGTTCGACGCGACCGCGTCGATCCCCCTCGATCTCTCGGACTGGGGCGACGCCGCTCAGAGCGACGACGACGGCACCGGCGCGGATGCCGCGACCGACGCCCAGGCCCGCCGCAACGCCGCTTCGTCGTAGATGGCGTCGGGTCTGATGACCTGGTCGTCTTCGACGAAGTAGAAGACCGCGTCGATCGCGTCAGGCTCGATGCCCGCCCAGTTCGCGTAGGCGAGGCGGTAGAGCGCGAGCTGCGTCTGCTTCAGTTCGAGGTCGTGCGCATCGCGCGGGGCCTTGCCGGTCTTCCAGTCGACGACCTGGTGGCGGATGCCGCGGCGCCCGAGCTCGCTCGACGGCTCGACGTCGAATACGGCGTCGAGCTTGCACACGAAGACGTTGTCGCCGATCGGCAGGTGCAGCTCGATCTCGACGGCCGATGGCTTGCGACCGCCCCACTCCGAGGCCTCGAACGTCGCCTGCAGCTGCCGCAGCCGCTCGGCGGTGGGGTCGGCGACCCGCTCGTCGAGCGGGATGTCGAGCTCGGCGTACACGTCGAGGCCGTCGAGCGCGTCGATGGCGGCGGCCTCGAGCTCACCGGTCGAGCGCTGCTCGACCCACTGGTGGAACAACGTGCCGATGCGGGTCGCCCGGTACGGCCGTTGCGGCATCGGCCGGCGCAACTGCGCGGCGACCGCTGCGGGATCGTCGACGTAGTCCTTGAACCGCGAGGCGGGCACGCGCACGGGTACCTCGGCGGTGCCCGGCCCCTCGGCGCGGCGCCGGCGCTCTTCGAGCAGCAGCCTGATGCGGTCGGCGAGCACCGGGCCGATGCCCTCGCCGCTCGGTCGTGCGGCCGCGGCGCGCACCGCCTCTGCGGCGGCGACGACAGCAGGTCGACGGATGCCGAGCGGGTCGAGTGGCCAGCGCACGCGTTCGGTCGAACCTGCGCGCGGGTTCTCGTCGTGCTCGGGAGCGCTGGGCAGCACCCCAGCCCCGATCACCCCGGCGGTCACGAGCTCGCGCAGGAAGGGGCTCGGCTTGCGCGGCGCCTTCTGGCTCGCCCACCACGACCCGGTCAGCAGCAGGTCGCTGCGTGTTCGGGTCAACGCCACGTAGGCGAGACGCCGCTCCTCTTCGGCGTGGCGCTGCTTGTTCTCCTCCGCGAAGTCGCCGACGGCACGATCGAAATCGGCCTGGCTCTGCACACCGCGCCACTGCAATTCGGGCAGCTCGTCGGCATCGCCCTTGAACTCGTTGGGCAGCTCGCCGAACGAGAGCCAGCCCTTCGACGAGCGCGGTTTCGAGGGCAGTTCGTCGTCGACCATGCGCGGAATCGCCACGACGTCCCACTCGAGGCCCTTCGATCCGTGGATCGAGAGCACCTGCACGGCGCCCGGCTCGGGCTCGTCTTGTCGAGGTGCGAGCCGGTCGCGCTGCTCGGCCTCGGTGAGCCAGCCGAGGAACGCGCCGAGCGTGGCGTGCTCGGAGACCTCGGCGAAGCCGGCGAGCAGCTCGTCGAACGCCTCGAGGCTCGGCGCCCCGAGCGGCTGGGAGGAGTTCGCGGCGACCTCGATGTCGAGCAGCAGTTCTTGCTGCACGAGGCTGACGAAGTCGACGAGGCCGAGACCGGCACGGCGCCGCAGCGATTGCAACTGCGCGCCGGCACGTCGCATACGGGAGAGGCCGATGTCGCTGAACGCGGCCAGCGCCGAGTGCGAGTCGGGGGCCACGAGCAGGAAGTCGAGGGCGTCGACGATCGAAGGCGACTCGTCGGGTGCGATCGACGCGCGGAGCCCGGCGCGCACCTCGTCACCGAGGCGCCGGGTCGAGAGATCGCGATCGGCGAGCCACTTCGCGAGCGAGTGCAGAGCGGCGAGGTCGGCCGGGCCGATGCGCCAGCGCGCACCGCCGAGCACCCGCACGAGCTCGGAGCCCGCGGTGGGGTCGTTCAGCACCCGCAGCACGCACACGAGGTCGGCGATGACCGGCTGGTCGAGCAGGCCCGCCATGCCGAGCACGTGCACGGGAACGCCCCGGGCACGGAGCGCCGCGGTGAAGATGCCGACGTTCGCGAACGTGCGGCAGAGCAGCGCGCCGCTGCGGGGCGCCGGCTCGCCCGGGGCGCCGCGGCCGGCCCGCCCGAGGCGCTCGGCGAACCACGTCGCGACGAGGTCGGCCTCGAGTTCGATGGTCTCGGCCCATGCCGCCTCGAGTCGGCCCGGCTGCGCGAACGGCGAGGCCCCGAGGGGCGCCTTCGGAATGCCGGCGTCGAGCGGCAGGATCAGCGTGTTCGCACCCTCGAGCACGATCTTCGGGTTGCGCCAGCTCGTCGACAGGTCGTAGACCGCCGCGTCGCCTCCGGGTGCGAAGTCGCGGCCGAAGCGCGCGAGGTTCGCCGCACTCGCGCCGCGCCATCCGTAGATCGACTGGTCGGGGTCGCCGACCGCCATGACCGACTGCTCGCCGAACAGGGCTGAGAGCAGGCGCGTCTGCACGACGCTCGTGTCTTGGTACTCGTCGAGCAGCACGGTGCGATAGCGCTCGCGGTGCGCGGCGACGACCTCGGGGTGGCGTTCGCAGATCGCGAGGGCGAGGGCGACCTGGTCGGAGAACTCGACGAAGCCCTGCTGCTGCTTCGCCTCGGCGTACGCGTCGGCGAGTTCGAGCAGCGGCGGCAGCGCACCGACGATGCCGAGGGCGTCGACGAACGACGCGAAGTCGGTGCGCTTGCGCGGCGCCTCGATGGGCAGCCCCTCCATCGCGAGGAAGTCGCGGGTCATCGCGCGCACGTCGCGGCTGTCGGCGACGTTCTCGGCGAGCGCGCGGCTGAGCGAGAGAACGGCGCCGGTGACCTTGTCGAGCGAGGCGTCGAGCTCGACGAGCCTCGGGTCGGCGGAGGCCGCGACGACCGAGCGGGCGAGCTGCCAAGCGGATGCCTCGCCGAGCACTGCCGCGTCGGGCTCGCGCCCGATGAGCATCGCGTGCTCGCGGTAGATGGCGCTCGCGAAGGCGTTGTAGGTGCCGACCGACGCGGACTCGAGCGGGTCGAGCGAGACCTCGGCGATGCCGAGCGAGACGAGCTGGGCGATGCGCTCGCGGATGCGCTCGGCGAGCTCGCCCGCGGCCTTGCGGGTGAAGGTGAGGCCGAGCACCTCGGGCACCGCGACATGCCCGTTCGCGAGCATCCAGACGACGCGGTTGGCCATCGTCTCGGTCTTGCCGCTGCCGGCCCCGGCGACGACGATGCTCTGGCCGTGCGGGTCGGCCTCGATCACGGCTCGCTGTTCGGCGGTGGGCGCGTGCAGGCCGAGCCTCGCAGCGATGTCGGCGGCGGCGATTCCTGTGGCGACGCGGCCCTCTGCGGCGCTCATGCCGACACCGCCGGCACGAGGTGCACGCGGTACTGCCAGCCGCCGAATCTCGAGCGGTAGCCGAGCTCTGCCGGCCCGTCGAACTCGCTGCCCGACATGGTGCGGGCGACGTCGCCGAGTCGTTCGCGGAACGCCGCCTCGGCCTCGTCGTCGAACGGCTGCTGGGCGCGCTCGGTGAAGGCGTTGCCGCGCGTGGGCTTGGCGAGGTACACGAGCTTCGCCCCGCCGAGCGTGCCCTCGTTCGGCACCTCCCCGGCCCGCGCTGCCAATTGGTACGCGGCGAGCTGCGGGTGCGCGGCCGTCTCGGCCGCCGACGGCGGGGTGCGCCCGGTCTTCAGGTCGACGATCACCGTGGTGCCGTCGGCCGAGGCCTCGACGCGGTCGATCGTGCCCGAGATGCGCACGCGCCCGATGACGAGGGTGAAGCGCCCTTCGGCTCCGAGCAGCACCTTGCCGTCGTCGACGAAGTTCGCGAGGTAGTCGGATGCCCCTTCGGCCATGCGCCGTGCGCCGCGACGCTCGCGCTCGGCCACCCAGCCCGCCTCGAAGCGCAGCTCGCGCCATCGCTCTTCGACGGCCGCCCACAGCGTCTCGATGCTCGTGTCGCCGTCGTCGCGGGCACCGGCCTCTTCGACCACGGCGTGCACGATCGTGCCGATCGAGGCCGCGAGGCCCGAGGGCGGCGATGCCACATGGTCGATGAACCAGCCGAGCGGCGACTCCTCTGCCCGATCGATCTGCGAGGGCGAGACCGAGACCAGCGCCTCAGGGTCGCCATCGAGGTCGACGAGCGGAGCCGTGGTCGACGGCTCGGCGAGGCCGTACCACTCGTCGGGGTGAGCGCCGGGCACGCCCTGCTCGGCGAGCAGGGCGAGGGCGGCGGGCGCCTCGCCGCCGCCGGAGCTCGTGGCCTCTTCGCGCAGGGCGCCGACGAGTCCGCGCAGGTGCAGCGGACGGCGGCGGGCGGTCTTGATGCGCTCGCTCGCGTAGCCCATGAGCATCGACGGCTGCTCGTCGTCGTTGGCCGTGCAGCTGAGCACGAGCTGCCGGCTCGCGCGCGAGGCCGCGAGCACGAAGAGCCTGAGCTCGTCGCCGCGCACGGAGGCACGTGCTTCGGCGACCGTCTCGGGCGCAGGAAGCGGTGCGCCGGCGCGGGCTGCGGCGACCACGCGAGGCAGGAGCGCCGCGTGCAGCAGGGTGCCGCGGGGGCGGAGGTTCGGCCAGACCCCGTCTTGCAGGCCCGCGATCACCACGACCTCGAACTCGCGGCCGATGACGGCGGGCGGGGTGGTCACCACGACGGTCTCGGCCGAGCGCTGCGGCGCGAGGGAGTCTTCGGGCAGCTCGCTCGCGAGCACCTCGTCGACGAAGCGCACGGGCGGCGCCTCGGGCTCACGCTCGACGAACCGCTGTGCGGCGGCGAACAGGGCCACGGCAGCGTCGAGTGCGCGGTTGGCCTCTTCTGCCAGCACGCCCGTGCCTGCGGCCTGCGCAGACCATTCGTTGGCGAGCCCGCTGCCCTCCCAGATCGACCAGAGCACCTCTTCGATCGTGCCGCCGCGAAGTGCGACGCCGCGAGCCGTCGCGAGCAGCTTCGCGAGCCGTGCAGCTCGACGCGCGGGCGCCGCGTCGATCGTCTCGAACCCGCCTGGCGCGCCGAGTGCCTCGACGAGCAGCTCGTCGGCCGTGCGCGAGCCCTCGTTCGCGAGCTCCTCGTGCCGCAGGGCGAGTCGGAGCCGCCGCAGGCCGACGCTGTCGAGCCGGCCGATCGGCCCGGTGAGCACGGTCACGGCGAGCTCGGGAGTGAGGGGATCGCGGTCGAGCACGAGCGAGGCTGCCGCGAGCAGCGCCGCAGCAGCGGGGGCGTCGCGCAGCGCGGTTCGGGCGGCGTTGCCGGCGGTCGGCACGTCGGCGAGCGCGAGGCCGCGTTCGAAGGCGGGCACATCGCCGCCCGAGCGCAGCACGACGGCCATCGATGCCCACGGCACGCCGTCGAGCAGGTGGCGCTCGCGCAGCACTGCCGCGACCGCCTGGCACTCGGCGGCATGCGAGGGAGCCTCGATACCGAGCACGGCGGCGAGCGGGTCGACCTCGGCGTCGGCCGGCATCTCGCGCACGGCCGAGCGGTGCGTGCCGCCGAGAGCCGTGCCGATGTGGCCGCTGACCGACTGCACGATCGAGCGCAGTTCGGGCCGGCCCCGGTGCACGACAGGCAGTTCGACGCGCTGCACGGCGCCGGCGCCGAGCACCGACCCGAGGGAGCCGAGCAGTTCGGCGCGCCCGCCGCGGAATCCGTTGGAGGCGACATCGGGATCGCCGAGCGCGATGACCGCGACGCCGCGAGCGGCGAATGCGCCGAGCAGCGCGGCGGTCGACTCGGTCGCCTCCTGCGCGTCGTCGACGACGATGAGCCGCACGCGAGCGAGCAGACCGAGGGCCGCCTCGGCCGAGGCATCCGTCGTGCTGTGTCGCACGATCGCGGCGGCGAAGGCGCCGAGTTCCGACGAGTCGTACTGGTTGGGGCGCAGCTGCGCCTTCACCTCGTCGTACTCCTCGAGGAATGCGGCCGCGGCGACCCACTCGGGGCGGCCGGTGCGCTCTCCGAGCGCGGCGAGCGTTGGCGCGTCGACCCCGTGCTCGACGGCCCGCATGAGCAGGTCGCGGAGCTCTGAGCGGAACCCTCGGAGCACGCGCACCTCGGGCGTCAGCGGGTCGGGCCAGACCGGCCCGAACCCATCGCGGATGCCGCCCTCGAGCAGCTCGCCGATGATCTGGTCGTGCTCGGCGCCCGTCAGCAGCGTCACCGGGGCACCCGTGAACGCGCGCACGAGCTGGAAGGCCAGCGAGTTCGCAGTTCGGGCGAGCGGCCCCCGCGTGGTCACCCCGAGTCGCACCGCGAGCCGGTCGCGCAGCGCGGTGGCCGCGACACGCGTCGCCGAGAGCACGAGCACCTCGTCGGTGGCGTGGCCGAGCCGCTCGATGCGGTCGGCGACCAGCTCGATCGCGAACGTCGTCTTGCCGCTGCCCGGCGCCCCGAAGACCGCCACGTGCTCGTCTGCCGCGAGCCTCGAAACGGGGGCGTCGGATGTCGCGGTGACCTGCATGTCGGCAACGCTAACGGGTTCCGCCGACAGTGAACCTGCACCGGCCCCGCGAGCCGGTGTCGTAGGGTTGGCGCAAGAGCAGAAAGGCGTACCGTGGACGTTCGCATCGGCATTCAGAACTCCCCCCGTGAACTCGGTTTCGAGACTTCGCAGTCAGCTGCGGAGGTCGAGCAGGCGGTCGCCGCGGCCCTCGCCGGCCAGTCGCCGCTGCTGACCCTCACCGACGACAAGGGCACCCGCTACGTCGTGCCCTCGGCCGCCCTCGCCTACGTCGAGATCGGTTCAGAGGAGTCGCGTCGCGTCGGATTCGTCGCCTGACATGGAGCTCATCTTCGTCGTCGTCGGCGGCGCCATCCTGGGCCTCGCAACGCAGTTCGTCGTGCCGCTCCGGCACCTCCGGGGCGTTGCTGTGGGCTCTGCGATCGGCGCCGGCGTCGCCGCCGTCGTGTGGGTCGCACTGACCTGGCTCGGCTGGGCATGGGACGGCGGATGGATCTGGGTCGCGGCCCTCGTGGCCTCGGCACTCGTGCCCGCTGCGGTGCTGTACGTCATCTCCCCGCGCCGTGAGCGAGAGGATGCCGCGCTCTTCGAGCGCCTCTCCCGCCCGGGCGTGGTTCGCGCCTGACGCGAACCACGACGCTCGGCCGTGGGTCGAGCGCGCACGGGCAGGCCTCTGCGTGCGTGCACGCCGATGATTCGTGGCGCGCTCAGGCCGTGAGGCCGAGCGCGTCCATGCGACGTGTGTGCGCCGCGATGAGCTCGGTGAAGACCGGCTCGACGTCGGCGCCGCGATCGCGCGAGTCCGACGCGCGCAGCGCCGACCGTGCGATCAGCAACGTGTCGCCGACAAGACTGCGCCCCCAGAGGGCGAGCCGGTCGGCGAGGCCGGGTTCCGCCGCGATCGCGGCGAACAGTTCGTCGTGCAGCACGCCCGCCGACGCCTCGTCTTCGGCGAGGATCGCGCGCACCCGCGTCGCGAGTTCGCCGGGCAGGCCCTCGGCGAGCCGGGAGAAGTAGTCGTCGAGCATGCCCGCGGTGACGTGGATGCCCAGCAGCAGCTCGTACCAGTCGGCGCCGGCGCTCGCCAGGCGGAATCGCTCCGCCGCGGGCGCGAACGGCGCCATCACCTCGACGGGCTCGACGCCGAGGCGACGCAACTCGGCGATCAGCGCATGGTGCTGGCGCAGCGCACCGCCTGCGGCGCGGCTGAGCCCCTCCTTCGCCGACAGCGTCGGCGCCGTCGCGACGGAGCGTGCGAGCGACTCGAAGAACTCGAGCTGGATGTAGGCGGCCTGGCCGAGGAACGGCACTGGCTCGGGAACGAGTTCGGTGAAATCCACCTTCGCGAGCGCGGTCGGCGCGACACGCGGGCGCAGCCGAGGCATCTCGGGGCGCGGAAGGCGCCGATTCGACCAGAAGACCACGCAGACAGCCTATCCGAGGCATTGCGGGAGTCTCGGCTCCAGAAGACCACGCAAACGGCCCATCCGGGGCGTTCAGGGAGTCTCGGATAGGGTAGAGGGTGCATGCGGGCGATGGATCCGCAGCCGTGCGCCTGGAGTTGAGAACGGGGCGCGCATCCGACCGCCACCTCGAGCAACACGAACAGGCAGACTTTTGACCACTTTCACCGACCTCGGCATCGCGTCCGACATCGTCGACGCCCTCGCCGGGAAGGGCATCATCGATGCCTTCCCCATCCAGGAACAGACCATCCCCCTCGCCCTCTCCGGGCAGGACATCATCGGCCAGGCCAAGACCGGCACCGGCAAGACCTTCGGGTTCGGCCTGCCGATCATCCAGCGCCTCGGCGACGACCCCGAGGGCGGCGTCAAGGCGCTCGTCGTCGTGCCGACCCGCGAACTCTGCGTGCAGGTCACCGAAGACCTCGAGCTCGCGACATCCAACCGCCCGACCAAGATCGTGTCGATCTACGGCGGCAAGGCGTACGAAGGCCAGATCGAGCAGCTCAAGGCCGGCGCGCAGATCGTCGTCGGCACCCCCGGGCGTCTCCTCGACCTCGCCTCGCAGCGCCTCCTCTCGCTGAAGAACGTTCAAGAGATGGTGCTCGACGAGGCCGACAAGATGCTCGACCTCGGCTTCCTCGCCGACATCGAGAAGCTCATGGCGCAGACGCCGGCGACCCGCCACACGATGCTGTTCTCGGCCACCATGCCGGGCCCGATCGTGGCTCTCGCCCGCCGCTTCATGGTGCGCCCCATCCACATCCGCGCGACCGACCCCGACGAGGGCCTCACGCAGGCGAACATCAAGCACCTCGTCTACCGGGCGCACTCGCTCGACAAGGACGAGGTCATCTCGCGCATCCTCCAGGCCGAGGGCCGCGGCAAGACCGTCATCTTCACGCGCACGAAGCGCGCGGCGGCCAAGCTCGTCGAAGAGCTCAACGACCGCGGCTTCAACGCCGCCGCCGTGCACGGCGACCTGAACCAGGACCAGCGCGAGCGCGCCATGGCCGCGTTCAAGGCCGGCAAGAAAGACGTGCTCATCGCCACGGATGTCGCGGCGCGCGGCATCGACGTCGACGACGTGACGCACGTCATCAACCACACCATCCCCGACGACGACAAGGCGTACCTGCACCGCGTGGGCCGCACCGGCCGTGCCGGCAAGACCGGCATCGCGGTGACGTTCGTCGACTGGGACGACCTGCACAAGTGGGCGCTCATCAACCGCGCCCTCGAGTTCGGCCAGCCCGAGCCGACCGAGACGTACTCGTCGAGCCCGCACCTCTTCTCCGACCTCGACATCCCCGCCGGTACCAAGGGCCGCCTGAAGCCGTCGTCCGCGGTCGCCGCGCCGACCCGCTCGGCGACGGCCGGTCGCAGCGAGGGTCGCTCGGGCGGTCGCTCAGAGGGCCGCTCCGGCGGTCGCTCCGAGGGCGGGTCCGAGCGAGCGGATGCCGGCGCGGAGCGCGCCCCGCGTACCCGCAGCCGCAACCGCACGCGCGGCGGCAAGCCGGCCGGCGAGACCTCGACGGTCGCCACCGAGTCGGCGTCGACCGAGTCGGCTGGAGCCCCCGCTGCGCACGCTGCCCCGGCCGAAGCCGTCGCCGTCAAGGAGCCCGGCACGGGCACGCACGACGGCAAGGGCCACGAGCACCACGACGGCAACGCCGCTCCCCCGCGTCGCCGCCGTCGCCGCGGCCCCCGCACCGGTGGCACCACGCCCCAGGTGTAACCAGGCAGATACGTCTCAGCGCCCGCTCGGCTTCGGCCGGACGGGCGCTGTGCGTTCGGCTGCTTCACGCCGGAGGACTTTGCACGGATACCTCCCGTCGAAGGTCCTGTCGCAGTCGGTCGGCCGTCGCGACATCTGCGGCGTCGTGGTGCGTTCGAGGCCAGGTCCAGGCGGAGCGCAGGATGAAGGCCAGGAGCAGCACCTCGATTCCGATGGAGAGGCCGTAGAAGAAGGCCCACTCCCAGGTCGCCCCTGCCGCGTTGAACACCGAGTACGGGATGTAGAGCGATGCCACGATGAGGTTCGTGGCGCGGTTCACCCGGGCGGGCAGCGTCATGGAGAGCATCACCATCAGGGCCGGGATCGCCACGGACGCGAGCATGACGGTCAACAACGTCGGGCTGACGTCGAACCTCCAGACGAGGCCATTGAGGATGCCGTCGACGACGCCGGGCTTGTAGAGGTTGAAGAAGTCGACGTAGATGTACAGGAACATGAAGCTGGTCCATGCGGCGGCGAGCTTGGCTCGCACGGAGATCGGCGGGTCGGCGAGCACGTGCGGGGTGTTCGTTCGGATGGTCATCGGTTCTTCTTTCGAGAGGAGCGGTCCGTCCGCCGGAGTGGCGGCAGGTCTTGGCGTGCGAGCGCACGGGTCGGGTCGTTCTGGTCGGGGCGCTCGTCAGACGGTGATCACGACCTTCCCTCGGGTGTGGCCGGCCGCGACATGGCGGAGGGCGTCGGCTGCGTCATCGAGGGGGTAGGTGCGGTCGATGACGGGCGTGACCTGCCCGGTCGCGAGCAGGTCGGCCAGGGTGAGCAGGTCCTGGCGCTCCTCGACCGACGTGAAGGGCTTCAGGTGCTGACGGGTGAACCCGGACCGCACGCGCGCTGTGATGATGCGCCCGATGGGGCCGATCCAGCGGCCGCCGTGTCCGCTGTTGGGGATCAGGGTGCCGGTGGGCGTCAGCGCTCGGCGGACAGCCGCGAGCGGCTGGGCTTCCACGTTGTCGAGGATGACGTCGTAGCGCTGCTCGGCGCGGGTGAAGTCGGTCTCCGTGTAGTCGACGACGTGATCGGCACCGAGTGAGCGGACCAACTCGACGTTGCGGGTGCTGCACACCCCCGTCACCTCGGCGCCGAGGGCCTTGGCGATCTGTACGGCGAAGGACCCCACACCGCCCGACGCGCCCGTGACCAGCACCGTCTGGCCCGGTTGAACGTTCGCGATCTTGCGCAGTGCCTGCAACGCCGTCAGGGCTGACGTGGCCACCGCTGCCGCGTGCACGACCGACACGTTGGCGGGCACGGGCACGAGGTTGTCCGCCGGGACGCAGGCGTACTCCGCGAGCGTTCCAGCGGTGCTCCAGCCGAACACCTCGTCGCCGGGGCGGAGCGCGGTGACGTCCTTCCCGACCGCTGCCACCACGCCTGCGAGATCCCTGCCGGGGATGCCGTGGCGCGGCCGGCGGAGCCCGAACACCAGGCGCACCACGTACGGCTCCCCGGTCATGACGAAGTAGTCGCCAGGATGCACCGCGGCGGCACCCACCTGAACGAGCACATCGCCTCTACCGGGCGACGGGATCCCGACCTCGGACGACGCGAGCACCGACGGCGGGCCGTAGCGGTGCTGGACGGCGGCCCGCATCGTCGCCGCCCCAGCCCCACCCGACCCCGACACCAGGCGTTGTCCTGCATTCGATGGCTGTTCGATTCCCACAGAAGACTCCTCACATCCGAGTGGCGACGTCGCCGGTCGTACGCTGTACTTCGTACGCTGTACCACGAGTAGTACACCGTACTATTGTCGTACGCTGGACGATTGTCAAGCCGTTTGAGCGAGCGAGGGGACCCGTGTCCGCGAAGGAACGACGCCAGGTCGCATCAGACGCCGGGCTGAGCAAGCAGCGAGTGGTGGCCGAGGCGGTCCGGCTCGCCGACCGCGAGGGGGTCGACGGGCTGAGCATGCGCCGACTCGCTGGCGAGCTCGGCGCGGGAGCGATGTCGCTCTACTACTACGTGGCGAGCAAAGACGAGCTGCTGGACGCCATGATCGACATCGTGTTCGAGGAGATCGAACTCCCGCCCGAAGACACCGACTGGCAGTCGGCCATGCGACAGGAGGCGGTATCCACCCGACAGGTGCTCGCACGCCACCCGTGGGCGATCAGCCTGATGGAGTCGCGGACGACCCCGGGCCCCGCGAACCTCCGCCACCGCGAAGCGGTCACCGCCTGCCTGCGAAAGGCCGGCTTCTCGGTCCTGACGGCGACGCACGCCAACTGGACACTCAACAGCTATGTCTACGGTTACGCCCTGCAGGCGTCCAGCCTGCCGTTCGAAACCGCCGACGAGCTCGCGGACATGACCGAGGACGTCTACCTGCCCCAGCTTCCTCCTGACGAGTTCCCCTACCTCAACGAGTCCGCCGCGGCGCTCGTCGCTGCCGGCTACGACCCGACGGAGGAGTTCATCTTCGGTCTCGACCTCGTCTTGGCCGCCCTCGAGCCCCTGAGAGTCTCCGCATAGCGACGCTCAGTCACGGGCAGGCAGACCCATGTCCTGCTGAAGTTCGTTTCGCGTTCAGTGTGCAATGGTCGACGTCGGCACGTCGATTCGTTCGCCGACATCAGTTGCGGGGCCGCCACGCTCGGAGACGGTGCCCGCTGTTGACGTCGACACGTACCGCCAGGCCCACATGGTCAGCACGGCCGTGAGCAGGATCATGATCACCGCGAGTGGAACATGCAGAGCGGTCAGGCCGCGGAATCCCGCGAACGCCAGCAACGACATGAACGCGAGCAAGGCGACAGTCGCCCAGATCGGCCAGCGAGGCGCCTGCCCGAGCCGCCGTGCGAGCACCGCGGCGATGATGCTGACGATCAGTGCGATGCCCGCCACCGTCGCCATTTCGCGATGCCACGCGAACGCCGATGACAGCCCGCCCATGAACAGGCCGGCCAGCACCGCCTGACCGAACATGAGGAGCGCGGTCACCGTCAGCGAGGCCCGCAGGAACCGCATCGGCCACCGGCGGGATTCGCGAGCCGGGTCATTGATCGAGGACATGATCGGAGCCTATCCATTAGATCCAAATGGATCAATTGCAATTGGATCGAATTTGAGAGAATCGAACCATGAGCGATGACAGCGGGCAGGTCTCGATCGAGGTGGGGCTGCTGCTCCATCAGGTCTACACACTGGCGACGCACCGGTTGAACGACGCGCTGCGGCCCATGGACCTCGCCAGTCGGCATGTCACGGTGATGTTCCTGATCCGCGACGGCGTGCAGACCCAACGCGACCTCGTCGCGCGACTCAACACCGACAAGACTGGCATGGTGCGCGTGATCGACGACCTCGAACGACTCGGCTACGTCACGCGAACGCCCTCGACGCTCGACCGCAGGGTGACAATCCTCGCCCTCACGAGCGACGGAGAAGACGCCCTCCGAACCGCGCAGCAGCACACCAAGCGCGTGTCAGCGGAGCTCTTCCACGCGGTCAGCCCGCACGAACTCGGCACGCTGAAGTCGATCCTGGAACGCACGCTCGCCCCGATGGGTGAGTGACGACAATCACCGGCGCCGTTGGTCGGCGCCGGCCGCCGCCCCGCGGGCAATGGTCGCGATCCGTTGCTCGAGCCGTGCCTTTCGCTGCGGGCCCTTCGTTCGCGAGGATCGAGTACACGGCGGTGTCACGCCAGCTGCCGTCCGCTCTCTTCTGCTCGCGCCGCAGGACCCCCTCGAACCCGGCGCCCAGTCGTTCGATCGCACACCCCGAAGCACGAACATCAGGAACATTCCGACATAGTTCATCTCGTGCCACAGACCGCGTCGGCACAGGTCAACCACCTGCGGGCGTGATCTCCGTACTTCATGATTCGGCCGCACGCTTCATGGCCCGGCTACGGCAGCACCGGCGCCGAGCCACGCCCCTCGGCGATGATCGCCTCGACGACGTCGGGCGCGGTGCGGCACTCGCCGAGCCGGTTCGGTTTGCCGGTGCCGTGATAGTCGCTGGAGCCCGTGATGCGCAGCCCGAAGCGCGAGGCGAGCGCACGCAGTCGCGGCTTCGCATCCTCGCGGTTCTCGGGGTGATCGATCTCGAGCCCGAAGAGACCGGCCTCGACGAGCTGCTCGAGGCGTTCGGGCGGGATCACGCGCTCGGCGCCGCGCGTGCCGGGGTGCGCGAGCACGGGCACCCCGCCGGCTTCGCGGATGAGTCGCACGCCCGTGAGCGGATCGGGTGCGTAGTGCGGGCGCGCATAGCCCGCGCGCGGGTGCAGGATGCCGTCGAACGCGGCCGAGCGCGTGGCGGCGTGGCCGCGGGCGACGAGCGCGTCGGCGATGTGCGGGCGACCGATGGTCGTGCCCTCGACCGTCTGGGCGAGCACGTCGTCCCAGGTGAGGGGGTAGTCGCGTCCGATGCTGCGCACGATCGCCTCGGCGCGGGTGAACCGCGATTCGCGGATGTGCGCCGTCTCGGCGATGAGCGCCTCGTCGAGCGGGTCGATCAAGTAGGCCAGCATGTGCACGCTCGTGTAGCCCTCGCGGGTCGAGAGCTCCATGCCGGGAATGAGGGCGACGCCGGTCTCGGGCACAGCGGCAGCGGCCTCGGCCCATCCGCTCGTCGAGTCGTGGTCGGTGAGCGCGACTCCCCAAAGGCCGGCGCGCGCGGCCTGCCGCATGAGCTCGGCGGGGGCCTCGGTGCCGTCGGAGACCGTCGAGTGCGTGTGCAGGTCGGCTTGGCCCGCGACGACGGTGGCTTCTGGCATCCTGCAATGCTATCCGGGGCCGCCCCGGGACGACCCCGAAGCGACTTCACCGGGGACTCCCAGCCGATCGGCAGCGCATCGACCGGCATCCTCGCTGCGCCCTCGCCTAGGGTTGGTGGAATGCTCCCCCGCATCCTCGGCTGGGTCTTCGTGCTCGGCACCGCCGCCATCGCGCTCGTGCTCGTGTGGCCGCAGGCCTTCGGGCTGCAGAACCAGTGGGTGGCCGCGCACGTCGTCGCCCTGCGCGGCACGGCGGCCGCCTGCGCAGTCGTGGCGGTCATCGTCTTCCTGCTGCTCGCGCTCGTGCGCCCCATCCGAGTCTTCGCCTTCGCGATGGCCGCCGTGTTCGCGCTGTTCGCGGTCGGCAACGTCGCGGTGCTGACGGCACGCGGGTTCGGGGCTTCCACCGCCGAGGTGGGGCCCGACTCCGTGACGGTGCTCTCGTGGAACACCCTCGGCGAGGTGCCCGAGGCGTCGACGATCGCCGACCTCGCGATCGAGCGCGGCGCCGACATCGTCGTGCTCCCCGAGACGACCGAGCCGCTCGGCGAGGAGGTCGCGATCGCGATGCGCGAGGGCGGCAGCCCGATGTGGGTGCACACCGCCGCCTACGACGACATCGCGAAGGCCCGCTCCACGACGATCCTGATCAGCCCCGACCTCGGCGACTACGACGTGATCACGCCCGAGGTGCCGGGCCCGCCCGGCAACACGAACACGGTGCCGAGCGTCGTGGCCGACCCGTCCGACGGCGACGGCCCCCGCATCGTCGCCGTGCACGCGGTCGCGCCCATCCGCTGGGAGCTGCGCAACTGGCGCAGCGACCTCGACTGGCTGGCCGAGCAGTGCGCCGGCGACGACGTGATCATGGCAGGCGACTTCAACGCCACGGTCGATCACTTCGCCGGTCACGGCATCGACGGCGGTGACATGGGACAGTGCACGGATGCTGCGGCGCAGGCCGGTGCCGCCGGTCTCGGCACCTGGCCCACCGACGTGCCGCCGTTCTTCGGCAGCCCGATCGACCATGTGATGGCGACCCCGAATTGGAAGGTCGAGGCGTTCGAGGTGCTCGAGGGCTACGACGATGCGGGCAGCGATCACCGCCCGATCTTGTCGACGCTCGTCGCTCGCTGAGAGCGCCTCTGCTCGCTGAGCCTGTCGAAGCCCGCCCTTCGACAGGCACAGGGAACAGTGCGGCGTGAAGTGGGAGAATGGTCGGCATGGCCAACACCAGCGACACCTCCACGACCGAGACGGCGGCTCCGGCCACGACCGCGACCGCGAGCGAGGAGACGGTGCGCGATGCGAACCGCTCGACCACGCCCGGCTCGGAGGGTTTCAAGAACTTCATCGGCAGCGGTTGGGCCGAGCGCGACGAGACGCTGCCGCAGGCTCGTGAGCAGGCGTCCTTCGCAGCTGCACGCCGGGCGAAGGTCTCGGCGGCGTTCACGGGCCAGCGCCTCATCGTGCCCGCGGGCGACGTGAAGCAGCGCGCCAACGACACCGACTACCCGTTCCGCGCGCACTCGGCGTTCGCGCACCTGACCGGTTGGGGCTCCGACTCCGAGCCCGGCGCCGTGCTCGTCTTCGAGCCGACGACCGACGGTCACGAGGCGACCGTCTACTTCCGTGAGCGCGCCGGCCGCGACTCCGAGGAGTTCTACGCGAACCCCGCGATCGGCGAGTTCTGGATCGGCCCGCGCCCCTCGCTCGCGCACGTCGCCGCCGACCTCGACATCGCGACCCGCGGCCTCGAGGAGTTCGACCGGGTCGTCGACGCCGTCGACACGGCGACGCTCGTGCTGCGCGAGGCCGATGCATCCGTCACCGAGCGCGTCGACCACGCCCGCATCCGCTTCGCCGCAGAGCAGGCGCTGTCGACGAACGCCTCCGACGCTCCGTTCTCGCTCGAGGTCGGCGGCTCGCACGAGCCCGACGCCGAGCTCGCCCGCGTGCTCTCCGAACTGCGCCTCGTGAAGGACGCGTTCGAGATCGCCGAGATGCGCGCCGCGATCGACGCGACGCAGCGCGGCTTCACCGAGGTCATCGGCGAGCTCCCCCGCATCACGTCAGAGGTGCGCGGTGAGCGCGTCATCGAGGGCGTCTTCGCGACCCGCGCCCGCCTCGACGGCAACGACGTCGGCTACGACTCGATCGCCGCCGCCGGCCCGCACGCGACGATCCTGCACTGGACCCGCAACGACGGCCCCGTCGTGCCCGGCGACCTCGTGCTGCTCGACGCCGGCGTCGAGATGGACAGCTACTACACCGCCGACATCACCCGCACGTTCCCGGTGAACGGCACGTTCTCCGAGGTGCAGCGCAAGATCTACGAGGCCGTGCGCGAGGCCGCCGACGCCGCGTTCGCGATCGTGAAGCCCGGCATCGTGTTCCGCGAGGTGCACGCCGCGGCGATGCAGGTCATCGCCCGCAAGACCGCCGAGTGGGGCTTCCTGCCGGTCTCGGCCGAGGAGTCGCTCGAGCCCGACAACCAGTTCCACCGCCGCTACATGGTGCACGGCACGAGCCACCACCTCGGCCTCGACGTGCACGACTGCGCGCAGGCGCGGCGCGAGATGTACATGGACGGCGTGGTCGAGGCCGGCATGGTCTTCACGATCGAGCCGGGCCTCTACTTCCAGCCCGACGACCTCACGGTGCCCGAGGAATTCCGCGGCATCGGCGTGCGCATCGAAGACGACATCCTGGTCACCGAGGGCGGCGCCGAGAACCTCTCGGCAGGCATCCCCCGCACGGCCGACGAGGTCGAGGCCTGGGTGCGCGGCGGCGCTCGGTAGCTCTCCCTCCCACGACGCACGACCGGGGCGGACGTCCCGGCTCGCGCAACTGCGGATATACGATCCGACACTCCGGGCACTGGGCGCCGACCACGGCGCGCCAGATCGTATATCCGCAGTTGTGCCCGCGGTGGCTGTCGGTAGCAGGGATCGACGCCTGGGAGCCGTCAGGCGACGGGACGAGCGGCCCGGCGCGACTGCCACCACGCCCAGAAGCGGGCGAGCTGGCGCTTGGTGAACGCGGCGACCCGTTTGGCCCACGCGAACTCGGTGCCGAGAATGGCGAGGCCGAGGAAGACGATGAGCCATCCGGGGCCCGGCAGCGGCACGAGCAGCAGACCCACGGTCGCGATCATGCCGCCGAGCACGGCGACGGCAACGCGGTAGGCGCGGCGCAGGCCGGGCCTGCGTTCGATGCGGCGACGGATGGCGCGGAGCATCCGCATGATCGGCCGATCAGGTCGCTCGCCCTCGGCGATCTCCCGATCGATCTCGTCCCTCGTCACCATCCGGTCACGATATATCGCGAGTCTGGGAAGTCGCCTCGACCTCGGAAGGTCGCAAGCGGTGAGGGTCAGCGCTCCGAAGCGGGCGGCTCGGCGGCCGTCGACGTCTCGGCGTCGTCGCCGTCGGCCTGCGGCGCAGCGGATGCCGCATCGCCGGCGTCGGCCGTCGGCGCGAGCTCCCCGTAGCGGGGGCGAGTGGGAGGCTGCGAGGCCCGGGTCGCCTCGGCTGCGGCGCGCTTCGCGGCATCCGTCGCCTCGCCGTAGCTGAGCGGTCGCCCGCCGTTCTCGACCGGGAGGGTCGCCGCGGGCCGCTCGGGCGCCGGCGCATCGACGCCGAGCACGCTGCGTGCGCGATCGACGTGCGCACTCTCGGCGATGATCGCGTACCGGGTCGCGAGCACCTGCCCGACCGAGGTGAAGTCTCGGCGGCGGCGGTTCACCGAATACGAGACGACGCTGAAGATCATGCCGAACCCGGCGCCGATGAGCACCGCCGAGATGAGGATGCCCAGCGAGGCGCCCGTCGGAGCGAAGATGAAGAAGAGCAGCCCGAGGAAGGTGCCGAACCAGGCACCCGACAGGGCGCCGGCGCCGGCGGCGCGGCTCCAGGTGAGCTTGCCGGTGATGCGCTCGACGCTCGTGAGGTCGGTGCCGACGATCGCGAGCTCCTTCACGGGGAACTCGGCCTTGGCGAGTGCGTCGACCGCGGACTGCGCCTCGGCGTAGGTCTCGAAGCTCGCCACCGTCTCCCCCTTGGGCAGGATCGGGTAGGCGCGGCCGACACGGCCGCCGAACGGCGATTGAGTGCTCACCCGGCCATTCTCCCATGATGCGCGCGCCGCGGGCCGGGAAGCGGGCCGCGCTCGAGGCATCCGGGACTAAGTTGGAACCGTGAGCGCCACGAGAGTCTTCGTCGCCCGACTCGCCGGGTGCGCCGTCTTCGACCCCGCCGGTGATCGGGTCGGCAAGGTGCGCGACGTCCTCGTCGTGTACCGCAAGAACGACCCTCCGCGCGTCGTCGGCCTGATCGTCGAGATCCCCGGCAAGCGCCGCGTGTTCCTCTCCATCGGCCGGGTGACCTCGATCGGCGGCGGTCAGATCATCACGACGGGCCTCATCAACCTGCGCCGCTTCGAGCAGCGCGGCGGCGAGGTGCGCGTGATCGCCGAGATGCTCGGGCGCAAGGTGGCCTTCACCGACGGTTCGGGCGACGCCACGATCGAGGATGTCGCGATCGAGGAGCTCGAGCCCGGCGAATGGCAGGTCGATCAGCTCTTCGTGCGCCGGCCGAAGGGCGCTTCCCCGTTCTCGAAGGGCCAGTCGGCCTACGTCACCTGGCGCGAGGTGCGCGAGGTGAACCCGCCCGGTGAGGCGCAGTCCGCCGAGCACCTCATCGCGTCGTACTCCGAGCTGAAGCCGGCCGACCTCGCGAACACGCTCCTCGACCTGCCCGCGCAGCGCCGTCAGGAGGTCGCCGAAGAGCTCTCCGACGACCGTCTCGCCGACGTGCTCGAAGAGATGCCCGAGTCCGACCAGGTCGTGATCCTCGCGGGCCTCGGCGACGACCGCGCCGCCGACGTGCTCGACCACATGCAGCCCGACGACGCCGCCGACCTCATCGCGCAGCTCCCCGAAGAGCGCGGCGAGCACCTGCTCGAGCTCATGGAGCCCGAAGAGGCCGACGACGTGCGCTTCCTGCTCTCCTACGGCCCCGACACCGCCGGTGGTCTCATGACCCCCGAGCCGATCATCGTCTCTGCCGACGCGACCGTCGCCGAGGGCCTCGCGCTCATCCGCCGTCACGACCTGCCGCCCGCCCTCGGGGCCGCGGTCTGCGTGACACTGCCGCCGTACGAGCCGCCGACCGGGCGATTCCTCGGCATCGTGCACTTCCAGCGGATGCTCCGCTATCCCCCGCACGAACGGCTCGGCACCCTCATCGACCAGGGCCTCGAACCCGTGCGCGCCGACACGTCGGCCGCCGAGGTGAGCCGCATCCTCGCGAGTTACGACCTCGTGTCGGTGCCGGTCGTCGACGAGAAGCATCGACTCGTCGGGGTGGTGACGATTGACGACGTGCTCGACTACCTCCTGCCCGATGACTGGCGAAGTCATCCCGAAGATGCCGAGGTCGGGCGCCGCGCAGCCGCGCGAGCCCAGCTGACGACGGGGAGCATCCCCATCTCGCACGGAAGGAGGGCAGGAGATGGCACGCGCTGACGCCGATGAGCGGCGATTCGACACCCCGAAGGGCACCCGCCGCGCCCCGTCCTTCCGCGGCTCGGGCGACAGCGACCGTTTCGGCCGCTTCACCGAGTGGGTGGCGCGGGGCATGGGCACGCCCGGCTTCCTGCTCGGCCTGTCGGTGTTCGCGATCGGCTGGATGGTGTGGAACACCTTCGCACCCGAGGAGTGGCGTTTCGACTCGATCGCGATCGGGTTCACCGCGCTCACGCTCGTGCTCTCGCTGCAGGCCTCGTACGCCGCACCGCTGATCCTGCTCGCGCAGAACCGCCAGGACGACCGCGACCGCGTGCAGATCGAGCAGGATCGGCAGCGCGCCGAGCGCAACCTCGCCGACACCGAGTACCTCGCCCGCGAGGTCGTGGCGCTGCGCCTGGCCATGAAAGACCTGGCGTCGCGCGAGTTCATCCGCGCAGAGCTGCGCTCGATCATCGAAGAGCTCGACCGACGCGACGAGGAGGATGCGGAGCATGCCGGCCGCTGACCCCACCAGGCCCGCCGCGGCCGACCCTGCCACGATCGAGACGGCCGTTCGTGCGGCGCTCACGGGCGTCATCGACCCCGAGATCCGCAAGCCCGTCACCGAACTCGACATGGTCGATCGCGTCGTCGTGCGCGATGACGGCAGTGTCGAGGTCGGCATCCGCCTGACGATCGTCGGATGCCCCGCCTCCGACCGCATCGAACGCGACGTGCGGCAGGCGGCCGAGACGGTCGTCGGCGACGGCAACGCCGAGGTCGTGCTCTCGGTCATGACGCCCGAGCAGCGCGCCGCACTCACGGAGCGCCTCCGCGGGGGCAAGGCGGCCCGCGGCAACCCGTTCGGACCCGGCAGCCTCACCCGCGTGATCGCGGTCACGAGCGGCAAGGGCGGCGTCGGCAAGTCGACGATCACCGCGAACCTCGCGGTGGCGCTCGCCGCCCGCGGCCTCACGGTCGGGCTCGTCGACGCCGACGTGCACGGCTTCTCGATTCCCGGCCTGCTGGGGCTCGTCGACGAGTCGGGGCTCGCCGCCCGGCCCACGCGGGTCGACGAGATGATCCTGCCTCCCGTCGCGCACGGCGTGAAGGTCATCTCCATCGGCATGTTCGTCGAACCATCCGAAGCGGGCGGGCGCGCGTCATCCGTCGCTGTCGCCTGGCGCGGGCCGATGCTGCACCGCACGCTCTCGCAGTTCCTCACGGACGTGTACTTCGGCGACCTCGACGTGCTGCTCGTCGACCTGCCGCCGGGCACGGGCGACGTCGCGATCTCGCTGGGGCAACTGCTGCCGAACGCCGAGGTCGTCGTCGTGACAACTCCGCAGCCTGCGGCGGCCGATGTCGCCGAGCGCTCGGGCGTCGTCGCGCGTCAGACCGGGCAGAAGATCGTGGGCGTCGTCGAGAACATGGCCGGCTTCGCACAGCCCGGCGGAGAGATCTTCGACCTCTTCGGCGCGGGTGGCGGCGCGATCGTCGCCGAGCGCCTCTCGGCTGGTCAGCCCGCGCCGGTGCCGCTGCTCGCGAGCGTGCCGCTCAGCGTGGCGCTCCGCCGTGGCGGCGACGACGGCATGCCGGTCGTGCTCGCCGAACCCGACGACCCCGCCGCCCGCGCGATCGAGCAGGTCGCCGCACAGCTCGCCGCCGTGCCCCGATCGCTGGCAGGCCGACGACTCGACGTCACGGTCCGGTGAGCGGATGTCGCGCGCCCGCCTGACCCGCCGGCACGCGATGCCCCTCGCCGCCCTCGTCGCGATCACCGCGACCACGCTCGGGCTCGCCGCCTGCGCTCCGCTGGCCCGGATTCCCGCCGCCGAGCTGCCCGAGGGCCTCTTCGCCCGCGTGCAGCAGGGCCGCCTCGACATCGAGGCGCACCGGCTCGTGGTGCGCATCGAGAACGACGGAGACGCCCCCGTCACCGTCGAACGGCTCGAGGTCCTCTCGCCGTCCCTCGCACCCGGCATGGTGCGGGGCGAATCGTTCGAGATCGCGCCGGGCGACGCCCTGCAGATCCGCCTGCCGCTGTCGGCGAGCGTCTGCGACACCGACACCGACGACGACAGCGACACCGAGTCGTCGGTGCCCGAGGCGACGATCCTGCTCGACGTCGAGACCCGAGCAGGGGCGTCCACCGGCGAACTCACGGCCGACGACCCGCACGGCACCCTCGCCCGGGTGGCGAACTCGGAGTGCCTCGCGGAATCGGTCGAGCAGGTCGCCGCCATCACGATGCCCGAGCACCTGCGCTCGACCGGCAGCGGCACCCAACGGCGCGCGTTCATCGACGTCGAGGTCGTGCCCGCGGCATCCGCTGCCGGTGACGCCGCCGGCTCGTTCGTGATCGACCGCGTGTACGGCACGACCCTGTTGAACGCCGAGGGCGGCGTCGACTGGCCGCTCGACACCGAGGTGGCCGTCGGCGGCGACCCCGTGACGATCACGCTGCCGGTGCGTCCGGCCCGCTGCGACGCGCACGCGATCGCCGACGACAAGCGCGGCACGATCCTGCCATTCGAGATCCGCACGAGCGATGGACGCGAGGGCAGGCTCGACCGATCGTCGGACGACGCGCTGAAGGCCGAGCTCTACGCGTACTACGGCGAGCGCTGCGGGCTGGAGTGACGGCGGTCCGCAGGTGCTGCACAGGTGCACCCGGGTCGACGCTCGATAGAATCCGGGCATGACCACACCGAACCCGGCACCCGCGGCGCTCTCCGACGAGTCGCGCGCACAACTGCTCAACGCCGAGGTGGCGAAGTACGCGCAGCGCGGCTGGACGGTGCAGTCCGTCGCCGCAGGCCAGGCCGTGGTCTCGAAGAACAAGCGCATCGGCTGGTTCTGGAACCTGATCCTCGTGCTGCTCACCGGCGGCCTCTGGCTGATCTACGTGGTCTACCGTGCACTCAACCGCAAGGTGCAGACCGTCGTGATCACGGTCGACCCGGCCGGCCGGATCCCCACGACCTGAGTCACGACGCGAAGCGGCCTCGTGCACGACCCTTCGCGACCGCCGCCTTCGGTAGCCTCGAAGGCATGACGGTACCTGCTGACTGGATCGCGCATCGTCGCGGCGACGGTGAACTGCTCGGGTGGATGCGCCCCGAGGGTGAGGGCTTCGTCGTCATCGACCTGCTCGGTCGCCCACTGACCGACTCGCTCGACTGGCTGCGCGCCGAGGAGACGCTCGAGGCGACGGGTATCGGCTACCTCGCCGACCTGTACGAGCTGCGACTCGACGACGGCAGCTGGCTTCGCGTACGCATCACCGAGGTCTCGTCAGCGGTGCTCACGCTGAAGAAGGACGACTTCGGGGCCATCGACGCACCTGTGGTCGAGTACGAGGTGCCGTTCCCGATCGACGACCGGCTCCGCCCGCTGACCGGTGAGCGGGCGTTCATCCTCGATCTCTGACGTCAGCCGCGATCAGGCGTCGACGGCGGCTCCACGACCCGCGCGAGCAACTCGACGAGCAACCGCTCGGTGAGCTGCGGCGGCAGCGCACCCACGAGCGCGAGCACCGGCGCGAGCCGGTCGGGCAGCGCTCCATCCGCCCCTGCGGCGTCGTCATGGGGCGCAGCACCGCCCAGCAGCCCGAATGCGCGCAGCAGCCCCGCAGCCCCCTCCGAGTCGAGACCGGCGGATGCCCCGGCCAGCGCGTCGAGACCGCCGGGCAGCGTCTCGGCGAGCCCGGCGACCAGCATCTGCCCATCGACGGGCGGCACGCCGCGCACGGCATCGGCCGCGGCGACGAGCGCCGTCGACAGCTCGCCGACCACGGCCTCGGTCACCGGCGTCACCGTGAGGTGGGTCGTGTGAGGCAGGCGGGTGCCGTCGGCCTGGGTGAGCGCGGGCTGCAGTTGCAGGTGCCAGCCGGCCGAGCGCGCGGCATCCGCCCAGTGGTGCGGGTCGACGCGGCGATCGACCGCGACCGACTCGTCGGTGGCGACCGCGAAGAGCGGGCCGGTCGGCGTGCCGACGATCTTCAGCCCCTCGATGCCCGCGACGACCTCGCGGAGCGCCGCGGTGGCGCGAGCGGCCTGAGCGGTGAGCTCGGAGAATCCGTGTTCGCCGAGCGCCTCGATGATCGCCCAGGCTGCGGCGAGCGGCCCTGCGGGCTTCGAGCCCGTGAGGGTGGGGTTCACGACCGGGTAACCAGGCCAGGCGGTCGTGGCGAAGTACTGGAACCGCTGTCGGTCACGACCACGCGTGAGCAGCACCGAGACGCCCTTCGGCGCGTACCCGTACTTGTGCAGGTCGGCCGAGAGGCTCGTGACGCCGGGAATCGAGAGGTTCCACGCCGGCAGCTCGTCGGGCCAGAAGGCGAGCGCGAAGCCGCCGATGCAGGCGTCGACGTGCAGCGCGATGCCGCGCGGGCCGGTGACCGCCGCGACATCCGCGATCGGGTCGAGCGCCGCGAACGGGTACGACGGCGCACTCACGACCACGAGCGCGACGTCGTCGCCGAGGCGTTCCTCGATCGCCGAGACCGACACGACGCCCGTGACCGGGTCGACGGGCACGAGGTCGAGCTCGAGCCCGAAGTACTCGGCGGCCTTGTGGAACGCGGCGTGCACGGTGACCGGGGCCACGATGCGCGGCACGCGCGGGCTGCCGGCACGCACCGACCGCCACAGGTCGCGCGCGGACTTCACCGCGAGCAGGCAGCTCTCGGTGCCGCCCGAGGTGACCGAGCCGACGATCTCGTCGTCGCCGGCGCCACCGAGCACGCGCCGGGCGAAGCCGACGACGCCGGCCTCCATCGCAGCGACCGAGGTGAACGTCGTCGGGTCGAGGCCGTTCACGGGCTGCACGAGGCGGGCTGCCCCGGCTGCGAGCTCGTCGAGCTCTGCGAGTCCGGAGTCGTAGACGTACGAGAGCACCCGGCCGCCGTGGGTCGGGGCGTCGAGTGCGCGCATCGCCTCGAGTTCGGCGAGGATCTCGGATGCCTCGCGGCGGAAGTCGGTCATCATGCCACCGTCTCTGCGGTCGTGGCGGCGGCATCGGCCTCGATGTCGCTGCGCCGGAGGGGGTACTTGCGCAGCGCCACGAGGCTCGCTGCCACGAGCAGCGCGGGGATCGCGCTGAAACTGATCGCGATGCCCGCGACCGCGGCCGGCGACTGGGTCACCGTCTCGGAACCGATCGACTCCACGTACCCGGTGAGGGCGAGCACGATCGTGAGCACCGTGGCGCCGAGCGCCATGCCCGCGGTCTCCCCCGCGGTCCAGACGCCGCCGAAGCTGCCGGCGCGGCCGATGCCGTGGGTGCGGGCGTCGTGCGAGATCACGTCGGGCAGCATGGCCATCGGCAGCGACTGCATGCCCGCGTAGCCGGCGCCCGCGAGTGCGACGGGCACGTACACCCACGCACCCGGCGCCCAGATCATGCCGACGAGGCTGAGCGCCGCGATGCCGAAGAGGGTGCTCGCGAGGGCGAACCCGCGCTCCTTGCCGACGCGGCGGGCGACGGCCTGCCAGACCGGCGCGAAGAGCACGGCCGGGCCGATGAGCGCCACGAAGAGGAACGTCACCGCACGCTCGTCGCGAAGCACCCAGGTCGCGACGAACTGCGCCCCGGCGAGCATGAGGCCCGTTGCGAGGCCCTGCAGCACGAAGGCGGCGAGCAGGGCGCGGAACGCCGCACTGCGCTTCAACGCGGCGAAGCCCTCGGCGTAGCCGGCACGGATGTCGCGGCGCGGCGCGGCATCCGTCGATGCGCTGCCCTTCGCCGCCGTCGTGGTGGCGACGAGCATGCCCGCACCGATCACGACACCCGCGACGATCGCCATCACCAGGTATCCCGTGTGCTCGTCGGCGAACATCGCGCGCACCTCGGGACCACCGGCACCGAACAGCAGGATCGCGACCGTGAGCACCACGACGCGCCAGGTGAGGAGTCGCGTGCGCGCGTCGTAATCTGCCGTGAGCTCTGCCGGCAGCGCGATGTAGGGCACCTGGAAGAGGCTGAAGGCCGTCGCCGTGGCAAGGAACGCCAGGAACACCCAGATGCCGGATGCCCCGGGCTCGAGCCCCGTCGGCACCGCGAACGTGAGGATGAACCCGACGGGCAGCGCGATGGCGCCCACGATCATCCAGGTGCGGCGCGTGCCGGTGCGTGCGAGTGCGCGGTCGCTGCGTTCGCCGATCCACGGATCGATCACGACGTCCCACACCTTGGCCGCGGTGACGACGAGACCCGCGACGAGCGCGGTCACGCCGAGGGTGTCGGTCAGGTAGTACACGAGCACGAGGCCGGGCAGCGTGGCGAAGCCGCCGGTGCCGATGGATCCGATCGCATAGCGGGCCACGACACCGCGGGACAGGGTTCGCACCGATGCGGTCATGGAGGCAGTGTACTCACCCCGCGGCAGCCATCCGACCGCGAACTGGGTCAACTGACCTAGAACTGGGTCGACTGTCCTAGACTGTGCGCATGCGCGCCCCCACGGCCTCCCCCGACCTGTACGCGAGCCTGTCCGACGATGTCGTCGCCTCCGGCTCCGAAACCATCTCCGTCCCGACTCCGTCGACCGGCGAGACGCTGCACGAGCTGCCGCGATCGAGCGCCGACGACGTGCACGACGCGTTCGCCCGCGCGAAGCTCGCCCAGCTCGCCTGGGCCCGCGCAGGCTTCGCCGAACGCCGACGCGTGCTGCTCCGGGCGCACGACCTCATCCTCGAACGGCGCGACATGCTGCTCGACCTCATCCAGCTCGAGAGCGGCAAGACGCGCGGCCAGGCCTTCGAGGAGATCTTCGAAGCGGTCTCCGTCACCCGCTACAACGCCCTCGCCGCCCGCAAGGTGCTGCACGGTCGGCCCGTGCGTTCCGGCCTGCCCACCGTCGCGACGAGCCGCGTGCAGTTCCGCCCGAAGGGCGTCGTCGGCGTCATCACCCCGTGGAACTTCGCCCTCAGCCTCGCCGCGATGGACGTGGTGCCCGCCCTCGCCGCCGGCTGCGGCGTCGTGCAGAAGGCCGACGACCAGGGCGCCCTGTCGATCCTCGCGCTGCGCCGAGCCTTCATCGACGCGGGCGTGCCCGCGGCGCTCTGGGCGGTCGTCGCCGGCCCTGCGGCCGAGGTCGGCGAGGCACTGACGGATGTCGCGGACTACGTGTGCTTCACCGGTTCGACCGCGACCGGGCGCAAGATCGGCGAGAAGGCCGGGCGCCGCCTCATCGGCTCGTCGCTCGAACTCGGCGGCAAGAACGCGCTGCTCGTGCTCGACGACGTCGACCCCGCCACTGCTGCCGCGAACACCGCCCACGCCGCCTTCTCGGCGATGGGGCAGCTCTGCGTCTCGATCGAGCGCATCTACGTGCACCAGAAGGTCGCCGGTCCCTTCCAGCTCGCCCTCGTCGAGCGACTCCGGGCGGCCAAGCTCGGCTCCGGACTCGGCTTCGGTGCGGACTTCGGGTCGCTCGCGAGCGCCGCGCAGCTCGCCCGGGTGCAGGCGCACCTCGATGACGCCGTCGCGAAGGGCGCTGTCGTGCTCGTCGGAGGCAAGCACCGGCCCGACATCGGCCCCTGGTTCTTCGAGCCGACCGTGCTCACGGGCGTCACGCCCGACATGCTCGTGTACGCCGAGGAGACCTTCGGCGCGATCGCCTCGCTCTACCTCATCGGCAGCGATGAAGAGGGCGTGCTCGCGGCGAACTCCAGCGAGTACGGCCTGAACGCCGCCGTCTTCACCGCATCGCCGGGGCGCGCACGACGCGTCGCCGACGCCCTCGAGGCCGGCAGCGTCAACATCAACGAGGGGTACCGCGGCTCCTTCGCCTCGGTGGCGGCTCCGATGGGCGGCGTCAAGCAGTCGGGCCTCGGTCGCCGCAACGGCGAGGCCGGGCTGCTGCGCTTCGTCGAGCCCGTCACGATCTCGTCGGTGACGGGACTCCTGCAACTGCCGCGCACGGCGCAGGAGTACGAGCAGAAGGCACCGCTCCTCGTGCTGCTCGCGCAGGCGTTGAAGGTGCTGCGCCTGCGCTGAGCGGCGCCCGCGACCCGATCAGGTCGCTTCGGAGTCGAACGGCGCGGGCTCGTCGGCACCGAGGCCGTCGCGCTTGCGCTTGCGCTGCAGGTAGGCCGAGTTCTCGTTGACCGAGGCGCGCGCCACCACGGGCGCCGGCGCCTCTTCGGCGAAGGGGTCGATGTCGGTGAGCGCCTCGCGGATGATGCGTCGCGGGTCGTACTGCCGCGGGTCGAGCTTCTTCCAGTCGACGTCGTCGAAGTCGGGGCCCATCTCGTCGCGCATGCGATCCTTGGCACCGTTGGCCATGTCGCGCAGCGATCGCACCAGCCGCCCGAGCTGCGCGGCGTAGTGCGGCAGTCGCTCCGGGCCCAGCAGGAAGACCGCGATGACACCCACGATGAGGAGCTTGTCGAACGTCAGTCCACCGAACATCCCTACAGGATAGTCGGCGGCGAGGCGTACGAACGACACGCCGCCGGCGCAATAGGCTTAGTGGCTGAGAGATGCATCCGGGAGCCGCCACGTGTCCGAACACGACTTGAACTGGAAGTACGTCGACGACGCGGTCGCCGTGACCGAGTCGATCGCCAAGGCTCGTCAGGTTTCACTCGAGCTCGGCGTCGAGCCGGTCTCGCCCGCCGTCGGTGCGCAGCTGGCCGTGCTCGCCGCCGCATCGCGCGCCCAGTCGATCATCGAGGTCGGCACCGGAGTCGGAGTCTCCGGCCTCTGGATGCTGCAGGCTGCGCGCCGTGCCCTGCTCACCTCGATCGACACCGAGAACGAGTACCAGCAGCACGCCCGCCAGCATTTCGCCGACGCCGGCATCGCCGCCGCCCGTGTGCGACTCATCGCCGGACGAGCGAGCGAAGTGCTGCCGCGCATGAACGAGAACTCGTACGACATCGTCTTCATCGACGCCGACGCCCCGTCGGTCATCGAATACGCCGAGCACGGCCTGCGCCTGGCCAAGCCCGGCGGCATCGTGCTCGTGGCGCGTGCGCTCTGGAAGGGTCGCGTGGCCGATCCCGCACGACGCGACGAATCGGCGAGCGCGTACCGCACCCTCGTCTCGGAGCTGTCGACGTCGTCCGCTGTGGCGACGGCGATCTCGCCCGCCGGCGACGGACTGCTGCAGATCGTGAAGCTCGGCGTCTGACGCTCGCTGGTTGAGCCTCTGCGGGTTGAGCCTGTGCGGGTTGAGCCTGTCGAAACCAGTCGACGTGCATCGACACGCTCGAGGTTTCGACACGCTCACCCAGCACAAACGACTCGAGCCCCGAGAGATCTCGGGGCTCGATTCGAGTGACGTGTGACTCAGGCGGGATTCACGACGCCGCCGAGGACGTCGTACAGCTCCTTGGCCTCAGCATCGTTCACCGAGACGACGAGGCGCCCACCACCCTCGAGTGGAACTCGAACGATGATGAGTCGACCTTCCTTCACAGCCTCCATCGGCCCGTCTCCGGTGCGTGGCTTCATGGCCGCCATTGAGCTCCCCTTTCGTGGCTGAGATTCCATTATCTGCTAACACAGGCGGTGCTGAGAAATCGCCGCACGCCTGTGGACAACCCGATTGAGGACTTCCCACAGGCGGAGGGCATCCTCCGATAGCCCGGATTCATGCTCCCATCAGGGAGGCGTCCAGTCCCGGCCGTCGATCCCCCATGCGATCAGCAGCCATCCGAGTTGCAGTACGAGAGAGAGCGCGACCATCCCCCATCGGTACCAGGGCGACCGTGGCACCGCCATCGCCCCCACGAGCGGGTACATCGGCGCGAGCAGCCGGAACGTGCTCGACTGCGGGAAGAACACCGCGAGCAGGTACAGCGCGTAGCTCGCGAGCCACAACCGAAGGTCGACGCCGAGGCGGCGCACCGCGGGCAGGAACAGCGTCACCGCGAACCCGGCGATGAGTGCGACCACCACGATCGGGCCGATCGGCTGGCCGAGCCACCAGTCGGCCGACTGGAACCACGCCGTGAACGGCACGAGCTCCTGGTAGCCGATGTACGCGGAGCGCCAGGCGAGTTCGGTCGCCGTGTAGCCGTGCAGCTCCCCGGTCGCCGCCCAGACGACCCCCGGCCACGCGAGACCCACGAGTCCCGCGAACACGGCGACGGATGCCGCGAGCACCCGTTGCCGCATCGGGAACGGGTCGCTCCGCCGGGTGTACCAGCGCCACACCCAGTGCAGGCCGAGCGTGAGCGCGAAGGCGAGCGCCCCGGGCCGTGTGAACGCCCACACGGCGAGCACGGGCACGAGCCATCCGTATCGTCGATCGACGAGCAGGAGCAGCGCGAGCGCGAGCCACAGCAGACCGAGTGATTCGGCGTAGCCGAACTGCATGATCGGCGAGACCGGTGCGACGCAGAAGAGCACGACGGCGAAGAGCGCCCGGTCGGGCTCGAGGAACCGCGACATGAGCCGGTACGTCACGAGCGCGGCTCCGAGACCGGCGGCGAGCGACACGATGACGGATGCCGCGTTCCACGGCACCCCGAACCAGGTCACGATGCCGACGAGCGTCGGGTAGACCGGCAGGAACGCCCACGCGTTCTCGGCGACCTGGCCCGTCTCGGTCAGCGGCAGTTCCCGCGGATACCCGCCGAGCCAGATGATCTGGTACCACCGGGCATCCCAGAGATTCGCGTACTCGAAGTAGCCCGGTCGAGCCCGGGTCCACGGGTTCGAGCCCTGCAGGCTCGCCATGACGAGCACCATGACCGTGGTGATCACCCGGGCGCCGAGGAAGACCGCGACGACCTTCGCCCACCACGGAGCGAGCCGCCAGCGCACACGCGGAGACCAGCGCGTCGCGCGGAACGGATCGGGTTCGCGCAGAGCGGCCGACGACGTGGTCATGCGATCCTCGCTCGGTCGCGGCCGCTCAGGCGGACGTGCCGGTCAGCCATGCGCGGAGCGCGACCTCGGTGTGCACGATCTGGGCGATGTCGACCCGCTCGTCGTCGGCGTGCGCCTTGAGCGGATCCCCGGGGCCGAAGTTCACGGCCGGGATGCCGAGTGCGCTGAAGCGCGCGACATCCGTCCAGCCGTACTTGGGGCGCGCCTCGGCGCCGACCGCGCGCACGAACTGCTGTGCGAGCGGGTCGTCGAGCCCCGGCCTCGCGCCTTCGGCGCTGTCGACGATCGCCACCTCGAAGCCGTCGAAGAACTCGGTCACGAACGCGGATGCCTCGGCGACGCTGCGGCTCGGCGCGAAGCGGTAGTTGACGGTGAGCACGGCTTCGTCTGGGATCACGTTGCCCGCGATGCCGCCCGAGACGAGCACGGCGTTCAGCCCTTCACGGTAGGCGAGGCCGTCGACCTCGACGGTCTCCGCCTGGTACTCGGCGAGCTTGGCGAGCGCCGGGGCGAGCTTGTGGATGGCGTTCTCGCCGACCCAGCTGCGCGCCGAGTGGGCCCGCAGCCCGGTCGTCCACACCTCGGCGCGGAGCGTGCCGTTGCAGCCGCCCTCGACCTGGCCGTTCGAGGGTTCGCCGAGGATGGCGAAGTCGCCGACGAAGAGGTCGGGTCGGTTGCGGGAGAGCCGGCCGAGGCCGTTGAGCGACGAGGCGACCTCCTCGTTGTCGTACCACATCCAGGTGAGGTCGACGATGGGGTCGGTGAGCTCGAGCGCGAGCTTCAGCTGCACGGCCACGCCCGCCTTCATGTCGACCGTGCCGCGGCCCCACAGGTATTCGACACCGTCTTCGGTCTCGAAGCGGGTCGGCAGGTTCTCGTTGATCGGCACGGTGTCGAGGTGTCCGGCGATCACGACCCGGCGCTCTCGGCCGAGGTTCGTGCGCGCGACGATCGTGTCGCCGTCGCGGATCACCTCGAGGTGGGATGCCCCGGCGAGCGTCTGCTCGACGAGGTCGGCGAGCAGCGACTCATCGCCCGATACGCTCGGCACGTCGCAGATCACCTGCGTGATGGCGACGGAATCGGCGGTCAGGTCGAGCGTGAGCGGTGATTCGGCGGGCATTCCCCGAGTCTATTCGGGGCATCGGGTCCGCGAGTGGCACGCTCGACGGTCGGATGCCCCGCTCCCCCGCGCTTCGCCGACGCTCGCGGGCGCTACGGCAACGACCGAGCCCACGCTGCACCACCCTGTCGGGCTCGGTGCTGCACGCTGGCCCACCCACCGGCCGTGTGTGACTCGACCGCAGCGAGGTCATCCGACAGGCCGGAGAGGGCTCCCTGCACGACTGCAGTCCGAAGGAGCTCCCGTTCGGCATTCGGCGCGTTCACGTCGAGGTCGGGATGCAGTCGTCGGGCGGCGTAGTCGGCCACCTCATAGACCTGACGTGCAGCCCATACGGCCTCCTGAGGGCTACCGGTGAGCCAGACCCGGATCGCGTACGCCACGGACGCAGCAGCGTTCTGCAGGTAGCCCATCTCGAAGACCCATTCGTCGTCATCCGATGGGACCATCGCCTCGGCGACGCCCTGCAACTGCGCGATACCTGAGACGTCGGCACCATTCACGGCACGCCAGAGGTCGTCCAGCACTCCGCGCACGACCGTGGCATCCGCGTGTTCCGCGACCTCGGCGCACCGTGTGAACAACGGCCACAGCCGCTCCGCACACGCCGCGGCGAATGCGGTCCTCTCAACCCGACCCAAGCGGGTGAGCCTTGCTGCGATCTCCGCCTCCTCGTACCTCGCCATCGGTCCTCCGTGTCGGAATCCCATGACCGACGCGTCCCGAAGGAGCCGTTCGAGGAGATCTCGACAGGCCGCTGCCTCGGTTCCGTGCCCTCGTTCGTCGTTGCGGTTGCCTCGCTCGCTGTAGAAGACGCGGAATCCGCCGGCTGCAGCGACGACACAGTACGACTCGTCGCGGTCGACCCCGATGCTGTAGGCGCCCTCGGGAATACGTCGGACATCGAGCTCGACACGCAGGTCCAGGAGGTTCAATCAGGCCCCCTCACGAGCATCGGCGCGGTCGGTGTCGTCGAAGTACTGGGCGACGTCACGGTTGCCGATCATTCCGGCCGGTCCTCTCGGCGTCCGGGAAGCAACCGGCGGCGACGAGTTCGGCGACGGTCGTGGCGTCGTCGTCGAACGCGGCAGAGCGGAGGGCAGTTCGTCCAGCGGGATCCATGCTCACCTCACCTCGGCTCGTCGTCGAGTGGGATCATATTCCAGCACTGGTCTTGGATCCGGCGCGAGCGTCGAGTCGGTTCGATCTCTCGCGCACGCCCGGGAGACCCGAGAACTCGACGCCCACCGCGGGGCGCAACCGGGACGACGGCTGCAGGAGCTATCGTGTCGTTGCTCCACCGCGCGCCAAGGAGGGTCATGCAGGACGCACGCGAACACGCGCAGAGGGTCACCCTCGCCCAGGTGGCCGATCGCGCCGGGGTGAGCCTGAAGACGGCGTCACGGGCTCTCGGCGGAGAGCAGTACGTGAGCAAGGACACCCTCGCGAAAGTGCTTGCCGCGGCGACGGCGCTGGGCTACCAGCGAAATGCCGCGGCGAGCATGCTGGCGAGCGGGCAGCTCGCCGAGTCGATCGGGCTCATCGGCGGCGACTTCACCAACCCGTTCTACTCCGTGCTGGCACAGAGCATGGAGAACGAGATCCGGCGGCAGGGGATGCACCTGACCGTCGCCACCTCAGGAGAGTCCGAGGAGCAGGAGCGGCGCATCGTCGATGACCTCGCGAGCCGGCAGGCGAAGGCGCTCGTCGTGGTCTCGGCGATGTCGGATCATGCCCACTACGCGCAGGTGCAGGCGCGCGGAGTCCCGGTCGTGTTCGTCGATCGTCCCCCGGTCCATCTCGATGCCGACTCCGTCGTGTTCGACAATCGCCTGGGCGGTCGCCTCGCCGCCCGGCACCTCCTCGACACCGGTCACACCCGTATCGCGTTCGTCGGCGACTACGCCTGGCTTCCCACCTATCGAGAGCGGCTCGAGGGCATGGCCGCAGTCCTCGACGGAGCCCCGTCAACGTCGTGGCGCGATCTGCTGCGCGATGACGCGCACGACGTCGCGTCATCACGCGCACGAACCCGCGAACTCCTGGCGCTCCCGGCGCCGCCGACAGCCATCGTGGCGGGAAACAACCGGATCCTCCTCGGCGTCCTCGAGGAACTGTCGGCGACGAGCATGGGCGATGTCCCTGCCGTGATCGGCATCGACGAACCCGAATGGGCGCGCGTCATGGGGATCACCACCGTGGCGGGAGATGTCGAAGAGGTCGGGCACCACGCCGCCCGCTTGGCCCTCTCGCGACTGACCGATCGCACTCGTCCCGCCGAACACGTCGTGCTCCCGATGCGTCTCACGCCCCGCCGGTCGACGGCGGGACGCGATCCGGATTCAGAAGACCTGCGAATCGAGTAGCGCCCCTTCGGCAGCGCAGGCGGCACCGATCATCGGTGCTTCGTGGGAGAGCTCGGCCCGGATGACCGGGAGGCCGGGTCGACCGAGCCCGGCGGAGAGGGGTGGTTCGAGGAGGTCCCACGAGCGGGCGATGGTCCCGCCGACGATGAGCGCCTCCGCTTCGAACCGGGAAAGCGGGTCGGCGAGCGCTCGGCCGAGATACGAGAACGCGTCCTCCAACACCTCGCGCGCGACCGGGTCGCCGCTGCGAGCGAGGTCGGCGATCTCCCGGACATCGGGCACCGCCGCCGCGAGCCGCGTCCGCCGCGCATACGCTGCCCGGATCGCTCGACGCGACATCCGCGCCTCGATGCGCTGCCCTTCGAACTCGAGCAGGTGCAACTCACCGCCCGGCGCGGCGCCATCGGTGCGCTCGCCGTCGACCACCCACCCGGAGCCGACGCCGGTGCCGAGTGTGACGCAGCAGAACCTCGACAGGCCGCGCGCCGCGCCTGCTGCGTGCTCACCGAGGGCGAACGCGTCGGCGTCGTTGACGAAGGTGAACGAGACCGCGTTCGCAGCGAGGGCAGCGGCGAGTCGCGCGCGGAGATCGATCCCGTAGAGCGCGTCGAACTTGCCCACATCGGAGTACTGCGCGATGCCCTCGACGAAGTCGAAGGGGCCCGGAACCGCAACCGCCCACTGCCGGCCGTGGTCGGTGCCGAGTGCGCGAGCCGCAGCGGTGATGCCCTCGAGGATGTCATCGGCGTCGCCGCCCGAATTCAGTGGTCGGGTCCGATACGTGCCGTCGACGATGGCGCGGGCGCTGGTGTCGATGACGGCCACTGCAACGTGGGTCCCGCCGAGTTCGATCGTCGGTATCCGGTTTCGTGTCACGGTGCCCTTTCAGTCTGGTCGCCGGTGAATCGGCGAGCTGCCGTGCCGCAGCATGATGGAACCGGTCGACGGTGCGACCGGTTCCGGTACGAGGGCCGTTCGGCGGGTCGGCGCGTGAGCCGACCCGCCGAACGGTCACTTCGCGTCGACCAGGCGTTCGTACGCCCAGACGAGACGCGCCAGCGCCGCCGTGTACTCGTCGTGGGTGCTCGTCGCATCGAGCGCGTCGGCCGCGGCGATCGCATTCTGGAGCTTGCGATACGACACCGCAGTGACGTCGTCCGCCTGGACGGCCTCGGCCTTCGCATTCCAGTCGGCGACCTGCTTGATCACCTTCCACTGCAGGTGGCCGGCGGCGGAGTTCAGCACGCGCAACGCCTCCGCGACTCCGCCGGTGGTGGCGGCGGGGTCGGCGTCGACGCTCTGCGCCGCGTCGAGCGCCCGCGTGAAGACCGCGAAGTCGGTCACGAGGTACAGGCCCGCGTCAGCGGGAAGCGCCGAGTACTTCGTGATCGCCGTCTGCAACGCCGTCTTGTCGACGACGTACTCGAGCGAGAACCAGTCGAGGTTGCCGACATAGGGCTGGGTGGCCGTCGGCGTGCTCTGCAGCGCGAAGTAGAGCGTGTTCTCGCCGGTGAGCCCGGACGGGAGCGTGACCGTCGCCGTGCCGTAGGTGCCCCAGCTCGAGCCCGTGGGCTTGAGCGGGACGGTGACGAACGGGTCGCCGGACATCTCGTCCACGTAAACGGCGAGGCGACCGTCGGCCACCTTGGTCGTCGGCGCGTCATAGCGCACGCTGAGCGTGTGCGCGCTGCGATCGCCGAGATCGACATCGCCGTACCGGATCCAGGCGCCGTTCTTCGTACCGGCGAGCTGGCCGCCCACCGATCCGGCTTCGGTCTTGAGGTCGGCACCTGAGAAGTCCGTGCCCTCGGTGAGCCCCGTGCCGGCGGCGTTCAACATGCCGTAGCCCGTGCGGATCGACTCGAACTGAACCGTCTTCGACGTTGCCGCGGCCTCCGCCGCAGACGTGAACCGGAGCGAGTCGACGTTCGCGACCCAGCTCTGGCCCGCGGCGAGTGCGCCGGTGAACACGAAGTACACGTCGTTGACGCCGGCGAGCTTCGCGATCTCGTCCGCCGTGAGCTCGCGCGTGAGCGCCGTGTAGTTCGCCCAGCCGTTCGTGGTGGGCAGCGGGATCTTGGCCACCAGCGCACCGGTCGCCGAGCCGGTGCGGATCTCGACCGCGGAGCTCGCCGACGCCGTGCCCGGATTGTGCGAGTAGTTCACGACGAGCGACTTGAGCGGCGACGCGGAGAAGTCGAGACCGCGGAACGCGAGCCATGCCCCGGGCGAGATCCCGCCCACCGTGGTTCCGCTGCCGCCGCTCTCGGTCTTGAGCGAACCACCGGACCACTGATCGTAGCTCTCGGCCTGCAGTACGCGGTAACTGTCGCCGGCGATCGCGAGACCATCGGCCGCGACCCTGATGAGGGCAGCGGCAGTGGAAAGCGTGCGCTCCGACGAGTTCTCGTCGTCCAGGGCCGACTTCGCCTTCGCAACCGCCGCCTCGAGCTTCGCGAACGTCGCTGCGGAATACCCGTCGGCCGTCACGAGGCGCGCGTCGTCGAACAGCGTCTGCAACTCGGCGCGAGTGCTCGAGGACGGCGACAACGTGAACGGCACGAGCGCCGTCGTTCCGGCACCGGTCACCTGGGCAGCCGTCGCGCCTTCGAGTGCGGAGTCGGCGAGCAGCAGGGTGAACTGCGTGCTCGTCGGGCTCTCCAGCTTGCCCTTGAACGTGATCTGGGCCGTGGTGTCGCTCATCCGCCTGACGGCGGCCGTGACGCCCCGGTCGAGACCGGGGAACGTGATCTCACCGTTCGAGAGTGCCGGACGGTTCTTGCCGGCGAACGTCGCGCCACCGCTGAGGGTGATGTCGATCGTGCTCCGCACGTCGCCCTTCGCGTCGGCCGCGAGTGTCGTCGTACTCGGTGCGAGACGGTGTCCGGCGTAGCGGACCTTGAGCGCGAGTGCACGCTCGTCGGCGCTGGGCACCGTGCCCGAGAAGGCGGCGGGCTCGAAGGTGACCGCGAGTGCGTCGGTCGAATCGTCGACGAGGTGGCGAGCAGCCGTGCCCGCCAAGGTCAGGTCGACCGAGTCCTCACCGGATTTCGTCGCCACGAGGGTCAGACCCGTCGGAACGCCGGTGACGTCGACCTGGGAAGACAGGTCCGAACCGATCTCGCCGGCGAACGTCGCCCCGCTCACCTTCACGGAGATGGCGTCGTCGATCGAACCGTCGTTCGCGCCGGACTCCTCGAAGACCTGCGATGTCGTGGAGACTGCGTCGTCCGGGTGGTACAGCGCACTGTCGACGTGGTCGTTGAGCGAGTCCGCGGCGACGCCGTCGGCTCCCCACGACGACGGGTTCGAACCCATCGTGAAGTGCAGGACGCCGCCCGCATTCATCTCCGCGGCGGTGAGCCAGGTGCGGTCCAGCGGCTGGCCGTTGAGCGTCGCGCTCTGGATGAAGTGGTTCGTCGTGCTGACGCCGGGCGCCTCGACGACGAAGTCCTTGCCGCCGGGGTAGTTGATCGTCGTGCGGTCGAAGATCGGCGTCGTGATCTGGAAGGAGTCGCCGCCCGCCATCACGGGGTACAGCCCGATCGAGCTCGACACGAAGTACCCCGACATGGTTCCCGCATCGTTGTCCATCGTCTGGAGCAGACCCTTGGGCTCGTTCTGGAACACCATGCGCTTCGACGGTGTCGTGCCACTGCCGTCGGCGGTGTACCGGACGCACACCGGTTCCGTGACCGCACGGTACGTCCAGTCCTGCGTGTTCGCGGGCTCTCCGACGTAGTTGAAGAGGAACGGGGCGTGAACCGAGATCTCGTTGGCGAAGAGGTGGAGATTGCGAGAGCAGTCGTCGGGCGCCTGGTTGCCGAAGAAGTAGTTCACGGCCTTCGCAGCGTCCTCCTTGCCGCCCATGAGATCGACCATGCCGCCGAGGTCCTGGGCGTCGTACCAGTTGTACTGCCAGAACGTGCCCTGGTAGAGGCCACTGCTCCAGCTCTCCGCGTTCTTCACCGTGAAGTCCGCCGAATCGTCGTTGCTCGAGCGCGGCATGAGGAGGCCGACTTCGTCGACACCCGCGGCGACACCGGTCGCCGCGGTCGCGTTCGCGTCCTTCTTCAGGGCGTTCTCATCGAATGCCTTCGCCCAGCGCGCGCCCTCGACGCGGTAGTGCTCGGCGTCGGCGGTCTCGCCGATCGCGTCGGCGATCACCGACAGGCCATACGCGTCGTAGGAGTAGCCGAGGAGGCCGCCGCTGACGGAGTTGAGGTTCGTCAGGCTCGCCGAGCCTCCCGTCTGTGCGACGAGCGCCGGGTAGGCCTGTTCGAGTCCCTGCAGTTCGACGCCCTTCGAGATCGCATCCGCCACGACGACCGGTGCACGCTCCCATCGCACCGTCGGCACGGACTGCACCAGGCCGCCGACCGAGCCCTTTCCGCTCTCCGCGACGCTGGCGTAGAGATCGACGAGCGACTGCACGACGTCCCGATAGACGTCGGGGAAGACCGAAGCCACGGCCGCGTACTTGTGGAAGTCGTCCCACAGCGACCACGAGTCGTAGTGCGTGTACCCCGTCGCCTCGTAGATGGCGCCGTCGGCTCCCCGATACGTCCCATCCGTCGAGGTCGCGTTCATCGGGGTGTTGGCGAGCCGGTAGAGGTGCGTGTAGAACTGGGCCTTCAGGTCACCGGTGGGGTCGTTCGTCTCGGTGGCATCGACCTCGACCTTGCCGAGGCGATCGTTCCACTCGTGCTTCGTCGCGGCACGAATGTCGTCGAACGTCTTCCCGCCGACCTCGACGGCCGCGTCGCGTTCCGCCTGCTCGGCGCTCACCGGGGAGAGCGTGATCCTGAGACCCACGTGCTCGCCGGCGGCGGCGTCGAAGTTGAGCACCGCCCCGATGTCCGTGCCGTCCTGCTTGGTCGCGGTGGAGCTGAGCCCGCCGCTCCCCCACGTCTGGACGGAGGATGTCGGAACCGTGGTCTCCGCGTAGTAGAACAACTTGTACGACGAGTTGTAGAAGAATCCGGTGAAGGATCCCGCGATCGTCGTGTTGCCGTCCGCGCTCGTGCCGATCACGAGGTCGGTGGCCTTGCGACCGTTGCCGGTGTGCTTGAGGTCGACCACGAGGGCCGCGTGTCCACCGGCATCGAAGGCGTAGTCGTGAACGCCCGTGCGAGTGGCGGCGGTCACCTGGGCGTCGATGTCCTTGCCCGACTCGTCGAGGCCGACCCGGTAGTAGCCCGCCGTGGCCGATTCGTCCTTGACGTCGTCGCTCGTGCGGATCGCCTTGTCATAGCTGCTGGTCGACGGTCGGGACGTGTAGTTCTGGTAGGTGGGTACGACGAGCACGTCGCCGGCGCCGCCTCCGCCGCCGACCCCATCGAGGGCGATGTTCGTGAAGCCCCGGAGCGTGTCCGCCGTGTACTCGTAGCCCACGTGGTTGCCGGGCGTCGTCGTCGGGGTGACGGTCGCCAGCCCGTATGGCGCGAAGGCCCCGGGGCCGTCCTGCCCGTGATCGCCCTCGGTGCCGATGAAGGGGTTGACGTACTGGGTGTAGTCCGTCGGGTCGGTTGCGGCATGCGCCGCGTTCGCCGGCCCCGCCAGGGGCACGACGACCGACGACAGCAGCGCAAGCGCGACGGTCAGGGCGACGAGTCGTGGACGGGGGGCGCGGATCGACGTGCCGGTGTTCGCCGTGGCCGGATCCGGATATGGCAGCGCTGTCATGCGGTGGACTGTAGCATACCCATCGGGCGTGCGGGTGAACTTCTCCATCACTCATCGACGCGAGCGACCCGACGCTCCACGTCATGCGCGCGGTGCCCCTCGCTACCCTTGAGGCATGCCCGCGAACAACGACGCCATCACTCCTCCCCGCACGGCCTCCGCCACCGGACTCACGACGATCGCCGGCGACGGCACGGTGCTCGACGCCTGGTTCCCAGCGCCGAGGCTCGGGGCCGAGGCATCCCCGCTCGCAGCAGAGCACGCGGCGCTCGCGGGTGACGATGCTCGCCGCAACGTGCGCGTCGACGTCGTCGAACTGACGATCGACCTCGACGCTGCACCCGTGGGCACGAGCGACGCGTACCTGCGCCTGCACGTGCTCTCCCACCTGCTCGCGGCGCCGAACACCGTGAACCTCGACGGCATCTTCGCCCACCTTCCCGCCGTGGTCTGGACCAACGCGGGCCCGGTGCATCCGACCGACTTCGACCGCTTGCGGCCCGCCCTGCAGCGCGCCGGCATCCACGCCGTCAGCGTCGACAAGTTCCCGCGCCTGCTCGACTACGTGACCCCCGAGCGAGTGCGCATCGCCGACGCCGCGCGCGTGCGCCTCGGCGCGCACCTCGCACCGGGCACGACCGTCATGCACGAGGGCTTCGTGAACTTCAACGCCGGCACGCTCGGCGCCTCGATGGTCGAGGGCCGCATCTCGCAGGGCGTCGTCGTCGGCGACGGCTCCGACATCGGCGGCGGGGCATCCATCATGGGCACCCTCTCAGGCGGCGGCACGCAGCGCGTCGTCATCGGCGAGCGGGCCCTCCTCGGCGCGAACTCGGGCATCGGCATCTCGATCGGCGACGACAGCGTCGTCGAAGCCGGCCTCTACGTCACCGCGGGCACGAAGGTCGTGCTGCATGGTGGCCCCGGCGAACGGCCGAACACCGTCAAGGCCGTCGTGCTCTCGGGCGTGCCGAACCTGCTCTTCCGCCGCAACTCGCTGAACGGCCAGGTCGAAGCGCTCTCCCGCTCCGGCGAGGGTGTGCAGCTGAACGCCGCGCTGCACGCGTAGGGACAGTCGGGTTCCGAGGCGCGTGCTCCGTCGTCGGGCGCGCCGCAGCCCGCGAAGCTCCCCCGAACCCCAGCGGTTCGGCCCACATCACAGCCCTGCAACGACCCGCCGCAACCCGAGGACTCTCGGCTACAGTTGGTGACTCGGGCCGCCATGGGGCGGCCCCTCGTCTTGCGCAGCACGAAGGAGTGGCGTGGGTACCGACGCACCGCGAACAGGCCGGCATCGGGCGATGAGATTCGTCATCGGCCTGCTCATCACCGTGCTCGTGCTGGCCGTCGTCGCGGCCGGGATCGGCTGGTGGACCGCGCAGCGCTCCTTCCCGACGACGAACGGTGCGATCGACGTTCCCGGACTCGGCGCAGAGGTGACCGTCATCCGCGACGACGCCGGCATTCCGCAGCTCTACGCCGAGACCGATCACGACCTGTTCTTCGCGCAGGGATACGTGCATGCGCAGGACCGCTTCTGGGAGATGGACTTCCGTCGGCACGTCACCGCCGGCCGGCTCGCCGAGATGTTCGGCGAGTCCCAGATCGGCACCGACACGTTCATCCGCACGCTCGACTGGCGGGGCATCGCCCAACAGGAGTACGACGCGCTCGGCGAGGTCTCGAAGGCGTACTACGACGCCTACGCCGAGGGCGTGAATGCCTACCTCGACCAGCGCGGCGGCGCCGACCTCTCGCTCGAGTACGCCGTGCTCGGGCTGCAGAATCCCGGCTACTCCCCCGAACCCTGGTCGGGAGTCGACTCGATCGCGTGGCTGAAGGCGATGGCCTGGGACCTGCGCTCGAACCTCGGCGACGAGATCGACCGCGCCATGCTCTCGACCGTGCTTCCGCCCGAAGAGGTCGCGCGCCTCCACCCCGACTTCCCCTGGGAGACCATGCCCACGATCGTGGGCGGACAGCCCGCGGCGGCCACCGCGGCGCTGTCGACGGTCCCGCTTCCGGGTGAAGCCGACACGATCGAGACGGATGCCGCCGCGGCATCCGCGCCCGACTACGTCGCCGCCCTCGCCACGCTGCGGGCGGCGATCGACGGCGTGCCCGAACTACTCGGCCCCGAGGGCGGCGACATCGGCTCGAACTCCTGGGTGGTGGGCGGTGCGCTGACCGAGTCGGGACTGCCGCTGCTCGCGAACGACCCGCACCTCGGCCCGGCGATGCCCTCCATCTGGACCCAGATGGGCCTGCACTGCGTCGAGATCACCGAGACCTGCGGCTTCGACGTCGCCGGCTACTCGTTCTCGGGCCTGCCCGGCATCGTCATCGGGCAGAACGCCGCCGTCGCATGGGGCTTCACCAATCTCGGGCCCGACGTGGCCGATCTGTACCTCGAGCGCATCGACGGCGACTCCTACGAGCTCGACGGCACGCTCATGCCCCTGACGCTCCGCGAGGAGACGATCGAGGTCGCCGGTGGCGATCCCGTCACGATCACCGTGCGATCGACGGCTCGCGGTCCGATCGTGACCGACATCGGCGACGACTTCGCGGACGTCGCGGCCGAGTACCCCGCCGCCTCCGGCCAGCCCGGAGGCGAGTACGCGGTGTCGCTGCAGTGGACCGCCCTGACGCCCGGCACGACGGCCGGGGCGATCTTCGCCCTCGACCGGGCGCAGGACTGGGAGGGCTTCCGCGCCGCTGCGGCGCTCTTCGACGTTCCCGCGCAGAACCTCATCTACGCCGATACCGCGGGCAACATCGGCTACCAGGCACCGGGCCGCATCCCCGTGCGCAAGAGCGGCGACGGTACCGTGCCCATGCCCGGATGGACGAGCGACAACGGCTGGTCGGGCACGATCCCCTTCGACGAGCTGCCCTCGGTGCTGAACCCTGCCGCCGGATACCTCGTCACGGCCAACAACGCCGCCGCCGGACCCGACGGCCCGATGCTCACGAAGGACTGGGACTACGGCTATCGCGCCGCCGGCATCGAGCGCCTGATCCGCGAACGCATCGACACCGGCGAGCCGTTCACGGTCGATTCGCTCGCCGAGATCCAACTCGACACCGGCGACGCGAACGCCGACGCCTTCCTCCCGGTCATCGCGTCGCTCGATCTCATCGGCGACGCCGGACGCGGGGCCGACCTCCTCCGCGGCTGGGACGGCAGCGCCGACGTCGAGAGCGCGCAGGCCGCCTACTTCGCCGTGTTCTGGCGCACCCTGCTCGACGATATGTTCTCCGGACTGCCCGAGTCGGCGCAGCCGCAGGGCGGCGACCGCTGGTTCAACGTCGTCGGCACCCTGCTCGGCGAACCCGAGTCCTCGTGGTGGACGAACGACGAGCTCGGCGTCGCCGGCCGCGACGCGATGATCGCGCATGCACTCGGCGCCGCCTGGGCCGAGTCGACGAGTCGCATGGGGTCGAACCCCGACTCCTGGCGCTGGGGCCGCCTGCACACGCTGACGCTCACGAACCAGAGCTTCGGCGAGTCTGGCATCGCCCCGATCGAATGGCTCTTCAACCGGGGGCCCTTCGAGCTCGGCGGCGGCTCGGCGGTCGTGAACGCGATCGGCTGGGACGCGAGCGTCGGGTACGGCGTCGACTGGGTGCCGTCGATGCGCATGGTGGTCGACCTGGCCGACCGCGACGCGTCGCGCTGGATCAACCTCACGGGCGCGTCTGGCCACGCCTTCCACGAGAACTACGCCGACCAGGCGCCACTCTGGCAGCACGGCGAGCTGCGCGACTGGGCGTTCACCCGCGAGGCCGTCGAGGCCGACGCGCAGGACACGCTCACGCTGACCCCCGCGAGCTGACCCACCCGAGACGCGAAACGCCGGCCCCGCCCGAGGGCGGGACCGGCGTTCGGTCGTGTGCTGCGGCTCAGACCGAGGGGTAGTGCCGCTCGGTCTCGCCGATGTAGAGCTGCTGCGGGCGCCCGATCTTCGTCTGCGGGTCGAGGTTCATCTCGCGCCAGTGGGCCATCCATCCGGGCAGGCGGCCGATCGCGAAGAGCACGGTGAACATGCGCGTCGGGAAGCCCATCGCCTTGTAGATGACGCCGGTGTAGAAGTCGACGTTCGGGTAGAGACGACGCTCCTTGAAGTAGTCGTCCTGCAGGGCGAACTGCTCGAGCTCCTTGGCGATGTCGAGCAGCGGGTCGGCGACGCCGAGCCCGGCGAGCACCTCGTCGGCCGACTGCTTGACGATCGTCGCCCGCGGGTCGTAGTTCTTGTAGACGCGGTGCCCGAAGCCCATGAGCTTCACGCCGTCTTCCTTGTTCTTCACGCGCTCGACGAACTTCTCGACGCCTTCGCCGGAGTCGCGGATGCGACCGAGCATCTGCAGCACGGCCTCATTGGCGCCGCCGTGGAGCGGGCCCGAGAGCGCCTGGATGCCCGCCGAGATCGAGGCGTAGAGGTTCGCACCGGTCGAACCGACGAGCCGCACGGTCGAGGTCGAAGCGTTCTGCTCGTGGTCTTCATGCAGGATGAGCAGCCGGTCGAGCGCGGTGGAGAGCACCGGGTCGACCTGGAACGGCTCCGCCATGTTGCCGAAGTTGAGCTTCAGGAAGTTGTCGACGAACGACAGCGAGTTGTCGGGGTACAGGAACGCCTGACCGATCGACTTCTTGTGCGCATAGGCCGCGATGACCGGCAGCTTCGCGAGCAGGCGCACCATGGTGAGCTCGACCTGCTCGGGGTCGTTCGGGTCGGTCGAGTCCTCGTAGTACGTCGAGAGGGCCGACACCGCGCTCGAGAGCACCGACATGGGGTGCGCCGTGTGCGGCAGCGACGAGAAGAAGCGCTTCAGGTCTTCGTGCAGCAGCGTGTGGTGGCGGATCTTCTCGTCGAACTCGCCCAGCTGGTCGGCGGTCGGCAGCTCACCGTAGATGAGCAGCCACGCGACCTCGAGGAACGTCGAGTTCGCCGCGAGTTCTTCGATCGGGTACCCGCGGTAGCGCAGGATGCCCTGCTCGCCGTCGATGTACGTGATCGCGGACCGCGTCGACGCGGTGTTGACGAACCCGTAGTCGAGCGCGGTGAGCCCGGTCTGACGGGTCAGCGTCGACACGTCGATGCTCGAGTTGCCCTGCACTGCACCATGGACGGGCAGTTCGGCGGTCGTGCTGCCGAAGCTCAGGGTCGCGGTCTGGGGGGTCTCCCCTGCCGCATTGTTCCGGACGTCGCTCACGGCGCCTCCTGTGATCGTCACTTGCGCGGTCACCTGCTTTCCGGTCTCGATCGCTCTGGCGGTCTCGACCCGAATACAGCCTAGACGGGCTCCGAACACACTGTCGCACCCGCCAACAGATCATCCTATCCGTTGGCGAGAGTCACAGTTGGCGCGGCGACACCTCACGCGATGCAGCGGATGTCACGCCGCGGCGGCGGCCCGAAGGCGCTCGGCCGCGGCGGCGATGCGCTCATCGGTCGCCGTCAGTGAGAGCCGCACATGTTCGGGGTGGTGCACGCCGTAGAAGTGGCCGGGGCCGGCGACGATGCCGAGATCGGCGAGCCTGCCGATCGAGTCCCAGCCATCGCACCCCTCGGTCGCCCAGAGGTAGAGTCCGGCCTCGCTGTGGTCGACGCGGAAGCCCGCGGACTCGAGTGCGGGCAGCAGCTGCTCGCGACGCGCGCGGTAGCGCGCCTTCTGCTCGGCGACGTGCTCGTCGTCGCGGAGCGCCGCGATCATCGCGGCCTGCAGCGGCTGCGGGAGCATGAGTCCCGCGTGCTTGCGCACGGTCGTGATGCGGCCGATGACGGTGCGGCAGCCCGCGATGAAGGCGGTGCGGTAGCCGGCCATGTTCGACTGCTTCGACAGCGAGTAGGCGACGAGCGTGTTGCGGCGGCTGTCGCCGACGACCCGCGGGTCGAGCAGGCTCGGGATCGGGGCATCCGCCCAGTCGCCCTCCCAGCCGAGCTCGGCGTAGCACTCGTCGCCGACGATGATCGCGTCGAGTTCGAGGGCGCGCTCGCGCGCGGCGCGCAACTCGTCGATCGTGAGCACGCGCCCGTCGGGGTTGCCCGGGCTGTTCAGCCACACGAGCTTCGTCGCGGCCGGCCACTCGGCGGGGTCGTCGGATGCCATCGACGTGGCGCCGACGAGCACGGCGCCCATCTCGTAGCTCGGGTAGGCCGCACGGGGGTGCACGACGACGTCGCCTTCGCCGAGTCCCAGCAGGAACGGCAGGAGCGCGACGAGCTCCTTGGATCCGACCGTGGGCAGCACGTTGGCCTCGGTGAGCCCGGTCACGCCTCGGCGGCGGGCGAACCAGTCGATGATGGCGCCGCGCAGTTCGTCGGTGCCCGTCGTCAGCGGATAGGCGTGGCCATCGGTCGCGTTCGCGAGCGCCTCGCGAACGAGCGCAGGGGTGGGGTCGACCGGCGAGCCGATCGACAGGTCGACGACCCCCTCGGGGTGCGCGGCGGCGCGCTCACGGAACGGCGCCATGAGGTCCCACGGGTAGTCGGGCAGTTCGCCGCGAGCCATGCTCAGTGCGCCTGGGGAGGGAGCACCGCGATCACGGGGTGGTCCTTCGGGATGACGCCGATCTTGGCCGCGCCGCCGGGCGAGCCGATGTCGTCGAAGAATTCGACGTTGGCCTTGTAGTAGTCGGCCCAGACGTCGGGCAGGTCGTCTTCGTAGTAGATGGCCTCGACGGGGCAGACCGGCTCGCACGCACCGCAGTCGACGCACTCGTCGGGGTGGATGTAGAGCGAGCGCTCACCCTCGTAGATGCAGTCGACGGGGCATTCGTCGATGCAGGCGCGGTCTTTGACGTCGACGCACGGAAGGGCGATGACATAGGTCACGGTGTTCGCTGTCCCTTCGAGAGGCTGGGATTCCAGTCTAGGCGTCGCGCGGCTGCCGTGACGGCAGCTTCGGCCACGCGACGACGAACACCGCGATGAGTGCGGGTGCGACCGACCAGATGGTGCCGGTGAGATCGCCCACGATCAGCACCGATCCTCCGGGCCCCGGCAGGGTGAGCACGGCGACCGCCACGATGATGCCGGCGCCGGCAGCGGCCGCGGCCGTTCGCCCGCCTGCGACGAGACGCATGCCGAGCAGCAGGGCCGCGACGCCGACGAGTGCGGCGACGAGGCCCCACGGGATCGAGACCTCGCCGAGCTGCAGCGTTGCGCGATGTCCGACCGTGCCGAGGGTGCCGTAGGCGAGTCCGACCAGGAAGGCCACGACGATCGTGCCGATTCGGCTGCTCCGGTTCGTCATTCGGGCTGCTGCGTGACGGTGTACGTGACGACCTCGCCGTCGCTCGCGAGGAGCACGATGTGCTCGCCGTTGGAGTACACGACGGCGCTCGCGGTGTCACCGTTCAGGGTGGTGTCTTCGGTGAATCCCGCGGCCTCGAGCTTCGCTGCCGCATCGGCGACGGGATCGGCCGAGCTCGACGAGACCATCACGATCCACCCTTCGGACCCGCCGGCGCCCGCGGCGAAGGTGATCTCGCCGTCGATGAGTGCGATCGATGCGGGGAAGTCGGCGGGGAGTTCGCCGCTGAGGCTGACGTCGCCGCCCGTTGCGTCTTCGATGGCGTCTTCGACGCCCTTGTTGACGAGGTCGCCGGGGTTCGGGAAGCAGCCGGTGAGCAGCGTCGCCGTCACTGCGGCGATCACCACCGCGGCGCCCGCACGGCGGTGGGTGATGGACTGTCGCATGGCGGGCTCCTCGCGTGCAGCGGTCTGGGAGACGGGGCGGGCGGCCACCACGAGGCATCCGATCGCCCCCGCTGGGAATTCTATCGCCCGACCCCGCCGAGGCGATGGCGTAGCGTGGGGCGGGACACGGAACGGGCCGTGCGGAGAGGACCGATGATGGCCGAGCCCAGCACCCACGAGAGTGCGCCCGATGTGCGCGTCGAGCGCGACGGCGGACTCGCGATCGTGACGATCGACCGCCCGAAGGCGCTGAACGCCCTCTCCCCCGACGTGCTCTCGGCCCTGCTCGGCGTCGTCGAGTCGCTCGCCGCCGAAGGCAGCGCCGTGCGCGGTGTGCTGGTCACCGGGGCAGGCGGTCGCGCGTTCGTCGCAGGGGCCGACATCCGGTCGATGGCAGGACTCACACCCGAACAGGGCGAGGAGGCGTCGCGCCTCGGCCATCGCGTGGCCGCGGCGATCGAGGGCCTCTCCGCCCCCGTGATCGCGTGCGTCGACGGCTTCGCGCTCGGCGGCGGCCTCGAGCTCGCGCTCGCCTGCGATTTCATCTACGCGACGGATGCCTCGAGCTTCGGTCAACCCGAGGTGCACCTGGGTCTCATCCCGGGCTTCGGCGGCACGGTGCGCCTCCCCCGTGCGGTCGGACTCGCCCGCGCGAAGGAGCTCATCTACACGGGCAGGCGCATCGACACGGCCGAAGCGGTCGCGATCGGCCTCGTCGTGCGGTCGTTCCCCGACCGGGAGTCGCTGCTCGCGGGGGCCAGGGCCACGCTCGCCGAAGTGGATGCGAACGCCGCGCCCGCGGTGGCCCTCGCCAAGCGCGTGCTCGTCGACGCGGCCGGGCGCCGCACGGAATCGGCGACCGACCTCGAGATCGCGGCCTTCGGTGATGCGTTCCGCACGAACGACATGCGCGAGGGCGTCGCAGCCTTCATGGAGAAGCGCGACCCCGTCTTCACCGGCGTCTGAGTCACCGAGGGCCGGTGAGGCGCCATCGGCGCCGAGCGTCCGGTCAGCCCACGCGCGACGACAGCCAGGCGACGCCGTCGAACCGCACGCCGTCGGAGCCGAACATCTCGAGGTGCAGGTGCGGGCCGGTCGACTGACCGGTCGTGCCGACGAGCCCGAGCTGCTGCCCGGCGGTGACCTGCTGCCCGACCGCGACGGCGATCGAGCCGTACTGCATGTGGGCGTACGAGCTCGTGATGAGCTCGCCGCCGATGTTGTGCTGCACCTCGACGTTGACGCCGAGTCCGCCGCCGTTCTCGGTTGCGAGCACGACCACGCCGTCGGCGATCGACATCACGGGGGTGCCGTTGCCGGGCGTGAAGTCGACGCCGTCGTGGAACGTCGAGCATCCCGAGCACGGTGCCGAACGCGGGCCGTAGCCGCCGCTGCGCTTGCCGGGGTTCTGCACCGGCCAGACGATCGCGTTCGTGTCGATGAGCTCCACGCTGCCGAGGCTCGCGACCTTCGACGTGATGGGCGGCGGTGCGGCCTCGACGTCGTACTGCTCGGCCGCGAGCTGCGACATCACGGCCTCACTGCCGACCTCGACGCTCTGCGGCGCGTACTCGATCGTGTCTTCGATCGGAGCGTAGACCGAGGCACGATCCTCCGAGCCGGTCGCGGTGACGGCCAGCGCGGGAACGCTCGTGGCGACCATCATGGCCGCGGCGAACGACATCGCGATGACGGCGAACGCCGGTCGAAGCGACGCAGTGCCGTTGCGAGCGTCGCCGGTGCGAACGTCGCCGGTGCGCGCTGCGCCCATACGGGCGAGGCTGCTCCGGATGCCGGCGGAGAGCCGGCGGGTGCGGAGTACGGGGGTGGGGCGGGCAGGGCTGGAGGTGGCCGCGCGGCGGCCGTGCTTGGGGGGAGTCATATATGGGTGCGTTACGTATTTTCTGAGTCAGGTGCGAGACAACCTCAGCTACGGTACGCACCGACTCTGGGAGGAACCTCCAATGCGCATACATGTTCCCCGCGAAACGTGAGAGCGGTCTCCCCTTGATACGACGCGAAAGATGCAACGCGAAAAGCGGATGCCCCGGGGTCGATCGACCCCGGGGCATCCGCTCGTCTGCGGTGGTGCCTGCTAGTTCTGCTTCTTCAGGCGCGACGTCGTGCGGGCACGAGCGGTCGCGTCGAGCTCGACCTTGCGGATGCGCACGGCGGCCGGCGTGACCTCGACGCACTCGTCTTCACGGGCGAACTCGAGGCATTCCTCGAGCGAGAGCTGGCGCGAGGGCGTCATCGATTCGAACGTATCGGAGGTCGACTGACGCATGTTGGTCAGCTTCTTCTCCTTGGTGATGTTCACGTCCATGTCGTCGTTGCGCGAGTTCTCGCCGATGACCATGCCCTCGTAGACCTCTTCGGTCGGGTTCACGAAGAACGTCATGCGCTCCTGCAGGGCGATGATCGCGAACGGCGTCACGACGCCCGAGCGGTCGGCGACGATGGAACCGTTGTTGCGGGTGACGATCTGGCCGGCCCACGCGTCGTAGCCGTGCGAGATCGCGTTCGCGATGCCGGTGCCGCGCGTGGTGGTCATGAACTCGGTGCGGAAGCCGATGAGCCCGCGGCTCGGCACGATGAACTCCATGCGCACCCAGCCCGTGCCGTGGTTCGACATGTTGTCCATGCGGCCCTTGCGGGACGCGAGGAGCTGGGTGATCGCACCGAGGTACTCCTCGGGGGCGTCGATCGTGAGGTGCTCGTAGGGCTCGTGCACCTTGCCGTCGACCTGCTTGGTGACCACCTGCGGCTTGCCGACGGTGAGCTCGTAGCCCTCACGACGCATCTGCTCGACGAGGATCGCGAGCGCGAGTTCGCCGCGGCCCTGCACCTCCCAGGCGTCGGGGCGGCCGATGTCGACGACCTTCAGCGACACGTTGCCGACGAGTTCGCGGTCGAGGCGGTCCTTCACCATGCGCGCGGTGAGCTTGTGGCCCTTGACCTTGCCCACGAGGGGCGAGGTGTTCGTGCCGATCGTCATCGAGATCGCGGGCTCGTCGACCGCGATGATCGGGAGGGGACGCACGTCTTCGGGGTCGGCGAGCGTGTCGCCGATCATGATGTCCTCGAAGCCCGCGACCACGGCGATGTCGCCGGGACCGGCGCTCTCGGCCGGGTAGCGGTCGAGCGCCTTCGTGAGGAAGAGCTCGGTCACGCGCACGTTCTGGACGGTGCCGTCGTGCTTGACCCAGGCGACCGTCTGGCCCTTCTTGATGGTGCCGTGGAAGACACGGAGCAGGGCGAGGCGACCGAGGAACGGCGACGCGTCGAGGTTCGTGACGTGCGCCTGCAGCGGGTGCGCGTCGTCGTAGGTCGGCGCCGGGATGTGCTGCAGGATCGCCTCGAAGAGCGGCTCGAGGTCTTCGTTGTCGGGGAGCTCGCCGTTGCCGGGCTTGTTGTGGCTCGCAGCACCGTTGCGGCCCGAGGCGTAGACGACCGGCACGTCGAGGATCGCGTCGAGGTCGAGGTCGGGCACGTCGTCGGCGAGGTCGGAGGCGAGGCCGAGCAGCAGGTCCTGGCTCTCGGCGACGACCTCGTCGATGCGCGCGTCGGGACGGTCGGTCTTGTTGACGAGGAGGATCACCGGCATGCGGGCCTCGAGCGCCTTGCGGAGCACGAAGCGGGTCTGCGGCAGCGGGCCCTCGCTCGAGTCGACGAGAAGGACGACGCCGTCGACCATCGACAGACCGCGCTCGACCTCGCCGCCGAAGTCGGCGTGGCCCGGGGTGTCGATCACGTTGATCGTGATCGGACCATCGGTGGCGTGTGCGCCCTGGTAGGTGATCGCCGTGTTCTTGGCGAGGATCGTGATGCCCTTTTCGCGCTCGAGCTCGTTCGAGTCCATCGCGCGCTCTTCGACGTGCGCGTGCGCGTCGAACGAGTGCGTCTGGTTGAGCATCGCGTCGACGAGCGTGGTCTTGCCGTGGTCGACGTGTGCGACGATCGCGACGTTTCGCAGATCGTTCCGGGTGGCGTTGGCCATGTTTGGTCCTCGAGGGTGCCGGCCCCCCGTCGCCCCCGAGCAAGAGATCAGCGCACGGAGACAGCGTGGAAGCGCTGAGATGAAGGTCTGTGGGGAGCGCAGGATGCCGCAGTGACGGCGTGCGCCCCTCTAGCGTACCCTGCCCCGCGCCCTGTGAAGCTGAGAACGCGAAAGCGCCCGGCCTCCGAGTGATCGGATGCCGGGCGCTCGCGTGGCGCGACTGCCGCTCGGTGCCTAGGCGCCGAGCTCGATGCTCGCTCCGGGGATCGCCGCGAGGAGATCCTTGGTGTACTGCTCCTGCGGGTTGTCGAACACCTCGTCGGTGGTCGCCGCCTCGACGATGCGACCCTTCTGCATCACGCAGACGTGGTCGGCGATGACGCGCACGACCGCGAGGTCGTGCGTGATGAAGAGGTACGTCAGGCCGAGTTCGGCCTGCAGATCGGCGAGCAGGCGCAGGATCTGAGCCTGCACCAGCACGTCGAGCGCCGACACGGCCTCGTCGAGCACGACGATCTCGGGCTTCAGTGCGAGTGCACGCGCGATGGCGATGCGCTGGCGCTGGCCGCCCGAGAGCTCGTTCGGGTAGCGGCTGATGAGCGTGCGCGGCAGCGACACCTGGTCGAGCAGCTCGTAGACCCGCTCACGACGCGAGGCGTTGGTGCCGACCTTGTGGGTGAACAACGGCTCGGCGATGGTGTTGCCGATGTTGCGCAGCGGGTTCAGCGAACCGTACGGGTCCTGGAAGACCGGCTGCATGCGGCTGCGGAGGTTGAAGAGCTCCTTGCCGGTCACGCTCGCCAGGTCTTTGCCGCCGACGACGATCTTGCCGCTCGTCGCGTCTTCGAGCTTCAGCAGCATCTTCGCGACGGTCGACTTGCCCGAGCCCGACTCGCCCACGAGCGCCATGGTGGTGCCCTTGGGAATCTGGAACGAGACCTTGTCGACCGCGGTGAAGTCGCCGGAGCCGCGGATCTTGAAGACCTTGGTGAGGTCTTCGACCACGATCGCCGGTGCTGCAGCCGGCGCTGCGGCCAGCGCCTCGGCACGCGCCTCGGCGGTCGCGATCAGGTCGATCGCGTCGCCTGCGGCATGTGCTGCACCCTCGGCCATCGACGACTCGGCGGCCGCGATCGAACCCGTCGCCTGGATGCGACGCGAGGCGAGGCTCGGCGCCGCGGCGACGAGACGCTGCGTGTACGGGTGCTGCGGGTTCTGCAGGATCTCGACCGACGGACCCGACTCCACGACGCGGCCCTTGTACATGACCACGAGCTGCTCGGCGCGCTCGGCGGCGAGGCCGAGGTCGTGCGTGATGAACAGCAGGGTCGTGCCGAGTTCACGGGTGAGCGACTCGAGGTGGTCGAGGATGACGCGCTGCACCGTGACGTCGAGCGCCGAGGTCGGCTCGTCGGCGATGAGCAGCTGCGGGTTGGCCGCGAGCCCCATGCCGATCAGCACGCGCTGGCGCATGCCGCCCGAGAACTGGTGCGGGAACTGCCGCATGCGACGGTCGGCGTCGCCGAGGCCCGCCTGCTTCAGCACCTGGATGGCGCGCGCCTTGACCTCTTTGCGGCCGGTGGCGATGCCGTTGGCCTTGATGGCCTCCTCGACCTGGAAGCCGATCGACCACACGGGGTTGAGGTTCGACATCGGGTCTTGGGGGACGAAGCCGATCTTGCGGCCGCGGACGACCTCCATGTCCCGCTTCGACGCCTTGGTGAGGTCCTGCCCGTCGAGGAGGATCTGACCGCCCGAGACATGCCCGGTGCCCGGGAGCAGGTTGATGATCGCGTGCGCGGTCGTCGACTTGCCGGAGCCCGACTCTCCCACGATCGCGAGGCTCTGCCCGCGGTAGAGGGTGATGTTCACCCCGTCGACGGCCTTGACGAGACCGTCCTGGGTGTTGAAGCCGACCTGGAGATCCTTGATCTCGAGGAGCGGCCGTTCGGCGCCGGAGGCGCGTTCTGTTTGCACGTTCGATCCGTTCGAAGTCTCGCTCATCGCTGTGCCCTCGCCTTCGGGTCGAGCGCGTCGCGCACGACCTCGCCGAGCATGATGAAGCTCAGCACGGTGACCGACAGTGCGATCGAGGGCAGGATCAGCGTCTGGGGCGCGGTGCGCAGCGAGGTCTGGGCCTGGCTGATGTCGTTGCCCCACGACATGATGTCGGTCGGCAGTCCGACGCCGAGGAACGACAGGGTCGCCTCGGCGACGATCGCGCCGGCGAGCGAGATGGTCGTGATGACGAGCACCGGTGCGATCGAGTTCGGCAGCACGTGGCGCAGCAGGATGCGGAATCGCGAGACACCGAGTGCCGTCGACGCCATGACGAAGTCGGCGTTCTTCACCCGCAGGATCTCGGCTCGCAGCACACGTGCAGTCGCGGGCCACGCGAACAATCCGATCGCGAGCGAGATCACCCACACGTTCCGGTACTGGGAGAGCACCGACATGATGACGACGGCGGCGAGGATGTAGGGGATCGAGAAGAAGATGTCGCCCAGGCGCGAGAGCACCGAGTCGAGCCATCCGCCGTAGAAGCCCGCGAACGCACCGAAGACGATGCCGAGCAGCGCCACGAGGAACGTCACGATGAGGCCGACGGCCAGCGACGTCGACGTGCCGTGGATGATGCGCGAGTAGATGTCGCAGCCCTGCTTCGTGAACCCGAGCGGGTGACCCTCGGTCGGCCCCGCGTTGCTGTTCGCGAGGAGGCAGCCGTTGTTCGGCGGCGTCTGCGTGAACAGGCCGGGGAACAGCGCGACGACCACGACGAGGAGGATCAGCACGGACGAGATCCAGAACATCGGGCGCTTGCGCACGTCGTTCCAGGCGTCGGTCCACAGGTTCGACGGCTTGCCCTCGGCCTTGACGGAGTCGATGGCGACGAGCGGCGTCTCTTCGAGCGGCGCGACGTAGTGCTGCTGGTCTGGTCTGGTGTTACTTGGCATAACGGATCCTCGGGTCGAGAACGGCGTACAGGAGATCGACCAGCAGGTTCACCACGAGGTAGATCAGCACCATGATCGTCACGAAGGAGACGACGGTCGGTCCCTCACCTCGGATGATCGCCTGGTAGAGCGTGCGGCCGACGCCGGGCACGTTGAAGATGCCCTCGGTCACCGTCGCGCCGACCATGAGCGTGCCGAAGTCGACGGCGAGGTAGGTGACGACGGGGATGAGGGAGTTGCGCAGGATGTGCACGGGGACGATGCGCCCACGGGAGAGGCCCTTGCTCGCTGCGGTGCGAACGAAGTCCTGCCCGTCGGTGTCGATGACCGACGCCCGCGTCAGTCGAACGATCTGGGCGAAGCTGATGGTGGCCAGCACGATGGCCGGCAATATCAGGTCTTGCGTTGGAGCCCCTGGCCCGACGGTGGTTCTGAACCACCCCAGATAGATGCCGAAGAACCACTGCATCACGAACGCGAGCACGAAGATCGGCAGCGAGATCAGGATGAGGCTCACGACGAGCGAGCTCGCGTCGAAGATGCCGCCCTTGCGCAGGCCCGAGACGAGGCCGATCGAGATGCCGGCGACCATTTCGAAGAACACTGCCATCGCCGCGAGGCGGAGCGTGACCGGGAACGTGTCCATCAGGATCTCGGAGACCGGCTGACCCGAGAACGAGACACCGAGGTCTCCCGTGAAGATGTTGCCGAGGAAGATCAGGTACTGGACGATGAACGGCTTGTCAAGGTTGTACCGCTCACGCAGGGCTTCGATGACCTGCGGGGGTGGAGTCTTGTCGCCGAACAGCGCGACGATCGGATCGCCGGGCATGGCGAAGACCATGAAATAGATCAGGAACGTGGTGCCGAGCAGGACAGGGATCGCCTGCAGCAGTCGGCGCAGGATATAGCCGGCCATGGATCAGGCCCTGCGTTCTGCGAATGTGGACATGTTGAAAGAAACCTCACCGTTTGCGAGTTCGACTCCACGATGCTACGCCGATCAGGTGAACACCGTGGATACGTGGGAGTGGGGCGGCAGCCTGCTCGGCTGCCGCCCCACGGGCGCCTCAGAGTATAACCCCGAGTCGTCCTTGATCGAGAACTACTCGCTCTTGGTGATCTGGTTGTACAGCGGCACCGAGTTCCAGCCGAACTCGACGTCGTTGACGACCTCGCTCCAAGCGCCGTTCACCGTGGAGTACCACAGCGGGACGGCCGGGAGGTCCTGGAACAGGATCTCCTGCGCGGACTGGAACTTCTCGTTCGCAGCAGCGATGTCGGTCTCGGAGAGGCCCTCCTTCAGGAGCGTGTCGACCTCGGGGTTCGAGTAGTCGCCATCGTTCGAGCCGGCACCGGTTCCGTAGAGCGGGCCGAGGAAGTTGAAGAGCGCCGGGTAGTCCGCCTGCCAGCCCGAACGGAAGGCCGTCTGGATGGTGCGGTCGGTGATCTTGGTGCGCGCCTCAGCGAACGTGGGGTACGGGTCGCCGGCGGCGTCGATGCCCAGGTCGTTCTTCAGGCCGTTCGCCACAGCGTCGACCCAGGCCTGGTGGCCACCGTCAGCGTTGTAGGCGATCTTGAAGGTGCCGTCCCAAGGAGCGATCGCGTCGGCCTCGGCCCACAGCTTCTTCGCCTCTTCGGGGTTGTAGTCGAGCACCTCGGAGCCGGGGATCTCTTCCGAGTAGCCGTCGATGACCGGCGACGTGAAGTCGTGCGCCGGGGTGCGGGTGCCGGCGAAGATCACGTCGGTGATCTCGTCGCGGTTGATCGCCATCGAGATCGCCTGGCGGCGGAGGTTGCCCTCTTCACCCGAGAAGTGCGGGAGACGCGCAGGGATCGTGAACGACTGGAAGATCGCAGCGGCCTGCGTGACCGAGCGGTCGCCGAACTCGTCCTGGAAGGTGGCCAGAGCCGAGTCGGGGATCGCGTCGAGCACGTCGAGGTTGCCGCCCTGGAGGTCGGCGTACGCGGCGTCCTGCGAGGCGTAGAAGATGATGTCGAGACCACCGTTGACCGCCTTGCGGGGGCCGTCGTAGTCGGGGTTCACGACGAGGTCGATCTTCTCGTTGTGCTTCCAGGCGCCTTCGCCGTCGAGCATGTACGCGCCGTTGCCGACCGGGTTCTCACCGAACGTGGCGAGGTCCTCGAAGGCCGACTCGGGCAGCGGGTAGAAGGCCGAGTAGCCGAGACGCAGCGGGAAGTCCGACTCGGGCTGGTTCAGCTCGACGGTGAACGTGGTGTCGTCGACGACCACGAGACCGGGAAGCTCGGGAACCGACTCCTCGTAGCTGAAGCCCTTGATGGACTCGAAGAAGTACTGCGACAGCTGCTCGTTGGCAGTGTCAGCGCCGTAGTTCCAGGCGTCGACGAACGAAGCCGCGGTGACGGGCTCGCCGTTCGTGAACTTCTGGTCGGCCTTGAGCTTGATCGTGTAGTTCTGCGCGTCGTCGGTCTCGATGGACTCGGCGACATCGTTGTGCGCAGCGCCCTTGGCGTCGTAGTAGACGAGACCTGCGAAGATCGCGTCGAGGATCTTGCCGCCACCGACCTCGTTGGTGTTGGTGGGGATCAGCGGGTTCTGGGGCTCGGAGCCGTTGGTCGTGATGACCGCGGTGGCATCGCCAGCAGGGGCCGACGGGTCAGCACCGCCGCTCGTGCAGCCTGACAGCGTCAATGCGCCGGCGGCAGCAAGAGCAATGGCTGCAACGCCGATTCTCTTGATCTTCAATGTTCCTCCTGTGAGATATGCGACGACAACACGGCTCGTGGCCGCGCTGGAGCGCTGGTAGATCGAGACTATGAACCTCACCTCCGGTAAGCAAACCAGAAGGGCAAACCGTTACCGACGCGCAACCTAGCGACACACACCTCGGCGGATTCCGGCGCGAATCCGCACGAATGTTGCGTCTGAGCCGCTCATGCGATGATTGCCGCATGTCTTCTGCACGGCGGCTGCGGCTCGAGGTCGTCATCGTGCTCGGACTCTCGCTCGGGGCATCCGCCGTCTACTCGATCGTCTCGATCATCGCGAAGGTCACCGCCGAGACCCCGCTCGGCGAGCAGTCGGTCGCACTGAACCCCTCTCGTGCGCCCCGTGAATGGCTCGATTTCACCTACCAGTTCCTCGACGTCTTCTTCGGGCTCTTCGCCGTCGCGCTCGTGCTCTACCTGCTCTGGGCTCCCGGTACGAACCCGTTCCGCTGCATCGGCCTCGACCTGACGAGACCGGGTCGCGACGCGGCATCCGGTGTGCTGCTGGTGCTCGCCATCGGCGTGCCGGGGCTCGCGCTCTACGCGCTCGGCCGCTCGGGAGGCATCACCGTCGCGGTCGAGGCGTCACCGGCCGACTGGCTGTGGTGGACGGTGCCGATCCTCGTGTTCCGGGCGCTCGAAGCGGCGCTGACCGAGGAGGTCATCGTCGTCGGCTACCTCTTCACCCGATTCAGGGAACTCGGCGTCGGACCGTGGGCGACGATCCTCTCGAGCGCCGTGCTGCGCGGCACCTACCACCTCTACCAGGGCTTCGGACCGTTCTTCGGCAATGTCGCGATGGGCGTCGTCTTCGGCTGGTGCTACCAGCGCTGGGGGCGCACGATGCCGCTCGTCATCGCCCACTGGATCCTCGACGTCGTGTCGTTCGTCGGCTATCCGCTCGCGGTCGGCTGGTGGCCGGAGTTCTTCGCCGTCTCTGCCGGCTGAGCGGTTCGCACAGGCTGATCCGCGCGAACCGGATGCCGCGTGCGGGTCGCCCTCGGCACGTGCTCGCTGCGTCCGAGTGCGACGACCGTCGCGGGCATCGGCGGCAGCGCCTCCTCGGCGGCCTCGACCCGCAGGTCGGAGTCGGTGCCGCGCACACGCGCCAGGTCGAGCCCGCTGCGCCGAGACGGCGAGCAGACGGGCGAGTAGAAGCCCTCGTCGCCGAAGACGCTGCCGCTCGCGAAGTCGGTGATCGACTGGGCCCTGCGCAGCGCCTCGGCCGTGGCCGGGTCGCGTCGCTGGAGGAGGCCCGCTCGCTGCTCGAGACCGAGGCCGCGGCCCGCGAGCACCGAAGTGCCGACGAGCAGCCCCACGAACCCGACGGTCGTGAGCACCGTGATCAGATCGACGGACATCATGCCCCCTCTGCTTCGAGAGAACCCGGGCCCTCCGACAGAACCCGCGGGTAATTTCGAGAGAACCTCAGTGTACTCCCGGGGGCCCTGCTCGGGGTCGCCCTGATCCCTCGATCCGTGGCGCTCGCGAGCATGGAGGCACCCCTCGATGCGAGGGCGCCGGCCCCGCTGCCGGACACCAGAGACGGAACGGAACCATGTCACTCGCCGCAGCATTCGCCGCAGGCCACCTCGCCGCCCGCGCCTCCGACCGCCGCTTCCGCGCGACCGAGGCCGAGATCGACGCGGCGCACGAGCGCGTCGCCGCCCGGCGCAGCGCCCTCGTCACGGTCGCCGCGCCCGGCCCGGCTCCGGCGCGCGGCCGGCGCGACTACACGGAGCACGGTCGCCACGCCGCGCCGCGCCCCGCCTAGTCCTCCGATGCCGTCAGCCGCCGCCGACCCCGTGCCGGGGTCAGCGGCTCCTGAGCCGTCCGCTCGCTACGCGAACGCCTCGACCGGCGGGCAGGCGCACACGAGATTGCGGTCGCCGAATGCCTGGTCGATGCGGCGCACCGGCACCCAGTACTTGCCGCGCACGAGCGAGTGCACCGGGTAGACGGCCTGCTCGCGGGTGTAGGCGTGGGCCCACTCCCCCGCGATGACCGACTCCGCGGTGTGCGGCGCGTTCACGAGCGGGTTGTCGTCGGCGGGCCACTCGCCCGCGGCGACGGCGTCGGCCTCTGCCTTGATCGCGACCATCGCCTCGACGAAGCGCTCGAGCTCGGCCAGGTCCTCCGACTCGGTCGGCTCGATCATGAGCGTGCCCGCGACCGGGAACGACATCGTCGGCGCGTGGAAGCCGTAGTCGACGAGGCGCTTGGCCACGTCGTCGACCGTCACGCCCGTCGCCGCCGTGAGGGGCCGGAGGTCGAGGATGCACTCGTGCGCGACGAGTCCGTTGTCGCCGGTGTAGAGCACGGGGTAGTGCTCGCGCAGGCGCGAGGCCACGAAGTTCGCGGCGAGCACCGCCGAGGCGGTCGCCTGCTTCAGGCCCTCGGAGCCCATCATGCGCACGTAGGCCCACGAGATCGGCAGGATCGACGGGCTGCCGTAGGGAGCCGCCGAGACGGGGCCGCCGTCGTGCGTGACGCCGCCCGAGTGGTCGGCGCGCTGGGCCATCGGGTGACCCGGCAGGTAGGGCGCGAGGTGCGCCTTGGCCGCGACCGGGCCGACGCCGGGGCCGCCGCCGCCGTGCGGGATGCAGAACGTCTTGTGCAGGTTCAGGTGCGACACGTCGCCGCCGAAGTCGCCGAAGCGGGCGAAGCCGAGCAGGGCGTTGAGGTTCGCGCCGTCGACGTACACCTGGCCGCCGGCGTCGTGCACGGCCTGCGTGATGGTCTTCACCTCGTGCTCGTAGACGCCGTGCGTCGACGGGTAGGTGATCATGAGGGCAGCGAGGTTCGCAGCGTGCTCGGCGATCTTCGCGCGGAGGTCGTCGAGGTCGACGTTGCCGAGCTCGTCGGTCGCCACGACCACGACGCGCATGCCGGCGAGCACCGCGGATGCCGCGTTGGTGCCGTGCGCGCTCGACGGGATGAGGCACACCGTGCGCTCGGTCTCGCCGTTGGCGTGGTGGTACCCGCGGATCGCGAGGAGGCCGGCGAGCTCGCCCTGGCTGCCCGCGTTCGGCTGCAGCGACACCGTGTCGTACCCGGTGACCTCGGCGAGCCAGGTCTCGAGCTGTTCGATGAGGCCGAGGGTGCCGACGACGTCGGCCTCGGGCGCGAAGGGGTGCAGGTTCGCGAACTCGGGCCACGTGACCGACTGCATCTCGGTCGCGGCGTTGAGCTTCATGGTGCACGAGCCGAGCGGGATCATGCCGCGGTCGAGCGCGTAGTCGCGGTCGGCGAGCGTCTTCAGGTAGCGCATCATCTGCGTCTCGGAGTGGTGCGTGTTGAAGACGGGGTGCTCGAGGTAGCCGCTCGTGCGCCGCAGCTCGCCGCTCGCGACGGCCGGCAGGGTCGCGGTCTCGACCGCGACCTCGGTGCGCTCGGGCAGCCCGAACGCCTGGGCGACGAGCGAGAGCTCGGCTTCGGTCGTGGTCTCGTCGACGGCGACGTGCACGGTGGCCTCATCGGCCTCCCACACGTTCACGCCGAGGGCGCGGGCGCGCTCGACGATGTTGCCGGCGAGCCCGGGCACGTGCACCCGGATCGTGTCGAAGTACGTGTCGTGCGCGAGGGTGAGGCCGTAGCCGGTGAGCACCTCGGCGAGCGCGGTCGCCTTCGCGGCCGTCGAGACCGCGATGTGACGGATGCCGCGGGGCCCGTGGTACACCGCGTACATCGACGCCATGACGGCGAGCAGCACCTGCGCGGTGCAGATGTTCGAGGTCGCCTTCTCGCGGCGGATGTGCTGCTCGCGGGCCTGCAGGGTGAGGCGGTACGCGGGCGCGCCCACCGCGTCTTTGGAGACGCCGACGAGGCGGCCGGGCAGCTGTCGCTCGAGGCCCTTGCGCACGGCCATGTAGCCGGCGTGCGGTCCGCCGAAGCCCATGGGCACGCCGAAGCGCTGCGAGGTGCCGACGGCGACGTCGGCGCCGAGCTCGCCCGGGCTCGTGATGAGCGCGAGCGCCAGCAGGTCGGCGGCGGCGACGGCGAGGGCGCCCTGCGCTTTCGAGGCGGCGATGACGGACGCCGGGTTCCACACGCGTCCCGACGCACCCGGGTACTGCACGAAGAGACCGAAGTGCTCGCCGAAGGCGGCGACATCCGTGCCCTCGACGAGGTCGGCGACGACGAGCTCGATGCCGACCGCCTCGGAACGCGACTCGAGCAGCGCGAGGGTCTGCGGCAGCACATCGGCGTCGACGACGAAGCGGTTCGAGGTCGACTTCGATGCGCGGCGGGCGAGCAGCATGCCCTCGACGACCGCGGTGCCCTCGTCGAGCATCGACGCATTGGCCGTGTCGAGGCCCGTGAGGTCGGTGACCATCGTCTGGAAGTTGATGAGCGCCTCGAGCCGGCCCTGCGAGATCTCGGGCTGGTAGGGCGTGTACGCCGTGTACCAGCTCGGGTTCTCGAGCACGTTGCGCTGGATGACCGACGGCGTGACGGTGCCGGAGTAGCCGAGGCCGATCATCGAGGTGCGCACGGTGTTCTGCTCGGCGAGCGCCGCGAGCTCGGCGAGCGCCTCCCGCTCGGTGGCGGCGGCGGGGATCGCCGAGTTCAGCACCTCCCCCATGCGGATCGACGTGGGCACCGCGGCGGCCATGAGGGCGTCGAGGGAGTCGTAGCCCAGCTCGGCGAGCATGAGCCCGTGGTCGCTCGGGCTGGTGCCGATGTGGCGGCGCCCGAAGGCGTCGAGGTCGAATGCTGAGGAGGTGGGGGTGCTCATGCGGGTGCTTACTCTCCGACCAGTGCGCGGTACTCGGCGTGGGTGAGGAACTTCGGCAGGCTCGAGGCGTTCACCTTGATGAGCCTGCCCTCGCCGAACGGGTCGCTGTTGACGAGCTCGGGCGAGTCGACGACGGTCTGGTTCGCCTCGACGACCTCGCCGCTGACGGGGGCGAACAGCTCGCCGACCGACTTCGTCGACTCGATCTCGCCGACGACGGTGCCCTCGGTCACGGTCGTGCCGGCCGCGGGCAGTTCGACGAACACGACGTCGCCGAGCTTGTCGGCGGCGTAGTCGGTGATGCCGATCGTCGCGACGTCGCCGTCGATGGCGATCCACTCGTGCTCTTCGGTGTAGTGCAGTGCGGTCTGGTCGGTCATGGGGTGCTCCTTGCGGTGGGTTGGTTGCCGAGGCGCCCGATTCCGTGCGGAGTCGGGCGACTCGAGGTCAGGCGGTGGCGGTGCGTTTGTAGAACGGCAGTGCGACGACGGATGCCGCGACGCGCGTGCCCCGCACGTCGACGAAGAGCTCGCGGCCTGGCTCGGCGGCGTCGGGTGCCACGAGTGCCATGGCGATCGGGTGGCCGAGCGTCGGCGAGAGCGCCCCGCTCGTGACGACGCCGATGCGGGTCGCGTCGGCGCCCTCGCCGTCGTAGATCTCGTAGTCGGCGCGAGCTGCGCGGCGGCCTTCGGCTGCGAGGCCGACGAGCACCGGGGCATCCGCTGCCGGGCCCCGCTCGATGGCGGCGCGACCGACGAAGGCGTCGGGCTTGGCGAGGGCGACGACGCGGCCGAGGCCGGCCTGCACGGGCAGGATGTCGCGGCTCAGCTCGTGGCCGTAGAGCGGCATGCCCGCCTCGAGGCGCAGCGTGTCGCGGCTCGCGAGCCCGCAGGGCGTCACGCGGGGGCCGCCGGTCTCGGCGAGCGCCTCCCACAGACGTGCTGCGCGCTCGGGGGCGAGGTAGAGCTCGAACCCGTCTTCGCCGGTGTACCCGGTGCGCGCGACGAGCACGGGCTCGCCCTCGAACGTCGCCGGGAAGGCGCGGTAGTACTTGAGGGCTTCGAGCTTCGCGTCGAAGTCCTCTTCATCGTTGCCGGGCCCGTCGATGCCGAAGCCCGGCGTCTCGAGCAGCACCGCGCGGGCGTCGGGGCCCTGCAGGGCGATGAGCGCGACGTCGTCGCTCTCGTCGGAGACGATCGTGTCGAAGCCGGCCGCGCGGGTGCGGAGCTCGTCGGCGACGACGGCCGCGTTCGAGGCGTTCGCGACGACCATGTAGCGGTCGTCGCCCGTGCGGTAGACGACGAGGTCGTCGATGATGCCGCCGTCTTCGGCGAGCAGCAGGGAGTACTTGGCCTGGCCGATCTCGATGGCCGAGAGCCTGCCGGCGAGCGCGTGGTCGAGCGCGGCGGCGGCCTGCGGGCCGATGAGCACGATCTCGCCCATGTGCGAGAGGTCGAAGAGGCCGGCCGCCGTGCGCACCGCGTGGTGCTCGGCGAGGTCGCTGGAGTAGCGCACGGGCATCTGCCAGCCGGCGAAGTCGGTGAAGCTCGCGCCCGCTGCGCGGTGCACGGCATCGAGCGGGCTCAGCCGTTCGGTGCTCGACGACTCGAGGCTGGTGGTACCGGGTTCGTTGGTCACGAGAGTTCTCCAGACGTGCCGGCGCTCGCCGGCGTTGTCACGGTCGCGGAAGCGGCACCGTGTGGGAACTCCCCCTCTGTCATGAGCCTGAGAGTTTCACGCGGGGTCGCGCTTTCACCGTGGGCGGGAGGCCGCGAGCCATCGCGGAATCCACTTTTCAGAGCGGCCTCGTCATCGCGGTGTAGTGACCTGAGAGATTGGCGGGGAGGCTTGCTCCTTCGGTGCCGGCTCAGTGCTTGCCGGCTCTCCCGCGACGCGTCGATGGCCCGGTATGAGATTGTGCTCCGATCCTAGCAGCGGGGCGCTTCGGCGACGGCTGGGCATCGACTGTGATTCAGAGGGTCGGCGTTCGTGTTCTGGTCATTCTGACTGTAAGCTGTCGATCGTTCGAGTTCGAGTCATCCTGACCAGAAGAACGGAGGCGTCGGATGCCGCAGCAGACGAAGCCGATCGGCGAGGTGCCGACCCGTCTCGCCGTCTCCACGGTGATCTTCGCCCTGCGCCCCGACCGCAGCGGTCGCCCCGTGCTCTGGACCCCACTCGTGCGCCGAACGCGTGAGCCCCAGCTCGGACTCTGGGCGCTGCCCGGCGGCTGGCTGCCGCCCGCCGAGGAACTCGAGGCCGCCGCCGCCCGCACCCTGCGCCTGACGACCGGCCTCGCTCCCACCTACCTCGAGCAGCTCTACACCTTCGGCGAGGTCGACCGCTCCCCCGGCGCCCGTGTCGTCTCGGTCGTCTACTGGGCACTCGTGCAGAGCGACGAGGCCGCACGCGCCACGGCGGGGCCCAACGTGCGATGGGTGCCGGCCGACACGCTGCCCGGGCTCGCGTTCGACCACAACCGCATCATCGAGTACGCCCTCTGGCGCCTGCGAACCAAGGTCGAGTACTCCCAGATCGCGCATGCCTTCCTCGGCGAGACCTTCACGCTCGCCGAGCTCCGCGAGGTCGTCGAGGCGGTGCTGCAGCGCCCGCTCGATCCCGCGAACTTCCGCCGCACGATGCTCGCCTCCGGCCGACTGCGCGAGACCGGCGAGCGGCTGGCCGGCGCGAGGAACCGGCCTCCGAAGCTCTACCGCTACGACTCCACCGCCCTCGCGGCGACCCCCGAACCGACTGCGCGAACCGAATCCCTGAGAGAGCGACCGGCATCATGACCATCTCCATCGACGACCTGCAGACCGACGACACGCGAGCGGCGGCATCCGTCGACCGCACCATCCGTCTCATCACGGCGGGTGCCACCACCGGCGCATCATGCTCGCCCGAACTCGCGAAGGGACCGTGGGAGTTCGACTCGGGCCCCGTCTCGTACGGGCCCGGGTCGTCGATGGGCGACGTCATCCCCACGGGCTCGCCCCGTCAGGGCGCCCTGCCCGAGTCGTACCGCACGGCTTCCGCCGACGAGCTGCACGCGCGCATCCGCGCCGCGAAGGCGACCCTCGGCGACCGCGCAGTCGTGCTCGGCCACTTCTACCAGCGCGACGAGGTCATCGAGCACGCCGACTTCGTGGGCGACTCGTTCCAGCTCGCGAACGCCGCGCTCACGCGGCCGGACGCTGAGGCCATCGTGTTCTGCGGCGTGCACTTCATGGCCGAGACCGCCGACCTGCTCTCGACACCCGAGCAGGCCGTGATCCTCCCGAACCTCGCCGCCGGCTGCTCGATGGCCGACATGGCCGACGAGAGCTCGGTCGAGGAGTGCTGGGAGCAGCTCGCCGAGGTCTACGGTGACCTGTCCGCGACCGACGCCGACGGCAAGGTGCCCGTCATCCCGGTCACGTACATGAACTCGTCGGCGGCGCTCAAGGGCTTCGTCGGCCGCCACGGCGGTATCGTCTGCACCTCCTCCAACGCCGAGACGGTGCTCGAGTGGGCGTTCGAGCGCGGGCAGCGGGTCCTGTTCTTCCCCGACCAGCACCTCGGCCGCAACACCGCGAAGGCGATGGGCGTGCCGCTCGAGCAGATGCCGATGTGGAACCCGCGCAAGGCGCTCGGCGGCAGCACGGCGGGCGAACTGGGCGACGCCCGGGTCATTCTCTGGCACGGCTTCTGCTCGGTGCACCGCCGGTTCACGGTCGACCAGATCGCGCAGGCCCGCATCGACCACCCCGGCGTGCAGGTCATCGTGCACCCCGAGTGCCCCATGCCCGTCGTCGACGCAGCGGATGCCGCGGGCTCGACCGACTTCATCGTGAAGGCGATCCAGGCGGCCCCCGCGGGCTCGACCTTCGCGATCGGCACCGAGATCAACCTCGTGCAGCGCCTCGCGGCCGAGTACCCGCAGCACACGATCTTCTGCCTCGACCCCGTCGTGTGCCCGTGCTCGACGATGTACCGCATCCACCCCGGGTACCTCGCCTGGGTGCTCGAGGAGCTCGTGGCGGGCCGGGTCGTCAACCGCATCACCGTGGCCGACGACGTGGCCGAGCCAGCACGCGTCGCGCTCGAGCGGATGCTCGCGGCGAAGCCGCCGGTCGCGGCTCCGCAGCCGGTCGCGGGAGCCTGACATGGCGCGCGTGCTCGTGATCGGAGGCGGCATCGCCGGACTCTGGGCCGCCGTGAAGGCCACCGATGCCGGGCACACCGTCGAGCTCGTCACGAAGGCCGAGCTCGCCGAGGGCAACACGCGCTACGCGCAGGGCGGCATCGCGGCGGCCCTCTTCCCCGACGACTCCGCCGAGCGACACTTCGCCGACACGATCGAGGCCGGTGCCGGACTCGCCGATCCGGCCGCCGTGCGCGTGCTCGTCGACGAAGGACCCGACCGCGTGCGAGATCTCATCCGCTTCGGCGTCGCGTTCGACCGCGGCGAGTCCGGACTCGAACGCGGCCTCGAGGCCGCCCACTCGCGCGCCCGCGTGCTGCATGCCGGCGGCGACGCCACCGGCGCGGCGATCGAGCACGCCCTCGTCGCCACTGTGCGGCGGCGAGCCGTCGCGATCGACGAGCAGACGATGCTCGTCGACCTCCTCGTCGAGGGCGGTCGCGTGGTCGGGGCCCGGCTGCTCGGGGCATCCGGAGCCGTCGTCGAGCGCCGCGCCGACGCGGTCGTACTGGCCACCGGCGGCAGCGGATGCCTCTTCCGGCATACGACGAACCCGGCGGTCGCGACCGGCGATGGCGTGGCTGCTGCCTGGCGCGCCGGCGCCCTGGTCGCCGACCTCGAGTTCACCCAGTTCCACCCGACCGCGCTGGCCGCCCCCGGCACCCCGCTCATCTCCGAGGCCGTGCGCGGCGAGGGCGCGGTGCTCCGCGACGCGAACGGCCGCCGCTTCCTGCTCGACGTCGATCCGCGCGGCGAACTCGCGCCCCGCGACGTCGTCGCCCGTGCGGTCTGGCGGCGCTCCCTCGAGCAGGGCGGCGCTCCCGTACTGCTCGACGCCACCGCGCTCGGCGGGGCCGAGCTCGCCCGGCGCTTCCCCGGCCTCGACGCCGTGGTGCGCGCGGCCGGCTTCGACTGGTCACGGCAGCCGGTGCCCGTGACGCCCGCGGCGCACTACGCCATGGGCGGCATCGCGACCGACCTCGACGGGCGCACGAGCCTGCCCGGCCTCTTCGCCGTCGGCGAGGTCGCCCGCACCGGCGTGCACGGGGCGAACCGACTCGCCTCCAACTCGCTGCTCGAGGCGGCGGTGTTCGCCGACCGCGCCGTGCGGGCGATCACGACGGCTGTGCCGGCGATCACGACGGCCGTGCCGGCGAGCACAGCTACGGAACCGTCGGCGCAACACGCCGGGGCCGACGCCCACGAGGCCGCGACCGCCGGCATGTCGGCGCGATCCTCCGAAGTCGTGCGCGGGGCGGCGTCGGTCGTGCGCGACGAGTTGCAGAGCCTGATGTGGAGGCACGTGGGGCTCGAGCGCGACGAGGCCGGGCTCGCCGAGGCATCCGCTCGTCTCGACGCGTGGCACGCGCCCCTACCGCACGACCGCCGAAGCGCCGAGGATCGGAACCTCCTCGATCTCGCCCGCCTGACCGTCGCGGCCGCGCGTGCCCGGCGCACGAGCTGCGGCGCGCACTTCCGCGCCGACGACCCGAACGTCGTCGCCCACGCCCTGCCGACCCCGCTCGAACGAGAGGCCGCCTGATGACCGACGCACGTGAGCTCGACCGAATCGTCGGCGCAGCGCTCGACGAGGACGCCCCGTGGGGCGACCTCACCTCAGAGGTGCTGATCCCCGCCACCGCGACCGCGACGGCCGTGCTCATGGCCCGCGAGCCGGGCGTGCTCAGCGGCATGGAGGTGTTCGCCGCGGCGTTCCGGCTGGTCGACCCGGCGGTCGTCGTCGAACCGCTCTCCGCTGACGGCGAGCCGTTCGAGGCCGGCGCGGTGCTCGCCCGAGTGACCGGCCCGGCCCGCGGCATCCTGCGCGCCGAGCGCGTGGGCCTGAACCTCGTTCAGCGCATGTCGGGCATCGCGACGCTCACCGCTCGGTACGTCGCCGAGACGGCCGGCACCCGTGCGCGCATCGTCGACACCCGCAAGACGACCCCGGGGCTGCGCAGCCTCGAACGCCAGGCCGTGCGCGACGGCGGCGGCCGCAACCACCGCCGGTCGCTCTCCGACGCGGTGATGGCGAAGGACAACCACCTCGCGGTGCTCACCGCCGGCGGTCACGACCTCGCGACCGCCCTCCGAGCCGCGCGCGAGCGCATGCCGCACACGGCCCACCTCGAGGTCGAGGTCGACCGGCTCGACCAGGTCGAGGCGGTGCTCGCGGGCGGCGCCGACACCGTCATGCTCGACAACTTCACGCCCGACGGGCTCCGGGCGGGCGTCGCACTCATCGCCGGGCGCGCGATCGTCGAGGCCTCCGGCGGCGTCTCGCTCGAGACGGTGCGCGAGATCGCATCGACCGGCGTCGACGTGATCTCGGTCGGGGCGCTCACCCATTCGGTGCGGTCGCTCGACCTGGGCCTCGATGTCGCGGTGGCGACATGATCTTCCTCGATCACGCCGCCACGACGCCCGTGCGCCGCGAGGCGCTCGAGGCGATGTGGCCGTACCTCTGGGGCTCCTTCGGCAACCCGTCGAGCCACCACGCACTCGGCGACGAGGCCTCCCGCGCCCTCGCCGGCGCCCGTGCCGCGGTCGCCGCGGTCGTCGGCTGCCGCCCCGGTGATGTCGTCTTCACGAGCGGCGGCACCGAGGCCGACAACCTCGCGGTGAAGGGCCTCGCCCTCGCGAACCCCCGCGGGCGCCACCTCGTGGTCTCGCCGATCGAGCACGAGGCGGTGCTCGAGTCCGCGGCATACCTCGCCCGGGTGCACGGCTTCGAGGTCTCCGAGGTCGCGGTCGACGAGGGCGGCCTGGTCACGCCCGAGGCGCTCAGCCGCGTCATCCGGCCCGACACGGCCCTCGTGTCGGTGCAGCTCGCGAACAACGAGATCGGCACGGTGCAGCCGATCGCCGAGCTCGCCGCCGTCGCGCACGCCGCCGGGGCCCTCGTGCACACGGATGCCGTGCAGGCGGCCGGCTGGCTCCCCCTCTCGCTCGACGCGCTCGGCGTCGACGCCCTCTCGCTCGCCGGTCACAAGGTCGGCGCGCCCAAGGGCACGGGTGCGCTCATCGTGCGCGGGCGGCTCCAGCTCGAACCGGTGCTGCACGGCGGCGGGCAGGAGCGAGGCCGCCGGTCGGGCACCGAGAACGTCGCCGGGGCGGTCGCCTTCGCCACGGCCCTGCGACTGGCGGAGGCCGAGCGAGCGGATGCCGCGGCGCGCGTCGCCGCGCTCGGCTCCGAGTTCGCGGCGTCGATCGCGGCGCACGTCCCCGGGGCCCGGTCGACCGGCGACCCCGAGCACCGCCTGCCTGGCACGGTGTCGTTCGTCTTCCCCGGCACGAGCGGCGAGGCCGTACTGCTCGAGCTCGAGCGCGACGGCGTCGTCTGCTCGAGCGGATCGGCGTGCGCGGCCGGCAGCGACGAGGCCTCGCACGTGCTCACGGCGATCGGGCTGCCCGCCGAACTCGCGCAGACGGCCGTGCGGTTCACGCTCGGCGCGGAGACGACGGCCGAAGAGTTGACGGATGCCGCGGCATCCGTCGCTCGTGCCGTGTCGGCTGTGCGCGGTATCGTGGCCACATGAGCGAATCGACACCTGCAGCTGACAAGGCGAACGAGCGGCGCATCGAGAACGAGCTCGCTCCCGAAGAGCAGCTCCTCGAGGGCTGGCTCCCCCGGCCCACTCCCACCGACGGCCCGGCTCCGGCTCCGTAAGCCGCCCCGCGACGACCGAGTTTCCCACCTGCCCGAAGCGCTTCGAGAGCGCTCGGTTCCATGCATTCCGATCGATGTCGGAATCGGGGAATAGCGAGTCACCCGACGCGGGTTGACCAACGTATTCGACGCAATTCCCGGCGCAGTTCTGCGCCGACATCGATTGGACGCATCTTCCTTGACCGAACGCGCCGTTCCCGAACTCCGTGACCCCGACGTCGCCCCTGCGGGCGACACCACCATGCACGAGCACTCCGACGTCGAGGCGCTGCACGGCGCCCGCAACAACCGGGTGATCTGGCTCCTCCTCGCCGCCTCCTTCGTCGTCATCCTCAACGAGACGATCATGGGCGTGGCGATCCCGCACCTCGTCGTCGACCTCGGCATCTCGATCTCCGAGGCGCAGTGGCTGACCACCGCGTTCATGCTGACGATGGCCGTCGTCATCCCGATCACCGGCTACCTGCTGCAGCGTTTCGCGACCCGCCCGATCTTCATCGCCGCCATGAGCCTCTTCTCGGCGGGCACGCTCATCGCGGCCATGGCGCCGGGCTTCGAGGTGCTCCTCGTCGGCCGGGTCGTGCAGGCGAGCGGCACGGCCATCATGATGCCGCTGCTCATGACGACGCTCATGACCCTGGTCGCTCCGAGCGACCGCGGCCGGCTCATGGGCCGCGTCGCGATCGTGATGTCGGTGGCTCCCGCAATCGGCCCGACCATCTCGGGCCTCATCCTGAACTCGCTCTCGTGGCGGTTCATGTTCTGGCTCGTACTGCCGATCGCGCTCGCGATGCTCGTCATCGGCATCCGCCGGGTCGAGAACGTCAGCGAGCCCCGCAAGATCCCCATCGACGTGTTCTCGGTGGTGCTGTCGGCCCTCGGCTTCGGCGGCCTCGTCTACGGACTCAGCCAGATCGGCGCCGAGACCGGCGGCAGCAGCCTCGGCGCGGCACCCATGTGGATCGCGTTCGGCGTCGGTGCGGTCTCGATCGGCGCGTTCATCTGGCGCCAGCTGAGCCTGCAGAAGCACGACCGCGCGCTGCTCGACCTGCGCACCTTCCTGTCGCGCAACTTCTCGATCTCGATCGGCCTCATGACGATCATGATGGCGGCGCTGTTCGGCACGATCATCCTGCTGCCGATCTACCTGCAGAACGTGCTGCACCTCGAGCCGATCATGACCGGGCTGCTGCTCCTGCCGGGTGGTCTCACGATGGGCCTCCTCGGCCCGACCGTCGGCCGCCTCTTCGACCGGCTCGGCCCGACCCCGTTGCTCGTGCCGGGTGCGTTCGTCGTGAGCGGCGTGCTGTGGTCGCTCACGATGGTGACCGACACGACGTCGCCGTGGCTGCTGCTCGTCGCCCACGTCGTGCTCTCGGCCGGTCTCGCGTTCATGTTCACCCCGCTGTTCACCTCGGCGCTCGGCTCCGTCGAACCGAAGTTCTACTCGCACGGCTCGGCGATCGTCGGCACCGTGCAGCAGGTGGCCGGCGCAGCGGGCACGGCGCTCTTCGTGACGATCATGGCGACGCAGACGCTCACCGCGACCACGGCGGGCGCGACGGCCGAGGCGGCCGCGGCATCGGGTATCCGCTCCGCGTTCATGGTGGGCGCGATCCTCTCGCTACTCGCGATCGTGGGGGCGTTCTTCGTGCGCAAGCCCGCCGACATGATGGAGGGCGCGCCGATGGCGCACTGACGCTCCGGCGTCGCGACCGCAGACGACGAAGGGGGCCCGGCACATGCCGGGCCCCCTTCGTCGTTCACTACGTCGTCGTAAACGCCGCCTTCGTGAACTCCACCGTCGGCCGCAATTCGGGCGGCAGCTGCGCTGCGAGGTGTCAGCCGCAGTTCGGGCGGCAGCCGCGCTGCGAGGTATCAGCCGCAGTTCGGGCGGCAGCCGCGCTGCGAGGTATCAGCCGCAGTTCGGGCGGCAGCTGCGCTGCGAGAGGGCGTCGACGAGCACGGTGCCGAGGTCTTCGGGCTTCGAGGCCGAGTACGCGGCACCCTTCGTCGCCTGGGCGATGCGCTGCATCGCGGCGAGATCGGTGTCGGGTCCGAAGCCGATCATGATGACGGGCACGGGCTTCGTCGGGTCGTCGATCTTCGCGAGCTCGGCGAGCAGCGTGTCGATGTCGATGCCGTTCTCGTCTTCGTTCTTGCCGTCGGTGAAGAGCAGCACGGAGTTGACCTTCTCGGGGTCGTAGGTCTCGCGCACGCGCTGCACCGCGGCGAGCGTCGTGTCGTAGAGCCCGGTCGCGCCGCCGAGCCTGGCCGGGAGCGATTGGATGATCCCGGCGATCTCCTGCGAGTGCGCGGCATCGCCGAGCGGTGCGATGGGCGAGAGGTCCTCGTAGTCGAGGTCGCCGTTGCGGGCGGTGGAGAAGACCCAGACGCCGAGTTCGACCTCCCCGGAGAACTTCTGCATCGCGCCGACGGCGGCCTGCTGGAAGATGTCGATGCGGCGCAGGCCGTTCTCGGCGGGCTCCTCCATCGAGCCCGACACGTCGATCACGGCGAGCATGCGCGAGCGCAGCGTCAGCACCGACCACGCGCGAAGGATCTCGAGCTGGGCTGCGCCGTCGAGCGCCGCCGACGCCGAAGGTGCTTCCGCTCCCAGGCCGGTGATGTCGAGCTCGCCGGTGCCGTCGGGCGCCCGGAAGCCATCGGCGGCCAAGGTCTTCGTGGCCTTGCGGACCGCGGCCTCGAACGCATCGAGCAGTTCGGCGCGCGTCGCGACGCCCTCCTCCGCTGCAGCGGCATCGGAGGCCGCGTCCTCGTCGGTTGCGGCATCCGGCGCGAACATGCGCACGAACGGGTAGTCGAGCGACACCGTGCCGTCGACGGGATAGGCGGCGACCAGCGCCTCAGCGGGATCGTCGAGGTTGTACGCGGCGACCTGCGCCTCGCTCGTGACGACGACCGCGGGATCCTGGGCCGCGCTCACGGTGCCGAACGCGGCGCCGGTCGACGCGGGGATGGACTTGCCGAGCTCGATCATCGCGCCGGCGAACTGTCGCGGGTCGTCGGGAGAGGAGTGGCCGCGCAGGGCCAGCAGCCCGGCGAGGCTCGCGGCGGATGCCTCGGGGTCGGGCAGGATCGTCGGCAGCGTGCCGCCGAGCACGCGGGCCCAGCTCACGGGTTCGGCGGCGAGCTCGGTGGCCTTCGTCGCGGCGCCGGCGAAGACGACCGGCGACGACGCGATCGACTCACGCACGTCGACCTCGGGCGGCGACTGACCGAGCGAGGTGGCGGTCGCGTTCATGCGGTCGAGCCACACGCTCGACTCGGGAATCCAGACGTCGGCCTCCTGGCCGCCCGAGGCGACGACGGCGGCCGTGTCGGCCGAGTCCTGCGCGGTGATCTCGGTCGTGACGCAGAGATCGGAGCCCGCGTCGAACTTCTCCGCGATCTCGGTCAGCGCCGGCGCGATCGAGGTGTCGGCGACCACGGCGAGCTGCTCGGTCTCGGCGCAACCGGCTTCGGCGGACGCGAAGAGGGGGTTCAGGTAGCCGCCGACCCAGAGGAAGACGCCGGAAGCGACGATTCCGACGACGACGACTGCACCGATGATGGACAGGATGAGTTTGCGGCCCGGCTGCTTCGCCGTTGCCGCGACACTGTGACGTCCCACGGACACTCCAAGCCGACGAGTGGGGGCCTCGTCGAATCCTCAGTTCGGGTTCCCCAGATCGGGGAGGGATTTGGTTCAGTGTAAGCGACGAGTTGCAAGACGCGAACTTCACTCGGATTCGGCCCCGGGTTCACGGGGCACGTCGTCGGAGGCATCCGACCGCCGGGCGGTCTCGAACCCTTGGCGGGGCGGCGGCGTGGTGGGAGCATTGAATGGAGCCGAACGGTCGCGAGATGGCCGACGAGCGGCTCGATGGGCGCACCACATGGAGCACTTCAGGAATCGAACCGATGCCGGTCGGCGGCTCGCAGCGGCCCTCGAGGGCGTCGACCTCGGAAAGCCGGTGGTGCTCGGCCTTCCGCGTGGCGGGGTGCCCGTCGCCGCACCGGTCGCGGCGGCGCTCGGCGCACCGCTCGACGTGCTCGTCGTGCGCAAGCTCGGAGTGCCCGGGCAGCCCGAGGTGGCGATGGGGGCGATCGGCGAGCAGGGCGCCCGAGTACTGAACGACGACATCGTCGACTCCGTGTTCGTCTCCCCCGGCGAGCTTCGCGACATCGAACGCGTCGAACGGGCGGAGCTCGAGGCGCGGGTCGCCCGCTTCCGTGGCGGCGCGCCGCCCATCTCGCTCGAGGGGCGGACGGCGGTGATCGTCGACGACGGCGTCGCGACGGGCGCCACCGCACGGGTCGCGGCGGTCGTCGCGAAGGCCCGCGGAGCCACTCGAGTGGTACTCGCGATCCCGGTCGGCGCCTCCGACTCGATCGGATCGCTCGCCGCCGACCCGGCGGTCGACGAGATCGTCTGCCTGTCGGTGCCGCCGGGCTTCATGGCGGTCGGCATGCACTACCTCGACTTCGCCCAGACGACCGACGCACAGGTGGCCGAACTGCTCGCGGCGGCGCGGGCCGGCGACTGAGCCGCGAGAGTGACGGCGACGGATCGGCCGCGCAGCCGCGCGCCCCTATGCGGGATCGGCGCCGCGCACCCCGACCACGACGGTCGCGTCGGCGTCGTCATCGTGCAGGATCCGGGCGTCCAGCCCACCCTGCTCGAAGAACGCGGCGGCGACGGGCGCCTGACGCTCGCTCGTCTCGATCAGCAGCGCACCGCCGGGGGCGAGCCACGAACGAGCGGATGCCGCGACCCGGCGATGCACGTCGAGACCGTCTCCCCCGCCGTCGAGGGCGATGCGTGCCTCGTGCTCGCGCGCCTCGGGCGGCATCATCGCGATCGCCTCGCTCGGCACGTACGGGGCGTTGACGGCGAGCACGTCGATGCGACCCCGGAGTTCGGCGGGCAGCGCGTCGTAGAGATCGCCCTCGACGACGAGGCCGCCGATCGGTTCGAGGTTCAGTCGCGCCGCCTGCACGGCGACCGGGTCGAGGTCGGCCGCGACGAGGTGCAGCGGCCCGGCGGCATCCGCGATCGCAGCACCGATGGCGCCGGCACCGCAGCAGAGATCGATCACGACGGGCGTGTGCGCGGCGCCGACAGGTGCGTCCGCGGCGTGCTTGGCGAGACGTGCAGCTTCGGCCGCGAGGAACTCGGTGCGGCGTCGCGGCACGAAGACGCCGGGCAGCACGCGAATGCGGAGGCCCGCGAACTCGGCCCAGCCGAGCACCTGCTCGAGGGGTTCGCCGGCGACGCGGCGTTCGACCATGGCCTCGAGCTGACCGCCTTCGGCGCCCGTCTCGAGCAGCAGGGCCGCCTCGTCTTCGGCGAACACGCATCCGGCGGCTCGCAGGCGGGTCACGATCTCGGTTTCAGTCTCAGTCGGCATCACTCGAAAGCGTATCGACGTTCGAAGCAGAGCTGATGCTAGAGTCCTCGACATGACCTCGTCGAACCAGAACTGGTGGCCCGTCTCCTAGGCGGCCACGCGTTTCGACGTACTGACGACCGCCCGAGGGCGGTCGTTTTCGCGTTTGCGGAGGGCGGCGCCCGAGAGCCCGACCGGAGAACCCCATGACGCGACTGCTCGCTTCACTGCTCGCCGCCACCGACCCTGCACCGTTCGCCGTCGTGCGACGGGAGCACGAGCCGACGCTCGACGTGCTCGTCGGCGACGTCGTCGACGTCGACCGCCTCGCCGACATCCCGCTCGACGGTGCCGAGGTGCTGGCACTCGTGCCGTTCCGCCAGGTGCGCGAGCGCGGCTTCGTCGCACGCGACGACGGCGCGCCGCTGAGATGCCTCGTCGTGCGCGAGCGGGAGACGATCGGCCTCGACGAGGCGATCAGCCTGCTGCCCGAGCATCCGATCGCCGTCGACGACCTCGCCGTCGACGTGAGCGATGCCGAGTACGCCGAGCGCGTGCGCCGGGTGATCGACGACGAGATCGGTCGGGGCGAGGGTGCGAACTTCGTGATCCGTCGCGAGTTCACGGGGCGCATCGAGGCATCCGCCGCCCACTCGGTGCTCGGTTGGCTGCGCGCCCTGCTCGAGCACGAGGCGGGCGCCTACTGGACCTTCGCGGTGTACACCCCCGGCCTCTCCGCCGTCGGTGCGACGCCCGAACGGCACGTGTCGTCGATCGACGGGGTCGTCTCGATGAACCCGATCAGCGGCACGTTCCGCCATCTCGCCGGGCCGCCCGCCGACGACGATCTCGTCGCCTTCCTCGGCGACGTGAAGGAGCGCGAGGAGCTCGTCATGGTCGTCGACGAGGAGCTCAAGATGATGAGCGCGGTGTGCCCCGACGGCGGGCGCATCCGCGGTCCGTTCCTGAAGCGGATGTCGCGGCTGACGCACACCGAGTACCTGCTCGAGGGGCGCAGCGATCTCGACCCCCGCGAGGTGCTCCGGCTCACGATGTTCGCGCCGACCGTGACGGGATCGCCCATGGGCAACGCCTGCACGGTGATCGCGCGCCACGAGTCGACCGCCCGCGGATACTACGCGGGGGTGCTGGCGCGCTTCACGCCCCGAGTCGGCGGCTACGACCTCGACGCGCCCATCCTCATCCGCACGGCGTACGTCGACGGCGAGGGCGGGGTGCGCGTGCCGGTCGGGGCGACGCTCGTGCGGCACTCCGACCCCGACGGCGAGGTGGCGGAGACGCACGCGAAGGCCGCCGGCGTGCTGACGGCGCTCGGGGCGATTCCACGCGCGGACCCGGCGTCGGCGAAGCGGCCGACGCCGGCGCCGAGCACGACTGACGCCTCGGCGTTCCGCGACCGTGGGCGTGAGGACGACCGCATCGCCACACTCCTCGACTCGCGCAACGACCACCTCGCGACGTTCTGGAGCGCGCCGCAGGCGGCTCATCCGTCGCGCCGCGCGACCGCGCTCGTCATCGACGCGGGCGACGACTTCACGACGATGCTCGCCCACCAGCTGCGGCACCTCGGGGTCGAGGCCCGTGTCGTGCCGTGGAACGAGGCCGTGCCCGAGGCATCCGACGACCTGGTGGTGTTCGGCCCCGGGCCGGGCGACCCGCGCAATTCGGCCGATCCTCGCATGGCGCGCCTGCACGAGCTGATGGTCGAGCGCCTCGCGAGCGGCGCGCCGATGCTCGCCGTGTGCCTCAGCCACCAGGTGCTCGCCACCCTCGCCGGGCTGCCGGTCTCGCCGCTGCCGGCACCGCGACAGGGCGTGCAGCTCGACATCGACCTCTTCGGAGCGCCGGCGTCGATCGGCTTCTACAACACCTTCGCGGCGCTGGCCGACAACGGTTCGATCACCCCGAGCCTCGATCTCGAGGTGGCGGCGGATGCCGCGACGGGCGTGGTGCACGCACTCCGCGGACCGCGCGTGGCGTCGGTGCAGGGACACCTGGAGTCGGTGCTCTCGCCCGACGGGCTCGCGGTGCTCGCGGGGCTCCTCGACGGGCTGCTCGGTGGTGAGGTGGTGCTGCCCGTCGACGACGCGGCATGCCACGAGCCCGTCACCGCCGGAGGTGCAGCCTGACCATCGGGATCTCCGGATCCGCCTCGCCCGTGGCGTCTTGGATCGAGCGCCGAAGCACCGCCCATGCCGCAGGCCGACGCTCCGCGTACCGCACGATCAGGGCGCGGCTCTCGTCGCGGCCGAGGAGCTCGGCGCGTGCCGGCACCCGCCGGCGCCACCCGATGCTCACGCCGCAGCGGGGCTCAGCCGCGAGGTTCCGGTACCACTGCGCATGCGGCCCGAATCCCGACGCCACGACGACGCGGTCGGGCGCCTCGCGATCGGCCGCTTCGATCACGACGAATCTGGATTCGCCGCTCTTCCTGCCGCGATGCTCGAGCAGCAGGAGCCGTCCGCCGAAGACGAATCCGAAGCCCGCCCGGAAGATCGGAATGGGCAGCCGCACCATCCATCGTGTCGTGAGGATCTTCGCGCCGAGGTCCATGCTCCACCATCTCACGTGAGTCGATCGAGGACCGACAGCACCCGGCCGGGGCCGGATCATCCCGCACTCCGCCGCGATCCGCAAGGCGTTGCCGCCGAGGGCTCAGCGCGGTTGGCTGGTGCGACCCGACCGGAGGAGGCGGATCACCGTGGACACGAGCACCATCGTCTGGATCATCGTCGGCATCGTCGTCGTCATCGCGATCGTCGTCGTCATCATCGTCATGGCGACGGGCAATCGGCGGCGCGAGGCCCGTCTCGAGGCCGATCGTCGGCGCGCAGCCGACCTCAGGCAGAGCGCGGCGGAGACCGACGCAGCTGCGCGTCAGCGTGAAGCAGACGCCGCAGCGGCCGCGGCCGACGCCAAGCAGGCCGAGGCCGCGGCGGCGCAGGCTCGGCTCGACTCGGAGCGCCTCGCCCGCGAGAGCTCGGAACGCAGCGCCGCCGCGGCGGACCTCCACACCGAGGCCGACGACCGCCTGAAGAAGGCCGACCGGCTGGATCCCGACGTCGACACCACCGCACGAGATGGCGACGTCGACACCACCGCACGAGATGGCGACGTCGAGACGGGTCCTGGCCGGCACGGCACGTCGCCCTCGGTCTAGCTCCCCACGCCGACTGCTCGAGCGCGGGCCCGCCGCACGGCAGCGGGCCCGCGCTCGAGCGCGGGCCGGCGCCTCAGCCGAGCGCGATGACTGCGTCGAGCGTCTCGTCGCCGAGCGCACGGTCGGCGTAGATCACCCGGTCGAGGTGCGTCGTGCCGCCGGGCGTCGACGGGTGGTCGTCTTCGGGGCCGCCGAGGCGCGCCGAGCGGCCCTGCCACTGCAGTTCGAGCCCGATGCGCTCGAGCACGCGGACCGAGCCGGCGTTGTTGCCGAGCACGCGCGCCGTGACCGGGGTGTCGGGCCGGGTCGCCTGAGCCGCGGCGAGCGACACGGTCGCCGCCTCGGTCGCGAAACCGTGGCCCCAGGCCTCGGGTGCGAAGCGATAGCCGAGGTTCCAGGCGTCGAAGTCGAGCATCTTGGCCCCGGCCGAGCCGAGGAAGACGCCTGCTGGAAGCTCGCCGAGGGGTTCGCGGAGAAGCACCGCGCAGTGCGCGAACCCATACGCCCGCCGACTGTCGATCGAGGCCTGGATCGCCCGCTCGGACTCGTCACGGCTCGTGTGCCGGCCGCTCGGCAGGTGCTCCCACGTGCGAGCATCGCCGTACACGGCGTAGTACGCGTCGACATCGTCGAGCGCGAGTGGGCGCAGCAGCAGCCGCTCGGTCTGCAGGGTCTGCGCCATCGGCGGCCGTGGGGCCTGAACGGTCTGGTTCTCTTCGATCATCGCTTCGAGTCTCGCAGCGGCAGCCGACACTCAGCTGTCGGTGACCCGACCGCCTTCGACGTGCCAGCGGCGGTCGAGACGCACGTGCTCGAGCATGCGACGGTCGTGCGTGACGAGCAGCAGCGTGCCCTCGTACGAGTCGAGGGCATCTTCGAGCTGCTCGATCGCCGCGAGGTCGAGGTGGTTCGTCGGTTCGTCGAGCACGAGCACGTTGACGCCGCGTGCCTGCAGCAGCGCGAGCCCGGCGCGCGTGCGCTCACCGGGCGAGAGCGCGTCGACCGGGCGCAGCACGTGGTCGGCCTTCAGCCCGAACTTCGCCAGCAGAGTGCGCACCTCGCCGGCCGAGTACTCGGGCACGAGTGCCTCGAACGCGTCGGCGAGCGGTGCCGCCCCGGTGAGCTGGGTGCGCGCCTGGTCGATCTCGCCGATGGCGACGGATGTCCCGAGGCTCGCCGTGCCCCCGTCGGCCGCGCGCCGCCCGAGCAGGAGAGTGAGCAGCGTCGACTTGCCGGCCCCGTTCGGGCCGGTGATGCCGATGCGCTCCCCCGCGTCGACCTGCAAGGAGACAGGGCCGAGCGTGAAGTCGCCCTGCTGCACCACGGCCTCGTTGAGCGTCGAGACGACCGAACTCGAGCGCGGCGCCTGGCCGATCGTGAACTCGAGCTGCCACTCCTTGCGCGGTTCCTCGACCTCGTCGAGGCGCGCGATGCGGCTCTCCATCTGGCGAACCTTCTGCGCCTGCTTCTCGCTCGACTCGGTCGCGGCCTTGCGCCGGATCTTGTCGTTGTCGGGCGACTTCTTCATCGCGTTGCGCACGCCCTGGCTCGACCACTCGCGCTGGGTGCGCGCCCGTGAGACGAGGTCGGCCTTCTTCGCGGCGAACTCCTCGTAGTCGTCGCGCTGCTGCCGCCGTGCGGTCGCGCGCTCCTCGAGGTAGGCGTCGTATCCGCCGCCGTAGATGCGGTTCGAGTGCTGGGCCAGGTCGAGCTCGAGCACTCGCGTGACCGAACGGGCGAGGAACTCGCGGTCGTGGCTCACCAGCACGACGCCGCCGCGGATGCCTCGGACGAACGCCTCGAGCCGCTCGAGCCCGTCGAGGTCGAGGTCGTTCGTGGGCTCGTCGAGCAGCACGAGGTCGAAGCGCGAGCAGAGCAGGGCTGCGAGCCCCACTCGGGCCGCCTGACCGCCCGAGAGCGAGGTCATCATCGAGTCGGCCGAGAGGTGGGCGTCGGCGCCGCCGAGGCTGAGCCCGAGTTCGGCGAGCACGGCCGGCAGCCGCTCGTCGAGGTCGGCGGCGCCGGAGGCGAGCCAGCGCTCGAGGGCCACGGAGTACTCGTCGGCGGGGTCGGGTGCGCCGGGCGCCGGGGCATCCGTCGACCCGAGCGCCAGCGCTGCGGCATCGAGACGAGCGGATGCCTCGGCCGCACCGGTGCGCCGCGCGACGTAGGCCGCGATGGTCTCACCCTCGACGCGCTCGTGCTCCTGCGGCAGCCAGCCGACGAACGCGTCAGCCGGCGAGAGGTGCACGGTGCCGGCCTGCGGTTCGAGCTCGCCCGCGAGGATGCGGAGCAGGGTGGACTTGCCCGCGCCGTTGACGCCGACGATGCCGACGACATCGCCGGGGGCGACCGTGAGGTCGAGACCGTCGAAGAGTGTGCGGTGGGCGTAGCCACCGGCGAGGCCCTGGGCCACGAGTGTTGCAGTCACCGGTCAACCCTAGTCAGCGGGCGCTGTGAGTTCAGCGCCGCCAGCGGTACGGCGTCGTCGTCGAGACCCTGATGAGCCCCGACCGCTCGAGGATCGGCCGCGAGAACTCCGTGGAGTCGGAGTTGATGAGCCGCTTGCCCATGGCGATCGCCGACTTCGCGCGTGCCGCGGTCAACGCCCGGTAGACACCGCGTCCGCGCCATTCCTCACGGGTCGCACCGCCCCAGATGCCCGCGAACTCGGTGCCCGGCACCGGTTCGAGCCGGCCTGCGCTGACGATGCGGCCGTCGGCCTCGGCGACCCAGAGTTCCATGCCGTCGCCTCGGTCGAGGCGGGCGAGCACCGCGTCGGCCGTCTCCTCGGAGTGGACGTCGCCGAACACCTCGCCCTGCATGCGGCACATGGCGCGGACATCGGGTTCCTCCGTGACGCGTCGCACGGTCACGCCCTCGGGCAGCGGCACCTCGGCGACGAGGGCACTCGCCTCGCCGATCATGATCGACTCGACGTCGTCGGCCTCGAAGTCGTTGGCGAGGAGGGTGCCGTGCAGGCCGGGCGCGGCATCGTGGCCGCGCGTCTTCCACTCCACTCGCGTGATCTCGGGATCGGCGGTGAAGTGGGCGAGCGCGCCGACCACGAGGCCGGCGATCTCGGTCGCGGTCGCACCGTCGAGGTCGCGGTAGGTCACGAATCCGCGGCCTCCCGCGAAGGTCACGAGGCGCAACGGTCCGAGCCGCTCGACCCCGATCGCGCTCGGCGTCTCGGCGTCGGTGCGGAGTTGGTCGTCGTAGGCGCGCAGCAACTCATCGGCGAGGATCATGGCCCCCATACTGGGGGCACGACCCGCCGATCTGCAAAGCTTCGAGGAATGCTCGCGCGAGCCCGAGTTGCTCGGCGAACTGTCGGGTCGGGTCAGCGAGCCGCTCGCCACTCCTCGGCGAGCATCGCGTAGGTGTAGCCGTCGACCCATCCGAGCTCCGCGTGCCAGGAGTCGCGCACGCCGTGCTGCTCGCGCCGCATGCCCAGCTTCTCCATGATGCGCCACGAGGCCGTGTTGTCGGCGAAGCATCCGGCCGTGACCCGGTGCACGCCGAGGTCGCCGAACGCGAGGTCGAGCAGCGCGCGGGCGATCTCGGTCGCGTAGCCGTTGCCCGCGTGGGCCGGATCGAGGATGTATCCGATGCCTGCCTCGGCTCGGCGCCAGGGGCCGTCGTCGATGTGCGACTGCCCCATGGCGTCGGTGATCCAGAGCGCGCCCGTGCCGACGACCTCGTCGCCGAGCACCGCGACGGCGGAGTGGTCGTTCGGGTCGCCTGCACCGTCGAGCCAGGTCTTGCGGAACGCCCGCGGCTCGACCTCGGTGCGGATCAACCAGCGGGTGACCTCGGGGGTGTTGCGCCACTCGAGGATCTGGTCGAGATCGGCGTCGGTGGGCTGGCGGAGCGTCAACGGCCCCGCTGGGCGCGGCCACTGCACGTCTGAAGTCGTCATGCCCCCTGCTTAGCAGGCGAGCACCCCGGTGCACGAGTCGGAGGAATCACTTCACGAGTCGGGAGAGCACGCGATCGGCGAGCGGCTTACCGCCCGTCTGGCAGCCCGGGCAGTACTGGAACGTCGAGTCGGCGAAGATGACCTGGCGGATCGTGTCGCCGCACACCTCGCAGGTCTGCCCGGTGCGCCCGTGCACGCGCATGCCGCGACGCTTGGCGTCTTTGAGCTCGGCGGGCGGCCGACCGGATGCCACGGCAACCGCCTCGGCGAGGGTCTCGCGCATCGCGGTGTAGAGCGTCTCGACCTGCTCGGGCGTGAGCTTCGCGGCGAGTGCATAGGGCGACATCTTCGCAGCGTGCAGGATCTCGTCGGAGTAGGCGTTGCCGATGCCGGCGAACACCGACTGGTCGCGCAGCACCCCCTTGATCTGCGTTCGGCGGCCGTCGAGCACGGCGGCGAAGTCGGCGAGGGTGAAGTCGGGAGCCGTGGGGTCGGGCCCGAGCCGCGCGATGCCCGGCACCTCGCCGGGGTCGCCCACGACGTACACGGCGAGCGACTTCTTGGTGCCGGCCTCGGTCAGGTCGAACCCGGAGCCGTCGTCGAGCCGCACGCGCAGGGCGAGCGGCGAACGGCCGGGCTTCACGGGGGTCGACGGCACCTCGTCGTACCAGCGCAGCCAGCCGGCCCGCGCGAGATGGAACACGAGGTGCGGCCCGCCCGTGTCGAGGTCGACGAACTTGCCGTGGCGTCGCACGCGCTCGATGCGCTGCCCCTCGAGCGCCGAGAGCGGCGGATCGAAGGTCTTCAGCGCCGAGATCGCCGCGACTCGAAGGGAGGCGAAGGCGTGACCCGCCGCCCGCTCGTCGAGGAACGCGGCGAGCGCCTGCACTTCGGGAAGCTCGGGCACACCGACATCCTGCACCCGGCCGCCGACAGCCGCACCCTCACCGGCGCCTGCGGTCGCAGGTCACTCCGTCGCGAAGTCCAGCTTCGAGTCGGTGACCGCGATGACCGACCACGTGCCGCCGTCGGCGTCGGTGAACTCGTACGCCGGAACCACGAGCACGCTGCCATCGGGTTGCCACTGGCTCGAGAGCCCGAGGCGTGCGCTGACGATCTGCACGTCGTTCACGGGCCACGAGACGGAGCTTCCCGCTGCGGGCGTGGCCGGCGGCTCGGTCGGAGGCACCCACTCCTCGACAGGGAAGTCGACCGGCGCGTCGGCCGCATCGAACCGCATTGCGGTCATCTGCGCACCGAACCGCATGTCGGAGAGCCGCTCGAAGCCCTCCTGCTCGCTGACGACCTCGTAGTCGCCCATCGTCACGAGGTCGGCGAGAGCGCCGGAGGCGCTGACGATGCCCGCCTTCGTGAGCTCGAGCGACCATGCCTGGTCGATGCGCTGACCGTCGACGACCGGCCACGCCTGCGCCGCCTGCGTCACCGCACCCTCCCACGTCTCAGAGGTGTACTCGAACGCGTCGGCGTCACGCCCGACGGCCGTGATGAGCGATCGGAGCGCGTCGATCGCGGCGGCCTCGCTCGGCAGGTCGGCGACGGGCGGCTCGCACATCGGCATCTCGGGAACGACCGCGCCGTCGGGAGCGGCCGGCTCGACCTGCATCGGCTCGCAGGCCCACGGGTTGTTCAGCGGGTCGGAGTACGAGAAGCCGAGCGTGCCATCGAGCCCGACGTAGAGCGCCGGGCCGGAACCGTCCTGCGGGCCGATGATCCAGCTCCCGTCCTTCAGCTCGGGGGTGCCCTCGACACCGAGCGCTGCGGCGAGCGCGGCGACGGTCTCGGTGTTCGATGCGGCTCGCGCATCGTAGGCGTATGCGGCGGCCGAACCGCCGGCGGTCGAGAGTCCGGAGGCGCTGAACGTGTTGCGACCGTAGCCGTAGGGCATCATCATGTCGTTGACGCCGCTCGACCCGGCCATCTTGCGACCGGCGGCGTCGAAGGCGGCGGACTCCTGCGTTGCGCCGTCTTGCGCTGCACCGCCCTGCGCATCGCCCATCTGCAGTGAGATCGGAGCGGCGGCGAGTTCGGTCGATCCGGCCGTCAGCGTTCCGATGCCGAACCCCGCACCGCCGACGATCGCCACGGACGCGGCGACCGCCGCGACGACGAGCCAACGCGGGCGGCGCCGGGCGCGCTCGGACTCGAGATCGGCGACCTCGGCCGGCGCCGCCTGCGGCGCCGCCGTCTGTGCGATGACGTCCTCGGCGAATCCGGGGCGAGGTTCGACGTCGGCCGCTGGGTCGGCGGCGCGCAGTCGTGCGACCGGGTCGAGATCGTTGTCGTCGTTCATGTCGAACACCCTTCGTGCGTGCGGTTCACTTGGGGATATGTCCCGAGCGGGAAGAACCTTGCATCGACCGCCGGAACCGGGCTAGGCAGTACACCTAGAACGACATCCGCTCGCCCCAGGCCTCACGCAGGCGCTTGCGGGCCCGTGACAGCGCAGCATCCGCGCCGGAGCGCGAGATGCCGAGCACGTCGGCGAGCTCCTGGCCGTCGAGGCCCTCCCACGCGTGCAGCAGCAGGATGCGCCGGTCGCGCTCGCCGACGCTCTCGAGCGCGCCGCGCAGCTCCGCGTCGAAGAGTGCGCTGAGCTCGGGGTCGTGCTCGATGCGCGCGCTCCCGGTCTCGGGAACCACTTCGACGGGCAGGTCGATGTGCTTGCGACGCCCGTTCGCGAGCGTGAACCCCGCGGTGCGGTAGAGCCAGGGCAGCACCGCGTCACGCGGCACATCGGCGCGGCGACGCCACGCGGTCGCGAAGACGTCCGCGGCGAGGTCCTCCGCGTCCTGGCGCGGGCCCCGACGGGCGAAGTAGCGCACGAGGGCGGTCGAATGCTCGCGGACGACCTCGGTGAACCATGCCGTGTCGGCACTCGACGCGGCCGCGTCTGCGGGCTCGGGCATCGCCACCTCCTCGGCTGCGTCGGCGCGTGCTGCGGTGCTGGCGATCCTCACACCCGGTATATGTCGCGTCAGCCGCGAGTCTTGCACGGCCCCGCGCGAAACTATTCCGCGGCACGCAGCGGCAGGTGCTCCCCGCCGGTCTGGCAGGTCGGGCAGTACTGCGCGGTCGTGCTCGCGAACGAGAAGTCGAGCACGGTGTCGCCGCAGGCCGGGCACGTCTCGCCGGCCCGGCCGTGCACCCGCATCGACGCGACCTTCGCGGCCTTGAGCTGGTCGATCGGCACGCCCCGCTGCCGTTCGATCGCACCTCTGACGGTGCCGACCGTGGCTTCGAAGAGGCGATCGAGCTCGCCCTCGGTCAGCGCGGCAGCGTGCGCCACCGGCGAGACCTTCGCGAGATGCAGGATCTCGTCGGAATAGGCGTTGCCGACGCCGGCGATCGACTCCTGCTCCTGCAGCACGGCCTTCACCTGCTTGCGGCGCCCGGCGACGACGCGGTCGAAGTCCTCGCGCGTGAATCCTGGGTCGGCGGGGTCGGGTCCGAGCTTCGAGACCGCCGGCACGTCCTTCGGGTCGTCGACGACGAAGCAGCCGAGCGACACCCAGTCACCGGCATCCGTCAATTCGACGACCGTTCCGTCGTCGAAGGCGAGCACGACGAGTGTGGGCGGCGCGTCGGCGACGGATTCGTCCGTCTCGCCGTTCGCGTATCGCGCCCAGCCGTGCCGACCCAGTGAGACCACGAGGTGCTGGGCGTCGCCGACCGCGAGGTCGACGTGCTTGCCGTGTCGGGTCGCCCCGCTCACGCGTTCGCCGCGCAGCGACGACGGCGGCCTGGTGCGCGTCTTGGCCGCACGGAACTCCACGACGTCGACGTCGGTGATCTCGCGGCCCGCCAATCGCGTGCCCAGATCTTCGACGAGCGCCTGCACCTCGGGCGACTCGGGCATGCCGCCAGCATCGCACACGGGGTGACTGCGGTGATAGCCCCATGAGCCCGGTGCGCGGGTGCCGCGCCCCCCGGCGCGGCACCCGCTCCCCTGCAGGCCCTACACCTCGGGAGGTGGGGCCTGGTCTTCGGTCCGCGTGACGCGCTGGCCCGCCACCGGATCGGTGGTCGTGCTCGTCGTGGAGATGCTCCGACGACGGCGCATCATGAAGACGAGACCGAAGATGATGACGACCGCCCCCGCGATCATCAAGATGTAGCCGACGAGATCGAGGTCGATCCAGTCGACGGTGACGTTCAGCGCGAAGGTGAGTACCGCGCCGATCGCCACGAGCAGAATGCCGAGGCCGATGCTCATGTCATGTCCTCCGGTTCAGTCGTGGGCGGATGAGCCGCCGGGCTACTTCCCAGCGTCGTCGAACGCGTCCTTGACCTTGTCTGCGGCCTTCTTGGCGTCGGCCTTGACCTGGTCGGCCTTGCCTTCGGCCTCCAGTCGCTCGTTGTCGGTCATCTTGCCGATGCCCTCCTTGACCTTTCCGGTCATGCGGTCAGCGGTGTTGCCGATGTCGTCCTTGGCGCTCATGGCGTCCTCCTCGGGAATCGATACCGCCGGCGCACCTGTTCAGTGCGTCGGCTCCTCCACGGTAGGCAGAGTGCCATACGGTCGGCAACGGGTTGACAAGGCGGCCGACGGCACCTACGGTCGCGCGCGGATGTCGGTGGGTGCTGAGACACTCTCACTATGACGACGATCGAACTGCGAGAGACCCGGCACCTCGCTGTGGGCGACACACTCGTCAGCGTCTCCGGCGGCAATTACGAGATCACGAAGCTCGCGCGCGTCGGCCGCGGCATCCGCGTGCACTACCTCGCCGACGACGGCGCGGCAGGGCGGTTCACGGCCGCACCCGAGGCAGTCAGCCGGGTACTCAGCGGCGGGCACGACAGCCCGGCACGGCACGTCGCCTGACCCCTTCCAAGACCTGGCGTTCGATTGCACCCGCGGCACCATATGATCTCGTCGTGGAAACCATCGCCGCCCGTGCCGCACTGAACCTCGATCCGGTGCGCGCGCTCGCGCCCGAGCAGATCGAATCGGCGTATCGCGCCGAGGCCTGGGCGCGGCATCCGTCGCGGTATCCTGACGCCGAGAGCCGGTACGCGGCCGAATCGTGGGCGATGACCCTGCAACAGGCTCGAGCGGCCCTGCTGGCCGAGAGCGCCGCGTTCGGCGCTGCGAGCACGGCGCCGCCCGTTCCGCGACGCGGCCTCTCGACCGGCTGGATCGCCGGCATCGTCGCGGGGGCGTCCGTCGTCGTCATCGGGCTCGTCGTCGCCCTCGCCTTCGGCGTCTCGGCGCTCACCCAGCGCGTGACCGAACTCGCCGAGCCGGAGTTCGATTCGGGCACGACCTCGGAGACCGTCGAGCGGTTCTCCGCAGCGGAGACGGGCTTCACCTTCCCGGCCGCGATCGAGTACTACGACGACGGGCGCTACGCAGGCCAGTGCTCCGCCGAGTACGAGCAGGGATGCTGGATGGCCGCCGTCATCCCCGAGGGCGACTGCAGCATCATGATCGTCTCGGTCGCGTTCGCCGAGACGCTGGAGCAGGAGGAATCCGACTACGTCCAGACCCTTCGCTTCTTCGACGTCGTCGCGGGCGAGCCGACGCCGGTCGTGTACGGCGACGACGACTACGCCTCCTCGTGGCTCGCCGACATCACCTGCAACGAGGGAACCGCGTAGTCGCGGCGCTCTTCGGGCACGAAGAAGCCCCGATCTCGCCGCGGTGCATGCGCGCGGAGATCGGGGCTTCGAACGCGACTACTTGATGACGAAGAGCACGGGCTCCTCTTCGGTGGGCGTGTCGTACTGCGACCACTTCACGCCGGCCGGCACGTTGCCGCCCGGTGCGACGGCAGCGGCGTAGCAGTTGGTGATCACCTGGGTCTTGACCTCTTCCTCGTCACCGAACGAGTCGCTCGGGCAGGCGTCGAAGCCGACCAGGATGAGGCTCTGCACCCGGTCGCCGTTGGCGTCGACCACGTCGAAGTCGCTCGGCTGGGTGAACGGCTGCAGGTCGCCGCTGACGTAGCGGGACTCGACGTTGGCGAAGTACACGTCCATGCCCTTGAGCTCGGGGATCTCGGCGACGAGGGTGTCGACATCGGCCTGGGCCGCCTTGTCGATGCTCTTCAGGTGGTGCGACAGCACCGACTCGTTGTCGTCGTAGTCGAGGTACGGGATGTTCCCCCAGGTGCCGGCGGGAACCGTGGAACCCGGCGCTGCGTCGGCGCCGCCGTCGAAGGCGGCATCCGCGGGCGCGGCCTCGGGGGTCTCCGACGGCTCCGCCTCGGCAGACGGGGTCACCTTGACGGCACGGTCGGCAGGACTCGACGCGCATCCGGTCAGTGCGAGAGCCGCGATGGCCAACCCCGCGAATGCAACACTCAGTTTCTTCATCGTTCTCCTTGTCAGTGGCAGCCAAGCCTCTTGGCCACCGGCCCCCCTCCGGGCCTCGGTCAGCGCACGACGACCACCATCACGCTGGACGCGCGGATGTGGTCGGAGGCTGTGCGAGGACGAGTGCAGGGACTCGATCAACTCGCGATCAGCCTAGGGTGCGCCCAGGCCGGGAGACCGCAGGTTGCGGAGCGCGACACGCACCGAGATCGAATCGATACCGGCGGGGTCGCGAACGGATGTCGGTGGGTGTCGAGTCGCCCCCGCGGGCACGTTCACCGGGGTGCGATGTTCAGCTTCCCGGCCGCGCTCGAGCACTACACCGACGACCGCTACATGGAGCAATGCTCGACCGAGTTCGAGCAGTGCTGGGTGACCGGCATCATTCCCGAACGCGACTGCAAGATCATGACGGTCACGATCGGCTACGCGTCGGACAACGAACAACTGACGCCCGACCACGTCCAGACGTTGAGGTTCTCCGACGTGGTCGCGGGTGAGACGGTCGCCGCGGTGTCGGGCAACGATGACTATTCGCTGGCGTGGGTCGTCGATGTCACCTGCCACAACCGGTCCGAGTAGCCCGGGCCGCTCGGCGCCTCAGTCGAAGACCGGCGAGAGGAAGCGTCGCTCGTAGCGCCGGATGCACTTCGTCGCGACGGCGAACTCGTAGGCCTCGATGCATTCGGGATCGTCGGCGGCGGCCAGCCGGTACTGCTCGTAGTCGGCCAGCGACGGGAATGTGAACAGCGCGAACGCCTCGTCGCTGTCGCCCTCGCTCGGGAGGAAGTACCCGTGGTGCACCCCGCCGAGCCGATTGACGAGGCGGATCCATCGCTCGCCGTACTCGCGGAATTCCGCGATCTTGTCGGCATCGATCTCGTAGCGCAGGTGCACGGTGATCATCAGGGGCGACTCGTCTCTGTCGGCAGGGTTCTGGGGCGCAGGGCGCGCATCGAGTATGGCACCGGGCTCGCCCGCCACGCGCCCTGGAGCGCCGACTCACGTAACCTGAAGACGGACCGCGATTGGCGCGGGCCGACGAGAGGCTCCCCGTGAACATCATCCTGCTTCGACGATTCGTCGCAGTCGCCGAGGAGCTGCACTTCCCCCGTGCCGCCGACGCCCTCGGCATCCCGCTCGCTTCGCTCTACTCGTCGATCGAGAAGCTCGAGGCCGAGGTCGGGCACCCGCTCTTCACCCGGCAGGGCGAGACTCAGCTCACCAGGGTCGGAGTCCTCCTCCTCGACGAGGCCAGGGCGGAGATCGCCGCTGCACCCGCTCCCGCCGAGAAGCCGGCGGTGAAGGCCGGCGGCAAGGCGAAGGCCTCGAAGGGCAAGGGCCGTGCCCCCATCGTGAAGGGCAAGCCGAAGCCGTACAAGAAGCGTCAGGGGCGCTGACGGCGGCGAACTGCACGGCCCGACGCCCGGAACGCGGTGATGAAGCGCTCAGCGCACCCAGTCACGCCTCAGCAGCCCGTACACCCAGGAGTCGGACACATCGCCGTTGACGATGCAGTCCTCGCGCAGCGTCCCCTCGCGCGTGAACCCGAGTTTCTCGAGCACTCGGGCCGACGCCGGGTTGCGGGTATCGGTTTCGGACTGCACCCGATTGAGGTCGAGTGCGTCGAACGCCCAGCCGAGCACGGCGCGCGCCGCCTCCGTCGCGTAGCCGTGTCCCCACGCTGCCCGGGTGAAGCAGTACCCGAGGGAGGCGCTGCGAAAGTCGGGGTTCCAGCTGTTGAAGGTGCACCAGCCGACGAAGGCCTGGTCGGCGGAGCGTTCGATCGCGACGCGCGCACCACTGCCCTCCTCCGCCATCCGTCGGCATCCGTCCATGAAGCGTGCGACCGAGGCACGGTCGACCCACGGCGGCGAGTCCCAGTAGCGAAGCACGTCGGCGTCGCTCTGCAACGCGAAGAGGGCATCGGCGTCGTCGTCGGTGAACGGCCGGAGTCGCAGTCGCTCGGTGTGCAGGATCGGGGTCGGCAGGGTCACGAGGCCATCCTGTCAGTACCGCCCGACCGGAGCGCCACGACGCAACATGCCGGCGCGCGTTCGTCTCGGTAGGGTGACGCCATGACCGTGAAGATGGACAACGTCGGCATCGTCGTCGAGGATCTCGCCGCCGCGATCGAGTTCTTCCGCGAGCTCGGACTCGAGCTCGAAGGGCAGACCGTCGTCGAGGGCGAGTGGGCCGGACGCGTCACCGGCCTCGGGAACCAGCGGGTCGAGATCGCGATGATGCGCGCACCCGACGGCCACAGCCGTATCGAGCTCTCGCGCTTCATCGAGCCATCCGTCGTCGCCGACCATCGGAACGCCCCGGTGAACGCGCTGGGCTATCTGCGCGTGATGTTCGCCGTCGACGACCTCGATGATCTGCTCGCCCGCCTGCGCGAGCAGGGCGCGGAACTCGTCAGCACCGAGGTGGTGCGCTACGAAGACGCGTACCGGCTCTGCTACGTGCGCGGACCCGAGGGCATCCTCATCGGACTCGCCCAGGAGCTCGGCTGAGGCCGGTCAGGCCTTCTTGACGACGCTCGACTTCAGCTGGGTCGGGCCGACGCCGTCGACCTTGCAGTCGATGTCGTGATCGCCGACCCCGTCGATGAGCCGGATGCCCCGCACCTTCGTGCCCACCTTGATGACGGTCGACGAGCCCTTGACCTTCAGGTCCTTGACGACCGTGACGGTGTCGCCGTCGGCGAGCACGTTGCCCACGGCATCGGTGATGACGCGCGGGCCGGACTCCGAGGCATCCGCTGCTGCCTCGTCGGCAGCCCACTCGTGCGCGCACATGGGGCACACGAGCAGGGCGCCCATCTCATAGGTGTGCTCGCTCGAGCACTCGGGGCAGATCGGCAGCGACTCGCTCATACGTTGAAGCGGAACTCGACCACGTCGCCGTCCTGCATGACGTAGTCCTTGCCCTCCATGCGGGCCTTGCCCTTCGCGCGGGCCTCGGCGACGGAGCCCGTCTCGACGAGGTCGGCGAACGAGATGACCTCGGCCTTGATGAAGCCGCGCTCGAAGTCGGTGTGGATGACGCCGGCCGCCTGAGGCGCCTTCGCGCCCTTCGGGATCGTCCAGGCGCGCGACTCCTTCGGGCCCGCCGTCAGGTAGGTCTGCAGGCCGAGCGTGTCGAAGCCGATGCGGGCGAGCTGGTCGAGGCCCGACTCGTCCTGCCCGGTGGAGGCGAGCAGCTCGGCGGCGTCGGCCGGGTCGAGGTCGATGAGCTCCGACTCGATCTTCGCGTCGAGGAACACGGCCTCTGCGGGTGCGACGAGCGCTGCGAGCTCCGCCTTCTTGGCGTCGTCGGTCAGCACCGTCTCGTCGACGTTGAAGACGTAGATGAAGGGCTTGGCCGTCAGCAGGCCGAGCTCCTTGATGGGGGTCAGGTCGACGGATGCCGCGGAGAGCGGCGTGCCCCGCTGCAGCTCCTCCAGCGCGGCCTTCGCCGCGTCGATCACCGAGGGGTCGATCTTCTTGCCCTTGAGCTCCTTCTCGTAGCGCGGGATGGCGCGTTCGAGGGTCTCGAGGTCGGCGAGGATCAGCTCGGTGTTGATGGTCTCCATGTCGGCCTTGGGGTCGACGGTGCCCTCGACGTGCACGACGTCGGAGTCCTCGAAGCCGCGCACGACCTGCGCGATCGCGTCGGCCTCGCGGATGTTCGCGAGGAACTTGTTGCCGAGTCCCTCGCCCTCGGAGGCGCCGCGCACGATGCCGGCGATGTCGACGAACGACACCGCTGCGGGCAGGATGCGCTCGGAGCCGAAGATGCCGGCGAGGGTCTCGAGCCGCGGGTCGGGCAGGTTCACCACGCCCACGTTGGGCTCGATCGTCGCGAACGGGTAGTTCGCCGCGAGCACCTGGTTCTTGGTGAGGGCGTTGAAGAGGGTGGACTTGCCGACGTTGGGCAGGCCGACGATGCCGATAGTGAGAGCCACGGGGGTCTATCGTACCGGCAGCTGTCTATCGCGCCGACAGATCGGTCGCGGCATCCGCTCGCTTCGGTCGACCGACCCGGAGCGTCAGGTACACGCCGAGCAGCACGAGCACGCCGCCCGCCATCGCCACCGGCTCGAGCGACTGCCCGAGCACCACGGCGATGAGCACCGTGAAGACCGGCAGCAGGTTCAGGAAGATGCCGGCGCGGGCGGGGCCGACGGCGCCCGAGCCGAGGTTCCAGAGGGCGTAGCCCAGCATCGACGGGAAGATCACGATGTACACGAGGCCCGCGATGCTGCCCGCGGTGCTCGGCAGGGTGACCCCGACGACGGCGACGAAGGGCAGCATGGTCACGACCGCGAGCACGGCCTGCACGGCGGTCGCCGTGATGGGCGGGGTGCGCAGTCGCCGGGCGACGATCGAGTAGGCGGTCCAGGCGATGACGGATGCCACGACGAGCAGATCCCCGACGCGGAACCCCTGCTCGAGCACGGCCATCACGTCGCCGCCCGTCAGCACGAGCGTCACGCCCGCGAACGCGACGACGAGGCCGACGATCTGCAGGCCGCGCAGCCGCTGATGCAGGAAGATCGCCGCGGCGAGCGCGATCGTCGCCGGATTGATCGCCGAGATGACCGAGGCGTTCACCGCGCCGGTGAGCCCCAGGGCGCTGTAGAGGAAGAGCGTGTAGCCCGTGAGGCCGAGCACCGACTGCAGCAGGTGCAGCGGCCACTCGCGCGCGGCTGACCGCCAGTCGGGCCGTTCGATCGCCCAGGCGAGCACGAGCAGCGGGATCGCAGCGAACACCCAACGCCAGAACGTGAGCGAGATCGGCGTGATCTCGGCGGTGACCATCTCGCCGAAGACGTAGTTGCCCGCCCAGAAGAGGTTGGCGAGCGCGAGTGCCAGGTACGCCCGTCCGCGATGCATCAGGTCAGGATACGGGCTCGCTCGGGCCGGCTCCGGCCGGTCGCGTCATGCGAGCGCCGTCGTGGGTGCGGTCTCTCGTTCAGTTCGCGAGCACGGTGCGGAAGCATCGCGTCACGTACGGCACGACGAGCTCCTCCGCGCCCGCGAGGTCGGGATGCGTCGTGAGCAGCGTCTCCAACGCGGTGATGGTCGCGTGCTGCTCCTCGGGCGACGCGGTGATGAAGTAGCTGCGCGAGCGCACGAGGTCGAGGAACCCCTCCCGCGACATCCGCGCACCCCACTCGACCGTGTGCTCGGCGATCTCGCCGAACGGCGGCCCGACGTTGACGTAGCTCTCGAACGTGGCACTCGCATCGTGCCGCTCGTGCATGATCTCGCCTGCCTCGCGGAGCCAGTCGACCCGCGTATCCCGGCTGTTCCAGACGAGTCCGAGCACGCCGCCCGGGCGCAGCACGCGCGCGATCTCGGGGATCGCCCGTTCGGGCTGGAACCAGTGCCAGGCCTGCCCTGCGACGACGGCGTCGACCGCGGCATCCTCGATCGGGATGTCTTCAGCGGTGCCGAGGAGGCGCGGCACCCCGGGCACGGCGACCTCGAGCTCCTCGAGCATCTCCTCGACGGGGTCGACCGCGATCACCTCGCGGTCGAGTGCCACGAGCGCCTCGGTGAGCTTGCCGGTGCCCGCCCCGAGGTCGAGCACGCGGGTCGCGTCGCCGATGAGCCAGGCGATCGCCTCGGCCGGGTAGCCGGGCCGGGCCTGATGGTAGACGGATGCCGCGGCGCCGAACGAGCGCGCACTCTCGAGCGTCGCGGGGTCGGAGGGGTCGGCGACGAGTCCGTGCTCGCGGGAAGCCGAGACCTCGGGTCGATCGTTCATCGCGATTGCTCTCCTCACGTGCCCCGGCCGACCCGGGTCACCGCCATTCCACGCCCAGCCCGGGGCATCCGTCAACCTCGCGGTTCGCGGCGCGGGTGGCGAGCGGTGTCGGCGCGGCATGCGACGATGCCAGTGTGCCAGTGGACTTCACCGCGATCGACTTCGAAACCGCCAACTCCTCTGGCGCCTCCGCCTGCTCGGTCGGGCTGGTGAAGGTGAGAGACGGCCGGGTCGTCGAGCGCGAGCACCGGTACATCCGCCCGCCGTTCCCGCACAACGAGTTCTCGGAGTGGAACGTGCGCATCCACGGCATCACTCCCGAGATGGTGGCGAACGCCGACGACTGGTCGGTGCACCTGCCGGCGCTGCGCGAATTCGCGGGCGACGACATGCTCGTCGCGCACAACGCGGGCTTCGACATGGGCGTCATCGCAAAGACCTCGACCGCACTCGGCCTCGAGGTGCCCGACTTCCGCTACCTCTGCAGCCTGCAGGTCGCACGGCGCACCTACCACCTCGAGTCCTACCGGCTGCCGGTCGCCGCGATGGCCGCAGGCTTCGAGGGCTTCTCGCACCACGACGCGCTCGCCGACGCCGAGGCGTGCGCCGCGATCATCGTGCACTCCGCGGCCCGTCACGAGGTCGACGACCTCGACCGCCTCGCGCACGTCACGCGCGTGAAGGTCGGTGCGATCGGGCCGGTCGCCACGCGCGACGACCGTGCAGCGCACGGCCCGATGGCACTGCAGTAGCGGCCCGCCGGCTCGCACTGCAGTAGCGGCCCGCCGGGCCCGGAGCCGGGCGATGTCTGCGGCCCCTGCGACACTGTGGACATGGACATCCTCGCCCTCGTCATCGGCCTCATCGTCGGCATCGCGCTCGGCGCCCTCGTTGCCGCGCTCGTGCTGCAGCGCCGTGCGTCGCAGGCCGCGGCCGAGTCACCCGTCGCCGAAGACCCGGCGCTCGTCGAGGCCCGCATGCAGGCCCGGCTCGCCGAGGTGCGCGTCGGCGAGGAGGCCGCGAAGGCGGTGCTCCGCGAAGAGCTCGCCTCCACGCAGGCCACGGCAGAGGCGCTCCGCGAGCAGATCCTCTCCGCTCAGCAGCAGTACCGCGAGCTCGTCGAACAGCAGCGCGCCGAGGTGCAGGCCCGCGAGGCGCGCGACGCCGCAGAGAGCAAGGTCCTCCAGGCACTCGCCCCGGTGAAGCAGTCGCTCACCGAGATGCAGTCGAAGGTCACGCAGCTCGAGAGCCAGCGCACGCTCCAGCACGGCGAACTGACCCAGCAGCTGAAGTCCGCCGCCGAATCCGAAGAGCGCCTGCGCTCCACGGCGGAGTCCCTGGCCTCTGCCCTCCGCTCCAACAGCACCCGCGGAGTCTGGGGCGAGACACAACTGCGCAGCGTCGTCGAGGCCGCCGGCCTCATCGAGCGGGTCGACTTCGACGTGCAGTCGAGCATCACGAGCGACTCCGGTCACGGCCGCCCCGACATGGTCGTGCGACTGCCCGGCGGCAAGTCGATCGCCGTCGACGCGAAGGTGCCGTTCAACGCCTACCTCGAGGCCAGCCAGATCCCGGCCACCGCGACGGGAGCAGAGGGCGCACGACGCGCAGAGTTCATGAAGCAGCACGTCGCCGCGGTGCGCGCCCACGTTACGGCGCTGGGCACCAAGGGGTACTGGAACGGCCTCGACGCCTCCCCCGAGCTCGTCATCGCGTTCATTCCGAGCGAGTCCCTCGTCTCCGCGGCCATGGAGGCCGACCCCACGATCATGGAGTTCGCGTTCTCGAAGCGGGTCGCTCTCGCCTCCCCGGTGACGCTGTGGTCCGTGCTGAAGACCGTCGCCTTCTCGTGGCAGCAAGACGTACTCACCAACGAGGCGAAGACGCTGTTCGACCTGAGCCGCGAGCTCTACTCCCGTCTCTCGACCACGGCGAGCCACATCGAGAAGCTCGGCCGCACCATCGAGCGCAGCGTGAAGGACTACAACGCCTTCGTCGGCTCCCTCGAGCGTCAGGTGCTGCCGACCGCCCGCAAGCTCGGCGCCCTCGACGAGTCGAAGGTGCTCGCGCCGCTCACGGGTATCGAAGAGGCGCCGCGCGAGCTCACGGCGTACGAACTCGTCTCGACCACCAGCGCCGACCTCGACCCCGAGTTGCGTCGCCAGCTCGAGGCCACGGGCGACGCCGACTGACACGGCCGCGCGAGGGGCTACGCCGCCTCAGTCGTAGTACAGGTCGAGGCTCTCGCTCAGTCGATCGCGTTCCTGCAGCCGACGGCCGGCGCCCTTCGCGCTGGCGGTCGTCAACGTGACGAGCAGGTGGATGACGAGCGCGACCGATGTCGGCGAGTTGGCGAACGAGGCGCTCTCGGTGTCGACGATGAGCAGCTCCTGAGCCACGTCGGCGAGCGGCGCATCGGCCGAGTCGGTGATGACGATCACCGTTCCTCCCGCCTCGGCGAACCGGCGGGCGATGTCGACCGTGTACTTGCGGTAGCGCGAGAGCGAGATCGCGACGAGCACGTCGGTCGAGCGCACGTCGCTCAGCACGTCGAGCGGCCGCACGATGGTGCCGTCGATGAGCGACACGTTGGCGAGCCCCGCACTCAGGTCCATCGCGAGCAGCGAGGCGTAGGTGAACGACTTCGCCGCGCCGAGGATGAAGCGTCGACGCGAGGCCACGATCGCAGCCGCGATGCGCTCGAAGGCGGCCTCGTCGTGAGCCCAGTCGAGGGCGGCGAGGAAGTGCTCGCGCTCCTGCTCGACGATGCGACGCTTCAGCAGCAGCGCTGAGCGCCGCTGCACCCGCGCGTCGTACCGTTCGTGCGGACTCCCGAGATCATCTGGCGGCATGTCACCCTTTCCGATGCAATCGTGCCCGGTCGAGGGGTGCACCACCAAGAGCGACACCCCTGCGAAGCCCCGGACTGGGGACATTCATCGCGTCAGCGGGTCACGCCTCGATCACGAGTTCGGGTTCGGAGCCTGCCACCAGCGTCCCGCGCACCCCGAGCGGAATGCTCGAGGCGTGCGGCCCATGGCCGAAGCCGAGCTCCCACACGAGCGGAACCCCGAGCGGAGCGAGCAGCTCTTCGGCGAGCGCGCGCACCTCGCCGAGGTCGCCGCAGCCCTGCCAGCTCCCGAGGGCGATGCCGGTGACGCCGTCGAACCAGCCCGCCCTGAGGAGCGAGGTCAGCAGGCCGTCGAGACGGTACGGCTCCTCTTCGACGTCTTCGAGCAGTGCGATGCATCCGGTGTGATCCGCGACCGGCAGGCCGTGCGCCCCGAGGGTCATGGCGAGCAGGCTGAGGTTGCCGCCGATGATCCGGCCCGTCGCCTCGCCCGCAACGAGCGTCTCGGCCGTCGGCGCGGTGAAGCGCCGACCCCCGACGGGCTCGAAGACGGCACGCCGCAGGCTCTCGATGGCCGCTGCATCGTCGAGCAGCGCCGCGGTCGCCGTCATCGGCGTGAACCAGGTCGCCAGCCCGATTCGCTCGAGCCAATACTCGTGGATGCCCGTCACGTCGGAGCTGCCGTACAGCGGCTTCGGCGGCGCGGCGGCGAGCGCATCGCGGTCGAGCAGGTCGATCATCCGTACGGAGCCGTACCCGCCGCGAGCGCAGAACACGGCGTCGACGGTCGTATCGCACCAGGCGGACTGGAGATCTGCCGCACGCTGCACATCCGGCCCGGCGAGGTACCGTGCTCGCGGATGCGTCGCCGTCGCGCTCGGGAACACGACGGGCTCGAGTCCCCACCCGTCGAGCAACTCGAGCGAGCGGGCGAGCAGTTCCGACGGCGGCGGCCCGCTCGGGGCGACGATGGCGACGCGGGCGCCGGGGGTGAGCGGACCGAGTTCAGAGGCGGTCAAGCGGAGTTCCTACCTTCGAGTAGCGAGCATCTTACGTTTCACATGGCATCGATCCAACCGACAGTTCGAGGATGAACCGGCCCCGCCTGCACAGCATCAACACTGCCATCTCGGAGTGCAGTGCGCGAGGACGTTGCTCGATGATACGGTGCGTAACAGGCGGATAGGTATCGTTTCACCAGCATGCCGCAACGACGTGAGGAGCCTCGATGGCGCAGCAGTGGAACGTGCAGGGGCTCGACGAGGCGATCACGGCCGGTGCAGCTGACCTGAGCACGGTCGAGTGGTCGGCCGCGGTCGCCGACGCAGCCACCGGTGACGTGCTGTGGTCGCACGACGCCGATCGCGTGCTCAAGACTGCGAGCGTGGGCAAGGTCTTCCTGCTCATCGAGGCGGCGCGCCAAGCGGAGACCGGCGAGCTCGACCTCGACGAGCCGGTGCAACGGCTGCCCGAAGACCTCGTCGCCGATTCCGGACTCTGGCACGTGCTCGACCTCGAAGCCCTGAGCATTCGCGATGCCTGCGCCCTGATCGGCGCCGTGAGCGACAACCTCGCCACCAACGTGCTCGTGCGGCGGCTCGGCATCGACCGCATCGGCGACACCGGCCGATCGCTCGGCTTCACCGCATCGGCATTGCTCGACCGGGTGCGCGAAGACCGCGGGCCGCAGCATCCGCCGACCCTCTCGCGCGGCAACGCCGCTGAACTCGTGCGCCTGATGGCCGACCTCACTCGGGGGCGCATCGTGTCACCGGCGGTCTCGGCCCGCGTGCTCGGATGGCTCGCCCTCAACACCGACCAGTCGATGGTCGCAGCTCCGTTCGGCGTCGACCCCCTCGCGCACACCGAACCCGACAACGGGTTCGTCCTGCGCAACAAGACGGGCACCATCAGCACCGCCCGCATCGACATCGGCGTGTGCGACGTCGACGGGGGCGACGGCGGACTGGCCTGGGCCGTGCTGGCGAACTGGAGCGACGAGGTCGACCTGCGCGATGCCGTGCTCGAGCGCATGACGGCGATCGGCGCCGAACTCCGCGGTGCCCTGCGGCAGACGGTCACCGACCGCCCCGTCGCCGGCTGAGCCCGCGGGCGGTGCGCCGTCAAGCGGTGAGCACGCTCAGCACGTTGCCCGCAGGGTCGGTGAACCAGGCGATGTCGGGTCCCTGCCCGGTCGCAGAGCCGTGCGCGATGCCGCGCTCATCGGTGCCGAAGTCGTCGGGGGCGGTGTAGATCTTCGTGACCACGCCTGCTGCGTTCAGCTCGTCGACGGCGCGGTCGATGTCGTCGACCACGAGGTTCAGGATCGTGAAGCTCGCCGGCTCGTGGTTCGGCTTCGGGTAGATGAAGACGCCCTGACCCGATGGCAGCGTGACGCGCAGCGCCCCGGCGCCGGGTTCGTCGCCCACGGGCAACCCGAGTCTCGTACCGTAGAACTCGCGCGCCGCTTCGACGTCATCGACGCTGAACCCCGGGAACGCATCTCGAACCGTGACCATCATCGTGATCCCCTTTCACGTACGTGCACCCCACACTTGCACGACGCATGGGCGACGTCGACCCCTCACCTGTGCTCGTGCTCGTCGACGGGAGGCTCGAAGCCCGCAACGGCCCCCGCACCGGTCACCGGTTCGGCGTCGGCCGACGCATCGAGCGGATGCGCCAGCTCGTCTTGCCCGAGACGGGCGAGCGCGAGGGTGCCGATGGCGAGCAGCGGCGACACGACGCCCGCGATGAGGAAGGCCGGCGCGATGCCGATCCACTCCCCCACCGGGCCCGCGACGGCCATCGAGATGGGCATGAGCGCGAGCGAGACGAAGAAGTCGAGGCTCGACACCCGGCCGAGCATCGCGGGCGGCACCCGGCGCTGCAGCAACGTGCCCCACACGACGCTCGCCCCGGAGAAGAGCACGCCGCAGATGAAGAGCGCGACGACCATCACCCAGAGCCACGAGGTGAAGCCGATGACCGCGAGCGGGAGGCATCCGAACCCCCACGCCAGGATCATGAGCGTCAGGTACCGCCGCGGCAGTCGCATGGACGCGACGGCGAGCGAGCCGATCGCGCCGCCCACGCCGAACGCGGCCAGCGCGAGGGCGAAGGCACCGGCGCCGCCGCCCGTCTGGTCTTTCACGGCGAACGGCAGCAGCACCTCGATCGGACCCATGATGACGAAGACCAGCAGGATCGAGAAGATGAGCGTCGCGAGCAGCCATCGCGTCTGCAGCAGGTACGCGAACCCGTCGCGCAGGTCGATGAACGTCTGCCGAACCGGGTGCACCGGCGGCCCGTCGAGCACCCGTCGCACGGGAGTCGTGCGCATCACGCCGAGCACGGCCGCTGCGACCACCTGCAGCCCCGCGACCACCGCGAACGCGAGCACGGCCCCTGCACGGCGATGAGGGCGCTCGCGACCGCCGGGCCCGCGGCGTTCATCACCGAGGGCCGAAGCACCCCCTCGATGCCGTTGGCGGCGAGCAGCTGCTCGTTCGGGAGGATGGCGGGCAGCCAGGCCGAGTAGGCCGGGTAGAAGAAGCCGTCGGCGAGGCCGAGCACGAACGAGAGCACGGCGAGGTGCCACACCTCGATCACTCCGGTGGCGGCGAGCACGGCGGCGACCGAGAACGCGGCACCGCGCACGACCTCGACAGCGAGGAGGATGCGCCGCTGCGGGATGCGGTCGGCGGCGACACCGCCGAAGAGCACCGCGAGCACGAGCCCGAGGCTCGACCCGACCGCCACGAACGAGAGGTCGACGGGCGTGCCGCCGAGCTCGACGACCTGCCAGACGGCCGAGACGATCCACGCGCCGGCGCTCAGGAGCGACGCTGCGAGCGCCGCCGTGAGCAGACGGTACTGGCCCGACCCGAAGGGTCGGAGGGCACGCGGGAGTCGAGCGGCGGTGGTCACCCGTCCATCATGGCGACCCCCGCCGACACGGTCACCCGCGAGCGCGCGTCACAGCGCGTCGTCGACGAGCCACTTCTCGACGAGGTGGTCGGCCACGATGCGGCGGATCGTGCCCGACTTGCCGCGCAGCACGATCGACTCGGTGCGCACGATGGGCCCCTTCTTGCGCACGCCGTCGAGCAGCTCGCCGTCGGTCACGCCCGTGGCGACGAAGAACGTGTTGTCGCCGCGCACGAGGTCGTCGAGTTCGTAGACGCGCTCGCAGTCGAGGCCGGCGGCCTCGCCGCGCGCACGCTCGGCGTCGTCCTTCGGCGCGAGCACGCCCTGCATGAAGCCTCCGAGCGCCTTGATCGCGCACGCCGTGGTGATGCCCTCGGGGCTGCCGCCGATGCCGACGCACATGTCGATGCGCGACTCGTAGCGGGCCGCGTTGATGCCGCCGGCGACGTCGCCGTCGCTCATCAGGCGGGTGCCGGCGCCGGCCTCGCGGATGTCGGCGATGAGCCGCTCGTGGCGGTCGCGGTTCAGCACGGCGACGCGGAGTTCGCTGACGTCCTTGCCCTTCGCCGCGGCGAGCGCGCGCAGGTTCTCGCCGATCGGCTTCCGGATGTCGACGACGCCGATGCCCGAGGCATCCGTGACGATCTTGTCCATGTAGAAGACCGAGGAGGCGTCGAGCATGGTGCCGCGGTCGGAGACGGCGATGACCGAGAGCGCGTTGTGCCGGCCGGCGGCCGTGAGCGAGGTGCCGTCGATCGGGTCGACCGCGATGTCGCAGGCCGGGCCGCGCCCGGTGCCGACGCGCTCGCCGTTGAAGAGCATGGGCGCGGCGTCCTTCTCGCCCTCGCCGATGACGACCACGCCCTCGAAGTCCACCGTGCCGAGGAATGCGCGCATCGCGTCGACCGCTGCGCCGTCGGCCCCGAGCTTGTCGCCCTTGCCGATCCACGGGTACGAGCGGATCGCCGCAGCCTCCGTGGCACGCACGAGTTCGAGTGCGATGTTGCGGTCGGGGTGCAAGAACAGGCTTGCCGTGTCGGTGCTCACCATCGAGGGTCCTCCCGGACGCTAGTGCGGCCGGCCAGTCGGGGCGGCCATGGAACGATGCTTCCAGCCTATGCAGCGCGCCCGCCGATCTCGCCTGTTTTCAGGGCGACGGCGATGAAAGAATGTGCATTCTTAAGCTGTCGTTCACACCACGCGCACCTCGCCGACCATGGCGTCGACGCCCGGCCCGGCGTGCCAGGTCGCCACGATCGCAGGGCCGTCCGGCCGCGTTCGTACGCCGGGCATCACCGCGTCGCCCGGTGCACACTCGGTCACGGCGCTGAGGAAGACCCATGCGGGTGCTCCGCAGAGTTCGCCGAGCGACCAGACGCGATCGAGGTCGAGCCCGTCGGCGAGCACGCGCGCTCGCTCGACCCTCGACTGCGGCGCGAGTCGCGCCCACATCGAGCCGCCGAGCGCGTGCACCGCCGCTGCGGTCAGCACCCCCTCGGGGGCGCCGCCGATGCCCGAGACGAGATCGAGCCCCGCTTCGCCGCCCGCCGCACGAAGGCTGCGCTCGACGTCGCCGTGCACGAAGAGCTCGACGGATGCCCCCGCCGCCCGGGCCTCGACGACGAATCCCTCGTTCCGCGGCCGATCCTGCACGGCGACCCGCACCCCCGAGGCGGCGATGCCCCGTGCCGCAGCGATGCGGTCGACGAGTTCGCCGACGGAAGCGCCGGCCGGGGCGTCCGGAAGCCACGTGATGTGCTTCTCGAGGTAGTGGGCCGCACCGAGCGCGGCGAGGGCGCCTCGCGGTGCGACCGCGAGCACGGCCATCGCGCCGGGTGCGCCGGCCGCCGCCAGCCGGGTGCCGTCGACCGGATCGACCGCGAGATCGATGACGGGCGAACCCCTTCCAGCGCGGCCGAACCGCTCGCCGACGTACAGCATCGGCGCCTCGTCCTTCTCGCCCTCGCCCACCACCACGACCCCGTCGACGTCGAGTTCGCCGAGCGCCGAGCGCAGCGCCTGCACGGCGAGCGCGTCGATGGCGTGGCCGTCGTCCGAGCCGATGAGCGGCGAGGCGGCCAGCGCGGCGAGCGCCGTCGCGCGGCGGAAACCGTCGACGAGGCCGCGTTCGGCGAGGCGGAGCTGGTCGGTCGGCACGCGTCCATCCTGCCGTGCTGCGGGCGCCGCGGCATCCGACACCTGAGCACCCCTCGGCAAGTCGGTAGACTCGACGCCAAACCCGTTGTCGTCCGAAGGAGCACCATGCCCATCGCCACCCCCGAGCAGTACGCCGAGATGCTGGACACCGCGAAGGCCAAGGGCTTCGCGTTCCCGGCCTTCAACGTCTCCTCCTCGCAGACGCTCAACGCGGTGCTGCAGGGTCTGACCGAGGCGGGCTCCGACGGCATCATCCAGGTCACCACCGGCGGTGCCGACTACTTCGCCGGCCACACCGTCAAGGCCCGTGCCACCGGCGCGCTCGCCTTCGCGCGCTTCGCCCACGAGGTCGCCAAGAACTACCCGATCACGGTCGCACTGCACACCGACCACTGCCCGAAGCCGGCCCTCGCCGACTTCGTGTTCCCGCTCATCGAGGCCTCCGAGGCCGAGGTCAAGGCCGGCCGCAACCCGATCTTCCAGTCCCACATGTGGGACGGCTCGGCTGTGCCGCTCACCGAGAACCTCGAGATCGCGAAAGAGATCCTCCCCCGCATGAAGGCGATCAACGCCATCCTCGAGGTCGAGATCGGCGTCGTCGGCGGCGAGGAGGACGGCGTGCAGCACGAGGGCTCGAACGACGCGCTCTACACGACGCTCGACGACGCGATCGCGACCGTCGAGGCGCTCGGCTTCGGCGACCAGGGCCGCTACATGGCCGCCCTCACCTTCGGCAACGTGCACGGCGTCTACGCTCCCGGCAACGTGAAGCTGCGCCCGGCGCTCCTGAAGGAGATCCAGGATGGCCTGCAGGCCAAGTACGGCACCGCGGCGAAGCCGCTCGACCTCGTCTTCCACGGCGGCTCGGGCTCGACCGACGCCGAGATCGCCGAGGCCGTCGCGAACGGCGTCGTGAAGATGAACATCGACACCGACACGCAGTACGCGTACACGCGCGCCGTCGCCGGCTACATGTTCCAGAACTACGACGGCGTGCTGAAGGTCGACGGTTCGGTCGGCAACAAGAAGCAGTACGACCCGCGCGCCTGGGGCAAGGTCGCCGAGACCGCCATGGCGGTTCGCGTCGGCGAGTCGACCCGTCAGCTCGGTTCCGCCGCGCAGTCGATCAGCGCGTAGGGCACGGATGTCGCAGCACGAGGCCGCTCGAACGCCCGACCAGTCGGGCGACGCCGCAACGACGAACGGAGGGGCGACCCCGCCCGCCGCGCCGTCGCCGCGGCGCGACGAGCGGCCTCGTCCGCAATACGGCGAGTACGCCCCCGAAGGGTGGACATGGACGCCGCCGGTCGATGAGCGGGCGGCGGCCTCTGACGCGGCGATCGCCGAGCCCGCCGCAGCGGTGACTCCCGCCCAGGCGGCTCCCTCGGGCGCCGCTGCTGCCGGTGCGCACCCGATCGATCGCATGTGGACGATCGCCCTGCTCGTCATCGGCGTGTTCGGTGCGCTCTACAACAGCCTGTCGCTCTTCCAGCTGCCGACGACAGCACTCGAATCGGCGAAGCTCTCGGCATCGATGCTCGGCATCGACGGGCCGGCCGACTTCACTCCCGGCCCCGCGGTACCCGTGTACATCTTCGTCGGCATCGCGCTGCAACTCCTGCTGTGGGTCGGCGCGCTGCTCTGGTCGCGTGCGCGCATGCGGACCGGCCGACTTGCCTGGTGGGTTCCGCTCCTCGCGGGTGTCGCGGCGTTCATCGTCGTGGTGGTCGTCGGCATGCTCGTGTTCGCGAGCGACCCGGCCTTCCTGCAGTCGCTGGCGCCCGCCCAGCCGTAGGCGCGATCAGTCGGTCGCGCGGAACGTGCCCTCGATCACATGACCGGCAACGGTGTGGCCGAGGGCGTTCCCGTCGGTCATCGCCTTCCGGAAGTGGAATCCGAGCCAGATCCTCGCGTTCATCGCCTCGTCATCGAGGTCGCTCGTGGCCGCGAAGTGCCGGTCGGGACGGCCCTGCACGGTCGACGGAACATCGATGTCGATCGTGTCCGCGCCGAACAGATGGCCGAACACCTCCGACGCCGAACCGGTCACACAGGCGTGCCCGCTCGTATAGTCGGGGTACGGCGGGGTCTCACGGAAGGCCTTCCACGTCGGGTCCGCCACCGTTGCATCATTCCCGTCGGCGCCGGCCTCGTGGATGGCCGTGATCGGGCGCCAGTACGCCTCATCGAACTTCGACCGCCAGCAGGAGATCTGCGTGTCGGCCATCGAGGTGCCCAGCAGCGCGAACGCTCGAGCGGATTCGCCGATGTCGTACCCGCGCTGCGCCGTCTCAGCACGCATCACCGCGTTGTACTGCGCCACCGGATTCGCGGTCCAGAACACTGCCGTCGCGCTTTCCGCATCCGAGCGGGTCGACCCGTTCAGCGCGCCCTTCTCCTTCACCTCGGTGAAGTCCGTCGCATACGCGTCCGACTCGACGGGATCGGGCCCGGCGGGCGCGAACTGCGTCGGCGAATCGATCACGAGCGGGTCGACGAAGCCGAGCCACGACACCGCCATCGGCAGGAGCAGATCGGGAGTCGGCCGCCAGACGCCGATGTCGGGTTGGGCGAGGAACGGATGGGGATCTCCGCGCCCGTCGTCCGCACGCAACGCGATGATCGCTGCCGCCGCGTCCTCACCGACGCGCGTGCCGTGCACGAGGCCGACCCCCTTCGGCACCTCTGCGAGGAACGCCGCGTAGTCGGCATCGAGGTTCGCACCCGAGTTCGGGAAGTAGTGCTTCAACACGTGGTGCGCCGCCGTCGCCGCCGCTACCTCGGGCGAGGCGTGCGCGTGAGCTCGCGGGAGCTCGGTGAACGGCTCGAAACCACCCTCGATGGTGGCGACGGCATCGTGCATCGCGATCGACACGAACGCGAAATACAGCGGCGATGCCGGCACCGGGGTGCCGTTCTCCGTCGCGATCGTGCGGACCGCGATCGCGTTCCACTCGCTGATCACGGCGGGATCCCGCCCGATGTCGGGGACCGCCTGGCTCGGCCCCGCGACGACCACGGGGGCCAGGAGGCACGCGACCGCGGCGACCGCGGCGGTGATGAGTTTGCTGGGCTTGAGAGACATCGGGTACCTCCAACTGACACGCACGGGTCGCTCAGGGATGGAAAGCCGGATGACGTGTAAGGACGAAGGTTCTGACGTGCCCTGACGGTTGCATCTTCGTCGCGCACGTACGCGCGCACAAGCCCCCGGGGGCACATCTCATCCGGGGCATCGGAGGCGAATCCCGTCCGTCGCGCGGACGTCGCGGCGGCGCCGGTCAGCTCGTGGCGCCCTCCGGCACCGCCTCGATGCCGCCCGTGGCCGTACCCGGTCCCCCGACGTCCTCGGGGTCGACGAGCGCCCCCGCATCGGCGGGCGCCGCGAACTGCGCCTCGTAGAGCCGCGTGTACGCGCCGCCCTGGGCGAGCAGCCCGGCGTGGTCGCCCTGCTCGACGATGTGCCCGTCCTCCATCACGAGGATGAGGTCGGCGTCGCGGATCGTCGAGAGCCGGTGCGCGATCACGAAGCTCGTGCGGTCTTTCCGCAGCGCGTTCATGGCGTGCTGCAGCAGCAGCTCGGTGCGCGTGTCGACCGAGCTCGTCGCCTCGTCGAGGATCAGCACGGCCGGCTGCGCGAGGAATGCACGGGCGATCGTGATGAGCTGCTTCTCACCGGCCGAGAGGTTCGACGCCTCGTCGTCGAGCACCGTGTCGTACCCGTCGGGCAGCGTGCGCACGAAGCGGTCGACGTAGGTCGCCCGGGCCGCCTCGAGGATCTCGTCCTCCGAGGCATCCGGTCGCCCGTAGGCGATGTTCTCGCGGATCGTGCCCGTGAACAGCCAGGTGTCCTGCAGCACCATGCCCATGCGGCCGCGCAGCTCGTCGCGCGTCATGCGCGTGATGTCGACGCCGTCGAGCGTGATGCGCCCGGAGTCGAGCTCGTAGAAGCGCATGATGAGGTTCACGAGGGTGGTCTTGCCCGCCCCGGTCGGGCCGACGATCGCGATCGACTGCCCGGGTTCCGCGGTGAGCGAGAGGTCGTCGATGAGCGGCTTCTCGGGGTCGTAGCTGAACGAGACATCGTCGAAGACGAGGCGACCGGATGCCGCGCCCTCCGCGCCGTCCGCATCCGCGGCGGCCTCGGGCTCGACCGGATCGGGCACCTGCTCGTCGGCGTCGAGCAGCGCGAACACCCGCTCGGCGCTCGCGACGCCAGACTGCAGGAGGTTCGCCATCGAGCCGAGCTGGCTGAGCGGCTGGGTGAACTGCCGCGAGTACTGGATGAACGCCTGCACGTCGCCGAGGCTGATGCTGCCCGCTGCGACCATGAGGCCGCCGACGACGGCGATCGCGACGTAGACGAGGTTGCCGACGAACATCATGGCGGGCATGATGATGCCGCTCACGAACTGCGCGCCGAAGCTCGCCTCGTAGAGCTGGTCGTTCTTGTCGTCGAACCCGCGCTCGACCTCGCGGCGGCGGCCGAAGACGCGCACGAGGGCGTGGCCCGAGTAGGCCTCCTCGATCTGCGCGTTGAGGGCGCCGGTATGGGTCCACTGCGCAACGAAGAGCTTCTGCGAGCGCTTGGCGATGATCGTCGTGATGAGGATCGTGAGCGGGATCGTGACGAGCGCGATGGCCGCGAGCAGCGGCGAGATGATGAACATCATCACGAGCACGCCGACGACGGTGAGGAGCGACGTGAGCAACTGGCTCATCGTCTGCTGCAACGACTGCGAGACGTTGTCGATGTCGTTCGTGACCCGCGAGAGGAGCTCGCCGCGCTGCATCTTGTCGAAGTACGACAGCGGCAGGCGGTGGAGCTTCTCCTCGACCTCCTGGCGCAGGCGGTAGACCGTGCGCTGCGTCACGCCGTTCAGCACGTAGCCCTGCGCCCACCCGAAGAGCGAGGCGAGCACGTAGAGGGCGAGCACCCAGAGCAGCACGGTCGCGAGCGCGCTGAAGTCGATGCCCTCCCCGGGCACGAGGTTCATCGACGACACCATGTCGGCCTGCTGGGTGTCACCGGAGGCACGCAACCCGTCGACGACCTGCTGCTGCGTCGCACCCGCGGGCATCTGCGACGAGAGGAAGCCCTCGAAGATGATGTTCGTCGCCTCGCCGAGGATCTTCGGGCCCAGCACTGAGAAGACGACGCTCACGACGCCGAGCAGTACGACGGCCGCGACGAGCGCTCGCTCGGGCTTGAGCCGGCGGAGCAGTCGCTTGGCCGACGGCCAGAAGTTCATCGACTTCTCGGCGGGCATGCCGACGCCGCCCATCGGGCCGCCGCCCATCGGGCCGCGGCGCGGCGGCCCGACCGGGCGTGCCGGGGCCGCCGTCTCCTGGGCCGCCGGGGTCTCCTGCGACCCGGCGGGCTCCTGGGGCTGTCCCTGCGACGCGCTCATGCCGCCTCCTCCACGCTCAGCTGGCTCTCGACGATCTCGGCGTACGCCTCGGAGCTCGCGAGCAGTTCCTCATGGGTGCCCTGCGCCGTGATGCGGCCGTCTTCGACGACGAGGATCTTGTCGGCGCCGACGATCGTCGCGACGCGCTGGGCGACGACGATCATCGTGGCATCGGACACCGTGCGCGACAGGGCCGCGCGCAGGCGGGCGTCGGTCGCCGTGTCGAGGGCCGAGAACGAGTCGTCGAACAGGTAGATCGGTGGTCGTTTCGCGAGGGCTCTCGCGATGGACAGTCGTTGTCGCTGGCCACCCGAGACGTTCGTGCCGCCCTGCGCGATGGGCGCCTCGAGCTGGCCGGGCATCGCGGCGACGAAGTCCTGCGCCTGCGCGGTCTCGAGCACGCTCCAGAGCTCGGCGTCGCTCGCCTCGGGGTCGCCGTAGCGCAGCGTCGAGCCGACGGTGCCGGCGAAGAGGTAGGGCTTCTGCGGCACGAGGGCGAGTTGGGCGCCGAGCACCTCGGGGTCGAGCTCCCGCACGTCGACGCCGCCCACGAGCACGGAGCCTCCCGTCGCGTCGAAGAGGCGCGCGACGAGGTTGACGATCGTCGTCTTGCCCGAGCCGGTGGCGCCGATGATCGCCGTGACCTGGCCGGGCTCGGCGACGAAGTTCAGGTCGTGCAGCACGGGCTCCTCAGCGCCGGGGTAGGCGAAGTCGACGCCGCGGAACTCCACCGTGCCGGGTGCGGTGAGCGTGAAGACGGGCTGCTCTGGATCGACGACGCTCGACGCCGTCTCGAGCACCTCGCCGATGCGACCGGCCGAGACCGCCGCACGCGGCAGCAGGAACGCGATCATCGTCGCCATCATCACCGCCATGAGGATCTGGATGAGGTAGCTGAGGAAGGCGGTGAGCGAGCCGATCTGCATCGAGCCGTCTTCGACGCGGTAGGCGCCGAACCAGAGCACGGCGATGCTCGAGACGTTCAGCACGAGCATGACGACCGGGAAGACGAGGGCGAAGAGGCGGCCCGCCTTGAGCGCGGTGTCGGTGAGCGCGTCGTTCGCCTCGTCGAAGCGCTCGCTCTCGACGCCCTCGCGCACGAAGGCGCGAATGACGCGGATGCCTGTGAGCTGCTCCCGGAGCACCCGGTTGACGCCGTCGATGCGCTTCTGCATCGACTGGAAGAGTGGCACCATGCGGCTGATGATGAGCCCGACCGAGACGAGCAGCACGGGCACGGCGACGACCATGATCCACGACAGGGCGAGGTCTTCGCGGAGCGCCATGTAGACGCCGCCGATCGCGAGGATCGGCGCGGAGACGAGGATCGTGCACGACATGAGCACGAGCATCTGCACCTGCTGCACGTCGTTCGTCGACCGCGTGATGAGGCTCGGTGCGCCGAAGCGCGACACCTCCTGCTCCGAGAAGTCGGCGACCTTGCGGAACACGGCGACGCGCAGGTCGCGGCCGAAGGCCATCGCCGCCTTCGCGCCGAAGTACACGGCCGCGATGGCGCACGCCACCTGGGCGAGCGTGATGGCGAGCATCACGCCGCCGGTCGAGATGATGAAGCCGGTGTCGCCCTTGGCGACGCCGTCGTCGATGATGTCGGCGTTCAGCGTCGGCAGGTAGAGCGAGGCGATCGACTGCGCGAGCTGGAACACGAGGACGCCGAGGAGCAGCGCCCAATACGGCCGGAGGTGCCGGCGCAGCAGTTTCATCAGCATGGAGTGGTTCCCATCGGGCTGGTCGGAGCGGTCTGGATGGTCGGTTCGAGAACGGCAGCGGATGCCGCCGGCGCGGGTGCGCCCGTCGATGACGCGATGCCGTGCACGATGAGGTGGGCGAGTTCGTCGGTGTCGAGCCCGATCGTCGGGCCGAACTGCGGCATCGCCGACGAGAACGCGACGAGTCGCACGAACTTGAAGACCTGGGCCGGCGGCACGCGCAACGCCTCGAGGTCGGGGGCGAGCAGCTCGTCGAAGATATCCGTGATGATCTCGAGGTTCTGCGCGGGTGGCCGGGGGCGGCTGCCGAGCGACGCGAATACCCCGAAGATGCCGCTGAACCGTTCGAGGAACCGGGCCAGCACGAGCTCGACCTTCAGCTCGAGCGGAAGCGACGGATCGATGCTGCGAAGCGCCGCTCGAAACGGCTCGGGGTCGAGGAAGTGCTCGACGGCGGCGTCGATGATCGCCTCCTTGTCGTCGAACACGCGGAACAGCGTGCCCTCGGCGACCCCGGATGCATCGGCGATCTGCCGGGTCGTGACGTCGCGTCCGTGGGCGACGAGCAGCGGCAGCGTCGCCTGGGCGATCGCCGCCCGACGCTCCTCGACCGGCATCGGCCTCGCGCGCGTCGAACGCTCGGTATTCGAGTTCATGCGGGCGATACTACGCGGAGTGAGCGCTCACTCCATCCCCCTGGAGACGGAGGATCCGCGCCACGCGGCGGAGTTCGCCGACGGCGGAAACGCGAGCGGCCCGCCGACGACCGTCACCAGGCGAGCGGATCCACCAGGCGAGCGGATCACCAGCCGTCGGACGCGCGGCCGCGGCATCCGCTCACCGGATCAGCGCTGCGCGCGAGCGCGACCGCCGAGGGCACGCTCGTCGCGGTTGCCCTGCAGGTCTTTGCGCAGTTCCTTCGGCAGCGAGAACATCAGGTCCTCCTCGGCCGTCTTCACCTCGGAGACCGAGCCGTATCCCGCGTCGGAGAGTGCGTCGAGCAGTTCCTTCACGAGCTCCTCGGGCACGGACGCCCCGCTCGTCACGCCGACCGTCTCGACGCCGTCGAGCCACTCCTGCTTGACCTCGCTCGCGTAGTCGACCCGGTAGGCGGCCTTCGCGCCGTACTCGAGCGCGACCTCGACGAGGCGCACGCTGTTGGAGCTGTTGGCCGAGCCCACGACGATCACGAGGTCGGCGTCCTGTGCGACCTTCTTGATCGCGACCTGGCGGTTCTGGGTGGCGTAGCAGATGTCGTCGGAGGGCGGGTCTTGAAGATTCGGGAAGCGTTCGCGCAGGCGGCGCACGGTCTCCATGGTCTCGTCGACCGAGAGCGTGGTCTGCGAGAGCCAGACGACCTTGTCGGGGTCTTGCACCTCGATGTTGTCGACGTCGTCGGGGCTGTTGACGATGGTCACGTGGTCGGGCGCCTCGCCCGCCGTGCCCTCGACCTCTTCGTGTCCTTCGTGGCCGATGAGCAGGATCTCGAAGTCGTCGCGCGCGAAGCGCACGGCCTCACGGTGCACCTTGGTCACGAGCGGGCAGGTCGCATCGATCGCGTGCAGGCCGCGGTCGGCGGCGGCGTTGACGACGGCCGGCGAGACGCCGTGCGCACTGAAGACGATGTGGGCGCCTTCGGGCACCTCGTCGACCTCTTCGACGAAGATCGCGCCCTGCGCCTCGAGCTCGGTGACGACGTGGATGTTGTGCACGATCTGCTTGCGCACGTAGACCGGGGCGCCGTAGTGCTCGAGGGCCTTCTCGACCGCGATCACGGCGCGGTCGACGCCGGCGCAGTAGCCGCGCGGGGCCGCCAGGAGCACCCGCTTCTGTCCGGGGACCGGGTTATCCTTGAGCCGGCCGCGCACGCCCGGAACTCGGGGCATGCCAAGGCCGATTCGCGGGGTTTCCGTAGTGCTCGTCACGGTGCCCATCCTACGCGGCTGACGCGGGCAGACGGCTGGGAGGCCAGACATGACGGATGCACCGGCGACACGTGAGGCTCCGTGGCCGGTCGGGCTCCTCTCGGGCAAGCTCAAGCAGTACATCGATCGACTCGGCACGGTCTGGGTCGAGGGCGAGATCACTCAGTGGGGCGTCTCGGGCGGCAACGTCTACGGCAAGTTGAAAGACCTCGATGCCGAGGCGACCCTCTCGTTCCAGGTGTGGTCTTCGGTGCGCGCCCGGTTCGACGAGCAGTTCAAGCAGGGCGACCGGGTCATCGCCCTCGTCAAGCCCAACTGGTGGGTCAAGGGCGGCTCGCTGTCGATGCAGGTCTTCGAGCTGAAGCACGTCGGCCTCGGCGACCTGCTCGAGCGCCTCGAGCGCCTGCGCGCCCAGCTCGCGGCCGAGGGACTGTTCGACGCCGGCCGCAAGCGACGCCTGCCGTTCCTGCCGGGCGTCGTCGGCCTCATCACCGGAAAAGACAGCGACGCCGAGAAAGACGTGCTGCGCAACGCCAAGTTGCGATGGCCCGCCGTCGAGTTCCGCGTCGTGCACGCCGCCGTGCAGGGCGACCGCACCGTCTCAGAGGTCGTCGCGGCGATCGAGCGACTCGACGCCGACCCCCAGGTCGAGGTCATCATCGTCGCCCGCGGCGGCGGCGACTTCCAGAACCTGCTGGGCTTCAGCGACGAGCGCGTCGTGAGAGCGGCTGCCGCGGCATCCACCCCCATCGTCTCGGCCATCGGGCACGAGGCCGACCGGCCGCTGCTCGACGAGGTCGCCGACTTGCGAGCCTCGACCCCGACGGACGCCGCGAAGCGCGTCGTGCCCGACGTCAACGAAGAACTCGTGCGGGTCGAGCAGGCCCGCGCCCGCCTCGGCATGCGGCTGCAGGCGATCCTCTCCCGCGAGATCGACCGCATCGGCCACTTGCGATCGCGACCGGCGCTCGCCGAGACCTCGTGGATCGTCGACCGCCGCGCCGAGGACCTGACCCGTTGGGTGGCGCGCGGCGCCGAGCTCGTCGAGCGCACGATCGATCGACAGACCCATCGCGTCGCCGAACTGCGCGGGCACCTGCGGGCGCTCTCGCCGCAGGCCACGCTCGACCGCGGGTACGCGATCGTGCAGGGCGCCGACGGCCATGTGGTGCGGGGCCCCGCAGGGGCTCCCGACGGCGCCGAGGTCACGGTCACGCTCGCCGAGGGCGCGTTCGCCGCCGTCTCCCGCGGCGCCGTACCGTCGGTGCACGACCTCGCCGGTGCGCCTCACGACCACCCTGAATAAACCTCGCGAACACGCCGAATAGAATGGACGCCATGCCCTCCACCACCGAAGTCTCCGAGCTGAGCTACGAGCAGGCGCGCGACGAACTCGTGCAGGTCGTCGGCGAGCTCGAGCAGGGTTCGGCGACGCTCGAGCAGTCGCTCGCGCTGTGGGAGCGCGGCGAGGCCCTCGCGGCCCGCTGCGAGGAGTGGCTCATCGGCGCGAAGGCTCGCCTCGAGGCGGCCCGCGCCGGCTCATCCCGCGCGGCGGCCGACGACAGCGGCGACCGCTGATGGCGGAGCGCGCACCCCGGGTCGTGGCCGAGCTCGGCCGGCCCGAGACCCCCGAAGAGACGGCGGCCCGCAAGGCCGAGAACTCCCTGAAGCACCGCCAGCGCCAGACGCTGCGCAACCTCCTGCTCGCGCTCGGCGCGAGCCTCGCGGTCATGCTCGTCATCGTGCTGCTCGTGCCGCGCAGCGACACCCCCATCGAGCGCGACATCGACGTGGCATCCCTCGCCGAACAGGCGCAGGCCGCGAGCGTCGACCCGCTCGCCGTGCCCGAGCTGCCCGACGGCTGGCGCGCCAACGCCGCCGAGCTCCGCGTCAGCCAGGCCGACGACGTGACCGCGTGGTACGTGGGCTACCTCACCCCGAGCGATGAGTTCATCGGGCTCTACCAGGGGCTCGACGCGAACCCCACGTGGGTCGCCGGGCTCCTCGCCCGCACCCTCGCCGTGGGCACCACGACCATCGACGGCGTGGAGTGGACGGTGTACGACAACCGCGAATCCCCCGAAGACGTCGGCAACGCCCGCTACGGCCTCACCACCGAAGCGGGCGGCAGCACCTTCGTGCTGCTCGGCACCGCGACTCCCGAAGAATTCGAGACGCTCGCGTCGGCGCTCACGCCGACGATCGAGGCACAGGACTGAAAGGGCACCACGTGACCACGCAGCCGAAAGATCGTCCGCAGACTCCGGCTGAGACGTGGCGCGAGCTCCGCAGCGGCAACACCCGCTTCGTCGAGGGCAAGCCCCTCCACCCGCGTCAAGACGTCGATCGCCGCGCGTCGCTCGCGCACGCGCAGCGCCCGCTCGTCGCGATCTTCGGCTGCAGCGACTCCCGCCTCGCGGCCGAGATCATCTTCGACGTGGGTCTCGGCGACGCCTTCGTCGTGCGCAACGCCGGCCAGGTCGTGACCCCGTCGTCGCTCGGCTCGCTCGAGTACGCCGTCGGCCTGCTGCACGTGCCGCTCGTCATCGTGCTCGCGCACGACGAGTGCGGTGCCGTGCGCGCCGCCATCGATTCCGAGGCCGAAGACGCGACCCCGCTGCCGGTGCACATCGCCGGTCTCGTCGAGAAGATCGTGCCCGCCGTGCGCAAGGTCGCCGGGGGCGCAGCCGACGCGCCCGTGGACCCCGCTCACGTCGACACCGGCTTCGTCGGCCGCGAGCACCTGCGCAACACCGTGACCGAGCTCGTTGCCGCATCCGAGATGATCAGCGACGCGATCGCAGCGGGTACGCTGGCTATCGTCGGAGCGAACTACCGACTCTTCGAGGGTCGTGTCGAGACCGACATCGTCGTCGGCTCGGTCTGACGGCTCACGCCGAACGAACGAGCGGCATCAGCCGGGACATCCGGCAAGCACATCGAAGGGAACACACCGTGGTGGACAACGCCGCCGACTATCGCATCGAGCACGACACGATGGGCGAGGTGCGGGTGCCCGCATCGGCCCTCTACCGGGCGCAGACGCAGCGCGCCGTCGAGAACTTCCCCATCTCCGGCGCAGGTCTCGAGCCCCAGCAGATCCAGGCGCTCGCCCGCATCAAGAAGGCGGCCGCGCAGGCGAACGCGCAGCTCGGCGTGCTCGACCCGGCCATCGCGAAGGCGATCGAAGACGCCGCAGACGAGGTCATCTCGGGCGTGCACAGCTACACCGAGCACTTCCCGGTCGACGTGTACCAGACCGGCTCCGGCACCTCCTCGAACATGAACATGAACGAGGTGCTCGCCACCATCGCGACGGGCAAGCTCGGCAGCCCGGTGCACCCCAACGATCACGTGAACGCCTCGCAGTCGTCGAACGACGTCTTCCCGACCTCGGTGCACATCGCCGTGACCGCGGCGCTCATCGACGAGCTCATCCCCTCGCTCGACCACCTCGCCGTCGCCCTCGAGGCGAAGGCCGTCGAGTGGGCCGGCGTCGTCAAGGCCGGCCGCACCCACCTCATGGATGCGACCCCCGTCACCCTCGGCCAGGAGTTCGGCGGCTACGCCCGCCAGATCCGCCTCGGCATCGAGCGCGTGCGCACGGCGCTCCCCCGCGTCGCCGAGGTCCCGCTCGGCGGCACCGCCGTCGGCACCGGCATCAACACGCCGGCCGGGTTCCCGCAGCTCGTCATCTCGCTGCTCCAGGCCGAGACCGAACTGCCGGTCACCGAGGCCGCCGACCACTTCGAGGCGCAGGCCAACCGCGACGGCCTCGTCGACGCCTCGGGCGCGCTGCGCACGATCGCCGTGAGCCTCACGAAGATCTCGAACGACCTCCGTTGGATGGGTTCCGGCCCGAACACCGGCCTCGGCGAACTGCGCATCCCCGACCTGCAGCCCGGCTCCTCGATCATGCCGGGCAAGGTGAACCCCGTCGTTCCCGAGGCCGTGCTCATGGTCTGCGCACGCGTCATCGGCAACGACGCGACGATCGCGTGGGCCGGTGCATCGGGTGCCTTCGAGCTCAACGTGCAGATCCCCGTCATGGGCACCGCCCTCCTCGAGTCGATCCGCCTGCTCGCGAACTCGGTGCGAGTGCTCGCCGACAAGACGATCGACGGCCTCGAGGCCGACGTCGAGCGCGCGACCGCCCTCGCGGGCATGTCGCCCTCGATCGTGACCCCGCTCAACAAGCTCATCGGCTACGAGGCCGCCGCGAAGATCGCGAAGCACTCGGTCGCCAAGGGCATCACGGTGCGCGAGGCCGTGATCGACCTCGGCTACGTGGAGCGCGGCGACCTCACCATCGAGCAGCTCGACACGGCCCTCGACCTGCTGTCGATGACGCGTCCGCCGCAGGCCTAGCAGCAGCGATTCCCGAAGCGCCCCGCCGGTCCGGCGGGGCGCTTCGTCGTCGGCCGCCAGTTACGTCAGGCGGATGTCGCGTGCACGCCGTGGCCCGCGACGAAGCCGATGATGTCGGCCGACGCGTCAGCGAGCGTGCGAAAGTGCCGGTGGGCGCCCGCGACCGGCACCTGGCCGTTGACGCTCCAGGTCGTCATGCCCGCGGCCACTCCTGCGGTGACGCCCGCTGGAGAATCCTCGATCACGAGGCAGTCGCCGGAACGGGCGCCGAGACGACGCGCCGCGAGCAGGTAGGGGTCGGGCGACGGCTTGCCCGCGTTGGTCGCCACATTGTCGACGATGACCTCCGGCAACGGCAATCCGAGTCGACGGAACCGTGCCGTCACGCGCCGCTCGGCATTCGAGGTCACGAGGGCCCATGTGTTCGGTTCGAGCGACGAGAGAAGCTTCGCGGCCCCCTCGATTCCGTGCAGCGCCCCGTGCTCGGCCTCCACATCTTCGAGCTCGTCGAACGCGGCGACGAGTGGAGCCGGGTCGCGCCCCGGCAGCAGTTCGGCCACCGTCTCGAGCGGCCGGGTGCGCATCGCCGCCTCGTACACGACCGACGGGTCGAGGTCGAAGCGCTCGGCCCACTCGTGCCAGATACGTCGCTGGCCCGCGATCGCGTCGATCAGCGTGCCGTCGACGTCGAAGAGCACCGCACGTTTCGACCGCATGATCCGATCCTCTCAGGCTGCAGCGTTTCAGGCGGCCGCGCGGGGCGAGCGGGCGACGGATGCCGGCGGCAGCACGCGCAGCGCGACGATGACGCCGGCGACGGTCGCCGCAGCGGTCAGCAGCAGCCCGCTGACCGCGCTGTCGCCGCCGCTCACCGCGAAGGCGTCGGCGATCGACATGCCCATCGAGAAGCCGCCGACCCACTGCGTGAACCCGATGCCGAAGACGGCGACGAGGCTCGCGCGGGCGATGCGACGGGCGTCGAGGCGGCGGAGCGTGCCCCGGTTTCCGACGACGGCCGTCGCGAGGAACAGCAGACCGAGCGGCGCCCAGGTCGCGGCCCAGACGAGGGCGTACGCCGCGGCCGGACCCGCGGGCTCGCCCCGGTCGGCCATCTGCGCGTAGATCTCGGGCAGGGCGAGGCCGGGCACCTTCGAGAGCGGGTTCCAGACCAGGATGTGCACGGCCCCGACAGCGGCGCCGCCGAGCACGACGATCGCGCCGACGAGCGCGGTCGCCCGGGTGCCGAGTCGTGCGGGCAGGCCGGGCCACGTGCGACGACGTTCGGGGTCGGTCGCGGCGGGGAGCGCCCACGCGAACACGACGGTCGCCGCGCCGGCGAGCATGCCTCCGAGCATCATCGCGGGCACGAGCGCTACGGTCAGCATGGCGACGACCGGCACGGTGAGCAGCACGACTCCGAGGCTCACCGCCCAGCGGAGGCCGGCACCACGTGAGGCGAGCAGCCCGTGCACGGCAGCGGCCAGCCAGACCAGCCCGACACCGCCGACGAGTGCCACGACGACCATCACGCGCGAGCCCACCTCGCCGAACGCGCCGCCGGCCGTGAACGGTGTCAGGAAGAAGCTCCCGAGCGCGAGCGACACCGCCGCCGCGAACCAGGCCGCCGCCCAGCGGAGCCGCCTTCCGGCGAGCGCGCTCGACGTCAGTCCGAACGCCTCCGGCGAGCGCGGAGCCCGCAGCACGACGCCGAACGCGCCGGCGACGAGTTGCGCGGTCGACACACCCGCAGCCGGGGCATCCCGCAGGTCTGCCGCCCACTCCTCGCGGTAGCGCTCGCGCCGAGCATCGGGCAGCAGCCGCACGGCCACGGCGAGGCCGGCGCGGGCGAGTCGCCCGCTCATGCGGTTCCGTCCGCGACGGCGGGCACGGTCGCGACCGACGCGGCAGACCGGGCCGCGGTGCGAGCCGGCCGCGCGGCGACCGCCTGCCGGGCGGCTGCCGACCCGCCCTCGCTCAATGTGTAGTACCGGCGACGCGGCCCGGGCCGCGCGGCATCCTGCTCCCATTCGCTCTCGAGCCAGCCGGCCCGCTCGAGTCGTTCGAGGATCGGGTAGACACTGCCGGCGGGTCGTCCCGACGCCTTGACGACGGCGAGCCCCCAGCTCGGGCCGGGCGCGTCGAGCAGCGCCCGCAGCACGTCGACCGTGGCATCCGTGATGCGACTGAGCGGTTCCATGCTCGAACTCTAGCTATATAGAGATAGCCGGGGCAATGCCCGGGAGCGCGGGATCCGCCGTGACGATCGACGCCGCGCGACGGGCGTAGCGTGGAGCCATGGATCATGGAGGCACCCCCGTCACGACCACCGCCGAGCTCGAGGCGATCATCGGCTCCCCGCTGCCCGCCGCCCGCGACAAGTCGCGCGCTCGACTGCACGACCTCGATCGGCAGTGGCTCGCGGCATCCCCGCTCTGCTTCGTCTCGACGGCGGATGCCGCCGGCAACGCCGACGTCTCCCCCAAGGGCGACCCCGCCGGCTTCGCGATCGTGCTCGACGACACGACGATCGCGATCCCCGAGCGGCCGGGCAACCGCCGGGCCGACGGTTTCCACAACGTGCTCGAGAACCCGCACGTCGGGCTGCTCTTCGTCATCCCCGGCCGCGGCGACACGCTGCGCATCAACGGCCGCGGCCGTCTGCTGCGCGATGCGCCCTACGCCGATCGCATGCAGGTGCGCGGGCACGAACCGGCGCTCGTGCTCGAGGTCGCGATCGACGAGATCTTCTCCCATTGCTCGAAGGCGTTCCTGCGATCGCAGACCTGGAAGCCCGAGACCTGGGCACCGGCGGCCGCGCCCCGCCGCGCGCTGATCGCGCAGGCGCTCGAACGGCCGAACGAGTCGGTCGAGGCGCTCGACGCGTACTACGGCCCCACCTACGACGCGAAGCTCTACGGCTGACGCGACGCGGCTGAGACACCGGAGCACGCGGAAGCGGGCCCCGGTCGCCCGGGGCCCGCTCCAGTCAGCCCTGCTCAGGCCAGTTCGTGCCCGTCGAGCATCTCGGCGACGAGCGCGGCGATCGCCGAGCGCTCCGAGCGGGTCAGCGTGATGTGGGCGAAGAGCGGATGCCCCTTCAGCGTCTCGATCACGCTCGCGACGCCGTCATGGCGGCCGACCCGAAGGTTGTCGCGCTGGGCGACGTCGTGGGTGAGCACGACCCGCGAATTCTGGCCGATGCGCGAGAGCACCGTGAGCAGCACGTTGCGCTCGAGCGACTGCGCCTCGTCGACGATCACGAATGCGTCGTGCAGCGAGCGCCCGCGGATGTGCGTCAGCGGCAGCACCTCGAGGATGCCGCGGTCGATCACCTCTTCGAGCACGTTGTCGGAGACCACGGAGCCGAGCGTGTCGAACACGGCCTGACCCCAGGGGTTCATCTTCTCGCCCTGGTCTCCGGGCAGGTACCCGAGCTCCTGGCCGCCGACCGCGTAGAGCGGACGGAACACCATGATCTTCTTGTGCTGCTGGCGTTCGAGCACCGCCTCGAGGCCTGCGCACAGGGCGAGCGCCGACTTGCCGGTGCCCGCCCGGCCGCCGAGCGAGAGGATGCCGATCTCGGGGTCGAGCAGCAGGTCGATCGCGAGCCGCTGCTCGGCGGAGCGCCCGTGCAGCCCGAAGACCTCGCGGTCGCCGCGCACGAGCCGCACCTCGCGCTCCCCCACGACCCGGCCGAGCGCCGAGCCACGGTCGGAGTGGATGACGAGACCGGTGTTGATCGGCTGATCGAGGTCGGCGGGCACCGTCAGGTGCTCGTGCTCGTAGAGCTTCGCCATGTCGTTCGAGCCGAGGTCGAGCTCCGCCATGCCGTTCCAGCCGGAGTCGATCGCGAGCTCGTGCCGGTACTCCGCGGCGTCGAGGCCGATCGAGGCGGCCTTCACGCGCAGCGGCAGGTCCTTCGAGACGACGGTGACGGCGAGGCCGTCGTTGGCGAGGTTCAACGCGCACGCGAGGATGCGGGAGTCGTTGTCGGAGAGGCGTAGGCCCGACGGCAGCACGCTCTGGTCGCTGTGGTTCAGCTCGACGCGGAGCGACCCGCCGTCGCCGACGGTGATCGGGAAGTCGAGTCGCTCGTGCTCGACGCGCAGCTCATCGAGGATGCGCAGCGCCTGACGGGCGAAGTAGCCGATCTCGGGATCGTTCCGCTTGGCCTCGAGCTCCGTGATCACGACGACGGGCAGCACCACGGCATGCTCGTCGAAGCGGAACAGGGCCTTCGGATCGGAGAGCAGCACCGAGGTGTCGAGCACGTACGTGCGCTCCTGCTGTGCTGCTGCGGCATCCGCCGCGAGATCGGTCGACTTGGAGGTAGAGAGTGACACGCCAGCTCCCGCCCCGAGCTTCAGCTCGGCATTCCGTGCCGGCGGCGAACCTCCCACGAGCGGTTCACGAGCCGACTCGATCGGACTCCTTGTCCGATGCCACAGACGCTACGACGGTGCCGGCGAATCGGCCTCAGCGACACGCGGTGCGACACACGCCGTTCACCTGGGAGCGGATGCCGCGACCCCCCGATGGCCGTTCAGTACGACGCAGCGGTGCCGTACGAGACGAACGCCGCGCGCAGCATCTCGAGCGTCTCGCCGGACGTCGCTGCGTGCACCGAGAGCCGGATGCGCCCCTGCCGCATGGTCGCCGTGACGCCGTGGTTGTGCAGCGACGCGGTGAGCAGGGTCACCTGCTCGGTCGGCGGTTCGAGCACGACGATGCCGGCACGCTCGCGCTCGTCGCGCGAGGAGACCACCGCGATCGCGAACTCGTCGGCGAGCTCGATGGTCTGGCTGACCCGCTCCGCCATCGCCGTGTTGATCGCGGCGACGCCGACGCCGGCGATCTCCTCGAGGCTCGCGGCGAACCGCGCCTCGGCGAGCGGGTCGGGGTTCGACACCCGGTAGGCGCGTGCATCGGGCGCCGGCGGGGGCACCTCGCCCCACGGCTCGTCCTCCTCGGTGCCCGTGAAGCCCGAGAAGACCGGGGTCAGCTGGTCGAGCGCGCGCGGCGACAGCGCCATGAACCCCGTGCCCCAACCCGCGCGGCACCACTTCTGCCCACCGGTCAGCACGACGTCGGCGACCTCCCACGGCGCGTCGACGACGCCGAAGCCCTGGATGGCGTCGACGATCAGCAGTCGATCGCCGATGACCTGCCTGATGCCCTCGATGTCGCAGAGGTATCCCGAGCGCGAGTCGACGAGGCTCACCGCCACGGCGGCGACGTTCGCCTCGAGCTGCTCGCGGATCTGGCCGGGCGTCACCTTGCCGTGGTCGGTCTCGAGCCAGACGGGCTGCACGGTGTGCAGCGCCTCCTGCGCGCGCACCGCGGCGATGGGCAGGCTCGGGAACTCCTCCGCCGAGAGCAGCACCCCGCCGGTGAGACCGAACATCGCATGCATGATGCCGGTCGTCGCGTTGGGCTGGAAGACGATCTGGTCGGCCGGGAACCCGAGGACCGCCGACGCCGCCGCGCGCACCCGACCGTCCTGCTCGCGGATCTCGTCGAGGCTGCCGTGACGGGCGCGCTGCAGCACCTGGGTGAAGACGAGCGACTCCTCGGCGGCAGCGGTCGAGAGCGGCCCGACCCGGCCGTAGTCGAGGTATCCGGGTTCCTGGGTGAATCCGGCGGTGAAATCGTCGATGGTCACGTGGTGGTGCCCCCTTCATCGAGGCGGAGATGGTCGGCGCGCATAGTCTCGCAGACGAGGGTGTCGCGAGTCATCCGCCGAATCGGCGATGACGCTTCGTGTAGTCGCGCAGGGCCCGCAGGAAGTCGACCTTGCGGAGGTCGGGGCCGAGGGCCTCGACGAAGTAGAACTCGCTGTGGGCCGACTGCCAGAGCATGAAGTCGCTGAGCCGCTGCTCGCCCGAGGTGCGGATGACGAGGTCGGGGTCGGGCTGCCCGCCCGTGTAGAGGTGCTGGCCGATGAGGTCGGGTGTCAGCCGCTCGGCGAGGTCGTCGAGGCTCCGTCCCTCTGCGTGGTGCTCGGCGACGATCGAGCGCATCGCGTCGGTGATCTCCTTGCGCCCGCCGTAGCCGACCGCGAGGTTGACGTGCAGGCCGCGCTTGTCGGCGGTTCGGTGCTCCGCCGCGTCGAGCGCCGCCACGAGGGGCTCGGGGAGGCCGGCATCCGACCCGACGTGCTGCACGCGCCAGTCGCGGTAGTGCGAGAGTTCCTCGGCCAGCTCGGCGATGATCTCGATCAGGTCGGCGAGCTCGGCCGACGGGCGATTGCCGAGGTTGTCGCTCGAGAGCAGGTACAGCGTGACCGTCTTGATGCCAGCGTCGTCGCACCACTCGAGGAACTCGCGCATCTTCGCCGCGCCGGCGCGGTGGCCGTGGGCCGCGGTGTCGTAGCCGAGCTGCTTGGCCCACCGACGGTTGCCGTCGATGATCATCGCGACATGGCGCGGCATGGCCTCAGGGTCGAGTCCGCGCCGGAGCCGGTTCTGATAGAGGCGGTAGAGGAGGCCGCGACCGAGGGGCTGATCGCTCGTCTGCACGGAACTACGCTACCGCTCCGGGGCATCCGACACTCACAGCCGGTCGTGACCGGGGAGGTCCTACGCTGTGAGCATGACCTCGAAGCGCCGGCGCGCATCGCACGATGCCGTGGATGAACTCTCCCGCCCCGTCGCACCGGAAGATCCCGGAGACCTCGCCGTCGCACGAGGCCAGCACGGCCCCGACCTGCCGAACATCCCGCTGCTCGACGATTCGCTCGCGCACCCCGAAGAGGTCAAGCCCACGTGGCGCGGCTGGATCCACGCAGGCACCTTCCCGGTGACGATCGCGGCGGGCATCGTGCTCATCGTGCTCGCAGAGGGTGCACCTGCGAAGTGGGCGTCGGCGGTCTTCGTGCTCTCCTCGATGCTGCTCTTCGGCAACTCGGCGCTCTATCACCGCTTCGACTGGAATCCGAAGACGAAGCTCGCGCTGAAGCGCATCGACCACGCCAACATCTTCCTGCTGATCGCGGGCACGTACACCCCGCTCGCGGTGCTCGCGCTGCCGCCCGACAAGGGCTGGCTGCTGCTCGGCGTCGTCTGGGCCGGTGCGCTCGCGGGCATCGGCTTCCGCGTGTTCTGGATCGGCGCACCGCGCTGGCTCTACGTCGCGCTCTACCTGCTGCTCGGCTGGGCGGCCGTGATGTACATGGGCGACCTGCTCGCGGCGAACGTCGCGATGATGGTGCTCGTGATCGTCGGCGGCCTGCTCTACACGGGCGGCGCCATCGTCTACGGCCTCAAGAAGCCCAACCCGTGGCCGGGCGTCTTCGGCTTCCACGAGATCTTCCACACCTGCACGGTGCTCGCGTTCATGTGCCACTGGACGGCGACGCTGCTCATCGCGATCGCGCCGGTCTACCACGTGGGCTGAGGCCGGTCGCCGCAGGTCGGGGAGCGAACGCCGCGGCGTCTCGAGACCCGGTCAGCGAGCGGATGCCTCGTCGGGCCCCTCATCGGTGGAACCGGGTTCGGCGGGCGGCAGCGTGCCCGAGGCATCCGTCACCTGACCGTCGGCCTCCGCGATCTCGGCATCGCGCGCCTCGGCCTCGAGCTGCTCGCGCACCTCGATGCGGTAGTTCGTGCGGCGGATGCGGCGCACCATGTCGAGGATCAGCAGCAGCACCGCCAGCATGATGAGGAAGGTGATGACGAAGCCCCAGACGCCGGGCGTCACCGTATTGGGGTCGAACTCCTCGTCTTCGGCCAGGACGATCAGGGCTGGGACGACGAGCATCGGACTCTCTTTCACGCGTGCACTGGATCACGCTCGCACTGTCGAGCATCGGCCTGCGCCGGGCGCGTTAGGCTTGAATTCCAGCCTAGACGATCGACCTCGAAGGAGCCTGCGGTGACCGCGCCCCAGAACGCAGCGCCCTCGAACGCAGCGCCCTCGAACGACGCCCCCTCGAACGACCTGCTCGACGAGCGATACGGACGCACCCGCACGCACCGCACCCGCGATCGGGTGCTGCTCATCGGCGGTGCCATCGCCTTCGCGATCGTGCTCGTGGCGTGGGTCGTCTGGGCGGGCCTCGACGGCCAGAAGCCGCAGATCGAGGTCACCGACACCGGCCACCGGCTGATGAACGAGAACCGCGCCGTCGAGGTCACCTGGACCCTGTCGGTGCCGCCCGGCAACGAGACCGCGTGCGCCGTGCAGGCCTTCAACGAGGACTTCACCGTCGTCGGCTGGAAGATCATCGAGGTTCCGGCCTCCGATCGGCACCTCCGCAGCCTCACCGAGACCGTGCGGGTCGCGCAGGAGGCGAACACCGGTTTGATTTACGGCTGCTGGCTCACCTAACATGGGGCATTCGCTCCGACATCCGTCGGGGCGACACGTCTATATACGTCAGTGCGGTCGAGGCCGCACCGACACGGGAGTGTGCATCATGGCGCAGGACGTCACCGCCACCTGGCTCACCCAGGAGGCCTACGACCGCCTGGCAGCGGAACTCGAGCACCTCTCCACCCACGGCCGCGAAGACATCGCCAAGCGAATCGAGGCCGCGCGCGAGGAGGGCGACCTCAAGGAGAACGGCGGCTACCACGCCGCCAAAGACGAGCAGGGCAAGATGGAGGCCCGCATCCGTCAGCTGAAGGAGCTGCTCCGCACCGCCGAGGTCGCCGATGCACCGCAGTCGTCGGGCGTCGTCGAGGCCGGCACCGTCATCACCGCGATCATCGCGGGCGACGAAGAGACGTTCCTCATCGGCAGCCGCGAGATCGCCGGTGACTCCGAGCTCGACGTCTGGAGCACGCAGAGCCCGCTCGGTGCCGCGATCCTCGGCCTGAAGGTCGGCGAGAAGACCAGCTACACCGCGCCGAACGGTCGCGAGATCGCCGTCGAGATCACGAGCGTCGAGACCTGGGGCGGCCAGTAGGCCGCCCTAGTTGTACCCGGCCATCAGGTTGGTAGCAGGCGGCTGATTGGCGGGTGGCCTCCGAGCGCGCTGTGGCGTCGTTCAGTGTTGTAGTGCTCGATCCACGGCGCAAGTGCCGCGGCGCGTTCTGCGTTGCTTGTGAAGGCCTGCCGGTAGGCCCACTCGGTCGCCAGGGTCCGGTTCAGTCGCTCAACTTTGCCGTTCTGCCAGGGGCAGTGGGGCTTGATGAACTTCTGCCGGATTCCGTGGGTCGCACAGACCTCGCGGAGCGAGTACCTGTAGGCCCACGCGTTGTCGGTGATCAACCGCTCGATGCGGGTGATGCCGCTGGCCGCGAAGTAGACGATCGCACGCTCGAGGAACGCAGCGCATGTCGACCCCTTCTCGTCGGTGAGGACCTCGCTGTAGGCCAGCCGGGAATGGTCATCGACGAGGGAGTGGACGTAGTCGAAGCCGACCTTGGTGTTGCGGTCGCGTTGGATCGACCCACTGGCTCGGCCGTGGGCCCGCCAGCCGCCACCGTCAGGGATCCGGCCGAGCTTCTTCACATCCATGTGCACCAGCTCGCCCGGCCGGTCGCGTTCGTAACGTACGGCGGTCTGCTTTGATGAACGGATCACCTCGCCGGTGATCGGGTCGCACTCACGCAGGTAGGGCACGTTGTGGCGGCGCAGGATCCGAGACACCGTCCGTGCGGGCACCCCGACCATCGGGCCGAGGACGTCGGGGCCGCATCGCTCGCTGGCCCGTGCAGCGAGGACCTGCTGTTCGATCTCGTCGCTGGTCCTCGTGGGCATCGTGTGAGGCCGTGAGGACCGCGTCGCGAGTCCGGCATCGCCTTCGGCGGTATGGCGGTCGATCCAGGTCTTCACGCACTTGCGGGAGACCCCCATCGCGGCGGCGATATGGGCTTGGGGCCAACCGGCTTGGTGGCGTTGGATGATCAGTCGGCGACCGTGAACGGTCAACCGCGCACTACCGTGGGACACGAGAACCTCCGGTGGGTCGTGGGCCTTAGACAAGCCACATCCCACTCGGAGGTTCTCGTTCGTTCAACCAGGCTCGCCGCTACCAACGTCCTGGCCGGGTACACCTAGTCGTTGTCGACGACCGGCTCGTAGCCGGCCCGTCGCAGCACCGCGACGACCTCGGCCCGGTGGTCGGGGCCACGGGTCTCGATCGAGAGCTTGAGCTCGACCTCGGAGATCTGCAGCCCCGAGCCGTGCCGCGTGTGCAGCACCTCGATGACGTTCGCGTTCGCCTCGGCGAGCAGTTCGGCGATGCGGGCGAGCTGGCCGGGGCGATCGGGCATGCCGATACGGAGCGTGAGATAGCGATCGGATGCCGCGAGCCCGTGCGCGATCACCCGCTGCATGAGCAGCGGATCGATGTTGCCGCCCGAGAGCATCGCGACGACCGGACCGTCGGAGTGGATCTGGCCCGTCATGATCGCCGCGACCGAGACCGCGCCCGCCGGCTCGACGACGAGCTTCGCGCGCTCGAGCAGCACGAGGAGCGCCCGTGCGATGTCGTCTTCGGAGACCGTGACGATCTCGTCGATCGCCTCGCGGATGATCTCGAAGTTCAGCTCGCCGGGCCGGTAGACGGCGATGCCGTCGGCGATCGTCGGCACGACCGGCACTCGCTGCGGGGAACCCGCCGCGAGCGAGGCGACGTAGGGCGCGGCGTTCTCGGCCTGCACGCCGACGATGCGGATCGTGCGTCCGAGCTCTGCGGCGCGCTGCTTCGCGGCGCTCGCGATGCCGGCGGCGAGCCCGCCGCCGCCGATCGGAACCACGATCGTCGCGACGTCGGGGGTCTGCTCGAGGATCTCGAGTCCGAGTGTTCCCTGGCCGGCGATCACATCGGGGTGGTCGAACGGCGGGATGATGACCGCGCCGGTCTCGTCGGCGAACGCCGCAGCGGCCTCGAGCGTCTCGCCGACCGAGTCGCCGCGCAGCACGACGTCGGCGCCGTAGGCCTTGGTCGCCTCGAGCTTCGGAAGGGCGACGCCGACCGGCATGAAGATCGTGGCTCGGATGCCGAGCTCGCGCGCGGCGAACGCGACGCCCTGGGCGTGATTGCCCGCCGAGGCCGCGACGACGCCGCGTGCCCGCTCGGACTCGGTCAGGGCGGCGATGCGGTGATAGGCGCCCCGGAGCTTGTAGGAGCCCGTGCGCTGCAGGTTCTCGCACTTGAGGTGCACGGGAACCCCGAGCAGTTCGGCGAGGAACCGCGACGACTCCATCGGCGTCTGCCGGGCGACGGCGGACACCACGCCTCGCGCGCGCTCGAAGTCGGCGAGGTTCGGTCCTGCGATCGTGGTCGTGGTCGACAACTCGTTCATTCTCCTCGTTTGTAGCCTGGGCGCTGCGGTACCGTGCGCCAGAGCGCCGAACGGACCGGCGGTGGCGGGCCGGAATCGTTCTTCCACGCACCGCTCGCGACCGAGAGGATCATGACGTTCACGACGGCTGCGACGGGCACCGCGAAGAGCGCGCCGGGGATGCCGGCGACGAGCGATCCGGTCGCGACCGCGACCACGACGCCGAGCGGGTGCACCTTCACGGCGGTGCCCATGATGAGCGGCTGCAGCACGTGGCCCTCGACCTGCTGCACGAGCAGCACGATGCCGAGCATGATCACGGCCGGCCAGAGCCCGAGGTAGACGAGCGCGACGAAGACGGCGAGCGCTCCGGTGAGCACGGCACCCACGATCGGGATGAACGAGCCGAGGAAGACGAGGATCGCGATCGGCACGGCGAGCGGCACGCCGAGGAAGAAGGCCCCGAGCCCGATGCCGATCGCGTCGATCGTCGCGACGAGGATCTGCACCTTCACGAAGTTCTGCAGCGTCGCCCAGCCGGCCTGGCCGGCGCCGTCGATGGCGGCGCGCCCGCGGCGCGGGAAGATGCCGACGATCCAGTTCCAGATGCCGCGGCCGTCGATGAGGATGAAGAGCGTCGCGAAGAGGGCGAGCAGCATGCCCGCGAGGAAGTGCCCGAACGTGGTGGTGACCGAGAGCGCACCGCTCAGGAGCACCCCGGTGTCCTGCTGCACCGACTGGATGACCTGGTCGACCCAGTCGTTCAGCTGCGCCTCGGTGATGTGGAACGGCCCGGTGAGCAGCCATTCGCGGAACCGGTCCCACGCGACGAGCGACTGCGCCGCGAGCTCATCGGATCCCCGCACGATCTGCGTGATTCCGAGGGTCAGCAACCCTCCGACGGCGACGAGCGCCGACAGCATCGCGGTCAGGACCGCGAGCCACTTCGGCCAGCGATGCCGCTGCAGGAGGCCGGAGAACGGCACGAGCAGGGCGCCGATGAGCACGGCGACGAGCATCGGGATGACGATGAGGCGCAACTGGATGATCAGGAACACCACCACGGCGAGCACGCCGCCGATGAGCAGCATGCGCCACGACCACCCGGCAGCCAGCCGAACCCCGAACGGGATGCTGTCGGTGACCTCGCGTGGTGCGGACCCCGCCTGCGGCGCGGGCGGCGGCACCTCTGGTGCGCCCCGCGACAATCGGCCCCGTTTCCGCCCCGTGGAGTCCGTCATCGCTCCAGTCTAGGCGCGGCGTATGAACTGGACGGCATGCGCACGGATGCCACGTGCTCTCGTCGCTCCCCAGTGTCGGCCGTCCCCGCTATCGTCGAGGCACATGGTCGACATCGTCAGCCCCGCCCTCGCCCGCCGCATCGCACTGGCCGCGCAGGGCTTCTCGCGCCCACTGCCCGAGGCGCCCGGCACGCGCGCCGTCAACGGCGTCATCGATCGGCTCGCCCTGCTGCAGATCGACTCGGTCAACGTGTTCGAGCGCAGCCACTACCTGCCCGCGTTCAGCCGGGTGGGCGCCTACGACCGCGCCGCGCTCGACCGCATCACGACCGGGCGACGCGGGCGCATGGTCGAGTACTGGGCGCACCAGGCCGCCTACATCCCGCGCGAGCTGTGGCCACTCTTCGAGTTCCGGCGCGAGGAGTACCGCGCCAAGGGCAGCGACTGGGGTGGCTGGGTGGCGGAGAACGCCACGCTGGCGGAGTGGCTTCGCGCCGAGCTCGCCGCGAACGGCCCCATGCGGGCGAGCGAGATCGAGCACGACTCCAACGAGCGGCGTGGCCCGTGGTGGGGCTGGTCCGACGTCAAGCGCACGCTCGAGATGATGTTCCGCACCGGCGACGTCGTGTGCGTCGAGCGCCGCCGATTCGAGCGCGTCTACGCGCTGCCCGAGCAGGCCCTGCCCGGCGAGCTGCTCGGCACCGCCCCGGCCGAGCCCGACGCCGTGCGCGAGCTCGTGGAGCTCGCGGCATCCGCTCAGGGCATCGCGACCGAAGCCGACCTCGCCGACTACTGGCGCATGAAGCGCGCGCCGGTGCGCCAGGCGATCACCGAACTCGAGGAGGCCGGGGTGCTGCTGCCCGTCGAGGTTCCCGGATGGCAGACCGGGGCGCGGCAGACACCGGCCTGGCTGCACCGCGATGCGAAGCGGCCTCGCCGCATCGAGACCGCCGCGGTGCTCTCGCCGTTCGACCCCGTCGTGTGGTTCCGCCCGCGCACCGAGCGGCTCTTCGACTTCCACTACCGCATCGAGATCTACACGCCCGAGCCCGAGCGCAAGTTCGGGTACTACTCGCTGCCCGTGCTCATCGACGATCGGGTGGTCGGCCGGGTCGATCTGAAGAGCGACCGGCAGGCGGGCGTGCTGCGCGTGCAGTCGGCGTGGGCCGAGCCCGGTGCGCCCGCCGAGACGGCTGCGCGGCTCGTGCCGGTGCTGCAGCGCGCGGCGGCCTGGCAGGGGCTCGGCGAGGTGAGCGTCACCGGCCGCGGCGACCTCTCCCCTGCGCTCGCTGCCGAGCTGCGAGCCGCCGGCTGAGCCTGCCGGACAACTGAGCCGATCAGCTGAGGGGTCGGCCTCGTCAGTCCCCGAGCGCCTAGAAGGCGCCGCCCATCTCTTCCAGCCGCTTGACGCGGTCGGCGATCGGCGGGTGGGTGGCGAAGAGCTTGTCCATGATGCCGGGCTTGAGCGGGTCGGCGATCCACAGGTGGGCCATCGACGAGTTCTGCCGCTGCATGGGCCGGCCGTAGGTCTCGAGCTTCAGGAGGGCTCGGGCGAGCGCGTCGGGGTGGCGGGTCGTCATCGCCCCGGTGGCATCGGCGAGGTACTCGCGCTGACGCGACACGGCGAGCTGCACGAGGCTCGCCACGAGGGGTGCGATGAGCATCGCGACGAGGCCGAAGATCATGACGATCGGGTTGCCGTTGTTGTTGCCTCGACCGCCGAAGAAGGCCATGCGCACGAGCATGTCGGAGATGAACCCGACGGCCACGACGAGGCCGAAGACGACCATCGAGAGCCGGATGTCGTAGTTGCGCACGTGCCCGAGCTCGTGGGCCATGACGCCCTCGAGCTCGGCGTCGTCCATGATCTCGAGGAGACCCGTGGTCGCGGCGACGACGGCGTGCTCGGGGTCACGGCCGGTGGCGAACGCGTTCGGCGCGGGATCGGAGATCACGAACACGCGCGGCATCGGGGTGCCGGTGGTGATCGAGAGGTTCTCGACGGTGCGCCAGAGCCGCGGGTGGTCGGCCTTGGAGTGCAGCTCGACCGCCCCCGACATCGAGAGCGCCTGACGGTCGGCCGTGAAGTACTGGAACAGCGCGTACGCCGTCGCGATCACGAGCGTGACGACGACGATCGTGACGTCTTGGTAGATGAACGCCGCCAGCCAGCCCAACCCGCCGATGATGGCGAGGAAGAACAGGATGATGAAGACGGTGTTGCGCTTGTTCTTCGCGATCGCGCGGTACAACGCCGGCCCTTAGAACTGCACGCGCGGAGGCTCGGCGATCGCCGCCGGCTCCGTGACCTCGAAGAAGTCTCGCTCGTGGAAGCCGAGGCTTCGCACGAACAGGGTGTTCGGGAAGACCTTGATCTTCGTGTTGAGTTCGCGCACGCCGCCGTTGTAGAACCGGCGCGAGGCCTGGATCTTGTCTTCGGTGTCGACGAGCTCGGACTGCAGCTGCAGGAAGTTCTGGCTGGCCTGCAGCTGGGGGTAGGCCTCGGCGACCGCGAAGATCGACTTCAGCGCCTGCTGCATGTGGTTCTCGGCGGCACCGGCCTCCGCCGGGCCCTGAGCGGTCAGCGTCTCGGCGCGGGCCTGGGTGACGGACTCGAACACCGACTTCTCGTGCGCCGCGTAGCCCTTGACCGCCTCGATGAGGTTCGGGATCAGGTCGGCACGGCGCTTCAGCTGCACCGTGATGTCGCTCCACGCCTCGTCGACACGCACGTTCAGCGTGACGAGGGAGTTGTACGTCGCCCAGAGGTAGATGCCGATGATCACCACGAGCGCGACGACGATGATGACGGGGATGAGCCATTCCATGGCACGGACTCCTAAGCGCTCTGAGCGACGGTTGCTGTGTGGATTCAGTGTACCGAGCGAGCCTCCGCGTGAGCTGTGCTTCCCATGAGACTCGGAGGATCCGGAGGGTCTTCTCCGGGCATAGGCTCAGGCTGTGACGGAGCACTCGGAACGCCGTCGGCGAGGCCGCCCCCGCGGAGCGAACGCGGGCGACACTCGGGCGCGCATCCTCGCCGCCGCGACCGCCGAATTCGCCGAGCACGGGTACGAGGCGGCATCGATGCGGGCGATCGCCCGTCGGGCCGAGGTCGACCCGGCGCTGGTGCATCACTACTTCGACGGCAAGCAGGCGCTCGTCGCCGAGGTCGTCGAGGTGCCGCTGCGGCCCGAACGGGTCGTCCGCGAGGCGCTCGCCGCCCCGATCGACGAGCTCGGTGGCCGACTCGTGCGCGCAGTGCTCACGGCGTGGGATTCCGGCGCCGTGCGCCCGGCCGCCGTGGCAGCGCTGCGATCGGCGATCGGCCAAGGGCCCGTCGCCCGCATGCTGCGCGAGTTCCTCCGCCACGAGATCATGCAGCGCATCGCGACCGCGCTGGGCGACGCCGACGACGCCGAGCTCCGTGCCGAGCTCGCGGCCTCGCAGCTCGTGGGGGTCATCATGGTGCGGTACGTGCTCGAGTTCGAGCCGGTCGCCTCGGCCGACGTCGAGGAGCTCGTGCGCCGGGTCGGCCCGGCCGTGCAGTGGCACCTGACCGGGAGTCCGGAGTCGCTTGACAGCACGGTGCGGTCGGCGAAGGATTCAGCACATGATGAATAACTCGGATGCCGCGGCACCCGCGTCCGGTGCGGCATCCGCCGCCGCGGTCATCGTGCAGGACCTGACGGTGGTCCGCGGCGGCAGCACCGCGCTCGATCGGCTCTCGCTCGCCGTGCCGCGCGGCCACCTCATCGGCCTGCTCGGCCCGAGCGGCAGCGGCAAGACCACGCTGATGCGCGCGATCGTGGGCGTGCAGGTCGTGAAGTCGGGCACGATCGAGGTGCTGGGCCTGCCCGCGGGCAGCCGGGCGCTCCGCACCCGCATGGGCTACGTCACCCAGCAGGCGAGCGTCTACGACGACCTCTCGGTGCGGCAGAACCTCGCCTACTTCCGCCGCATCATCGGCGCACCGGCATCCGATGTCGATCGCGTCATCGAACGCACCGAGCTCGGCTCCGTCGCCGGCCGGCTCGTCGGCACGCTCTCGGGCGGGCAGCGCAGCCGGGTCTCGCTCGCCGCGGCCCTCCTCGGCGATCCCGAGGTGCTCGTGCTCGACGAGCCCACCGTGGGCCTCGACCCCGTGCTCCGCGTCGAACTGTGGGCGCTGTTCCGCAGCCTCGCCGACGACGGCGCGACCCTCCTCATCTCGAGCCACGTCATGGACGAGGCGAAGCGCTGCGACCGCCTGCTGCTGCTCCGCGACGGCGCGCTGCTCGCCGACGACACCGTGCAGGGCCTCCTCCAGGTCACCGGCACCGACGACGTCGAGCAGGCCTTCCTGCGCCTCATCGAGCGGGGCGAGCCCGATCTGCGCCCCACAACGGAGACGGAGACGGAGACGGAGCGATGAACCTCACCCGCACCTTCGCGACCGCCGGGCGCGTGCTCGGCCAGATCCGCCACGATCCCCGCACGGTCGCGCTGCTGCTCGTGGTGCCGAGCCTGCTCATCGGCCTCGTCGCGTGGATCTTCGTCGACACCGACTACTTCACCGACATCGGCCCCGCGATGATCGCCCTGTTCCCGTTCATCGTGATGTTCCTCGTCACGAGCATCTCGACGCTCAGGGAGCGCCGGAGCGGCACGCTGGAGCGCCTGCTCTCGATGCCGATGGGCAAAGGAGACTTCATCCTCGGCTACGCGCTCGCCTTCGGCCTGCTCGCCGTGTTCCAGACCGCGATCGCCGTCTCGTTCGCCGTGTGGGTGTGCGGGCTCGAGATCGAGGGCTCGATCTGGCTGCTCTTCGCCGTCGCGGTCGCCGACGCCCTGCTCGGCACCGCACTCGGCCTGCTCGCGAGCGCGTTCGCGCGCTCGGAGTTCCAGGTCGTGCAGTTCATGCCGCTCATCGTCTTCCCGCAGATCCTCCTCGGCGGCATCTTCATCCCCCGCGACCAGCTGCCCGAAGCCCTCGAGGCGATCAGCGAGTGGCTGCCGTTGAGCTTCGCGATCGACGCGCTGCAGGCCGTCGCCGCCGACTCGGAGAGCGCCGAGTGGATCACGGCGAAGATCCTCGTGATCGTCGCGTGGATCGTCGGATCGATCGTGCTCGGCTCGATCACGCTGCGTCGCCGCACGCCCTGACGCGCTCGCCCACGCACGGACGAGGACGGATGCCACGTGGCATCCGCCCTCGTCGCCAGCCGCTTAGGCGCCGAGCACCCGGTCGAGGTACGGGTTCGCGAAGCGTCGCTCGGGGTCGAGCTCGTCGCGCACCCGCAGGAAGTCGTCGAAGCGCGGGTAGACCTCGCGCAGCGACTCGGCGTCGCGCGAGTGCATCTTGCCCCAGTGCGGGCGACCGCCGTAGCCGCGCATGATCGCCTCGACCGCGGCGAAGTACTCGGTCGGGTCCTCGCGGTAGTAGCGGTGCACCGCGATGTAGCCCGATTCGCGGCCGTGGGCGGTCGAGAGCCAGTTGTCATCGGATGCCGCGGCGCGCACCTCGATCGGGAAGCTGATGCGCCAGCCCTTGCGCTCGATGAGTTCGCGCACCTCGCGCACGGCGGCGGGCACGGCCTCGAGCGGCACCGCGTACTCCATCTCGCGGAACCGCACGGTGCGATTGGTGATGTAGACCTTCGGCGAGAAGTCGGCGAAGTCGCGGTCTCCGGTGAGCTTCTCGACCTGGCGGGCGAACACGGGCACGACGCCGGGAGCGACCGTGCCGAGCGCGCAGACGCCGCGGTACGCGCCGTTCGCGAGCAGCTCGTCGTCGACCCAGCGCGAGAGGCGCCCGAGCGGCCTCCGCGGGGCATCGCCCGGCAGCCGCGTGTTCGTCTTCGTGAGCGCCGCCTCGGTGTGCGGGAACCAGTAGAACTCGAAGTGGTCGGCGGCGCGCACGCGCTCCTCCCACCCGTCGAGCACCTCGCCGAGCGGCTCGGGCTTCTCGACGGCGTGCAGCACGTAGCGCGGCACGAGCTGCAGCGTCACGTCGACGAGCACGCCGAGCGCACCGAGGCCGAGGCGGACGGCAGGCAGCAGCTCGGGGCGCTCCGTCTCGCTCACGGTGATGAGCTCGCCGGTGCCGGTCACGAGGCGGGCGGCGACGATCTGCGTCGCGAGGCCGCCGAAGCCGAGGCCCGTGCCGTGCGTGCCGGTCGAGGTCGCGCCCGAGATGGTCTGCCGATCGATGTCGCCCATGTTCGCGAGGGCGAGACCGTAGGGGGCGAGCATCTCGGGCAGCTCGTGCAGCCGGGTGCCGGCGCCGAGGGTGACCCGGCCCGTCGCGACATCCGCATCGTTGACGCCGGAGACGCCCGTCATGTCGAGCTGCACGCCCGGCGCGACCGCGATGCCGGTGAAGCTGTGGCCCGAGCCGACGGGCTTGATGGCCAGACCGGATGCCGCGGCTGACGCCACCGCCCGCTGCACCGCCTCGGCGCTCGCCGGGCGCTCCACGCGAAGGGGCCGCACCGATTCCGTGCGACCCCAGTTGCGCCAGACGGCTCCAGTCGCGGTCACAGGGACTCCTCGTTTCGGGTACGCGCCGCATCGCGACTCGTGCACACATGCCAGATGGCTCCCGCAGCTGTCACAGGAACGCCTTCCCTTCTCCCCGATACGTCGGGATGGTGTCGACGACTTCGCCCGCATCGACCAGGGCGAACTCGTTCAGGTGCTCGGCCAGCTCGCCCGACTTCGTGTGGCGCAGCCACACCCGGTCGCCGACCTTCATGCGACGTGCCGCCGGACCGCTCACCGGGGTCTGCACCTCGCCCGCCATCTCCCGCGGTTCCATCACGAGGCCCTGGGGCCACACGATCTTCGGCAGCCGGTCGCCGGCGGGCGGGCCGGAGGCGACCCAGCCGCCGCCGAGGATCGTCGCGTGGTCACGGCTCGGGCGGCGCACGATGTCGAGGGCCCACGCCGCGGCCGGTGCCGGGGTGAAGTGCTGGTAGCCGTCGAAGAGGTGCCCGCCGAAGATGCCGGAGCCGGCCGCGATCTCGGTCACCGAGGCGTCGGCCGCCGTGGCCTCGAGCGAGCCGGTGCCGCCGCCGTTGACGAACTCGAGCTCCACGATCTCGCGCACGGCCGCGACGGCGCGCCCGCGACGTTCGCGCAGCTCGGGCATCGAACGCGACTGCATCCAGCGGTTCACCGCACCGTCGACCGGGCGGCCGGCGGGCTGATTCACGACGCCGGCGATCTGCGCCTCGTAGGCCATCATGCCGACGAGGTCGAAACCGGGGCGCTTCACGATGTACGCGGCGAGCGCCGCGGCGTCCTCGGGCGCGTGCACGGGCGAGCGGCGCACGCCGAGGTGACCGAGCACCGGCGCGTTCCACGAGGCGTCGAGTTCGAGGCACACCCGGATCGTCTCGCGCTTGCCGGGCGGCAGCACCGCGTCGACGAGGTCGAGCTGCGCCGGGGAGTCGACCATGAGGGTCACGCGCTTGGCGAGCTCTGGGTCGCTCGCGAGCCGGCGGATGGCCGCACGCTCGGCGGTCGGGTAGCCGACCACGATGTCATCGACCGTCTCGGCGAGCCAGAGCGCCTCGGCGAGCGTGTACGCGAGCACGCCGTGGTAGCCCGGCATGGCGAGCAGCGCCTCGACGATGCCGCGCACGCGCAGCGACTTCGAGGCCACGCGGATCGGCGTGCCGTGGGCCCGCCGCAGCATGTCGAGCGCGTTGTGACGCAGCGCCCCGAGGTGGAGCGCGCCGACGGGGGCGTCGAGGTGGGCGGTGGCGGCGGTCAGCGACGGCCAGTACTTCTCGGGGTGCAGCCAGTCGGAGGCATCCGATGCCGGCGTGCCGGTCTTGCGCAGGTCGATCGTCATCAGCGCACGCTCCGCACCCGCGCGACGGCGAACGCGCCGGCGAACGAGAACGCGGCACCGAGCAGGAAGACGAGCATGAACGAGCCCGACACGACCACCGCGGCCGCGCCGATCATCGGGGCGATCGCCTGCGGCACGGCCGAGGCGATGTTCATGATGCCGAGGTCTTTGCCTCGGGAGGCGGCGTCGGGCAGCACCTGCGTCGCGAGCGCCTGGTCGACGGAGAGGAAGCAGCCGTACCCGAGGCCGAGGAGTCCGGCGCCGACCATCGCGACGGTGAGGTCGGGGAAGAGGCCGAGCATGAGTGCCGCGACGCCCTGCAGGCCCGAGGCGATGAAGACGAAGAGCTTGCGACGGCCGAGCCTGTCGGAGAGCTTGCCGAGGATGAGCGAGGCGAGGATCACGAACACCATGTAGATGAGGGTGAGCACGATGAGGTCGTCTTCGGCGTTCTCGTCTTTCAACTGGAACATCAGGAAGTAGAGCAGCAGGCTCGTGCCGAGCGCGTTGCCGACCGAGACGAGCACACGGCTGAGGAGGGTCCAGCCGAAGTCGGGGTGCTTGCGGGGGCTGATCCAGAAGCCGCTGAGGATGCCCTTGGCCGTGACGCGCACGCGCTCGGTCGGGGCGAGCGGCTGGTCGGCGCGGAAGAGGAACGGCACCGCGAGCACGACGAGGATCACCGCGAGCAGGATGTACCCGAGCGAGGCGTCGGTGACGAGCTCGGTCACGAGCACGAGCCCGACGATGATGCCGACCGCCTGCGGCGCCGACATCCAGCCCGAGACGAAGCCGCGCTGGTTCACGGGCACCTGGTCGGAGATCGTCGCGGTGAGCGCGGCGGTCATGATGCAGAACCCGACGGATGCCGCGACCCACGTCGCGCCGATCGCCCAGATCTCGGTCTGCTGGCCGAGGGTGACGAGCGAGAGGCCGAAGACGACCGCGCCGATCGCGATCCACGGGCGGCGGCGACCGAAGCGCGAGGTCGTGCGGTCGGAGAGCGCACCCGTCAGCGGATAGGCGATGATCGTCGCGATCGCGGCGATGCCCGAGATGATGCCGAACGCGACGACGCTGTCGACCCAGTTGTCGGGCTTGAGCTGCGCGTCGATCTGCGCGGGCAGCAGCAACTGCACGGGCGTGAGCTGCGCCATCCAGATGCCGAGCCAGACCGTCGCGAACGAGGCGATCCAGCCGGCGGAGACCCGGCTGACCGGTTCGCCGAGCGCGGCGGTCGTGGGCTGCGCCTGGTGGGGCGCGGAATCGAGGCTCGTCATCGGGGCTCGGCCATTCTCGAAAGGGCGTCGGCGGCCGCATGTGCGACCGCGCGTGCGACGTCGTCGTCGCGGGTGACGAGCCACGTGAGGGTGAGCCCGTCGGTGAACGCGATGAGCACGCGCGCGACCTGCTCGACGGGAGTGGTCCAGACGACCCCCGCGAGCTCGGCGGCGGCCGCGAGCGACCGCGCACCGAGCTCGGTGTACTTGTCGTACTGCGCGATGGCGAGCGGATGCCGCTCGGGCGATCGCAGCGCGTACTGGGTGAGCTCGAGCATCGCCTGCTCGTGCTCGGGGTCGGCGCGGAGGTGTTCGAAGTAGCGCAGCAGGCCGGCCTCGAGCATGTCGCGGATGTCGTGCCCCTGCAGGTCGTCGGGCAGCACCGCCTCCTGCTCGCGGGCGACGACCGTCGTGATGAGCTCGTCGATGAGCTCGTCGCGCGAATCGAACGCGTAATGGAAGCTCGCGAGCGACATGCCGGCCTCGGCGACGATCGCCCGGGTGGTTGCATGTGCGATTCCGCGCTGGGACACCACGCGGAGTGCCGCCTGTACGAGCGCGGCGCGCCGTTCTGAAGCTGGGATGCGGGCCATGCGACTCCTCTTCGACACCATCGACGACTGAAGTGGGACGATCGTCCCAGTCGCATCAGTATGCACGAAAACCGTTACGCTCGCAGCATGCGCCTCGGAGTCCTCGACGTCGGTTCCAACACGGTGCACTTGCTGGTCGTCGAAGCGCACCCCGGCGCGCGCCCCATACCGACAGCCTCGCACAAGTCCGTGCTGCGTCTCATGCGCTATCTCGAGCCCGATGGCGCCATCAGCGCCGAGGGCGTCGCCGCCATCCTCACGGCGGTGGGCGGGGCGGCATCCGCAGCTCGCGACGCCGGCATCGAGGAGCTGCTCGCCTTCGCGACCTCGGCCATCCGCGAGGCGGCGAACGGCGAGGCCGTGCTCGACCTCGTCGAGCGGGACACGGGCGTGCGCCTGCAGGTGCTCTCGGGCGACGACGAGTCGCGCCTCACCTACCTCGCCGTGCGCCGCTGGTACGGCTGGTCGGCCGGGCGACTGCTGCTCTTCGACATCGGCGGCGGTTCGCTCGAACTCGCGCAGGGCATCGACGAGGTGCCGGATGTCGCGCGGTCGCTCCCCCTCGGCGCCGGGCGCTCGACGATCTCGTTCCTGCCCGATGACCCGCCCTCGCCCGAACAGGTCTCGCGCCTCCGCGCCCACGCGCGCGAGGTGCTCGCCGAGGCCGTCGAGCCCTTCAAGTCGCTGCCCTCGCCGAACCACGTCGTCGGCTCCTCGAAGACGATCCGCTCGCTCGCCCGGCTCGCCGGCAGCGTCGAAGACGGATTCGGCGACACCGAGCGCAGCATCCTGACCCGCGAGGGCCTCGACGACTGGACGCCGCGGCTCGCGCGCATCCCGGCGGACGCCCGGCCGGCGTTGCCCGGCATCACCGCCGACCGCACGTTCCAGATCGTGGCCGGCGCCGTCGTGCTCTCCGAGACGATGCGCGCCTTCGGGGTCGACGAGCTCGAGGTGTCGCCGTGGGCGCTCCGCGAGGGGCTCATCCTCCGGCGGCTCGACCGCCTGACCTGACGCCGACACTGGCCCCGCCACCGCCGTCGGCGATGACACGCCGAGATCGATCAGGAATGGAGAAGCGCAAGGCGCTCGCCCCCGCATAGCCTGACATCGACGCCCCGCCCACGCGGCGGCACCGATGAGGATCCGAGGAAGGACCACGAGATGGCGAAGGCAGATACGTCCGGAGGACTGAGCAAGGAAGAACGCGACGCCGTCAAGCAGCGCGCGAAGGAGCTCCGCGAGCAGGAGAAGGCCGGCAAGAACCGCGCTGCCGGCGACAAGGCGGTGCTCGACGCCATCGCCGAGATGGAGCCCGACGACAGGGTGCTCGCGGAGGGGCTCTACAAGGTCGTCACCGCGGTCGCGCCCGATCTCATGCCGAAGACGTACTACGGCATGCCCGGCTTCGCGAACGCCGAGGGCAAGATGGTCGTCTTCATCCAGGCGGCTGCGAAGTTCAAGACCCGCTACGCGACGATCGGCTTCGAGGATCGGGCGAACCTCGACGACGGCGACCTGTGGCCCATCGGCTATGCGGTTCGCAACTGGACCCCGGCGGTCGAGGCCAAGTTCACGGAACTCGTGCGCAAGGCCGTGAGCTGACGGGACTCCGGCTCGACAGGGCGCAGCCATCACGGTGCTCCCGCTGGGATTCGAACCCAGACTGAGGCGAGTTTAAGTCGCCTGCCTCTGCCGATTGGGCTACGGGAGCGCGGCGCCGCCCCGAAGGGCGACGCCGCGTCACAGCATAGTCAGGGGACGTCGCTACTTGGCGGCGACGGCCTCCTGCTTGGCCGGCTTCTCCGCCTTCGCGGCGGGTGCGGCGGCGGGAACGGGCGCCTCGACTGCCGGCGGCTTCGGACGAGCGGCGAACAGCTCGAACTGCGCGCGCGGCTGCTGCACGGCGCTCAGCGAGACGATGTCGCGGCCGAGCCAGAAGTTGTTCCACCACCCCCAGAAGACGCGGAACTTGCGCTCCCAGCTGGGCATGGCGAGGCCGTGGTAGCCACGGTGCGCGAACCAGGCCGGCAGGCCCTTGATCGCGAGCTTGCCCGACTGGAACACGCCCGAGCCGATGCCGAGGCCGGCGACCGCACCGAGGTTCTTGTGGAAGTACTGCTTCGGCTCCTCGCCGCGGAGCACCGCGACGACGTTCTTGGCGAGCAGCTTGCCCTGACGCACGGCGTGCTGGGCGTTCGGCACGCAGTAGCCGCCGACGCCGCCGCCGGTGAGGTCGGGGACCGCGGCGATGTCGCCGGCTGCCCAGGCGTCGGCCACGAACTCGTCGTCGTCGCCGACGCGGAGGTCGGCGCGGGTCTTGATGCGGCCGCGCTCTTCGACCGGAAGGTCGCTGGAACGCACGATGGCGGGGTTCGCCATGACGCCTGCGGTCCAGACGATGAGGTCGGTCTCGAAGCTCTCGCCCGTCGACAGCTCGATGACGCCGTCGACCGCACTCGTGAGCTGCGTGTCGAGGTGGATCTCGGCACCGCGCTGGGCGAGGTGCTTGATGACCCAGTGGCTCGTCTCGAGCGAGACCTCGGGCATGATGCGCCCCATGGCCTCGATGAGGTGGAAGTGCGTCTCATCGAAGGTGAGCTGCGGGTAGTACTCGAGCAGCGAGCTCGCGAACGAGCGGAGCTCTGCGAACACCTCGATGCCCGCGAAGCCGCCGCCGACCACGACGAACGTGAGCAGGCGCTCGCGCTCGGGGCCGGGGGGAAGGTTCGATGCCTTGTCGAAGTTCGTCAGCACGCGGTCGCGGATCGCGACGGCCTCTTCGATCGACTTGAGGCCGATCGCGTTGTCGGCGATGCCCGGGATCGGGAACGTGCGCGAGACCGCGCCGCCCGTGACGATGACGATGTCGTAGTCGAACTGCCACGGCTCGCCGAGCTCGGGCGTGATCGTCGCGGTCTTCGCCGCGTGATCGATGCGCGTGACCTTCGCGGTCACGACGTTGGTCTTCTTCAGGTGACGACGCTGCGCGACCACGGAGTGGCGCGGCTCGATCGACCCTGCGGCGACCTCGGGCAGGAAGGGCTGGTACGTCATGTACGGCAGCGGGTCGACGATCGTCACCTCGGCCTCGCCGGCACGCAGCCACTTCTCGAGCTTCCACGCCGTGTAGAACCCCGCATAGCCACCGCCGACGATGAGAATCTTGGGCACGGTGAATGGACTCCTCAGTTTTGGAACGTGCGGGCTGATTTGCGTGCGATCACTGCTCGCGAATGCGGACAGTCCGCTTGGTATGCCGAGTGGCGCCGATGCCCAACAGCGCTGCTAGCGTACCAAACCCTGCGACGAGTGAGAGCGGCACGGTGATGTAGGCGAGCGTCCACTGCGTCGGAAGCAGGGTGAGGGCGCCGTCGGATCGCGGCAGCGGCGGGTCGGCCATGGGCACGATGGGCTGATCGACGCTGCTCTCGTCGGGGGCCTCGACCTCGGCACGACGGTGCAGCGTGATCCAGTCCGCCAGGCTGCCGAGCGGATTCTCGTCGACGTGCGGCACATCCGACTCGAGTGCGGCGACCGGATCGATGAGGCCGTACCCGTAGAGGGCGCTCGGAACCGTCTGCCCGTTGGGGTCGGCCGTCTCGATGAGCCGGTTGATGACGTTCGCCGCATCGAGGTCGGGATACTCGGAACGGATCAGCGCGACGAGGCCGGTCACGATGGGCGCGGCGCCGCTCGTGCCGTCCCACTGCACGTGGCTGCCGTCGGGCAGCACGCCGACCAGGTCTTCGCTCGGCGCGGCCACCGCGATCGAGATGCCCTGCGAGCTCGCGTCGAGGCTCGCGTTCTTGTCCTTGTCGACGCCAGCGACCGTGAGCACCCCGGGAATCGTCGCGGGCGCCCCGACCTGGCTCGTGCCGCTGCCGCGATTGCCCGCTGCCGCGACGATGACGACGTCGTGCTCGAAGGCGTACATGAACGCGTCGTCCCAGCTCTCGGGCCAGTCGGGGGTGTTGCGGGTCAACGACATGTTGATGACGTCGGCGCCGTTGTCGACGGCCCAGCGCACCGCTTCGGCGATCTGGTCGTCGTTGGACTTGGCCGCGCCGGTGTCCTGACCGAACGCGACCGAGACGGCGAGCAGGTCGGCTTCAGGTGCGGTGCCGATCACGCCGCTGCCCTCACCCGTGCCGCGACCGGCGAGGAGACCGGCGACCATCGTGCCGTGGGTCTCGTCGTCGCCGACGGGCGTCTGGCCGTCGGGCGTGCCGAGGCCCGAGACATCCGTGCCGCCGACGACGGCGCCGCGGAGCTCGGCGACGTTACCGTTCACACCGGTGTCGATGACCGCGACCGTGACGCCCTCGCCCTTGGTGGTGTTCCAGGCGGTCGTGAAGCCGTAGTCGGCGAGCCAGTACTCGTAGTCGCGCACGAGGTCGGCGTGGGCCGCGCCGGCTCCGGTGAGCGTGAGCATCGTCGCCGCTGCGAGCGTCGCGGCGGCGCGCACGACGAATGCCGAGCCACGGGCGCGCCCGTTCCGCCCGGAACGCCTGGTGCGTTCGGAGCGGGTCAGGCGCGTCGACCGGTTCACCCGATGGTTCCTTCGGGGCCCTCGGTGGCAACGGCGGATACCGGCGCCTCGTCGACGCCGTAGTCGGGGCAGCGGCAGACGTCGGGCGACCAGGTCGAACGCTCGAGCGCGATGTCGCCCATCGGGTTCGCGCCCGGCCCTGCGGCGAGGGAGTGCGCCACGAGCGCGTGCAGGCACTTCACGCGCGTGGGCATGCCGCCCGCGGAGATGCCCGCGAGCTCGGGCACGACGGCGATCGACTCGCGGTCGGCGAGGTAGTCGGTGTGGGCGCGGCTGTACGCCTCGGCGACCCCGGCGTCGGCGGCCAGGAGCTCGGTGCACTCCACCATGAGCTGGGCTGCCTCGAGGAACGACATCGCGGCCGTCGCGGCCGGGTGCGAGAGGTAGTAGAACGTCGGGAACGGCGTGCCGTCGGAGAGGCGCGGCGCCGTGGCGACGACCGTCGGTGCGCCGCACACGCAGCGGGCGGCGATGCCGACGACGTCGCGGGCCGGGCGACCGAGCTGCGCCGAGACGATGCGCACGTCGCGCTCGCTCACCGGCTCGAAGGGCGGGCGGGTCATCGGGTCTCCTCGGCTGCGGGATCTGCTGGCGGTGTCGTGGGGGTGGGAGCGGGTTCCGCGGGCGGGGCGGCGTCGGGCGCGAGCCCGGCGGTCAGCACCGAGCCGAGCAGGGTGGTCATCCAGTCACCCTTCGATTCGGTCACCTCGGCCGAGACCTCGGCCGTGGCATCCGCCTTCGCCGCTGCCGTTCGGTCGTCGATGACGAGGTAGCTCACCTCGCCCGGCATCACGTAGTACAGGCGCTCGCGAGCCTGGGTCACGATGAACGTGTCGTCGTTCCAGCGCTCGCGTTCGTCGCGCAGGCGCTGCACCTCCTCCTCCTGGGCGGAGACGGCGGCGCGGAGCTCGGCGATCTGCTGCCGTTGCTGTGCGAACGCCGCGATCGTCGGCGCCAGCACCACGACGGCGAGCACGAGCACTCCCATCATGATGAGGGAGAAACCTGAGAATCGGATGCCGCTGAGCCAGCCTGCCCCGGCTGCGGCGGTCTGCCCGGCCGATGCCCGCCCTGAGCCGGACTTCGCGGAACCCTTCGGCTTCGCGCCGGTCGACTTCGATGCCGGGGTCTTCGGACTCGAGGCCTTCGCGGATGCCGGCGACTTCGCGGTCGAGGCCTTCGAACCCTTCGGGGTCGACGCCGTCGAACCCGTGCCGGACGACGCGGGGCCGCGCTTCGCGGCCGGCTTCGGGGTCGGCACCGTCGGGCGCCTGGGGGTGCGGCCGGAACGACCGGTGTCATCGCGCATCGCCCCTCCTCGTCATCGCACCCGGATACGCGACGACGGGGGCGGCCACTCGGCCGCCCCCGTCACGTGTGTTGCTTCTAGGCCGTGTAGCGGGGGAACGCCGTGCGGCCGGCGTACACCGCGGCCTCACCGAGTTCCTCTTCGATCCTCAGAAGCTGATTGTACTTGGCGACCCGCTCGCTCCGGGCGGGCGCGCCCGTCTTGATCTGACCGCAGTCGGTCGCGACCGCGAGGTCGGCGATCGTCGTGTCCTCGGTCTCGCCCGAGCGGTGCGACATGACGGCGGTGTAGCCCGAGCGCTGCGCGAGCGTGACGGCGTCGAGGGTCTCGGTCAGGGTGCCGATCTGGTTCACCTTGACGAGGATCGAGTTGCCGGTGTGCTTGGCGATGCCCTCGGCGAGGCGCTTCGGGTTGGTGACGAACAGGTCGTCGCCGACGAGCTGCACCTTCGAGCCGAGCTCGGCGGTGAGCTGCGCCCAGCCGTCCCAGTCGGACTCGTCGAGCGGGTCCTCGATCGACACGAGCGGGTACGCGGCGGCGAGCTCGGCGTAGTACGCGCTCAGCTCGGCCGACGTGCGCTCCTTGCCCTCGAACGTGTAGACGCCGTTCTCGTAGAACTCGCTCGCCGCGACGTCGAGGCCGAGTGCGAGGTCGGTGCCGAGCTTGAAGCCGGCCTTCTCGATCGCCTCGGAGATGAAGTCGAGCGCCGCGCGGTTGTGCGCGAAGTCGGGAGCGAAGCCGCCCTCGTCGCCGAGGCCCGTCGACAGGCCCTTGGCCTTCAGCAGGCTCTTGAGCGCGTGGTAGGTCTCGACGCCCCAGCGGAGGCCCTCGGAGTAGCTCGGCGCGCCGATCGGCAGCACCATGAACTCCTGGATGTCGACGCCGGTGTCGGCGTGCGCACCGCCGTTGATGATGTTCATCATCGGCACGGGCAGCACGTGGGCGTTGGGGCCGCCGAGGTAGCGGAAGAGCGGCAGGTCGGCCGAGTCGGCTGCGGCCTTCGCGACCGCGAGGCTCACGCCGAGGATGGCGTTCGCGCCGAGGCGGCTCTTGTTGTCGGTGCCGTCGGCCTCGATGAGCGCCGCGTCGACGAGGCGCTGGTCGGCGGCGTCGAGGTCTTCGATGGCCGGGCCGAGGTCGTCGAGCACGGCGTCGACGGCCTTCTGCACGCCCTTGCCGAGGTAGCGGTCCTTGTCGCCGTCGCGCAGCTCGTACGCCTCGAAGGCACCGGTCGATGCGCCCGAGGGCACCGCAGCACGGGCCAGCGAACCGTCGTCGAGGAGCACCTCGACCTCGACGGTCGGGTTGCCGCGCGAGTCGAGAATCTCGCGTGCGCCTACAGCTTCGATGATTGCCACAGTGAACTCCTCTGTGATGGGTGGGTATGCAGCGGACGACTCCGTCGTGATCCGCCAGCCAGTCTAGAGGTCGAGGATGTCTCGTGCTTGCGACGCGGGTGCTACGCGGAGAGCTCGCGGAACGCGAGCGACGCGGCATCCGTCGTCTCGGCGCCGACCGGTGCGAACGCATCGAAGCCGTCGGCGGTCACGCGGTCGAGCAGGGCGCGCAGGTTCTTGACCCGGCGCTCGAGGCGCACCCGCGAACCGGATGCCACGAGCTCGCGCTTGAGCTCGAGCAGGCGGGCGGCCGGGACATCCGCGTCGTAGACGAGCACGACCGCGCGCGGGCGCTCCTCGTCGCGCACGGCGAGCAGGTCGACGATGCGCTCGAAGCCGATCGAGAAACCGCACGCGGGCACCTCCTGGCCGAGGAAGCGCCCGATCATGCCGTCGTAGCGACCGCCGCCGCCGAGCGAGTAGCCGTAGTCGGGGTGGGCGATCTCGAAGATCGTGCCCGTGTAGTAGCCCATGCCGCGCACGAGGGTCGGGTCGAATTCGATGGCAGCGTCGGGCAGGGCTGCGCGCAGCGCGAGCAGGTCGGCGTAGGCGTCGCCGTCGAGCCACGAGGGCGGCGGTACGACCCCATCGGCGAGGTGCCAGTCGGCGTTCGTGAGTGCCTCGAGCTCGGCCGCGACATCCGCATCGCCGGTGACGATGCCGAGCTCGGCGAGTTCGGCCGCCACTCCCCCGGTACCGATCTTGTCGAGCTTGTCGATCGTGATGAGCGCGCGCTCGCGCAGCTCGTCGGGCACGCCCCACGAGCCGAGGATGCCCGCGAGGATGCGCCGGTCGTTCAGGCGGATCGTGCAGCCCGAGAGGCCGAGCGCGTCGAGCGTCGCGACCGTCGCCGTGAGCAGCTCGAGCTCGGCGAGCGCGCCCGCCTCGCCGATGATGTCGATGTCGCACTGCACGAACTGCCGGTAGCGGCCCTTCTGCGGGCGCTCGGCGCGCCACACCGGCGCGATCTGGATCGAGCGGAACACGGGGGGCAGCGCCGCCCGGTGCGTCGCGTAGAAGCGGGCGAGCGGCACCGTGAGGTCGTAGCGCAGTCCGAGGTCGGCGAGCGAGAGCGCGTCACCGGATGCCGCGGCGCGCGCGAGGTCGTCGGCCCCGAGTGCGCGCTTCATGACGGCGAAGGCGAGCTTCTCGTTGTCGCCGCCGAGCCCGGCGTGCAGGCGCGACGAGTCCTCCATCACGGGCGTCTCGATCTCGTCGAAGCCGTGCGCCGCGTACACCCCGCGGATCACGCCGAGTGCGTGCTCGCGACGGGCCTTCTCGGCCGGGAGGAAGTCGCGCATGCCGCGCGGAGGAGTGACGGATGCAGCCATGCCGACCATTCTTCCAGCACGCGGGCGCCGATCGTTGCGCTGTCCGGCCGGTGCGGCCCGTCCGAGGCAAGCGCAGGTGGCCGGTCCGAGGCGGCCGCCTCAGTCCGCGTCGAGCTCGATCCCCTTCGCCGCCGCGGCGCGCCGCAGCGCATCGGCTTCGTCGATGCCGACGGCGACGTAGATGCGCAGTCCGTCGGCGTCGTCCCGCACGAGGTACTCGACGTCGCTCGTCACGATCAGCTCATCGTTCGCGTCGAGGTAGCTCCAGCGCACGCGCACCAGTGAGAGGACGTCGGTGAGCGAGCTCACCGCCCGCAGCTCGGGCACGATCCCCGCGAAGCCGAGCCGGCGGTAGAGCGGGTACGACGACGAGAGACCGGTCGCCATGTCGGCGCGACTCTCGAGCGCGCCCGCGAAGTCGTCGGTGATCACCATGCCCGGCAATCCCCAGAGGCGCGCGGTGGCGTCGGCGTCGAAGTCGCGCTGCGCCTCGCCGTACACGTCGAAGAACTCCTCGAGCCGCCAGTCCTCGATGCCCATGCGTCCCCCTCCGGCGAGCCGTCTCGACCGACGGTACGCCCGCTCCGAGGCATCCGCGACCCCCGAGACGGCGCGTCAGCCGGCGCGTCAGCCGGCGCGCGACTCCTCGGCGCTGCGCACCTCGTCTTCGAGGGCGCGCACTGCGGAGCGCAGCGCCCGCTCGGCGTCGAGTCCCTGCGATCGAGCGGATGCCACGAGCCCGAGCAGCTGCCGGCCCAGCTCGTCCTCCGTTGCGGGCGAGGCTTCCGCCGAGGCATCCGTCACGCCCACCTTCTCGGCCTTGCCGAGCACCTTCTGCGCGAGCGAGAGCGCCGGCATGCCGCGCGGGATGCCGTCGAGCACGCTCGTGCGGTGCGGCTTCTCGTCGGCCTTCAGGTCGTCCCAGAAGGCGACGACGTCGGCTGCGGTCTCAGCCTCGCGATCGCCGAAGACATGCGGATGCCGCGACACCATCTTGGCCGTCATGTGGCGGGCGACATCGTCGATGTCGAAGCGCTCGCCGTCGGTGTGGGCCGCGAGATCGGCGTGGAAGAGCACCTGGTAGAGCACGTCGCCGAGCTCCTCGATCATCTCCTCGCGACTGCCGGACTCGATCGCGTCGATGAGCTCCCAGCTCTCCTCGACGAGGTACTGCACGAGGCTCTCGTGGGTCTGATCCGCGTCCCACGGGCAGCCGCCCGGAGCCCGGAGCAGGGCCACGGTGTCGATGAGTTCGTCGAGTCCGGGGTGCGCTGCGCTCATACCGGCAGCCTAGGTGCAGCCCGCCGCGGACGCGCCGCCCGCGCCCCTCGCCCGAGCGCCTCGCCCGAACGCGCTCAGTGCACGACGGCGAGCAGCACCCCAACGGCGATGAACAGCGTGCCGAAGACGACGTTCAGCACGCGCTGGCCGCGCACCGAACGGGTGAACCTCCGCAGGCTGTGCGCAGCCACCGCGAAGAAGCCCCACATCACGATCACGTCGACGACCACGACGGTCAGGCCGACGATCAGGTACTGCGGCAGGAGCGGCAGCTCGGGGCGGATGAACTGCGGCAGGAATGCGAGGAAGAAGACGATCGCCTTGGGGTTCAGGAGGTTCACCCAGAGTCCCCTGCGGAACATCGACCAGCGCGACTCGGCGCCCGCGTTCGGCGCCGGCCGCGCGTCATCCGTCTCGCCGTCGCCCTCGTCTGTGCTCGCCTCGGTGCCGTCGCCCCCGTCGGCCGCCGGTTGCTGCGGCTTCGCGAGCAGCTGCCGGATGCCGAGGTAGACGAGGTAGGCGGCGCCCGAGTAGCGGATGATCTCGAACGCGACGGGCGAACCTGCGACGAGCACCCCGAGGCCCGCGGCGACGACCAGGATGTGCACGATGAGCGCGGCCTGCTGGCCGAGGATGCCCCAGATCGAGCGGCGGAACCCCTCGTTGAGGGAGTTGCCCATCGTGTTGATCGCGCCGGCGCCCGGGGTGAAGCTGATGACGAAGCAGGCGGCGAGGAGCGTCACCCAGAGCGAGAGTTGCACCGCACCAGCGTAGGCGCGGCGACCGGCCCCGAACGTCCGTCGCCCGTAGACTGCCCTGAGGAGCGCCGGGAAGTCTGGTCGGCCGACGGGAGACCGTCGTGACCGTGCCGCCGACCTCGCACGCGCTTCTCACGCAGCTCGTGCACGCGACTTCCTGGAGTCCCACACATGAACTTCCTCCGTTCCGAGCGCTGGGCCGCCGCCCTCCTCCTGATCGCCGCCGTCCTCGGCCTCCTGGTCGCGAACCTCTCGTTCGGGCCGGCACTCATCGAGCTCAGGAACGCGCACATCGACCTGCCGTGGCTCGGCCTCGACCTGTCGGCCGGCCACTGGATCAGCGACGGCCTGCTCGCGATCTTCTTCTTCATCGTCGCGGTCGAGCTGAAGCGCGAGCTCGTCATCGGCGAGCTCAACAGCCTGTCGAAGGCGCTGCTGCCGGCGATCGCCGCGGTCGGCGGGGTCGTCGTGCCGGCCCTCATCTTCCTCGCGTTCACGGCGGGCACCGAGACGGTCGACGGATGGCCCATCCCCACGGCGACCGACATCGCCTTCGCCCTCGGGGTGCTCGCCATGTTCGGCACCTGGATCCCGACGCGCGTGCGAGTGTTCCTGCTCGCACTCGCGGTGCTCGACGACCTCATCGCGATCCTCATCATCGCGTTCTTCTTCACCGCCGACGCGAACCTCGCCTCGATCGGCTTCGCGGGCATCGCGATCGCGCTGTTCGGCGCGGTGAGCCGCGTGATGAAGCCGCGCTCGGCGTGGATCCTGTCGCGGAAGCCCCAGTGGCCGATCGTGCTCGTGCTGATCGTGCTCGGGGCGCTCGCGTGGTACTTCGTCTACCAGTCGGGAGTGCACGCGACGATCGCCGGCGTCGCCCTCGGCCTCGTCATGGCACGCCGCCCCGGCGGTCGCGCGGTGCACGCGCTCGAGCCGTGGTCGAACGGCGTGATCCTGCCGCTGTTCGCCTTCTCGGCGGCGATGGTCGCCGTGCCGCAGGTGCAGCCGAGCGAGCTCGACCCGGCGTTCTGGGGCATCCTCATCGGGCTGCCGGTCGGCAAGATCATCGGCATCATGGTGGTCGGCGGACTCGGCGCGCTCGTCGTGCGGCGCCGCGCCGGGATCCCCCTCACCCTCGGCGACCTCTTCGTCGTCGGCGCGCTCGGCGGCATCGGCTTCACCGTCTCGCTGCTCATGAACGAACTCGCGTTCGTCGGGCTGCCCGAGGTCGCCGACGAGGGCACCCTCGCGGTGCTGCTCGGCTCGGGCGTCGCGATCGTCGTCTCGGCGGTCGTCGTGACGCTGCGCTCGCGCCACTACAAGCGGCACGGCGGTCACGCCGGAGTCGGCGGCGCGTTCTCGCGCTGACCCCGTGCCAGACTCGGACGATGAGCGACAGCACGCCCGCCGCCCGGTTCCTTCGCGCCGAACTCCAGGAGACCCGCCGTCGGGGGCTCGGCAAGGCCTGGCACGCCGCGCTGCTCATCGCAGGAGAGGCGACGGGTCTCGGCGGGCCGTCGGTCGCCGATCTCGTCGTGCTGCGCACGAGCACCGAGGCGCCGGTGATCCGCACGCGCGCCGGTTCGCTCGATGAGGCCGATGCCCTGCTGCGTGCGATCAACGCCGATCTCGAGCGGATGTCGGTCGAGGAGTTCCTCGCCGAGTGGGGTCACCTGAAGGTCTAGCCGGCGGCCCCGTCGACGACCGAGGCGCTGGCGCCCGCGGCATCCGTCGCCGGCGCCTCGGGAATCGGGAAGATCGCCGTGATGAGTCGTGACACCCACTCGATGAGGTCGCCGTCGCTCGGCAGTTCGCCGTTCGTGACGGGGAACGGCACGAGGATCACGTCGTTCTGCGCGAAGTGCTTGGCGCCCGGGTACATGCGCTCGAGGCGCACGCGCCGCGAGTCGGGGATGTTCGCGGGCGCGATGCGCAGCTTCGAGCCGGTCGCGATGACGTCGGAGAGCCCGGCCCGCTGCGCCTCGCGGCGGAGCCTCGAGATCGCCACGAGGTGCTTGACCTGCTCGGGCGGCTCGCCGTAGCGGTCGACGAGCTCGTCGACGACCTGGTCGATCTGACCGTCTTTCGCGGCCGGCCCGCTCGCGGCCGAGAGCTTCTGGTACGCCTCGAGGCGCAGCCGCTCGGAGTCGACGTAGTCCTCGGGGATGTGTGCGTCGACGGGCAGTTCGAGACGCAGCTCGGTCTGGCCGGTCGCCACGTCGCCGCGGAACGCCGAGACGGCCTCGCCAATCATGCGCAGATACAGGTCGAAGCCGACGCCCGCGATGTGACCGGCCTGCTCGGCGCCGAGCAGGTTGCCCGCGCCACGGATCTCGAGGTCTTTCAGGGCGACCTGCATGCCGCTGCCGAGCTCGTTGTTCGCCGCGATCGTCGAGAGGCGGTCGTGCGCGGTCTCGGAGAGCGGCTTCGCCGGGTCGTAGAGGAAGTACGCGTAGGCCCGCTCGCGGCCACGGCCCACGCGACCGCGCAGCTGGTGCAGCTGCGAGAGGCCGTACTTGTCGGCCCGGTCGATGATGATCGTGTTGGCGTTGGAGATGTCGAGCCCGGTCTCGATGATCGTCGTCGAGACGAGCACGTCGAACTTGCGCTCCCAGAAGTCGACGACGATCTGCTCGAGCACGTGCTCGTTGAGCTGCCCGTGGGCGACCGCGATGCGCGCTTCGGGCACGAGCTCGGCGAGCTGCGCCGCGACCCGGTTGATCGACGACACCCGGTTGTGCACGAAGAAGACCTGCCCCTCACGGAGCATCTCGCGCCGGATCGCGGCGGCGACCTGCTGGTCGGAGTAGGGCCCCACGAACGTGAGGATCGGATGCCGGTCTTCGGGCGGTGTCGCGAGCGTCGACATCTCGCGGATGCCGGTGACCGCCATCTCGAGCGAGCGCGGGATCGGCGTGGCGCTCATCGCGAGGATGTCGACGTTGGTCTTCAGCTTCTTCAGCGCGTCCTTGTGCTCGACGCCGAATCGCTGCTCCTCATCGATGATGACGAGGCCGACGTCTTTGAACTTCACCTTCTCGGTGAGGATGCGGTGCGTGCCGATCACCATGTCGACGGTGCCGTCGGCGAGACCGGCGATCGTGTCGCGCGCCTCCTTGTCGGTCTGGAACCGGCTGAGGGCGCGCACGTGCACGGGGAAGCCCGCATACCGCTCGTTGAACGTCTCGAGGTGCTGCTTGACGAGGAGCGTCGTCGGCACGAGCATCGCGACCTGCTTGCCCTCTTGGATCGCCTTGAACGCGGCGCGCACGGCGACCTCGGTCTTGCCGAAGCCGACGTCGCCGGCGAGCAGCCGGTCCATGGGGATCGACCGCTCCATGTCGGCCTTGACCTCGTCGATCGTCTGCATCTGATCGGGGGTCTCGGTGAACGGGAACGCCTCTTCGAGCTCGTGCTGCCACGGGGTGTCGGGCCCGAACGCGTGCCCCTTCGACGCCATGCGCGCCGAGTAGAGCTTCACGAGCGAGACGGCGATGTCGCGCACGGCCTTGCGGGCCTTGCCCTTGGCCTGCGCCCAGTCGCTGCCGCCCATCTTCGAGAGCGACGGTGCCTCGCCGCCGACGTAGCGCGAGAGCAGGTCGAGCTGGTCGGTCGGCACGAAGAGCCGATCGCCCGCATGCCCGCGCTTCGAGGGCGCGTACTCGATGACGAGGTACTCGCGCACCGCCGTGGGCTGCTGCTGGATGCCCGCGGTGCGGCTCGGGCCGGTGGGTCGGGCACCGGTGGCGACCTCGCGCTGCACCATCTCGATGAACTTGCCGATGCCGTGCGTCTGGTGCACGACGAAGTCGCCGGCCTTCAGCTGCAGCGGGTCGACGACGTTGCGGCGACGGCTCGCGAGCTTCTTGCCCTGGCGGGCGTCGTAGCCTGCAGCGCGGCCGTAGAACTCGGACTCGGCGAGGAGGCCGAGCTTGACCTCGGGCACCTCGTAGCCGTGCGCGGCATCGGCCTGCACGAGGTAGGCGACACCCGCCTCGAGTTCTGCCGGCACGTCGTCGACGAGCCGGGCGGCGAGCCCGGCCTCTGCAAGCACGTCGCGTGCGCGCTCGACGAGACCGTGACCGGCGGATGCCACGACGAGCGCCCACCCGTCACGAAGGCGCTCTGCGGCGTGGTCGACGGCGCCGGCGACGTTGCCCTGGAAGCTCGGCATCGCGTTCGCCGCGAGGCGCACGGTCGCGGAGGAGCTGGCCAGGTGCGACTCGGCCGCTCCACCGGCCGCGGCGACGACCTCGGCGGCATCGCCCATGTCGAAGCCGGAGAAGTTCCACCACACGCGCTGGGGGTCGGGCTCGCCGGGGGCGCTGAACAGTGCGGCATCCCGCAGTTGGCGAACGGTGAGGAAATCGCCGGCAGCGAGGTCGATCGGCGCGGCGGCGCCGACCGTCGCGGCATTCCACGCCGCGGCGAGGAACTCGCGGTTCGTCTCGCCGAGGTTGACCGCGCGACCTGCCACGCGCTCGGGCTCGAGCACGGCGACCGCGGCACCGAGGGGCAGGTAGTGCGCGAGCGGAACGAGCCGTTCGAGGAGCGCCGGTGCGAGCGACTCCATGCCCTCGACCGGGATGCCCTCGGACACCTTCTCGAGCAGGCCGGCGAGGCTCGGGAACTCGTGCACCATCTCGCGGGCGCGCTGCCGCACCGGCTCGGTGAGCAGCAGCTCGCGGCTCGGCGGAAGCGACACGCGCTCGATGACGTCGGGCAGCGAGCGCTGGTCTGCGACCGAGAACGCGCGCAGTTCCTCGACCTCGTCGCCGAAGAACTCGACGCGCACGGGGTGGTCGGCCGTGGGCGGGAACACGTCGAGGATGCCGCCGCGCACCGCGAACTCGCCGCGGCGGGCGACCATGTCGACTCGCGCATACGCGAGGTCGACGAGTCGTAGGGCGAGCTCGGCGAGGTTGTATCCGCGCCCGCCGGCGACGAGCTCGACCGGGTCGAGCGACGCGAGGTTGTCAGCGAGCGGCTGCAGCGCGGCCCGCACCGAGGCGACGACGACGAGCGGATGCCGCGAGCGGGCCTCGGCCCAGTCGTGCATGCGCCGCAGGGCATGGAGCCGGCGGCCGACCGTCTCGGCAGAGGGGCTCAGCCGCTCGTGCGGCAGCGTCTCCCATGCCGGGAACTCGATGAGCTCGGCGTCGGGCAGGTAGGGGGCGAGCGAGGCGCGCAGCGACTCGCCCTCACGGCTGGTGGCGGTGATGGCGAGCAGCGCGGGCGGCAGGCCGGCGTCGGCTCGGCGCTGCAGCAGGCCGGCGAGCAGCGGGGCGTCGAGGCCTGCGGGTGCCGAGAAGTCTGCGTTCCGCTGGGCTTCGGCGAGCGCCGCTTCGATGGTTTCGGCGCGCGAGAGCGCCGTGAGAAAGCCCTGGAGGTTCACCCGTCGAGTCTACGCGGCGCATCCGACAGCGCCGCAGGAGCCGCCCGCCGGCTGATCCGCGGAGCGCCGTGCGTCGGTGCCGGCCGATACGATGGGCGCCGCACACGAAACGCCAGGAGGCCCTCCGCCATGATCACCGCCGCCGCCGACGGATCGGCCCTCGGAAACCCCGGCCCCGCGGGCTGGGCCTGGTACGTCGACGACTCGTGCTGGGCGGCCGGCGGCTGGAAGCACGCGACCAACAACCAGGGCGAGCTGAAGGCGGTGCTCGAGCTCTTCCGTGCCACGGCGCACCTCGACGACGAGCTGCTCGTGCAGTGCGACAGCCAGTACGTGATCAACTCGGTGACGAAGTGGATGCCCGGCTGGAAGCGCAAGGGCTGGCGCAAGGCCGACGGCAAGGCCGTCATGAACGTCGAACTGCTGCAGGAGATCGACGAGGCGATCTCCGGCCGCCGATACCGCTTCGAGTGGGTCAAGGGCCACATCGGCCACCCGCTCAACGAGGCGGCCGACACTCGTGCCCGCGCCGTCGCCGAGGCGTACCAGCGCGGCCGCGAGATTCCGACCGGCCCGGGGTGGAGCACCGATTGCGAAGACGGCGAGGCCACGACGGCTCCCGTCGCGCGCACCACGGACGCGGTCGAGCCCGAAGCCCTGCCCGACCCGATCGACCTCGGAGCACCCGAACTCGCACTCGGCGAGCCCGACCTCGACGACGCGCTGTTCAGCCTCGACGAAGCGCCCGAGGCCTGGCACAGCGTCACCCTCGAACTGTCCACCGAGGAGATCGATCGGCTGCGCGTCCGCGCTCAGGCCGAGGGCCTCTCGCCCGAGGAGTTCCTCCGCCGGCTGATCTGATCAGCACCGCGCCGAGCTCAGCTCGGCGCGTGGAACCTCTGCTGCGCCGCAACGAGACCGTCGCTCGCGACCGCCTCGACGGCGTCGGCGGCATCCGACAGCAGGTTCGGCAGGTTCTGGCGCTCGGCGCCCGAGAAGTCCTTGAGCACGAAATCGGCCGGGTCCTGGCGCCCGGGCGGGCGACCGATGCCCACGCGCACCCGCAGGAACGGCGCGGCATCCGTCGCCTTCTGGATGTCGCGGAGCCCGTTGTGCCCGCCGTGGCCGCCGCCCTGCTTCAACCGAACGGTGTCGAACGGCAGGTCGAGCTCGTCGTGCACGACGATGAGCTGCTCGGGGCCCAGCGAGTAGAACTTCAGGAGCGCCGCGACCGGCCCGCCCGAGGTGTTCATGTAGCTGTTGGGCTTGGCGATCACGAGCTTCGGGCCGCCGGGGCGCAGGAAGCCCTCGGCCACGCGCGACGGCGTCTTGTGGCTCTTGAAGGGCGCGCCGATGCGCTCGGCGAGCTCGTCGGCGACCATCTGGCCGACGTTGTGGCGATTGCCGGCGTACTGGGCGCCGGGGTTGCCGAGGCCGACCACCAGCCAGGTGTTCTGGGGCATGGCGTCGTCGTCCTTCCGGCGCGCGCGCAGCAGGTCGAGGATTCCCATCGGACCTCCATGCGTGAGTGGAACGGGCGAGGCCCCGCGCCCCGCATTCCGAGCGTACCCGGATGCGGGAGGCGGGGCCTCGTCGCGGTGGTTCGAGTGCTACTCGGCGGCCTCTTCGGCAGCGGCTTCGGCTGCTTCCTCGGTCGCTTCGCCCTCGGCTGCGGCCTCTGCGGCCTCCTCGCCGAGGTCGACCTTCTGCGGCGTGTGCACGTTGATGACGAGCGCCTCGGGGTCGGTCAGCAGCGTCGCGCCCTTGGGCAGGGTGACGGCGCCCGCGTGGATCTGGGTGCCCTCTTCGAGGCCCTCGACGCTCACGACGACGGTCTCGGGGATGTGCGTGGCCTCGACCTCGAGCGACAGCGTGTGCTGGTCGACATCGGCGATCGTGCCGGGGGCGGTCTCGCCCTCGACGTGCACGGGAACCTCGACCTGGACCTTCTCGCCCTTCTTGATGACGATGAGGTCGAGGTGCTCGATGACCTGGTGCACCGGGTCCTTCTGCACGTCCTTGACGAGGGCGAGCTGGCTCTTGCCCTCGATCTGCAGGTCGAGCACGGCGTTGGCCTTGCGCAGGATCAGGCCGATCTGGTGCGCGGGCAGCGCGATGTGGCGCGGCTCGGTGCCGTGGCCGTACACGACGGCGGGGATCTTGCCGGTGGCGCGCAGCTTGCGGGCAGCGCCCTTGCCGAACGACTCGCGGGTGTCTGCGACGACCTTGTTGTCTTCGTCCATGATGTCTCTCCTTGCAGGGCTCGCGGCCCAGATCGTGGTCTGTTGTTTTCGACTCGAACGCGCGCAGTCGGACTGCGCAGAAGCGTGAGGAAAAGCCGTGGAGCCTGCTCCTACCGCGTCGATCACGGACACCCGTCGCGCCCGCTCACGCGGACGAACCCGGGCCTCCCTCGCCGAAGTTCACGGCCAGTGCACCAGAGGCGCAGTTGACCGACCATGAAGTCTACCAGCCCTGCCGGCGCGCGTCGCCCGGACCTCTCAGCAACGTCGCGCAACGGTGAGCCTCGCTCACAGTACGCTGGAGTCGATCCCAGAAAACTCACGAGGAGAGTGTTCGTGCCCGCATCAGCATCAGCAAACATCGGCGTCGTCGGACTCGCGGTCATGGGGTCGAACCTCGCGCGCAATCTCGCGAGCCGTGAGGGAAACACCGTCGCGGTGTTCAACCGCTCCCCCGAGCGCACCCGCACGCTGACGACCGAGCACCCCGAGGCCGGATTCGTCGCCTCCGAGAGCTACGACGACTTCGTCGCCTCCCTCGCCAAGCCCCGCACGGCGATCATCATGGTGCAGGCGGGCAAGGGCACCGACGCGGTCATCTCCGAGCTCGTCGCCCGCTTCGAGCCGGGCGACATCATCGTCGACGGCGGCAACGCGAACTTCCACGACACGATCCGCCGCGAGGGCGAGATCGCCCCCACCGGCATCCACTTCGTCGGCACCGGCATCTCGGGCGGCGAGGAGGGCGCGCTCAACGGCCCCTCGATCATGCCCGGCGGCTCCGCCGAGTCCTACGAGACCCTCGGCCCGATCCTCGCGTCGATCGCGGCGGTCGCCGAGGGCGAGCCGTGCGTCACCCACGTCGGCACCGACGGCGCGGGCCACTTCGTCAAGATGGTGCACAACGGCATCGAGTACGCCGACATGCAGCTCATCGCCGAGGCCTACGACCTCATCCGCCAGGGCACGGGCAAGTCCCCCGCCGAGATCGCAGACATCTTCGCCGAGTGGAACACGGGCGAGCTCGAGAGCTACCTCATCGAGATCACCGCAGAGGTGCTGCGCCAGACGGATGCCGCGACCGGCCTGCCGCTCGTCGACGTCATCCTCGACGAGGCGGGCGCCAAGGGCACCGGCGCATGGACCGTGCAGAACGCCCTCGACCTCGGCGTGCCGACCTCGGGCATCGCCGAGGCGGTCTTCGCCCGCAGCCTCTCCTCGAAGCGCGCGCAGCGCGAAGCGGCTTCCGACCTGCCCGGCCCGGCCGAGGCGTGGACGGTCGCCGACGGCGATGCCGACGCATTCATCGAAGACGTGCGCCTCGCGCTCTACGCGTCGAAGATCATCGCCTACTCGCAGGGCTTCGACGAGATCATCGCCGGCGCCGAGCAGTACGGCTGGGATGTGAAGAAGGGCGACATCGCGAAGATCTGGCGCGCCGGATGCATCATCCGCGCCCGCTTCCTGAACCGCATCGCCGACGCCTACGCCGACGACCCCGCCCTCGTCGCGCTCGTCGTCGCCCCGTACTTCCGCGACGCCGTCGCGGGTGCGCAGGAGTCGTGGCGCCGGGTGGTCGCGATCGCGGCGCAGTCCGGCATCCCGACGCCCGCGTTCTCGTCGTCGCTCGCGTACTACGACGGCCTGCGCGCACAACGCCTGCCGGCTGCGCTCATCCAGGGCCAGCGCGACTTCTTCGGCGCGCACACCTACAAGCGCGTCGACAAGCCCGGCGTCTTCCACACGCTCTGGTCGGGCGACCGCTCCGAGATCGAGACCACGCCCTCCTCGCACTGAGGCGGCCGGCCATGCGCGACCCGAAATGGCGTGACGAGGGCGAGGAACCCGACTACCGGTTCACTCTCGCCAACGAACGCACCTTCCTCGCGTGGATCCGCACGGCGCTCGCGCTGCTCGCGGGCGGCGTGCTGCTGCACCAGTTCGCGACGGAGCTCGATCCGCGCCTCGTCGTGACGCTGCTCTCGACGGGCCTCGGCGTCGTCGCCGCGGTGCTCAGCGTCGTGTCGTACACGCGGTGGCGCGCCAATGAGATCGCCATCCGCAATGGCCGTCCGCTCCCGTTCAGCTGGGTGCTGCCCGCGCTCGCTGCGGTCTGCCTCATGACGAGCGCCGTGCTCGTGGTGCTGCTCCTCGTGGCCTGATGGCGGTGGACGACTGACATGGCCGCGTACAGCGTTCCCGCGACGGGTGACCCCGGGCTCCAGCCCGAGCGCACCGCGCTCGCGTGGAGTCGCACGGCGCTCGCCCTCGCGGTCAACGCGCTGCTCTCGATGCGCGCGGGGTTCGTGACCGGGCAGCCGGTGCTCGTCGCCGTCGGGGCACTGCTGTTCGCGGCATCCGGTGCCGCCGTCGCGATCGGCACGGTGCGACGCCGCCAGCTGGTCGGGAACCGGCTCGTGATCACTCCCCCGCGCGGCGCGCTCGTGGGCGTCGCGGCCGCGACGATGCTCGCGGCCATCGGCGGCATCGCCTCGATCTTCGCGGAGGGTGCCGCGTGAGCGAGCCGCATCCCGAACTGCAGGGCGCCGACGACGACGACTCGCGCGGCCCCGTGTTCGGTGAACGGCGGCGGCGAGCCATCCGCATCACGGTGCTCGTCGCGCTCTGCGCCATGCTGCTGCCGATCGTGCTCTCGGTCTTCGGCACCGCCCAGTCGGCCGCGCAGCGCTCCTGCGAGGTCTACGCCGCCCAGTTCGACACGGAGGCCGCGGGCGCCCGCGTCTCGTTCGACCTCTTCGCCAGCGGCGGACCGGGCTGGCAGTGCTTCGCGGTCGGCGAGAACGGCGCCGAGACGCTCATCGCCGAGCTGGGGCTGCTGCCCGGAGCTCCGCGCCCGATCGACCCCGACGAACGCGACGCCTGAGGTCCGGCGCACCGCGCCGACAGCGGCCGCGATGGCGCCGCTCCTGACATCGAGGTATCTTGATATCGAGATACTTTGGAGGCCGCATGCTGCATCACGTCCAACTCGCATGTCCCCCGGGCCGCGAGGCCGAGCTGCGCGACTTCTACGTCGGAGTGCTCGGGTTCGGCGAGCTCGAGAAGCCCCGGGTGCTCGCCGGTCGGGGCGGGTGCTGGTTCCGCGGCCACGGCATCGAGCTGCACCTGGGCGTCGACCCCGACTTCCGCCCGGCGACGAAGGCCCATCCCGGGCTCCTCGTCACCGACCTCGACGGCTGGGCCGGCCGGCTCCGCGGCGCGGGGTACCCCGTGCGGTTCGACGACGACTTCCCGGGGATGCGCCGCTTCTACAGCGAGGACTGCCACGGCAACCGGCTCGAGTTCCTCGAACCGATCGGCTGAGGTTCGCGGCGTCTCGCGCGGCTCACTCCTCGGGCAGGAACACCCGCTTGTACTTTCGGCCGTCGGCGAGTTCGACCGTCTCGGCGCGCAGCAGTCCGCGCGTGACCCGCTGGTAGATCGCCTGCGGCGTCACGCCGAGCTTCGCCGCGGCATCGGACACCGAGAGACCCGGCAGCTCGGTCGGCACGCTCGACGGGCGCTCGCGCTTCCGCTTGCGGCTCGCCTCGTGCCTCGCCGCGATCTCGTCGTCGTCGCCCGCCCAGCGGTACTTCGCCGCCGATGCGCTGAGGCCCGCGGCATCCGCGATCTCCTCCCACGTGCGCCCGGCTCCGAGCGCCTCGCGCACCGCGGCCAGCGACGCCGGGTCGGCCTCGAGGGCTGCGACGAGCGAGCGGATGCCCCGGAGCCGCTCGAGCGGCGAGGCATCCGTCTCATCGTCGGAGACGTCGCCGTGCAGCGCGTCGAGGCCCACGAGCTCGGCGAGCGCGCGGGCGGTCTCGGCGGAGAGGAACGACACGGCGGCCCGCTCAGCCGTTCAGCAGGCCGTTGCGCACCTCGCGGCGCAGCACCTTGCCGATGAGCGACTTCGGGAGCTCATCGGCCTGCACGACCCGCTTCGGCACCTTGTACGGCGTGAGACCGTCGCGGGCGAAGTCGCGCAGCGCCGCCTCGTCGAGGGTCGCTCCGTCGCGCAGCACCACCACCGCGACCACCTGCTCGCCCGAGTGCTCGTCGGGCAGGCCGACGACCGCGGCCTCCTCGATGTCGGGGTGGGCGCGCAGCGCCTCCTCGACCTCGCTCGGCGCGACGTTGAAGCCGCCCGTGATGATGAGCTCCTTGATGCGGTCGACGATGCGCACGAAGCCCTCGTCGTCGATCGCGACGATGTCTCCGGTGCGGTACCAGTCGGCGCCGCCGTCGGTCGCGGGCACGAAGACGGCCTCGGTCTCCTCGGGCTTCATCCAGTAGCCCGAGAACACCTGCGGGCCGCGCACGATGAGTTCGCCCTCTGCGCCCGTCGCCACGTCGGTGCCGGGCGACTCGGGGTCGACGACGCGCACCTCGGTCGAGGGCAGCGGCAGGCCGACCGTGCCGGCCTTGCGGTTCGGTGCGACCGGGTTCGCCATGAGCACGGGCGAGCACTCCGAGAGGCCGTAGCCCTCGACGAGGTACCCGCCGGTCTCGGCCTCCCACGGCTCGACGACCGCGGCCGAGAGCGGCATGGCGCCCGAGATCGCGATGCGGATGCCGTCGAGCGAGACGCCCTCGGCGACCGCCGCCTTGGTGAGCCGGTCGTAGATCGGCGGCACGGCGGGCAGGAACGTCGGCGGATGCCGCTTCACGACCTTCAGCACGAGATCGGGATCGAACTTCGGGAAGAGCACGAGACGGGCGCCCATGCTCATCGCGAACGTGAGGCAGAGCGTGAGCCCGTATGCGTGGAACATTGGCAGCACCGCGTAGACGACCGAGGTGCCGCGTTCGATCTCGGGCACCCACGCGCGCGCCTGCGCCGCGTTCGCGCCGAGGTTGCCGTGCGTGAGCGTCGCGCCCTTCGGGCTGCCGGTCGTGCCGCTCGTGTACTGGATGACCGCGACGTCGGAGACCTCGGGGCCGATGATGTGCCCGTCGATCGGCGCGGCGTCGACGATCTTCTCCCACGGCGTCGTGCCGCGCACGGCCGTGGTGAGGGCGGCGCGGGACTCGCGGGCCTTCGCGACCGGCAGGCGCAGCATCGCCCGCATCGTGAAGGGCATCGCCCGGGTCACGTCGACCGAGATGATCGTCTGCACCGCGACATCCGGCGGGAACGCCTGAATCGTCTCGACAACGTTGTTCCAGGCGATGACGACGCGTGCGCCGTGGTCTTCGAACTGGTGCCGGAGCTCGCGCGGGGTGTAGAGCGGGTTGTGCTCGACCACGATGGCGCCGAGCCGCAGCACCGCGTAGAACGCGACGATGTGCTGGGGGCAGTTCGGCAGCACGAGTGCGACCGGGTCGCCCTTCTGCACGCCGAGCAGCCGCAGCCCCTCGGCCGCGCGCTCGATCTGCTCGCCGAGCTCGGAGTAGCTCGTGGTGCGGCCGAAGAACTCGAGCGCGACGTTGTCGGGGTAGGTCTCGACCGACGTGCGGATCAGGTCGGCGAGCGAGCCCGTCTCGGCCGGGAGATCGGTCGGCACCCCCGCGGCGTAGCTCGAGAGCCAGGGGCGAGGCGTCGTGATCGCCACGATCGTGCCCTACGCCGCGCCGTCGAACATGCTCGTGACCGAGCCGTCTTCGAAGACCTCGTGGATGGCCCGGGCGAGCAGCGGTGCGATGTGCAGCACCGTCAGGCGGTCCCAGCGCTTCTCTTCGGGGATCGGGAGCGTGTCGGTGACGACGACGCGGTCGATGACGTCGGACTGGAGGATCTCGGTGGCCGGGTCGGAGAACACCGCGTGCGTCGCAGCGACGACGACGCCGGTGGCGCCGGCCGCCTTCAGCGCTTCTGCGGCCTTCACGATCGTGCGGCCGGTGTCGATGAGGTCGTCGACGAGCAGGCAGACGCGACCTTCGACGGCTCCGACGATCTCGTGCACCGAGACCTGGTTCGGCACGAGGGGGTCGCGGCGCTTGTGGATGATGGCGAGCGGCACGCCGAGCTTGTCGCTCCAGATGTCGGCGACGCGCACGCGGCCCATGTCGGGCGAGACGACGGTGAGCGTCGAGGGGTCGAGCGAGTTCTTGAACTCCTCGAGCAGCACGGGCATCGCGAACAGGTGGTCGACAGGGCCGTCGAAGAAGCCCTGGATCTGCGCGGCGTGCAGGTCGATCGACATGATGCGGTCGGCGCCGGCGGCCTTGAAGAGGTCGGCGACGAGGCGAGCCGAGATCGGCTCGCGGCCGCGGCCCTTCTTGTCTTGACGTGCGTAGGGGTAGAACGGCGCGACCACGGTGATGCGCTTGGCCGAGGCGCGCTTCAGCGCATCGATCATGATGAGCTGCTCCATGAGCCACTCGTTGATCGGCGAGGTGTGCGACTGGATCACGAACGCGTCGCACCCGCGCACGCTCTCGTCGTACCGGGCGTAGATCTCGCCGTTGGCGAAGGTGCGCGCGTCGGTCGGCACGAGGTCGGCGCCGAGTTCGGCGGCGATCTCGTTGGCCAGCGACGGGTGCGCCCGCCCCGACACGAGTACGAGGCGTTTCGAACCGGTGGTCTCGATTCCCGACATGTCTCGGTGTGTCCTCTCCACCCGCCTCAGCCGGTGCGTCAGTCGGCAGCGGGGCCCGTCGTCTCGGCGGCGGCGGCTGCCTCAGCAGCCGCGGAGCCGGCTCGATGCGTCTGGACCCATCCCTCGATATTGCGTTGCGGCGCCACGTTCACGGCGAGTGCGCCGGCGGGAACGTCTTTGCGGACGACCGTGCCGGCGCCCGTGTAGACGCCGTCACCAATCCTAACGGGCGCGACGAAGACGCCGTGCGAGCCGGTGCGCACGTGCGAGCCGATCTCGGTGCGGTGCTTGTTCACGCCGTCGTAGTTCGCGGTGATCGAGCCGGCGCCGACGTTCGAGTGCTCGCCGATCGTGGTGTCGCCGATGTAGCTGAGGTGGGGCACCTTGCTGCCCTCGCCGATGTTCGCGTTCTTCGTCTCGACGAAGGCGCCGATCTTGCCGTCGGCACCGAGCACGGTGCCGGGTCGCAGGAACGAGAAGGGCCCGACGGCGGCCCCGGCGCCGACGACCGCCAGAGTGGCGTCGGTGCGCTTGACCTCGGCGTTCTCGCCGATCTCGCAGTCGACGAGTGTCGTGTCGGGGCCGACGATCGCGCCGGTGGCGATGAGCGTCGCCCCCTTCAGCTGCGTGCCGGGGCGGATCGTGACGTCGGGCTCGATGCGCACGGCGAGGTCGATCCAGGTCGTCGCGGGGTCTTCGACCGTGACGCCGGCGAGCTGCCAGCCGCGCACGATGAGCGCGTTCAGGCGGGCCGCGGTCTCGGAGAGCTGCGCGCGGTCGTTGATGCCGGCGACGAGCCAGGGCTGGGACACCGGTACGGCCTCGACCTCGGAGCCGGCGGCGCGAAGCAGGCCGATCACGTCGGTGAGGTACTTCTCGCCCTGCGCGTTGTCGGTCGTGAGGTTCGCGAGCTGGTCGCGCAGCGCCGCCGCACCGAACGCGTAGATGCCCGCGTTGATCTCGGCGATGGCGCGCTCGTCGTCGCTCGCGTCCTTCTGCTCGACGATTCGGTCGAAGCGTCCGGCCGGGTCGCGCACGACGCGGCCGTAGCCGGTGGGGTCCTCGTAGAGGGCCGAGAGCACGGATGCCTCGGCGGCATCCGCCCGGTGCTGCTCGAGGAAGGCCGCGAGCGTATCGGCGTTCAGCAGCGGCACGTCGCCGTTCAGCACGAGCACCTCGCCGTCGAAGTCGGCGGGGAGGGCGGCGATCGCCTGCTCGACCGCACGGCCGGTGCCCGGGATGTCGTCTTGATCGACGATGATCGTGCCCGGCAGCTCGCGTTCGACCACCGTGGCGACGAGGTCGCGCTCGTGCCGCACGACGGCGACGATGTGCACGGCGTCGAGCGCCCGCGCGGTGGCGAGCACGTGTGCGACGATCGGCGCACCGGCGAGCGGGTGCAGCAGCTTGGGCACCACCGACTTCATGCGCGTGCCCTGGCCTGCGGCGAGGACGATGATGGCGAGCTTCTGGTCGGTCATTCGCGCGTATTCCTAACGGTGCGGTCTGTGGGATCGATCGGGCGGCCGTTCCGGCTCCGCCACCAGGATTCGAACCTGGACCGAACAGCTCCAAAGGCTGCCGTGCTGCCGTTACACTATGGCGGATCGCTCGGGCCGAGCCCGTGCGCGACAACCAGTCTGCCATGACCCGGCCGGCACCCATGAGCGGCCGGCACCCCGCGGCATCCGTCGACATCTGCGGTCTCGCCCCGTCCGCGCGCGGGATAATGACGTCATGACCGATGCTGACGAGGTCGACCGGATCGTCGACGACTGGGAACGCGAGCGCCCCGACCTCGATTTCGCACCCCTGCAGGTGCTCTCGCGCGTCGCGCGCCTCGCGAAGCACCTGGATCGTGCGCGGCGGCAGGCCTTCGCCCGGTCGGAGCTGGAGTCGTCGGAGTTCGACGTGCTCTCCGCCCTCCGCCGCGCAGGCGCGCCCTACCGGCTCTCGCCCAAGCAACTGCTGCAGCAGACGCTCGTCTCGAGCGGCACCATGACCAACCGCATCGACCGGCTCGTCGAACGCGGACTCGTGACGCGCCAGACCGACCCGAACGACGGCCGCGGCATCCTCGTCGAGATGAGCGGCGCCGGGCTCACCCGGGTCGATGCGGCGATCACGCGACTCGTCGACGCCGAGGCCGAGCTGCTGCGCAGCCTCCCGGCCGCGGAGCAGAAGCGGCTCGCCGGGCTGCTGCGGAAGCTGAGCCTCGGCTTCGACTGAGCGACGCGACTAGCTGTACCCGGCCATCAGGTTGGTAGCAGGCGGCTGATTGGCGGGTGGCCTCCGAGCGCGCTGTGGCGTCGTTCAGTGTTGTAGTGCTCGATCCACGGCGCAAGTGCCGCGGCGCGTTCTGCGTTGCTTGTGAAGGCCTGCCGGTAGGCCCACTCGGTCGCCAGGGTCCGGTTCAGTCGCTCAACTTTGCCGTTCTGCCAGGGGCAGTGGGGCTTGATGAACTTCTGCCGGATTCCGTGGGTCGCACAGACCTCGCGGAGCGAGTACCTGTAGGCCCACGCGTTGTCGGTGATCAACCGCTCGATGCGGGTGATGCCGCTGGCCGCGAAGTAGACGATCGCACGCTCGAGGAACGCAGCGCATGTCGACCCCTTCTCGTCGGTGAGGACCTCGCTGTAGGCCAGCCGGGAATGGTCATCGACGAGGGAGTGGACGTAGTCGAAGCCGACCTTGGTGTTGCGGTCGCGTTGGATCGACCCACTGGCTCGGCCGTGGGCCCGCCAGCCGCCACCGTCAGGGATCCGGCCGAGCTTCTTCACATCCATGTGCACCAGCTCGCCCGGCCGGTCGCGTTCGTAACGTACGGCGGTCTGCTTTGATGAACGGATCACCTCGCCGGTGATCGGGTCGCACTCACGCAGGTAGGGCACGTTGTGGCGGCGCAGGATCCGAGACACCGTCCGTGCGGGCACCCCGACCATCGGGCCGAGGACGTCGGGGCCGCATCGCTCGCTGGCCCGTGCAGCGAGGACCTGCTGTTCGATCTCGTCGCTGGTCCTCGTGGGCATCGTGTGAGGCCGTGAGGACCGCGTCGCGAGTCCGGCATCGCCTTCGGCGGTATGGCGGTCGATCCAGGTCTTCACGCACTTGCGGGAGACCCCCATCGCGGCGGCGATATGGGCTTGGGGCCAACCGGCTTGGTGGCGTTGGATGATCAGTCGGCGACCGTGAACGGTCAACCGCGCACTACCGTGGGACACGAGAACCTCCGGTGGGTCGTGGGCCTTAGACAAGCCACATCCCACTCGGAGGTTCTCGTTCGTTCAACCAGGCTCGCCGCTACCAACGTCCTGGCCGGGTACAACTAGCGCCGCATGACCTTTCGCGCGAGCCAGTTGCCGAAGAACTGCGCGCACTGCACGAACACGACGATGATGATGACCGCGGCCCAGGTGATCGCCGGCTCGAACTGGCGATACCCGTAGACGAGTGCGAAATTGCCGAGGCCGCCGCCGCCGATGAAGCCGGCCATCGCCGTCATGTCGACGATCGCGACGAGCACGAAGGTGTAGCCGAGGATGAGCGGGCCGAGCGCCTCGGGGATGACGACGGTGCGGAGGATTCGGAGTGGACCGGCTCCCATCGCGCGCGCCGCCTCGATCGCGCCGGGTGACACCGTGAGCAGGTTCTGCTCGACGATCCGGGCGATCGCGAACGACGCGGCGATCGAGAGCGCGAAGATGAGCGCGTCGTTGCCGATGCCCGTGCCGATCACGAGCCGCGAGAGCGGTTGCACGGCGGCGATGAAGATGATGAACGGGATCGGCCGGAAGAAGTTGATGACGACGTTCACGATGTTGAACACCGCACGATTCGAGAGCAGGCTCCCTGGTCGAGTCGTGTAGAGCACCGTGCCGAGCAGCAGTCCGCCGAGCCCGCCGATGAGGAGGGTGAGCGCCGCCATGTACAAGGTCTCGGCCGCGGCGACCCAGAACTCGGAGCCGAGTTCGAACAGGCGATCCATCACGACACCTCCGTCACGTCGACGCGGGAGGATATCTCGGCGAGCACCGCGTCGACCGCGGCATCCGCGCCCCTGATCGCGAGGGTGAGGTGGCCGAACGCGCGGCCCTGGATGTCGTTGATGCCGCCGTAGACGAGCTCGAACTCGACGCCGGCGGTCGCGAGGGCGACGAAGACCGCGGCCTGCGAGGCGTCGCCGTCGCGGAACGAGATCGTGACGATGCGTCCCTCGTGGCGCTCGCGCAGCACGGCGAGCTCGGCCGGCGACGGGATGCCCTTGACCACGGTGCCGACGAAGCGCTGCGACGACGGGTTCTGCGGGTTCGAGAACACGTCGAAGACGTCGCCGTGCTCGATCACGCGGCCGCCGTCCATGACCGCGACCTTCGTGGCGATCGACTGGATGACCTCCATCTCGTGGGTGATCACGATGATCGTGACCCCGAACTCGCGGTTCACCCGCTTCAGGAGCGCCAGTACCTCCTGCGTCGTCTCGGGGTCGAGCGCGCTCGTCGCCTCGTCGGCGAGCAGCAGCCGCGGCGAGGTCGCGAGCGCACGCGCGATGCCGACGCGCTGCTTCTGCCCGCCCGAGAGCTGGTCGGGGTAGTTCTTCGCCTTTCCGGCGAGGCCGACGAACTCGAGCAGCTCGGCGACGCGGGCAGCGATCTCGCTCTTCGACGCCCCTGCGACCTGCAGCGGGTAGGCGATGTTCGCCCAGACGGTCTTCGAGTTGAAGAGGTTGAACTGCTGGAAGATCATGCCGATGCCGAGGCGGATGCCGCGGAGCTCGCGTTCGGGCATGGTCGTGATCTCGCGGCCGTCGACCTCGATCGAGCCCGAGGTCGCGGGCTCGAGCGCGTTCACGAGCCGCACGAGCGTGGACTTGCCGGCGCCCGAGTAGCCGATGATGCCGTACACGTCACCGGGTTCGACCTCGAGGGTCACGCCGTCGATCGCGACGACGGGCGGGGCGCCCTTCTCGGGTGCCGGGTACGTCTTGGTGACGTTTCGCAGGGCGACGAGCGCCATGGTGTTCTCCTCTGCAACGCCGAACGGGGCGGCGAACACCGGTGTCGGTGCTCGCCGCCCGTCGGCGGGTGGTCGATCGCTGAGTCGGGACTCGGTCGATCAGCCGTTGAAGTCCTCGGTGTCTGCCTGGACCTTGGCGAGCGACTCCTCGAGATCGGGGACGGAGGTCTGCACCGGGACGCCGGTGCCGCCGGACGCCTCGAGGAGGCCGGCCTGCACCTCGGGGTCGGTCTGGAAGATCTCGACGAGCTTCAGGTAGGTCGCGTTGTCCTTGTCCTCGGCGCGGGTCGCGAAGATGTTGACGTAGGGCAGCGCGTTCGGGTCGGCCGGGTCGTCCTGGGCGATCGCGTCTTCGAAGCTGAGGCCCGCGTCGGCGACGTAGTCGTTGTTGATGACGGCCGCGGCCACGTCGGGGAGGGACGTGGGCGTGAGCGACGCCTCGAGCGCAGTGACCTTGACCTTCGACGCCGACTCGTCGATGTCGGCGAGGTCGGAGAAGATCGTGCCGCCGCTCTTCAGTTCGATGAGGCCGGCCGACTGCAGCACGAGCAGCGCCCGCGCCTGGTTCGAGGCGTCGTTCGGCACGGCGACGGTCTCGCCCTTGGCGATGTCCTTCACCGAGTCGTACTTCGTCGAGTAGAGGCCGAGCGGGTAGATCGCGGTCGACCCGATCGGCGCGAGGTCCTCACCGGCCGACACGTTGTAGTCGGCGAGGTAGACGATGTGCTGGAACTGGTTCAGGTCGAGCTCGCCCTCGGTGGTCGCCGGGTTCGGCTGGGTGTAGTCCGAGAAGTCGACGAGCTCGACCTCGATGCCCTCGTCGGCTGCGGCCTCTTCGAAGGCGGTCCACTGCGCGTCGCCCTTGCCGACGACGCCGATCTTGACGACCTCGTTCGCGCCGCCGCCCTCGCCCGCAGCCGGGGTGGCGCAGGAGGCGAGACCGAAGACGAGCGGCACTGCGGCGAGTGCGGCGATGAACTTGTGCTGACGTGACATGGAGGTTCCCTTTCGCGGTGATGCACGCGATCGGGTGCTGTTGGCGTGGAGCAGGCATGGCTCCGCCACACGTGGTTGACGGTGGGGGCTTCGATGCCGCGATCGCGGGTGCAGGAACAACGCTAGGCGAAGATTCTTTGCCTGCTTGACGCCACGGTCACAGTCCGTCACAGCATCTGCGAAGCTATGCCTCCAGCGACTCAGAAACTTCGAGCCAGCGAGTCTCGAGGTCGGCGACGGATGCCTCGAGCTCGCGCAGCGTGTCGCCGAGCGCCCCCAGACCGACGTAGTCGCCCTGGTCGTGCACCGCGAGCTTCTCGTGCTGTGCCGCGATCTGCGCCGACAGCTTCTCGAGCTTGCGGTCGATCGAGGCGAGCTCCTTCTCGGCGTTGCGCTTGTCGGCGCCCGCGAGCGAGCTCGCCGCTCCCCCGGTCGCCGCCGTCGCGGCTGCAGCGGCCTGGGGCGTCGTCGACGCGCCCGGAGACGCGGTGGCCGCGGCATCCGATGCCCTGCGCAGTTCGAGGTACTGCTCGACGCCGCGAGGCAGGTCGCGCAGGTGTCCGTCGAGGATCGCGAACTGGCGATCGGTGACGCGCTCGATCAGGTAGCGGTCGTGCGAGACGACGAGCAGCGTGCCGGGCCATGAGTCGAGGAGGTCTTCGATGGCGGCGAGCATGTCGGTGTCGAGGTCGTTGGTCGGCTCGTCGAGGATGAGCACGTTCGGCTCCTGCAGCAGGATGAGCAGCAGCTGCAGTCGACGCTTCTGCCCGCCCGACAGGTTCTTGACCGGCGTCGACAGCTGCGCCGTCGTGAAGCCGAGCCGCTCGAGCAACTGCCCGGGCGTCATCTCCTTGTCGCCGACCTGGTAGCTCGACCGCTGCTCGGCGACGACCGCGGAGACCCGCGAATCGGCCCACTCGGTGAGCTCGTTGAGCTCCTGGCTGAGGGTCGCGATGCGCACCGTCTTACCGCGCTTGACGCGCCCGCTCGTCGGTTCGACGGCGCCGGTCACGAGCCCGAGCAGCGTCGACTTGCCGGCGCCGTTGACGCCGAGGATGCCCGTGCGCTCACCGGGCGCGATGCGCCACTCGACGTCGTGCAGCACCGTGCGCGTCGCCGGCTCGCCGGTCACCGGGTCGACCATCGGGAACTGCACCGACACGTCGATGAGGTCGACGACGTCTTTACCGAGGCGCGAGACCGCGAGCCGGTCGAGCTCGACCTTGTTGCGGATGGGCGGCTCGTTCGCGATGAGCTCGTTCGCCGCGTCGATGCGGAACTTGGGCTTCGACGTACGTGCGGGCGCTCCGCGGCGCAGCCAGGCGAGCTCCTTGCGCATGAGGTTCTGGCGCTTCGCCTCGGATGCCGCGGCGGAGCGGTCGCGCTCGACGCGCTGCAGCACGTAGGCCGCGTAGCCGCCCTCGAAGGGCTCGACGATGCCGTCGTGCACCTCCCACGTGGCGGTGCAGACCTCGTCGAGGAACCAGCGGTCGTGGGTCACGACGACGAGCGCGCCGGAGTCGGCGGGCCAGCGGCGCTTGAGGTGTCCGGCGAGCCAGGCGATGCCCTCGACGTCGAGGTGGTTCGTGGGCTCGTCGAGGAAGACGACGTCCCAGTCGCCGACGAGCAGGGCCGCGAGGCCGACGCGGCGCCGCTGGCCACCCGAGAGACTCGCGATCTGGCCGTGCCACGGCACGTCGCCGAGGAGTCCGGCGATGACGTCGCGCACCTTCGCGTCCCCCGCCCAGACGTGCTCCTCGATGCCGCCCACGACGAACTCGGCCACCGTCTTGCCCGGGTCGACGACATCGGACTGGTCGAGCGTGCCGATGCGGATGCCGCGGCGATGCGTGACCCGCCCGCCATCGGCCGTGAGCCGACCGTCGAGGAGCTTCAGGAGCGTGGACTTGCCGTCGCCGTTGCGGCCGACGACGCCGATGCGGTCGCCCTCGTCGATGCCGAGGGTCACCTCGTCGAAGACGACGCGCGTCGGGAATTCGAGGTGCAGGCGCTCGGCGCCGAGAAGGTGTGCCATGTCCCTCCGAGCCTACTTGCAGTTGCTCAGCCCGAGACGATGCGCGCCCCGTGCACGGCACCATGCACGTGCACGGCGTGCAGGCGCGCCGCCGACAGGGCCACCTGCAGTTCGAGCGCCGAGTCGGTGTCGTCGACGAGGAACGCGACCGTCGGCCCCGACCCCGAGACGATGCCGGCGAGCGCGCCGTGCGAGGTGCCGAGTTCGAGGATGCCGCCGAGCCCGGGGGCGAGGCTGAGCGCCGCCGCCTCGAGGTCGTTGTGCAGCGACTCCGCGAGCCGACGGGCGTCGCCGGCCCGGAGCGCCTGCAGCACCGCGGCGTCGACGACCGGCGCCTCGTTGGAGACGAGTCCGAGTCGCGACGCCCGCTGCCGGTCGAGTTCCTGGTAGACGGCGGGCGTCGACAGCCCGAACTCCGCGACCGCGAGCACCCAGTGGAACGAACCGGTCGCGAGTGCCGCGCTGAGCTGGTCGCCGCGGCCCGTACCGATCGCCGTACCGCCCGAGAGCGCGAAGGGCACATCGGCGCCGAGCTGGGCGGCGAGGGCGTGCAGTTCCTCCTTCGCGAGGCCGGTGCCCCACAGGGCGTCGCACGCGACGAGCGTCGCCGCGGCATCGGCGGAGCCGCCGCCCATGCCGCCCGCGATCGGCACGTGCTTCTCGATCTCGAGGTGCACGCCGCCGGGCACGCCCGCGCTGCGCGCGAGCAGCTTCGCGGCCTTGATCGCGAGGTTCGAGCGGTCGGTCGGCAGCCCCGAGGTGTCGATGCTGCCGCCGAACGCCACGCTGAACTCGTCGGAGGGCCAGGCCCGAACGTCTTCGTAGAGCGAGACCGCCTGGTACGCCGTGGCGACGTCGTGATAGCCGTCGGCCTGCACGCCGCCGACCCGCATGAAGAGGTTGATCTTGCCGGGTGCCCGAACGTGCACTGCCTCTTCGGTCGCCGCGATCGTCATGGTTCCACGCTAACCGACCTCGTCGACGGTCACTGCGGCCAGCCAGCTGCGCAGCGTCTGCTTGGCATCCGCGAGGTCGTCGCCGTTCGCCATGCGCCCGTGCACCAGGCCGATCGAGGTCTTGCCTGCACCACGGACCGACGCCGAGGCGAGCAGGAACTCGCCGCCGCCGAGCGGGAAGCGGGCGGTCGGGTACTTCGCCGCGAGGTTCAGGGCGAGCGGCTCGACACCCGTCTGTGCGGTGACGACCGCGGCGAGTGCGCGCAGCGCCGGCTCCACATCGCCCGAGATGGTGCGCGTGACGCTCACCTCGAACGTGCCGTCCTGACGCTGGCCGGGCAGTCGGATGCCGCGTGCCTGCTCGAACCCGACGGTGACGGCCTGCGCCCACCACGAGTCGACCCCGTGCTCGGTCACGAGCCAGTTCGCGATCGCCTGGTGCTTCCACCCCGTGGCGCCGGCCTCGTCGAGCAGCGCGAACCACTCGTCGCGCGGCCTGCCGGTCGCGCCGAGCACCGCGTCGTCGCCGATGCCGGCGGCGTTGCCGCCGACACCTCGGTCGCCGTCGGCCCGGGCCCCCGTGTCCTGCTTCCCCACGGCACCCACGCTAGCGCGTGATCAGGCCGCGCGGGCGATGCGGAGGAAGTCGGCGACGGTGAGTTGCTCGCCGCGCTGCTGCGGGTCGACGCCCGCGGCCTCGAGCACGGCCGAGGCCTGCGCCGACCCGCCGCCGAGCACCGTCGAGAGCGACTGGCGCAGCATCTTGCGTCGCTGCTGGAATGCGGCGTCGACGAGCGCGAACGTCGCGATGCGCTCGGCCTCGGTGCCGGGGGGATCCGCTCGCTCGAAGCCGACGAGCACGGAGTCGACGTTCGGCACCGGCCAGAAGACCATGCGCGAGACCTGGCCGGCGGTGCGCCAGTCGCCGTACCAGGCGGCCTTGACGCTCGGGGCTCCGTAGACCTTCGAGCCGGGCTCGGCGGCGAGCCGGTAGCCGACCTCGGCCTGCACCATCACGATGCCCGACTGCAGGGAGCCGAAGTGCTCGAGCAGGTGCAGCAGCACCGGCACCGAGATGTTGTACGGCAGGTTCGCGACGAGCCGCACGGGTTCGCCGGGCAGTTCGGTGACGCGCAGCGCGTCTTCGGTGACCACCGTGAGCGAGGTGCCGGGCTGCATGATGCCGGCGGTGTGCGGCAGCTGGGCGGCGAGGCGCTTGTCGATCTCGACGGCGATGACGGATGCGCCGGCCTCGAGCAGCCCGAGGGTCAACGACCCGAGTCCCGGCCCGATCTCGAGCACCGTCTCGCCCGACTGCACGCCCGCCGTCTGCACGATACGGCGTACGGTGTTCGCGTCGTGCACGAAGTTCTGGCCGAGCTTCTTCGTCGGCGTGACGTCGAGGAGTTCGGCCAGATCGCGGATCTCGGCCGGCCCGAGCAGGCGCGGCGCCGTCTCGGCACCCTCGGCCGCATGCCGATGCGCGTTCACGCTCTCGCCCCCGTCACGGGCTCATCCTGCCACGAGCCGTACACCGCCACGGTGTTCGCCGCGAGCTGTTCGCAGAACTCGCCGAGGTCGGCGCCGAGCACCTCGGCCATGAATCGCACCGTGTGCGGCACGAGGTACGGCGCGTTCGGGCGGCCGCGGAGCGGCACGGGCGTGAGGTACGGGGCGTCCGTCTCGACGAGGATGCGGTCGCGCGGCGCGACCCGCAGCGCCTCGCGGAGGTTCTCGGCGTTCTTGAACGTCACGTTGCCGGCGAACGAGAGGTACCAGCCCTCGTCGGCGGCCAGCCGGGCGAGCTCCTCGCCGCCCGAGAAGCAGTGGAAGACGGTGCGGTCGGGCGCGCCGACCCGGCGCAGCGTCGACACGACGTCGTCGTGCGCGTCGCGGTCGTGGATCTGCAGGGCGAGCCCGTGCCGCTTCGCGATGTCGATGTGGGCCTCGAAGGAGCGGAACTGCGCGCCGCGTCCGTCTTCGCCGGTGCGGAAGAAATCGAGCCCGGTCTCGCCGATCGCACGCACGCGCGGGCGTGCGGCGAGCTCGTCGATCACGGCGAGGGCGTCGTCGAGCGCTCCGGATGCCTCGAGCTCGGGGGCCTCGTTCGGGTGCAGCGCCACTGCGGCGATGAGCCGCGGTTCGAGCGCGGCGACCTCGGCCGACCAGCGCGAGGTCGCGACATCCGTGCCGACCTGCACGGCCCCGGCGATGCCGACGGATGCCGCTCGCTCGAGGTGCTCGTGCACGTCGAGCGGCAGCGCGCCGTCGGCGATCTCGAGGTGCGTGTGGTTGTCGTAGACGGCGACGGGCAGCGGCTCGGGCGCCGGCGGATACTCGGCGGCGCGGCCGCCGTCGGAGCGGGTGCGGAGGTGCGCGGGCGAGGGGTCGCTCACGCCGCTGCTGCTCCGAGCCGCGTCATTCGGCCACCTCGACGCGCGGGAAGAGCCCTTCGAGCGGCGTGACCTGCGTGCCGGTCGTCCACTCGTGCGCGCGGTCGATGCGCTGCTCCTGCACGGTGCCGGGCGCGCCGAGCGCGGTCCAGAGCTTCGCCGTCGCGACCGGCAGCACCGGCGAGAGCAGCACGGCGAGCGTGCCGAGTCCGTGGTACGCCGTGGCGAGCACCGTCTCGAGCCGGTCGCGCTGCTCCGGGTCCTTCGCGAGGCTCCACGGCTCCTCGATCGTGAGGTAGCCGTTGAGTGCGTCGACGAGCTCCCACGCGGCGCCGATGGCCTCGTGGATCGCGAGGCGGTCGATGGCCTCCCATGAGGCATCCGTCGCCCTGCGCTCGATGGCCGCGATCTCGATGTCGGCCGCCGTCAGCGTGCCCGCGGCGGGCACGGTGCCGTCGCAGTAGCGGTTGATCATGGCCACGACGCGCGAGGCGAGGTTGCCGAAGCCGTTCGCGAGCTCGGCCTGGTAGCGCGCCGCGAGGTCCTCCCACGAGAACGAGCCGTCTTGGCCGAACGCGATCGCGCGCAGGAAGTAGTAGCGGAACGCGTCGGAGCCGAAGGTCTCGGTGATCTGCTCGGGGGCGATGCCCGTGAGCTTCGACTTCGACATCTTCTCGCCGCCGACGAGCAGCCAACCGTGGCCGAACACGCCCTTCGGCACCTCGAGTCCGGCGGCCATGAGCATGGCCGGCCAGATCACGGCGTGGAAGCGGAGGATGTCCTTTCCGATGACGTGCTGAGCAGGCCAGCGACGCGCGAACTCCTCGTCGTCCTGCCCGTAGCCGACCGCGGTGATGTAGTTCAGCAGCGCGTCGAACCACACGTAGACGACGTGCGACTCGTCCCACGGGACCTTCACGCCCCAGTCGAACGTCGACCGCGAGATCGAGAGGTCGGCGAGGCCCGACTTCACGAACGAGACGGCCTCGTTGCGCGCGGACTCGGGCTGCACGAAGTCGGGGCGCTCCTCGTAGAGCGCGAGCAGCTTGTCGGCGAACGCCGACATGCGGAAGAAGTAGTTCTTCTCGTGCAGCAGCTCGACGGGCTTCGAGTGGATCGCGCAGACCTGCTGGCCCTCGTACTCCCCCGTGCCCGCGACGAGGTCGGACGGCTGCTTGTACTCCTCGCAGCCGACGCAGTAGTAGCCCTCGTACTCGCCGGTGTAGATGTGGCCGTCGTCGTAGAGCTTCTGCAGGAACTTCTGCACGTTCTGCTCGTGCCGCTCCTCAGTGGTGCGGATGAAGTCGTCGTTGGCGATGTCGACCGTCTCGAGCAGCGGGATCCACGCCTCGGCGACGAGCTTGTCGGCCCACTGCTTCGGCGTCACGCCGTTGGCGGTTGCGGTGCGCAGGATCTTCTGGCCGTGCTCGTCGGTGCCGGTGAGCATCCAGGTGTCGTCGCCCGCCTGGCGGTGCCAGCGCGCCAGCACGTCGGCAGCGACCTCCGTGTAGGCGTGCCCGATGTGGGGCACGTCATTCACGTAGAAAATGGGCGTGGTGATATAGAACGAGGAGCCGTCGGCCATTCCCCAATCCTACGGGCGAGCGGATGTCCCGGAGTCCCGGTTACGCCGTCGGCGGCGAACGCTCCCGTCGAGGATGGCAGGCGGCACCGCCTCCTCCACCTCCATGTGCTGGTGCGGGGTCGGCACGCCGAGCGTCACGTCCTGCTCCTTGATCGCCGGCTCGTGCACCTTCTGCCCCGGGTAGTCGACGATCCGCATGCCGAGCACGATCTTGCCGGGCGCCTCGCGCCGGTCGAGCGCCCGATAGGCGTCGGCGACGGATTCGAGCGGGAAGACGTCGGCGATCGGCAGCCGTGCGCGTCGCGCGGCCACGAGCGCCGCCACGCGGCCGAGCGCCACGACGTCACCGGCGTAGAGCTTGACCGCCTCCTCCTCCTGCACGGCGTCCCAGTCGAGCACCGTGAGGATCCGCGATCGCGGCACTCCCAGCGCGATCGCCGCATCGGTCTCGCCGCCGAGGAAGTCGAGGAAGCCGGTGATGGGCCCGGGCGCGACCGGCCGCACCCGCTCGGCCAGGTCGGGTCCGTACTCGACGGGCAGCACGCCGAACTGGCGGAGGAAGTCGAACCGGGTCTCGATGCTCGTGCCGATCACGGTGGCGCCGCGCATGCGGGCGAACTGGGCGGCGAGGCATCCGACGCCGCCCGCTGCCGCCGTGATGACGACCGTGTCGGATGGCGTCAGCGCGAGCCCCTCGACGGCCGTCCACGCGGTGGTGCCCGCAACGTAGAGCGAGCCCGCAACCTCCCAGGTGAGCTCGGGCGGCTTCGTCAGCAACTGCGCCTCGGGCACGAGGACATGGGTCGCGTGTGCGCCCCGATCGACGAACCCCATGACCTCGTCGCCGTGCGAGAACGATGAGACACCGGGGCCCGTCGCGGCGACGACGCCCGCGAGGTCCCGGCCCTGCAGCGAGGGGAAGCTCACGGGCCAGCGTTCGGGGTGGTCACCGCGCCGGATCGCGCTCTCGACGGGGTTCAGCCCGGTCGCGAACACCTCGACGAGCACCTCGCCCTCCCCGGGCACCGGCATCGGCTCTGCGACGACCTCGAGCACCTCGGGTCCGCCGTGCTCGGAGAACCGGACGACGTGAGCCAGGTCGTGGGTCGGATCGTGAGTCATCTCTCGCACCTCCACCGCTCTACGGATAGTGCCATTCTCCGCCTGCCGGGAGGAATCCGACAGGGCTGGACAGGGGCGCCCGCTCCCGGTAGGCGCGGCCGCCGCACTGCCCGCGTCAGCCCCGCTTGCGCGCCTGCAGTGCCGCCTCGTAGAGGTCGCGCGTGCTCAGCCCGCTCTCCGCGGCGACGAGGGCCGCGGCATCCTTCAACCGGGTGCCGGATGCCGCGAGCTCGAGCACCCGCGCGAGCGCGTTCTCGGGATTCGCCTCCTGCTCGGCTGCGCCGCCGACCACGATCACGATCTCGCCCCGCACGCCGTTCTCCGCCCACGTCGCGAGTTCGCCGAGCGGGCCGCGGCGCACCTCTTCGTACATCTTGGTGAGTTCGCGGCAGACGGCTGCGGGCCGGTCGGCGCCGAACGCCTCGGCGAGCGCGGCGAGGCTCGCGGCGAGCCGTGACGGCCCCTCGAAGAACAGCAGCGTGCGGCGGTCGCCCGCGAGCTCGGAGAGGCGACGGCTGCGCTCCCCCGCCTTGCGCGGCAGGAACCCCTCGAAGGCGAACCGGTCGGTCGGCAGCCCTGACACGGCGAGCGCGGTGATCACGGCCGACGGCCCGGGAAGCGCGGTGACCTCGACACCCGCGTCGGCCGCCGCCGCCACGAGCGGGAATCCGGGATCGGACACGGTCGGCATGCCGGCGTCGCTGAGCACGAGCAGGTCGGTGTCGCGGGCGAGTTCGACGAGCTCGGCCGCCTTCTGCCGCTCGTTGTGCTCGTGCAGGGCGATGAGCTTCGGACGGTTCTCGATGCCGAGGCCGGCGAGGAGCCGCTGCGTCACCCGGGTGTCCTCCGAGGCGATGACGGTCGCCGTCTCGAGGGCGTCGCGAAGACGGGCGGAAGCGTCGCCGAGATTGCCGATGGGCGTCGCCGCGAGGATGATCATGGTCTCAAGCATGACACTCGCCCGTCGGCCGGACTCGTTTAGGGTTGGGCGCATGGGAGTGGAGCCGGATCCGGTCGAGGAACGCCGGGGCACCCGGCTCGACGACTGGTGGGCCCGGGTGCTGTCGACGCCGCGCCGGCGAACGCTCTGGTACTGGGGCGGCCCGATCCTCGTCACGCTCATCGCCGCGGTGCTGCGGTTCTGGAACCTCGGTCATCCGCAGGCGATCGTCTTCGACGAGACGTACTACGTGAAGGACGCGTGGACCCTCCTCCACAACGGCTACGAATCGACGTGGCCGAAGGACGCCGATGCCGACTTCGCGGCGGGCGACACCGACATCTTCAACGACGCCGCCTCGTACGTCGTGCACCCGCCGCTCGGCAAGTGGATGATCTCCCTCGGCATGGCCGCGTTCGGCGCCGGCGACGCGTGCTGGTGGCGCGCCTCGACCGCGCTCGCGGGCACGATCGCGGTCTTCCTGATCACGGTGATCGCCCGCCGCCTCTTCGCTTCGACGATCCTCGCGGTCATCGCCGGCCTGCTGTTCGCGGTCGACGGCAATGCGATCGTGATGTCGCGCGTCGCACTGCTCGACAACTGGGTGATGTTCTTCACCCTGCTCGGGTTCTGGTTCGTGCTGCTCGACCGGGCGCGGTCGACCCGCCTGCTCGAGGAACGGCTGGCGGCGGCGCGCGACTGGGGACTCGAACCGCACTACGGGCCGGCGCTCTGGGCCCGTCCGTGGGTGGTCGCCGCCGGCGTCGCCTTCGGCGCGGCGACCGCGGTGAAGTGGTCGGGCCTCTGGTTCCTCGCCGCGTTCGGCATCTACCTCGTCGTCGTCGACGCCGTCGCCCGCCGCCGCGCCGGGGTGCCGTTCTGGCTGTCGGCGTCGATCCTCAAGCAGGGCCCGGTCACCTTCCTCCTCCTCGTGCCCGTCGCCGCGGTCGTCTACCTCGCGTCGTGGACGGGATGGCTCGTGACCGACGGCGGGTACTACCGGCACTGGGCCGAAGAGGCGGGCAACGCCGCGACCGGCACGTTCTCGTGGGTTCCGCTCGCCCTGCAGAGTCTCTGGCACTACCACGAGGCGGCCTACGGCTACCACGTCGGCGTGCACAGCCCGCATCCGTGGCAGTCGAATCCGCTCACCTGGCTCTTCATGATCCGCCCGACGAACATGTACTTCTCCTCGAGCGAAGACGGATCGGCCGGATGCGGCGCCGACACCTGCTGGTCGTCGATCATCGAGATCGCCAATCCGCTCATCTGGTGGGCCGCAGCGGCGGCGTGCCTCTACCTGGTCTACCGGCTGGTGCGGTACCGCGAGTGGCAGGTCGGACTGATCCTCGTGGGGCTCGCGGCGGGCTACCTGCCGTGGCTCGGCTACCTGAACCGCACGGTGTTCCAGTTCTACTCGATCGCGTTCGAACCGTACATGCTGCTCGCGCTCGTCTTCGTGATCGGGCTCGTGCTCGGACGCCGCGACGATCCGCACTGGCGACGCGAACGCGGCATCGCCGTCGTGGTCATCTTCCTCGCCTTCGTGCTGGCCGTCTCGGCGTTCTTCTTCCCGATCTGGTCGGGCATGCCCGTCACGCCGACGTTCCGGCAGCTGCACTTCTGGCTGCCGAGCTGGGGCTGAGCGCCCGGACTCACCCGCGCGCGACGACCCGCCTCATTCGCGGAGCGGCCTGAAGAACTCCCGCATGGCCCCGGCCACGAGCTCGGGCGACTGCTTGACCGTGAAGTGCCCGCCGCTCGGCAGCTGCTGCCAGGCGCGGATGTCCCGGTACGTGCGTGCGGCCCAGCTCTGCGGGAACCCGCGTTCGCCGTACTGCACGGCCACACCCACCGGCACCTCGACGAGCGGCATCGGCACCGTGTCGAACCGGTCGTCGAAGTACGCGCGGAACGACGTGCCGATGCTCTGCGTCGCCCAGTACAGCGTGACTGTCGTCAGCACGTCGTCGTCGCTCCATGCCGCGCGGTACGCCTCGTCGCCGCCGCTCCACGTGCGGAACTTCTCGACGAGCCAGGCTGCGAGGCCGGCAGGCGAATCGTTCAGCGCCGCGGCGAGCGTGTCGGGCTTCGTCGACTGCAGTTCGCTGTAGGCCGACTCGCCGAGCCACTTCGCGTCGAGCCACGCGCGGAACCCGATCTCCTCCTCGGTGAGGTCGTCGCGCCGTTCGGCCGAGGGGAACGCGGCGTGGGTCGTGAAGAGGCCGAGCACCGACTCGGGGTGCAGCGCCGCCGTCCAGTCGCTGATCCAGGTGCCGACGTCTTCGCCGTAGCTCGCGTAGCGCTCGTAGCCGAGCACGTCGTGCATGAGCGCATGCCACCGCTCGGCGATCTCGTTCGCCACGAAGCGCGCCTCGCCCGGCGCATCGGAGAACCCGAAACCGGGCAATGACGGGATGACCACGTCGAAGGTGTCGCCGGGCCTGCCGCCGTGACGCGCCGGGTCGACGAGGTGGGGAACGATCGGCAGCATCTCGGCGAAGGTGTACGGCCAGCCGTGGGTGAGGATGATCGGCACCGGTGCGGGAACGCGCTGCTCCGCGCGGATCCAGGCGAAGTGCACGCGACCACCGCCGACGTCGGCGGTGAACTGCGGCACGGCGTTCAGCCGTCGCTCGATCGAGCGCCAGTCGAACGCACCGCCCCAGTAGGCGAGCAGGCGCTCGAGTTCGGCCGGATCGGTGCCGGCCGACCACGGGGCTCCCGGCGTCGGCGCCGGCAGGCGGCGCCGGGCGATGCGATCGCGCAGATCGACGAGCACATCGTCGGCGAGGTCGACCGTGAACGGCTCCATGCGGCGACGCTACCGCGGACCGCCGACGACGGACCGCCTCGAACGGCGGCCGACCGCCGCCGATGGAGACCGGCGACCGTCGGCTAGCGTTGTGAGGTGCGTCGTTTGCTGCCGGGACTCGTCGTCGCGGCATCCGCGGCCCTCATCGCATGGCTCTGCCACCTCGCGCTCCCCGCGGTGCCGCTGCTGACGGCCTCGGTCGCGCTCGGCATCGTCGTCGGCCAGGTCCCGGCGCTCCGCCCCGCGCTCACCGGCCCGCTCGCGCCCGGGCTGCGGATCTCCGCCCGCCGGCTGCTCCGCATCGGCATCGTGCTGCTCGGCCTCAAGCTCAGCCTCGTCGACATCGCATCGCTCGGCTGGGTCACGATCGCGACGACGGTCGCGGTCGTCGTGCTCACCTTCGTCGGCACGATCGGCCTCGGCCGGGCGTTCGGCCTGCCCGGTCACCAGCCGCTCCTCGTCGCGAGCGGGTTCTCGATCTGCGGCGCGTCGGCGATCGGCGCGATGGGCGCCGCCGTGCGCGCCCGCGATGAGGAGCAGGCCGTGCCGGTCGCCCTCGTGACCCTGTGCGGCACCCTCGCGATCGCGGTGCTGCCGGCGCTGTGGCATCCGCTCGGCCTCTCGAACGTGCAGTTCGGGCACTGGGTCGGGGCGGGCGTGCACGACGTCGGCCAGGTGGTCGCGACCGCGCAGATCGCCGGCACCGCCGCCCTGGCGGTCGCCGTCGTCGTCAAGCTCACCCGGGTGCTCATGCTCGCCCCCATGGTCGCGATCACCGCCGCCGTCGAGCGGCGACGGGCGGTCGAGGTCGAGGGCCCGCGCCCGGCGATCGTGCCGCTCTTCGTCGCCGGGTTCCTCGCCGCCGTGCTGCTGAACACCTTCGTGCCGCTGCCCGAGTGGCTGCTGTCGGGCGCCGACACCCTGCAGACCGCACTGCTGGCGATGGCGCTCTTCGCGCTCGGCGCCTCGATCCGGCTCGGCGAGCTCGCGAGCACCGGATGGCGGGCGCTCGTCGTCGGCCTCACCTCGTGGGTGCTCGTCGCGGGCCTCGCCTACGGCGCCGTGCTGCTCGGCTGAGCGCCTGCACCGGCGCTCACGGCGATGACGACCTTGCCGCGCACCCCGCCCGACTCGAGCATGGCGACCGCGGCGGCCGCCTGTTCGAGCGGGAACACCCGGTCGACGACGGGGCGCAGCTCGCCGGCGTCGATGCGCCGCGCCAGTTCGGCGAGGTCGTCGCCGCTGCGCACGGCTGCCAGCGGGCGGAGCCGCTGCGACACGAACGGCGAGGTGAGGGATGCCGCGGCCATCCGCAGCATCGGACCGAGCACCGTGCCACCCCGACCCGACGACAGCACGAGGGTGCCCCGAGGCGTGAGCGAACGGCGCACCCGGCCGAGCGGGTGGTCGGCGACGAGGTCGAAGACGACGTCGTAGCGACCGGCGTGCTCGGTGAAGTCCTCGCCCGTGTAGTCGATCACGTGGTCGGCGCCGATCGCCCGCACGTGCTCGGCCTTCGCACCGCGGCAGACTCCGGTCACCTCGGCGCCCTCGGCCTTCGCGAGCTGCACGGCGAACCCGCCGACGCCGCCGGAGGCGCCGTTGACGAGCACGTGCTGCCCGGCCGCCACGCCCGCGAGACGCAGGCCCTGCAGCGCCGTCGTGCCCGAGACGACGACCGCCGCGGCGTGCACCGCGTCGACGGAGGCCGGCCGTGCGGCGATGAACCGCTCGGGGACCGCGACGAACTCGGCGAAGCCACCTTGGTCGGACTCCGCGAAGACGGGGTCGCCGACCGTGAACCGCGTGACGGCGGAGCCGACCGCGACGACCTCGCCCGCGACATCCCGGCCGATGATCGGCCGCTTCGGTCGCCGGAGGCCGTACGCGAGGCGCACCGCTCTCGGCTCGCCGCGCATGAGCAGCACGTCGCCCATGCTGACGGCGACCGCCGCGACGCGGATGAGCACCTCGTCGGCGGCGGGCTCCGGCGCGTCGACCTCGGCGAGCGCGAGCTCGTCGGGGCCGCCGTAGCGGTGCTGCACGATCGCCCTCATGCCGCGACCGGCTTCGGAGACGGAGCGGGCGACGACGCAGACGCCGCGTGCGCCATCTCGACCACGACGCTGCCGGCCTTGCGTCCGGTGTCGACGCGGCGATGCGCATCGGCGATGTCGGCGAAGGCGACGACCCGATCGACGACCGGCACGAACGCACCCGCCTCGATGAGCTCGACCAGCAGGGCGAGTTCCGCCGACTTGAGCCGGATGTCTCGGAGCCCCGTGAAGGCGATCGCCGCCCGCCGCCCGTGGCTGAACCAGCGCGTGAGCGGCCACTGCACCATGATCGCGGCCGACGGCACCGTCGTGAGGTAGATGCCGTGCGGTGCGAGCGCGCGGCGGGCGGCGCCGAACGAGCGCTTGCCGACCGTGTCGAAGATCACGTCGTATGCCCCGCGGGCCTCGGTGAAGTCCTCGCGCGTGTAGTCGATCACCCGATCGGCCCCGAGCGAGGTGACGAGCGGTGCGTTCGCGGCGCTGCACACGCCGACGACCGTCGCACCGAAGTGCTTCGCGAGCTGCACCGCCGCCGAGCCCACCGTGCCGGACGCCCCGTTGACGAGCACGACCTGGCCGGGCGCCACCCCGGCGAGATCGCGGAGGAAGGGCAGTGCGGTGAGGAACCCGTCGACCGTCGCGACCGCCCCTGCGGCGTCGAGCCCTGCGGGGAGGTGCGCGATCGGTGCGTCCTCGGCGATCACGACCAGTTCGGCGTGCGCGCCCATCGACGGCGCCAACGTGCCGAAGACCCGGTCGCCCGGCGCGAACCGGGTCACGTCGTCGCCGACGCGTTCGACCACGCCGGCGAAGTCGGAGCCGAGCACCGGGTGCTTCGGCTTCGTGAGTCCGAAGAAGAGGCGGGCGAAGCGCGGGGTGCCGCTGCGCCCGGCGCTGTCGGAGGGGCCGACGGTGCTCGCCTCGACCCGCACGAGCACCTCGCTCGCATCGATCGTGGGTTCGGCTGCCTCCTGCAGGTGCAGCACCTCGGGCGGACCGTATCGTTCGTACACTGCGATTCTCATGATGCCGACTCCTCCGAGTCCGTCGCCGCGTCGTGATCGGGGTACTGGAAGACGTCGTCGAGCGGCACCCCGAAGATCCGCGCGAGTTGGAATGCCATCTCGAGCGACGGCGAGTAGCGCCCCTGTTCGATGGCGATGACGGTCTGCCGGGTCACGCCGAGACGCTTCGCGAGCTCGGCCTGGGTCATCTCGCCGGCCCGGAACCGCAGCGAGCGGATGTCGTTCGTGACCCTCGTCGGCTTCACCACGTCGGCACTCCCCTGCGGTAGGCGACGAGTTTCGTGATGCTCGAGACGACGGCGGAGAGCACGAAGCAGAGGTAGACGGTGTTCGCGATCCAGAAGCCGTCGACGTCGAACATCGCGAGCACGAGCGCGCCGAGGGCGCCGATCACCACGAACGAGCTGCCGACGCGCTCGCCCAGCCGGTCGATCTCCTTGTCGCGCACATCGCCGCGCGTGCTCTCGCTCGGCGAGAGGATCTCGACGAGGATGCGCCCGATGATCGAAGCCACGATCGCGCCGCCGATGACCCAGAGCATGGCCGGCACGTAGTCGATCTGCTCGGCCGCGGTGCCGTTCAGCAGCTGCGGCAGCATGAGCGAGAGGTACACGGTGCTGCCCACGACGGCGACCACGAGGTAGACCCACGTGCCCTTCTCCTCGTACGACATGTGGTCCTCCTCGAAATGTCAGAAATGTTTGACATTGCCAATGTAGAGAATTCTCGACATCGTGTCAAGCATTCTTGACACCTGAGGCATCGCGACGGCCTCCTTGCGTCGGCGACCTGGCCTCTCAGGACGACGGTCGTGGGGTCGTGCCGGTGCTATCGTGGTCGCGGTTTCAACGTTGAAACCGGCGAGGAGCAACCACCGCACATGCCCACCCCGGACACCATCGGCACTCGGCGCATCGACGCGCTCCGCGCCCCGCATCTCGGCGGCCGCACGTGGACGGCCATCCTCGCCGTCGGACTCGTCGGGCAGCTCGCCTGGGTCATCGAGAACATGTACCTCAACCTGTTCGTCTACGACACGATCTCGACCGACCCCGCCATCATCGCGATCATGGTCGCAGCGAGCGCCGTCGCCGCGACGGCGGCCACGCTGCTCTTCGGCGCCTGGTCGGACCGACTCGCCCGTCGACGCGAGTTCGTCGCCATCGGCTACATCGTCTGGGGTCTCGTCACGGCCGCATTCGGCCTCGTCGGCGGAGGCGCGTCCGGGGCGCTCTCGGACGGGGCATCCGGTGCATCGACGGCCGCCGCGGCGACCGCGACCGCCGTGATCGCCGTGATCGCGCTGGACTGCGTCATGAGCTTCATCGGCTCCGGCGCGAACGATGCGGCCTTCGCCGCGTGGGTCACCGATTCGACGGTGCCCGCCAACCGCGGGCGCGTCGACGGATGGCTCGCCATCATGCCGCTCATCGGCATGCTGCTCGTCTTCGTGCTCCTCGACCCGCTCACGCAGTCGGGTCAGTGGGGGCTGTTCTTCGGCATCGTCGGCGGGATCACCGTGATCACCGGCATCGCCGCCTGGTTCCTGGTCCGCGACCGCGGCGTGGCGAAGCACCCGCACGGCGTGCTGCGCGCGATCTTCGAGGGGCTTCGTCCGCAGACCGTCCGACGCGAACCCGCCCTGTTCCTGACGCTCGCGATCTGGACGGTCGTCGGGATCAGCTCGCAGGTCTTCCTGCCGTACGTGCTCATCTACCTGCGCTACTCGCTCGCGCTCGACGGATACGCGATCGTGCTCGGCGTCGTGCTGCTGCTCGCCTCGGCGCTGAGCGTGGCCGGCGGGCGCCTCATGGACCGGATCGGCAAGCCCCGGTTCCTCCCGTACGCCGTCGGAGCGTTCGCCGCCGGCCTCATCGCCATGACCTTCGTGCGCGAGATGACCGGCGTCATCGCCGCCGCGACGGTGATGATGGCCGGCATGATGGCCTCCGTGGCCGCGGTCTCCGCGATGACGCGCGACCGCACCCCCGAAGACCGGGCGGGTGGCGTGCAGGGCGCTCGCATGATCATGGCGATCCTGATTCCGATGCTGATCGGCCCGGCGATCGGCGCCGCCGTGATCTCGGGCGCGGACCACACCTACGTCGACCTCGGCGTCTCGCACCCGGTGCCCGGCCCCGAGATCTTCCTGGCGGCGGCCGTCGTGCTCGTCGTCGTGCCACCGCTCGCGATGCTGCGTGCACGGATGCTGCGGCGCGGCGAGAAGGCCCTGGCCGCAACCCCGGCGGACCGCGCATGAGCCGGCGCACGCCCTGGGCCGGCGACCTCGACCGCGAGCGCCCGCTGCCCGAATACCCCCGGCCGCAGCTCGTGCGGGAGCACTGGCTGAACCTGAACGGCGTGTGGTCGTACGCGTTCACCGCGGGCGCCGACATCGCGGCGCCGCCGATCCCCGAGACGTGGCAGGGCGGGATCGTCGTCCCGTTCTCCCCCGAGGCCGAGCTGTCCGGCGTGGGGCGTCAGCTGCAGCCCGACGAGCGTCTCTGGTACCGGCGGACGGTCCAGGTCCCGGGCGGGTCCGACGGAGGCCGGCTGCTGCTCCACTTCGGTGCCGTCGACCAGCGATGCCGGGTCATCGTGGACGGCGAGGTCGTCGGCGAGCACTCGGGCGGCTACCTCCCGTTCACGATCGACGTGACGGCCCCGCTCGGCGACGGCGCCGAGCACGAACTCGTCGTCGACGTGGTCGATCCGAGCGACACGTCCTACCACTCCCGCGGCAAGCAGGCGCTTCGCCGGGGCGGCATCTGGTACACCGCTCAATCCGGCATCTGGCAGACGGTGTGGCTCGAGCGGGTGCCGGTGGTGCACGTGCGGGAGCTCCGCGTTCGGCCGCTGCTCGACGAGGAGCAGGTCGAAGTGCTGGTCGAGGTCGGCGCGGGCGGGTCCGAGCCCGAGCCCGTGGCATCCGACCGCCCTCGCCCGGCCGACGCACCCCAGGCGACGGTGGTCGTCCTCGACGCCGGCCGGGAGGTCGCGCGAGCGACCGGGCCGGCCGGCCGGCCGATGCGCCTGCCGCTGCCCGGCCCCCACCGTTGGCACCCCGACGACCCGTTCCTCTACGACCTCGAAGTCAGGCTCGGCGAAGACCGCGTCGAGAGCTACTTCGGCATGCGCTCGGTCGGCGTCGCGGCCGACGCGCACGGCCGCCCCCGGCTGATGCTGAACGGCGAGCCGATCCTGCACGCGGCGGTGCTCGACCAGGGCTATTGGCCCGAAGGCCTGTACACGCCGCCATCCGACGCGGCGCTCGTGCACGACATCGAGCAGATGAAGTCGCTCGGCTTCAACGCCCTGCGCAAGCACATCAAGGTCGAGTCGCTGCGCTGGTACCACCACTGCGACCGTCTCGGCATGCTGGTCTGGCAGGATCTCGTGAACGGCGGCCGCCGATACCACCCCGCTGTCGTGACCGTGCCGGTGAAGCTGCCGCTGCGCCTGGACGACCGACGGCACCGACTGTTCGGCCGGCAGGACGCCGTGGGCCGGGCCGACTTCCGCACCGAGCTCGACGAGACCGTGCGCCTCCTCGGCAACGCGCCGAGCGTCGTCGTCTGGGTGCCGTTCAACGAAGGCTGGGGCCAGTTCGACGCGCTCGACGCGGTCGACCGGCTGCGCGCGCTCGACCCCGATCGGGTGATCGATCACGCGAGCGGATGGCACGACCAGGGCGGCGGCGACCTGCGGAGCCTCCACGTGTACTTCCGCCGGATCAGGCCCGAGCGGGCGTGGCGGACCGAGCGGCGGGCGATCGTCGTCTCGGAGTACGGCGGCTACAGCCTGCGACTGCCCGGCCACGAGTTCGGTCCGCGGGAGTTCGGCTACCGCCGCTACCGCACGATCGACGATCTCACCGACGCCTTCGTCGCGCTGCATCGCATCGAGGTCGGACCCGCCGTCGACGCCGGGCTGAGCGGTTACGTCTACACGCAGCTCAGCGACGTCGAGGACGAGCTCAACGGCCTCGTCACCGCCGACCGGACCGTGCTGAAGCTTCGCGCCGACCGGGTGCGCGAGGTGAACGCCGAGCTCGCGGCGCGCTTCGCCACCGCCGTCGCCCCCGCTTCCACCGCCTCACCGACCGCATCGCCCGTTGCCCCCACCGAGTCTCCATTCGAACCAGAGGTCCAGGATGCCCCGCACCATCGTCGAGCGTGAGCTCACCACCCCCGTCGCCCTGTGCCTGCCCGACGGCAGCCTGAACCCCGCCGCAGTCGGCTGGAGCCGCACGCCGCTGCACGACACCTCCGGCATCGACGGACGCCGGGTCTGGGGACGCAACAAGCGCTGGGAGTACTGGGCTGTGACCACGCCCACGCACCTCATCGCGCTCACGGTCTCGTCGATCGACTACGCCGCGGTGCACGCGGTCCTCGTGCACGACCGGCGAACCGGGGCGACACTCGATCGCTCGGCGATCGTGCCCTTCGGCGGCGGGGCGACGCTGCCCGCATCGCTCGGCGACGGACCTGCGCGGGCGCGGGCGAAGGGCATCTCGATCGATGTGGAGGAGGTCGAGGGCGGCACCCTGCTCCGCGCCGAGGTCGACGGCGCGCGCCTCGAGATCCTGGCCGAGCTGCCCGAGGGGCACGAGCGTCTCGGCGTCGTCGTTCCGTGGTCGACGAGGCGATTCCAGTACACGGTGAAGGACGTCGCTCGCCCCGCGACCGGCTGGCTCGAGCTGGACTCCGCCGAGGCCCGCCGTGAGCGAATCGAACTGCCTGCCGGCGAGAGCTGGGCAGTGCTCGACCACGGCAGAGGCCGCTGGCCCTATCGCATGGTGTGGAACTGGGGTGCCGCCTCGGGCACCGTCGACGGCCGCACGATCGGCCTGCAGCTCGGCGGAAAGTGGACCGACCGCACGGGTTCGACCGAGAACGCGGTCGTCGTCGACGGACGACTCTCGAAGATCGAGGAGGAGCTCGACTGGGAGTACGACGAGCGCGACTGGTTGGCGCCGTGGCGCATCCACGGGGTATCCGCCGACCTGCGCTTCGAGCCGTTCTGGGACCGCGTGAGCGCGACCGAGCTCATCGTCTTCGGCTCGCACGGGCATCAGTGCTTCGGGCACTACTCGGGGTGGGTGCTGGCCGACGGCGAACGCGTGGAGGTCTCCGGGCTCCTGGGCTGGGCCGAGGACGTGAGGAACCGCTGGTGAGCGGCGCAGAGGGGCGCGGGTCCGCGCGGCGTGCGGCGGCGCCGACGCTGAAGGATGTCGCGGCGATCGCCGGCGTCTCCTATCGCACCGTCTCGAACGTGATCAGCGGCAAGGTCCCGGTGAGCGAGGCGACGAAGTCCCGTGTCGAGGCCGCGATCGCGGAGCTCGGCTACCGGCCGCAGCTCGCGGCGCGGCAGCTGCGTGTCGGGCGCACCAACCTGCTCACGCTGTCGGTGCCGTTCCTGTCGTTGCCGTACTTCGCGCAGCTCGCGCACGCGGTGGTCGGCGCGGCCGAACAGGCAGGGTACGACGTCGTCGTCGACGAGACGCACGGCGATCCCGAGCGCGAACTCCGCGCGGTAGCGGGGTACCGCACGCTGCTCACGGACGGCGTCATCCTGAGCGCGATGTCGATCGGCGACGACCAGCTCGCCGCGGCGCGCGGCAGCACTCCGCTCGTCGTGCTGGGAGAGCGGATCCGAACGGCGCGCGTCGACCGGGTCGTCGTCGACAGCGTCACCAGCTCGCGCGATGCGACCGCGCACCTCATCGCGTCAGGTCGGCGCCGCCTCGGCTTCCTGGGCGCGGTGCCGGATGCCGCGAGCGGCGCCGCGGCCGCCGACCTCCGTCTCGAGGGGTTCCGCTGGGCGCTCCGGCGGGCAGGCCTCGAGCCCGACCCGGCTGACGTGCTGGAGATCTCGCCGTGGAACCGCGACTCCCCCGAAGGCGACTACTCGCGCGAGGAGGGCTACGCCCGCACCCGTGCTCTGCTCACCCGCCCACGAGGACTCGATGGGCTGGACGGACTGGTCTGCGCGAACGACCTGCTCGCGATCGGCGCGCTCCGCGCCCTCCGGGAGGCCGGGATCGACGTACCGTCCCAGCTGGCCGTCGCCGGCTGGGACGACGCACCCGAGTCGGCGTTCGCGACGCCACCGCTCACGACCATCGCGCCCGACCTCCGCGAACTCGCGCGTCTCGCGGTGGCGTCCGTGCTGCGCCTCGTCGACGACCCCGCCTCGCCGACGCGGGTGGAGCAGGCGCCGTACCGGCTGGTGCGTCGGGCGTCGGCGCCGTAGCAGGCGGCGTCCAGGTCGACCCGCTCGCCGCGTTGTCGGCGCCCTTCGCGCCTAGTGGCTGCCGCCGTCGACGAACTTGAGGCCGACGACGCAGCCGACGAGCCCGACCAGCAGGGCGATCTTGATCCACGAGACATCCGCCTCGCCCGTCACCATCGCCCAGACGACCGTGAGCGCCGCACCGATGCCGACCCAGACGGCGTAGGCGGTGCCGGTCGGGATGTCGCGCATGGCCCAGGCGAGTCCGCCCATCGAGAGGGCGAGTGCGCCGAAGAAGATGACCGACGGCCAGAGCTTCGTGAAGCCCTCGGACTTGCCGAGCGCGGTGGCCCAGACGGCTTCGAGCACGCCGGACACGATGAGGATGACCCAGGCCATTTTGTTCACTCCTGTGGCCAGTCTTGTCGCGTTCCGGGTACTGATCCCTCGTCCGGGGCCGCAGTCGGCGACCTGGTCACGATGCTAGCAACGCAGCCTGTGCAGGCCATGTGCAGCAGGTCGAGCGGAAGCCGCGGCTCACGACCGCTCGCACCAGCCCGCTCAGCCCGCGCGCGCGACCTCGGCGAAGTGCTCGACGACCGGGAACGGCTCGTAGAACCGATGCAGCAGCTCGCGCCAGCGACCGTACTCGGCCGACCCGCGGAACCCCACCTCGTGGGCCTCGACGCTCTCCCACTGCACGAGCAGCAGGTACTCGTTCGGCGTCTCGATCGAGCGCGAGAGGCGCAGGTCGATGAAGCCGGGCATGCCGGCGATGATCGACTTCGCCTCGGCGAATGCCGTCTCGAAGTCGTCCTCCCGGCCGGGGACGACGGGCAGCAGCGCGTGTTCGAGGATCACGAGCCCCACGGTATCGCGTGCGGCACGCGTCCTCCGCGACATCCGTTGCCCTGCGTTACGCCGTCGAACCGCGCCCGCAGCGGCCCGCAGTAGCGTTGCCGCATGGCAGACCGCGAATACGGCTTCAAGACCCGCGCCATCCACGCGGGCAACATCCCCGACCAGGTGACGGGCGCTCGCGCGCTGCCGATCTACCAGTCGAGCGCGTTCGTCTTCGACGACACCGCCGATGCTGCGGCGCGGTTCGCCCTGCAGAAGTACGGCAACATCTACTCGCGCCTCGCGAACCCGACCGTCGCGAGCTTCGAGGAGCGCGTCGCGAGCCTCGAGGGCGGCCTCGGCGCCGTCGCCACCGCCTCCGGACTCAGCGCGCAGTACATCACCTTCGCGAGCCTCGCGGGAACCGGTGACCACATCGTCGCCTCGGCGAACCTCTACGGCGGTTCGATCACCCAGCTCGACGTCACGCTCCGCCGCTTCGGCATCGAGACGACGTTCGTGCAATCGGCCGACGCCGCCGACTATGCCGCGGCGATCACCGACACGACGAAGGCGCTCTTCGTCGAGACGATCGCGAACCCCTCGGGTGAGATCGCCGACCTCGAGGCGCTCGCCGACGTCGCGCACGCCCACGGCATCCCGTTCATCGTGGACTCGACGATCGCGACCCCCTACCTGAACCGCCCGATCGAGTGGGGCGCCGACATCGTCACCCACTCCGCCACGAAGTTCCTCGGCGGGCACGGCACGACGCTCGGCGGCGTCGTCGTCGAGTCCGGTCGCTTCGACTGGCACTCCGAGAAGTTCCCGCTGTTCGGCCAGCCGGTGCCGAGCTACGGCGGCCTCCAGTGGTCGGGCAACTTCGGCGAGTACGCGTTCCTCACGCGGCTCCGCGCCGAGCAGCTCCGTGACATCGGCCCCGCCCTCGCACCGCACTCGGCGTTCCTGCTCGCGCAGGGCGTCGAGACGCTGCCGTACCGCATCCAGGCGCACATCGACAATGCCCGCGCCGTCGCCGAGTGGCTCGACGCCGACCCGCGCATCGAACGCGTGCTCTGGGCCGGCCTGCCCGGCCACCCGCACCACGACCGGGCACTGAAGTACCTGCCGAAGGGCCCGGGCTCGGTGTTCAGCTTCGAGGTGAAGGGCGGCCGAGCCGTCGGTCAGGCGCTCATCGAGAACGTCAACCTCGCCAGCCACCTCGCCAACATCGGCGACGCCAAGACGCTCATCATCCACCCCGCATCCACCACGCACGCGCAGCTCACCGAGCAGCAGCTCGTCGACGCCGGCGTCCTGCCCGGGGTTGTGCGACTGTCGGTGGGCATCGAGGATGTGGAGGACATCATCGACGACCTCGACCAGGCCCTCACGATCGCGACGGGAGCAGCACGATGACCGCAGAAGCCACGAGCACGGCGGTGCTGAGTCAGACGACGGCGCTGAACGAGACGGATGGCGCGGCATCCGCTGCCCTCGAAGGCGACGACCTCGAGACCGTTCGCCTCGTCAACGGGCTCTCGTGCGAGCTGCCGGCGAGCTCGCCGCTCGCGAAGCTGCTGAAGTCGCAGCGCACTTGGACCGGCCCCGATGCGAAGCAGCGGCTCAAGATCCTGAACGCGGCGAAGTCGGTCGCGATCGTGGGCGCCTCGCCGAAGCCGCAGCGCTCGAGCTTCTTCGTCGGCACGTACCTGCAGCAGTCGAGCGACTACCGGCTGTACTTCGTGAACCCGATGGAGACCGAGATCCTCGGCCAGCCCGCCTACGCGAGCCTCGCCGACCTGCCCGAGGTGCCCGACATCGTCGTGGTGTTCCGCCGCGGCTCCGACATCCCGCAGGTCGTCGACGAGGTGCTCGCCTCGGGCGCGAAGACCATCTGGGTGCAGCTCGGCATCTGGAACCAGGAGGCCGCCTATTACGGCGAAGAGCAGGGGCTCACCGTCGTCATGGACCGTTGCATCAAGGTCGAGCACGCCCGCTTCCACGGCGGCCTGCACCTGCTCGGCTTCGACACCGGCCAGATCACTGCGCGCAAGACCGTTCGCTGACGAGTGCGGGTCGAGCGCTAGCCGACCCGCCGCAGCGCCTGCTCGCGGCGCTCGGCCACGCGCGATCCCGACTCCCGACGTGTCATGCGCCGCAGCACCATCGGCGCGAGCACGAGCCCGACGATCGCCCAGGCGCCGAGCACGGCCGCGGTCTCGAGCTGCCGCCACGATTCGCCGATCTCGACGACCACCGCGTCGTCGGGCAGGAACGACGCGCGCATGCCGAGACCGAGCCAGTAGATCGGGAACACCTGCGCGATCCACTGCAACCACTCGGGCAGGCCGGTGATCGGGGCGAAGATGCCCGAGATCGCGATCAGCCCGAGGATCGGGAGCGAGAGGTACCCGGCGCCGCGCGGCGTCGCGATCATGGATCCGAGGAGCACCCCGATGGCCTGGGTCGCGACGAGACCGAGCGCCAGCACCCACGCGAAGGTGATCCACGAGCTCGGATCGGCGATCTCGAGGCCCTCGACGAGGAAGACACCGGGGATCAGGATGATCGCGAGATACGCGAGGATCGTCGCCGAGATCTGCACGAGCTTGCCCACGAGATAGGCGCGGATCCCGTTCGGGGTGGCCTTGGCGCGCAGGAGCGTGCCGTCTTCACGGTCGGCCGCGAGCTGTTGCACGACGAGCAGCATGCCCAGGGCGACGAACATGCCGAGCGCACCCGGCAGGATCATCGTGCCGAGCGTGGCGCCGGAGCCGCCGATGGCGACGTCGCGGAGGAAGGTCACCGCTGCCAGCGTGGCCACCGGCCAGAGCAACTGGCCGACGAGCTCCATGCCGGTGAACGCCTGCCGGAGCTCGATGAGGCCGCGCCCGACGCCGGCGCGGAGGGCAGGCACGACGGCGGTCATCGCGATGCCCCGTTCGGTTCCGGCATGACCGCGACCGATTCGACCGCGGCCGATTCGGAGTTCCGTACGAGCGCCAGATAGGCGTCTTCGAGTGTTGCCCGGCGGATCTCGAGTTCGCGGATCTCCGCCCCGCCGCGCGCGAACAGTTCACGCGCGAACGCGGTCGAGTCGGGAACCTCGCGCACGAGGTGCTCGTCTCCCTCGACCCACCGGACCTCGTCGTGCCCGGCGATCTGCCGTGTCAGGTCTGCGGACGCGCCGTCGGCGACGATGCGCCCGGCCGCGAGGATGACGATCCGGTCGGCGAGCTTCTCCGCCTCGTCGAGGTCGTGCGTCGTGATGAGCACCGTGGTCTCGTACTCGTCGCGAATGCGCCGCACCAGCTCGTGGAAGTCGCGTCGTGCCTTCGGATCGAGGCCCGTCGTCGGTTCGTCGAGGAAGATCAGCTCGGGGCGCCCCACGAGACCGATCGCGACATCGAGCCGGCGGCGCTGGCCGCCCGAGAGCACCTTGATCGGCCGGTCGGCCTGCTCGGTCAGGCCGACGGCGGCGAGGAGGTCGTCGACCTCCCACGGCCGGCGGATCGACTCCGTCGAATAGGGCTCGTAGAGCGAGCCCTGGAACGCGAGGAGTTCGCGCACGCGCCACTTGGGGTGGTCGCGCCACGACTGCAGCACGATGCCCATGCGGGCACGCCACTGCTCGGTGCCTCGCGCAGGGTCGGTTCCCAGCACGTCGACGCGACCGGCGGATCGCATGCGGAACCCCTCGAGGATCTCGATCGTCGACGTCTTGCCCGCTCCGTTCGGGCCGAGCAGGGCCAGCACCTCGCCTCGGTGCACCCGGAACGACACGTCGTGCAGCACGTCGGTCGCGCCGTACCGCAGTCGGAGTCCTTCGACCTCGATCGCGAGCTCATCGATGTTCACCGTCGTCTCCTCGTCTGCCATCAGCTCTGCCCCTGCCATCAGCGCGGCATCAGGCTCGACCGAGGGCGGCGATGAGCGCCACTCGATCGACGCCGGCGTAGGCGAGTGCACGGGGAACGGTGCCGAGATCGGCGCGCAGGATGCCGACGAGCGCGTCGGCGACCGCGAGTCGTTCGCGCTCGGCTCGTCCGCGGTTCCGATGGGCTCTGAAGTCGGCCCGCCGCAGCGCCTCGCGCACCGTCGCCCCCCAGGTCGGCCTCGACTTCCGCGTTGCGGCGAGTCGCCCCTCGGCGACGGGCTCGATGCCGGCGGCGCGCAACGACCGTTCGCGTTCACCGCGGAGCGCGGCGTCCACGCCGTCGTGGTCGAGACCGAACTCGGCGAGCGTGCGACCGGCGAAGTCGTGGCCGGCCGAGATCGCGAGCAGCAGGTGCTCGGCCTCGACGCTCGACGCGCCGCGGTCGATCGCCTCGTCGATGGCGTTGATGATGACCTGCTTCAGCGTCGGATCGAGTGCGTCGTCGTCCAGGCGGTCAGGCATTGCGCCTCCTCAGCTCGATGCCGGCCAGTTCGAGCCGGCGGTGGTGCTTCTTGTGCACGGCCTGACGGGTGACGCCGAGCGCCTCGGCGACCTGCGTCCAACTCCAACCGGAGCGCATCGCACGCTCGACGGCCGCGTCCTCGAGTCGGTCGGCGAGCTCGCGCAGGGCGACGACGGCGGCCAGGTCGTCGGCTTCGGCACCGGTCGGGTCCGGAATGTGCGGGGTCATGCAAGCAACTTAGGTTGCTTATCTCAGTTTGTCAACTGAAGTTGCTTGAATCGCCGAACGGAACGGCGTTGCACTCCCGCGTCGGCTGTAGCGACGCCCGGTTCGCCCGGCGCTCCTCCCCCTACTCGCCCCAGAATTCCGCGAGCGCACGCGTGATCTCGTCGCGCACCTCGCGGTCGGAGGCCGTCGCCACGCCGTCGCCGGGCTGCACTCCGTAGTCGCCGAAGCTCCCGTGATTGGCGCCGGCGATCTCGACGAAGGTCGCGTCGGCGGGCAGCAGGTGCGCCGCGCCCTCGATCTTGTCGGGAGTGCTGAGCCCGTCGTCGCTGCCGGAGATGCTGAGCACGGCGAGTCCGGATCCGCTCAGGTCGTTCGCACAGTACGAGCCGAAGAACACGACGCCGGCGACCTCCTCGTCGGCCGCCATCATGCACGCGCGCACTCCACCGAGCGAGTGGCCGCCCACGTACCACTCGGACACCTCGGGCGCGTGGCGGATGAACGTCTCGAGCGGCCGCTGGTCGAAGAACGCGAGGTTCAGGATCGGCTTGGTGATGACCACCGTCGTGCCGGTCTCGGCCACCGCGTCGACGAGTTTGGCCATGTACGCATAGGGATCGACCTTGGCGCCGGGAATGAAGACGAGCCCGCGATCGGATGCGTCGTCGACCGGCGTCATGACGATCGAGTCGTCGAACGATTCGATGCTCACGCGCTCATCGGTCCATGCCTCGAGCGAGGCCGGTCGCTCGCCCTGCATCACGGTCTTCGCCCAGACCAGGAACCCGACGACGACGAGGGTCAGCACGACGAGCACCGCGAGCAGCACGCGAACCGCGCGCCTGCCCCATGATGAGCGTTCGGGCCGGTGCGATGCAGTCGTCGACATCGCACCATTCTCCCAGAGCGGCGCAGGCTCCCGGAGCGGCGCGGGCCACCGACCGCGAATTGGCCGTTGCCCCACGTGCCCCGCTGCGATTGCATCGGGGAATGCACGACTCCGCCGACTTCGAATTCTCCGCCGACCCCGCACGAATCGACCTCGATCGGGTGCACACCTGGCTCGCCGACGAGTCGTACTGGGCTGCGGGCCGCTCGCGTGCGGCACTCGAGACGGCGGTCGCGGCTTCGCGCAACTACGGCATCTACGACGGTGCGAGCGGCGCGCAGCTCGCCTACGCGCGCGTCATCACCGACGGCGTCACCTTCGCCTGGCTGTGCGACGTGTTCGTCGACAGCGAGGCCCGCGGTCGAGGCATCGGCGTGGCGCTCATCGAGCAGGTCATGGCGACGCTCGAACCGCTCGGGCTCCGACGCATCGGCTTGACGACCGCCGACGCGCACGGCCTCTACGAACGGTTCGGGTTCCGTCCGCTCGACCAGCCCGAGCAGTGGATGGCGCGCACCGCCGCCCCGGCGCAGCCTTCGTGACCGGGAGTGGCGGCTAGGCTCGTGCCGTGTTCAACGCCCTCGCCGAACGGCCACGCGTCTGCGTGCTGGGGCCAGTGCGCATCGAAGGTCGCGACGGGACGCTCGTCGAACCCCCGGGCAGTCTCGCGAAGGCGCTCGTCGCAGTGCTCGCCGTCGGTCCGCGGGAGCCGGGCGGAACGGTCGGCGTCGAGACGATCATCGACGAACTCTGGGGCGAAGCACCGCCACGCAACGCGAAGGCGGCGCTCCAGACCCTCGTGAGCCGCCTGCGCGCGGTCGCGGCCGATGGACTCGTCCGCTTCCGGCCCGGGGGGTACGCCCTCGACGTCACGCCCGCCCGACTCGATCTCAGCGCAGCGGCGCAGCTCGCCGCCGAAGCCGGCAGCGACCCCGCTGACGCCGCCACGCTGGACGGGGCGCTCTCACTCTGGCGTGGAGAGCCCGGCACCGACCTCGGCGGCGCACCGATCGCGGAGCTGCTCGCCGAACGATCGGCGGCGGTGCGGTCGGCCCTCCTCGAGCGACGCGCCACGCTCCGATCGGCCGACGGCGACCACGACGGGGCCGCCGCTGACCTTCGCGTGCTGCTCGATGCGGCCCCTCTCGACGAGCACCTCGTCGCCGCACACCTGCGAGAGCTCGCGGCATCCGGTCGTCGAGCCGACGCCCTCGCCGGGTTCGCAGCCTTCCGCACGGCGCTCGCCGACGAGCTCGGCGCCTCGCCCTCGGCGGAGCTCGTCGCGCTCAACGCCGAGCTCCTGCGCACCGAGGGGCCGGCGAGCCGGACTCCCCGGCTGCGCATCGGGGTCCGCGCCGCGCCCAATGAGCTCATCGGGCGCGACGACGACCTCGACGCCATCGAACAGGCGCTCTCGGCTCACCGCCTCGTCACGATCCTCGGCCCCGGGGGGCTCGGCAAGACGCGGCTCGCGCACGAGATCGCGGCGCGCTCCGCGGCCCCGACGGTCGTCGTGGTGGAACTCGCGAGCGTGCGCACCGACGACGACGTGACCCTCGCACTTGCCTCCACGCTCGGCGTCCGCGAGGCGAGTTCCAGCCAGCGGATCGCCGACACGGCGATCCGACCCGACGTTCGCGCTCGCATCACGCAGCAGCTCGCCGAGCGGCCCGCACTCCTCGTGCTCGACAACTGCGAACAGGTCGTCGAGGGTGCCGCGACGTGGACCGCCGACCTCCTGGCGGCCGTTCCCGCGCTTCGCGTGCTGGCGACGAGTCGCAGCCCGCTCGCGATCGGCGCCGAGCAGGTGTACCCGCTCGCGACGCTCGCGGCAGGCGAACCGGATGCCGAGCCCGGCCCGGCCGCCCGCCTGTTCATCGAACGTGCGAGAGCCGCCCGCCCCGCGGCATCCCTCCCCCACGAGGTCGTGCAGCGTCTCTGCGACCGGCTCGATGGGCTGCCGCTCGCCATCGAACTCGCTGCAGCCCGCGTGCGTTCGATGAGCGTCGAGCAGATCGAGGCGCGGCTCGCCGATCGCTTCACGCTGCTCGCGGGCGGCGACCGTTCGGCGCCCGCACGCCAGCGCACGCTTGCCGCCGTGATCGAGTGGAGCTGGGCGCTGCTGACCCCGGCAGAGCAGGCCGCGTTGCCGCGACTCGCCTGGTTCGTCGACGGGTTCGGCACGGATGCCGCCGACACCGTGCTCGACACCGCCGACGCGGCGTGGGTGCTCGACGGACTCATCACCCAGTCGCTGCTCGCCGTCGCCGACGACGCGCTCGGCCTGCCGCGGTACCGCATGCTCGAGACCGTGCGCGAGTTCGGGCAGCTGCGGCTCGACGCCGACGAGCGCTCGGAGGTCGTCGCGGCGATGGCCGGCTGGGCCTCGGAGTTCTCGCGGCGTTCACTCGGCCACGTGCGCGGCCCTGCCCAGTTGCCGACCTTCGCCGCGATCGCGATCGAGCAGGACAACCTCGTCGCGGTGCTGCGAACGGCCATCGAGCAGCGCGACGCGCCGACGGTGACCTCGGTGTTCGCCGCGCTCGGCTACTTCTGGACCGTCAGGAGCGCCCACTCCGAGATCCTGGGCCTCAGCGATGCCGTGCTCGAGGCCACGCGGGGCACGCGACCGGATACCACCCACAACGGGGCGGCGATGCTCGGCCTCATCCTCATCGCCGGCACGAACTTCGCCGCGGACACGCCCGTCGGCCTGCGCGCCCTCGCCCGGCTGCGCGCCGTCGCGAAGCTCGGACTCCCGCGAGCGCCGTGGATCGACGCGATCACGCAGTTCCTGCTCGCCATGCCCGACCTCGAGCGGGCCGGCAGCCTGATCAGCTCGATGACCGAGTCCGACGACCCCGAGACCGCCCTGCTCGCGAACATCCTGCAGTCGCAGTTCACCGAGAACGAGGGCGAGACCGGGCTGGCCGCCGAGTACGCCCTGCGCACGCATCGCCTCGCCGAGCAGGTCGGCGACGCTTGGGCATCCGCGATGTCCGCGCTCATGCTCGCTGAGCTCGCCGGGCAGCGCGGAGCCTCCGACGAGGCCCTCGAGTGGGCGACCGAGGCGCGTGCGGGCATGGTGCGACTTGAGGCGACCCAGGACCTGCTCCAGATCGACTGGATGGTCACGAGCCACCTGATCTCGGCCGGACGCCTCGACGAGGCCGAGGAGCGACTCGTCCTCCAGGCCGCGGACGACCGTGTCACCGGCGACGGAATCCCCCAGGCGATGACGGCCATGCTCGGACTCGTGGAGGTCGCCCGGCTCCGAGGCGACACCGCGCTCGCCCTCGAGCGAGCGCCGGCGGTGCTCTCGAAGTTCACGCAGCCGCGCCAGCGATCGTCACCCTGGTACCAGATCGCGCTCGCCGCGCTCGTCTCGGGCGGCGTGCAGTCGGACTGGCCCGAGGCAAGGGTCGCCGAGTGGGCCGAGCTGATGCGCCGGCGCACGGTCGCGGCGTTGCGTGGTCGAGGCGACGTTTTCACGGATCGCCCGGTGCTCGGCACGGTCACCGCCGGGTGGAGCGCGTGGGCGGTGCGGCATCCGTCGCTGTCCGATCGGGCCGTCGAGTCCTTCGCGATCGCCGAGGTGCTGCACTCGCGCCAGGACCTGCCCGCACTGCGCCTCGAGAACATCGCCGCGGTCATCACCGACCATGCAGGCGCCGAGCCCCTCGCCGCCGCGCGCGCCGCGGCATCCGTGCTCTCGAACACCGAACGCACGGAACGGGCTCGCGCGCTGATCGCGGAGCCCGTTCCCCGGGTGTGACGGCGCCGACCGCGGCCGTCGCTCGCGTCATGCCTTGCGCATGTACGCCCTCACCGTGAGCGGTGCGAAGACCGCGACGATCACGGCGGCGCCGACGAGCGACCAGCCGAAGTCGGCGCCGATGCCCACGCCGTTCACGAGGTCCCGTACTGCGGTGACGAGGTGCGAGACGGGGTTGATATTCGCGAACCACTCGAGCGGCGCGGGCATCGTCTCGGGCTTCACGAAGGCGTTCGAGAGGAACGTCAACGGGAACAGCACGAGCATCGAGATGCCCTGAACGCTCGAGGCGCTGCGGGCGATGACTCCGAAGAACGCGAAGATCCACGAGAGGCTCCAGGCGCAGACGATGACGAGCAGGCCCGCCGCCACGACGCCGCCGACGCCAGCTTCCGGCCGGAGGCCCATGATGTAGCCCATCACGAAGGTCAGCGTCGTGGCGATGAGATAGCGCACGGTGTCGGCGAGCAATGCACCGGAGAGCGGTGCGATGCGCGCGATCGGCAGCGAGCGGAAGCGGTCGAACACGCCCTTGGCCATGTCCTCGCGCAACTGCACGCCGGTGACGACCGACGTCGAGATGACGGTCTGCACGAGGATGCCGGGGATGATGATCGGCAGGTAATTCTGCACGTCGCCCGCGATCGCTCCGCCGAAGATGTAGGTGAACATCAGCGTGAAGATGATCGGCTGCAGGGTGACGTCGATGAGCTGCTCGGGCGTGCGCTTGATCTTCAGGAGGCCCCGATGGGCCATGGTGAACGTGTGCGAGATGGTCTCGCGCAGGCTCACGCTGTTCGTCAGCGTCCGCTCGGCGCCGGGGGTGATGGTGGTCGCGCCGATGGTGCTCGGCGCGCCGACGGCCTGGTCGGGTGCGATGGTGGTCATGCGCGGCTCCCTTCGAGTTCGGCGTCGCTCTCGAAGCTCGCCTCGGTGGTCTCCTCTTCGACGCCGTGGCCGGTGAGGGTGAGGAACACCTCGTCGAGCGTCGGCTTCTGCACGCTCATCTCGGCCAGGTGGATGCCCTCGTCGCGGAGGGTGATGAGCAGATCGGCGACGAGGTCGGGGTCGTGCATCGGTGCCGTGATGCGGCCGGCCTCGGGCGACAGCGTGGGCGCGACGCCCAGCACCCGCTCGATGGCCACCCGCGCGTCATCGCGGTCGTTCTCGTTCACGAGGCGCAGTTCGAGGCTCGATTCGCCGACGGATGCCTTGAGCTCGTCGCCCGTGCCTTCTGCGACGACGCGGCCCTTGTCGATGACCGCGATGCGGTCGGCGAGCTGGTCGGCCTCGTCGAGGTACTGGGTCGTGAGCAGCACGGTCGAGCCGGTCGCGACGAGGCGACGGATCGTCTCCCACATCTGCGCGCGGGTGCGGGGGTCGAGGCCGGTCGTCGGCTCGTCGAGGAAGATGAGCGGCGGCTGCGCGATGAGGCTCGCAGCGAGGTCGAGGCGACGGCGCATGCCCCCCGAGAAGTTCTTCAGCGGGCGCTTCGCCGCTTCGGTGAGCCCGAACTCCTCGAGGAGTTCCGCGGTCTTCCGCTTGGCGGCGGAGTGGCCGAGCCCGAGCAACCGGGAGAAGAGGATGAGGTTCTCGTTTGCCGAGAGCGTCTCGTCGACCGAGGCGTACTGGCCGGTGACGCCGATGAGCTGGCGCACGGCCTGGCTCTCGCGCTGCACGTCGTGCCCGAAGATCCGTGCGCTGCCGCCGTCGGGCCGCAGGAGGGTCGCGAGCATGGAGATCGTCGTGGTCTTGCCGGCGCCGTTCGGGCCGAGCACGCCGTAGACGGTGCCCGTCGCGACGCGGAGGTCGACGCCGTCGACGGCGCGATTGGTGCCGAAGGTCTTCACGAGGCCCTCGGCCTCGACGGCCCAGCCGCGATCGGCGTGGGTGTCGTGCGATGTGAATGTGGTCATGACGACCATGCTCCGCGGGCGCGCTCACACGACGCTCACACGACGCTGACAGTCGCTGCGGTCCGACTGCAAGCGACTGCCAGCGACGGTTCAGGCCGCGGATGCCTCGAGGTCGCGCCCGTAGGCGATCATGAGGAAGCTCGTGCCGTCGGGGCGCTCGAACGTGAACTCGCGCTCGTGCATCCGCTGGAATCCGAGACGGTCGTAGAGCCGCTGCGCCGCGAGCATGTCGGGCCCGGTGTTCAGCACGACTCGCTCGAGGCCGCGGATTCGCGCGAGCCGGATCACGTGCGCCACGAGCACCTCGCCGACACCGCGGCGACGGGCGTCGGCGGCGACGCCGAGGAAGCGGAAGTCGAGCTCGCCGTCTCGCGCGAGCGGCGAGATCGCCGCGCCCGCCACGGGGGTGGATGCCGTGCCGAGCAGCGCGCCGGTCGCGGCATCCGTCGCCACCCAGACCTGGTGGTCGCGCGCGCGCTCGGCCACCGCGACGATGTCGGCGCGATACGCGTCATTCAGTTCGAAGTCGCTCGCGTACGCCGATTCGACGAGCTCGGTGACCGCCTCGACCTCGTCGGGACGCATGAGTCGTACGCGGATGTCGGCCCGGTCCTGCAGGGCGAAGCGGTAGGCGAACGCCAGGACGTCGCCGAAATGCTCGTCGCGATCGGGCTGCCGGTCGAAGCCGAGCCGCGCGTAGAGGGCCTGCGCGCGGAGGTTGCGCTCACCGGTGTCGAGCAGCAACGCATCGGCACCCCAGCCCAGGGCGGTCTCGATGCTCGCCCTCATGAGGGCCTCGCCCATGCCGGCGCCCTGCGCTGCGGGGTCGACGGCGACGAGCCGCACCTCGGCCTCCTCGCCGACTGCCACCCGCGAGTACGGCGTGCCCGCACGCAGCACGCTCGCCGTGCCGAGCAGTTGCGCGCCGTCGCCGCTTTCGTCGCCGCCGTCGGCGACGGCCACGAGCACGGCACCGGATGCCGCGCGCCCCGCCACGTCTCGTTGAAGCGCACGTCGCTCCTCGCTCACCGGCAGGTGCCCGTACGGACCCGCCCCGAAGGCCCGAGCGATGAGGGCGGGTTCGATCGTGGTTTCGGCGTCGCCGATCGGGCGGATGACGAAGGGAGGAGTGAGGTTCTGCATCGTCATCCAGCCTACGAGCCGCGCGCAGGCCGACGGGCAGCGCTGCGACGTCCGAAACGTGGGCCTGCGCGAACGTCCCCGATAGCGCGGCGAACGAGCGCGTCGGTCGCCGCATGCGCATGATTCTGCGAATTCCCGGCACAACGCTGCGCGGCGCCCGGCGTAGCCTTGAGGGGTGACAGCGTTCGTCTCAGCCCTCGATCTCTTCTCGATCGGGATCGGCCCCTCGAGTTCCCACACCGTCGGCCCGATGCGCGCCGCACGGGCCTTCGCCGAGCGACTCGCGGGCGACGGCGTGCTCGACCGGGTCACCCGCATCACGTGTTCGCTCTACGGCTCGCTCGGCGCCACCGGCCTCGGTCACGGCACCCCCGATGCGGTCATCGCCGGCCTGGCCGGCCTCGAACCGCACGACTGCGACCCCGACGCGGTGCGCGGCGCCTGGTCGGCGCTCGGCGACGACGGCGCCGAGGTGCGCATCGCCGGCACGCACCCGATCCGGATGCTCCGCAGCGACGTCGCGCTCGTCCCCCGCACCCGCCTGCCCGGCCATCCCAACGCGATGACGCTGCAGGCATGGGGCGACGACCCGCTGCCGCTCGCCGAAGACACCTACTACTCGGTCGGCGGCGGGTTCATCCGCAGCGAGGGCGAGACCGCCTCCGAGGCCGAGGCGCTGCGGCATCCGCTGCCCTACTCGACCGCCGACGAGCTGCTCGCGCTCTGCGAGGAGCACGGCGTCTCGTTCTGCGACGTGGCCCGCTTCAACGAGGTCGCCGTCCACGGCGAGCAGGGTATCGACGACGGCCTCGACGCGATCTGGGCGGCGATGGCCGAGTGCGTCGCGAACGGCCTGTCGGCAGACGGCACGCTGCCCGGCGGCCTCCGCGTGAGGCGGCGCGCATCGCAGGTGCGGCAGCGTCTCGAGGAGTACGACCGCGACGAGCACCTGCGCGACACCTCGACCGAGTGGCTGCAGGCGTTCGCGCTCGCGGTCAACGAGGAGAACGCCTCAGGCGGTCGGGTGGTCACCGCCCCGACGAACGGCGCGGCGGGCATCATCCCGGCGGTCGGTCACTACTACCTGAAGTTCGTCCCGGGCGCGGATGCCGCCGGCATCCGCCGCTACCTGCTGACCGCCGCGGCGATCGCCTCCCTCGTCAAGAAGAACGCGTCGATCTCGGGCGCTGAGGGAGGCTGCCAGGCCGAGGTCGGCTCCGCGTGTGCGATGGCCGCCGGCGCGCTGTGCGCCGTGCTCGGCGGCACTCCTCGGCAGATCGAGAACGCCGCCGAGATCGCGATGGAGCACCACCTCGGCCTCACCTGCGACCCCGTGGGCGGCCTCGTGCAGGTGCCCTGCATCGAACGGAACGCGATCGCCTCGTCGACCGCCGTCTCCGCCGCGCGGCTCTCGCTGCACGGCGACGGCACCCATGTGGTCTCCCTCGACACCGTCATCGAGACCATGCGGCAGACGGGCATCGACATGATGACGAAGTACAAGGAGACGAGCGAAGGCGGCCTCGCGGTCAACGTCATCGAGTGCTGACCGCCGCGCGGTTCGCACGTCGTGTCCCCCGATCGGGACTCTCGCGCGACTCGCGAGCGTCTGCCACGCTGTGCAGATGGACACCCCCGACCCGAATATGCCCGAACTGTTCTGGGGCGCCGGCCTCATCGGCCTCGTCATCGGCCTCCTGATCTATCTCGCCGTGCTCGGGCTCATGCTCTGGATCGGCTACCTGATCATCAAGGCGGCCGTGCGCAACGGCCTGCGCGAACACACGATGTGGCTCGAGAGCCGGCGCGGCCCGCTGCGGTGAGGCGAGCAGCCACGGCCGCATGATGACTGCCGGGTGGGCGCCGGTGTCCCGGCCGGCGCCCGCCCGTGCTCGATGCGCCCGCGTCAGCAGGCGCAGCTGATGGCGCCATCGACGACGGCGCGCCCGCCGAGCCCCGCCTCGGCGATGTTCGTGAGCGGGTCGGCGTCGAGCTGCGCCGGCCCGTCGACGGAGTCGTAGGCGAAGCCCTCGCGCACCCAGTACTCGAATCCGCCGAGCATCTCCTTGACGGGGTGGCCGAGCAGCGCGAACTCGAGTGCAGCACGCGTCGCCCCGTTGCAGCCCGGACCCCAGCAGTAGACGACGATCGGCGTGCCCGCGGGGATCAGCTCGGCCGCGTCGGCCGCGATGCGGCGCCCGGGCAGGTGCACGGCGCCGGGCACGTGACCCTGAGCCCAGGAGGCATCGTTGCGCGTGTCGACGAGCACGAAGCCTGGGTCGCCGCCGGCGAGCGCGGCGGCGACATCCGAGACGTCGGATTCGAACTCGAGGCGACCACGGAAGTGCGCGATCGCCGCGTCGCTCGTGGCGACGTGGGCGAAGAGGGCGGATGCGGTCGGTGCGGCGGGCGTTGCGGCCGTGATCGTCTCGGTCATGCTGTTCACCCTGTCATCCGTCGACGGTCGAGGGCAGGGGAAATCGCGCCGTCGTGGCGCGACTTCCCGCCACTCCCGGCCACCCGGCCCTGCGCAGGGGTGCGAGCCCGCGGAGCTCCGGTTCAGCCCGCGAAGAAGGCGGTCACCGCGGCGCCGAGGGCGACGAGGTCGTCGACGTGTGCGAGCTCGCGCGACGAGTGCATCGAGAGCAGCGGCACGCCGACGTCGACCGTGCGGATGCCGAGTCGGGTCGCCGAGAGCGGGCCGATGGTCGTGCCGCAGGGAATCGAGTTGTTCGAGACGAACGGCTGCGTCGCGACGCCCGCCTGCCGGCAGACCGATGCCCAGAAGCCGGTGCCCTCGGCGTCGCTCGCGTAGCGCTGGTTCGCGTTCAGCTTCAGCAGCGGTCCGCCGCCGAGCACCGGGCGATTCGCCGGGTCGTGCCGGTCGGGGTAGTTCGGGTGCACGGCATGGCCCGCGTCGGAGGAGACGATCCAGGATGCCGCGTAGGCCCGCCGCCGCTCGATGTCGCCGGCCCCGAGCCCGGCGCCGATGCGCACGAGCACGTCGTCGAGGAACGGGCCGCTCGCCCCCGAACGCGACTCGGAACCGAGCTCCTCGTGGTCGAACGCGGCGAGCACGCTGACGTGCGCGGCATCGCTCGGAGCGGCGAGCAAGGCGACGAGTCCGGCGTAGACGGAGCTCAGGTTGTCCATGCGGCCCGACGCGAACAGCGCGTCGTCGAGGCCGAACCGGGCGGGCGGCTGGGTGTCGGCGACGAGCACGTCGTGGCCGACGACCCGAACGGCCGCCACACCGGCGGAGGCCGCGAGCACGCCCATGATGTCGCCCTCGGCGCCGGCGCCCCAGATGGGCTGCATGTGCCGCTGCTTGTCGAGGGCGAGTCCCTTGTTGACCTCGCGGTCGAGGTGGATCGCGAGCTGCGGGATGCGCAGCATCGGCCCGGTGCGCACGAGGTGCGTGGCGCCGTCGTCGGTGACGACGCGCCCTGCGAGCTCGAGTTCGCGGTCGAGCCAGGAGTTCAGGAGCGGCCCCCCGTACACCTCGACGCCCGCCTGCAGCAGGCCTTCCGAGCTGGTCGTCGGGCGCGGCTTCAGCTTGAACGAGGGCGAATCGGTGTGGGCGCCGAGCACCCGGAACGGCGTCGCGGCCTCGGCGGATGCCGGTGCCACCCAGGCGATGACGGCGCCGTCGCGCACGACCACGTGGCGGCCGCCGCCGGCCGGCCACTCGTCGCGCTCGTCGAGTCGGTCGAAGCCGGCCGCCTCGAGTCGCCGGGCGACCTCGGCTGCGGCGTGGTACGACGACGGCGAGGCGCGGACGAACTCGGCGAAGTCGGCGATGTAGGCGTCGGTGCGTGATGCGGGCATCCCCCCATCCAACACCGCCTGCGCCCCGGGGTCGAGTTCGCCGCTCGGCAGGTCAGGCGAAGCGCACGACGACCTGCAGGCGCGAACGCACCTCCATGACCTCGGTGCCGCCGAGGTGGGCCGATCCCGGCAGGCCCTCGCGCACCGCGCTCGAGAGGCGCGAGCGGCGCACGAGCGCGACCACGGCACCGCGATTCGTGCCGCCGAGTTCGAGGGACTCCTCGGCGTGCTCGTCGGGCACGACGATGACGAGGGCGGTCGGCTTCACCTTGGCGGCCCGCCCGATGGCCTTCGCACGGGCGGCGAGCGCGCGCATCGGGCGTTCGCCGTCGAGCGCCGCACCGACGAGTTCGCCGCGCTTCATGGCAACCGGTCCACCCCAGTCCTCGGACTGGATCGCGAAGAGCCCCGTGGGGCCGAGCACGAGGTGATCGAGTTTCGGCGGCAGGCCGTGGCCGGCGGCATCCGTCGCGACGTCGTGCCAGACCGTGTAGGCGATGCCGAGCGTCGAGAGCGCGCGGGCGCTCGCCTCCTCGGCGAGGGCGTCGGCGAGCACGTGGCGGATGTCGCGGGGCGCGCTCCGCACGAGCGCGGGGTCGTAGGGGTCGGCGACGGTCACGCCGCGGCCTGCCCATTCCCGGATCAGGCCGAGGTAGCGCTCGCGCGACAGCCCGCCGGGGTGGCCGTAGGTTCGTGCGAGCGGACGCGAGTCGCGGCGCGGTTTCGGTGCGGCCGGGGCCCACGCCTCGCGGCTCGGAGCGGGGGCGCCGCCGCGGGCACCGCGATCGAAGAGCGCCCTCGCGTCGGGAGTGCCGACGAGCTCCCAGGCCAGTTGCACGGCATGGAAGCGCACGACATCGCCGCCCGTGTCGGGGTGGGCGCTTCGGAGCGCACGACGATAGGCGAGCCGCAGCGTCGCGTCGTCGGCATCGGACGCGACACCGAGCACCTCGTACGGTGAGGCGGAGAGCGGACTGTCGGGCATGGGCTCGCTTTCGGATGTGCGACCACGAGAATACCGCGGCGCGGCTGCACGCGGGTCTAGACTGCCGACCACAGGGGCCCGAGCGGGTCGCGGGAGAGGCTGAAATGCTGATCGACGTGAAGTTTGCAGTGACCGAGCCCGTGACTCGCAGGAGAAGCTGAGATGCTCGTCGACGTGAATTACTGGGCCGTGATCGTCGCCACGCTGTCGACGATGCTCGTGGGGTCGATCTGGTACACGCCGAAGGTCTTCGGCAACTACTGGATGCGGGTCGCGAAGGTCGACGACTCCGGCGAGCGCGGCGCGGTCGGGCCGATCCTCACGACGCTCATCGTGAGCTTCATCTCCGCATGGGTGCTCGCGATCGCGACCCAGGTCGCGTGGCAGACGCTCGGCGGCAACTACCTGCTGATGGCGATCACGACCGGCCTCATGCTGTGGGCGGGCTTCACCGCCGCACGATTCATCACGCACGACGTGTTCGAAGGCAGGCCGCCCGGCCTCACGATCCTGAACATCGGCCACGAGTTCGTGACCGTGGTCGTCATGGCCCTCATCATCGGCGGCTGGCCGCCCGCAGGCACCGTCTGACGCCGCGCAGCCCCGCTCGACTCAGTCGGCGAAACGCAGCATGCCGTCGTCGACGAGCGTGCGCACCGCCGGAAGCAGATCGGCCGCGAGCGCCGTCTCGTCGACCTCGAGCAATTGGGCGAGGGCGGCCACGATCGCACCGACCGAGAGATCCCCGTCGCTCGCCCCGACCAGGGCGGCGAGTCCCGTGTCGAGGCTGATCGCGCGCCCGAAGCCGCCGCCCTGCCGCAGCAGCATCGCGGTCGGGTCGTCATCGCCCGGCCAGTAGTGGCGCTCCTCGGTGACGTCGCCGGCGGTCGTGAACCGGGCTGCGGCGAGCGCGGCGTCGTCGAGGGCGGCCTGGCGGTCGTGTTCGACGAGGCAGTCGGCCAGATGCGCGCCGAGTCCGGCCTCGTTCGAGCCGAGGGGGCCGTGCAGCCGTTCGAGCCGCGCGAGCCGCGCGAGCCGGCCGGCACCGGCCGTCGAGTCAGCGGATGCCGCGGCATCCGCTCGTCGCAGCAGCACGTATCCGAAGCCGACGTGCGAGACCCCGCGCGCGGCGAAGTCGTCGAGCCAGGCGTCGTAGAGCCGGTCGAACTCGGCGGTGCCGGGCCTCGTTCCCCCGTCGCGGATCCACGTCTCGGCGTACTCGGTGACGTGCTGCACCTCGCGCTCGATGACCCAATGCTCGAGCGCGGCGGCCCAGTCGCCGACGCGCTCGAGTCCGTCGGAGGCGCCGCCCGCGTCGCCGTCTGGGGCCCCGCCGTCGCGATACTCCCAGTTGCCGAGCAACTGGGCGACGCCGCCGGGTTCGAGGTGGTCTTGGGCCCCGCGGATCACCGCTTCGACGAGGGCGTCACCCACCATGCCGCCGTCGCGGTAGTCGTACTCGGGCACGCCCTCGATGCGCGGGGTGATGACGAACGGCGGATTCGAGACGATGCGGTCGAACCGCTCGCCCGCAACGGGCTCGAAGAGGCTGCCGAGCCGGAGTTCGACGCCGTCGATGCCATTCAGCACGAGGTTCAGCCGCGCGATCTCGAGCGCCCGTTCGGAGATGTCGGTCGCGACGATGCGGTCGGCGAACCGGGAGGCGTGCATCGCCTGGATCCCGCAACCGGTGCCGAGGTCGAGCACGCGTCGGGCGGGCGTCGGCAGCATGAGGCCCGAGAGCGTCATCGACGCACCCCCGACACCGAGCACGTGGTGCTCGCCGAGCGCGTGCCCGAGGGCGAGTTCGCCGAGGTCGGAGATGACCCACCATTCGCCGCGTCCGTGCGCGTCGGTGAAGGCATACGGGCGCAGGTCGAGCCGGGCGCGAACGGATGCCTCGCCGCCCGGGCCGGCCGCTTCGCCGACCTCGCTCACGAGGCCGAGTTCGATGGCCCCGTCGACTCCGAGCCCGTCGAGCGCTTCGCCGAGCTCGCCGCGCGGCACGGCGACGCCCAGCACGAAGAGCTCGGCGAGCGTCGCGAGACCGGCGGATGCTCCGTGCTCCCGCCTGCGGGCGTCGAGCACCCGCCGCGCCGGCACGCGCTCGCCCCGGTGCAGGGCCGCTGCGGCATCGTCTCCCCAGAGCGCCTCGAGCGCCTCGACCGTGAAGTCCGCAGCGACGAGGTCGGCGCGGAGGAGGCCCAGGAGTTCGTCGACTCGAGCCGCATCGGCGAGGGTGAGGGGCGACGGTTTCGGCTCGGTGCTCATCCGACCATTCAAGCGCACCCGCGCCGCGGCGGTTCGGTCAGCGGGCCGCGAGCTCGAACACGAGCGGGAACGGGCCGAAGCCGTCGTCGATCGTGAGGTGCCCGCCGCCATGCACGGTGACGTGCTCGGCCCCGAGCGGCTCGGCGAACACCCGCCCCGCCCCCTCGGGGCAGTACGGGTCGGCGTCGCCCGCGACCACGATCACGTGGTCCGCGGCTGCGTGCGACGGGTCGCCGCCGAGGGCGAATCCTGCGACCTGGGGGATGCCCCGGAGCACCGGGTCCGAGACCGGGGCGACGAGCAGCAGACGATGCGCCGCGGCATCCGTTCGCCCCGCCGCCGCACGCCGGGCGGCGAAGACGAGCCAGGCCGCGCAGGCGAGACTGTGGCAGACGACGGTCAGCGAGGCGGGCTCCGTGCCGACCAGTTGGGCCTCGATCGCGGCGATCCAGTCGTCGAGCACCGGGTCGTCGGGCTCGGGCAGCTGCGGGTAGCGAACGGATGCCCCGCTCCCCTCGAGCTCGGCGGCGAGCCAGCGTTCCCAGTGCCCGTCGGGGCGCCGGTTCTCATAGCCGTGCAGGATCAGGTACTGCGTCAACTCGTGCCCCTCGGGTTCGGCCGGAACGGCAGCTCCCGGCAGTGCGCACCATTCAAGCAGGTGGATCGCGCGACGCCGCTGCCGACCGTCATCGATTCGTCATCTGGCGTACACGTCGGGTTGCGCTCTGTAACCCGCCCGTCACACGGTGCGTTTAGCGTTGATTACGATCAGTTGAGGCGAGGGGAGGCGCGCATGGCAGAGTCGACGACACTCGAGCGGCTGCGTCAAGATGCACGCGACGAGCTGTCGGCGCTCATCGAGCTCCGATGCCGACTCGGTGAAGACCCGTGGGTGTTCCTGCCCGACCTGCCTTCGGTCGACGAACAGGTCGTCGCGACCCTGCGCGAAGACCGACTCCATTCCGAGCGCTGGCGCAACGTGCGGGCCCGGGCATACCACCCCGCTGCTCGCGAGGGCGAAGTTCAGAGATTCGAGTACGAGCTGCTGCGCGAGATCGCCCTCGAGCATCCCGAACTCAGCTCGGCGGTGTGGTTGGTGCTCGACCGGGTGCCGTCGCGCTGGTGACCCGCTGCACGCGCATCCAGGTGATGAAGCCGAAGATCGTGAAGAGCCCGTAGAAGACGTAGAGCAGCGCCGACGCGTAGTAGCCGGCGCTGATGAGCAGCGGCACCCCGACGATGTCGACGGCGACCCAGATCAGCCAGAACTCGGTCCACCCCTTCGCCATGCCCCAGGTGGCGAGCAGGGAACCCATGAAGATCCAGGCATCGGCCCAGACCGGTTCGAAGGAGCCGAGGGCGCGGAAGATCGGAGTGAGCACCAGCGTGCCGCCGACGAGCGCGACCCCGAGCAGGATCCGCGCTCTCGCGCTCGCCCACCTCGGCTCGACCGCTGCGTCGCTCACCTGCCGGTGCTGCGACCAGCGCACCCAGCCGTAGATCGAGACGGCGATGAACATGAGCTGACGCCCGGCCTGGCCGAGCAGGTTCACGGGGTTCGGCGTCTCGAAGAGGGCGCCCATGAAGACCGTGAAGAGCAGCGCATTGCCGACGATGCCGACCGGCCACGCCCAGACCTTGCGCCGCAGCCCGCCGAGGGCGCTCGCGAGTCCGAACCCGTTGCCGACGATCTCGCGCCAGAGGATGACCTGGTCGCCGATCACGAGCTGGGCGTCGAAGAGCCACTCGATCGGGTTCATGCCGGATCGGCTCGTGGTGCGTCGATGGAGTCTGCGCCGGCCTCGGCGGGTGCGCCGGCAGCGGCAACCCCACCGGCATCGACGCCGGCATCGACCCCGCGCCGGCGGGTCGCGAGCATCGCGATCAGCCGCCAGCCCAGCAGGAACGCGGCGAGCGTCAGCGTCGCGACGATGATGAACGCGAGCTGCGTGCCCTGGCCGCTGACCGCCCGCAGCACCATGCCACCGGCGACGGTCACCGCCCAGACGATGACGCCCGTCGGCCAGACGGCGAGCGGATGCCGCCACGCTCTCGCCACGAGCCAGCCTGCGGCGAGTGCCACGATGAACGGCCACGCGGTGCCCGCGATGCCCGCGAGATCCAGCCCCTCGGCGTGGCTGCTCCGGCCGATCGAGACGAAGACGACGACGAGCACCGCGTCGAGCACCGCCGCGATCGCGATCGTGCCGGTGCGGTGATTCGAGGGCTGCGTCATGCTCTCATCGTACGGATCCCGGAGTTCCCGTGCGCGGCCCGAGCGAACCGAGCATCGACGGATCCTCGACCGGCAGCGCGCAGACGAACGCCTCGCAGCGGTAGGCGACCGGCGCACCGTTCCGTGCCGTGCGCTCCTCGAACAACGAGAATCCCGCCTCCGCGAACTCCCGCGCCTGGCTCTCGTCGACGATCACGGCGACGGATGCCTCGTGCGCCCGGGTCGCGGCGAGGAGTGCGGGTTCCTCGGATGCCTCGCCGTCGTCCGCGCTCACGCGCTCGGGCACGACCGTCACGAGCTGCACGACCGGGGCGGCGAGCCTCGCCATGAGCTCGAGCGACCCCCCGAACGCGAGCGGCCGCTCGAGCGCGATGCCCGCGACCGAGGCCATCGCGCGCTCGGCCGACGCGAGGTACGCATCCCCCGCTCCCAGCAGGTAGAGCCGCCATGCGGCATCCGCACATGCCGTGCGCCCCGACGGCGTGGCACCTTCTGCCGGGTCGTCGGGCAGCGCGAGTCCGCGTGCCAGCAGCACGGGGTCTCCCCCGCCGGGCGTCGCGAACGGAAGCCGAGCCTCCCCGTCGCCGTCGGCGCTCGCGGCGGCGACCGCCGCATCGACCAGCGCCCGCGCCGACACGGCGTAACCCGGTTCACCGGTCACCGCGGCGAGCTCGAGCAGCCCGCCGGCGAACATGCCCGTGTCCTCGAGGGTGGCGACGGCCGTCGAGGGCCGCCCGTCGAGGGAGGCTCGTACCAGGCTGCCGTCGGCCCGCACATGCGTGGCGAGCAGCAGCTCTGCGCTGCGCCTCGCCGCCGCCACCGACCGTTCGTCGCGGCGCACGAAGCCGTGACGAGCGAGCGCACCGATCGCGAGCCCGTTCCATCCGGTGAGCACCTTCTCGTCGAGCGGCGGTGGAGCGAGCCGCGTGCGGCCCTCGGCATCCTGGCGGTAGTACCCGCCCTCGCTCCGTTCGTCGTCGATCACGCTCTCGGAGTCCTGTGCGCTCGCGAAGCCGCCGCCGGGCAACTGCAACCGGTCGATCAGGAATCGCGCGACGCCGTCGGCGATCGACACCGTGTGCTCGTCGTTCGGCCATGCCCGCCCGAGGTCGGCCGCGACGCGGAGCAGCAGCGCGTTGTCGGTGAGCATCCGCTCGTAGTGCGGTTCGCTCCAGTCCCCCTGCGTCGAGTACCGGAAGAAGCCGCCATCGACCGGATCGTGCAGCGGCGACGCACCCATGAGCCGCACCGTTCGCTCCGCGAGCGCCCGCCCGGGTCCGCCTGCCGTGGTCAGGAACGCGAGCACCGGAGCGATCGGGAACTTCGGCGCGCTGCCGAACCCGCCGTGCACCCGATCCTCATCGGCTGCCAGCGCTGCGACGGCACCTGCGAGTTCGGCCGGGCCGGGCAGCGCACCTTCCGGACGAACAGCGGATGCCGCCGCCAACGCCTCGGCCACGGCGGACGCCGTCGCGTCGAGCTCGGCGCGGCGCTCACGCCAGGCGGCGCCGACCGCAGCGAGCACTGCGCTGAAGGAGGGCACCCCGCGGGTCTCGCGCGGCGGGAAGTAGGTGCCGGCGTAGAACGCGTGCCCTTCCGGGGAGGCGAAGACGGTGAGCGGCCAGCCCAACTCCCGGGTGAAGGCGGAGGCGGCGGCCAGATAGCTCGCGTCGACGTCGGGATGCTCCTCGCGATCGACCTTGATCGCGACGAATCCGTCGTTGAGCACCGCGGCGACCTCGGGGTCGCTGAAGCTCTCCCGTGCCATCACGTGGCACCAATGGCAGGTGGCGTAACCGATGGAGACCAGCACCGGCACATCCCGCTGTCTGGCGGCCTCGAAGGCTGCCTCTCCCCATGGATACCAGTCGACCGGGTTCGACGCGTGAGCGCGCAGATAAGGGCTCATCGCATCGCCGAGTCGGCTGCCCATGCCCTCAGGATACCGAGGCGCCTCGGCATCCCACCGAAACGAAGAAAGGCCGCCCGTTCGGGCGGCCTTTCGTGGTTCGTTCGTCCACGCGTGCGATGCAGTTCGGGTGTGCTGCTTGTGCGTGTTAAACCAAAGAGAGCCGCCCAACCTTGGGCGGCTCTCTTCGAAATAATGTCCGGCGGTGTCCTACTCTCCCACAGGGTCCCCCCTGCAGTACCATCGGCGCTGCGAGTCTTAGCTTCCGGGTTCGGAATGTGTCCGGGCGTTTCCCTCGCGCTATGGCCGCCGAAACTCTTGCCACACCTCGCCCGCCAACCAGGGTTGGGGTGGGTGTGTGGTCTCGGTGACCGCACCATCCTGCACCCGCGTGCGGGTGTGGTGGTGCGGGTTCAACAATGTTGAATTATGTGTTGGGTTTCCGTCTGAAGGGAACCACAGAGTGGACGCGAGCGTATCTTTGGCCACTCACACGGCCTTTTCATGAACATGTTCAAACGTGTGTGAGTGTAGTGATTATCAAGTTATCAGCTTATTAGTACCGGTCAGCTCCGACAGTCGTTAGTCCTGTCTTCCACATCCGGCCTATCAACCCAGTCGTCTGGCTGGGAGCCTCTCACCCCGAAGGGTATGGAAATCTCATCTCGAGGCCGGCTTCCCGCTTAGATGCTTTCAGCGGTTATCCATCCCGAACGTAGCTAACCAGCGGTGCTCCTGGCGGAACAACTGGCACACCAGAGGTTCGTCCAACCCGGTCCTCTCGTACTAGGGTCAGATCCTCTCAAATTTCCTACGCGCGCAGCGGATAGGGACCGAACTGTCTCACGACGTTCTAAACCCAGCTCGCGTACCGCTTTAATGGGCGAACAGCCCAACCCTTGGGACCTACTCCAGCCCCAGGATGCGACGAGCCGACATCGAGGTGCCAAACCATGCCGTCGATATGGACTCTTGGGCAAGATCAGCCTGTTATCCCCGAGGTACCTTTTATCCGTTGAGCGACAGCGCTTCCACAAGCCACTGCCGGATCACTAGTCCCGACTTTCGTCCCTGCTCGACCTGTCAGTCTCACAGTCAAGCTCCCTTGTGCACTTACACTCGCCACCTGATTGCCAACCAGGTTGAGGGAACCTTTGGGCGCCTCCGTTACTTTTTGGGAGGCAACCGCCCCAGTTAAACTACCCACCAGGCACTGTCCCTGAACCGGATCACGGTTCGAAGTTAGATATCCAGAGTGACCAGAGTGGTATTTCAACAATGACTCCACCGACACTAGCGTGCCAGCTTCAAAGTCTCCCACCTATCCTACACAAGCCACACCGAACACCAATACCAAGCTGTAGTAAAGGTCACGGGGTCTTTCCGTCCTGCTGCGCGTAACGAGCATCTTTACTCGTAATGCAATTTCGCCGAGTTCGCGGTTGAGACAGCTGGGAAGTCGTTACGCCATTCGTGCAGGTCGGAACTTACCCGACAAGGAATTTCGCTACCTTAGGATGGTTATAGTTACCACCGCCGTTTACTGGGGCTTAAATTCTCAGCTTCGCCTTGCGGCTAACCGGTCCTCTTAACCTTCCAGCACCGGGCAGGCGTCAGTCCGTATACATCGTCTTGCGACTTAGCACGGACCTGTGTTTTTAGTAAACAGTCGCTTCCCACTGGTCTCTGCGGCCCTGCAGCGCTTCCTGGAGCAAGTCCATTCACGCCTTAGGCCCCCCTTCTCCCGAAGTTACGGGGGCATTTTGCCGAGTTCCTTAACCACGATTCTCTCGATCTCCTTAGTATTCTCTACCTGACCACCTGAGTCGGTTTGGGGTACGGGCGGCTGGAACCTCGCGTCGATGCTTTTCTTGGCAGCATAGGATCACCCACTTTTTATCCGCATCGCGTCTCAGCCATCATGAGCGACGGATTTGCCTATCGCTCGGCCTACACGCTTGCCCCGGGTCAACCATCGCCCGGGTTGGGCTACCTTCCTGCGTCACACCTGTTAATACGCTCACTCCACCAGATGGGGTCGCATGCCGCCTCACGATCGTCCCCGAAGGGATCCACGCGTCTTGGGATGCTTAGCACTCCTGATTTCATGTGGGCGGTTCTTCGCCGGTACGGGAATATCAACCCGTTGTCCATCGACTACGCCTGTCGGCCTCGCCTTAGGTCCCGACTTACCCAGGGCAGATTAGCTTGACCCTGGAACCCTTGGTCTTCCGGAGGACGGGTTTCTCACCCGTCTTTCGCTACTCATGCCTGCATTCTCACTCGTGTGGCCTCCACGGCTGGTTCACACCGCCGCTTCACTGCCCACACGACGCTCTCCTACCCATCAACACGGCTGGACCACGAAGGCCTACCATTAATGTCAATGCCACAACTTCGGTGGCGTGCTTGAGCCCCGTTACATTGTCGGCGCGGAATCACTTGACCAGTGAGCTATTACGCACTCTTTCAAGGGTGGCTGCTTCTAAGCCAACCTCCTGGTTGTCTGTGCAACTCCACATCCTTTCCCACTTAGCACGCGCTTAGGGACCTTAGTTGGTGGTCTGGGTTGTTTCCCTCTCGACGATGAAGCTTATCCCCCACCGTCTCACTGCTGCGCTCTCACTTACCGGCATTCGGAGTTTGGCTGACGTCAGTAACCTTTTGGGGCCCATCGGCCATCCAGTAGCTCTACCTCCGGCAAGAAACACGCAACGCTGCACCTAAATGCATTTCGGAGAGAACCAGCTATCACGAAGTTTGATTGGCCTTTCACCCCTATCCACAGCTCATCCCCTCCATTTTCAACTGAAGTGGGTTCGGTCCTCCACGACGTCTTACCGTCGCTTCAACCTGGCCATGGATAGATCACTTCGCTTCGGGTCTAGGACATGCGACTGAATCGCCCTATTCAGACTCGCTTTCGCTACGGCTGCCCCTCACGGGTTAACCTCGCCACATATCACTAACTCGCAGGCTCATTCTTCAAAAGGCACGCTGTCACCCCTACAAGGAGGCTCCAACGGTTTGTAAGCAAACGGTTTCAGGTACTATTTCACTCCCCTCCCGGGGTACTTTTCACCTTTCCCTCACGGTACTTGTCCGCTATCGGTCATCTGGGAGTATTTAGGCTTATCAGGTGGTCCTGACAGATTCACGCGGGATTTCTCGGGCCCCGCGCTACTTGGGATACCTCTCCGGGCCGCCAGGCATTTCGACTACGGGACTCACACCCACTCCGGTCCGGCTTTCAATCCGGTTCGTCTATACCTGACGCGTCACCGTGACTGCACGGCAGTACAGTCCGAAAGGTCCCACAACCCCGACCATGCAACCCCTGCCGGGTATCACACATGGCTCGGTTTAGCCTCTTCCGCGTTCGCTCGCCACTACTAACGGAATCACGGTTGTTTTCTCTTCCTGTGGGTACTGAGATGTTTCACTTCCCCACGTTCCCTCTACCCGCCCTATATATTCAGGCGGGAGTCACCAGGTCACCCAAAGGGCCTGGCGGGGTTTCCCCATTCGGAAATCCTCGGATCACAGCTCGTTTATCAGCTCCCCGAGGCTTATCGCAGATTACGACGTCCTTCTTCGGCTCCAGATGCCAAGGCATCCACCGTTTGCTCTTAAAAACTTGAAAATCACATGAGATCGAATCGTGCGACACCACCCGAAGGCAATGCCGCGAAATTGACCAGTGAATACGCCAACAAGATCCCCCCGAAGGGCGACCTCTTGGCGACTCACCTATTGTGAAACAGGACCGAAGTCCCGTTTCTAAGATGCTCGCGTCCACTATGTAGTTCTCAACAGACGGCCAGAACCCCCACACCCACCGAATCAGAACCCATCGGCTTCGTGAAGGTCTGTAAGAAACCATCACCCCCACGCCGAAGCGCGGGAAGTTGTCCGGCCCCTCAGGACCCAACAGCGTGCATGCACCCGACCGGCCGGCCCCCACCGTTCCAACCACCCCCCGAAGGAAGCGGCGTACTAGGTCTGAACCATTCAGACGAGCACCTATGTCAATGTTCCACCCATGAGCTGCCAGCAGACACGTTCGGTCTGATCTGGCATGCCTGGACCACCAAAAGTGGCCAGTGCTCCTTAGAAAGGAGGTGATCCAGCCGCACCTTCCGGTACGGCTACCTTGTTACGACTTAGTCCTAATCACCGATCCCACCTTCGACGGCTCCCTCCACAAGGGTTAGGCCACCGGCTTCGGGTGTTACCGACTTTCATGACTTGACGGGCGGTGTGTACAAGGCCCGGGAACGTATTCACCGCAGCGTTGCTGATCTGCGATTACTAGCGACTCCGACTTCATGAGGTCGAGTTGCAGACCTCAATCCGAACTGAGACCGGCTTTTTGGGATTCGCTCCGCCTTACGACATCGCAGCCCTTTGTACCGGCCATTGTAGCATGCGTGAAGCCCAAGACATAAGGGGCATGATGATTTGACGTCATCCCCACCTTCCTCCGAGTTGACCCCGGCAGTCTCATATGAGTTCCCACCATTACGTGCTGGCAACATACGACGAGGGTTGCGCTCGTTGCGGGACTTAACCCAACATCTCACGACACGAGCTGACGACAACCATGCACCACCTGTATACGAGTGTCCAAAGAGTTCCACATTTCTGCGGCGTTCTCGTATATGTCAAGCCTTGGTAAGGTTCTTCGCGTTGCATCGAATTAATCCGCATGCTCCGCCGCTTGTGCGGGCCCCCGTCAATTCCTTTGAGTTTTAGCCTTGCGGCCGTACTCCCCAGGCGGGGCGCTTAATGCGTTAGCTACGACACGGAAACCGTGGAATGGTCCCCACATCTAGCGCCCAACGTTTACGGCGTGGACTACCAGGGTATCTAATCCTGTTCGCTCCCCACGCTTTCGCTCCTCAGCGTCAGTTACGGCCCAGAGATCTGCCTTCGCCATCGGTGTTCCTCCTGATATCTGCGCATTCCACCGCTACACCAGGAATTCCAATCTCCCCTACCGCACTCCAGTCTGCCCGTACCCACTGCAGGCCCGAGGTTGAGCCTCGGGATTTCACAGCAGACGTGACAAACCGCCTACGAGCTCTTTACGCCCAATAATTCCGGACAACGCTCGCACCCTACGTATTACCGCGGCTGCTGGCACGTAGTTAGCCGGTGCTTTTTCTGCAGGTACCGTCAAGCCGAAGCCCTTCTTCCCTACTAAAAGAGGTTTACAACCCGAAGGCCGTCATCCCTCACGCGGCGTTGCTGCATCAGGCTTTCGCCCATTGTGCAATATTCCCCACTGCTGCCTCCCGTAGGAGTCTGGGCCGTGTCTCAGTCCCAGTGTGGCCGGTCACCCTCTCAGGCCGGCTACCCGTCGACGCCTTGGTGAGCCATTACCTCACCAACAAGCTGATAGGCCGCGAGTCCATCCCAGACCGAAAAAACTTTCCACCCAAAACCATGCGGTTCCAGGTCCTATCCGGTATTAGCTCCGATTTCTCGGGGTTATCCCAGAGTCCAGGGCAGGTTACTCACGTGTTACTCACCCGTTCGCCACTAATCCCCCAGAGCAAGCTCCAGGTTCATCGTTCGACTTGCATGTGTTAAGCACGCCGCCAGCGTTCGTCCTGAGCCAGGATCAAACTCTCCAAAAAAAATGGTTCCAACACCCCCGAAGAGGCATTGAGAGTTTCAATCTCTGACTGAAAGAACAATCAAACTGACTGTCCATCAATCCAAAGGAATCCTCCCCCCACCAAACGGTGAGGTCGGGGTTCAATAATTTGGCATTGAACATAGTGCACGCTGTTGAGTTCTCAAGGAACGGACGCACCCGACAACCGAACCACAACAGATTCGAACCACCGGAGCTTTTCGTTCTCATCCGGCCATCCAAAGGACGCATCCGAACGCTTCAAACACAAGAAGAAGAAACAACTTGGTTTGGGATCTTCGTGCCACTTGAGGAGGAGAACCAGACGCTTACTCAGCAGTCCCGCTCATCCGCTCCTGTGGGGCAACGAGTGATTACATTACGGGGAATCCCCACCCCACGCAAACTCCACACACATCCCGGGCGTGTCGCGCCTAGAACCGCCCGAACACACCGCACACGCACGCGAACGCACGAAGCCCCGATCACTCACCGAAGCGAACAACCAGGGCGCCGAACACCACCACCACTTGTCGACGAACACCACCCTCGAGCGTCGCGGCGTCATCGTCGATGCGCACGTCATCGAGCGACACTCCTCCTCGAGCGACACTCCTCCTCGAGCGACACTCCCCTCGAGCGACTGCGCGCCGGCCGCGCACTCCGACGCGAGACCTGACCAGCGTCGTTGAGGAACCGCGCGGGACATGTTCGCCGGCCGGCTGCTCGAGCTCGCCGCAGTGACCGGTGGCCGGTGACCCGTGAACGGGTGCCTCATCAACGAAGAAAGGCCGCCCGTTCGGGCGGCCTTTCGTGGTTCGTTCGTCCACGCGTGCGATGCAGTTCGGGTGTGCTGCTTGTGCGTGTTAAACCAAAGAGAGCCGCCCAACCTTGGGCGGCTCTCTTCGAAATAATGTCCGGCGGTGTCCTACTCTCCCACAGGGTCCCCCCTGCAGTACCATCGGCGCTGCGAGTCTTAGCTTCCGGGTTCGGAATGTGTCCGGGCGTTTCCCTCGCGCTATGGCCGCCGAAACTCTTGCCACACCTCGCCCGCCAACCAGGGTTGGGGTGGGTGTGTGGTCTCGGTGACCGCACCATCCTGCACCCGCGTGCGGGTGTGGTGGTGCGGGTTCAACAATGTTGAATTATGTGTTGGGTTTCCGTCTGAAGGGAACCACAGAGTGGACGCGAGCGTATCTTTGGCCACTCACACGGCCTTTTCATGAACATGTTCAAACGTGTGTGAGTGTAGTGATTATCAAGTTATCGGCTTATTAGTACCGGTCAGCTCCGACAGTCGTTAGTCCTGTCTTCCACATCCGGCCTATCAACCCAGTCGTCTGGCTGGGAGCCTCTCACCCCGAAGGGTATGGAAATCTCATCTCGAGGCCGGCTTCCCGCTTAGATGCTTTCAGCGGTTATCCATCCCGAACGTAGCTAACCAGCGGTGCTCCTGGCGGAACAACTGGCACACCAGAGGTTCGTCCAACCCGGTCCTCTCGTACTAGGGTCAGATCCTCTCAAATTTCCTACGCGCGCAGCGGATAGGGACCGAACTGTCTCACGACGTTCTAAACCCAGCTCGCGTACCGCTTTAATGGGCGAACAGCCCAACCCTTGGGACCTACTCCAGCCCCAGGATGCGACGAGCCGACATCGAGGTGCCAAACCATGCCGTCGATATGGACTCTTGGGCAAGATCAGCCTGTTATCCCCGAGGTACCTTTTATCCGTTGAGCGACAGCGCTTCCACAAGCCACTGCCGGATCACTAGTCCCGACTTTCGTCCCTGCTCGACCTGTCAGTCTCACAGTCAAGCTCCCTTGTGCACTTACACTCGCCACCTGATTGCCAACCAGGTTGAGGGAACCTTTGGGCGCCTCCGTTACTTTTTGGGAGGCAACCGCCCCAGTTAAACTACCCACCAGGCACTGTCCCTGAACCGGATCACGGTTCGAAGTTAGATATCCAGAGTGACCAGAGTGGTATTTCAACAATGACTCCACCGACACTAGCGTGCCAGCTTCAAAGTCTCCCACCTATCCTACACAAGCCACACCGAACACCAATACCAAGCTGTAGTAAAGGTCACGGGGTCTTTCCGTCCTGCTGCGCGTAACGAGCATCTTTACTCGTAATGCAATTTCGCCGAGTTCGCGGTTGAGACAGCTGGGAAGTCGTTACGCCATTCGTGCAGGTCGGAACTTACCCGACAAGGAATTTCGCTACCTTAGGATGGTTATAGTTACCACCGCCGTTTACTGGGGCTTAAATTCTCAGCTTCGCCTTGCGGCTAACCGGTCCTCTTAACCTTCCAGCACCGGGCAGGCGTCAGTCCGTATACATCGTCTTGCGACTTAGCACGGACCTGTGTTTTTAGTAAACAGTCGCTTCCCACTGGTCTCTGCGGCCCTGCAGCGCTTCCTGGAGCAAGTCCATTCACGCCTTAGGCCCCCCTTCTCCCGAAGTTACGGGGGCATTTTGCCGAGTTCCTTAACCACGATTCTCTCGATCTCCTTAGTATTCTCTACCTGACCACCTGAGTCGGTTTGGGGTACGGGCGGCTGGAACCTCGCGTCGATGCTTTTCTTGGCAGCATAGGATCACCCACTTTTTATCCGCATCGCGTCTCAGCCATCATGAGCGACGGATTTGCCTATCGCTCGGCCTACACGCTTGCCCCGGGTCAACCATCGCCCGGGTTGGGCTACCTTCCTGCGTCACACCTGTTAATACGCTCACTCCACCAGATGGGGTCGCATGCCGCCTCACGATCGTCCCCGAAGGGATCCACGCGTCTTGGGATGCTTAGCACTCCTGATTTCATGTGGGCGGTTCTTCGCCGGTACGGGAATATCAACCCGTTGTCCATCGACTACGCCTGTCGGCCTCGCCTTAGGTCCCGACTTACCCAGGGCAGATTAGCTTGACCCTGGAACCCTTGGTCTTCCGGAGGACGGGTTTCTCACCCGTCTTTCGCTACTCATGCCTGCATTCTCACTCGTGTGGCCTCCACGGCTGGTTCACACCGCCGCTTCACTGCCCACACGACGCTCTCCTACCCATCAACACGGCTGGACCACGAAGGCCTACCATTAATGTCAATGCCACAACTTCGGTGGCGTGCTTGAGCCCCGTTACATTGTCGGCGCGGAATCACTTGACCAGTGAGCTATTACGCACTCTTTCAAGGGTGGCTGCTTCTAAGCCAACCTCCTGGTTGTCTGTGCAACTCCACATCCTTTCCCACTTAGCACGCGCTTAGGGACCTTAGTTGGTGGTCTGGGTTGTTTCCCTCTCGACGATGAAGCTTATCCCCCACCGTCTCACTGCTGCGCTCTCACTTACCGGCATTCGGAGTTTGGCTGACGTCAGTAACCTTTTGGGGCCCATCGGCCATCCAGTAGCTCTACCTCCGGCAAGAAACACGCAACGCTGCACCTAAATGCATTTCGGAGAGAACCAGCTATCACGAAGTTTGATTGGCCTTTCACCCCTATCCACAGCTCATCCCCTCCATTTTCAACTGAAGTGGGTTCGGTCCTCCACGACGTCTTACCGTCGCTTCAACCTGGCCATGGATAGATCACTTCGCTTCGGGTCTAGGACATGCGACTGAATCGCCCTATTCAGACTCGCTTTCGCTACGGCTGCCCCTCACGGGTTAACCTCGCCACATATCACTAACTCGCAGGCTCATTCTTCAAAAGGCACGCTGTCACCCCTACAAGGAGGCTCCAACGGTTTGTAAGCAAACGGTTTCAGGTACTATTTCACTCCCCTCCCGGGGTACTTTTCACCTTTCCCTCACGGTACTTGTCCGCTATCGGTCATCTGGGAGTATTTAGGCTTATCAGGTGGTCCTGACAGATTCACGCGGGATTTCTCGGGCCCCGCGCTACTTGGGATACCTCTCCGGGCCGCCAGGCATTTCGACTACGGGACTCACACCCACTCCGGTCCGGCTTTCAATCCGGTTCGTCTATACCTGACGCGTCACCGTGACTGCACGGCAGTACAGTCCGAAAGGTCCCACAACCCCGACCATGCAACCCCTGCCGGGTATCACACATGGCTCGGTTTAGCCTCTTCCGCGTTCGCTCGCCACTACTAACGGAATCACGGTTGTTTTCTCTTCCTGTGGGTACTGAGATGTTTCACTTCCCCACGTTCCCTCTACCCGCCCTATATATTCAGGCGGGAGTCACCAGGTCACCCAAAGGGCCTGGCGGGGTTTCCCCATTCGGAAATCCTCGGATCACAGCTCGTTTATCAGCTCCCCGAGGCTTATCGCAGATTACGACGTCCTTCTTCGGCTCCAGATGCCAAGGCATCCACCGTTTGCTCTTAAAAACTTGAAAATCACATGAGATCGAATCGTGCGACACCACCCGAAGGCAATGCCGCGAAATTGACCAGTGAATACGCCAACAAGATCCCCCCGAAGGGCGACCTCTTGGCGACTCACCTATTGTGAAACAGGACCGAAGTCCCGTTTCTAAGATGCTCGCGTCCACTATGTAGTTCTCAACAGACGGCCAGAACCCCCACACCCACCGAATCAGAACCCATCGGCTTCGTGAAGGTCTGTAAGAAACCATCACCCCCACGCCGAAGCGCGGGAAGTTGTCCGGCCCCTCAGGACCCAACAGCGTGCATGCACCCGACCGGCCGGCCCCCACCGTTCCAACCACCCCCCGAAGGAAGCGGCGTACTAGGTCTGAACCATTCAGACGAGCACCTATGTCAATGTTCCACCCATGAGCTGCCAGCAGACACGTTCGGTCTGATCTGGCATGCCTGGACCACCAAAAGTGGCCAGTGCTCCTTAGAAAGGAGGTGATCCAGCCGCACCTTCCGGTACGGCTACCTTGTTACGACTTAGTCCTAATCACCGATCCCACCTTCGACGGCTCCCTCCACAAGGGTTAGGCCACCGGCTTCGGGTGTTACCGACTTTCATGACTTGACGGGCGGTGTGTACAAGGCCCGGGAACGTATTCACCGCAGCGTTGCTGATCTGCGATTACTAGCGACTCCGACTTCATGAGGTCGAGTTGCAGACCTCAATCCGAACTGAGACCGGCTTTTTGGGATTCGCTCCGCCTTACGACATCGCAGCCCTTTGTACCGGCCATTGTAGCATGCGTGAAGCCCAAGACATAAGGGGCATGATGATTTGACGTCATCCCCACCTTCCTCCGAGTTGACCCCGGCAGTCTCATATGAGTTCCCACCATTACGTGCTGGCAACATACGACGAGGGTTGCGCTCGTTGCGGGACTTAACCCAACATCTCACGACACGAGCTGACGACAACCATGCACCACCTGTATACGAGTGTCCAAAGAGTTCCACATTTCTGCGGCGTTCTCGTATATGTCAAGCCTTGGTAAGGTTCTTCGCGTTGCATCGAATTAATCCGCATGCTCCGCCGCTTGTGCGGGCCCCCGTCAATTCCTTTGAGTTTTAGCCTTGCGGCCGTACTCCCCAGGCGGGGCGCTTAATGCGTTAGCTACGACACGGAAACCGTGGAATGGTCCCCACATCTAGCGCCCAACGTTTACGGCGTGGACTACCAGGGTATCTAATCCTGTTCGCTCCCCACGCTTTCGCTCCTCAGCGTCAGTTACGGCCCAGAGATCTGCCTTCGCCATCGGTGTTCCTCCTGATATCTGCGCATTCCACCGCTACACCAGGAATTCCAATCTCCCCTACCGCACTCCAGTCTGCCCGTACCCACTGCAGGCCCGAGGTTGAGCCTCGGGATTTCACAGCAGACGTGACAAACCGCCTACGAGCTCTTTACGCCCAATAATTCCGGACAACGCTCGCACCCTACGTATTACCGCGGCTGCTGGCACGTAGTTAGCCGGTGCTTTTTCTGCAGGTACCGTCAAGCCGAAGCCCTTCTTCCCTACTAAAAGAGGTTTACAACCCGAAGGCCGTCATCCCTCACGCGGCGTTGCTGCATCAGGCTTTCGCCCATTGTGCAATATTCCCCACTGCTGCCTCCCGTAGGAGTCTGGGCCGTGTCTCAGTCCCAGTGTGGCCGGTCACCCTCTCAGGCCGGCTACCCGTCGACGCCTTGGTGAGCCATTACCTCACCAACAAGCTGATAGGCCGCGAGTCCATCCCAGACCGAAAAAACTTTCCACCCAAAACCATGCGGTTCCAGGTCCTATCCGGTATTAGCTCCGATTTCTCGGGGTTATCCCAGAGTCCAGGGCAGGTTACTCACGTGTTACTCACCCGTTCGCCACTAATCCCCCAGAGCAAGCTCCAGGTTCATCGTTCGACTTGCATGTGTTAAGCACGCCGCCAGCGTTCGTCCTGAGCCAGGATCAAACTCTCCAAAAAAAATGGTTCCAACACCCCCGAAGAGGCATTGAGAGTTTCAATCTCTGACTGAAAGAACAATCAAACTGACTGTCCATCAATCCAAAGGAATCCTCCCCCCACCAAACGGTGAGGTCGGGGTTCAATAATTTGGCATTGAACATAGTGCACGCTGTTGAGTTCTCAAGGAACGGACGCACCCGAGTTTCAGTCTCAAGACCTGCCCTCAGGGCAACCTACCTACCGTACCACTTCATTTGCCGGAATCGATCGCTCGATGTCACTCAGCCACTCGGATCTGACGATCACTCGGACTGAAACAGCAGTTGTTCACACAACAAGAACACGACCCGGAGATCATGTTCGTTCTGAAGTGGGGGTTTCATCTTAGGCTTGAAATCACCGAGTCGCAATGCGACTACGAGGCTATTTGGCTAAGAATCTCGCCGTCTCGGCCGGGAAGTCCTGATCTCTCAGCCGCTTCCCGCACCGCCGTGGCGATGAGTAAGAATTTACGCGGATCCCCGCACTCGGACAAATCAGGGGCGCATCCCGGGCGTGTCGCGCTGAAGTGCGGGGATCCGAGGCATCCGTCAGTCGACGTCGTCGGGGTGCGAACCGACCCGGCCCTCGCGCTCGAGCGCGGTGATCGACGCCACCTCCGCGTCGCTCAGCTCGAAGTCGAAGACGTCGAAGTTCTCAGCCATGCGTTCGCGGCGGTTCGACTTCGGGAAGACGACGTGGCCGCGCTGCAGGTGCCAGCGGATGACGACCTGTGCCGGGGTCTTGCGATGCGCCTCGGCGGCATCCGCGATCTCGGGCACGTCGAAGAGCGGGTACTTGCCCTGGCCGAGCGGGCCCCAGGCCTCGATCGCGATGCCGTGCTCCTCGGCGAACGCAGCGGTGGCCGGCTGCTGATGAGCAGGGTGCAGCTCGATCTGGTCGACGGCCGGCACCACGTCGGTCTCGGCGAGCAGCCGCTCGAGGTGCGGCACGAGGAAGTTCGAGACGCCGATCGATCGCGCCCGCCCGCTCTCGCGGATCTGCTCGAGCGCCTTCCATGCCTCGACGTACCGCCCGCCCTTCGGCGACGGCCAGTGGATCAGGTAGAGGTCGACGTAGTCGAGGCCCAGCCGATCGAGGCTCGCGTCGAACGCGTCGAACGCCGACTGCGTGCCGTGGTCGGTGTTCCAGAGCTTCGTGGTGATGAAGAGCTCGTCACGCGCGATGCCCGATTCGGCGAGCGCGGTGCCGACCCCTGCCTCGTTGCCGTAGATGCGCGCGGTGTCGATGTGGCGGTATCCCACCTCGAGCGCATCGCTGACGATGCGTACCGTCTCGACGGGGTCGACCTTGAAGACGCCGAAGCCGAGCTGCGGGATCGAGTGGCCGTCGTTGAGCTGGATGCGTGGAACGGAAGTCATGCTTCATCCCACCACGGGTGCACCGCCCGTCGACAGTGCGGTTCGCTGCCCGCGAATCAGGCGGCGTCGGCCTCGCCGTCGACGATCGCGTCGACTTCGGGCTTCGGATGCCGCGTGGCGAGCCGCTCCCCCGCGCGAAGTGCGACCGGCCAGCGGTTGCCGAGCGGCGGCAGCGGGCAGACGTACTCGTCGGAGAACGCGCACGGCGGCAGGTAGGCGCGGTTGAAGTCGACGGCGACCGTGCCGTCGGCGGCGGGCTCGGGCACCCGGAGGAATCTGAAGCGGTAGCTCTCGCCGCCGCTCGTGGCATCGGCGAACACCGCCGAGAGTCCGTGATCGTCGCGTGTGACGGTGAGCTCGACGGCAACGCCGTCGAGCTCGAGCTCGATCACGCCGCCGAGGCGGTCGTTCGACTCATGACCGTCGACCGAGGTGACGTCGAGGGTCGCGTCGTCGCCTGCCGGGATGAACGTGCCGGTCACGACGCGTTCCGGCGTCGGCGGGTACGCCTCGATCGCGACGAGCGAGGTGCGGCTCGGGGCATCCGGATCGATGACGCGCAGCGCGAGCGCGCCGTCGCGCTCGAAGGCGCGCAGCCGCACACCGTCGAGGTCGAGCTCCTCGCCGGGCGCGAGCCGCACCGCGGCGCCGCTCGGCAGTGCCCCGACGACGCTCGCCGGTTCGGCGTGCCATCTGCCCGGCGCACCGGTGAAGTCTCCCGGCTCGGTCGTGAGCCAGTGGGTGTGGAGCAGCGCCGCCGTGCCGTGGGGCGCCGAGACCGCCTGCCAGCGCGACTGCTGCCACTCGCGGAACGCCGCCTCGAACTCGTGCTCACCCATGCGGACACCGTAACCGGCCGAGCGGGTCGGATCCGAATCGCGCGACCTCAGGAGGCCAGCGCCGAGTCGGGCAGGAACAGCAGCACGAGCGCCGGCGCGCTCGTCATGAGGTTGACCAGCACATGGGCGACGATGATCGGCATCAGCCGCCGCTGGGAGTGCACGATGATGCCCGAGCCGAGTCCCCAGACGAAGAACGCCGCGAGGTAGACGAGCACGGCATCGGCGGTCGCCGCGTAGAAGACGTGCTGCAGCGCGAAGATCGCGGATGGCACGACGATCGCCCAGAACGAAGGCCACCGCTTCTCGAGCCCCCACTGCGAATAGCCGCGGAAGATGAGTTCTTCAGCGGGCGCGTTCAGCGGGGCGAAGGTCACGACCGACACGGCCGCGAGCACGGTGAGCCAGGCGCGGTTCAGCGGCGGAGCGGCATCCGCGTCGTAGAAGACCGTCTCGAAGTGCTCGAGCGCGGCGCCGCCGTGGAGGGCGAACATCACGCCGAAGACCGCGAGGATGAACGGCAGCCACAGCACCGCGAGCCAGAGCAGCCCCCACAGCACGTCGCGGCCGAGTCGTCGCCACGAGAAGTCGATGAGGTCTCGTGCTCGCTGCCCCGAGCGGTGCAGCGCCCGGCGCACGAGCACGATCGACAGCACGTTCACCGGCAGCATCGTGGCCGCGGCGAAGAGCATGCCGGGCGGGAAGGGCCCGGGCTCGGCTGTCAGCGCCACGGCGATCCAGGTGGCGACGGCCGCGAGGCCGACGAGCGCGACCCTCAGGAGCGGCAGTCCGACGAGCGCCGCGACGCTGGGAACGCGCGACGCGGCAGGGCTCGCAGCCGTCTCGACCTCGGTCGACATGAGGGAGTTTCTACCACGACTCCGTTCCCGCCGCATGCGGATACGGCAGGGCTCAGACGCGCCCGACCTCGGTCGACATGAGGGAGTTCTCCCACGACTCCGTTCCCGCCGCATGCGGATACGGCAGGGCTCAGACGCGCCCGACCTCGGTCGACATGAGGGAGTTCTCCCACGACCACGTTCCCGCCGCATGCGGATACGGCAGGGCTCAGACGCGCCCGACCTCGGTCGACATGAGGGAGTTCTCCCACGACCACGTTCCCGCCGCATACGATGGAGGGCTGTGCTTGCCGCGATCACCTACCCCGCCGAGCTGCCCGTCTCCCGGCAGCGTGAGGAGATCGCGCGCGCCATCCGCGAGAACCAGGTCGTCATCGTCGCCGGCGCGACCGGCTCGGGCAAGACCACGCAGCTGCCGAAGATCTGCCTCGAACTCGGCCGGGAGTCGATCGGCCACACCCAGCCGAGGCGGCTCGCCGCCCGTACGATCGCCGAGCGCATCGCCGAGGAGCTCGGCGAGGAGGTCGGCGGGGTCGTCGGCTACCAGGTGCGGTTCACCGACAAGGCGAGCGCCTCGACCCGCATCAAGCTGATGACCGACGGCATCCTGCTGAACGAGATGCACCACGACCGGATGCTGCGCCGGTACGACACGATCATCATCGACGAGGCCCACGAGCGCAGCCTCAACATCGACTTCCTGCTCGGCTACCTCAAGCAGTTGCTGCCGAAGCGCCCCGACCTGAAGGTCATCGTCACGAGCGCGACGATCGACCCCGAGAGCTTCGCCAGGCACTTCGCGGATGCTTCCGGCGAGCCGGCGCCCATCATCGAGGTGTCGGGCCGCACCTACCCGGTCGAGATCCGCTATCGGCCGCTCGTGGCGGAGGACTCGGCGAGCGATGACCCCGACGAATCGCCGTCGGCGGGCGGGCGAGCCCCAGCCGACGACAAGGACTACCTGCAGGGCATCATCGAGGCGCTCGACGAACTCGACCGCGAATCGCGCGGCGACGTGCTGGTGTTCCTCTCGGGCGAGAACGAGATCCGCGACGCCGAGGAGGCCGTGCGCGGCCACTACTCCAGCCGCGGGGCATCCGTCACCGAGGTGCTGCCGCTCTACGGTCGCCTGTCGGCGGCCGACCAGCACCGCGTGTTCCAGCCCTCGACCGTCGCCGGCGTGCGCCGCCGCGTCGTGCTCGCGACGAACGTCGCCGAGACGAGCCTCACGGTGCCCGGCATCAAGTACGTGATCGACGCCGGCACCGCGCGCATCAGCCGCTACTCGGTGCGCTCGAAGGTGCAGCGGCTGCCGATCGAGGCGATCTCGCAGGCCTCGGCGAACCAGCGCTCGGGCCGGTCGGGTCGCACGAGCGACGGCATCGCGATCCGCCTGTACTCCGAAGAGGACTTCGCACGGCGTCCGGAGTTCACCGAGCCCGAGGTGCTGCGCACGAATCTCGCGGCGGTCATCCTGCAGATGATCTCACTCGGCCTCGGCGACATCGAGGCGTTCCCGTTCCTCACCCCGCCCGACGCACGCGGCATCAAAGACGGTGTGGAGCTGTTGCGCGAACTCGGCGCCGTCGACGCCGCTTCGGGCGCAGCGGCGGGCAACCGCCTCACGAAGGTCGGCCGCGCCCTCGCGAAACTGCCGATCGAGCCCCGATTCGGTCGCATGGTCGTGGAGTCGAAGCAGCACGGCGTGAGCCGCGAGGTGCTCGCGATCGTCGCCGGACTCACGATCCAGGACCCGCGCGAACGCCCCCTCGAACGGCGCCAGCAGGCCGACGAGCAGCACGCCCGCTTCGCCGACCCGACGAGCGACTTCATCACCCTGCTGAACCTCTGGAACCACCTCGAGACGCAGCAGCGCGAGCTCGGTTCGAGCGCGTTCCGGCGCATGTGCAAGAACGAGTTCCTGAACTACCTGCGCGTGCGCGAGTGGAACGACGTCTACCGCCAGCTCCGCCAGATGAGCCGGCCACTCGGACTCGAGATCGACGACAAGACCCCCGGTGGCGGCGCAGCCCCCGACGCCGACCTGATCCACAAGTCGCTGCTCGCCGGCCTCCTCAGCCACATCGGCCTGAAGGACTCCCCCGCGAGCACGACCCAGTCGGGCACGCGCGGCGGCGCGGCATCCGGAGGGCGCAAGCCCAAGGGCGAGTACCTCGGCGCCCGGCAGTCGCGCTTCCTGATCTTCCCGGGCTCCGCGCTCGCGAAGAAGCAGCCCGACGCGATCATGAGCGCCGAGCTCGTCGAGACGAGCCGGCTCTTCGCACGCATGAACGCGGCGATCGACCCGGCGTGGGCGGAGCCGCTCGCGGGATCGCTCCTCAAGCGCAGCTACAGCGAGCCGCACTGGGAGAAGCGGCAGGGCTCGGCCGTCGCCTACGAGAAGGTCACGCTCTACGGGGTGCCGATCATCGCCCGCCGGCGCATCCAGCTCTCCCGCGTCGACCAGGCGTACGCCCGCGAACTCTTCATCAGGCACGCGCTCGTCGAGGGCGACTGGCCGAACGACATCCGCCGCGACCGGCTCTTCGACTTCGACCGGAAGAACCGCAAGCTGCGCGCCGAGCTCGAGGCCGTCGAGGAGCGCAGCCGTCGCCGCGACATCCTCTTCGACGACGAGGCGGTCTTCGAGTTCTACGAGTCGCGCATCCCCACCGACGTCACCTCGACCCGTCTCTTCGAGACCTGGTGGCGCGCCGCGAAGCAGGAGTCGCCCGAGCTGCTGACGATGACGGCCGAAGCGCTCGCCCCCGAGGACGCGCCCGCGATCGACGAGCACGCGTTCCCGCCGAGCTGGCAGCAGGACGACCAGTCGCTCTCGCTGCGATATCGCTTCGAGCCCGGCGCATCCGACGACGGCGTCACCGTGCAGGTGCCGCTCGTGCTGCTCGCGCGGCTGCGCCCCGAGGGGTTCGACCGGCAGGTGCCCGGCCTCCGCACCGAACTCGTCACCGCGATGATCAAGGCGCTGCCGAAGGTGATCCGCCGCAACGTCGTGCCGGCGAACGACTGGGCGGCGAAGATCGTCGCCGAGCTCGGCGAAGCGGATGCCCCGGCGGGCATGTCGTTCGCCGACGAGGTCGCCGCCGTGATCAAGCGCCTCACGCACACCCCGGTCACCGGCGCCGACTTCGCGATCGACCGGATTCCGCCGCACCTGCAGATGTCGTTCCGGGTCGTCGACGGCCGCGGAAAGCAGCTCGCCGTCGGCAAGGACCTCCGCGCGCTCCAGGTGCAGCTCGCCGACCGGGCCCGCGACGCCGTGGCCGACACCTTCTCGGCGCCCGCCCGCGGCGAGCGCGCGCCTCGAGGGCCGCGCCAGGTCGACGGGCCGGTCACGCCGGGCTCGATCGCCGCAGCAGGCGAGGCGCCGGGCGCCGGCATCGAGCGCACCGGTCTCACCAGCTGGGACTTCGCCGAGCTGCCCCGGTTCGTCGACACCACCGTCGGCGGCAACCGCGTGCGCGCCTACCCGGCGCTCATCGACGACGGCGCCGCCGTGAACATCAGGCTGCTCGCGACTCCCGAGGAGCAGGCGCGGGCGATGCCCGGCGGCATCCGTCGTCTGCTCATGCTCGCGACGCCCTCACCCGTCAACTACGTGCAGCAGCACCTCACGGGCAACGAGAAGCTCGTCCTCGCGACGAGCCCGTACCCGAGCACCACCGCGCTCTTCGCCGACTGCCTCGTGGCCTGCGTCAACGACGTGCTCTACCGCGTGAAGGACGACGGCATGCTCTTCACGAAGCTCGAGTTCGACACCGTGCGCGACCGTGTCTCGGGCGTCGTCATGGACACGATGTTCGAGACCGTCGGTCTCGTCGCGCGCACGCTCACCGCCCTCCGCACGGCGGAGAAGGCGGTGAAGTCGGCGACGAGCATGGCGCTGCTGCCCGCGCTCGGCGACGCCAAGGAGCAGCTCGCCGGTCTCGTCTTCCCCGGCTTCGTCTCGCGCACCGGCCTCGAGCGCCTGCGGCACGTGCCGCGCTACCTCGAGGGCGTCACGATGCGCGTCGGCAAGCTCGTCGACAACCCCGGCCGTGACCGGGTGTGGATGAACGAGGTGCAGACGGCGCTCACCCGCTTCGCCGACGCGGGCGGCACGATTCCGCTGGCACCGGATGCCCCGGCGAACGTGGTGCGTGCACGCTGGCTCATCGAGGAGCTGCGCATCAGCCTCTTCGCGCAGGAGCTGCGGGCAGCAGAGAGCGTGTCGCTCCAGCGCATCACGAAGGTGCTGCAGGGCTGAGCCGGGCCGGTCGGGCAGCGGAGCGCTTCGCTCGCTGCCCGACCGACCGGATCACAGCACCTTCGAGAGGAACGCCTGCGTGCGCGCGTGCTTCGGGTTCGCGAGCACCTCGCGCGGGTCGCCGGTCTCGACGACGACGCCGCCGTCCATGAACACGAGCGTGTCGGCCACCTCGCGGGCGAAGCCCATCTCGTGCGTGACGACGATCATGGTCATGCCGGTCTTCGCGAGCTCCTTCATGACGTCGAGCACCTCGCCGACGAGCTCGGGGTCGAGCGCCGACGTCGGCTCGTCGAAGAGCATGAGCTTCGGATCCATCGCGAGCGCCCGGGCGATCGCGACCCGCTGCTGCTGCCCCCCGGAGAGGTGAGCCGGGTAGTAGTCGGCGCGCTCGGCGAGGCCGACGCGCGCGAGCAGCTCGTGAGCACGGGCCTTGGCCTGCGCCTTCGAGACGCCCTTGACCTGGGTCGGGGCCTCCATGACGTTCTCGAGGGCCGTCATGTGGGGGAACAGGTTGAACCGCTGGAACACCATGCCGATGTCGCGACGCTGCTTCGCGGCATCCTTCGGGTGCATCTCGTACAGCTTGTCGCCGACCTCGCGGTAGCCGACGAGCGAGCCGTCGACCGAGAGCCGCCCCGCCGAGACCTGCTCGAGGTGGTTGATGCAGCGCAGGAACGTCGACTTGCCCGATCCCGACGGGCCGACGAGGCAGAGCACCTCGCCGCGCTTGACCTCGAGCGAGATGTCCTTCAGCACCTCGTTGGAGCCGAAGCTCTTCGAGACGTGCTCGGCGAGCACCATCGGCTTCTCAGCCGTCGTCTGGTCGCTCATCGAGCGTCTCCTCCCTGCTTTGCGGCGATCGCCGTGGCGGCGATCTCGGCGTCGACGGCGTCCATCGCGCCGGTGACCGCGCCCGGGCCCGTGTCGGGCCGAGCGCCGACCCCGCGCGCGAAGCGCTTCTCGAGGAAGTACTGGCCGACCATGAGCACCGAGGTGATCGCGAGGTACCAGATCGACGCGACGATCAGGAGCGGAACCGGTGCGAAGATCGCGGCCGCGATGTCGCGCTGGCGCATGTACAGCTCGAGCGTGAACGGGATCGCCGAGACGAGCGAGGTCGTCTTCAGCATCGAGATCACCTCGTTGCCGGTCGGCGGGATGATCACGCGCATCGCCTGCGGCAGCACGATGCGACGCATCGTCGTGCCCCAGCCCATGCCGAGTGCCGTCGCCGCCTCGTGCTGCCCGGAGTCGACCGAGAGGAGGCCGGCACGGACGATCTCGGCCATGTACGCCGATTCGTTCAGCGCGAGCCCGATGACAGCCAGCCAGAAGGCGTTGAACAGCACGTCCGTCGGGAAGGAGACCCACGCCTCCATGAACGGCACGCCGAGGTCGATCGTGGTGTAGACCGTCGACAGCAGGCCCCAGAAGACCAGCTGCACGTACACCGGAGTGCCGCGGAAGATCCAGAGCCAGACCCACGCGATCGACTTCAGCACGGGGTTCGGCGACTGCCGCATGACCGCGAGGATGATGCCGAGCACGACGCCGATGATCATCGAGAGCGCGGTGAGGAGCAGGGTGTACCCCGCTGCCTGCGAGATGCGCTGATCGAACAGGTACTTGCCGACGGTCGGCCAGTCGAAGGCCTCACGCTGGGCGGCATCGATGACGAAGACGGCGAAGGCGGCGAGCAGCAGGACCGCGAAGACGATGCGCCACGGATGACGCAACCGCACGATCTTCGTCGGCACCGGGGCGGCCCCGGGGCCGCCCGCCGGCACGGGCGTCGCCGCCCGGCCGGAGGACTGATCGCTCATGATCAGGTGCCCGCGTTGATCTCGATCGTGTCGACGGCGCCGGACTCGACGCCCCACTCGGCGAGGATGTCGCCGTAGGTGCCGTCGTCGACGAGCGACTGCATCGCGGCCTGGACGGCTGCGGCGAGTTCGGAGCCCTTCTCAACCGGGAAGCCGTAGGGCGCCGCGTCGAAGACGTCACCGGCGGCTTCGAGCTTGCCGTCGGTCTGGGCGATCGCGTAGCCCGTGACGGGCGAGTCGGCGCTCATCGCGTCGGCCTGGCCGAGCACCACGGCGTTCGCCGCGGCATCCTGCGTGTCGAACGGCGTGATCTGGATCGCGGGCTTGCCGGCGTCGACGCAGGCCTGGCTCTTCGCGGGCAGCTCGTCGGTGTGCTCGTAGGTCGTGGCCTGCACGGCGACCTTCAGGCCGCACGCGTCGTCGGGGTCGACGGTCTTGCCGGCCGGGGCTGCCCAGAGGATGCCCGCGTTGTAGTAGTCGACGAAGTCGACCTGCTTCTGGCGCTCGGCGTTGTCGGTGAAGCTCGACATCCCCATGTCCATGGTGCCGCCGGTGATCGACGGGATGATCTTGTCGAAGCTGGCGATCTCGTACTCGACCTCGAGGCCGAGCTTGGCGCCGAGGGCCTCGACGAGGTCGACGTCCCACCCGATCGGGTTGCCGGCGTCGTCCTTGTACTCGTTGGGCGGGTAGGCGGCATCGGTGCCGACGACGAGCTTGCCGGAGTCGACGATCTCTGCGGGCAGCAGTGCTGCGGCGGCCTCGTCGACCGCGATCGTGGGGGCCGAGGAGTCGGTGTTCGGCTCGTCGCCACCGGTCGTGTTGTCGACACAGCCGGAGAGGAGGAGGACCGCGGCCGCGGCCACGGTCGGAATGAGCAGGCGTCGGGAGTGCATGGGAGAACCTCTGTCGTTGCGATGATCGGCGACGCCGCAAGACTCTGGCCACGGCGCCGTTACAGACCGAGCATATGTCACCTGCGGCACGCTGGATCCGGCTCCGAGATCACGATCCGGCCCTCGATAGAGTTGGTCGCATCGTGGGAAGCTACTCCGAACTGCTCAGAACCTCGGGCGTCGCTCGTATCATCGCCGCCCAGCTGACCGCGCGCTTCCCGTCGGGCATGCTGTCGCTCGCGTTCCTGCTCCACGTCGAACAGCAGACGGGCTCCTACGGAGCCGCCGGGCTCGTGCTCGCGGCGACCTCGATCGGCCAGGCCGTCGCCGGCCCGCTCACGAGCCGGCTCATGGGCCGGCTCGGCATGCGACCCGTGCTCATCGCGACCCTCGCCGTCTGCGTCACGGCGATCGTCGCGATCGCGCTGCTGCCGCTCACGGTGCCCCTGTACATGGCGGTGGGACTCATCGCGGGATTGGCCAACCCGCCGGTGCAGCCCGCCGTGCGCACGATCTACCCGAAGATGGTGAACTCCCGCCAGCTCACGCCGCTCTTCTCGCTCGACGCCTCGGCGCAGGAGATCATCTGGGTCGTCGGCCCCGTGGTCACGACGTTCGTGGCCACCCAGATCGGCACGGTCTGGGCGATCCTGCTCGCCGCCGTGCTCATGGTCATCGGCGGCATCTGGTTCATCTCCTCGCCCGAGCTCGGCCGGGTGCGCATCCCTCGTTCGAAACGGCGCTTCGGCACCGTGCTCGGCCGCCCCGCAGTGCTCCTCGCGACCATCGTGGGCTTCCTGCTGATCGGCGCCACCGCGGCGATCGAGGCCGGCGTCGTCGCGGTGTTCGGTCACGGCGGCGCCGAGGCGGGCATCGTGCTCGCGATCTTCGCTGTGGGCTCCCTCGCCGGCGGCCTCTTCCTCGGCCATGTGCCGATCGGGCCGTGGGCGACCGCCCGCCGCATGTTCATCGTGTTCGCGGGCACGGCGCTCGCAGCCGGCCTCATGGACTTCTGGTGGCTCTCGATCACCCTCTTCATCGCCGGCATCGGCATCGCACCGGCACTCGCCGTGCTCTTCGCGATCGTCTCGGCGAGCGTGAAGTTCTCGGACACCGCCGAGGCCTACGGATGGGTCGGCACCGGGCAGCTCATCGGCGCCGCCCTCGGCTCGGCGCTCGCGGGCTTCCTCATCGACAGCAGCGGCCCGCAGGGCGCCTTCTGGGCCGCAGCGGTGCTCGCCTTCCTCGGCTTCCTCGTGGGACTGCTCGGGCGGCGCTGGCATCCCGACCTCCGCGGGCGCGACGCCAGCCCGATCCCCGACACCGAGCCGGTGCCGGCGCAGCCGAGCTGACCCTCCCGCCCTGCAGCCCCATCGAGAGAAGCACCGGATGTCACGACCTCTTCCCGCAGCACCGCGACTGCCGCTCGCCGACGGCTCGAGCATCCCGCAGCTCGGCTACGGCCTCTACAAGGTGCCGGCAGCGGATGCCGCGGGCCTCTGCCTCGACGCGATCGATGCGGGCTACCGGCACCTCGACACCGCGGCGTTCTACGGCAATGAACGCGAGGTCGGCGAGGCGGTGCGAGCGTCGGGTCTCGCCCGCGACGAGCTCTTCGTGACGAGCAAGGTGTGGAAGGACGACAACGGCTACGACCGGGCGCTGCGCGCCTTCGACGAATCGATGCGGCGGTTCGCGCTCGATCGGCTCGACCTCTTCCTCATCCACTGGCCCGTGCCGTCGACCGACCGGTACGTCGACACCTGGCGTGCGCTCATCCGCATCCGCGACGAGGGTCGCGTGCGCTCGATCGGCGTCTCCAACTTCCACGCCCACCACATCGAACGACTCGTCGCCGAGACCGGTGAGGCCCCCGTCGTGAACCAGGTCGAGCTGCATCCGTGGCTGCCGCAGACGGCGCTGCGCGAGTTCGATGCGACCCGCGGCATCCGCACCGAGGCGTGGTCGCCGCTCGCACGCGGCCGCGTGCTCGGCACGCCACTGCTCGACGAGCTGGCTGCCAAGCACGGGCGGAGCCCTGCGCAGATCGTGCTGCGCTGGCACGTGCAGCTCGGCAACATCGTGATCCCGAAGGCAAGTCGCCCGGAACGAATCCGCGAGAACCTCGACGTCTTCGGCTTCGAGCTCGACATCGACGACCTCGCGGCGATCGCCTCGCTCGACACCGGCGAGCGCACCGGCCGCGACCCCGACGACGACTGAGACGGGGCTCCGGAGCGACATCCGATCGTGACCCGACTCCCAGCCGGCATCCAGACATCGCATTCCGGGCCGGCCGTACAGTGAGCGCATGAGACGACGACTCGCACCGACGGCCGCCGTTGCGGCCGCGCTCATCGTGCTCCTCCTCGCCGGCTGCTCAGCCGACCAGGGCGCGTCCACGGGCGAGCCCGGCGGCATGGTCGAGGAGGTCGCGCCCGATGCGCCGCAGTCGGTCGAGGGCGGCGACGCCGCGGTCGACGCCGACCGCAGCGTCATCACGACCGGCCGGATCTGGATCACCGTCGACGACCCGATCGCCGAGGCGCAGACCGCCGCCGACATCGCCGAGGCATCGGGCGGCCGGGTCGACCGTCGCAACGAGACGCCCGGCACCGACACCCAGACGCCGAGCGCCAGCCTCACGCTGCGCATTCCCGCCGACGAGCTCGACGACGTGGTCGCGGAACTCCGCGAGCTCGGCACCGTCAATTCGGTCTCGATGGACGCCTCCGATGTGACCGCGCAGCGCCAGGACCTCGACGCGCGCATCGAAGCGCTGACCGCCTCGGTCGACCGCCTGCGCGACCTCCTCGGCACCGCGACCTCGATCCCCGACCTCATCTCGATCGAGTCCGAGCTCACGACCCGGCAGGCCGAACTCGACAGCCTGACCCAGCAACGCGACGCGCTCGTCGACCAGGTCGACTACTCGACCCTCGACGTCGCACTCGGCACCGAGGCCCAGGCGCCCGCCGCCGTGCCCGGCGACTTCTGGAGCGGCCTCGCCGCAGGCTGGGGAGCACTCGTCGTCTTCGGGTCATGGCTGAGCGTCGCGATCGGCGTGCTGCTGCCGTGGCTCCTCGCCGCGGCCGTGATCGCCGCGATCATCGTCGGCATCGTCGTGCTGTCGTCACGGCAGCGACGGGCCCGGCGAGCGGATGCCGCGGCATCCGTCGCCCCGCAGGCCTCGCCGCCGGCGGAAGCTGCGCCGCCGGTCGTGCCCGGGCATGACCGGGCGCCCGAGGCGTAGTCTGGCGGCGTGAGCACGACGCCTGAGACCCTGCTGCACGACGAGCTGCTCGAACGCTTCCGCGAGCGGGCCGCCCGGTACGACCGCGACAACGCGTTCTTCGACGAGGACCTCGCCGAACTCCGCGAGGTCGGTTATCTGACGGCCCTCGTGCCCGTCGAGCTGGGCGGCCTCGGCTGGACGTTCGCCGACGCCGTGCGCGGCCAGATGCGCCTCGCCGGTGCCGCGCCCGCGACGGCGCTCGCGGTCAACATGCACCTCGTCTGGACCGGCGTCGCCAAGGTGCTGCGCGATCGCGGCGACGACTCGCTCGACTTCGTGCTGCGCGAGGCGGGTGCCGGCGAGATCTTCGGGTTCGGCATCAGCGAGGCCGGAAACGACCTCATGCTCTTCGGCTCGCGCACGATCGCCGAGCCCCAGGCCGGCGGCGGCTACCGGTACACGGGCCGCAAGATCTTCACCTCGCTCTCACCCGCCTGGACCCGACTCGGCACGATGGGCCTCGACACGGTCTCGGCAGATGCGCCGAAGCTCGTCTACGGCTTCATCGACCGCGAAGACCCCGACGTGCGCATCCTCGACGACTGGGACACGATGGGCATGCGGGCGAGCCAGAGCCGCACGACCGTGCTCGACGGGGCGTTCGCGGCATCCGACCGCATCGTGCGCCGGCTCGACCCCGGGCCGAACGCCGACCCGCTCATCTTCGGCATCTTCGCGAACTTCGAGCTGCTGCTCGCCTCGGTGTACGCCGGCATCGGCGACCGTGCGCTCGACCTCGCCGTGGTGGCGGCTCGCCGGCGCACCTCGATGAAGAACGGCGGCGCGCCGCTCTCGCAGGACCCCGACATCCGCTGGCGCATCGCCGACGCAGCGCTCGCCCAGGAGGCCATCGCCCCGCAGCTCCTCGCGATCGCGCACGACCTCGACGAGCTCGTCGACCACGGCGCGTTCTGGTTCGCGAAGCTCGTGGGGGTCAAGGTGCGGGCGACCGAGACGGCCAAGCACGTCGTCGACCAGGCCGTGCGCGTCTCGGGAGGCTCGACGTACTTCGCGGGCTCAGAGCTCGGCCGCCTCTACCGCGATGTGCTCGCCGGCATCTTCCATCCGTCCGACGACGAGTCGGCCCATTCGACGGTCGCGAACGCGTGGCTCGGTCCGATCGAAGCGTGAGCCCGCCCCCGGGCGCGTCCGCCCGGTAGACTCGACCGGGCGGCGCGGACCGCCCCCGCAACTCTGGAGGTCGTTGTGAACGTCGTCACTTTCCTCATCTCGATGGGACTCTTCGTCTTCGGCATGTGGCTCATGGGCACCGCGCCGGTGATGACCGAGTTCCAGGCGCCCGTGTTCTTCGGCGGCATCGTCGCCGTGGCGGTCTCCCTCGCGATCCCGTTCCACCTCCTCGGCCGCAGCGACGGCGTCTGAGCCGCGAGGTGCTGCCCTCACGCGACACGCTCGTCACCTATCCCGACGGCGCGCTCGACGCAGACACCGTGGTGCTGCACGTCGCGCCAACGGCTGACGGCCGAATCGCCGTCGTCACCGAGGCGACGAGCTTCCACCCGGTCGACGCGGCCTGGCCCGATCAGCCGGCCGACACCGGCACGCTGACCGCGGGCGACCTCGAGGTGCCGATCGACGACGCCGTCGTCGCGGCCACCGACGGCACCGAGCTCTTCCTCGGCGCCGACATCCCCGTGCGCAAGGGCACCGAGGGCTGGTCGTTCCTCGTCGCCCACCTCGTCGCAGGCGATGCCGCGATCACCGAGGGCGATGCGGTCGCAGTGCGAGCGGATGCCTCGGCGCGCCGCGCCCTCTCGACCGGTCACACCGCCTGCCACGCGGCGGCGCTCGCCCTGAACGCCGCACTCGCCGGCAACTGGTCGAAGACCGCGCGCGAGGACGCGCTCGGGGCACCCGATTTCGACGGCATCGCGATCGCATCGAGCCGCATCGTGCCGGGCGGCTCCGTCGACGTGTACCGCCTCAACAAGTCGCTGCGCCGCGCCGGGTTCGACACGGCATCGGTCGCCGCCGACGAGCTCGACGAGCTCGCGGCATCCGTCACCGCGACCATCGCCGACTGGGCCGCCGCCGGCGCCGCCGTGCGCATCGACCGCGAGGGCGACGGGCTCACCGACCGCCGGTACTGGGTCGCCGAGCTTCCCGCCGGCACCGCCCGCATCGCGTGCGGCGGCACGCACGTCGCCTCACTCGCCGAACTCGGCGACGTACGCGTCGAGTTCGAGGCGGGCGACGATGGCGGCACCCCCGTGCTGACGATGCGCACGCACGCCGCACCGGCGCGCTGAGCGCCACCGGCCGCGACACCTCCGCGCGGGGTTACGATTGCGGATGTGGGTATACGCATCGAGAAGGTCGACCTCCCGGGGATCGGCATTCGGCACGACCTCGTCACCGAGAGCGGCCGGCGCATCAGCGTCGTGTCGCACCGTGACGGCGAGCGCGACCTCGGGCTCTTCGACCAGGACGACCCCGACGCCTGTCGCGACTCCATTCCGCTGAACGACGACGAGGCCGCGGCGCTCGCCGACGTGCTCGGCGCCTCCGTCATGCTCAGCCGGCTCACGAGCCTCAGCGACGAGACAGCCGGCCTCTACACCGAGCAGATCGCCCTGCCGACGGACTCGCCGTACCTGAACCGCACCCTCGGGGCGACGAAGGCCCGCACGCGCACGCACGCCTCGATCGTGGCGATCGTGCGCGACGGCGCGATCATCCCCTCGCCAACGCCTGCAGAGACGCTGCGCGCTGGAGACGTCATCGTCGTCGTCGGAACACGTGAAGGACTCGACGGAGTAGCCCGGCTGCTCGCCAACGGCCCCGACTGAGGGCCGGCGTATGCACGAGACCACGCTGCTCCTCATCGAAGTCGGCGCGCTGCTTCTCGGCATGAGTCTGCTCGGGCGCCTCGCGCTCGCGTTCGGCATCTCGCCGATCCCGTTCTACCTCGTGCTCGGCCTCGCATTCGGCGAGGGCGGGCTCATCGCCCTCGACGCGAGCGAGGAGTTCTTCCAGACGGGCGCCGAGATCGGCGTCATCCTGCTGCTCGCCCTACTCGGCCTCGAGTACACCGCATCCGAGCTGTTCGGCAGCCTCAAGTCGGCGCGCACCGCGGGCCTCGTCGACGCGGCGCTCAACGCCCTGCCCGGGGCCGCGCTCGCGCTCCTGCTCGGTTGGGGTCCGGTGGCCGCGGTCGCCATGGCCGGCGTGACCTGGGTGTCGTCGTCGGGCGTCATCGCCAAGCTGCTGCGCGACCTCGGCCGGCTCTCGAACCGCGAGACGCCTGCGATCCTCGCGGTGCTCGTCATCGAAGACCTCGCGATGGCGTTCTACCTGCCGGTGCTCTCGGCCCTCGTGGTCGGCATGAGCCTGATGCAGGGCGCCGTCTCCGTCGCGATCGCGGTGAGCGTGGTCGCGGTGATCCTCTACGTCGCCCTGCGGCACGGGCACCTCGTCTCGCGCCTCTTCCCGGCCGACCACTTCGAGCCGCTCCTGCTCGGCGTGCTCGGCCTCACGATGCTCGTCGCGGGCTTCGCCGCCGAGGTGAGCGTGTCGGCCGCCGTCGGCGCGTTCCTCGTGGGCATCGCGCTGTCGGGGCGCGTCGCGGCGAACGCGAGCCAGGTGCTGACGCCGCTCCGCGACCTCTTCGCCGCGATCTTCTTCGTCTTCTTCGGCCTCACGACCGACTCGTCGGCGCTGCTGACGATGCTGCCCGCGGCGCTCGCACTCGCCCTCGTGACGATCATCACGAAGCTCATCACGGGTTCGTACGCCGCACGGCGTGCCGGTGTCGGCACCCTCGGCCAGTGGCGCGCCGGGCTCTCGCTGGCACCTCGAGGCGAGTTCTCGATCGTCATCGCCGGGCTCGCCGTGGGGTCGGGCGTCGTCGCGCCCGAACTCGCGCCGCTCGCGACGGCCTACGTGCTCATCACGATCGTCGCCGGCACGTTCCTCGCGCGCGTACCCGACGCCCTCTGGTTCCGGGCGGCCGTGCGCCGACGGCGGGCGGGCGCCGGCGCGAGTCCGGTGCCGCCCGCCGCCTGAGTGCAGCGAACCGAGTTCAGTCGGCCGGCTGGTCGGCGGATGCAGCGGCATCCGCTCGATCGGCCGCGGCGAGATCTGCCGCGGCGACCTCGGACGCACCGAGGTCGGCGACGGCGCTCAGCTCGGCGTCGGCGGCATCGGCTGCCGCGAGCAGCTCCTTCACCCGCGGCACGACCTCGGTGGCGTAGAGCTCGATGCTGCGCATCATGGCCTCGTGCGGCAGGGCGCCGTTGGAGTACTTCATGTCGAAGCGGGTCGCCCCGACGGCGCGCATGGCCGCGGCGATCTTGGCGGCGACCTTCTCGGGCGACCCCGCGTAGAGCGCTCCGTTCGGCCCGGCCTCGTCTTCGAAGTGGTCGCGATCGACCGCGCCCCAGCCGCGCTCGCGACCGATGCGGTCGATGCTGACCTTGTAGTGCGGCCAGAGCGTGTCGAGCGCCTCCGCGTCGGAGTCCGCGATGAATCCCGGGGAGTGGATCGCGATCGGCTGCAGCGGGTTGCCGAACTGCTCGAGCGCACGGCGGTAGAGGTCGGCGAGGGGCGCGAATCGGGCCGGGCTGCCGCCGATGATCGCGAGCACGAGCGGCAGGCCGTAGTGGGCCGCGCGCACGACGGACTCGGGGCTGCCGCCGACCCCGACCCAGGTCTTCAGCCGGCCGTGCTCGACGGGCGGGAAGACGAGCTGATCGGTCAGCGAGGAGCGCAGCTGGCCGCTCCATGTGACGGGCTCCTGCGGCAGCAGGGCGGAGAACAGGTTGAGCTTCTCCTCGAAGAGCTCCTGGTACTGGTTCAGCTCGAAGCCGAACAGCGGGAACGACTCGATGAAGGAGCCGCGGCCGAGGATGACCTCTGCCCGGCCGTTCGAGAGCCCGTCGAGCGTCGCGAAGCGCTCGAAGACGCGCACGGGGTCGTCGGAGCTCAGCACCGTGACCGCCGAACCGAGGTGGATGCGCTCGGTGCGACCGGCGATCGCGCCGAGCACGACCTCGGGCGCCGAGACCGCGAAGTCCACGCGGTGGTGCTCGCCGACGCCGAAGAAGTCGAGACCGAGACGATCGGCCAGCACGGCCTCCTCCACGACGTTGCGCAGCACCTGGGCGTGCGACAGCAGGCTGCCGTCGGCCCTGCTCGTCACGTCGCCGAAGGTGTCGACTCCGAATTCGTACCGCTCAGACATCGCGATCCCTCTCCACATTTCCATACGCCTGCATGCAACCTGCACGCGTCACTGGGAACCACCGTCGGGACGAGACTATTCCCCGTCACCGGCTCGCGCACCGCCCGCGGGAATGCCGGCTGCGGCCGGCGTGTTCATTTCCATGAGGACGCATCGATCTGGTGGGTCGAGGGATGGGAGAATCGAAACGTGACGGATCGGCCGGTCATCGGAATCTACGGCGCGGGCAAGGTGGGCACAGCCCTCGCCCGCCTCCTCGTGGCATCCGGGCACCGCGTGCTCATCGCAGGTTCGCCGCGTCAGACCGCACTCGACCTGCTCGTCGGCGTCGTCGCCCCGGGCGCCGAGGTGACCACCCCCGAGATCCTCGCCGCGACGGCAGACGTGATCATCGTCGCCGTGCCGTTCGGCAAGGCCGGCACGGTGCCCTGGGACGCGTTCGACGGCCGGATCGTCGTCGACGCCATGAACTACTGGCCGCCGGTCGACGGCAACATCGCCGAGATCGACGACGACCCCCGCACGACGAGCGAGATCAACGCCGCACGCAACCCGCGCGCCCGCGTCGTGAAGTCGCTGAACCACCTCGGCTACCACGAGATGGAGGACGACAGCATGGCCGCCGGCTCTCCTCTCCGACGCGCCCTCGCCGTCGTCGGCGACGACGCCGAGGCCCGCGCAGTGGTCGCCGAGATCATCGACGAGCTCGGGTTCGACCCGGTCGACGGCGGCGAACTCCGACACGGCGTCGCCCTCGAGCCCGGACACCCCGCTTTCGGACGCGAACTCTCGGCGGCCGAGCTCGCCGCGCTCCTCACGCCCGCCGTGCACCTCGCCGCCTGAGACCCGCGCGGGCCGCGGCATCCGCTCATTTAGGGTGGGTGGATGCCCGAACCCGTGACCGTTCGCGACGGCTCAGCCGAACGCCTCTCCCGCATGGTGCAGCTGCCGACGGTGTCGGCCGAACTCGCCGAACGCGGCCTCGCCGACTTCGACCGCTTCCGCGGGCTCATCGCCGAGCTCTACCCCCTCGTGCACGCACACCTCGCCTTCGAGCAGGTCACCGAACTCGGGCTGCTCTTCCACTGGCGCGGACGCGGCGACGGCGACCCAGTCGTGCTGATGGCGCACTTCGACGTCGTGCCGGTCGACGAGCGCGACGGATGGCGCTTCCCGCCGTTCGAGGGACGCATCGCCGACGGCTCGGTGTGGGGTCGCGGCACGCTCGACGACAAGGGTCCGCTGCTCGTGGTGCTCGAGGCGGTCGAGAACCTCCTCGCCGACGGATTCACGCCCGCCCGTGACCTCTATCTCTCGTTCGGGGGCAACGAGGAGAGCCACGGCGCCGCGGCCGTGGCGATCGCCGCGCTCTTCCAGGAGCGCGGCATCACGCCGTGGCTCGTACTCGACGAGGGCGGCGCCGTGGTCGACGCGCCCCTGCCGTTCGTGCAGGTTCCCGCCGCGATGGTCGGGGTCGGCGAGAAGGGCGTGCTGACCGTTCGGTTGACCGCCCGCGGCGACGGGGGCCATGCCTCAGCTCCGCCGAAGACGACGCCGACCGCGCGCATCGCCCGCGCCGTCGACCGGCTCGCGCCGAACCCGTTCCCGAAGCGCATGCCGCGGTCGATGCGGGCCATGCTCGCGAGCTTCGTGCCGCACACGCGCGGTGCATCCCGACTGCTGCTCCGCCTCCTCATCGCCCTGCCCTGGGTGACGGCCCGCGTGTTCTCACGTCTCGGCGGCGAGCCCGCCGCCCTCGTGCACACGACCGTCGCCGCCACGATGCTCGAGGCCGGTACGGCCGACAACGTGCTGCCGTCGCAGGCGACCGCCACGCTGAACCTGCGCATCGCCGTCGGCGAGACCGTCGAATCGGTCGTCGCGCGCCTGCGCCGCGTCATCCGCGACCCCGAGGTGGAGGTGACGGTCGTCGAGGGCGGCGAGCCATCGCCCGAGTCGCCGACCGACTCGGCGCAGTTCGCGGCGATCGTAGCGGCAGTCGCGGCCTCGTATCCCGAGGCGACGACGGCGCCGTACCTCATGATGGCGGCCACCGACTCGCGGTACTTCCACCGCTTCTCCCCCGCCGTCTACCGCTTCGCGCCCATCGCCATGACCGCCGCGCAGCGCGCCTCGATCCACGGGGTCGACGAGTGGGTGACGATCGACAGCCTCGAGCGCGGCGAGCGATTCCACCGCGCACTCATCACGGCGATTCCCGAGTGAGACGGATGACCCACTAGGGTGAATCCACCCCATCCCGAAGGAGCCCCGATGAAGCGCGCTGCCAGACTCGGCCCCGTCGCCGCGATCGTCGGATTCCTCGCGTTCGTCGAGTTCACCAGCGGCATCCTGCAGGGCTACTACACGCCGCTGCTCACCGACATCGCCCGGCACCTCGGCATCCACGACGCCGACGTCAATTGGCTCGAAGGCACGCAGCTCATGCTCTCGGCGCTCGTCGTGCCGGCGTTCGCGAAGCTCGGCGACATGGTCGGCCACAAGCGCATGCTCGTGTGGTCGACGGCGGTCACCGCCGTCGCCTCGATCGCGCTCGCCTTCACCGACCAGTTCTGGGTGTTCCTCGTCGCGTGGGCGCTGCAGGGGTTCTACGTCGTCTGGCTGCCTCTCGAGATCGCCCTCATCTGGTCGCGCAGCCGCTCGGCCGACCGCCCGGCGGCGATGACCCGCAAGGCGGCGGGCCTGCTCGTCGCGGCCCTCGAGCTCGGCGCGATCGCCGGTGCGCTCTCGGCGGGCGCCCTCGCCGAACTGCTCCCCATGCAGGTGCTGCTCCTCGTGCCGGCCGTAGCCGTGGTCGCCTGCCTCTTCGTCGTGCTGTTCGGCGTGAAGGAGTCGCCCGACCTCACCGGCGGCACGCTCGACACCGGTGGGCTCATCCTCATCTCGCTCGCTCTGCTCTCGCTCACGGGCGGGCTCAGCTTCATGCGCCTGAACGGCCCGGCCGACCTGCTCTCGTGGGCGCTCGTGGCGCTCGGCGCCCTGCTCGTGATCCCGTTCGCGCGGTACGAGCTGAAGCACCCCGACCCGCTCATCGACGTGCGCATGTTCCGCGAGCCCACCCTGTGGCCGATCTTCCTCACTGCCGGGCTCTTCGGCGTCAGCGTGCTCGGCGCGCAGGCGCCCCTCTCGACCTTCGCCCGCACGGACGCCTCGGCGTACGGCTTCGGGCTCAGCGCGACGACCGGGCAGACGTCGATCCTGGTCGGCGCGTACGTGCTCTCGCTCGTGGTCGGCGCGATGCTCTTCCCGCTCGCGACCCGCTGGGTCACGCCGCGCGTCGCCCTCATCGGCGCGAGCTCGCTCGTCGCGATCGGCTACCTGCTCTTCCTGCCGTTCCACGACGGGTACGCGCAGGTGCTCGCGAACATGGTGATCGCCGGCATCGGCTCGGGCGCGCTCGTCGCGGCACTCCCGGCCGCAGCCGCGGCAGCCGCCCCTGCCCATCAGACCGGTGTCGCGACCGGCCTCACGAACTCCGTGAAGACCGTCGGCGGCGCCATCGCCTCGTGCGTCTTCGGCATCGCGCTGCTCGGCGCCGCAGGCGAGGCGGCGACGGGCACTGCCGGCGCCTTCGGCGGGTACGTCACCGTCTGGCTCGTGTGCGGACTCACGGCGGCGCTGGCGGCCGTGCTGCTCGCCTTCGTGCCGAAGCTCGCGTTCTCCGACGCCCCTGTCGTGGAGGCCGCCGCCGCCGTACGCTGATCCCGACGACGGGAGGGCGCGACGTGGATGCCACGGAGCTCATCGACGCACTCGAGGCGCTCGCGAGCGAGGAGGAGCGCGAGAAGTACACGCGCTACTTCCCACTCGACCCGGATGCCCCGTTCATCGGGGTGCGCATGGGTGCCGTGTTCGAGCTCGCGAAGACGGCACTCGACCTGCCGGCAGGCGAGCTCGAGACGCTGCTCGAGCAGTCGACGCACGAGGTGCGCGCCCTCGCCTGCAGCATCATGGGCAAATGCGCGGCACGACCGAAGACGGGGGCCGAGCGGCGCGACGAGCTGTACGAGCTCTACCTGCGCCGACACGACCGCATCGACCAGTGGGACCTCGTCGACCTCGCCGCCCGCGACGTCATCGGCGCGTACCTGATCGAACGCGATCGCTCGCCGCTCGCCCGGCTCGCGGCATCCGCGTTCTGGCCCGAACGCCGCACCGCACTCGTGTCGACGTTCGCGTTCCTCCGCCGCGGTGAGCTCGACGACGCGTTCGAGCTCTCCGAGACCCTCGCGGACGATCCCGAGCCGCTCGTGCAGAAGGCGCTCGGCTGGGTGCTCCGGGCCGCCGGCGACCTCGATCGCGAGCGGCTCACGACGTTCGTCGAGCGCCACGCCGCGACGATGCCACGGGTCGCGCTGCGCTCCGCGATCGAGCACTACGACAAGCCCGAGCGCTCCCGGCTGCTCGCGATCCGCTGAGCCGGTCGCGACGCAGGCGCCCCCGCGGCCGACGCGGCTGCCGGGCGCGGCCTCGTCAGGCGGCCTCCGGCTCCGTTCCACCGAGCGCGCTGCGCTGCCGCCGCCGTGCCCCGAGGTCGGCGACGCCGATCGCGAAGGCGATCGCAATGAAGATCGCGACCGCGAGCATGCCGATGCCGTAGGCGTGGTGGTAGACGGTGAGGTCGGGCTCGCCGGCGGACTCGCGGAAGATCGTCGAGTAGAAGAGCGAGAGCGTGACCGCCGTGCCGATCGCCGTGCCGATGCGCTGGCCGAGCTGGCCGACCGAGCCGGCGAGACCACCCTGCTTGACCGGGATGTCCATGAGGGTGAGGGTCTGGTTCGGGGAGACGACGAGGCCGCCGCCCGCACCGCCGATCACCATGGCACCCGCCATCGCCCACGGCGTGACCGCGGGCGGCGTCGTGAGCGCGAAGAGCACGAGCAGCCCGATGCCGACCAGGAGCAGCGCGAGCCCCCACACGACGAGCGGCCGGCCCAGGCGGTTCACGAGCGTGCCGCCGACCCACGAGCCGACGGCGCTCATGAGTGCGAAGCCGATGCCGACCATGCCCGCGAAGACGGCCTCGAGCCCGAGGCCGTGCTGCAGGTACAACGTCGTCAGCAGGAACATCGACGGCATCGCCGCGAAGTACACGCTCGCGAGCGCCGTTCCGTTGCGGAAGGAGCTCACGCCGAAGAGGGCGAGCGGTACGAGCGGATGCCTGCCGGATGCCGCGTAGTGCCGTTCCCAGGCGATGAAGGCCGTGATCGCGAAGACGAACAGCACGAGCACCCACCAGCGCGCCGGGTTGTCGCTCGGCGAGCCCGTCGTGAAGAGGAACGGCCACATGAGGGAGATCACTGTGACGGCGAAGAGCACGAGCCCGACCGGGTCGAGCGAGAGCGGCTTCGACGACGGATGCCTCGTCACCGGCAGCAGCCAGATCGCGAGTGCGATCGCGGCGAGGGCGAGGGGCACGTTCATCCAGAAGATGCCCCGCCAGCCGTCTTCAGGGCCGCCGATCGCGATCATCAGCCCGCCGAGGGTCGGCCCGAACGCCGTTGCGAGGCCGATCGTCGCACCGAAGAGGCCGAACGCCTTGCCGCGCTCCTTGCCGGTGAAGAGCTCCTGGATGATGCCGAGCACCTGCGGCATCTGAATGCCGGCGGCGACGCCCTGCAGGAGGCGCGCGATGAGCAGCACCTCGACGTTGGGCGCGAGCGCGGCGACGAGGCTCGTGAGCGTGAAGAGGCTGAGGCCCACGATGAAGAGCGTCTTGCGCGAGCGCTGGTCGCCGATGCGACCGGCCGGCACGAGCGTCAGGCCGAAGGTGAGCACGTAACCGGCGACGATGAGCTGGAGTTCCGTCGAGCCGGCACCGAAGGCGTCCTCGATGGCCGGGAGCCCCACGTTGACTTTCGACAGGTCGAGGATCGTGAGCGCGGCGACGGCGACGCACACCCAGTAGGCGCGCCAACGGTGGCCTTCGGGGAGGGTGATCGACCGGGTCTCTGGCGCTTGCGACATCCGTTCAACCCTATGTCCCCGGCGGCTCAGGCGCGGAGCGGACCGCCGCGTTCCTGCCGGCGTGCGATCAGTGCGGTGCCGACGAACGCGCCGACGTAGCGCGTCGCCGCGACGGGATCGGCGAACGCCGTCACGAGCACGAGGGCCGCGACCGCGGCCACCCAGCGCAGCGCCGGGTTCGTGGTGCCGCATGATCCAGGTGCGGCCGAAATGCACGAAGGGCTCCCGCATGGCGGGAGCCCTTCGACTCGGTGGACCCTAGGAGATTCGAACTCCTGACCTCCTCGATGCGAACGAGGCGCGCTACCAGCTGCGCCAAGGGCCCGAGCGAGAAAAAGCCTATCATCCCGCAGTCGGTGGTTCAGACCATCCGGGTCGCTCGGCCCGGTCAACCGGCCTGGCGGCGACGACGCAGCACGGCGTCGAGGTCGTCGAATCCGGGCTGCGCCTCGTCGATGATGCCCATGCGCGAATACGGGCTGACCGGCGCGTCGGCCGGCACCGAGGTCGCGGGCCGCGCACGCGCCGCCGCTGCCGAGGCGGCCGCTGCCGGCGTGATGACGGGCAGTTCGGGCTCCAGCTCCGCCGCACGACGCGCGATGTCGTCGCCGGTCTCCGCTCGCTTCAGCTCCGCCGCCGCGTCGATGGAGGCCATCGCCATCGCGGCGATCGTGCCCCTCGAGAGGTGCAGCGGTCGCGGCAGCGGCTGCGGCACCCAGCCGTCGGCGGGTGATTCGGGCTCGACGAGATCGATGGGCTCGAACGGCCGCGCCTCGACGACGGTCGCCGGCCGAGCTGCGACCTGAGCCGCCGGGCGTACCCGTGCGAGCCTGACGAGGCCCGCGAACGCGAGCGCCATGCCCGCCGCGCCGATCACCGGTGTGATGAGCGAGGCGCCGAGCGCGGCGGCGATGCCACCGCCGATGACGGTGAGGAGCGAGGCGAGCAGCAGGAGCGAGCACAGCGCCCGTCCGCGACGAAGCCGCTTGCGGGCGAGGACGCTCTGCGGCGACCGGGGGCTCTGCACCGGAGCCGCCGGCACCTCTGCGGGCGCGATGATGGCGATCGGCTCCGTCGCTGCGGCGGCAGCGGCGAGCACCACGCCGACACGAAGGCGCGCGGCATCCACGGCGCCTTCGGCGGCCCAGCGCTCGGCGAGCGCCTCGCGCTCCTCGGCCTCCGCCGTGAGTCGGGCCGTCGCCTCGCGCTGCTGCAGGATGCGCTGCTGCGCCGCGACCTCGCGCGCCGTCGCCTCGACTCGCACAGGCTCGGGCGTCTCGGCGGTCTCGGCGAGGATGCGCAGCGTCTGCTGGAGCCGCACCGCGTTGCGCTCGGTGGCCATGTACTGGCGACGCCGCAGCCAGTTCGGCAGGAGGTACGCGATCCACAGCGCGGCTGCAACAGCCACGAGCAGCCCCCCACCGATCACGTCCATGGGACAACGCTAGGTCACTGCATGCCTTCGGACGTACTCGACGCCCGCGTGTTCACCGATCGGGCAGCTGCAAGGGGTGCGCGGATGCCGCGCGATCCTCGTCGCTCACCCGCGCGAGCCCCTCGGGCACGAGCCCCGCGCGCCAACGCCGGAGCACGCCGCGCGGCACCTCCTCGGCCACGAGCGCGAACGCGAAGTGGTCGCTCCAGACCCCGTTGATGTGGATGAACCGCCGCCGGAGCCCCTCGTAGCGGAAGCCGAGCTTCTCGACCACCCTGAGCGACGGCCCGTTCTCGGGCCGGATGCAGATCTCCATGCGATGCAGCCGCAGCACGCTGAAGCAGTAGTCGGTGGCGAGCGCCACCGCCGTCGGCGTGATGCCGCGCCCGGCGACCTCCTGGGCGACCCAATAACCGATCGTCGCCGACGACAGCGAGCCGTACGTGATCGAGGAGACGTTCAACTGCCCGACCAGCACGCCGTCGACCTCGATGACGAACGGCAGCGCGTGGCCGCTGCGCGCGTGGGCCAGCAGGTTGCGGATGCTGCCTCGGGTGTCGATCACCGAGCCGCCGCCCGGATACGTCGCCTCCCACTGTCGGAGCCACCCTCGGTTGGCGAGCAGCACGCGCTCGAGGGGTTTCGCGTCACGGACGCGGATGGGTCGCAGCGTGACGTCGCCGTCTCGCAGGGTGGGCACGGCGACTGCGGGCATGCTCAGACTGTATCGAGTCCTGCCACGTATTCGACGAGCCACGGGCGGAGATCGGGTCCGAGGTCGTCACGATCCGCTGCGAGCTGGATGACCGCCTTGATGTAGTCGAGCTTGTCGCCGGTGTCGTAGCGACGACCGCGGAAGACGACGCCGTACACGCCGCCGGTGCCCTCGACATCGCCCGCCATGGTCATGAGCGCGTCGGTCAGCTGGATCTCGCCGCCCTTTCCCGGCGGAGTGTGCTCGAGGATGCCGAACACCTCGGGCTTCAGCACGTAGCGGCCGATGACCGCGTAGTTCGAGGGCGCGACCTCCTTGGCCGGCTTCTCGACGAGGCCCGTGACGCGCACGACGTCGGGGTCGTCGGTCGCTTCGACCGCTGCGGCGCCGTAGAGGTGGATCGAGTCGGGGTCGACCTCGAGGAGCGCGACGATCGAGGCGTTGCGCGCACCCTGCTCCTCGAGCATGCGCGTCAGCAGGGTGTCGCGGGCGTCGATGATGTCGTCGCCGAGCAGCACGGCGAACGGCTCGTTGCCGACGTGCATGCGGGCGCGGAGCACCGCGTGCCCGAGCCCGAGGGGGTCGCCCTGGCGCACGTAGTGGATGTCGGCGAGGTCGGTCGACTCGTTGACCTTCGCGAGCTTCGCGGTGTCGCCCTTGGCCTCGAGGGTCGCCTCGAGTTCGGCGACGCGGTCGAAGTGATTCTCGAGCGCGTTCTTGTTGCGCCCCGTCACCATCAGCACGTCGGTGAGGCCGGCGCTGACCGCCTCTTCGACGACGTACTGGATGGCGGGCCGATCGACGACCGGGAGCATCTCCTTGGGCATCGCCTTCGTCGCAGGCAGGAAGCGAGTGCCGAGTCCAGCCGCCGGGATGACGGCCTTCGTGATCCGTTGAGTCATGCGACTCAGCGTACCCGCCGCCCTTCTGAGGCGTTCCAGCCGCTTCGTCCTAGGATGTGTGCCATGCCCGACGAACCGGATGTGGACAAGCGCATCCTCCGCGCCGAACTGCGCGAGCGACGCCGGAACATGCCCGCGCACGAGCGCGAGCTCGCGACCGAGGGCTTCACCGCGCGCCTCGAGGAGCTGATCGGCTCGACCGAGGCGGAGTCGATCTCCTGCTACCTGTCGATGCCGACGGAGCCGAACACGCGCCCGTTCGTGAACTGGGCGGAGGCCCGCGGCATCCGCGTGCTGTTCCCCGTCACGCGCGAAGACGGCCTGCTCGACTGGACCGTCGGCGAGGAGGAGACCGAGACGCTCGGCCTCCACGGCACGCCCGAGCCCGTCGGCGAACTGCTCGGTCCGATGGCCATCAACGACGTCGATCTCATCATCGTTCCGGCCGCCGCGATCGACGCGACGGGCATGCGGCTCGGCTGGGGCAGGGGCTATTTCGACAAGACCCTCGGATCAATGGGAAAATGTCCCCCGGTGTACGCCGTGGTCTTCGACAGCGAGTTCGTCGAGACCGTGCCGCGTGAGGTGCACGATCAAGGCGTCAACGGCGTCGTGACGCCCACGCGCATCATCGCGTTCTGACCGGCTGCGGGCCGGCGCGTCACCCGAGATCGGAAGAAGCTCCATGCCCACGTATTCCTACCGTTGCACCGAGTGCGACAACGCCTTCGACATCCACCAGGCGTTCACCGACGACACGCTGACGGTCTGCGAGGTCTGCGGCGGCAAGCTGCGCAAGCTCTTCAACACGATCGGCGTGACCTTCAACGGCTCGGGCTTCTACCGCACCGACTCCCGCAGCGGCGCAGCGGGGTCGTCCGGTTCCGGTTCGTCGTCGGGCTCCGGTGGATCATCGTCGGGTTCCACCGCCTCGTCATCGGGTGGCGGAACGACCGGCGGCGGCTCCTCGTCGTCGTCCTCGTCGAAGTGACCTTCGGCTAGCGTGGTGCCCGTCGTTCCCACGACACCGGGATCCGCCGAACTCGGATCCACCGACGACCAAAGGGGGAGAGCCGTGATCAAGGGCTTCAAGGAATTCATCATGCGGGGCAACGTCATCGACCTCGCGGTCGCGGTCGTCATCGGCGCCGCGTTCACCTCGGTCGTGAACGCGATCGTCGAAGGGCTCATCAACCCGCTGATCAGTCTGCTGTTCAAGGCAGACAGCCTCAACGACCTGACGTTCAAGCTCGGCACTGCGACCTTCGCGTACGGCTCGATCATCGGCGCCGTGATCTCGTTCCTCGCCGTCGCCGCCGTCGTCTACTTCGTCTTCGTCATGCCGATGAATCACTTCAAGGAGCGCGCCGAGGCCAAGCGCAAGGCGGGCCAGCCCGACCCCGAAGAGCCCGAGACCGAGCTCACCGTGCTCGCCCAGATCCGCGATCTGCTCGCCGAACGGGGCGGCACGGGCGCGCATCGGGAGTGATCAGGTCTGCTTCCAGTGGGGAGGCCGGTCGCGGGTCAGGCGTTCGTCGTCGGGTGACCCGGGGCCGGCCTTCTGCTTGCGCGGCGTCGCCGGTTCGTCGGGCCGGTCGACCGGGGCCTCGGGCGAGGGATCGGAGCCCGGCGCAGGTGTGAGTCGTGCCCGGCGCGCCCGCCCGCCGGCGCGTTCGACGCGCTGACGCGGTTCCTCGGTCATCGGCGTTCGGCCGCGGCATCCGCCGTTCGCTCGGCATCGGGCCGCCCGAGCAGTGACGCGACCCGCGAGGCGACCGCCTCTGGGTTGCCGAAGAGTTCGAAGCTGTGCACCCGCAGGTAGTGCCACCCGAGACGGCGCAGCACGTCGGGGCGCAGCCGCAGCGACTCGCGCAGGCTGAGCCCGGCGAGCGCGTCGTCGGTCTCGACGACGACCGCCTTGCCCGCGTTCGCGGCTGCGAGGGCGAGCCGACCGCGATGGCCGACGCTGACCCGGATGCCGCGGCGTTCGAGCCGTGCGGCGAGGTCGTGCAGCATCGAGGGGGCCTCCCCGGTCGCACTCGGCCCCGCCGCGCGCTCCTCGGTCTGCGTGAGCACGTTCGCGAGCGCGAGCACGCCGTGACTCTGGCGGTCCTCGTCGATGTCTTCGGGGCGGAACGCCGAGACGACGTCCATCGAGCGCCGGGCCCGGGTCATGCCGACGGCGAGCAGCCGGTCGCCGCCGGGTTCGCCGAGCGAGCCGAAGTTCGAGAGCAGCCGGCCGTGCGGGGTGCGGCCGTAGCCGACGGAGAAGATCACCCGGTCGCGGCTCTGCGCGACGGCCTGTTCGAGGGTCAGCACGGTGAACGGCTCGGCGCGGTCCTTCAGGATGAAGTCCGAGAGGTCGGTGCGCTTGGCGAACGCCGCGAGCACCGCCTGGTGCACCCGGCCCGCGTGCTTCGTGCTCGCGGTGATGACCATGAGCGATTCACGCGGTCGCTTGACCGCGTGCTCCATGACGAGTTCGACGACCTTCGCAACCTCGGTGTCGATCGACTCGACGGTGCCGGTCACGGTGTCGGGCAGGCCGTTGCCCGCGACGTAGTGCAGGCCGAGGCTGCCATGGCCGAGGAAGCTGCCCGCCCAGGGCAGCGAGGCGATTCGCCCGGCGTAGAACCGGTTGTTGACGAGCTCGGCGAGGTCTTCGCCGCCGGCGCGGTAGCTGCGGGTCAGGGTGAGCGTCGGCAGCAGCTCGCCGAGCCGGGCGAGCGCGGAGTCGGCGTGCAGTGCGTCGACGCCGTGCTCGGTCGACGAGACCCCGGTCCGCTCCACGTCGTCGAGACCGGTCTCGAACAGCGTGGGCGTCTGGGTGACGGGGTCGCCGAACGCGACGACCTGCTTCGCCCGACGGATGGCGCCGAGGTTCTCCGCGATGCTCGTGGCGCCGGCGTCGACGAGGATCACGGTGTCGAAGCCGATCGAGTCGTCGATCGCGGCGACGTCGTAGGGCGAGGCCAGCCAGACGGGCGCGAGTGCACGGAAGAGGTGCGGCGTCTCCGCCTGGAGCACCTCGGGTCGCACCCGGTCGCCCCGCAGCATCCGCTTCAGTCGCCCGGCCTCGTCGGCGTGGTCGACGAGCGCGACCTTCCAGTTCTCGGCGAGGCGCCATGCGAGGAGCGGCCCGGCCGCGGAGGCGTGCGCCTCGTCGACGAGGCGGAAATCGCCCTCGAGACGGTCGAGCACCGAGGTGTTCGCACCGAGCAGGGCCTTCTCGTTCGCGAGCACCGACTCCAGCACCGACTGCCACCAGGCGAGCTCGAGCTCGGCCGCGACCGCCCGTTCGGGCACGTGGCGCTTGGCGAGGTCGAGCAGCAGCGGGTCGAGGCCGAGGTCGCGCAGGCGCGCGAGCACGGCCGTGCGCTCCTGCAGGTTCGTCAGTACCTCGGACTCGGCGGCGAGGCCCTCGAGCGCCGAGGTGAGCTCCCGGACCGGACGCGACGCGAGCTGGCGCTGCGTGCCGACGACGCCGAGCGGCGCATCGAGCACCGCGAGGTCGGCGACGACGTGCTGGTAGGCGACGTGCACGTCGTCGATGCCGACGGGCACGCCGGGGATCGCCCCGGCGTCGGAGTAGCGCTGCCAGAGCGTGCGCTGCTGCTGGATGCCGCGGAGGGCGGAGTTCAGGTCGGAGACGTGCACGCCGGGGCGCACGAATTCGAGCGCGTGCCGGCGCAGACGCCGACGGTTGGCTCCCGACATACCCGGGGAGTCGCGGCGCGAGGAGGTCGCGGCGATCAGCTCGCCGAGCGGACGGTCGAAGACCGACGGCTGGAAGCGATCGAGCGTCTCGCGCACGTCGAGGAGCAGCCGCAGGAAGACGCCGAGCTCGGCGACCGACTCGAACTCGCGCAGCCGGGTGTGCTCGATGAGGGCGCGGCCTCGGTCGAGCAGACGCGGCAGGTCGGTGCGGGAGAGGCGTTTCGCGAGCTCATGCGCACCGGTCGCCTCTTCCGACGACGTGAAGGACGCCCCGTACCAGGGCGAGTCTCCGGGGCCGTACCGGAACTCGCCGAGCGCGGCGGCGCGGGCGAGGTCGCCGGCGATCTCGTCGCGACGGCCGGCGACGGCCACGAGCGCGGCATGGTCGAGGCGCGCGGTCGTCGACGGCGGGCTCGGCACGAGCGCGAGGCTCGCGAGCTCGCCGAGCGCGTCGAGCACCGAGACGTGCAGCTCGGGGTCCTTGCGGGTGAGCGCCGAACGGTAGTCGAGCAGCACCTTGCGGAGGCGCACGAGGGCGTCGTCGACGTCGGCGACCCTCGGCCGTTCGGCCTTCTCGTTGCGCGAGATCGACTGGATGAGCTCTCGCCGGAGCCCCGCGGTCGTCACGGCGGCACCGCCGAGCCCGACCTGGCCGAGGCGGTGCGCGATGCCGTCGAGGCTCGCCCGCCGCGCCCCGACGACGAGCACGCGCTTGTCCTTCGCGACGAGTGCGCCGATCGCATTCACGATCGTCTGCGTGCCGCCGGTGCCGGGCAGCGTCTTCACGACGACGGAGGTGCCCGCCTCGATCTCGGCGATCGCCTGCTCCTGCTCGGGGTCGGCGTCGAGCAGGAGGGTGTCGGTCGAGGGCGGCCGCACGTCCTGCGAGACCGCGCGCACCCGTTCGCCGGTCGCGGCGACGACCGTCGCGCGGGCGGCGGGGTTGCCGGCGATCGCGTCGATGACGGGGTGGTCGAGCTTCGCGGCATCCGCTGCCATCTCGGGGCCGACCTCGGCGAACGACGAGACGACGAGGCGCGGCGCCACGTGGAACCACGGCAGGTGGCTCGTGAGGCCGCGGAGCCGGTCGATGACGGGCTGCGGCTTGAAGACGCCGTTGGTGATCGCGAGCGCGACGAAGGCGTCGGCGTCGAGTGTGATCTGGAACTGCTCGCGGAGTTCGCGGGCGAGCGCCGGGTTCAGGAACGGCTGCCCCTTGAGCTTCAGCTCGAAGTCGCGCCCGTAGCGACGGATGGCGAGCGGGCGCAGCAGCACCGGGGCGAGGAACTCCTCGCCGGCGTTGCGCCAGGAGGCGAGCCCGATCGCCAGGTGCACCGACTCGATGCCGCGCACGGAGCGCAGCTCGATGCCCTTCTGGGTGATCTCGGCCGCGGCGAGGCGCGCGTTCCGAAGGGCGAGCTCGTCGCGGATGAGGCTCGAGAGCAGGGTGGACTTGCCGGTGATGAACTGGGGCAGGCCGCCGGGGTGGGTGGTCGAGAGCTCGATGCGGGTGTGCGGGGTGTCGACGAAGCGAGCGAGCGGCGAGCGTCCGCCCACAGCCGCGAGTTCGGCGTTCCAGCGCCGCCATGAGGGTTCGGCGACGTTGCCTGCGACGAGGTCTGGGTCGCCGAGGCTCAATCCATCGGGGCTCGTGATGTCGTGTCGCATGTGCTCCGGGGTGAGGTTCTCGGCGGCAGCATCGACTTCGGGGTCGAGGATGTCCTCCTCGTCGTGATTCCGATCGAGCCGCCGCACACCGACACCATACGTGGAATCCTGCGGATTTCTCGGAGCATCGCCGCGCCCGAGGCTCTTTCGATACCCCCAGGGTATTGTGCTAGCGTCCCCCGGGTGAGTTCAGTTCCCTCCCGACGCCCTGCCGATCGATTCGAAGCGCACGCCGCCCCTGCACGCGACGGCGCCCGCACCACCGTCATCGTCGGCGGCGTCGCCGGTGGCATGTCCGCCGCGACGCGCCTGCGGCGACTCGACGAGCAGCGCGAGATCATCGTGCTCGAGCGCAGCAGCGAGGTGTCCTTCGCCAACTGCGGGCTGCCGTACCACGTGTCCGGCGTGATCGCCGATCGCGACGCCCTGTCGCTGCAGAGTCCCGAACGACTCGCCGCCCGGTTCCGCATCGATGCCCGGGTGCGGCACGAGGCCGTCGCGATCGACCGGGCCGCGAAGACCGTCACGGTGCGCCGACTCGACGACGACACGACCTCGGTGATCGCCTACGACGAGCTCGTGCTCTCCCCCGGCGCGGCACCGCGACGGCCCGCGGGCATCGCGACGGGTGCACCGGTGCACGCGCTCCGCACCCTCGACGACCTCGATCGGCTCATGGCGCGACTCGACCGCGTGCCCGCCGACGGCGCCGTCGTCGTCATCGGCGGCGGATACATCGGGGTGGAGATGGCCGACAACCTGCACCGGCGCGACCTCGGCGTCACCCTCGTGCAGCGCGGCACGCACCTGCTGGCCTCGCTCGACGAGGAGATGGCCGCCCCCGTGGCCGACCATCTCGCAGGCCTCGGCATCGACGTGCGACTCGGGCGGCACGCGACCTCGATCGGCGTCGACCACGTCGTGCTCGACGACGGCAGCAGGATCGCCGCCGACCTCGTCGTCGCGGCGATCGGCGTGACGCCCGAGTCCTCCCTCGCGGCCGCCGCCGGTCTCGCGATCGGCGCGAGCGGCGGCATCGCCGTCGACACCTTCCACCGCACGAGCGACGCCTCGATCTTCGCGATCGGCGACGCGGCCGAGAAACGCGACGCGATCGACGGCGAGGGCCGCCTCACCACCCTCGCCGGCCTCGCGAACCGGCACGGCCGCGCGGTCGCCGACACGATCGCCGGCGACGCGGCGCCGTCGCGGCCGGCGCTCGGCACGGCGATCGTCGACGCGGCGGGCCTCACCGCGGCGAGCGTCGGCTGGACCGAGCGCGTCGCCCGTGAGCGCGGCCGAGACGTGCGGGTCGTGCACACCCACCCCGCCTCGCACGCCGGGTACTACCCCGGCGCCTGCCCGCTCTCGATGAAGCTCGTGGTCGACGCCGTCGACGACCGCATCCTCGGCGCCCAGGCCGTCGGCACCGACGGCGTCGACAAGCGCATCGACGTCATCGCCACGGCGATGAGCGCCGGGCTCGCGGCATCCGCGCTCGCCGACCTCGAACTCGCGTACGCCCCGCAGTACGGTTCGGCGAAGGACCCGATCAACATGCTCGGCTACGTCGCCCGCAACCTCGCGAGCGGCGAGGACCGCGTCATCCAGTGGCACGAACTCGACGACGAGCTCGCCGCCGGCGCCGTGCTGCTCGACGTGCGCGCCGAGGCGCAGCTCGCCGAGGGGCTGATCCCCGGGGCACTGTGGGTTCCCGTCGAATCGCTGCGCGAGCGGCACGCCGAGTTCGCCGGCCGCCGCGTCGTCGTGCACTGCCGCGTCGGGCAGGGAGCCCACACCGCCGCGCGCCTGCTCGCCGAGCTCGGCCACGACGTCGTGAACCTCGACGGCGGCTACCTCACGTGGCGCGACGGCCAGCGGGCCAGGTCGCTCGCCGAACTGCCACTGGCGGCCTAGCGGCCGACCGCCGACCATCCCCGATACGATCCCGACCCACTCGAACAGGAGCCCCGATGCGATCCACCACCCCGAACGACGTCCACGCGGTCGCCGACGCCGTCATCCTCGATGTGCGCGAGCCGGGCGAACTCGCCCAGGCGCGCATCGAGGGCACCCTCGACATCCCCCTCGGCGAGCTCGTCGACCGGGTGGCCGAGGTGCCGAGCGACACCACCGTCTACGTGCTCTGCCACGCGGGCGGCCGGAGCGCCCAGGCCGCCCAGTACCTCGAGAGCCGCGGCATCGACGCGGTCAACATCGACGGCGGCATCGTGGCCTGGCACCGGGCGGGCCTGCCCGTCACGCTCGGCGGTGCGTCGTGACGACCGCAGTGGAGACCAAGGCCGAGGCGCAGCGCCGCATCGCCAACCGGCTGAAGCGCGCGCGGGGTCAGCTGAACGCGGTCATCGACGCCGTGGAGTCGGGCGCCGACTGCCGCACGGTCGTCACCCAGCTCTCCGCCGTCTCGAGCGCGCTCGACAAGGCCGGCTTCGCGGTCATCTCGACCGCGATGCGCGAATGCCTGGCAGAGCCCGACGAGTCGCAGGCGACGGATGCCTCGGAGCGCCTCAGCGTCGACGAACTCGAGAAGCTCTTCCTCACGCTCTCCTGAGCCGGCCGTGGCGGCCGAGCCGGCGGCGGCACCCGAGTGGGACGCCGCCGCCCGCCCGCTTCGATCAGATCGAGGCGAGTTCGAGGCCGTGCGCCGCGGCGACGCCTTCGTTCGTGAGCTTGCCGGCGGTCGCGTTCAGGCCCTTCGCGAGCGCGGGGTCCGCGGCGAGCGCGGCCTCCCAGCCGAGGTCGGCGATCTTCAGCGTGTAGGGCAGCGTCGCGTTCGTCAGCGCGGGCGTCGACGTCGCGGGTACGGCGCCGGGCATGTTGGCGACGCAGTAGTAGATGGCGTCGTGCACACGGAACGTCGGCTCGGCGTGGGTCGTCGGGCGCGAGCCCTCGAAGCATCCGCCCTGGTCGATCGCGATGTCGACGAGCACGGAGCCCGGCTTCATCGCGGCGACCATCGCATCGCTGACGACCTTCGGTGCTGCGGCGCCCGGTACCAGCACGGCGCCGACGACGAGGTCGGCGTCCTTCAGCTGGCGTGCGATCTCGTAGGGCGAGGATGCCAGGGTGTGGATGCGGTGGTCGTAGCGTGCGTCGATCTCGCGCAGCTTCGGCAGCGAGATGTCGAACACCGTGACGTCGGCGCCGAGGCCGAGCGCGGTCGCCGCGGCCTGCTCGCCCGCGACGCCGCCGCCGATGACGACGACCTTGGCGGGCGAGGTGCCCGGCACGCCCGCGAGCAGCACGCCGCGGCCGCCCTTCGAGGCGAGCAGTTCGGCCGCACCCACCTGCGGCGCCAGTCGACCGGCGACCTCGCTCATCGGGGTGAGGAGCGGCAACGAGCGATCGGCGAGCTGCACCGTCTCGTAGGCGATCGCCGTGACGCCCGAGTCGAGGATCGCGCGGGTCAGCGGCAGGTCGGCCGCGAGGTGGAGGTAGGTGAAGAGCGTGAGGTCTTCGCGGAGGAAGCCGTACTCGGCGGCGATCGGCTCCTTGACCTTCAGCACGAGCTCGGCCGACCACGCCTCGGCTGCGGTCGCGACGATCGTGGCGCCCGCCTCGGCGTACTCGGTGTCGAGGTAGCCGGCCCCGTTGCCTGCGCCGGCCTGGATCGCGACGTCGTGGCCGCGGCGGACGAGCGCGTCGACGCCCGCGGGCGTCATCGCGACGCGGAACTCGTTGTTCTTGATCTCTGCAGGCACGCCGATGCGCATGGGTTGCTCCGTTGCTGTGATTCGAATGTCGTGGTGACAAGTGGCTTCATTCTCGCCGCTTATTCGCTTGTCCGACAGATCAGTCGCACAGAATTCGGTAGGATCGCGACATCCGCTTCACTCATTCGAATCAAGGATGTCTCGATGCCCGACGCACCGCAGATCAGCGCACCCGGCGTCGAGCCCACGCCCGTCGTACTCGACGCGATCGATCGCCAGATCATCGCCCGACTGCATGAGAACGCGCGCATCTCCAACGTCGACCTCGCGCGCGCCGCCGGCATCTCGCCGTCGACCTGCCTCGCCCGAGTGCGCTCATTGCGTGAACGCGGCGTCATCGTGCGCTACACCGCGGAGATCGATCCCGCGGCGCTCGGCTACCACCTGCAGGCGCTCGTGAGCGTGCGCATCCGGCCGGGCGCCCGCCACCTCATGGAGCAGATCTCCGACGAGCTCCGCACCCAGCCCGAGGTCGCCCAGCTCTTCTTCCTCGGCGGCTCCGAGGACTTCCTGATCCATGTGCGCGTTCGCGACAGCGACCACGTGCGCCAGTTCGTGCTGAAGAACCTCTCGGCGAATCCGGCGGTCGCCCTGACCGAGACGAACCTCGTCTTCGAGCACCACACCGCCCTGTCGGCGGGGCTTCGCGCCGTGATCTGAGGCTCGCCAGCCGGGGTATCCGGTTCTCTCGTTGAGGCTCGGTGCCCCAGCCGCCCGCTCTCGCCAGCCGGGGGTATCGGGTCCTATCGTTGTCGGCATGGCGCCCAACGAGATCGTCGCCCCCATGCTCGCCAAGGCCGTGCCCGGCGTGCCCGACCCCGATTCGGTCGACGGGGGCCTCGCCTACGAACCGAAGTGGGACGGCTTCCGCGGCATCGTCTCGTTCGACGGCGAAGACGTCGAGATCGGCAGCCGCGGCGCGAAACCGCTCACCCGGTACTTCCCCGAGCTCGTCGAGGCGTTCACGCGCCTCCTCCCCGTGCCCTGCGTGCTCGACGGCGAGATCGTCATCTCGACGGCCCGCACCGGGCAGGCGCGCCTCGACTGGGAGGCGCTCTCGCAGCGCATCCACCCGGCGGCGAGCCGGGTCGAGCTGCTCGCACGCGAGACCCCGGCGATGTTCGTGGCGTTCGACCTGATCGAGGTCGACGACGTCTCGATGCTCGACCGCCCGTTCTCCGAGCGCCGTGCCGCGCTCGAGCGCCTCGTCGGCGAGATCGGCGACCCGATCCGGCTGACCCGCATCACGACGGACGTCGCGCTCGCCCGGCGCTGGCTCGAGGAGTTCGAGGGCGCCGGGCTCGACGGCGTCGTGGCCAAGCCGCTCGCGGCGCCCTACTCCCCCGGCAAGCGCGTGATGCTGAAGGCCAAGCACCACCGCACCGCCGACGTGGTCGCGCTCGGCTACCGCATCCACGCCTCCGGCAGCGGCGTCGGCTCGATCCTGCTCGGCCTCTACGACGACGAGGGCCGGCTCCGCAACGTCGGCGGCATGTCGGCGTTCTCGAACGCCAGGCGTCTCGAACTCATCGACGAGCTCGCGCCCTACGTCGTGCGGGGCGACGACGGCGCGGCGATCACCGGCGAGACGGAACGCAGCCGATTCTCGTCGGGCCGCGACGTGTCGTTCGTGCAGCTGCGCCCGGAGCTCGTCGCCGAGGTGCGCTACGACCAGCTCGAAGGCGATCGGTTCCGGCACACGGCGCAGTTCGAACGGTGGCGGCCCGACCGCGAACCGGGCTCGTGCACCTTCGAGCAGATCGAGCGGCCGGTCGCCTACGACCTCGACGACGTGCTCGGCTGAGACGGGGGGCAGCGACTCGTGAGCACGGCGACCGGCACGGCGCACCGCTACGAACGGGACAGCGTCGAGTTCGCGCGCACCTTCGCGTTCCTCGACGCCGTCTACGCGATCGCGCTCACGCTCCTCGTCGTGAACCTCGATCCGCCGGAGGCAGCCGCGTGGCAGAGCCTCTCGACCCTGCTCGCCAGCGGACTCGGCTGGCAGCTGCTCGGGTTCGGCATCAGCTTCGCGGTGATCGCCGTGTTCTGGCGTGCGAACCACCGCATCGTCGCAGGGTTCAACGCGATCACGCCCGCGACCATCACGGCGAACCTCGTGGCGATCGCCTTCGTCGTGCTCGTCCCCTTCTCGACGCAGGGGGTCAGCGATGCCGAGCTCGCCGACGAGCCGCTCACCGTGACGGTCTACGCACTGAACATCAGCATCGCCGTGCTCGCGCAGTCGGCGGTCTTCTTCGTCGCGCGCCGCGACGGCGTACTCCGGGATCCGCTCCCGCGGCGCGCCGACACGGTGAGGTTCATCGACACGCTCACGACGCCGATCGTCTTCCTCGCCTCGATCCCGGTCGCCTACCTCTTCGGCACCGACTGGGCGCGGTACACGTGGGCGCTCCTCATCGTCATCGGCCCGCTCAGCGGGCGCTGGGCGGCACGGCGCATCGCGGGCATCCGGGCATCGGCGGCGACGCATCCGGCTGGACGGGACGTCGACTGAGCGGTCGGGGCGTCTTCTCGCTCGTGCACGCGGACGCTCCATGTGCATTCGGATGCTCGCGGGGTGCGACGATTGAAGGATGCCCGTCGACACGTACCCGTTCGTGGAGGAGCTCGCGATCGCGAGGTTCGTCGGTCCGCTGAACCTGAGCCGCGGCCGCACCGCCGAACGCGCCGGGGCGGTCGTCTCGTTGAACTGGGATCCTGCCCACTTCCGGCTGAGCGCCGAGGTGCAGGGCACCGCACCCGAACCGTACCGCTCGACCGTGAAGCTCGACCTCGGAATGCCGGGGCGGGCGACGATCCTCGCGGGGGCGTGCACGTGCCCGATCGGGCGCAACTGCAAGCACGTCGCGGCGACCCTGATCGCCTCGGCCGCCCGCAACAGGCAGGAGCAGGCCGACGCCGCCGACCTCGGGGGCCGCGACGCGGAGAGCGCGGCGGCGACCGGATGGCGCGGAGAGCTGGCGGCGCTCGCCGGCACCGCGCACGCTTCCGGCGGGCCGGCGGATGACTCGGCGATCCGCCAGCCGCTCGCGCTCCAGTTCGAGCTGCGCGAGCGGGTCTCCCGAAAGGCGAGCGCCCGCCAGGCGGCCCGCGACGAACCCGCATCGTCCGCGGCATCCGTCGACCGCCTCGCCGTCCGCCCGGTGACCCGCGGCACCCGCGGCGGGTGGATCAAGGGCAGCCTCACGTGGCAGAACGTCGGCTTCCAGGGGCGCGCGGGCGGGTTCGACCCGGCGCAGGCGCGCTGGTTCGCCGAATTCTCGCTGCTGAAGGGCACCAGACACTCCGCGTTCGCCGAGTACGGCTCGGCGTGGATCTCGCTCGACGAGTACGAGAGCCGCACGCTGTGGGCGCTGCTCGACGCGGCACCGCGTCTCGGCATCGCCCTCGTCGGCGGCACGGCGCGCACGGTGATCGACGTCGCGCGGCCCGCGGTGATCGGGCTCGACGCACGGCACGCACCGACCGCACCCGGGGGCGATCCGGAGCCCGAGGCGCACACGGATGCCGCTCCGGATGCCTCGCCGGACACCGACCCCGCATCCGGCCCGGTGCCCGAGGCCGACCTCGTGCTCACCCCGTCGGTCACCGTCGGAGGCCGCAGTTACCCGACCGAGCTCGTGCGACTCATCGGCGACCACGGCGTCTACGCGTTCGACTTCGCGGAAGGCACGATCACCCTCGCACCGCTCGCCGCGCCGCTCACCGCTGCGGGCCGCGCCGCGGTGCGCCGGCGCTCGCCGATCATCGTGCCCGCCGCGGAGGTCGCGACGTTCGTCGAGGAGCAGTACGCGCCGCTGGCACGGTCGCTGCGCCTCGCGAGCGGCGACGGCAGCTTCGCGTTGCCCGAGTTGCCGCCCGCGACCCTCGTGGCGACGATGCACCACGAGCCGAACCACGTCGTGCGGCTCGAATGGCAGTGGGAGGCCGACGGCGGGCGCCGGTTCGTTCTCGATGCCCCAGACGCCGAGTTCCACGATCCCGAACGGGAGCGGCTCGTCGCGACATCCGCTGCCGCACTGCTCGCCGACGACCCCGCCGGGCTGCCGGCGGTCACGCCGGGCACCGAGCCGAGGCTCCGCCCCGAGGCCGAGCTGCGCGGGCTCGCGAGCGCCGAGTTCACGGCCAGGCTCGTGCCGCGGCTGCGGGAACTCGAACGACTGCGGATCGACGTCGTGGGCGATCCGCCCGCGTACCGCGAGCTGGTCGAGGCTCCGACGCTCACGGTCACCACCGTGGAGAGCGATCGCACCGACTGGTTCGACCTCGGCGTCGTCGTCACGGTCGAGGGCAAGAAGGTGCCGTTCGGGCCGCTGTTCAGCGCGCTCGCGAAGGGGCGGGCGAAGCTCCTCCTCGTCGACGGCAGCTACCTGTCGCTGAAGCAGCCGGTGTTCGATCCGCTCCGCGAACTCATCGAGGAGGCCGGGTCGCTCCGCGAGTGGGAGGCCGGCCTCACCATCAGCCGCTACCAGACGAGCCTCTGGGCGGAGTTCGAAGACCTCGCCGACCAGTCGGAGACGGCCGTGGCATGGCGCGACACCGTGGCGGGGCTGCGCGAGGCCGACGGCGTCGAGGAGATCGCCCCGCCGGCCGGGCTCGCGATGGAGCTGCGGCCGTATCAGCTCGCCGGGTTCCGCTGGCTCGCGTTCCTGCACCGGCACGGGCTCGGCGGCATCCTCGCCGACGACATGGGCCTCGGCAAGACTGCGCAGACGCTCGCGCTCATCGCGCACGCCCATGAGACCGCGGCCGAGGGCGAGCGACGCCCGTTCCTCGTCGTGGCACCGACCTCGGTCGTCTCGAACTGGGCGGCGGAGGCCACGCGCTTCGTGCCCGGCCTGCGCGTCGAGACGGTCACCGCCACGAGGGCGGCCAGCGGCGCACGACTCGCGGATGTCGCGGCGCGCGCCGACATCGTCGTGACGAGCTACGCGATCCTGCGTCTCGACGCCCCCGAGTTCGCCGGCCTCGACTGGGGCGGGCTCGTGCTCGACGAGGCGCAGTTCGTGAAGAACCACTCGTCGAAGGCGAATGCGGCGGCACGCGACATCCGCGCGCCGTTCCGCCTCGCCGTCACCGGCACGCCGGTCGAGAACAACCTGATGGAGCTCTGGGCGCTGCTGAAGCTCGTCGCACCCGGGCTGTTCCCCTCTGCCCGCGGCTTCGCCGAGCGCTTCGCCCGACCGATCGAGAACGACCACAACGGCGAGCGCCTGGCGACGCTGCGCCGGCGCATCAGGCCGTTCATGCTGCGCCGCACGAAGGACGTCGTCGCCCCCGAGCTGCCGCCGAAGCAGGAGCAGGTGCTGACCGTGCAGCTCGACCCCGAGCACCAGCGGGTCTACGACGCGTTCCTCCAGCTCGAACGGCAGAAGCTGCTCGGCCTCATCGACGACCTCGACCGCAACCGGTTCACGGTGTTCCGCTCGCTCACCCTGCTCCGCATGCTGAGCCTGCATGCCGCGCTCATCGACTCCGAGCAGTACGCCGACGTGCCGTCGGCGAAGCTCGACGCCCTGTTCGACCAGCTCGACGAGGTCGTCGCCGAGGGGCACCGGGCGCTCGTCTTCAGCCAGTTCACGTCGTTCCTGCAGATCGCCGCCGCCCGCCTCGAGGCTGCGGGCGTGCCGTACGCGTACCTCGACGGCGCGACGACGAAGCGCGCCGACGTCATCGCGAAGTTCCGCGACGGCGACGCGCCCGTGTTCCTGATCAGCCTCAAGGCCGGCGGCTTCGGCCTGAACCTCACCGAGGCCGACTACGTGTTCCTGCTCGACCCGTGGTGGAACCCCGCGAGCGAGGCGCAGGCCGTCGACCGCGCGCACCGCATCGGCCAGTCGAAGTCGGTGAACGTCTACCGCATGGTCGCCGAGGGCACGATCGAAGAGAAGGTGATGGCGCTGAAGGCCCGCAAGGCGAAGCTCGTCTCGTCGCTCATGGACGACGGCGAGCTCTTCAGCGAGACCCTCACCGCCGACGACATCAGGGGCCTGCTCGGCGGGTGACACGCACTGGTGCCCCTGGAGGGACTCGAACCCCCAACCTGCTCCTTAGGACGGAGTTGCTCTTCCATTGAGCTACAGAGGCTGGCCGCATCAGAGTCTACCCGCCGCGCGGTAGCGTGTTCTGCGGCGCGCGAGCGCCGGTCGATCGCGGCGCTGCCGCAGAACGGAGCGGCATGGACGAGTCGACGGGCACGAGGTTCTGGGTGGGCGCGTCGACGCTCGGTGCGATCGGCACGGCGGCGCGCGGCATCCGCTCGCTCGACATCGCGGTCGACGGCGGCGCGACGCTCGGCGAACCCGTCGATGTGGGCCCGAACCCCATGTTCCTCGCGGTCTCCCGCGCCGCCGGCGTGCTCGGCATCGTGCACGAGCTCGCCGAGGGCCGCGTCTCGACGTGGACCTTCGAGGGCGACGGCCTCTCCAGCTTCGGCCTGTCCGGCGCGACGGGGGCCGCCGATCCCTGCCACCTCGCCTTCGACGAGGCCGGCGGCCTGTTGTTCGCGGCGAACTACTCGGGTGCTCGGGTGTCGGTGCATCACGCGGCGCCGGACGCCCCGGCCGACGTCGCCCTGAGCGCGGACTTCGACGGCTCGGGCCCGAACCGGGAGCGCCAGGAGGCGTCGCACCCCCACCAGGCAGTCGTCGACTCCGCTCGCAACCAGCTGCTCGTGCCCGACCTCGGCTCCGACCGGGTGCGCGTGCTCGGGCTCGACACGCTCCCCGAGGCGCTCGGGCACGACGAGGAGCGCGACATCGTCGTGCACGCCGGCGCCGGCCCCAGGCACCTCGTCATCGCCGGCGACCTGGCCATCACCGCGAACGAACTCGATCGCACGGCGAGCGTCATCGACCTCGCAGCTGGCCGCGAGGTGGCGTGGTGCTCGATCGGCGACGACGTCGAGCCGCTCGGACTCGGCTGCTCGGCGATCCGTCTGACGCGCGGCGGCATCGTGCTCATCGGCGACCGCGACGCCGACGCGTTGCGTGCGCTTCGCTTCGATGCCGAGGCCCGAACGCTCGAACTCGTGGCGACGGTCGTGACGGGCGGGCGGCATCCCCGCGACCTGGAGCTGACGCACGACGAGCGGTTCGCGCTCGTCGCCGATCAGGGCTCGGACTCCATCGCCGTGGTCGCGCTCGACGGAGTCGGCGTGCCGACCGGCGTCGTCGGAGTCGTGGAGACGCCTGCGCCGGCGTGCCTGGCGCGGATGTAGGTCTCGAGACGCCCTGGCGGGCCTCTCGACCGACGGACGGATGCCCCGGCGGCTCGACCGGCGAGCTAGCCGGGCGGGTAGAGGTAGAGCGCCTCGCCCGCCGGAATGGTGCGCCGGTGGTAGGAGTGGTCGGAGTTCTGGTTGTACTCCTCGATGTTCACGCTGCCGTCGTCGTTGATCGACTGCACGTACGCCACGTGGTTGTAGGGGAACCAGGCGACCGCTCCGATGACCGGCTCGCTCGAGGTCGGCCAGCCTCGGCTCGCCCATTCGTCGGCCCACGCGTACGCGCTGCCCGAGGCGAGGTTCGACCAGTCCCACTTCCACGGGGCGCTCGTGACGCCGGCGTCGCGGTTCATGCGCCAGGCCACGAAGTCGACGCATTCGCGGTAGTAGTACCGCAGCGGCGACAACCCTCCGCCGTAGTCGTCCGGCGTCTGGTCCCACCAGGGGTAGTCGTCGCCCTCGGCCTTGACCGTGTAGATGGCGTAGCTGCCCGAACCGCGGGAGGCGAGGTTCGCGGCCCATGCCGCGGCGTCCTTCTCCTCCTGGTCGAGACGCGCGGCCTCGATCTCGGCCTTCGTCTCGACGGTGTAGCCCTCGGTCGACAGCGGCGCGCCGCTCGCGAGCGAGGAGACCTCGACGTCTTGCGCCTCCGCCTTCGAGAGGCTGAAGGTGCCGGATGCCTCGAACGACTCGCCGCCGGGCATGAACGCGTATGCCGGCAGCGCCACGGTGCCGACGATCGCCGGCACGACGAGCATCGTCGCGAAGACCCGAGCCGGGCCGTTGCGACGCGTGGTCGGTCGCTGGGCCTTGGCCACGGTCGCGGCGACGTCGGGGCGGGCACCGGTCACGGGCGGTGCGGCGACGGATGCCGCGGCATCCGCTGCGCCCTCGGCCCGTTTGGAGCGTCGCCGAGCTGACGAGGTGCTTCGCGGTGCGCGGCCTCGGTCGGCCGAGCGACGTGCGGAGCGCGGGCGCTTCGATGCGTCGTTCGTCTCGTCGGCGTTCAACAGTGGGACCTCCGGGCACCGTTCCGAGGCCGCGGTGCAGCCCGGGAACGGAGTGGCTTCTCGGGTGTCGACGACCTCACGTGCCGCCGGACTCGTATCACCTTAGGGCACAGCTCCTGCCTTTGTCACGGCCGGTTCGTCATCGCGGCGCGCGTCCTCCTCGCCGGCCCCCTGCTCGACCGCACCGGTGTTGCGCAGGAACACGATGACCCAGCTGAAGACCAGCACCGCCACGACCAGTTCGACCGCGGTGAGGTTGTAGTACCCGCTGATGAAGAAGCCCGCGAGCACCACGATGACACCCACGTAGACGTATCCGAGCATGACGAAGACCTTCGGCATGGAGGGCAGCAGCGCCGGCAGGCTCACCACCATCGCGACGTAGACGATCGCCATGCCGGTCGCCGCGAGGTTGTGCGCACCGAGGTACTCGTCGACCGGGAAGATGCCCACGCAGGCGAGCAGGATGCCGATCAGGACGAGCCCGAAGCGCACGAGGTTCCGGCCCCGCCGCGCGCCGGCGTCGTCGGCCGGCAGGAACGCCGTCGCGTAGTGGGCGATCGTCGTCACCATGACACCGGCGATGATGAGCGTGACGTTGAACGCCAGGGCGGAGATGTCGTCGCTGATGCCGAGCGTGCTGAGGTTCTTCGTCCACCAGAGCGGGTCGCTCGCGCTCAGCATGCTCGCGAGCGCGCCGACCGCGAGGAACAACGCCAGCACGAGCGAGAGCAGCATCGGCGTGAGGTTCACCGCCGACAGGTACGACATGTACGCGGCGACCGCCATCGCCACTCCGCCGAGCACCGCCGCGGGGAATCCGTAGACGAGGGCGCCGACGAAGCTCTGGCTCAACAGCGACGCGAGCCCGGTGAAGCCGAGGAGCGCGATCACGCCGAGCGCCAGGGCGAGCGCGGCGACATCGAACCAGTGCAGGCGGGGGCGATAGCCGGGAGTCGAGCGGGCGCGAGAGCGCCGCATCGTGCATCCGAACACGAATGCGCCGATCGCGGCGAGGGCGCCGCCGACGGCCGCGTAGATGCCGACGGAGCCGCGGCCGGAGATCGGCACGTCCTGATCCCAGAAGACGAAGAGGCCGATCAGCGTTCCGATGACGAGGGCCGCGGCACCCACGAGGAGTGCCGACGACTCCTTGGCCTCCGCGCTCCGCGCCGGATGCCGGATCACTCGCGTGAGGGTTGACGAATCAGACATTCCGGTCCTCCTGCACAGCCGCACCATCGGAGCCGAAACGTGCTCCCGATCGGCAGCGTAGACCCGCCGTGCCCCGGAGGGAAGGATTCACGTCCAGCGAGCCGGTCAGGCCGCCGTCGCAAGGTACTCGTCCCACTGCGGCAGCGGTCGCTCGAATCCGCGCGCGACCCAGTTGCGACCGTTCGGACGACCCGGCGTGAACCGCAGCTCCCAGCCCATCTCGGCGGGTGTGCGATCGCTCTTCGTGTTGTTGCAGCGAAGGCAGCAGGCGACCAGGTTCTCCCAGGTGTCCCGCCCGCCTCGCGAACGGGGAAGCACGTGGTCGATCGTGGCTGCGGGCCGGCCGCAGTAGGCGCACGCGTGGTCGTCGCGGCGGAGCACCCCGCGACGGCTCACCGGCGCCTGGTTCGCTCGTGGAGCACGGACGTACCGGGTGAGGAGGATGACGCTCGGCCGCTGCCATGATCCGCTCGCCGCGCAGACCGGGTTGCCGACCTCGTGCTGGATGACGGTCGCCTTGTGGTTCATGACGAGGAGCAGCGCCCGCTTGAAGGAGACGATGGCGAGGGGCTCATAGCCCGCGTTGAGCACGAGTGTGCGCATGGAATGCCTTTCGATCGGTGCTGGATGGCTTCCAGCCGCGTGAACGGAACGGCGGTCCGAGAGGGCGTCGGGCGATGGCGGGCAGCACCGGATCTCGGCGGCTCGAGGGGCCCGGAGAACAGAGAACGGGCACCGTCGTGAAGACAGTGCCCGTCGGAGTGATCGCCCGGATGGAGCTCGAATGACTGCTGCGCCGTTGGTCGAAGAGCGCGCGCGCATCCGTGGAATGGATGCTGCACGACTGGTCCATCGGCTTCCCCTGCCCGGATCTCTCGGATCGTCAGGGTCTCAGGTTAGAACACGAATGGCGCGCCGGGAATGTCCGGCGCGCCATTCACGCGTGGTGTCACGCGATGTTCATCGGTCAGATGCCGATGCGCACGATGTAGTAGTCGCTCGTCCAGATGGGCTGCACGCGAACGGATGCGCCCTCGTAGGGAGCGTGCAGGATCATGCCGTTGCCGGCGTAGAACCCATCGTGTCCGGGCATGATGACGAGGTCGCCCGGCTGTGCATCCGCCTCGGAGATCCGGGTGCCCATGTCGCCCTGGCCTGCCGAGGAATGGGGCATGCTGACGCCGAACTGCGCGTAGACGTACATCACGAAGCCCGAGCAGTCGAAGCCGGCGGGCGTTGCGCCGCCGTACACGTAGGGGACGCCGATGTACGACGTCGCGACGTCGTAGACGCTCGCGAGGTCGAAGTTCGGGTACGGCGGGTTGGCGAGGAAGTCGCCGACCGACGGGCCCGAGTACGACGCCGCGTACGAGGTCATCGCCTCTTCGGCCGCGACCCGCGCCGCCTCGGCCGCAGCCTCGGCCTCGGCCGCCGCTGCGATCTCGGCGCCGGTGACGGCGTCGTAGCTGTCCTTGGTCACCGGGGCGGCGATCACGTCGTCGGTCACCTCGACCGACTGCGCCTGAGCCTTGGTGAGCTTCGTCACGTCGGTCTCGCCGAACTGCGGGCCGGCCGAGCCCGGCGCGAATGCGTACGCGGGGATCGCGAGGGTGCCGACGATGCCGGCCGAGACCGCCATGACGAGCACGTTCGCGACCGGGCCACGGCGCAGTCGTCGCGTCGACGGCAACTTCGTCGCGACGCGTGCTGCGGCATCCGGTTGGGGGGAAGTGGGGGAAACGGGTGCTTTCGCGGCGATGATCGCCTTCGTCGCAGCCCCGCGGGCGGGGTTCCTAGTGAGCCGCCGCCGTGAGAATCGAGCCAAGATGTGTACCTCCGTCGCCCCACGACATCGGATGTCACCCCACCGGATGCGCACGAGGGCGCTTACGGGTACTTGATCGAGCGGTGGGCTTGGGAGGCGTCTCGACCCTGGTCCTCCGACTGGCTTCTCGCCGGCGGACTCGAATGAGACTACGCGAGGAGTCCCCGAATGTCACATTCCGATCACGGCGTGGCGCTGATCAGGCTATTTGGCGATGAAGAGGTGCCCGGCCACTTCGGTGGGCAGCTCGAGGCCGCCCTCGACGCCGTCGACGACGACGAGCACGTAGCCGCCCGCGCGGCTGAACGTCGCCACGGCTCCGGGCATGACCCCGGCCTGCCGCATCTGGGCGAGCAGCTCGGGATCGAACTGCACGGGCTCGCCCAGGCGACGCAGGACGCCGCGCACGGGCTCGTCGCTCGCCTCGACGGCCTCCACGACGTTGACGACGCCGTCCATGAACGCATCGGCGGGCGGGAGCCCGAGCTCTTCGAGCCCGGGGATCGGGTTGCCGTAGGGCGATTCGCGCGGACCGCCGAGGATCTCGATGAGGCGACGCTCGACCTGCTCGCTCATCACGTGCTCCCAGCGGCATGCCTCGTCGTGCACGAACTCCCACTCGAGCCCGATGACGTCGGAGAGCAGCCGTTCGGCGAGTCGGTGCTTGCGCATGACGTGCACGGCCTTCGAGCGCCCCTCGGAGGTGAGCTCGAGGTGCCGGTCGCCGGAGACCACGACGAGGCCGTCGCGCTCCATGCGGGCGACCGTCTGCGAGACGGTGGGGCCGGAATGCCCGAGGCGTTCGGAGATGCGCGCGCGCAGCGGCACGATGTTCTCCTCCTCGAGATCGAGGATCGTGCGGAGATACATCTCCGTCGTGTCGATCAGGTCGGTCACGTGCCATCCTCCCGTTGTCACAGCCCGTCGTCCAGCCTACCGGGCGGCACCCGATCGCTAGACTCGATGCCATGCCGAGCATCGTGATTCCCAGTGACCTGCTGCCCGCCGACGGACGCTTCGGATGCGGGCCGTCCAAGGTGCGTGCCGAGCAACTCGCGCACCTCGCAGCGGTCGGACCGTCGATCCTCGGCACGTCGCACCGGCAGGCACCCGTCAAGCAGCTCGTCGGCCGCGTGCGCACCGGCCTCTCGGACCTCTTCGACCTTCCCGACGGCTACGAGGTCGTGCTCGGCAACGGCGGTTCGACCGCGTTCTGGGATGCCGCGGCCTTCGGCCTGATCGAGGAACGCGCGCAGCTCGCCTCCTTCGGCGAGTTCGGCGCGAAGTTCGCCGCCGCCGCGGCCGCCCCGTGGCTCCAGGCTCCCGATGTGCGCAAGGCCGACGCGGGATCCCGGGCCGAGCCCGCCGCGCTCGCGGGCGTCGACGTCTACGCCTGGCCGCAGAACGAGACCTCGACGGGCGTGATGGCCCCCGTCACCCGCGTCGCAGGCGACGACGGCGCGCTCACGGTCATCGATGCCACGAGTGCGGCCGGCGGCATCATGGTCGATCCGCGGCAGTTCGACGTCTACTACTTCGCTCCGCAGAAGAACTTCGCCTCCGACGGCGGCATCTGGTTCGCGCTGCTCTCCCCCGCCGCGATCGAGCGCGTCGAGCGCGTCGCAGCAAGCGGCCGGTACATCCCCGAGTTCCTGTCGCTGAAGAACGCGGTCGACAACTCGCGCCTGAACCAGACGCTGAACACGCCCGCCCTCACGACCCTCCTGCTGCTCGAGAACCAGCTCGAGTGGATGAACGCCTCGGGCGGCCTCGCCTGGGCCGACGCCCGCACCCGCGAGTCGTCGTCCGTGCTGTACGACTGGGCCGAGCGCACCTCGATCGCGACCCCGTTCGTCGCCGATCCCGCGCACCGCTCGCAGGTGGTCGTCACGATCGACTTCGACGAGTCGACGGATGCCGCGGCGCTCGCCTCGGTGCTCCGCGAGAACGGCATCGTCGACACCGAGCCGTACCGCAAGCTCGGCCGCAACCAGCTGCGCGTCGCGACCTTCACCGCGATCGAGCCCGACGACGTGCGCGCACTCACGGCCTCGATCGACTACGTGCTCTCGCAGTTCGGCTGATCCCGATGCGACTCTGGCTCAGCGACGAGGAACGGCGCCCCGACCCGGCACCCGCGCGCGCCGACGGCCGCAAGGCTGTGGTCGCGGGCACGCTCGGCTGGGTCGTCGCGCTCGTGGTCTGCCTCGTGTTCCGGGTTCCGCTCGAGTCGGCGGGCCTCGGATGGTTCATCGGCGCCGCGATCACCGGCATCGCCATCGGCCTCATCGGCCTCGCGGTCGTGCAGGTGATCCGGCGACGGGCCGATCAGTCGTCGGAGCGCTCGGCCGACTGATCGCCCGAGTCCGCGCCCGCTTCGGAGTCCGCGTCCTCGTCGGACTCGTCGTCATCGTCTGACTCGTCCGACCCGTCGTCCTCGTCGGACTCGTCGTCATCGTCTGATTCGTCCGACCCGTCGTCCTCGTCGGACTCGTCGTCGTCTGCATCGTCGTCGTCGGCGGGGTCCGCGTCCTCGACCGCACCGAGCGCATCGATGTCGATGCCGTCGAACTCGTCGTCGTCGACGTCGTCGTCGAGTTCGTCGTGCTCATCGTCGTCGTGCTCATCGTCGTGCTCGTCGTCGGCTTCGCCGCCCTCGGCTGCGATCGCCTCCTGAGCCGCCCGGTAGTCGGCCAGCCGCTCCGACCACGGCACCCAGTCGGGTGCGAGCAGTGCCGTCTCGCCGGGCATGAGCTCGGTCTCGAGCACCGTCGGCTCCGCGTTGTCGTCGAACCGCGACAGCGTGACGCTCCAGTGCCAGCCCGGGTACCCGCGGAGGTCCGAGGCGAAGAGGAGGGTCAGCACGTGCTCCCCCTCGACGAGGTGCCCGACGACCGATCCGACCGTCTCGGGAGCGGTGACCTCGAGCAGTGCGCGTCGGGCGAGATCCACCGCCGACAGGAGCACCTCGTCGGCCACGACGACCGCAGCGCTCTCGGCGCTCTCGGCGCTCTCGGCGCTCTCGGCGCTCTCGGCGCTCTCGGCCACAGCCTGCTCGGGTTCCGTCGCCTCAGGCATCGAGATCGTCTGCCACCTTGCGCAGCACCGCCGCGACGGTGCGGGCCTTCGACTTCTCGGGGTAGCGGCCGCGACGGAGGTCGGCGCCGATGCCGTCGAGCACCTTCACGACGTCTTCGACGATGATCGCCATGTCGTCGGCGGGCTTGCGGTTGATCTTGGTGAGGCTCACCGGGGTGTCGAGCACGCGCACCGACAGCGCCTGGGCGCCGCGCTTGCCCTCGGCGACGCCGAACTCGAGTCGACTGCCCGCCTTCACGGTCGCGCCGGCGGGAAGTGCGGATGCGTGGAGGAAGACCTCCTGGCCGTCATCGGAGCTGATGAAGCCGAATCCCTTTTCCTCGTCGTAGAACTTGACCTTGCCGGTGGGCATCGTATGAACCTCGCTCATGTCTGCAGGCGCGCTGAACCACAGCGCCGTCCACAGCCCAGTCTATTGCTCGGGACACCCGTGAACGGGCCGCCTGGCCTATTCTGGGATGGTGAGCGATTCCGGCCCCATCACCGACAATCGCGCCGAGCGCGTCCTGGCGTACATGTTCGCCGCCATCGTCGGCCTGTCCATCATCTGCTTCTTCGCCGTGATGATCGGCACGATCTCCGGCGTCGCCGTCGACGAGATGAGCTCCGGCGTCTGGGCGGTCGTCACGATGCTGCCCTGGTTCGGACTGCCGATCGCCTTCGTGCTCCTCATCGTCCTGCTCATCGTCAACGGCGTCCGGCGGGGCCGAGCCGCGCGATCCGGATCGAGCTGATCGGAGACGATGCTCGAGCTCGCCGCACGACTCCGCGGGCTGTCGCGAGACTCCCTCGCGGCAGCACTGCACTCGCGCGAGTTCGAGCCGTCCGGGGTGCGCGACCTCTTCGACCTCGCAGAGGCGGTGCTCGCACCGGACTCGATCGACCACGCGGTCGGCCGGCTCGATCGCCGTCACCTCGCCGTGCTCGCCGCGGCCGTCGAACTGGTCGCCGACGGCGACACCACGGTCGAACGGGTACGTGCCGAACTCGTGGGGCAGGCGGCATCCGCTGAACTGTCCGACGCCACGAGCGAGCTGCTCGACGAATTGAGCGGCCTGCTGCTGCTGGTGCGCATCGACGACCGCGTGCACGTGCCCGCCGCCGTCATCGCACGGGTGGCACCGCGCCTCGGCGCCGAGCTGCCCACCGTGGCCGAGCTCGCGACGCCGGCACCGCCGGTGCCCGTCTCCGGCGCCGACGTCGACCGCACGCTCATCGACCGCCGCGCCGCCGAGACGGCCTACGCGACCGTCGCGGCCACGGCCGAGGTACTCGCGGCGCTCGGAACGCAGCCGGCCCGCGAGCTCGCGAAGGGCGGCCTCGCGCTCCCCGACTCGAAGCGCCTCGCCGAGGCGAGCGGCATCGCCCTCGACGCCCTGCCCCGCCTCTTCCACCGGGCCGACGAAGCCGGTCTCGTCGTGCGCGACGGAGCGTTCTGGCTCGAGTCGGAGCGCGGCGCCGAGTGGTCGCTCGAGACGACCGCCGGCCGCTGGCGGCGCCTCGCCGAGTGCTGGCGCGCCCGCATCCCCGAGGCGCTCCGCGAACTCGTGGCACGCCGCAGCGAGTCGCTCACGGCGAGCACGCTCGGCGAAGACGTGCGCTGGTTCTACCCCGCCGGCGGACGCTGGATCGACGAAGGGCTCGAACGCCTCATCGGCGAGGCCGAAGCGCTCGGGCTCGCCGTCTCGGGCGAGCCCGCACCGACGGCGCTCCTCGTGCTCGCCGGGGAGCTCGACCGGGCCTCCGATCGACTGGCGGCGCACTTCCCCGCACAGGTCGAGCAGGTCTACCTGCAGCACGACCTCTCGATCGTCTCGCCCGGCCCGCTCGAGCCGGCGCTCGACGCCCGCCTGCGCGGCTTCGCCGACGTCGAGGGCCGCGACCTCGCGTCGACGTATCGCGTCAGCGCGGCATCCGTCAATCGCGGACTCGCCGCCGGCGAGACGGCCGAGTCGATCCTCGAGTTCCTCGGCGGGCTCTCGCTCACCGGCATCCCGCAGCCCCTGTCGTACCTCGTCGCCGAGGCGGCGGCGCGGTTCGGGTCGCTCAGGGTCTCGCTCGCAGACCCGGCGGATGCCCCGGCGCGGGCGAGCGTGCGCTCCGACGACGAGCAGCTCGTGCGCACCCTCGCCGTCGACCAGTCGCTCGTCTCGATCGGCCTGCGCCAGACGGGCCCGCACCGACTGCTCTCGCGGTTCCCGCCCGAAGTCGTGTTCTGGGCGCTCGCCGACGCGCGGTACCCGGTCGCCGCCGAAGACGCCGCGGGCGAGATCATCCGGCTGAGCCGCCACCACCTGGCGGCGGTTCCCGAGCCGGTGTCGAAGCCCGACCCGATCGAGGCGCTCCTCGACGTCGTGCTCGCCGAGGGGGAAGCCGGGGCGAGCGAGCAGGCATGGCTGGCGCGCCAGCTCGAGGCCGCCGCCCGCTCGAAGGAGACGCTCACGGTCACCGTGCGCATGCCCGGCGGCGACACCGCCGACTACCTGCTGGCGCCGGCGAGCGTCGCCAACGGGCGGCTCCGCGCGCGCGACCGCAAGGCCGACATCGAACGCACGCTGCCGTTGTCGGCGATCGCGGCGGTCTCGCCGGCGCCCGCCGGGGCCTGACGCCCGTCGTCGGCTCGGAGATCTGCACGGTTCCGGACCGGATCCGCCCGGGGCATCCGATCGAGTGCGGATCTCCGATCCGGTGCCGAACGGCCGACCTCCCATGAACCGGGCGTAGACTCGACCGCTATGTCAGACGGCCCACTCATCGTGCAGAGCGACCGAACCGTCCTCCTCGAGGTCGCGCATCCGCTCGCCGAAGACGCGCGCCACGACCTCGCGGTGTTCGCCGAGCTCGAACGGGCCCCCGAGCACATGCACACCTACCGCATCACCCGGCTGGGTCTCTGGAACGCGCGAGCCGCCGGCCACGACGCCGACGACATGCTCTCGACGCTCGAGCGCTACGCGAAGTTCCCGGTGCCGCAGACCGTCGCCGTCGACATGCGCGAGACGGTCGGCCGCTACGGACGGCTCGTCGTCGACCGCACCGACGACGGGGCGCTGCGCCTGCACAGCGACGACATCGCCGTGCTCACCGAGGTCGCCTCGGCCAAGCGCATCGCACCGCTGCTCACCGAGCGCCTCGACGAGCGGAGCTTCCTCGTCGAAGCCTGGGCGCGCGGCGCCCTCAAGCAGGAGCTCGTCAAGCTCGGCTGGCCGGCTGAAGACCTCGCGGGATACACGCCGGGCACGCCGCACCGGATCGACCTCGAGGAGTCCGGCTGGCACCTGCGCGGCTACCAGCAGCAGGCGATCGACAACTTCTTCGACGGCGGCTCCGGCGTCGTCGTGCTGCCCTGCGGGGCCGGCAAGACCCTCGTCGGCGCCGGGGCGATGGCGACGGCCAAGACCACGACGCTGATCCTCGTGACCAACACGGTCTCGGCCCGCCAGTGGCGCGACGAACTGCTGCGCCGCACCACGCTCACCGCCGACGAGATCGGCGAGTACTCGGGGCAGGTCAAGGAGGTCAAGCCGGTCACGATCGCGACCTACCAGATCCTCACCGCGAAGCGGAAGGGCGAGTACGCCCATCTGGCCCTGCTCGACGCGCTCGACTGGGGCCTCGTGGTCTACGACGAGGTGCACCTGCTGCCGGCGCCCGTGTTCAAGCTCACCGCCGAGCTGCAGGCCCGTCGACGCCTCGGCCTCACCGCGACCCTCGTGCGCGAGGACGGCCGTGAGGGCGACGTCTTCAGCCTGATCGGCCCGAAGCGCTTCGACGCCCCGTGGAAGGAGATCGAGGCCCAGGGCTTCATCTCCCCCGCAGCCTGCTACGAAGTGCGCATCGACCTGCCGCAGTCCGAGCGGCTGACGTACGCGGCATCCGCCGACGACGAGCGCTACCGCCTCGCGGCGACCGCGCCGGCCAAGCTCGGGGTCGTCAAGGAGCTCGTGGCCAAGCACGCCGGCGAGCGCATCCTCGTGATCGGCCAGTACCTCGACCAGATCGACGAGCTCGCCGCGGCGCTCGGCGCCCCGCAGCTGACCGGCTCGACGCCCGTCGACGAGCGCGAGCGGCTGTTCCAGGAGTTCCGCGACGGCCGCACCCCCGTGCTCGTCGTCTCGAAGGTCGCGAACTTCTCGGTCGACCTGCCCGAGGCGACCGTGGCGATCCAGGTCTCGGGCTCGTTCGGTTCGCGCCAGGAGGAGGCGCAGCGACTCGGCCGGCTGCTGCGGCCGAAGGAGTCGGGACTCAGCGCGAACTTCTACACGCTCGTGTCGCGCGACACCGTCGACCAGGACTTCGCGCAGAATCGGCAGCGGTTCCTCGCCGAGCAGGGCTACAGCTACACGATCCTCGACGCGCATTCGCTCGAGGCCGCCTGACGCAGCCGTCGCACCGCGCCGACGTCAGCCGCGTGCATAGCGGAGCAGCAGCAGGTCCCCGGCCGGGATCGCGTGCACGAGCCGCATGCGGCGCTCGAGCTCGGGAGCACCGCGCACGATGCGCCCTGCATCGCCTGCGACGAGCATCGGGCTGAGCGAGAGGCAGAGCTCGTCGACGAGGTCGGCCTCGAGCAGCGACCCGAAGAGATGCGGCCCGCCCTCGCTGAGCACCTGCCGGAACCCGCGCTCGGCGAGCACGTCGAGCATGGCGCGCACGTCGACGGCCTGCTCCCCCACGACGATCACGTCGGCGACCGGCTCGAGCGCGGCCCGCTGCGCCGCGGGCGCCTGGGCATGGGTCACGACGATCGGGCGCGTCACCGCGGCCGTGAAGAACGCCGACTCGGGGTCGAGCGCGAGCGACGAGGAGACGACGGCGAGCCGGGGTTGCTCGGCCAGGCCGTGGGCGGCGCGCCAAGCGGCATCCGCTTCGCTCACGGCCACGCCGCCGTAGCCCTCGACCCGCACGGTGCCCGCACCGACCAGTACGACGTCGGCGAGCGTGCGCAGCACCTGCATGGCGAGGCGGTCGCTCGCGTCCCCGAGACCGCCGCTGCGTCCCTCGAGGGTGGCCGCGCCGTCGAGGCTCGCGACGAAGTTCATGCGCAGCCGCCGGGCGGAACGGTCGGGCAGGGCGTATGCCGCGATGAGCTCCTCGCGACCGGGCGTCGACGGCGCGGCGTTCACTGGTTGTGCTCCAGGAACACCGGCTCGCGCCATCCCTCGATCGCCTCGACCATGCGCATGGCGTCGACGGTCTCGCGCACGTTGTGCACGCGCACGATGCGGGCGCCCTGCATGACGCAGTAAACCGCGGCGGCGATCGAGCCCTCGATGCGCTGCTCGCGCGGCCGGCCGAGGCTCTCGCCCACGAAGTCCTTGTTCGAGAGCGCCACGAGGGTCGGGTAGCCGAGGCTCGTGATCTCGCCGAGACGGCGGGTCAGCTCGAGCGAGTGCAGCGTGTGCTTGTTGAGGTCGTGGCCCGGGTCGACGATGATGCGATCGGATGCCACACCTCGCGATTCGGCGAGCGCGACGCGCTCCGTGAGGAAGGCCGACACCTCGGCCACGACGTCGCCGTACCGCGGCGAGGGATACGGCGTACGGGGTTTCGCGAGGCTGTGCGTGACGACGATCGTCGCCCCCGTCTCTGCGACGACCTCGGCCATGGCCGGGTCGTGGATGCCGGTCGTGTCGTTGACGACGTGCGCGCCCGCCGAGATGGCCGCACGGGCGACCGCGGGGAGGAAGGTGTCGACCGAGATGACGGCGCCGGATCCGGCGAGCGCGGCGACGACGGGCACGACGCGCTCGATCTCCTCCTCGGCGGGGATCGCGGGCCCCGGCGCGAACTTCGCGCCGCCGACGTCGATCCAGTCGGCGCCCTGCTCGATCGCGAGGGTCGCGGCGGCGACGGCGGCGTCGAGCGCCTCGGTGCGCCCTCGGTCGTAGAAGGAATCCGGGGTGCGGTTGACGATCGCCATCACGGCGACCTCGCGCGAGAAGTCGAACTCACGGGGGCCGATGCGCCGGATGACCGGGGTTCGATTCGCCATGCTGCCGAGTCTTCCACGGCTGCTGCGGGGCTCCAATCCGCGCGTCATCCGACACACCGGATCGGCGACCCTCGAAGAATGTTCAGGAAAGTTCCAGCCGATGCGCAGAGAATCATCACATGAGCGACGGACCACGAATTCTCATCGTCGACGACGAGCCCAACATCCGCGACCTTCTCACGACGAGCCTCAGGTTCGCCGGTTTCGCGGTGCGCGCGGTCGGCAACGGCGCGCAGACCATCTCTGCGGTACTCGAGGAGGAGCCCGACCTCATCATCCTCGACGTGATGCTGCCCGACATGAACGGCTTCGGCGTCACCAAGCGCCTGCGTTCGGCCGGGTACACCGCGCCGATCCTCTTCCTCACCGCGAAGGACGACACGGAGGACAAGATCACCGGCCTCACCGTCGGCGGCGACGACTACGTCACGAAGCCCTTCAGCCTCGACGAGATCGTCGCCCGCATCAAGGCGATCCTGCGCCGCACGATGCACGCCGAAGAAGACGCGGTGATCCGCACCGGCGAGCTCACGATGGACCAGGACACGCATGAGGTGCTCGTCGGCGACGTGCCCGTCGAGCTCTCCCCCACCGAGTTCAAGCTGCTGCGCTACCTCATGCTGAACCCCAACCGCGTGCTGTCGAAGGCGCAGATCCTCGACCACGTGTGGGAGTACGACTTCAACGGCGACGCCGGCATCGTGGAGAGCTACATCTCCTACCTCCGCCGCAAGCTCGATCAGCACTCGGCGGAGCCGCTGATCCAGACCAAGCGCGGATTCGGCTACATGCTGAAGTCCTCCAAGCCCTGACTCAGGAAGGCCCACCTAGACTCGGCCCGCCATGAATCAGATCTCCGAGCGGTGGAACCGCATCTCGCTGCGTACCAAGATCACGGGCGTCACCGTGCTCATGCTCACGCTCGGGCTTCTGGTGTCCGGAATCGGCACCGCGGCGATGCTGCGCTCGTACGTCGAAGACCAGGTCAAGGTCAAGCTCGAGGCGATCGCATCGGGCGACCTGCGCAAGTACTTCACCGACCAGGGTGAGGAGCCGAGCGATCGCGCCCCGCTCGACGACCTCAGCTTCAAGCCCGACCTCGACGTGTTCGTCGCCGTGTACGACGCGAAGACGGGTCAGGTCGACAAGCACAACTGGCACGATCGCGACCGCGTGGAGCTGCCGCAGATCCCCGAGACGCTGACGGCGGCAGAGGTCAATGCACGGAACGAGGGCCAGTACTCGGTCTTCCCGATGCTCGACGGCGACGGCAACCCGACCTTCCGCGCCGTCACGGCGCTGACCCTCGCCGACAACCACGGCAACTACTCGCCGATCATCCTCGCGATCTCCTCGAAGGAGACCGAGCAGCTGCTCGCGATGTACCTCACGATCTTCTTCGGGTTCGGGTTCGGGGTCGTGCTCGTCGGCGCCCTGCTCACGCGCATGCTCGTGACGACGACCTTCATGCCCCTCCGCGAGGTCGAGCGCACCGCGGCGGCGATCGCCGACGGCGACTTCAGCCAGCGCCTCGGCGGCGCGACGCCGAACACCGAGGTCGGCCGGCTGAACCGTTCGCTCAACACGATGCTGAACCGCATCGACCGCGCCTTCCGCGACCGTGCGCGCACGATCGACCAGATGCGCCGCTTCGTCGGCGACGCCTCGCACGAACTGCGCACGCCGCTCGTGTCGGTGCGCGGCTACGCCGAGCTCTACCGCATGGGCGCGCTGCAGTCGCCCGACGAGGTCGGGCAGGCCATGGAGCGCATCGAGAAGGAGGCGATCCGCATGGGCCTCCTCGTCGAAGACCTGCTCGCGCTCGCCCGTCTCGATGAGGCGAAGCCGCTCGAGCTCGCCGAGGTCGACCTCGTGCCGCTCGCCCGCGACGCCGCCCTCGACACGATGGCCGCGCACCCTGCGCGCACGGTCACGGTCATCGCGCCCGAAGACCTCAGCACGGCGGATGCCTCGGGCGAGCCCGCTCCCGAACTCGAGGTCGAGCTCGACGTCGCGGGCGACCGCGCCGCGCCGCCGACCGGCCCGATCTCCTTCGCCGGCGCGACGCTCGCGCGTCTCCGCGGTCGTCGCCCGAAGGGCGAGGCCGCGACCACCACCGGCAGCCGCCGGGCGACGGCGAAGGCGGGCGGCTCGTCGGCCGCGTCGAAGCGCGCCGCACGCGCGTCGGCGGCGGCCTCCGCGGCCGCGGCTTCGACCTCGGCCTCGGCCTCGGATGCGATCGCCGCACCTTCGACGGCACGCGGCTCGGGTGCTCCCGGCCCGCAGATGCCGGTTCGCCGCACCGTGGTGCTCGCCGAGGAGAACAAGATCCGTCAGGTCATCACGAACCTGATGGGCAACGCGATCCGCTTCACCACGCCTGAGAGCCCGATCGAGATCCGCATCTCGGTCGACGACGCGACCGAGCGGGCGATGATCGAGGTCGTCGATCACGGCGAGGGCATCCCCCCGCAGATCCGCGAGAAGATCTTCCAGCGGTTCTGGCGCGCCGATACGTCTCGCACCCGCGAGACCGGCGGATCGGGCCTCGGCCTCGCGATCGTGTCGTCGATCGTGGCTGCGCACAACGGCACGGTCGACGTCGTCGAGACGCCCGGCGGCGGCGCCACCTTCCGGGTGTCGTTGCCCCTCGCCGGTTCGGCCGCTGCGCCGCAGTCGGTCACCGCCGACTGACGGCCGGCTCCGGCGTCGCTCCGCCGCGGGTCGACGCGCGACGACCGGCGCCTGTCGCCCAGTGCCCGGCACTCCGCCTCAACAGGCGACGAGCAGCGGATGTCGCACACCGTCGCTGCTCGACCGCGATTCGTTCACCTGCCGCGCCGTAGCGTGGCGCGCACACCGAACGAAAGGGGCCGAGATGGCCGTCTACCACGTCGATGCCGAACAGGTGTCAGCCGCCACCCAGACCGTGCAGGGCACGATCGGGCGAATCCAATCCGAGGTGGCATCGCTCCTCGGCCAGCTCTCGGGCCTGCAGTCGTCGTGGTCCGGTCAGGCCTCGACCGCGTTCCAGGGCGCCGTCGCCGATTGGCGGGCCACCCAGCTGCAGGTCGAAGAGAGCCTCGCCGGCCTGAACCGCGCGCTCGGGGTCGCAGCCGTGCAGTATTCCGACGCCGAACAGGCGAATGCGCGGCTGTTCCTGCGCTGACGTTTCACCCCGAGCTGCCGTGGCACCCCTTCCCTTCACGCCGTGGCGACATAACATGGGGGCGAGACGTCGCCCCATGACGGCGCCCCGATCGACGATGAGGGAGCGATGATGTCCGAATCGAACCGACCCGCTGAACCGCAGTCCTCCGAAGAGCCGAGCACACCCGCCGGCACGGTCGACGCCACCGATGACCTCGAGGGCAGCTACACCGAGGTCGACGGCGAGGGGCCCCACGAGCGCACGGTCTCCGGTGCGTACGTCCGCACCGACGGCGCCGAAGACGACGAATCGTCGGTCGGCGACTACACGTCCACCGACGGTCACCCCGACGGTCACGAACCCGAGCAACGCCACGGCAAGTTCGTCGGCGCCGAACCGCCGAAGCCGCACCCCGGCCTGCACCACATCTGACGACCGCACGCGAGCCGCTCAGCTCGTCGCGACGACCCCGATCTCGCCGGCGAGTCGAGCGCCTGCGGCCTCGAGCCAGCGCAGCGGATCCGCCATCGCGGGTTCCGCTCCGCCGGCGAGCCCGGTCAGCGCGACGGATGCCGCGAACCCACGGGGCTCCGCCGTGATCGCACCGGCGACGAGCGCGACCGGCACGCCGCGGGCGGCGGCCAGCCGGGCGACCTCGCTCGGCGCCTTGCCCGCCTCGGACTGCCCGTCGAATCGCCCCTCGCCGGTGATCACGACGGCGGCGCCGGCGAGGTCGTCGTCCAGGCCGAGTGCGTCGGCGACGAGCGCCGCTCCCCCGCCCATCGCAGCGCCCCACGCGAGCAGGCCGAACCCGGTGCCGCCGGCCGCGCCGGCTCCTGGGGTCTGCGGTGAGATGTCGGGAACGAGGCGAGCGAACCGGGCGAGGTTCGTCTCGAGCACGACGACGGTCGCGGCATCCGCGCCCTTCTGCGGACCGAAGACCGCCGCGGCGCCCTGCTCGCCGAGCAACGGGTTCGTGACGTCGCCGAGGATCAGCACCCCGCCGGGAGGCAGGGGGCGCAGTCCTGCGAGGTCGACTCGGGCGAGGGAGCCGAGCCCGCGGTTGCCGAGCGGCACCCGGCCCTGATCTCCGTCGAGGAACCGAGCGCCCAGTGCGGCGAGGGCCCCCGCACCGCCGTCGGTCGACGCGCTGCCTCCGAGCGCGAGCAGGAGCCGCTCGACCCCGGCGTCGAGCGCGTCGGCGATGGCCTCGCCGAAGCCCGCCGAGTGCGCGTCGAGGGGCGCGAGCGGGTCGAGCAGCGTGATCCCCGACGTCGCCGCGAGCTCGACGACGCCAGTGCCGTCGGGCAGCAGCAGCCAGTGCGTCGCCACGGGCTCGGAGACGGGACCCCGCACCGTGGCCGGCATCCGCCGCGCGCCCGGCACGGCGACCTCGAAGGCGTCGAGCGTGCCCTCGCCGCCGTCGGCCATCGGCCGGGTGATGACCTCGTCGTCGGCGCGCACCGAGCGCCATCCGCGCGCGACGGCGGCCGCCGCATCCGCTGCATTGGCCGTGCCCTTGAACGAATCAGGGGCGATGACGACCCGGCTCACCGCTCGTTCGCCGTCGGCGCCGGCACGCGCGCGAGCCAGGCGAGCGAAGCCGCGAGCAGTGCACGGTGGCCGGCCGAGTCGTAGGAGCGGGCATCATGGCCCAGGGCGTCGTAGACGAGACGCGAGCGACCGAACTCCCGCGCCCACACGAGAGGATGACGAATGCCGTCGTGCTCGTGTTCGGCGATCGGCTCGATCACGTCGTCGAGCCGGAAATCGGTGTAGCGCTCGTCGAACACGGTGAAGTCCTCGAGTCCCTCGGCGATCGCGTGGTTGCCCACGATGTGCACCGCGGCCTCGCCGATGGGCGGGTGCCACGAGCGGTCGCGCACCCAACGTGCGCCGAGCGCCCGCTCGAACGCGGGGTAGTCGTGCAGGCTCGCCGCCGCCGTGTGCACGGCGAGGATGCCGATGCCCCGATCGATGGCCGACCCGAGGACGGCGTTCGCCGATCCGAGCACGGAGGCCTCGGGCACGGCGACGGTCTCGCCCTCGGGGTTCGGCGCATGCGGGTCGCCGGCGTTCACGACGATGAGGGCGACGTCGTCCGGCAGGGACGCGAGCGCCCTGTCGACGTCGTCGGCGACCTCCACCGCGAACCCCGCCCCTGCGACGAGTTCGGCGAGCGCCGCGGTCGTCTCGGAGTGGCGGTGCCACGGGTCGGCGTACCGACCGGAACCGTTCAGCATCACGGCACGCATGGCGCCTCCTCGCATCCCCGCCATCGTATCGCCGCGCCGTGCTCGCCGTCGCCGCGCGCCGCGATCAGGAACGAGACGGCGGGGATCCCGCACGCTCGGCGACGAGCGCAGCGACACCGGCGAGCACGCGTTCGACGCCGAATCGCAGCGCGTCGTCGCGGGCACCGTCGTCGTCGGCTTCGGCGAACGCGCTCGCAGTCCGCGGGTAGCGCTCGGCGCGCGTGGCGAGGATGGACGAGAGCGCCGCCGCGAGCTGCTGTTCGGCCGCGCCTGCGGAAGCACGTTGGCGCACGAGCGACATCACGTGGCCGACGAGGAGGGTCAGCAGGTCGAGCTTCTCGCCGCCGCGAAGGGGCAGTTCCGCCATTGCGCCGAGACCGGCCTCGAACCACGCGAGCTCGCCGGGGCCGGGCGTGTGCGGCCGCTGCACGAGTTCGACGATCCACGGGTGCGCCAGGGCGCGATCGTGGACTCCGCCGGCCCACGCCGTCAGAGCCGTGCGCCACTGCGCCGCTTCCGCCTCGACGGGTGCGCCGAGTGCGGTGTCGAGCATGACCGCGTCGAGCTCGGCGCGTCCGGGAACGTAGCGATAGAGCGCCATCTTCGTCGTGCCGAGTCGCTCGGCGACACGCTGCATCGAGACCTCGTCGAGCCCGGACTCGTCCGCGATGGCGATCGCGGCGTCGGCGATGCCGTCGAGCGTGTACTTCGGCTTCGGCCCCGGTTTCCGCCCCGACGGCTGCGCCCAGAGGAACGCCGCCGCGACCGACGACGGGTTCGCTTCGTCCTTCGCCACGATGCCCCTCCGACCTGATTGCGTCCAGTGTACGCGATCAGTTATTGTGTCCATTAGACGCAATTAACTCCTCCGAAGGACGCGCACATGGCAACCACGAAGGTCCTGATCTCCGGCGCGAGCATCGCCGGCCCCGCACTGGCACGCTGGCTGGGCCGCAACGGCTTCGACGTGACGGTCATCGAGAAGGCCCCGACCGCACGTCCGGGCGGCCAGGCCGTCGACTTCAAGGGACGGACGCACCACGCCCTGCTGACCCGCATGGGAATCCTCGACGAGGTGCAGACGCACCAGACCGCGAAGACCGACTGGCGCATGGTCGACGCGAACGACCAGGTGAACGCCGTCGTGCCAGGCGAGTTCATCGGCGGCGACGTCGAGATCCTGCGCGGCGATCTCGCCGGCATCCTCCTCGCCCACTCCGCCGCAGATGCCGACTACGTGTACGACGACGAGATCACCTCGATCACCGAGTCGGCTGACGGGGTCGACGTCGCCTTCGCCGGTCGACCCGACGAGCGCTTCGACCTCCTGATCGGGGCGGATGGCGTGCACTCCGCGGTGCGACGTCTCGCATTCGGCCCGGAGGACCGGTTCGTCGAGACGCGCGGGTTCTACTACGCGGTCGCCAGCGGGCAGGCACCGCTCGGCGATCTCGAGACCCGGCTCCCCGATGGGCGCGGCATCGCCTACGGCTACAACGAACCCGGTCGCCTGGCCCTCCTCGGCGGTCAGAAGGCGCCGAACCTGTTCGTCTTCCGCGCGGAGCGGCCCGACTACGACCGGCGCGACCTCGCCTCGCAGCGCGCCTTCCTCGAATCGGCGTTCGCGGGCGCCGGATGGCGGGTTCCCGCCGCGCTCGAGGCCAGCCGCGGGGCATCCGACTTCTTCCTCGACGCCCTCGCGCGCACCCGGATGACCTCGTTCACGCAGGGGCGCGCGGCACTCGTCGGCGATGCGGGCTACGCGAACACGCTCGGCGGCTTCGGAACCGGGCTCGCGCTCATCGGCGCCTACATCCTCGCCGGCGAACTGATCGCCGCGGGCGGCGACCACACGGCGGCGTTCGGGGCCTACGACCGCCGCATGCGCAAGCCGACGAAGATCGCCCGCTCCGGCAACGCCGGGCCCTTCCTCGCTCCGCCGTCGACCGGGCGCATCCGGATGAGGGACTGGACCTTCGCGAACCCCCTGATGTATCGCACGATGATGTGGATGACCGACGCCTTCGCCACCGACGACCGCCTCCCCGACTATCGGATGCGCTGACAAGGACCGGGCAGGCGGCGGCCCGCGACCCACCGATGGGCGTCACCACTACGATGGATTGATGTCGTTCGACCTGCAGGGGTTCCCCGCCGATTCCGAGGCGCTCGCCTCGCTCGCCGCGAGGGGACTCGACTATCGCCTCGTCGACACGCGCGATGCAGCAGCGGCGGCAGCGTGGGTCGAGGCCGACTTCCGGGGCTTCCACCACGCCCGGCCGAAGCAGGTCGAACTCGACTACGACCTCGGCGTGATCGCCGATCGGCGGGTGCACGGTGTCTACGACTCCACGATCGTCGACCCGACGATTCCCGTCGCCACCGTCTCGAGCTGGCCCACGGGGCTCAGCGTGCCCGGCGGTCGCAGCGTCGACGCCTGGGCCGTGAGCTCGGTCACCGTCGCTCCGACGCATCGCCGGCGCGGCATCGCCAGGGCGCTCATGCTCGCCGAGCTCCAGAACGCGCGTGCCGCGGGTGCCGCCCTCGCGATGCTGACCGCCACGGAGGCGACGATCTACGGCCGCTACGGCTACGCTCCGGCAGCGCGCGCCGCGACGGTGTTCGTCGATCGACGGCGGGTGCACTGGACCGGTCCGGATGCCCCGGGCCGCGTGCAGTTCGTCGAGGCCGCGTCCATCCGCGAGGCGGCCCCCGCGATCGCACGTCGCGCGGTGGCACGCACCCCGGGTGAGATCGATCGCTGGCCCGGCCTGCTCGATCGGGTGCTCGGCCTGTACGACCCCGACAGCAGCCGTTCCCGCGCACGGCGGGTCGTGCGCTACGACGACGAACGCGGACAGGCGCAGGGCTTCGCCGTGTTCCACGTGAGCCGTGAGCCCAACGAGCCGGGCATCGCGGAGTTCGACTTCCTCGCCGCCGCGACCGACGACGCCGAACGCGCGCTCTGGCGATTCCTCGTCGAGCAGGACTTCGTGTCGGGCACGCGGGGGCTGCTCCGCTCGGTCGACGAACCGCTCCCCTGGCTCCTCGAAGACCCCCGGGCCGTCTCCTATTCCGAGGTCGTCGACCACCTGTGGCTGCGCGTGATCGACCCGGTCACCGCGCTCGCGGCACGGCGTTACAGCGCGCCGGGCCGGCTCGCGATCGAGGTCGACGACCCGATCGGCATCGCGGGCGGGCGCTTCGAGCTCGTCGTCGACGAGGCTGGTCGCGCAGAGGTCACGGCCATCGAGCCGTCGGATGCCGCGGCATCCGTGAAGGGCGCTCGCAGCATCCGGCTCGGGGTGCGCGAACTCGGCGCGATCTACCTCGGCGGGGTGCATCCCTCGGTGCTCGCACGCGCCGGTCGCGTCACCGAGCTCTCGCCCGGCTCGATCGCTGCCGCCGACGCCATGTTCGCGGCGCAGCGGGCGCCGCACCTCAGCATCTGGTTCTGAGGCCGCCGCTTCGTCAGTCGACGACGGCCGCGATCGCCTCGATCTCGACGAGCTGGTGCTCCCAGCCGAGCACCGTCACTCCGAGCAGCGTGCTCGGCACGTCGTGGGCTCCGAACGCGTCGCGCACGACCTGCCAGACCGCGCCGAGGTCGTCGCGTCGTGACGAGGCCACGAGCACGCGGGTGCTGATGACGTCGTCGATCGTGGCGCCAGCCGCGGCGAGCGCACGCGTCATGGTCTCGATGCACGCCGCCGCCTGACCGACGTAGTCGCCGACCGCGATGGTCGATCCGTCGTCGTCGAGCGGGCACGCGCCGGCGAGGAAGACCAGGCGCGCATCCTTCGGGGCGGTCGCGGCGTAGGCGTACTCGGCGACGTCGGAGAGCGTCGACGCTCGGATCAGTTGAACGGCGCTGGGCATCCGATCAGCATGGCAGAGCGCCGAGCCCGTCTGCGGCGCCCGGAGCTCAGGGTGCGGGCTAGATGGTGTCCTGTCTGGGGAAGATGACCTTCTCCACGATGATGATGAGCGATGCCGCGACGGGGATGGCGACGAGCGCGCCGAGCACTCCGCCGAGGGTGCCGCCTGCGACGGCCGCGATCACGACGAGCGCTCCGGGCACCGCCACCGCGCGGCTCATGATGCGCGGACTCAGCACGTAGGCCTCGACCTGCATGTAGATCAGGTAGTAGATCGCCGCGGCGAGCGCGGTCTCGGGCGATGCCGCGAACGACACGAGCGTGATGATGATCGCGCCCGTGAGCGTTCCGACGAGCGGGACGAGCGAGAAGAGGAACGCGATGAACGCCAGGAGGATGGGCACCGGCGCCCCGATGATCGACAGGTAGATGAGGCTCAGCACGCCGTTGATGGTGGCGAGGCCGACCTGGCCCATGACGTAGCGGCCGACGGATCCCGTGATCTCCTCCGACACGTCTCGGTAGCCGGGGCGCGAGCTCGCCGGCACGAAACGGGCCGCGTAGCGCTTCATCGAGTCGAGCGAGGCGAGGAAGTACAGGGTCAGGATCAGCACGATCGTCGCGCCGGTGAAGCCGCCGGCGATGCCCGCCCCCACGGCGAGGAGGCCGCCGCCGAGTGAGCCGAGGTTCGCGGGATCGGCGAGCCACTCGCCGGCGGACTCGATCGCGTCCTTGATCGCGTTGCCGCTGCCGGTGATGCCGTTGAGCCACGACACGAACGGGCTGTGCTGCACGTTCGCGACGATGTCGTCCCAGTTCTCGACGATGTTCGTCGTCTGCTCGATGACGATCGGCACGATCGTGGCGATGAGCCCGACGAAGATGCCGATCACGCCGGCGAACACGATGAGGATCGCGACCCAGCGCGCCATGCCGCGCCGCTGCAGCCAGCTCACGATCGGGTCGAGGCCGAGTGCCAGGAACAGGGCCAGCGCGACGTAGAGGATCACGGTGCCGAGCTCGCCCACGATGCCGCCGAGCAGCACCGCGAGCAGCACGCCGAGGGCGCCGACGAACCCGATGCGGAACGCGTTGATCCGCACCTCGGGCGCGCGGGAGTCGCCGTCGCTCGTGATCTCCGCCGCGGCGGGAGGCGGCGCGGGCACAGCGCGTTTCGTGCGGATCCTCATGAGTCCGAAGGTAGCGTGCGGCGCTCCGGCGGTCGCACGGCCCGCCCGGCGAGTTCGATCCGATCCAGCGCGAACCGGAATGAATCCGGAGCGAACGCGTTGCTGGTACATGGGCCGGTTCCAGCGCGCCCGAACACCGAGGGGGAACGTGACCGAGACGACTGCTGTGGGATTCCGTTCGGAGCGTGGACCGGTGCTCATCTCCGTGATGCTGGCCACGGGCCTCATCGCGATCGATTCGACGATCCTCGCGACCGCGGTGCCGTCGATCGTCGCCGACCTCGGCGGATTCACCCAGTTCCCCTGGCTGTTCTCGATCTACCTGCTCGCCCAGGCCGTCTCGGTGCCGATCTACTCGAAGCTCGCCGACACCGTCGGGCGCAAGCCGATCATGCTCATCGGCATCGGCATCTTCCTCGTCGGATCGGTGCTCTGCGGCTTCGCGTGGGACATGACCTCGCTCATCGTCTTCCGGGCGATCCAGGGTCTCGGCGCCGGCGCAGTGCTGCCCGTCTCCATCACGATCACCGGCGACATCTACACGGTGCGCGAGCGCGCCCGCGTGCAGGGCTACATCGCGAGCGTGTGGGCGATCTCCTCGGTCGTCGGTCCGACGCTCGGCGGGATCTTCGCCGAGTTCGCGTCGTGGCGCTGGATCTTCTTCGTGAACATCCCGCTGTGCCTCATCGCCGGGTGGATGCTCATTCGCTCGTACCACGAGTCCGTCACCCGTGAGAAGCACCGCATCGACTTCGCCGGTGCGAGCGTGCTCACGATCGCGTCGACCCTGGTGATCCTCGCGGTGCTCGAGGGCGGCCAGGCGTGGGAGTGGCTCTCGTGGCAGTCGATCGGCGCATTCACGATCGGCGCCCTGCTGCTCGTCGCGTTCGTGTTCATCGAGCGCCGGGCGTCCGAGCCGGTGCTGCCGCTCTGGGTCTTCTCCCGGCGGCTCATCGTCACCACGTCGCTCATCTCGCTCGGCGTCGGCGCCGTGCTCATCGGGTTGACGTCGTACGTGCCGACCTTCCTCGAAGCGACCGCCGGTGCCTCGCCACTCGTGTCCGGGCTCGCGGTCGCCGCCCTGACGCTCGGCTGGCCGATCGCGGCGAGCCAGGCGGGGCGGCTCTTCCTCCGCATCGGGTTCCGCGCCACCGCCCTCATCGGCCTGACGATCACCGTGCTCGGCTCCGCCGCGCTCGTGGCGGCCTCGCTCACGCCGAACGTCTGGACCACCGCGATCGCGTGTTTCATCGTCGGCCTCGGCCTCGGCCTCGTTGCCTCGCCGACGCTCATCGCCGCGCAGTCGTCGGTGCCGTGGTCGGAGCGCGGCGTCGTCACGGGCGCCAACATGTTCCTGCGCTCGATGGGCAGCGCGGTCGGCGTCGCGATCTTCGGGGCGGTGGCCAACGGCGTCATCGCCCGGTCGGGTCTCGGCGAGCACTCCCCCGTCGCGATCCACGGGGCCTCGACGGCCGTGTTCGTGGCGGTGCTCGTCGCTGCGGTCGTCACGATCGCGGGCGGCATCGCCATGCCGCGCGCCAGCGTCGACGACGTCGAGCACCGACCGGTGGGCGCGCCCGCGGGGGCCTGAGCAATACGCTTGGGGTGGGCCGCGGGCGACGCGCCCGGAGGGGGCTCCCATGTCGACCGGTTCCATCATCCTGGGCGTGATCGGCGTCACGGTCGTGACGATCCTGTTCATGATGCTGCTCGCCGGCATCTCGCGGCGCTTCCTCGGCGTGCAGGTCGGCACGGGCCGCATCATCATCGCCGGGCTCGTCGCCCTCGGCGCGGAGCTCGGCTTCGAGTCGCAGTTCGTCTGGCAGCGCGGCCCCGCAACGCTGGCCCTGGTGCCGATCCAGCTCGGCATCGTCGTGCTCGTGGCCATCGGGTTCCTCGTCATCGCCGAGCTCATCGTGCCGAGCGGCACGATGCCGCGACCCGACCGGTGGATCCCCGATCTCCGGCGCACCCTCGATCGCGGTCGCCGGTACTCCGAGGTGACCCGCATCGCGGTGCGCAACGGCCTCGTGCCGTTCAAGCCCGACCGCTCGCACACGCCGGCGGCGGACCAGGCCCGTCGCGCCCACGCGAAGGCCCTGCGCGTCTCGCTCGAAGAAGCGGGCCCGGTGTTCGTCAAGCTCGGGCAGATGCTCTCCACCCGCTCCGAGCTGCTGCCCCACGAGTACATCGCCGAGCTCGAACGGCTGCAGCAGGCGGTGCCGCCCGCCGCGTGGAACGAGATCGACGCGCTCATCCACGACGAACTCGGGGCGCGGGCCGACGAGGCCTTCGCCGAGTTCGATCCCGAGCCGTTCGCCGCGGCGTCGATCGGCCAGGTGCACCGGGCCCGTCTCGCTTCGGGCGAGGTCGTCGCGGTCAAGGTGCAGCGTCCGGGGATCATCCCGGGCGTCGAGCGGGATCTCGACATCGTGCAGCGACTCGCCCGCAAGCTCGAGAGCGAGACCGAGTGGGGTCGCTCGCTCGGGCTCCGCTCGGTGGCGACGGCGTTCGCCGAGTCGCTCCGCGCCGAGCTCGACTACCGCTCGGAGGCGGCGAACCTCGCCGCGATCGAAGCGACCCAGGCCCGGCATCCCGAGGGCGAGCGGCTCACGATCCCGCATTGCTTCCGAGACCTGTCGACGGCACGCGTGCTGGTCATGGAGTTCATCCCGGGCCGGGCGCTCAGCGACGACGACGGCACGCGCCCCGAGGCCGTGCGCAAGGCCCAGGCCGCACTGCTCTTCCACTCCCTCATCACCCAGGTGATCGACGACGGCGTCTTCCACGCCGACCTGCATCCCGGCAACGTGATGCTGCTTGCGAACGGCGGCCTCGGGCTCGTCGACTTCGGCTCGGTCGGGCGGCTCGACTCCGAGATGCGCGAGCGCATCGGCGAGATCCTGATGGCGTTCTACCGCGGAGACGCCCGGGCGATGAGCGATGCGCTGCTCGGCCTCGTCGAGCTGCCCGACGACGTCGACGAGTTCGTGCTGCGACGGGAGATCGGCTCGTTCATGGCCGCCAGGCTCGGTCCCGGCTCCGCGCTCGACTCGACGATCGTGGCCGACATGACCCGGCTGCTCTCCGCGAACCGGCTCGCGATCCCGCCCGAGCTCGCCGCCGCCTTCCGCGCGGTCGCCGTCGCTGAGGGCACGCTTCGGGTGCTCGACCCGGGGTTCGACCTGCTGACGGCGGCGAGCGGTCTCGCGAAGGCGCGCATCGCCGACGCGTTCAAGCCGAGCTCGCTGAAGGACGCGGTCGTCGACGAGGTGGGCACCATGCTGCCGATCCTGCGCCGCATGCCCCACCGCTTCGACCAGATCTCGGGCTCGCTGGCGAACGGCCGGCTCAGCGTCAACGTGCGCCTCTTCGCCGATCATCGCGATCGCTCGCTGCTGCGCTCGCTCGTCAACCAGGTCGTACTCGCATTCCTCGCGGGGGTGCTCGGCGTGATGGCCGCGATGCTGCTGATCAGCGATGCCGGCCCGCAGGTCACCGAGACGCTCAGCCTCTTCCAGATCTTCGGCTACCTGCTCGTGGTGGTGTCGGCGCTGTTCGTGCTCCGGGTGCTGTTCGACGTCTTCCGGCGACGGCGCGACTAGCCGCCGGGGCGGGCGCCGCCCCTCACCCCGAGCCCCGACGGCGGCACGACCTCACCCTCCAGCGTGCGTACCCAGCGGTCGCCGGTCGCCCGGAACTCGGCCCGCGTCGTGAACCGGTAGTGGTACGCCCGGGCGCGGATCCACCGCGGGGCGGCGCCGTCGAACGGGTCCGCGTCGAGCAGCGCGAGCGTCGCGGCATCCGCTTCGAGCAGTCGAAGCAGGAAGACCTCGAACCACGGCTCCCACATGCGCCCGAGCGGCAGGAACCACATGAGCCAGTCGAGACGCAGGTGGTACGGCGCCCACTGCCGCGGGATGCGGCGGAGCGCCCCGGGCTTGCCCTTGAACGCGTACTCGCGCCACTCGACGTCGGGCGACTCGTCGGGCAGTTCGGCGAGCGTGCCCTCGACGACGATCTCGATGCGCCGCTTCGTGACCGTGCCGAAGGCACCGTAGGCGTTCACGAGCATCCAGCGGTTGAACGCGGCATTCATGAGCTGACGCCGCGAGAGCAGGTTCCTGATCGGCCAGAAGCTCAGCACGACGAGCAGGGCGGATGCCGCGAGCACCACGACCGCCCACCAGATCGGCGTCGCCGCGGCATCCGTGCCCAGATCGCTCGGAATCGCGGGGATCAGCCGGTGCCAGGCGGAGTCGGTGAGCGCGGATGCCGCGAGCACGACGGTGATCCAGTTGAGCCACGCGAAGTTGCCGGTCACGATGAGCCAGAGCTGGGTGAGGATCACGACCGCCGCGGCCGACGACCCGACCGGCCCCGGCACGAAGAGCAGGAACGGCACGACGAGCTGGGCGAAGTGGTTGCCGAGCACCTCGCCGCGGTGGAACCACCTCGGCAGCAGGTGCGCCTGACGACTGACGGGGTTCGGCATCGGCTGGGTCTCGTGGTGGTACCTGAGCGCCGTGAGGTCGCGCCATTCGCGCCCGCCGCGGATCTTGATCATGCCCGCCCCGAACTCGAGCCGGAAGACGAGCCACCAGACGGCGACGATGATCGTGATCGGCGGGGGCTGGTCGTTCGAGCCGAGGAACGCGACCGTGAAGAGCGCCTCGCAGAGGAGCATCTCCCAGCCGAAGCCGTAGAACGTCTGGCCGACGTTCACGATCGAGAGGTACAGGAGCCAGAGCACGAGGAAGACGGCGAGCGGCAGCCACGGCGGGCCGAGCTGCGGCAGGCCGGCGACGACGGATGCCGCGAGCACGAGCCCCGAGACGGCGACGGCGACGAGCCCCCGATCGCTGTAGCCCCAGCGGAAGACGCTCGGGCCGCGCAGCCGCGACGCGCGCCGCAGCAGCTCGGGCACCGGCAGCAGGCCGTGCTCGCCGAGGAGCGGGCGGAACTGGTTCAGCGTCGAGAGGAAGGCGACGAAGGCGAGCGCGCCGACGCCGCGCTGCAGGATCTGCCGTGCGATCTCGTAGTCGTGCGCGTCGAACCAGGCGGTCCACTCCACGTGCCAACGCTACGCCGCGCCCGAGATCCGTTCCTGGTCGAGCCCGTCGAGACTCAGCGCAGGCCGAAGCGCTCCCGCAGGGCGAGCTTGGCGGCGAACCATCCGTTCATGCCGTGCACGGCGGGCCCCGGCGGCGTCGCGCTCGAGCAGAGGTAGATGCCGTCGACCGGCGTGCGCCACGGCTTCGGCGAGACGACCGGCCGCTTCAGCAGTTGCGCCATCGTGAGCGCCCCCGAGTAGATGTCGCCGCCGACGTAGTTCGCGTTGTACCGACCGAGGTCGGCCGCCGAGCTCGCGGCCGAGGCCAGCACGACATCGCGGAAGCCCGGCGCGAAGCGCTCGACCTCGGCGGTGACGAGTTCGGTGGGGTCGAGCGTCGAGCCGGCGGGCACGTGCGTGTAGGCCCACAGCACGTGCTTGCCCGCGGGCGCCCGGCTGGGGTCGGCGACCGTCGGCTGGGTCACGAGCACGTACGGATGCTCCGCGCCCCCGCCGCCCGCGACACCGGGCTGGTAGCCGCGGGCCACGGCGTTCTCGGCCGCCGCGATCTCGGCACGGCTGCCGCCGAGGTGCACGGTGGGCGCGAGGCGCACCTCGGCGTTGCGCCACGGCACCGGGCCGCTCAGCGCGAAGTCGACCTTCGCCACACCCGAGCCGTAGCGGTAGCGCCGCAGGGCGCGAGCGTAGCGCCCCGGCAGCTCGGCGGTGAAGAGCAGCTCGGGCGAGGTGTCGAGCAGCACCGCGCGCGACCCCGTGACCTCGGCGAGCGAGGTCACCGGTGCATCCGTCACGATCTCGCCGCCGCGCGCGCGGAGCTCGTCGGCGAGCGCATCCGCGAGCGACTGCGAGCCGCCGGTCGGCAGACCCCACCCGACGCCGTGCCCGTGCATGGCGATGAGGAGTCCGGCACCGGCCGAGGCGAGCGAGGGCATGCCGCCCGCCGCGTGCGCGACGACGCCGCTGAAGAGCGCCGGCGCGACATCGCCGACGAATCGGGTGTTCCACGCCACGGTGCCCTGCTCGAGCGCTCGCAGGCCGAACTTCAGGGCCGCGACGGGGTCGCGCGGCACGCGCAGCAGCTGGGACCCCGTGAAGTCGACGACCCCGCGGCTGCGGGCCAGGAGCGGGGCCAGGAGGCTCCGCCAGGCCGCACCGTCGGCCTCGAGGCCGTCGGCCGTGCGGTCGAGGTCGCGCCAGGCGATGCCGGCACGCCCGCCGTCGAGGGGGTGCGCGTACGAGACCTCGGGCACCACCCAGTCGACGCGGTCGAGGAGGCCGAGCTTGCGGAACACGGGCGAGGCGAGACCGGCGGGATGCACCGTCGAGCACACGTCGTGCCGGAATCCGGGCAGCGTGAGTTCGGCGGTGCGGAGCCCGCCGCCGATCGTGGGCGCCGCCTCGAGCACCCGCACCGAGAGCCCGGCGCGGGCCGCGACCACCGCCGCGACGAGCCCGTTGGGCCCGCTGCCCACGACCGTGACGTCGGTCACGAGCTCAGAATCCGGCGCCGAGGGTGTTGACGTAGATCCACGGCAGCCGGTCCATCATGAGGCGGTGGCGATTGCCGTCGGCATCGGGCCCGTCGTCGGGCACCGAGGGGTCGCGCGCCTCCCGCTTGTGCTCGGCGACGTACTCGTCGTCCTCCTGCCAGAGGATCATGTGGTCCTCGTCGACGACCTTCCCGACGAACGGCTTCACGTCGCCGCTGCGGAGGTCGGCGAGCGCCTCGTCGACGGATGCCGCGTGCGACAGCCCGTGCAAGGTCACCCACGTCGGCGGCCAGAGCGTCATGCTGCCGGCGGCGTGCCGGTCGAGCGCGTCCGCGGGGCGCAGCCATGCGGCCTCGGCGACCTCGTCGGGCGCGAGCCGCAAGTCGCCGTCGGGCACGCGCACGGCGAAGAACGTCGTGGTGAGCCGCTTCGGGGCGTTCTCGGGCGGGGTCCAGTGCGAGAAGGGCACGAGCTCGTCGCCGTCGAGCACGAGCCCGACCTCCTCGAAGGTCTCGCGCACGGCGGCACGGCGGGCGGCGTCGATGCCGTCGACGGGCTCGCCCGCGGCATCCGCCTCGTCGACCGCGCCGCCCGGGAAGACCCAGGCGCCGGGGAAGGACCCGCGATCGCGGGGTCGTTCGGCGAGGAGCACCTCGAGGCCGCGCTCGCCGTCGCGCAACAGCACGACGGTCGCGGCCGCCCCGGTGGTCGCCGGGTTCGTCAGTGACTCCAGCTCGCTGTTCATCACCTCAGACTATGACTCGGCGCGCCGTCGCGCATCGGCGCGGATACACTTCCGGCATGGATCAGGCTCCCCCCGTCGGCGATCGCGTGTCGGCGTTCGCCCGTCTCGTGCTGGCACCCAACGCGGGGCCGATGACCCTCGACGGCACGAACTCGTACGTGCTGCGGGCCCCGGACTCCGAGAGCATCGTGGTCGTCGACCCCGGGCCGTCCGACGCGACGCACCTCGCAGCGCTGGCCGGCGCGGGCCGGGTCGAGCTCGTGCTCATCACGCACCACCATCCCGATCACACCGAGTCGCTCGACGCGTTCCACGCCATGACGGATGCCCCGGTGCGCGCGATCGACCCCGCGTTCTGCCTGGCCGGGGCGCCGCTGGTCGACGGCGAGCGGATCCGAGCGGCCGGCCTCGAGATCGACGTGGTCGCGACCCCGGGGCACACGGCGGACTCGGTGTGCCTCTCGCTGCCCGGCGACCGGCTCGTCGGCGCGGACATCGGCGACGGCGCCCTCGGCACCGTGCTCACGGGTGACACGATCCTCGGGCGCGGCACGACGATCATCGCCGACCCCGACGGCGCCCTCGGCCCGTACCTCGACTCGCTCGAAGCGCTGCGGGCCCTCGGCACGCCCGGGCCGGTCGGCGTGCTGCCCGGCCACGGCCCGGTGCTGCCCGACCTCGCGGCGATCTGCCGCGCGTACCTCGCGCACCGCGCGGAGCGCCTCGACCAGGTGCGGGCGGCGTTGCGGGAGCTCGGTGCGGACGCGTCGACGGCTGCGGTCACCGACCTCGTCTACGCCGACACGGATGCCTCGGTGCGCAGTGCAGCCGAGGCATCCGTTCGAGCGCAATTGGCCTACCTGCGCAGCGAGGGCTGACGCAGGAGACCGTCACGCCGGGTTACGCGACGAGCGCGATGCCGGCGTCCCAGCCGACCTTCTCCTGCACCGCGAGGGTGAGCTGCAGGAAGCCGACGGCCTCGAGCTCACGGGCACGCGAGAGGCGGCCGGCGTCGACGGCGTTCACGCCGCCCGCGCGCACGACCTCCGCGAGGGCGAGCTTCGCGTCGTCGTCGTCACCGGCGATGAGCACGGTGGTGGGGTTCGCACCGACGGTCTTCGCGGCGAGCGTCGCGGCGAAGTTCGTGTTGAAGGCCTTCAGCACCTTCGCCTCGGGCAGCGCGGCGGCGAGCTCGCTCGCACGCGAGCCGTCGGCCGGCACGACGAGGGAGTCGAAGGTCGAGAAGTCGAGCGGGTTCGTGATGTCGACGACGACCTTCCCGGCGAGCTCGCTGCCGCGCGCGGCCACGATCTCGTCGATCGCGAAGTGCGGCACGGCGAGCACGACGATGTCGCCCGTGATCTGCTGGGCGGCGTCGCGCCCGATGTACTCGACGGTGTTGCCGCCTGCGGCCACGATGCCGCCGATCGCGGTGCCCATGTTGCCGTTTCCGATGATGCTGACGGTCGTCATGTCGTTCCTCCCCGCGCCGTTCGACGCGATTACTTGTATCAACAACCAACACTGTACGCGCATTCAGTTGTTGCGTCAACCAATGCGGTAGACTCTCAGGCATGACGGATGACACGCGGTGGCTGGCGCCCGAGGAATCGGCCGCCTGGGTGCGCCTCGTGGCGCTCGCCGAGCTGCTGCCCGGCGCCCTCGATGCGCAGCTGCTGCGCGACGCCGGGCTCACGCACTTCGAGTACGGCGCACTGATGGCGCTCGGCGCCGCACCGTCGCGCACCATGCGGATGACCGAGCTCGCCTCGCGCACGAACGCGACGCTCCCCCGCCTCTCGCACGTCGCCAGGCGCCTCGAGGAACGCGGGCTCATCGAGCGGTTCCCGTGCCCCGAGGATCGGCGCGCGACGAACGCCACGATCACCCCGGCCGGGCTCGCCCTGATCTCCGAAGCCGCACCCGGTCACGTCGAGACCGTGCGCGCCAACGTGCTCGACGCCCTCGAGCCCGAGCAGCTCGAACAGCTCTACGTGATCGCGGGCGCGGTGCTCGCACGGCTCGACCCCGAGGCACGCCTCTCAGCCACGTCGTGCCAGTTCAGCGAAGGCCCCGTCGACCACGTCGTGGCCTGACGGGCGATCGCCCGACGACCCGGCAAGCGCCCGCCAGCGGGAATCGGACCTCGTCACGCGAGGTCCGATTCACGCCGGAACGCCATCGTCGATGCGAGCAGGATCGGAAGCACGACTCGACCCGGCACCTCAGCCGGTCAGGAAGGACGTGCCCATCCATGAGCACCATCGCATTGGTCACCGGCGCGAATCGCGGACTCGGTTTCGCGACCGCGACCGCGCTTGCACGCACCGGCGCCACCGTCATCATCGCCGGTCGCGACCTCGAGGCGGTCAGCACGGCGGCCAACGACCTGATCGCACAGGGCCTCAGCGCAGAACCACTGGAGCTCGACGTCTCCTCATCAGCGAGCGCGAGCGCGGCCGCCGAGCAGATCGACGCCCGGCACGGGCGTCTCGACATCCTGGTGAACAACGCCGGCATCCTGCCCGAGGCAACCGTCCAGACGGAGCACGAGTTCGTCGACCTCGGGGCGTTCGCACGCACCTTCGAGACGAACGTGCTCGGCGTGGCGACCGTGACCGAGAAGTTCCTGCCGCTGCTTCGCCGCAGCCACGCCGGCCGCATCGTCAACGTCTCATCGACCATGGGGTCGTTGAGCGATCAGGCCGATGAGAGCTCGCCGTTCTATTCGAGCGTCGTACCCGCCTATCAGGCGTCGAAAGCTGCGGTGAACAGCATGACGATCGGACTGAGCAAGAAGTTCGCCGGCACGCCGCTCAAGGTGACGTCGGTGTGCCCGGGATGGGTGCAGACCGATCTCGCGCCCGGAAACCGCGAGCACGCGCCGACCACCGCCGAAGAGGCGGCGCGTGTCGTCGTCATCGCGGCGACGCTGCCGGAGCATGCCGCATCGGGCACGTTCATCGACCGCGCAGGGCCGGTCGCGTGGTGATGCTCAGCGCGGGTCGTAGGTGAGGCAGTCGGCGTCGTCGGTCGACCCCGCACCGATGCGCACCGAGGCCGCCGTGCACTCGAGCGACTCGTTGTGCACGCACTCCGCCCGCTGACACGCCCCGACGTGCGTGATCACCTTGTCGAGCCCGCCCTTCTTGCCGAGCGGGATGAAGGTCGCGCACTCCGCATCGCCGACCGAGCCGCCGATCGTGACCGCGGCGGCATGGCAATGCGAATGGTCGTTGTAGGAGCATCCGGCCACCGAGCATTCGGCGACGGCGGGCAGTTCGTCGAGCGTCATGCTCATGGTGACCTCCCAGTGCGGTGTACGACCGTTCGATAGGGCGATGGTACGCCCGAGAGGGTCGAAGACGCAGCAGCGAGCGGACGAATTTCCGCAGATCAACGGTGTTTTCTTCTGAGGCGAGCCTTACCTCATCGGTCACGCGACGGGTCGACTGCTCAGCGGGTGACGGTGCCCATGCGGCTCGCGAGGGGCTTCAGCACGGCCGGCCGCACGGCGAACCAGGCGCCGATCATGACCGCGAGCGACACCGCGAAGATCGCGAATCCGACCCACGACGCACTGTCGCGGCTCGCGAACATCGCGTCGAGGTTGCGCAGCGCACCGGTCGCGAACACGAGCGTGACGTGCACGACGACGAAGGCCACGAACACGAGCATCACCGGGTAGTGCACGGCCTTCGCGAGCTTCGCCGGATAGACGCGGTTCAGACGCTCGGCCCGCTGCGGCCAGACCGACGAGAGCCGCAGACCCGTGAGGACCGCGAGCGGGGCGACCACGAACACGATCGCGAAGTAGCTGAGCACCTGCAGGCTGTTGTAGTTCACCCAGGCGTGCTCGATCGGCCAGTCGAGCGAGGCGTACTGCAGTGCCGCGGAGACGGCGTTCGGCCAGATGTCGCCGCTCGTCGGCACGATGCGCATCCACTGCCCCGTGACGAAGAGCAGCACGATGAAGACGATGCCGTTCGCCACCCAGAGCGCGTCGACCGTGTAGTGCAGCCAGAGGTGGATGCTGACCTTCCACGGCGGGTTCTTCGTGCGGATGAGCCCCTCGTTGTTCCGCACCCACCGTGCCGGCGGGCGGCCGCCCTTGCGCAGCAACAGCCCCGAGCGCACCAGCAGCACGAGGAAGAAGGCGTTCAGGAAGTGCTGCCAGCCGAGCCAGGCGGGAATGCCGACCGGCGCCCCGTCGGGCAGGGGTGTCGTGCCGGGATACTGGGCGATGAACTCCTGCACCGCCGGCTGGGCACGCAACCAGATCGCGGCGAGCACGACCCCTGCGAGCAGGGCGACACCGGCGACGACGGCCAGTGCGACCGGCAGCCACCGGATGCGTCGACGAGTCGCGTGATGCGCGGTCGGGTCGCTGAGGCGGGTCACCGGGATATTTTGGCATGTCGACCCGGGCGCTCGCCGACGACGACGACCCGAAATGTCACGCACGCCCGGAGCGCATGCGAGCATTTCGGAGACCCGCCATCGAAAGTCGAGCCATGCCAGCCCTCACCCGAGTCATGTCCTATTCGAAGCTTCGCGACGCCGAATCGGTCGATGCGGTCGAGTCCTGGTGGGCCGCGGCATCCGCGACCTCGTACTGGATCGATCACGGCATGCACGACGTCTCGGTGTACACGCTCGACGCGCACGTCTGCCTCTACGCGGAGGTCATCGGCGCACCCCGGGCCGCGCCGCCCGCCCGCGCCTGGGATTGGCCCTCGGAGGTCTCCGAGCTGTTCGCGCCCTGGCCCTCCCCCGGTTCCGACGAGCTGCGCCGTTCGGTGCCGATGCTCGACGTCTTCCATGACGGCGTGCCGGTCGACGCCGAATCGTGGCGGGGTGACCGCGAGGTCGCCGACCGCGTCGGAAGCCTCGCGTTCCTCAGGCCCGAGATGTTCGCGAGCTACGTCTTCCACCACTTCCAGTTGCAGCAGGAGCGGCCAGAGGGCTTCAACAAGACGTACCTCATCGGTTCGCTCGGCACCCTGCTCTTCTCCTACAGCGAGTCGCCCGCGACGGCGGCCAACCTCGGCGTGCCGGCACGAGCGGGCCAGCGCACGCCCGCCGACTGGCACGGCGTGATGCAACCGCATTTCGACCTGCAGCTCGGTCGACCGGATGCGGCCGCCGACGAGCCGATCTGGCGGCGTATGCGTCGACTCGGGTAGCACTCCGCTCAGGGCAGCACTGCTGTCAGCGGCATCCGCCCCGCTCGGCGCCGGCCGCGCGCACGCTGGGTGCATGAGCGAACACGACTCCCCACCGATCCATCCGATCGACGCCGAGCTCACGAGGCGGCTCTTCCACGAGCGCATCATCGTGCTCGGCGACGAACTCGACCAGCAGGGCGGCAACCGGCTCTGCGCGCAGCTCGTGACCCTCGCGGCCGACGACCCGCGCCGCGACATCCGCTTCTGGATCAATTCGCCCGGCGGCTCCGTCTCGGCGATGCTCGCGATCGCCGACGTGATGCGGTCGATCCCGAACGACGTGTCGACGATCGCCGTGGGCATCGCGGCGAGCGCGGGCCAGTTCCTGCTCTCGGCGGGCACGCGGGGCAAGCGGTTCGCGCTGCCGCACTCGCGCATCCTCATGCACCAGGGCTCCGCCGGCATCGGCGGCACCGCGGTCGACATCGAACTGCAGGCCGACGACCTGCGGTACACCCGTGACACGGTGCTCGGCATCACGGCCGAGAACACCGGCCAGCCCATCGAGCGCATCGCCGAGGACTCGCTGCGCGACCGCTGGTACACCGCCGCCGAAGCCGTCGACTACGGCTTCATCGACCGCATCGCCGACGGCTTCGGCGAGATGTACCCCGGGGGCGATCGGCCCCTGGTGGGACTGCAGGCCCGCACCGGAACAGGAGCTCCCTCATGAGCAGTTACACGATCCCCTACGTCGTCGAGAAGCGCGGCAACAGCGAGCGCTCGCTCGACGTCTACAGCCGGCTGCTCTCGGAGCGCATCGTCTACCTCGGCACCGAGATCGACGACGGCGTGGCCAACGTGCTCATCGCGCAGTTCCTGCACCTCGCATCGGAGTCGAGCGAGACGCCGATCAGTCTGTACCTGAACTCGCCCGGCGGTTCGCCCGGCGCGGCGCTCGCGGTCTACGACACCATGCAGCACATCCGGCCGGATGTCGCGACGACGTGCGTCGGCCAGGCCGGCGGGCCTGCCGCGGTGCTCCTGGCCGGCGGCGCGAAGGGCATGCGGGCGATCCTGCCGCACGGCCGCGTCGTGCTGCACCAGCCGTCGACGCAGGGGCGCGGCACGATCCCCGACCTGATCCTGCACGCCGACGAGGTGGTGCGCGTGCGGGCCGAGCTCGAGGCGGCACTCGCCGCCGACACCGGGCGCGACGCGATGACGCTGCGGCACGACACCGATCGCGACCTCATCCTGCCGGCTGCCGCCGCCGTCGAGTACGGCCTCGCCGACCACGTGCTGACGGCGCAGGTCGAGGTGGCGGGGTCGTCGTCGGGCGCCTACGCCGCGAGCAGGTAGGAGTCCGAGACGGCCGGCGCGAAGTTCGCGCCGGCCGCGGCGGCGAGCGGATGCTCCGGACCGAGGTCGACGAGCGTGCCCGCATCGGCGCGGAACGCGAACGACGTCTCGACGCGCAGGAGCTCCCGCTGCTCGGCGGTGCGCCGCTCGGTCTCGCGACGCGCTCCGAGCAGGGTGCCGACGCGCTGGACGACGTCGACGAGGTCGAGCCCGAGCGCCTCCGCGACGGAGCCGAGCACTTCGGAGGAGGGCTCCTTGCGACCGCGCTCGATCTCGGAGAGGTACTGGGGCGAGACGCCCGCCGCGGCGGCGACCTCGGTCAGGATCCGTTCCTGCTCGAGCCGTTCACCGCGCAGCACCTCGCCGAGCGCGTGCCGCCAGAGCGGTTTCGCGGCGCCTCGGCCGGGCGCCCTCTGCTGCGATGTCTGCGAACCCGTGACCCGTGTGAACTCGACGACCTTGCCCATGCCGAGAGGCTAGCCGCGGCATCCGTGCGCCGACAGCTCGATCCGCTCAGAGCAGAACCGCCGACGACTACGCCGGAGGGTTCTCGGGGTCGATGGTCTCGATCGAGTCGGCCTCGACCGCGTTGTCGGCTTCGAGGTCGTTGGGGTCGTCTCCGCCCGTGGCCGCCTCCGGTTCGCGATCGTCTTCGACGGCCGGCCGGCCGTCGCGTGCGGCGCGTCGGCCTGCGCCGGCTGCGTCTGCGTCTCGTGCGTCGGTCATCATTCCTCCGAAGGTCGGTTCGCTCCAGCGTGCGCGGCGAACACGAGATCCGTCAACGGCTTGACTCGGCCGCATTCCACACCGAACGCTGGCGGCGGCGTGCGCCCGCGGGCAGAATGAAGCCACTGACACGGAGGTGGGCGATGTCGACGGAAAGCGTGATCTGGTCGATTCTCGGAATGATCATCGCGGTCGGAGGCCTGCTCGGCCTCGCCGCGATCTGGTCGCTGATCCGACGACCACGCGAGCACTGACCGTTCCGAAGCCCGTGCCTGCGCTCGAGCGGCGACGGTCAGCCGAGCGCTTCGGCGATCGGCGTGCTGCCGGCGTTGAAGCGGATGGTCCGGTGCACCGTCGAATCACGGTGCACCGCCTCGGCGGCGACGGCCGCGACATCCGCTCGATCGACCGTGCCGCTGTTGGGCACCCCGACGTCGATGTGTCCGGTGCCCTCGCCGTCGGTGAGCGTGCTCGGGCCGAGGATGGTCCAGTCGAGCGTCGTGCCCGCGAGGTGCTCGTCGGCGGCCGCCTTCGCCTCGGCGTAGGCACGGAAGGTGTTGCCCTCGGGCACGCTGTGGTCGGGCGAGCCGAAGTACGAGACCATCACGTAGCGGGAGACGCCCGAACTCTCGGCGGCCGCCATCGACCGGATCGCCGCGTCTCGGTCTACGGCGTAGGTGCGCGCGGGGTCGCCGCCGCCGGCTCCTGCCGACCAGACCACCGCGTCGTGGCCGTGCAGGATCTCGGCGAGGTCCTCGACGTCGAGCCGCTCGATATCGGCGACGACCGGGCGGGCGCCCGCCGCAGCGACGTCGGGGGCGTGGTCGGGGTTGCGGATGATCGCGTCGACCTCGTCGCCGCGATCGGCGAGCAGCCGTTCGAGCTTGAGGGCGATCTTGCCGTGGCCCCCGATGATCACGATGCGTGCCATGTGCTCCTCCTCCGACCGACTCGCCCCACGCTACTCCCGCATGCCGGGCGCGCGCTGTGGCAGGGCGGTGCGCCGTGCCGGTGACGAGCGCGGGCCTGCTGCTCTACCGCGAACTCCGCGAGCTGCGCGGGCTCGAGGTCTTCATCGCGCACATGGGCGGGCCGTTCTGGGCGCGAAAGCAGGCGGGCGCATGGTCGATCCCGAAGGGCGAGTTCACCGACGAGGAGCCGCTCGCCGCGGCCCGCCGCGAGTTCGCCGAGGAGATCGGCGTGCCGGCGCCCGATGCCGACGTGATCGATCTCGGCGCGTTCCGGTACTCCTCGGGCAAGACGGTGCGGGTCTTCGCGGCTCCGGCCCCCGATTTCGAGGTCGACGAGGTGCGTTCGAACACCTTCGAGATCGAGTGGCCGCCGCGGTCGGGGCGGCGCCGGGAGTTCCCCGAGGTCGACGAGGCTCGATGGACGCCCGTGTTCGAGGCCCGGGAACTGCTCACCGCGGGCCAGCGCCCGGCCCTCGACGCGCTGCTGGCCGCGTTCGACGGATCGCTCGGCTGAACTCGACCCGCCCTAGATGTACCCGGCCAGGACGTTGGTAGCGGCGAGCCTGGTTGAACGAACGAGAACCTCCGAGTGGGATGTGGCTTGTCTAAGGCCCACGACCCACCGGAGGTTCTCGTGTCCCACGGTAGTGCGCGGTTGACCGTTCACGGTCGCCGACTGATCATCCAACGCCACCAAGCCGGTTGGCCCCAAGCCCATATCGCCGCCGCGATGGGGGTCTCCCGCAAGTGCGTGAAGACCTGGATCGACCGCCATACCGCCGAAGGCGATGCCGGACTCGCGACGCGGTCCTCACGGCCTCACACGATGCCCACGAGGACCAGCGACGAGATCGAACAGCAGGTCCTCGCTGCACGGGCCAGCGAGCGATGCGGCCCCGACGTCCTCGGCCCGATGGTCGGGGTGCCCGCACGGACGGTGTCTCGGATCCTGCGCCGCCACAACGTGCCCTACCTGCGTGAGTGCGACCCGATCACCGGCGAGGTGATCCGTTCATCAAAGCAGACCGCCGTACGTTACGAACGCGACCGGCCGGGCGAGCTGGTGCACATGGATGTGAAGAAGCTCGGCCGGATCCCTGACGGTGGCGGCTGGCGGGCCCACGGCCGAGCCAGTGGGTCGATCCAACGCGACCGCAACACCAAGGTCGGCTTCGACTACGTCCACTCCCTCGTCGATGACCATTCCCGGCTGGCCTACAGCGAGGTCCTCACCGACGAGAAGGGGTCGACATGCGCTGCGTTCCTCGAGCGTGCGATCGTCTACTTCGCGGCCAGCGGCATCACCCGCATCGAGCGGTTGATCACCGACAACGCGTGGGCCTACAGGTACTCGCTCCGCGAGGTCTGTGCGACCCACGGAATCCGGCAGAAGTTCATCAAGCCCCACTGCCCCTGGCAGAACGGCAAAGTTGAGCGACTGAACCGGACCCTGGCGACCGAGTGGGCCTACCGGCAGGCCTTCACAAGCAACGCAGAACGCGCCGCGGCACTTGCGCCGTGGATCGAGCACTACAACACTGAACGACGCCACAGCGCGCTCGGAGGCCACCCGCCAATCAGCCGCCTGCTACCAACCTGATGGCCGGGTACACCTAGAGCGCCAGGAGGAGTTGATCCGCCTGCGCGACGCCCGACGAGTACGACGCCGACACGGTACTGGTGCGCATGCCGGCCCAGTACAGGACGCCGCCGACGGTTGCGGCCATGTCCCTCGAGTTGCCTCCGCTGCCGTATGGGCCCCACGAGTAGGGCTCGTTGGCCCAGTCGGTCATCACGGCCTTGTGGTACCGAAGGCCGGGGTCTCCCGCGGACTTCCGCACGACCTCGAGCACTGCTTGGTACTTCTGCTCGAGCGGAAGCGCGTGGAGTTCTCGTGCCGCTGCGCCGGTCTCCCATCCCACGATGGCCTGCCCCTTGTAGCCGGGGGAGGCGATCGAGGCGTTCCACAGCGTGGTCGGGAAGTGATCCATGGACTCGGCGTAGCCCCAGTTGTCGGTGCCGTTGGGTGTGAACACCTTCTCCTTGAACTCGAGCACGCACTTGAAGATGTCGTGGTATTCGAACGCGTCGAAGGCGGCCCACTTGGCGGCAGGCAGGCCGGGGGTGAATGCGATGTCGCGACGCTGCATGACCCCCGCGGGGACGGCGAAGACGACTCGGCGTCCGAACATCGCGCCCGCGGACGTGAGCAGCTCGACGCCGTTCGCGGTGTAGCTGACCTCTTCGACCACGGTCCGCAACATGACCGGGACGTCGCCCGCGATGAAGTGCAGCAGTTGGTCGTAGCCGCCGACGATCTTGTAGTCTCCGTCGTCGTACCGCGAGTCGTTCGGGTCCAGGATCTCCGGCTCCGGCGCCTGCTCGGGATGCAGCGTGTACCGGATGCAGTCCCGGAGCGGTGCGGCGACGCGAGAGGCGGCCGTGTCGTACAGCGGATCGCTGTCGTCGGTCAACTCGTAGGTGAGGCCCGTCGGCGTGTTCGCGGCGGTCACCCCGAGGCGCAGGAGGTACGCGTCGGCCATCTCGCCGGGAAGTGCGGCCGGCAGCGGGAGGTTCTGCCCTGCAGGGTCGTACGGGATGAGCGCCTCCGGCAGGCCCAGCGGGAACAGCCAGGAGGTCGGAGAGTCCCATTGATGCCATTGGGAGGACGGCGAGGACCTCGGTGCATCGGCCTGGCGGATGTAGTTGTTCTGGAACATCCGCATGTCGAACCCGGCCCGCTCGATCCACGGGTAGGTCGACGCATAGGGGCCGCCATGGACGAGTTCGCAGCCGCGCTCGACCGGGATGCCCATCGACGTCCGGTCGGTGTGCATGCGGCCGCCGATCCTGTCGCGGGCCTCGACGATCACGACACGCAGATCGGGGTGCTGATCCGTGAGGCGACGCGCCGCACCGATGCCCGCCGCACCGGCCCCGACCACGATCACGTCCCACGTGCTCTTGTCGCCCTTCGCGTGCCTCAGCGACGGCGTGCCGTTGCCGTGGCCGTTCCCAGGGCCGATCGGCTGGCCGCCGGCAGCGACATCGGCGAGACCTGCGGCGGCGGCGAGCCCGCCCATCAAGAGCCCGCGACGGCTGATGTTCTCCATGGTGCTACTCCTTCGTAGTCGAATCGGTGGAACCGCAACGGCCGCGATCGCGGCGATGGCCGCGCGTCCGCATGGCCGGAGACTCGGTGACGATGCTGGGTGTCCCACTCCCCGTTGAGTGCACGACGACGACTGCTCATGTCGATCTGAGAGTCATCCTCACCGGAATCTGCTGAACACGCAACAGTTGAGGGAATCTTTGTCGAATCAACAGTGAGATGTCAATGATCTTCACGGAACGCCACGCTCAGCAGCTCGCCTCATCACCGCACGAGGCGCGCTGCCCGTTGGGCGTGCCCGCCACCCGACGCCGTGCTGGCGCTAGGTTCGTTGCATGGCCGCACCATTCGAGATGGACGACATCGACCGTCGCATCATCGCCGCCCTCCAGGTCGACGGGCGCCGGTCGTTCCAGCGTCTCGCCGACGATCTCGGAGTGCCGGCTTCGTCAGTGCGCTACCGCACCAAGCGGCTCGAGGACGCCGGGATCCTGCAGATCGTCGGCATCGCCAACCCCCTCGCGATCGGCTTCGACCGGCTCGCGATGATCGGCATCCGCGTGACACCGGGCACCGCCCGCTCGGTCTGTGCGGCGCTCGCCGAGCTCCCCGAGACGAGCTACGTCATCCACACCACCGGCCGCTTCGACGTGATGGCCGAGGTGATCTGCGAAGACGTGCCGCACTTCATCGACATGTTGAACGGACGCATCGCGGCGATCTCGGGCGTGGTCTCGACGGAGTCGTTCTTCGTGCTCGAGGCGCACAAGCTCTCGTACGGGTGGGGTGTCGGCAGCGTTCGTCCCGCGATCGATGAGCCGGACGGAGTGTGACGCATGCCGCCGGCTGACCCGCTCGACGATGCCGCGACGGCGCTGTACGCGCTGCGCCCCGACGAGTTCACCGCGGCGCGCAACGCACGGGCGCAGACCGTCGCCGCCGACGATCGCGAGCTCGCGGCCCGCATCCGCGAGCTCCGACGACCCTCCCCTGCCGCCTGGCTCGTGAACCAGCTCGTGCGGCACCGGCCCGCCGAGGTCGCGGCGATCCTCGACCTCGGCTCCGAGGCGCGTGCGGCACAGGCCGGCTTCGACACGGCCGAGCTCGCCGAGCTCGGCCGGCAGCGTCGTCGCCTCGTCTCGGCGCTCGCCCGCGAGGCGGGTTCCCTCGCCGAGGACCTCGGCTCCCCGGTGCGCACTCCCGTGCTCGACGAGGTCGCGCAGACGCTGCAGGCCGCGATGTCGGATGCCGCTGCCGCCGACGCCGTGCGCACGGGACGCCTCGTGCGGGCGCTCGAGGCCGTCGGCGTCGAGGTCGACCTGGGCGACGCCGTCGCCGGCGGGCCGGCACCTCGCACCGAACCCGATCGAGCGGCGGGCACGGGGGACTCCGCCGGGCCGCTGAGCGCCGCGGCGGCGAAGCGAGCCGAGACGGCACGGGCCCGCGCCCAGCGCGCGGTCGCCGAGGCCGAGGAACGGGCGGCCGCGGCATCCGCTGCGCTCGACGCCCTCGACGCGCGGCTCGCCGAGGCCGACCGGGAGCACCGTGATCTCGCGTCTCGCCGCGACGAGCTCGACGCGGAACTGCGCACGGTCGAGGCGGAGATCGCCGAGGCCGATCGAGCGACGCGCACGCTCACCCGCGAACGTGATCGCGCGGCCCGCGACGCCGAGGCCGCGGAGGTCGACGCCGATGAGGCGCGCGAGGCGCGCGAGGCGCTGGAGGGGCTCGAGTAGCTGCCCGGCCGCCGCCTCGACGAATCGCTCAGCTGCGCTCGAGCAGCCAGTCCATGGCATCGGGCACGACGTCGAGCACCGACACGTGCCCGTCGTCGAGTCGCATCCAGAGCGAGGCACGGGGAATGTGCGCGAGCAGCCACGAGGCGTGTTTCGCGGGCACCACCCGATCGCCCTCGCCCTGCACGAGGAGCACGGGCGCGCCGATGGATCCGAGGTCGAAGTCCCAAGGGGCGGCGAATGCGACGTCGTCGTCGATGAGGCCGTCGGGCCCGGCCTCCCCGGCGCGCGCGGAGTCGGCGCCGAGCGTCGCCCATCGCTCGTCGAGCGCCGCCCAGTCGACGGGGAGGAACTGCGACGGGTCGGACTCCTCGGTTTCGGCGAACGCCGCCCGCGCTGCGCGCCCCTCGACGGCGGCCTGCAGGCCGCCCGGCGAGGCCATGCCGGCGAACCAGTCGTAGGCGGTGGTGCGCGGGGCGATGCCCGCGAGCGTGACCGCACCCGTGACACGCTCCGGCAGCAGAGCCGCACACGCGAGGGCGTGCGGACCACCGCCTGAGGCGCCCATCACGGCGAACCGCTCGAGGCCGAGCACATCGGCGATCGCCGCGACATCCGCTGCCGCCGACGCGACGTCGCGACCTGGCCGCGGCGTGGAGCCGCCGTACGACGGACGCCCATAGGAGACGAGCCGGATGCCCCTCGCCGACGCCGCCTCGAGCAGCGGCTCGAGTGGGGCGCCCGTCTGCGGGGAGCCGTGGTGCCAGACGAGGGTCAGCGGCGAGGAGGGATCCGCCCCCGTGTCGAAAGCGTGCAGGCTGCCGCCGTCGCGGAGCGGCACGTCGAGTTCGGTGAGCGCCACGGCTGGCTCAGCCCTCCACGCCGGCGGCGCGAACGGCCGCCGCGGTGAACGCGGGGCGCACCCGCTCCCACCCGTCGAGGTACCCGCCGACCATCGCGGCGTCGCGGAGCAGCACGAGCTGGCCCGCGGCGCCCACGGGGTCCTCCACCTCGGCCGCCGTCAGCACCGACTCCAGCTCGGAACGGAACCACTCGCGGTGCCCGGCGACGGCCCGGCGCACTCCGCTGGCGGCGTCCGGGTACTCGGCGGCGGCGTTGATGAACGGGCAGCCGCGGGTGTGGTGGCGGGCGACGTCGTCGGCGAGCCCCTCGATCACGAGGCCCACGAGCTGCTTCGGTTCGGCGCCGGATGCCTCGGCGGCCGCGAATGCGCCGCGGATGTTCGCATCCTCGACGCCGAGGTAGGCCTCGACCAGGTCCTCCTTGCCCGGGAAGTGCCGGTAGAAGGTCGCCCGGGTGACCCCGGCCTCGCCGATGATGCGGTCGACGCCGACCGAGTGGATGCCCTCGCGGTAGAAGAGCTCGGAGGCCGTGCGCAGCAGGCGTTCGCGCGCTTCGGACGTGCCGGTGGAGGTGCTTCGAGGTGCCATACCGAAAATGATAGAACGATCTTTCTCTTTTTGCTTGACATCCGATGCGACCGGGGGTAACTTCTCAGACATAGACAGAACGATCGTTCTACCAAAGGGTGGGACGCCACGAGAAGGAGAGAACCATGACCACCACCACCAAGACCCCCATCGTCCTCATCCACGGACTCTGGATGACCCCGAAGAGCTGGAACACCTGGGCCGAGTACTTCCGGGCCCGCGGCCACGAGGTCATCGTTCCGGGCTGGCCCGGCATCGACGACCGCGAGGTCGCCGACATCCGCTCGAACCCCGAGGCGCTGCAGGGCATCGGCCTGAAGCAGATCGCCGACCACTACGAGCGCATCATCCGGGCCCTGCCCGAGAAGCCGATCATCATGGGCCACTCGTTCGGCGGCCTGCTCACCCAGATGCTCGCCGACCGCGGGCTCGGCGTCGCCTACGTCGGCGTCACCCCCGGCCAGCCCGCCGGCATCACCACCCTCCCGGCGTCGACCCTCTGGACCGGCACGCCGATCCTCTCGAACCCGTTCGCGAAGAACGGCGCCAAGCCGCTCTCGAAGGGGCACTTCCACTTCACCTTCGGCAACGACCTCGATCGCGCGGCATCCGATCGCCTCTGGGAGGAGTTCGCGGTGAACTCGTACAACCGGGTGTTCTTCGAGGGCGTCGCCGGTGCGTTCAACGAGCAGGGCGGCGTCAGCCACGTCGACTTCGGACGCACCGACCGTGCGCCGCTGCTCGTCATCACGGGTGAGATCGACCACGTCGTGCCGCCGGCCATCGGCAGGGCCATCGTGAAGAAGTACCACTCGACCGGCAGCCCCGCCGTCGTCGAGTACCGCGAGTTCGCGGGCCGCACCCACCGCATCGTCAGCCAGGACGGCTGGGAGGAGGTCGCCGAGTACGCCCTCACCTGGGCGACCGAGCACGCCGAGGCGGCCACGCCCGCGGCCTGAGCACGGTGGCCCCATGACGGGACCACTCGTGTCGCACCGGACCACGGATATCCCGGGTCCGGTGCGACACGAGTGGTCCCGACGTGGTTGAGCGGCGCGGGCGGCGTCAGCGCTCGATCGAGCCCTGACCGTCGCCGCGACCGAAGACGCTCCGCAGCACGAAGTACACGACGACCGCGACCACGGCGACGATCACGAGCTTGCCGATGAACCAGAGCAGGCTGAACAGCACGTCGACGAGGAACCACGCGATCACGACGGCGACGATCACGCCGATGACGGTCCAGACGGTGCGGCTCATGATCCGAGGCTAGCCGACGGGCGCGGATGCCCCGGCACCGCGATCATCGCACGTCGCCCGTCACGGGGCATGGCCGTCGAAGAGCAGGGTCGGCACGGGGCCGAACGGCATCGACCGCACGCGGAGCGGCCGCACGTCGTCGCCGACGAAGCCCGCATCGGCGAGTGCCCGAGCGGGGTCCCGATCCCAGTGGCATCCGTGGCAGAACCTCGCCGAGAACGGAGTGGCGATGCGCTGCACCGCCCGCTTCACGGTGCGCGGAGGCGCGACGACGTGGTCGATGAACACGACCCGGCCGCCGGGCACGAGCACCCGGCGCACCTCGGCCAGCGCCGCCGCGGGGTCGGCGACCGAGCAGAGCACCCAGGTCGCCACGACCGCATCGACGGAGCGGTCGGGCAGAGGGATCGACTCGGCCATGGCGTCGAGCGGCTCGGCGCGATGACCCCACTCGCGAGCACGCGTCGCGAGCTCGGCACGTCGCTCGGCATCGGGCTCGAGTCCGATCCACTCGACGTCGACGTGCAGCGCCCCGAAGTTCTCACCCTCCCCCGCACCGATCTCGAGCACCCGGCCGCGCACCCGGCCGACGAACTCCCGCTCGAGGTCGTCGAGGTCGTCGTCGTCGATGAGCTCGGATGCCGCGGCCCTCGATTGCTCCATGCGGCCATGCGAACACGACTGCGGCCTCCCGTCAACCTGGCGCACACCGACCGGGCACGCCCGCGCCGTAGGCTGGTGCGATGGTCAGGCGATTCCTCTCCGGTGCCGGCCTGCTGCTGCGCGGCTTCGGGTTCTGGGCGCGACGGCCCGGCGTCATGATGCTCGGCCTGATTCCCGCGGCGATCGTCTTCGCGATCGTACTGGCCGCGCTCGTCGCGCTCGGCATCCAGCTGCCGGCGATCGTCGAGTGGGCCACGCCGTTCGCCGAGCGGTGGGACGCGTTCTGGACGGCGTCGCTGCGCATCGCCATCGCCGCGGTGACCTTCGCCGGTGCCGTGCTGCTCGCGGCGGTCACGTTCACCGCGGTGACGCTCGCCGTCGGCGATCCGTTCTACGAACGCATCTGGCGTGCCGTCGAGATCGAGCTCGGCGGCGAGGTGCCCGATCGCGGGGCCGGATTCTGGCGGGCGGCCGCCGATGCCGCCGCGCTCATCGCCCTCGGCGTCGTCGCAGCACTCGCCGTCGCACTGATCGGGTTGATTCCGGTCGTCGGAGCGGTCGTCGCACCGGTGCTGGGCGTCGTGCTGTCGGGATGGCTGCTCGCACGCGAGCTCACCGCCCGCGCCTTCGAGGCTCGCGGCATCACGTCGACCGACCGCAAGGCGGTGCTTCGCGGCCAGCGGGCCCGGATGCTCGGGTTCGGCGTCGCGACCCAGCTCTGCTTCATGGTGCCGCTCGGCGCCGTCATCGCGATGCCCGCAGCCGTCGCGGGTTCGACGATGCTCGCGCGCGCGGCGCTCGATGCGTCGCACCCTCCGGCAGGTTCGGGCCCGACGCCGCCTTCGGCCTGAGCATCAGGGCGCGGGCACCAGCTCACCCGGCAACGACGGATGGCCCGGCCGACCTCGAGCCCACGATCATCAGCTCTCGGACTTCGAGACGCGATGCGCGCCGATAGGGTAACGCTGAAGAACTCCGAGCTCCAGCCAGACATTCCGCGACCCGACCAGAAGGAACAGTCCTCATGTCTCAGAACCGCACCATCAAGCCCTCGCCTGCGTTCATCGGTGCGTCCTGGGCGGCTCTCGCCATCGGAATGGGCACCTACCTCATCTCGCTGTTGAACGCCGACATGGAGCTGAACGAGAAGGGGTACTACCTCTCGCTCCTCCTCCTGGGCCTGTTCGCCGCGATCTCCGTGCAGAAGTCGGTCCGTGACCGCGCCGAGGCGATCCCGGTCACGAACATCTACTACGGCATCGCTTGGCTGATGCTCGCCGCCGCACTCACACTCCTCATCGTCGGGCTCATCAACGCCCGCAGCATCTCCATCAGTGAGAAGCTGGTGTACGGAGTCTCCTTCGCGATGTCGCTCTACGCCGTGGTCGCGATCCAGAAGAACGTCCGCGACCTCGCGACCTCGGAGGATCCGGACGAGGTGCAGGCGGCTCGTCAGCCTCATCTCCTCGTCACGTCGCCGTCCAAAGACGGGGCGCTCGACTGAGGGCTGCCGCACGCCTGCCGCTGCCAGCGCACCCCGTCTCGCACGCGCTGAAGGATTCGGCGGCTCCGGTCCGCATCAAGCCGGTGGATCTCTCACGCCCTCCGGTGGGTGACCGCCGAACAGCAGAGCGGATGCCGCGGCGCGAGACCGCGGCATCCGCTCTGCCGTTTCGTCGTCAGCGCAACCCGGCGAAGAACGCGCGGATGTCGCCGGCCACGAGTTCGGGCACCTCGAGTGCGGCGTAGTGGCCACCCTGCTCGAAGCGGCTCCAGTGCACGATGTTCGAGTTGTCGCGCTCGGCGAAGACCTTGATCGTCTGGAAGTCGTCCTTGAAGACCGCCACGCCGGTGGGCGCGGCGTTGATCTGCGGCTCGGCCTCGGCGCGTGCGTTGTCGAGGTAGCTGCGGCTCATGCCGGCGGCGGCATTCGCGAACCAGTTGACGCTCACCTCGGTGATGATCTGCTCGAGGGTGACGAGCGAGGTGCCGTTGCCGAACGAGTTGAAGAGCTCGCTGTAGGCGAGCAGCGCGATCGGCGAGTCGCTGAGCCCGACCGCGACGGTCTGGGGCCGGCTCGCGTTCATGGTGTTGTAGCCCCCGACCGACTGGAACCACTGCATGTGCTCGAGTCCCGCGTAGTCCTGCGGCTCGAGGTGCTCGAACTCGGCCGGGTCGCCGCTCGGGAACGAGAAGAGCTGCAGCACGTGGAGGCCGAGGAAGCCCTCGGGGCTCGCGAGCCCCAGCTCGCGGGCGACGAGGGCCCCGTTGTCGGAGCCGTGGATGCCGTACTCGGCATATCCGAGCCGGTGCATGAGCTCGTCGTAGGCACGGGCGACGCGCGCGGTGGTCCAGCCGGGCTCGGCGACCGGGTTCGAGAAGCCGTAGCCCGGGGCATCCGGGATCACGACGTCGAACGCGTCCTCGGCGCGGCCCCCGTGCGCGACGGGGTCGACGAGCAGGTCGATGAGGTCGAGGTAGTCGACGGACGACCCGGGGTAGGTGTGCGCGAGCAGCAGCGGCGTCGCCCCGGGGTGCGCCGAACGCACGTGGATGAAGTGGATGGGCTGGCCGTCGACCTCGGTCGTGAAGTGCGGCACGGCGTTGATGCGCGCCTCGGCGGCACGCCAGTCGAACGCGCGCCATGCTGCGACGGCCTCGCGGAGGTAGGCGTTCGGCGTTCCCGTGTCCCAGTCGTCGGCGGGTGCCGGCTGGGGCAGCCGGGTGAGCGCGAGTCGCTCCATGAGGTCGTCGAGCTCGGCCTGGGCGACGTCGATCGTGAACGGGCGGATGTCGGTGGAGGTGGTGTTCGTCATGTCTTCGACGGTACGGTGCATATAGGAACATTCAGTTCCTAATGATGGATCGAGTTTTCAACATGTCAGACACCGCCGCCCGACTGCTCTCACTGCTCGCCCTGCTGCAGACCCGACCCGACTGGACGAGCACCGAACTCGGCGCTCGGCTCGGCGTGACCCCGCGCACCATCCGCAACGACATCGACCGCCTGCGCGAGCTCGACTACCCCGTCGACGCCACCCGCGGTGCCGCCGGCGGCTATCGCCTCGGCGCGGGCGCCAAGCTGCCGCCGCTGCTCCTCGACGACGAGGAGGCGGTCGCCGTGGCGATCGGCCTGCGCGCCGCGACCGGCATCGCCGGCGTCGAGGAGTCGAGCACGCGAGCACTCTCGAAGCTCGAGCAGGTGCTGCCGTCGCGACTCCGCCCCACGGTCGAGGCGCTCGCGACCGTGATCGAGCGCGCGCCCGAGAACAACGACACCGACGCGCCCGACCCCGAGGTCGATGCCGCCGTGCTCACCGCGGTGGCGAGCGCCATCCGCGGGGTCGAATGGATCCGGTTCGACTACCAGGGCTCGGCGCGCCTCATCGAGCCGTACCGGCTGCTGAGCTGGGCACGCCGTTGGTACCTGGTTGGCCGCGACCCGTCGACCGACGAGTGGGGCACCTTCCGCGCCGACTGGATCGAGCCGCGCATGCCGACGCGGCGCCGCTTCGAGCCGACGACGCTGCCGGGCGACGACTACACCGCCTTCGCGATGCGCTCCATCGCCGAGAGCGGCTGGAAGGTGCATGCTCGTCTGCGCATCGCTGCGCCGGCCGACGCCGTGCTCGCCCGCATCCACCACGCGGTGGGCGTCGTCGAAGCCGTCTCCGATACCGAGTCGGTGCTCGTCACCGGCGCCGACTCGCTCGACACCATCGCCGCCTACATCGGCATGCTGGGCATGGATTTCACGGTCGAGTCGCCCGACGAGCTGCGCTCACTGCTCCTGGCCTACAGCGAACGCTACGCCCGAGCCGCTCGCGCGCCCGCAGGAAATCTTTGATTCGACAGTATGGCAACAGCGGTCGCTTCTCCATGAAGCGAGCCGCATTTCCGTGTGAAACACCTGATCAATGATGCGCAGGAGACTCTCGATGAACTTCAGCTTCGACCCTCACCGCCGCCGGGTACTCCAGATCGGCGGCGTCGTCGCGATGACCCCCCTGTTCGGCGACCTGCTGACCGCCCGACCCGCTGCCGCAACGACGTTCGCGCCGGCAGGCGTGGCCGCTTCGACCCGCCGCGCCGCACTCGCCGCCCCGACGCTCTCCCGGAAGTCGCTCTGGTACGGCACCCCGGCGACCGACTGGCAGTCGCAGGCACTGCCGATCGGCAACGGCCGGCTCGGCGGCATGATCTTCGCGAACCCCGACGAGGAGGTCGTGCAGTTCAACGAGCAGAGCCTCTGGGGCGGCGTCAACGACTACGACAACGCGCTCATGGGCAAGCCCGACGGAGCGTACGACACGAGCGTGACGGGCTTCGGCTCCTACCGCGACTTCGGCACCATGCGCTTCACGTTCGCCGCCGGCCCGAAGGTCACCGCGCCGGGCGGCCCGTACCGCGTCTCCGGATCCGAAGGCGTCGACCGCACCTACGACGGCAATTCGCGCACCAAGTGGTGCATCGACGGCCCGCCGGCCACGGTGCTGTGGCAGGCGGAACTGCCCGACCCTGCGACGGTGACGAACTACAGCTTCACGAGCGCCAACGACGTGCCGGCCCGCGACCCGCAGGAGTGGACGCTCTCGGGTTCGCAGAACGGCGTCGACTGGAGCGTGCTCGACACTCGCACGGGCGCCCCCTTCGAAAGCCGTTTCCAGGCCAAGCAGTACACCTTCGACAACGCCACCGCCTATCGCTACTACCGCTTCACGTTCGTGCCGAAGTCCGGCGTCAGCCACTTCCAGGTCTCCGAGATCTCGCTCGGCGGCGTCAGCCTCTCGTCGGGGGCACTCGCCTACGTCTCGTCGCCGAGCGGCGCGTCCGCCGGCACGGACGCCTCGACCGACCTGGCCCGCAGCGTCGACGGCGACCCGGCGACGGCCTGGCGCGTCGCCGAACCCGGTGACGGAGTGCAGTGGCAGCTCGACCTGCCGGCCAAGGCGGTCGCGACGTCGTACGTGCTGACCGCGGCATCCGACGCGCCGGAGCAGGACCCGGTGCGCTGGCGGCTCGAGGCGTCCGTCGACGGCGTCGACTGGGTCACCCTCGACTCGCGCGAGCCCGGCGCCCCCTTCGCCGCCCGCGGCGAGGCGAAGACCTCCACGTTCGCGAACGCGACGGCCTACGCCTCATACCGATTCACATTCGCCACTGCATCGGCGACGACCCCGTTCGCGATCGGCGAGGTCGCCCTCGTCGGCCCGTCGTTCGACTCGCGCACGCTGCGCGCGGTCACCGACTACCGGCGCGGGCTCGACACCGCCGTCGGCGTGCACGTGACGCAGTTCGGCACCATCGCGGGCCAGGTGATCCGCGAGGCCTTCGCAAGCCGTACGGCCGACGTCATGGTGCTGCGCTACACGACCGACGCCGAGTCGGGCATCTCAGGGGTCGTCTCGCTCGCCTCGGCGCAGGAGCAGGCGCCGACCGCCGGCACTGGGGGCGGCATCGGCGCCGAGATCGGATTCCGCGGGGTGATGGCCAACGCGCTCAAGCACGCCTGCACCATCCGGGTCGTCGAGGCCGATGGCACGGTGACCGTCGAGGGTGCGACCCTCCGCGTCGCCGGCTGCCACACGCTCACCCTCGTGCTCGATGCCCGCACCGACTACAAGATGAGCGCGGTCGACGGATGGCGCGGCGACGCCCCCGAGCCGGGCATCGCCACCGCGCTCGACGCCGCTGCCGCACGCTCGTTCGACGAACTGCGCGACGAGCACACCGCCCAGGTGTCGGAGCTCATGTCGCGGGCGACCGTCGCGTGGGGCGAGACGGATGCCTCGGTGCTCGCGCTCTCGACGAGTCAGCGTCTCGCTCGGTACAAGAAGGGAAAGGCCGACCCCACGCTCGAGCAGGCGATGTACGACTACGGGCGGTACCTGCTGCTCAGCTCCTCGCGGCCCGGCGGTCTGCCCGCCAACCTGCAGGGGCTCTGGAACAACAGCAACCAGCCGCCGTGGGCGAGCGATTACCACACGAACATCAACGTGCAGATGAACTACTGGGGGGCCGAATCGACGAACCTCGCCGAGAGCCACACCGCACTCATCGACTTCGTCGAGCAGGTCGCGGTGCCGAGCCGGGTCGCGACGCGGAACGCGTTCGGCGAGGAGACGCGCGGCTGGACCGCACGCACCTCGCAGTCGATCTTCGGCGGCAACTCCTGGGAGTGGAACACGGTCGCGAGCGCCTGGTACGCCCAGCACATCTACGAGCACTGGGCCTTCACGCAGGACGAGCGCTATCTGCGCGAGACGGCGCACCCGATGATCAAGGAGATCTGCGAGTTCTGGGAGGACCGTCTCGAGGAGAACGCCGACGGGCAGCTCGTCGCCCCCGACGGCTGGTCGCCCGAGCACGGACCGCGCGAAGACGGCGTCATGTACGACCAGCAGATCATCTGGGACCTGTTCGAGAACTACCTCGACTGCGCCGAGGCGCTCGACGTGGACGAGACCTACCGCGAGAAGGTCGCCGACATGCAGGCGCGCCTGGCCCCGAACAGGATCGGGCGATGGGGCCAGCTGCAGGAGTGGCAACGCGACCTCGACGACCCGAACGACATCCACCGGCACACCTCGCATCTCTTCGCGGTGTACCCGGGTCGCCAGATCACCGACGCGACGCCCGAGCTCGCCGCCGCCGCACTCGTCTCCCTCAAGGCCCGCTGCGGCGAGAAGGAGGGCGTGCCGTTCACCGAGGCGACGGTCTCCGGCGACAGCCGGCGCTCGTGGACGTGGCCGTGGCGCACCGCGCTCTTCGCCCGTCTCGGCGACGCGGAGCGCGCGCGCATCATGCTGCGCGGCCTGCTCTCGTTCAACACCCTGCCGAACCTCTTCTGCGACCACCCGCCCTTCCAGATGGACGGCAACTTCGGCATCTCCGGCGCCGTCACCGAGATGCTGCTGCAGAGTCACCAGAGCGTCATCCACCTGCTGCCGGCACTGCCCGAGGAATGGCAGGCCGAAGGATCGTTCTCGGGGCTCCGCGCCCGCGGCGGCTACGAGGTCAGTTGCGAGTGGAAGAACGGCCGGGTGGTCTCGTTCGACATCGTGGCCGACCGCGCGCCCAACCAGGGCAACGTCATCGTGCGGGTCGACGGCGTCGACCACCGGGTGAAGCCGGCCAACCCGAAGAGCGGTCAGCCGATGCGCGACAAGGGCCCGGTCGGCTGATCAGCTCGCAACCGTGAAGACGCTGCCCGCGTCGACCGTCACTGGTCGACGCGGGCAGCGTCGCTCGTCGGATACGCCTCAGCGACACGCCTTCGAGCGCTCGATGAGCTCGTCGGAGGGGCGGCCGTAGAGCCACTCGCCGTTGCCGTTCGCATCGGTGTGCCCCATGCCGATCGCCCACGCGACGGCCCACGGCTCGTTGTCGTTCGCGTACTCGCCGACGATGTCGTAGCACTTCGAGGTGATCGCGTGGCCGACCTCGTGGGTGACGAGCGCGGCCATGACCGGGTCGCCCCACTGTTCCGCGATGCTGTTCGAGAGCGTGATCGTCGAGAGGCCGCCCTCCCAGGTGTCCCAGGTCGCAGTGCCTCCCGCGGAGCCGTTCTCGCCGTAGCCGATCACGATCGGGGCCCAGTCGAACTCGAGCAGCACGCCGCCCGCGATCGACCGGGCGTACGCCTCGACCTCGACACGGCGGTCGTAGAGCGGGCCCGCCTTCTCGGCCTCTTCGGCCGCGTGGGTCGACTGCAGGGCGGCGGCCGCAGCGACGTAGGCGTCGATGCGCGCTGCGGCGTCGTACCCCCACGTGCTGCCGGCGAGCTGCTCGACGCTGTTGCGGTACTCGATGCGCTCGACGTTGCGCGCGGATCCGTTGGCGGCCTCGACCGCGGCGGCGACCGGCGCGATGGCGTCGAGGTACGCGACGCCCGAGTCGGTGACGGCATCGTCGGCGACGGCGAGATCCGCGGCGTACGCGTCGGCCTCGGCGGCCTGGGCGGTGAGCCGTTCGGTCTCCGCGCCCAGCAGTTCGGAGGCGTGGTCGAGGTCGGCGAACCAGATCGGGCGCGAGAGCGGCCGGGTCGGTTCGGCGAACTCCGTCTCGGGCGCCGAGGCCATCAGCGAGTCGAAGTCGGCCGTGACCGCCGTCAGCGCGGCGTTCGCCTCGGCATCGACGAGCGGGTCGGGTGCGGCGAGCACCGACGCGGCGATCTCCGCGGTCGCCGCGGCATCCGTCTCGACGACTGCGACCGACTCGCCGACCGCCTCGGCCTCGGCGACGGCGTCGCGATGCGCCGCGACCGCCGCGTCGAAGCGGAGGTTCGCGATGGCGGTCGCGGCGAGCACGGCAGCGGAGAGGAGGAGGAACAGCGCCACGCCGAGCACCGTCCAGGCGACGGCCGCGCGCGATCGACGCGGGGCGGGAACACCGATCGCGGCCGGTGCCTGGCCGAGTGGATCGAGCGTCGCGCTCGGGGCGGATTCGAGGGTCACTCGTGAAGTATCCCCGGTCGTGAGCGGCCGGGCAATCCGAAGAACTCGGGGCGCGCATCGAGCCGGCATTCAGCCGACACACGGGCGGCGTTCGGATGGCTCCCGGCGGGCTCCCGACGACCGGCGGCATCGACCAGTTGAGTTGGACGCTTGACTGGGACGATCGACCCACAATACGCTGCCTCCAACGAGCAAGGAGGCTCAGATGGCGATCGATCATGCACGCCCGTACCGTGTCCGTTCCGAACGCACCACCGAGCAGGGAAAGCGCAGGTGGCGATCCAGAACCCTGGGTCTCGCCCTGGCAGCTGCACTCGCGACATCCGCACTCGCGGCGCTTCCCGCCGCAGTGAGCACCGCACCGGCCGAGGCGGCGACGTCCGACTGGTGGGAGGCGCCGAACCGCCCCGCCGAAGACGTCGAGCTGAACGTCACGGGCGCACCGTTCACCGGCACCGACGCCAACGGGGAGGTGCAGGGCTTCATCGACTCGCACACCCACCTGAACTCCAACGAGGGCTTCGGCGGACGCATGATCTGCGGCGCGCCGTTCTCGCCCGACGGGGTCGCAGCCGCCCTGAAGGACTGCCCCGACCACTACCCCGACGGCAGCGCCGCGCTCTTCGAGAACCTCGTCAGCGGCGACGCTGACGGCAAGCACGACCCGGTCGGCTGGCCGACCTTCACCGACTGGCCCAAGACCACCTCGATGAGCCACCAGGCCTCGTACTACGCCTGGGTCGAACGCTCGTGGCGCGGCGGCCAGCGCATCCTCGTCAACGACCTGGTCACCAACGGCGTGATCTGCTCGCTGCCGATCATGCCGAAGGACCGCTCGTGCGACGAGATGACGGCGATCCGTCTCGAGGCGCAGAAGGCGCGCGAGATGGAGGCCTACATCGACGACATCTACGGCGGCCCCGGCAAGGGCTTCTTCCGCATCGTCACGACACCGGCCGACGCACGAGCGGTGATCGAGCAGGGCAAGCTCGCGGTCGTGCTCGGCGTCGAGATGTCCGAGCCGTTCGGCTGCAAGATGATCCTCGACGTCGCGCAGTGCTCGACGGCCGACATCGACCGCGGACTCGACGAGTTCGAGCAACTCGGCATCTCGAGCATGTTCCTCTGCCACAAGTTCGACAACGCCCTCTGCGGCGTGCGATTCGACACCGGCACGCAGGGCACGATCATCAACGTCGGACAGTTCTACTCCACCGGAACGTTCTGGCAGACGGAGACCTGCCCGACCGCCCGTCACGACAACCCGATCGGCGACGCCACGGTGCCCGAGTTCGAGGAGCAGCTGCCCCCGGGCGTCGAGGTGCCCGAGTACTCGGCCGGCAAGAACTGCAACACGCGCGGCCTCACGAGCCTCGGCGCCTATGCGCTCAAGGCCATGATGGCCCGCAACATGATGGTCGAGCTCGACCACATGAGCGTGAAGGCGGCGGAACGCGCCCTCGACCTGCTCGAGGCCCAGGGCTACCCGGGCGTGCTCTCGAGCCACAGCTGGATGGACTCCGGCTGGACCGAGCGGCTCTACCGCCTCGGCGGGTTCAAGACCGGCTACCCGCACGACGCTGCGGGCTTCATCGGCGAGTGGCAGGAGGGCAGCGCGCTCCGCGCCCAGTACGACAAGGGCTACGGGTTCGGGCTCGACTTCAACGGCGTCGGCAGCCACCCGGCAGCCGACAGCGCGCCGGTCGACATCACCTACCCGTTCACGAGCGCCGACGGCGGCACGACCATCGACCGCCAGGTCAGTGGTCAGCGCACCTTCGACATCAACGTCGACGGCTTCGTGCACTCGGGCCTGGCGCCCGACTACGTCGAGCTGCTGCGCCAGTCGGGCGGCGGCGACACCCTCGTCTCCGACCTCATGCGGGGCGCGGAGTCGTACCTGCAGACGTGGGAGGCGACGAGCGACTACTCGAGCGCGTCGAACCTCGCGACCGGCAAGCCCGCATCGGCCAGCTCGAGCGAGTGGAACCCGTTCACGAGCTACGCTCCCGGGCGCGCCGTCGACGGCAAGGCCAACACGCGCTGGGCGAGCGGCAACTGGGGAGTGAACCCGCAGTGGCTGCGCGTCGACCTCGGCGCCTCCGAGCCGGTCAGCCGGGTCGTCGTCGAGTGGGAGTCCGCCGCGGCGAAGGCCTACGAGGTGCAGGTGTCGCAAGACGGTCAGACCTGGACCACCGTCTCGTCGGTGACGAACGGCAACGGCGGGCTCGACACCGCGTCGTTCGCCGCGACGAGCGCCCGGTACGTGCGCGTGCTCTGCACGGTGCGCACGACGGAGTACGGGTACTCGATCAAGGAGCTCGGAGTCTTCTCGAACTGAGCCCCTGACTCGAACCGACCACTGACGACACGGGCGGATGCCGCGGCGCGAGCCGCGGCATCCGCTCGTCTCAGTTCGTGGCGCCCACGAAGGCCTCGCCGAGCGGAGTGCGCACGTGCAGCACCCGCGCACCCCGGCGTTCGCTCGCGATGAGCCCGCTCTCGCGGAGCACGGTCAGGTGATGCGATGCGGTCGAGGGGGCGAGGCCGCTGTCGGCCGCGACCTGGGTCGTGGTGCGCGGGTCGTGCGCGCTGAGGAGGATTCCGGCGCGTGCCGGGCCGATGAGCGCGCCCAGCGATCGCGACGCGGCGGCCGGGTCCTTCGCCCACGTCTCGGTGACCCCTTGCGCCGGGTAGAAGAGCGTGGGCTGGGCCGGCGGTTCGGTGAGCACCGCGCACCCGAGGCCGCCCATGACCGACGGCACGAGCACGAGCCCGCTCCCCCGGCAGTCGACGAGTTCGCGGTGCCTGCGCAGGCGCACCCGCACGACGTCGCCCTGCCAGGCGACCGACTCGTGCAGGCCGGCGACCATCACGGCGATGCCCTGGGTCGTGATCCGCCGGGCTCGCACGGCGATGTCGGCGCGCAGCAACCGCTCGAGCTGCGGCCACACCGGTTCGAGCACGGCGTGCCACACCTCGCTCCACGCCGCGGCGATCATGGCGCGCGCGTGCAGCGGCTGCTCGATCATGCGGCCGATGGCAACTCGCCGAGCACCCGTCGATCGGGCCAGCATCTTCGCGAGGTCGGCGCGCAGCAGCTCGGGAGGTACCGCCGCGAGCCGCTCGGCCTCGTCGGCCGGGGTCAGATCCCAGGTCGGGGTCGCGGTGAGGAAGTCGGGGAAGTACCCGGCCTCGCCGATGATCACCGCCATGAGCTCGAACGCGTCCTGCGGCACGCGACTCCGCACGCTCCGCAGCCACCCCCACTGCAACGGCTGCTCCTCCGGGCGCTGCAGCACCCGCACGGCATGGCACAGTTCGTGGCCCGGCGAGATGCCGAACCGAATCGCCGAGATGTCGTCGGGTGCGAGCTGGAAGTCCGCGAACATTCGATCCACGTCGAAATGCTACCGAGGCGGATGCCGCGGGCGCAGCCTTGTTCCCATCGGAACCACCGCACATCGGAACCAGCGCACGCCCACCACGAGAGGACTCCCCCATGACCGCCACGACCTCGATTCCGCCGATCGTGCCCGCCGACGCGATTCGACTCGGCTCGGGCCGAACCCTCCGCTTCGAAGGGCGCGACCACGGCGCCGCCGTCTCGTACTTCCTCGTCGACAACGACCCCGGCCAGGGGCCCGACCTGCATCGCCACCCGTACCCCGAGACCTGGATCGTGCTCGAGGGCGAGGCGCTGCTCACGATCGGCGAGCAGGAGCTCGTCGCGACCCCGGGCGACACGGCGACCGCCCCCGCCGACACCTGGCACCGCTTCGTCGCGACGGGCACGAGCCGCCTGCGCATGGTCTGCATCCATGCGTCCGACGTCATCGTGCAGGAGTTCGCCGAGTAGCGCCGGGCACGCCGCACGAGGCAGCGTACGGTCGGCCTCGACCGGCCGGGTGGCCGCGGCAGCGTGAGGCACCGCAGACGGCCGGCCATGACATCGGTGCCCGAGAGGTCGTCGAACCTCGCGCCGTCGGCGCCGACCGCCCGGAATGCGCATCACCCTGAGATCCGCCCAGCGTGAGCACTGAGAAAACCTCAGTGTGCTGCACGGATGCGGCGGCGGTCCTCGGCGCGCACGCTTGGCGGATCATCCACATTCACGAGTGCGTCGAGGAGACGACCATGACCGAATCACCGGCCGCGCAGGCCGCATCAGCCCCCACCGCCACTGCCACCGCATCGCCCGAGTCCGGCCCGACCGCGACCGACCCGACCACGGCCGACCGAGCCCTCAAGACGAAGCACCGGGCGATGTGGGCTTCGGGCGACTACCCGACGCTCGCCGCCGATCTCATCTGGAGCCTCGGCCCGGTGCTCGTCGACGCGGTCGGCGTGCGACCGGGCGACCGGGTGCTCGATGTCGCGGCCGGTTCCGGCAACGCGGCGATCCCCGCCGCGCTCCGCGGCGGCGCCGTCGTCGCGAGCGACCTCGCTCCCGAGCTCTTCGACGCCGGCCGACGCCGCGCGCACGAGGCAGGAGCCGAGCTCGAGTGGCGCGAGGCCGACGCCGAGGCGCTGCCGTTCGACGACGCCGGGTTCGACGCGACCGTCTCGTGCGTCGGCGTCATGTTCGCACCGCATCACCGTCGCGCGGCCGGCGAACTGCTGCGCGTGACCCGTCCCGGCGGTCGCATCGGCGTACTGAGCTGGACGCCCGAGGGCTTCATCGGCCAGATGTTCAAGACCATGAAGCCGTTCGCGGCACCGCTGCCCGAGGGCGCCGAGCCCGCTCCGCTCTGGGGCGACGAGCAGCACGTCCGCGAGCTGTTCGGCGACGACGTCGACGACATCGAAGCTCGACGGCAGACCGTCACCGTCGATCAGTTCGCCTCACCAGAGGAGTTCCGCGACTACTTCAAGCGGAACTACGGACCGACGATCGCCGTCTACGGCCGCATCGCCGGCGACCCCGACCAGGTTCGCGCCCTCGACGATGCGCTCGTCGAGCTCGCCCGTTCCCACGGTCTCCGCACCACCGGCGATGCCCTGCAGTGGGAGTACCTGCTCGTCACCGCCCGCCGAGCCTGACCACGGTCGGCGCATTCCCGGAAGGAACATCATGTATCTCAGCGAGGACTACCTCGTGTTCGAACTGCACCACCGCGGCGAGGAGCGCCTGAACCGCGAGCTCGAGCAGCGTCGACGCATCGCCGATCGCGATGCCGAGAGCGCAGCGGCGCAGGTGACGGATGTCTCGCGCCCGCCGTTCCTCGTACGGTGGCGGCGACGCCTCGCGCTGTCGACGACCGCCGTGTTCGGAGCCGGCCACGGCGGAGGGCCCGCCCCAGTCGCGTCGTGACCCGAGCCCCCGACGACACCACCCGCCCAGTGCGGCGCGCGATCCCCGCGTCTACACTGGGCGTCGTGGCGGGCGAATCGCTCACGCCCCGCGAACGCGCGGTGCTCGCCGCCATCGAGCGGCGCCTCAGCAACCCCGAGATCGCAGCGGAGTTGTTCATCTCCGTGCGCACGGTCGAGAGCCACATCGCGAGCCTCCGACGCAAGCTCGGTGCCGACAGCCGGGCAGCACTCGTCGCGGCGGCGGGCGAGCGGCACGAGGCATCCGTTCGGCTGCCGCGCGACGCCTTCATCGGCCGCATCGCCGATCTCGACGCGGTCGCCGCCCTCGTCGACGAGAGCGGGTGGGTGACGATCGCGGGGCCCGGCGGCGTCGGCAAGACCCGACTCGCCCTCGAGTTCGCGAGCCGGCGGCACGGCGAGCGGGCACCGGTCGTCGTCGAACTCGAGCATGCCGAGTCGGGCGACGTGGTCGCCCGCGTCGCCCGCGCCTTCGACCTCGAGTCGAGCCAGGGCACCGACATCACGGCCGCCCTCGCGGTGGCGCTCGGCGCCCGCCCCTACCTGCTCGTGCTCGACAACGTCGACCGCGTCGGTCCGACGGTCGGCGAGGTCGTCGGCCGCCTGCTGGCCAGCACCCCGGACCTCGCGGTGCTCACCACGTCGCGCACCCCGATCGGCGATGCCGGCGAGCGCGTGCACAGCCTCGCGCCGCTGGACGCCTCGGGCACGGATGCCGCGGCGACCGAGATGCTCCTCGAGCGCCTCGGCGCCCGGGGCCTCGTCACCACCCCGGCCGAACGCGACCTCGCCGGCGAGATCGCCGCGCGGCTCGACGGGCTGCCGCTCGCGCTCGAGCTCGCCGCGGCGTGCGCCCGCCACCTGTCGCTCGCCGAACTCGCCTCCCGTCTCGAGCGCGACTTCGCGACCCTCGACCGCGCCGTGCCGACGGGCCGGCACCGCACCCTCGACACGGCGTTCGACTGGACGTGGGACCTGCTCACCGACGACGAGCAGCAGGTGCTCTGCCGCCTCGGCGCACTCCCCCGCACCTTCGACGTCGACCTGGCCGCCGCGGTCACGCACCCCGGCGCCGAGGGCGTCGTGCTCCGCCTGCTCGACCATTCGATGCTCGTGCCCGCGGGCGGGCATCCCCGCCGGTTCCGGCTGCTCGCGGTGATGCGCGAGTACGTGCTCGCGCGGAGCGACCCCGCCGACGTGCGCGACGTGCTCGCGCGGCACGCCGAGTACCACGCCGACCTCGCATCGAGATTCGTCGTGCACGCCCGCACCGATGACAGCCACGAGGCGATGAGCCTGTCGACCCACATGTGCCCCGAGGTGAACGCGGCATTGCGCTGGGCGCTGGCAGCGGGGCATCCGTGCGCCCTGCCGCTCGCCGCCGACCTCGCGATCGGCATCGAGCAGTACGGGTCGGATGTCGACAGCGTGCGCACGCTTGCCATGGCGGCACGCGACGATCGCCTGCTGTCGTCGGCGTCGGCCGATGACCTGCTCGCGATCGGCAACGCGCTCTCGTACTTCGACGTGCAACTCGTCGACGAGCTCGCCGAACGCGCCCTCGCCATCGCCGACGACGACCGGTCGCAGCTCGCGGCGCACCATCTGGCGGGCCTCGCCGCCGCGTATCGGCGCCGCACGGAAGACGCCGTCGGTCACCTCGCGATCGCGGAGCGGCTCGCCCTCGCCCTGCACGACGACTGGGAGCTCGCCGCCGTGCACCAGATGCGGGGCATCGCCGTGCGCGGCCCCGAGCTCGCCGATGCAGCAGCGGCCATCGCCGAGTTCGATGCCGCGATGCGCGCGTACGCCCGGGCGGGCGACGCCACCCACGTCAGCAACGCCCGGTACATGATGGCCCTCACGGCGGCGGAATCGGGCCAAGAGCCCGAGCAGGCGGTCGCGTGGGCGGCGGAGTGCGCCGACTACGCACGTGCGACGCACAACGACCACGAACTCGCGCATGCCGAACTCGTGCAGCAGATGCTCGAGGTTCCGGGCGTCTCGACCGGAATCGACGAACTCGTCGACGTGTTCCGACGCCTCGGCGATGTGCGGTGCACGACGCGCAGCCTGATCCTGCAGGCCGATCGGGCCGAGCCGTCGCGACGCACCGTCCTGCTCGAGCAGGCGCTCGGATTCGCCGACTCAGCGGGTGATCGCGCGAACCAGACCGCGATCCGAGAGCGCCTCGGTGCCGCAGTACGGTGAGGATCCGCGAGCGACGACCGATGCGCACCTGCTAGAACTGCGGGATGGGTGTTCGCATCATCGTCATGGGCGTGTCCGCAGTCGGCAAGTCGACCGTCGGCCGGTTGCTCGCCGAACGGCTCGGCGTGCCGTTCCGCGACGCCGACGACCTGCACCCGGCCGCGAACGTGGCGAAGATGGCATCGGGCGTCGCGCTCGACGACACCGACCGCGGACCATGGCTCGATCTGGTCGGCGCCGAGCTCCAGGATTCGACCACGGGCGTCGTGATCGCGTGCTCCGCACTGAAGCGCACGTACCGCGACCGGCTCCGCCACGCAGCGCCGTCGACCGTGTTCGTGCACCTCCACGGCTCCCACGAGCTGCTCGCCGCGCGGGCGGCGGCGCGCGCCGGCCACTTCATGCCGGCGAGCCTGCTCGATTCGCAGCTCGCCGCGCTCGAGCCGCTCTCGATCGACGAGACCGGCATCACGGTCGACGTCGCCGGCGCCCCCGCCGAGATCGTCGATCGCGCCGTCGCCGGCCTGGGCCCGTTCTTCGAGGCGATCACACCCCGATCGTGAGCGCCGCGGTGTACCCGCCGGCGACCGAGCCCGACATGCTCGCGATCTGGTGGATGCCGCCGTCGTCGCGGAAGACGTTGTCGCTCGAGAGACTCACCTGAGACACGTTCCGCACGCTCTGCTCGTAGCCGCTCGTCGCGTAGACGAGGTCGTTGACCTCTTCGGGCAGGGCGATCTGCGAGGTCTTCACGATCGGGCCCGACGCGACGGCGTTCGCCACGTCGGAGTACACCTCGAAGTGGATGTGCGGCCACCGGCCGGAGTAGCACGCGGGATAGATCGAGGTGAAGCGCACGGCGCCCATCGAGTCGGTCTCCTGCACGCCGCGCAGGTAGTTCTCGTGCTCGACGCCGGGCGAGTACAGCGAGTAGTCGCCGTCGCGGTCGCAGTGCCAGAGGTACACGCCGGCGCCGACGAGCGCACTGCCGGTCGCGGCATCCCGCACCGTCAGCTCGATCGTGAGCGGCACGCCCTGCGCGACCGTCGTCGACGAACCGAACGACGAGCGGATGTCGCCGCGCACGATGCCCGAATCATCGAGCACGTTGACGCCGTTCGAGCCGTCGGCCGGGTATGGCCCGCCGGTCTCGTCGGGCACCTCGTCGAGGGGGCCGGATGCCGCGGCCGACGCCGACGGGCTCGGCGTCGCACTCGGGGTGCCGCTCGCCGTGGCGCTCGCGCTCGGCGCCGGTTCGCCGCCCGAGCAGGCGGCGAGCAGCGTGGTCAGACCGATGCCGCCGAAGATACCGAGCATGCGGCGGCGGTCGACGAGCGTGCGGATGTCGTAGACGAGGCCGCGGTGGTCTTCATCGATCTCGTCGCCGTGCTCGTCGAGCCAGCGCTCGTCGGTCGTGGGCCGGTGGCTCGTCATGGGCTGCTCCTCAGGTCTCGTCAGAGCACCAGCATGTGCAGCCGCGCAATGGTCGTGCTGTGCGTCGTCGATGAGCCGCCTATGCCGAGTCACTCTCCGGTGCGCAGGTGCACCCGCTCCCCCTGCACGCTCATCAGGTTGAGGATCTCGGCGGGTTCGGTCGACGCGCTCGCGTGGCCGTGCGGAACCCGGGTGTCGAACTCGGCGGCCTCGCCGGGTTCGAGCACGATCTCGTCGTCGCCGAGCGCGAGCCGCACCCGGCCGCTGAGTACGTAGATCCAGTCGTAGCCGCCGTGCGCCTGCTGTTCGACGGGCTCGTCGGGCGGATGCCCCGGCAACACCATCTTGAAGGCGTGCAGGTCGGGGTTCTGCCGGGTGAGCGGGATGACGGCCGTGCCGTTCCGGTAGAACGGCTTCGGGTGCACGCGAGGGTCGGCGATCTGGGGCGCGCCGACCAGGTCGTCGAGGTTCGCCCGGTACGCCGCCGCGATGCGGATGAGCAGTTCGAGCGTCGGCCGCCGCAGTCCCGACTCGAGCCGTGAGAGGGTGCTCGTCGAGATGCCGGTCTCTGCGGCGAGTTCGGCGAGCGTGTACCCGCGGCGGAGGCGCAGCTCGCGCAGCCTCGGCGCGACGGCGCTCAGCATCGTCTCGAGATCGTCGGCCATCCGATCTCCTTGCCGTTTCAGCAACGAACGTTGCGCGTAGCTCAGGCTATCGCGAAGCTGAGGGCATGCAACAGGAACCGTGGGATGTCATCATCGTCGGCGGCGGCAGCGCCGGACTCAGCGCGGCGCTCATGCTCGTGCGCGCCCGGCGGCGCGTGCTCGTGCTCGACACGGGCGCGCCCCGCAACGGCGTCGCCGCGCACATGCACGGCGTGCTCGGCCGAGACGGCTGGTCGCCGCTCGAACTGCTCGAGCGCGGGCGCGAGGAGGTCGCGCGCTACGGAGGGGTGGTGCGCGCGGCGGAGGTCGCCGGCGCCGCACCGGAGGTCGCGGATTCGAACCGCGCGCTCTGCTTCACCGTGACCCTCGACTCCGGTGAACGGCTCAGCGCTCGCCGCCTGCTCGTGGCGACCGGCCTGCGCGATGAGCTGCCAGACCTCCCCGGCCTCGCGGAGCAGTGGGGAACCGGCGCGGTCGTCTGCCCGTTCTGCGATGGCTGGGAGGTGCGCGATCGACGCATCGGCGTGCTCGCGACCGGCCCGCGAAGCGTGCACCAGGTGCAGATGCTCCGGCAGTGGTCGCCGTCGGTCACGTTCTTCACGAACGGGGCCGAGCTCGACGGCGACGACTCGGCCGGCATGCTCGCGCGTGGCATCGCGGTCGAGACGCGAGCCTGGGCGAGTGTGACCGCCGACGAAGCGGCCCGGCTCAGCGGCATCCGGCTCGCCGACGACGCGGTCATCGCCATCGATGCGATCTTCCTCGGCCCCCGTCCCGTTCCCAACGACGCCCTGCTGACCGGTCTCGGTGCCGCGACCGCCCCGGCGTTCGGCGACGGCGACTGGGTCGGCGTCGACCCGACCGGCCGCACGAGCATTCCCGGCGTGTGGGCCGCCGGCAACGTCGTCAACCCGGGCGCGAGCGTGCCGATCGCCGCCGGCGCCGGCAGCCTCGCAGGCATGACGATCAATTCCGACCTCATCGAGGAGGAGATCCGCGAGGCGCTCGCCGGTTGACCTCGATGGGGGTTCCCCTCACCGGCCGTGCGGCGAACAATGGGGGCGGAGGGGAAGGAGCTCATCATGGGAGTCATCGTCGTCGACCTGTTCGTCACGCTCGACGGGGTGTACCAATCGCCGGGCAGCCGCGATGAGGACGCCGAGGGAGGGTTCCCGTTCGGCGGCTGGCAGGGCGCGTACTTCGACGCCGAGTCGGGTGCGGCGATCGGCGCCGACATCGAGCGCGTCGACGCCCTGCTGCTCGGCCGCAAGACCTACGACATCTGGGCCGCGTACTGGCCGTTCCAATCGGACGACATCGGAGCCAGGTTCAATGCCGTGCCGAAGTTCGTCGCCTCGCACTCGCTGACCGAGCCGTCGTGGGCCGGCACGACGGTCGTGACGGATGTCGCGGCCGAGGTGCGCGGCATCCGCGACCGCTTCGACGAGACCCACGTCTTCGGCAGCGGCGACCTCGTGCGCACGTTGCTTCGGGAGGAGCTCGTCGACCGCATCAACCTCTGGCTCTACCCGTTGGCGCTCGGCACCGGCAAGCGGCTCTTCGCCGAGGGCACCGTTCCCGCCGCCTTCTCGCTCGTCGAGCCTCCGGTCGCCTTCCCGAAGGGGTCGATCCAGCTCGTCTACGAGCGGGCGGGCGAGCCGGTCACGGGCGTCGACATGAGCACGATCGATGAGGCCGGGGCATGAGCGAACGAGAGACGGGCCGGGCACGGCTCGACGAGATCGCGCCCGCGCTGCTGGCGCTCCCGGATGTCGCGATCGGCCGGATGTTCGGCTCCGACGGCGTCTCGGTGCGCGGCAAGCTCTTCGCGTTCGTGGCGAACAGCGGCAGCCTCGTGGTGAAGCTGCCCGAGGCACGCATCGACGAGCTCCGACTCGACAACATGGTCATGCGCGGTCGCCCGATGCGCGAATGGGCGGTGGTGCCGTTCGACGACGGCGTCGACCGCTGGCGCGAGGTCGCGGGCGAAGCGCATGACTTCGTCGACTCGATCACGCCGTGATGCTCCGCTTCGCCTCAGCCGCGAAGCAGCCCTCGCAGTGTCTGGATCGTGTCGGCCTCGGCCGCCGTCTTGTCGTCGCGGTACCGCTTGACCCGGGCGAACCGCAGCGCGATGCCGCCGGGGTACCGGCTCGAGCGCTGCACGCCGTCGATCGCGATCTCGACGACGATGCTCGGCTCGACCCACACGGTGTGCTCGGTGCGCCGGGTCTCGATCTGGGGGAATCGCTCGGTCTGCCAGCGCAGCAGCTCGTCGGTGAGCCCCTTGAAGGTCTTGCCGACCATCACGAAGCCGCCGGGTTCGCCGAACTCGCCGACGGGGTCGAGTGCGCCGAGGTGCAGGTTCGAGAGCCACCCCGTGCGCCGGCCCGACCCCCACTCGCACGCGAGCACCACGAGATCGTAGGTGAACACGGGCTTGACCTTGATCCAGCTCGACCCGCGCCGGCCGGCCGCATACGGCGAGCCGATCGCCTTGACCACGACGCCCTCCTGCCCCGCGGCGAGCGCGTCGCGCGAGACCTGCTCGGCGACCTCGGGGTCGGCCGTGACCTCACCCGGAATGCGGTGCGCCGACGCGATGCGCTCGAGCTCGGCGAGCCTGATCGAGAGCGGCTCGTCGAGCAGGTCTCGCCCGTCGACGTGCAGCACGTCGAAGAACCACGGATGCAGCACCGTCTCGCTCGCGGACTCGGCGCCGAAGCTCGACATCGTGTCTTGGAACGGCCGGGGCGCGCCGTCTTCGTCGAGCGAGAGCGTCTCGCCGTCGAGGATGACGTCGTGCACCGGCAGCCGCCGCACGACGTCGACCACCTCGGGCAGTCTGCGGGTGACGTCGGCGAGGTTGCGGGTGAAGACGCGCACCTCGTCGCCGGCGCGATGCACCTGGATGCGCGCGCCGTCGAGCTTGTACTCGACCGACGCCTCACCCGTGGTCTCGAGCGCGGCCGCGGCGCTCGAGGCGGTGGCGGCGAGCATCGGCAGCACGGGCCGGCCTACGACGAGGCCGACGGCCGCGAGCTCGGCCTCGGTGCCGGTGAGGGCGAGCCGCGCGGTCTCGCCGAGGTCGCCCGAGAGCATCGCGGCACGGCGCACCACGCCGACCGGGCGATCGGCAGCACGGGCGATCGCATCGGTGACCACGCCCTCGAGCGCGCCCGTGCGCACCTCGCCGAGCAGCACCCGGCCGATGAAGCCCTGCTCGCGGTCGGTCGCTCCACCGATCAGCTCGGCGAGCTCACGCGCCCGCTCCCCCGATGACCCGGCACCGGATGCCGCGGCCAGCCGATCGAGCACGGCATCGAGATCGCCCACGGTGAGCGACGGCTCGGCGGCCGGCTCGCCGGTCGCGGCCGCGACCCCGCGCCATCCGACGCCCACGCGGCCCTGCCGCGGCTTGCCCACGAGGAATCCGACGGCCGGTGCGATCTCGTCGGGTTCGAGCCGGCGCAGCAGCTCGGCCAGCGCGCCGACCTTCGCGAGGCGCGAGCGGGTGGAGGCGACGGTGTCGGCGGTCAGCGCGAGTTCATCGAGCAGCACGGGGCCAGTCTCCCACCGGCGTCCGACACGCGGGCTGTGGCCGACGATCGATCAGCGCGTGCCGACTCCGTACGCCGAGACGAAGACGCGCGCGGCGTGCGCAGCGTGGCGCCGCAGGGCTGCGGCATCGGGGATCGCCCCGTCGCCGAGCAGCATCGCCTCGTTCATGGGAGCGCCCATGATGAGCCAGTTGAAGGTCGTCGCCGCCTCGACCGGGTCGTCGACCGAGAGCAGCCCCCGGTCGGCGAGCGCGGACATCGTGACGGCGAGCGAGCGGATGGCCCGCGCCGGACCGTGCTCGTAGAGCGCCCGAGCCAGGTCGGGAAAGCGCTCGACCTCGCCGATGACGAGCCGGCGGAGCTTCAGGAGGCGCGGCGTCATCACGACGGCGAGCTCGTCGGCGGCGTAGCGGGCGAGGTACCCCGCGACATCGCCGTCGGGTGCCGGGTGCTCGTCGAGGTCGTGCAGGCCGTCGCCCGCTCCGGCGGTCATCGACGAGACGAGTGCGACGAACAGGGACTCCTTGCTGCCGAAGTGCGCGTACACGGTCTGCTTCGAGACCGCCGATCGCTCGGCGAGCTCGTCCATGCTCGTGCCGAGGAACCCGTTTCGCAGGAAGAGCTCCTCCGCTGCGGCGAGGATGGCGCGGCGCTTCCGCTCCGAACGCGTCGGCTCGTTCGTGGTGGACATGCCTTCCTCCCTTGACGATCAGTACTAGACAGTCTAGTTTGATAAAATCACACTGGTCAGTCCAGTTCGACCGGGTCGCACGAGGATCACGTCTCAGGGAAAGAGGAACCACATGTCCGAGTTCGTCGTCTCCACTGCCGGCGATCGCATCGCCTTCGACCGTCACGGCACCGGGCCGGCGCTCGTGTTCGTCGCCGGCGCCGGCCCGTGGCGGGCCATCGATGCCGAGACCACGAGCACCGCAGAGCTCCTCGCCGGCCTCGGCGTCTCGGCGATCGTGTACGACCGCGTCGGCCGCGGCGAGAGCGCCGCCGAAGGCACGATCACCCTCGACCGCGAGCTCGCGGCGATCGAGGCGCTGATCGACGTCGCCGGCGGCAGCGCGGTGCTCTGCGGCCATTCCTCCGGCTGTTCGATCTCGCTGCGCGCCGCAGTCGCCGGTCTCGCCGTCGACGGCCTCGCCCTGTGGGAGGCGCCGCTCGCCCCGCCCGACAGCGGCGGGCGCGAATGGGCCGACGAGGTGAACCGCCTGATCGACGCGGGCGACGACAGCGGCGCACTCGACGCGTACATGCGCGACATGCCGCCCGAGATCCTCGAGATCGTCCGCAGCATCCCCGCCATGATCGATCAGGCGCCGAGCCTGCGACCCGACGGCGAGTCGCTCGCCTGGGCCGAGTCCGCGCCGCACTCCGAGCTCTTCGGCGACATCCGCGTGCCCGTGCTGGCGATGGTCGGCGAGCAGACCTACGACATCATGACCCCCGCCGCCGAGTCGATCGTCGCGGCGATCCCCGGGGCGGCGTGGAAGACGATGCCGGGCAGTGAGCACGGGTGGGAACCCGAGTCGATGGCCGCAGAACTCGCCGCATTCGTGCATGCTGCCGCCGGTCGGGCGAGCGCACGAACGCCCGGCCGGTGATTCCGGGCCGGGCGTTCGCGCTGCGGGCGAGCGGATGCCGCGGCATCCGTTCGCTCTGCGTCTATGCCTGCGGTGCTGTGCCTGCCGCCTGCCGACGACGTCGGACGGTCAGCACCGTCGCCACCGCGCCGAGCGCGAGCAGCACGCCGGCGGCCCACAACGCGGCGGATGCCTCGAAGCCCGTGCTCGCGAGGTCGCCGCTCGCGCCTCCGGCGCCTGCGGAACCGTCGCCATCCGTGCCGTCGCCGCCCCCGCCGGTCGCCGCGGCGCTCACCTGCACCGGCGCCCAGCCGATGAGCGTGCCGTCGGCGGCCTGCACCACGAGCCGGTGCTCGCCGGGTGCCGTGGCGGCCGGAACGACCGTCGTGAACTCGCCGCTCGCGTCCGCCGTGGCCGAGCCGAGCTGCGTGGGCTCCGAGTACAGCCAGGCCCAGACCTCGGTGCCCGACTGCTCCTCGCCGAGGCCGACGGTGAACGGAACACCGACGGTGACGTTCGCCGGAACGGTGACGCCGCCGCGGGTCTCGTCGGTCAGCTCGGCAGGGTCGACCGGCTCCGGAGCGGTGCCCGGCTCGGGGTCGACGGGTGCTTCGACGCCGGCCTCGGTGACCCACTTGCGCCCGTCGTCCTTCTTCGTCACCGTGAACTCGTCGTACACGGCGCCGACAGGCAGGTCGGTCGTCGCGGCCGAGGTCTTCTCGGCGAGGTACGAACGGTAGACGAGCGTGTCGGCCGAGACGTCGATGACCTGGTAGGTCGTGACGCCCGCACCTCGCAGCACCTGCGTGGCGTTGTTGTTGGTCCAGACGTTCTTCTCGTCGGACTCGAGGTCGTAGTGCTTGGCACCCGAGTTCGAGACGATGTAGACCGGCCCGTCGGTGATGCCCGGCGTCTCGGTGACGTCGTCGTTGTTGTACCCGCGGGCGTACGTGTGGTCGTGGCCCATCATGACGAGGTCGATGTCGTGCTTCTCGAAGATCGGCACCCAGAACTCGCGCAGCACGGGCTCGTCGCGCCCGGCCGAGGTCGAGTAGACGGGCTGGTGGAAGGTCACGACGTTCCACTTCGACGGGCTCGACTCGAGCACGTAGTCGAGCCAGGCCGCCTGGAACTCGGTCCAGAGCCGGGCGACCTTCGTCGACGGGCACTCAGCGCCGGCGCAGCCGGGCAGGGCGTCGGGCGTGAGGAAGGTCGTGTCGCGGGTCGCGTTCAGCGTGATGAACCGCATGTCCTGGTAGTCGGTGAAGTACACGGTCTCGGCCGCGAACTGCGTCCAGTGCTCGAAGTACGCGGCGTACTGCTTCGCGACATCCGTGTCGCCGACGGCGAGGTCGGCGAGGTCGCCCGTGGTCGCGGTGGTGGGGTTGTTGTGCGGGTACTCGAAGTTCGCCTTCCACGACTTCAGCAGCTTGTCTCCCGAGTACTCGTGATTGCCGGGCGCGGCCATGACGTTCGTGGTCGCCGCAGAGGTCTCCATGCCCGTGAACCAGTTGAGCCACTCGGTCTCGTTGCTGCCGGTGTTGATCAGGTCGCCGGCGTGCACCGAGCCGATCGAGTCGGGTGCGGTGGCCTCGGCCTGGCGCACGACCGACGGCCACGTGGTGTCGAGGCCGATCTGGGCGTCGCCGTAGTAGACGAACTGGAAGTCGCCGTCGTTCGGGTCGGCGGTCGTGAACTCGTGCCAGTCGCTCCAGGCCCCCTCGAGTCCGACGCGGTACGTGTAGGCGGTCGCCGGGGCCAGCGCGTCGACGGTCGCCGAGAAGTGCTGCTTCGGGTTACCGTTGACCGTGCCGGCCGCATACGCGTCGACGGTGCGGACGTCGCCGCCCGCCGCCTTCCGGATCTGCACCTGGCCGCTCGTGTGCGAGACGTCACCGGCGAGCCACGAGAACGATTGCGAGGTCTCGGGCGTCTCGGTCGGCGTCATGATGACCCGCGTCGGCGGCACCGCGACGGGCACCCCGGGCTCGCCCGCCGGCAGCAGCCGCAGCGAGGTCACGTCGAGGTAGATGTCCGAGCTCGTCGCGCGGTCCTGGTAGAGCGCGATCGCGACGGTGTTCGTGCCGTCGACGAGCACGTCGCCGTCGACCTCGAAGCGGCCGGGTGCCGGGTCGGAGGCGCCGGAACCCGCGTACTCCACGTTGGTCGTCTCGGTCACCCGGCCGTCGTCGAAGCCGGCGACCCGCTCGCCGTTGATCCACACCACGGCGCCGTCGTCGTAGATCAGGTCGCCGACGATCGATCCGACCTCGTCGGAGACGCCGGCCCCGAGGTCGAAGGTCGTGCGGAAGAAGAAGGTCGGAACGTCGGGCGCGGCCGTGCCGTCGAGGTACTGGTTCAGCAGCGTCTTCGGCGTCTGCGGGCCGACGGGGGCGAGCTTGCCGCCCTTGGCGCCGAAGCTGCCCTTCGCCGACTTCCAGGCGCTGTCGTCGAAGCCGGTCGTGGTCCAGACGCGCAGCGGGGTGGCGCCGCGCGCGGGGTCGCTGCCGTCGTCGAGGTACTTCCAGGTGGTCGTGCCGGTCGAGATCACCGGTTCGGTGGGCACCTCGGTCGCGGCGAGCGCCGGGAGGGGCGCCGCGAGCGCACCGGCGAGCATGGCGAGCAGCGCGGTCGACACCGCACCTCGCCTCCCCCAGCGCATCGCGTTCTTCGTCGTGGTCATGTGAGTCCTTCGTCGCAGGGTCGGGCGGGCATGCTCGCGCGCGGCCCTCGTTCGCCCGGCCGGCGGTCGAGGGTCGCGCGTCGATTCCCTCCGTCATGCAATCGGGTGCGGATGTCGCAGAGCTGGCCCCGAGGCGACCGCGAGGTGAACTGCGACTGCTGCCGGGCGTGTCGCACGTCGCGCCGTATCCTGAACCGGTGGAGCTGACGTTCGGCGGCGAGATCTGGTACTGGCGAGGTCCGGCGCCGTGGCACTTCGTCACCGTGCCCGACGACGAGAGCGCCGCCATCGAGTCGGTCGCGGCGCTCGTCACCTACGGCTGGGGCATGATCCCCGTCGCGGTGCGCATCGGCGGCAGCGAGTGGCAGAGCTCGCTGTGGCCGAAGGACGGCGGGTACATCGTGCCGATCAAGGCGTGGGTGCGTTCGGCCGAGCGGCTCGAGGTCGGCGACGCGATCGAAGTGCGGCTGACGCTGGGCGTCTGAGCCTCAGCGGACGGCCACGACCTGGTCGGATGCCGCGGAGCCCTCGGATGCCGCGGACGCCGCGGACGCCTCGGAGCCTTCGGAGCGCAGGAAGCCGTCGACCGCCGCGGTGAAGGCCGCCGCGTCGTCGAGCCACGGGAAGTGGGCCGCGCCGGCCTGCACCGTGAGTGTCGCCCCGGGCAGCAGGGCTGCCATCTCGGCGACCATCTCGGGCGGCGAGTTGAGGTCGGTCTCGCCCGCGACGAGCAGCACCGGGGCCACGAGTGCGGCGAGCGCCGCACGTGTCGCCTCGGGATCGAACGCGCCGTCGGCGGCGAAGACGGCCGCTGCCTCGTCGTTGCGATGACGTTCGTCGGCGGCCCGGTGCGCCTGCGCCGCGGCATCCCACCGCCCGTAGCTGAAGGGGTCGATCGCCTGCCAGTCGTCGCCCTCACCCGCCACGATGTGCTGCAGCGCGGCGTATGCCGGGGCGAACCACGGCTCGCCCGACCGGAGCTGCGCGACCGCGAGGCGCATCTCGGGCGTCACCGTCAGGCCGAGCGCCGCAGCGCTCGGGGTCACGAGCACGAGCCGGTCGATGCGCTGCGGGTACCTGGCCGCGTACATGACGGCGAGGTTCGTGCCGGCCGAGTGGGCGAGCACGTCGAGCCGGTCGACGTCGAGGTGCTCGCGCAGCGCCTCGAGATCGTCGACGAGTCGGTCGCAGCGGTACGACGAGAGGTCGGAGGGGACGCCGGAGGCTCCCGTGCCCCGGGGATCGAACATGATCAGCCCGCGGTGCGCCGCGAGGCCGCCGAGGTCACCCAGGTAGCGGGAGTCGTGCATGGGGCCGCCGGGCACGCAGACGAGCGGCCGCGCTGCCGCCCCGTCTGCATGCACGTGGTAGGCGAGTTCGGTTCCGTCGAACGCTGCGAAGGTGGGCATCCGACCGATACTCGCAGCTCCCGCCGGCAGCCGGGGAGGTTGTCCACAGGCGGGCTGCCATGAAGCCGGCCGTCACCGAACGGGCCTGCGCCGGCGGGCGGCGCCTACCGGGCGGCGTCGCCGTCGGCGTCGCGCTTCAGCCGTTCGAGCTCCGCACGGCGCTGGTAGTACTCGATCTCGCGATCGAGGTCGGCGAGCTGCTGCTCGGTCGTGCTGGGCTGCGGCGTCGGCGGCGCGAGGGGTACTCCTCCCCAGATGCGTGGCCTCGGCCTCGGGGAGCTCTCAGGCGAACCTGAGAGAATGCAAGGAGTCCTCACGAATGGCGTCATAGCCGCTGACGGCCACCGTCTCTCCAGTGAGACGGTTCCTGTCTCGAACGAAACCCGACATCCGATCCCCCCGGAGACCCGTGAATCACCGCTCTGCTGCGCGCCCGCGCACTCGTTCCATGCTGCGCTCCATCTTGGGCGCCACCACCGCGACCGCCCTGGCCCTCGCCGGTGCGGTCACGCTCGCCGCTGCCCCGGCCGCCGCCGCCCCGACCGCTGCCGCCCCGGTGCCGTTCTGCCCGCCGGCCGGCGAGATGCCGGGCATCGGCAACGTGCCCGCCTACACCGACTCGAACGTCGCGGTCTTCGCCGGCGGCGACTACCTCGCGACCGGCAGCTCCGCCGAGTCCGAGGGCCTGCTGCTCGTGCAGGGCGATGCCGTGTTCGACAAGACGAACGGCGGCGTGTTCAACGTGGGCGCCGTCGGCGTCGGTTCGGGCATCGTGCCTCCGGGCGGTTCGACGATGCTCGCGGTCGGCGGCGACCTCACCGTGGCTCCGACGACGAGCGTGCACGTGGGGGCGAACGTCGACGGGGGCGGCGCGGTCGCCGCGGGCGGCGCGGCCACGGGCGCCTTCGACCTGTACGGCGCCACCCTCACCGTCGACCTCGGCCGGGCCGCCGCGATGGCCCCGAACGAGGACTTCCAGTCGGTCGTCGATGACACCTCGACGACCCTCGGCGCGCTCCCGGCGACCGGCACGACGTCGATCGCCTTCGGGCGCGTGACCTTCACGGGCACCCCCGGCGACGCGATGCAGGTGTTCGACGTCGACGGCGCCGACCTCGCCTCGACGTTCGAGGTGTTCTTCGAGGCCATCCCCGCCGATGTGCCGATCCTGATCAACGTGACGGGTGACACGATGTTGTTCGCACCCAACTACTTCGGCCTGAACGGCGAGCGCGTCGACGCCTTCTCGAGCCCGAACTTCGGCAACGCCGCGTCGCGCATCCTCTGGAACTTCCCCGCTGCCTCATCCGTCGCCCTCCTCGGATCGAGCCAGTTCATGGGTTCGGTGCTCGCACCGAACGCGTCCATCGAGGTCACCGCGAGCACGAACGGCCGAATGCACGTCGGCGGCGACCTGACGTATTCGGGCGTCGGCAACGAGCACCACAACTACCCCTGGTCCGGCGGCGGCTCCCTCGGCTGCGGCGGCGGCTTCAGCGCCGCCAAGGTCGTGACCGGCGGCGGCGCGTCGCTCGTGCCGGACGACACGGTCTTCACCCTCGCCTACGGTTACGAACTCGACGGCCGGCAGGTCACCGGCACGCTGTCGCTGCGTGCCGACGGCACCGTCGCGAACGGCCCCCAGGGCCTGCCCGACGGCACCGTGGTGCACCTGACCGAAGTCGACCTGCCGGCCGTTCCGGGCGTGCAGTGGGGCCCCGCGACGATCAGTCCCGACGTCGTCACGATCGCCGCCGGCGAGGTCGCTCATGTCACGGTCACCAACACCGCGAACACGAACGCGCCGAGCGCCGTCGGCGGTTTCTCGGTCGCGAAGGCGCTCGGCGGCGAGGCAACTGCGCTCGTTCCCGGCGACACCGAGTACACCGTGCAGTACCGGTACGAGCTCGACGGGGAGACCGTCACCGGCACCCTGACCGTGCGCGCCGACGGCGTCGCGGTCGACGGACCGCAGGGCCTGCCCGTCGGCACGGTCGTCGAGTTCACCGAGATCGACCTGCCCGAGATCGACGGCGTCGAGTGGGGCACGCCCGTCTTCAGCCCCGAGACCGTGACGATCGCCGACGGCGCCTCGACCCTCGTGACGGTCACCAACACGGCGACGGATGCCCCGGTCGTGCCGACCCCGATCGACCCGACGCCCGAGACTCCGGGCGACGACGGCACTCCGGGTGACGGGTCGGGTCTCGCGAGCACGGGCGTGCAGGCCGTGCTGCCGGCGCTCCTCGCGGTGCTCCTCGTCGCAGCCGGCATCACGGCACTGGTCGTGCGCCGCCGACGCACCGCCTGACGCGGCGCCTGACGAAGGACAGATGCCTCGGGGCTCGCCGGCCCCGAGGCATCCGCCCTCGTCGTCGAACCCGGCCGGCGGCCTCAGCGCGCGACGATGCCGGCGACCTCGCCGACGCCGCGCATGAACCCCTCGAGGTCGGGCTCGTCGGAGGTCGGCTGCAGTACGACGGCGTCGACGCCCGCGGCGAAGTAGCGCTCGGCGACCTCGGCGACGGCCGAGGCATCGCCCACCGCGGCCGTGCGCTGGTCGTCGGGCATGTTCCATTGCGTGAGTTCGTGGGCGACCCGCGCTTCGGCGTCGTCGCCGCCGAATGCGGCCATCAGGTAGACGACGACCTCGCTGCGCCCGTCGCGACCGGCAGATGCGCGGCCGGCCGCGATCGCGGCGACCGCCTCGGCCGCCCGCTCGGCCGTGGTGCCTCCGGTGAGCACGGTGCCGTCGGCGACCTCGCCCGTGAGATGCAGCGTCTTCGGGCCCTCGCCCGCCGCGTACACGAGCGGCGTCTCGGCCGGCGGCCAATCGAGCTGCACGCGGTCGAGCTTCACGTAGCGGCCATCGGCGGTGACCTCCTCGCCGGCGAGGAGTCGCCGCAGTGCGGGCACGTACTCGCGCATGAGCGTGAGCGGCGACGCGACCCGGCTGCCGGTCTGCGCCATCCAGCGCTGCACGCCGTGGCCGACGCCCGGCGAGAACCGGCCCGGGAACATGCGCTCGATGGTCGCGATCTCCATGGCGGTCACGGCGACGTTGCGCAGCGGCATCGGCGCGACGCCGATGCCGACCCGCAGCCGCTCGGTCCACGCGAGCGCGGCGGCCGCGGTGGCGAACGCCGACTGCTGGAAGCAGTCCTCCCAGAGCCACAGTTCGGGCACTCCCCCTGCCTCGGCCGCCTCGACGACGGCGCGCAGCCGCTCGGGTGGGAATGCGGGTTGGAAGATGGCTCCGATTCGTCGCATGACCTCACTCTCGCAGCATCCGCAGACACCACGAGCCCGTTCGCGGTCGGGCATGATGGGCGCATGAGCGATTCCGCACCGACCACCGCCCAGAGCTCGACGACGAACTTCCGGCTGCTCGGAGTCATCGCATTCGTCATCGGCGCCGGCGCCGTCGTGATGACCCGGCTCCTCGGTCTCGTCTCGCCGTTGCTGATCAGCACGGGATTGTCGTCGGCGTACGAGCTCATCAGCGGATTGGGGCTCCTCGCCAACGGGCTCTCGCTCGTCTGCGGCATCGCGGCCCTGGTGCTCGGCATCATCGTGCTCCTGCGTCGTGACGCACCGAAGGGGTTCGCGGCTGCGGGCGCGGCCCTCGGCGGCGCCGAGGTGCTGAGCGCGTTCATGGGATTCGGCCAGGCCGCGTTCTACTCCTTCATCTGATCGCCCGGCGCGCCTGACCTTTCGACCCAGATCGAAACACTGGCGACGGATGCCGCGGCCCCCGAGTCTGTTCGAAGGGGGTGCCGCGGCGGCATCCGTGAAGGGAACCAGATGTCATTCCAGGCCTACCTCGACAACATCGAGAAGAAGACCGGGCTCACGCCACGGCAGTTCGTCGACCTCGCGACCGAGCAGGGCTTCGGGCCGGGCACGAAGTCGGCGCCCATCGTGGCCTGGCTGAAAGCGGACTACGGCCTCGGGCAGGGCCACGCGATGGCGCTCGTGCACGTCATCACCAAGGGCCCGAAGATCAGCACCAAGCATGTCGGCACCGACGGCGCGCACAGCGACGCCACCGACACCCTCTGGCTCGACGGTGCGGCGACGAACCCCAACGGGTAGCCCTGTCGGCCGATCGAGCGCGGCGGCTCAGAGGTCGTCGGGCTCGACGATGCGATCGTGGTTCCACGGCTCGGTCCAGCCGAGCTCGTCGAACATGCGCGAGAGCACGAGCGCGGTGAACCCCCAGACGACGCGACCGCCGACGCTGAAGGCGGGCGAGCGATACGCGCGGCCACTGAACACGTGCTCGGTGTTCGCACGGTTCGCGGGGTCGAGCATCTCGCCGACCGGCACCCGGAACACCTCGACCGACTCGTCGTGGTCGACGGCGGCGACCTCCGACGGGCGGGTCCACCAGGCCGGCACGGGCGTGACGAGGTGATTGCTCACGGGCACGGGCATCGGGGGCAGCGTGCCGAGCGGCTCGATGCCGTCGACGTCGACATCGGTCTCCTCTCGGGCCTCGCGCACGGCGGCGGCGACGGGCCCGGCATCGGATGCCTCGAGCCGCCCTCCGGGGAAGGCGATCTGCCCCGCATGGCTGCCGAGGGTCGCCGCGCGGCGCAGCAACAGCACGTCGAGGTCGCGCGGCACCGTTCCGCCGGTGCCGCTCGGCACCGAGTCGAGCACCCCGAAGAGCACGAGCACCGCGGCCGGACGGAGGCCCGAGACATCCGCTCGGTCCTTCGGCCGTTCGGGGTGCCACTCGAGGCCGCGCTCGCACAGGGCGATGAGCTCGGCACGTGCATCGGCGACTACGGTCATGGCCCCACCCTATGGGCCGCCCGTGTCAGCGCCGCGGCTCGGCGGTCGACCAGATCGCCAACGCCACGAGCAACGGCTGGAAGAGCAGGCGGATGCCCCGTGCACGATCGGAATCGAGGCCGAATGCGGCTCGCTTGTCGGTGAACTGCGCGATGTTGCCCGGGAACACGGCGACGAAGAACGCCGCGACGATCCAGCCGATGCGCCGGCGCTCCCTGGGCAGCGCGACGAGCGCCCCGCCCAGTCCGATCTCGACCGCGCCCGATGCCACGACGACGCCGTCGGCATCCATCGGCACCCACGACGGCACTTGCGAGCGGAACTCCTTGCGCGCCCAGAGGAGGTGGCTCACCCCGGCGAAGACCAGGCCCGCGGCGAGCGCGATCCGCGCGATCGTGCGGGGCGTGGTGCTCGTGGGAACGTCGCTGCGTGCCATGTCGACCTCCGGTCCGATGCGTACGCCCACCCTACGGCGTCGGCCTGCTCGTGGCGGGAGCCTCAGCTGCCCGCGACGGCTGCGGCCCCGATCACCGACACGGTGATGAACACCCAGTCGTTGATGATGTGCGCGCCCGCCGAGACCCAGAGGTTCTTCGTGCGGATGAATGCGAGCGTGAGCGCGATGCGCGCCGAGCCGATGACGACGATCGCCTGCACCCAGTTCCAGTCGTAGGTGGGCAGGTGCGCCGCACCGAACCAGACGGCGGAGATGATCCAGGCGAGGATGATCGCCGTCTTGCGCGAGAGACCGGCCTTCGCGAACAGGAAGTACATGAGCGCGAGGAACGGCAGCACGACGAAGAGCTCTTCACCGATGAGCTGGATGCCGCTGCCGACGTAGAGCGCGATCGTGTCGACCACCCCGCCCGATCCCGCACCCGCGATGACGGCGTTCGGCGCCACCGGGAAGAGCAGCGAGACGATGCCGCCGATCGCGAAGGTGAGCACGATGTTGAGCGCGGCGAAGAAGAACATGTTGCCGACGTCGACGAGGCGCACCCGGCGGAAGATCGCCGTCCAGGCACGACCGGCGACCAGGGCGAGCACCGCGAGTGGGATCACGACGAAGAGGGTGCGCGGCAGGAGCGCGCCGAGGTTGTTCGCCGACGGAATGAACATGATCGCCGCGATGCCGGCGGCGACCGAGAGCCAGACGATGATCCACTTGACCACCGAGAGCTCGACGGGCACCCCGTTGTAGTACGGGAAGTCGGCGCCGTCGCGACGCTCGATCAGACGGCCGAAGCGGTCCTTCTCCTCGAGCGGGCGCAGCGTTCCGGTGGAGGTGAAGCTCTCGATCGTCATTCGGCAAGTCTGACAGAGCGCGGGCGCAGAGTTGCGCCGCGGCAGGCGAACGCCCGACCCTCGAGACGAGGGCCGGGCGTTCGCGGTGCGACGCCTCGCGTGCCGGGGCTCAGCCCTTGCCCGGGCGCGTCGCCTCGATCGGGAAGCTCCACGCGTTCACGCCGTCACCGGCCGCCGCATCGCCCGAGGGCTGCTCGGCGTACGAGACGAGGATCTGCGCGTCATCGATGAGCGCCGAGCGGATGCCGGCATCGATCGGCACCGTCAGCGTGCCCTTGCCGGCGTCGACCTCCTGCTCGAACGACGCCAGGAGGCGGCCGCTCATGTCGGGCGCCCACGGCGGAGCCGCGCCATCCGTCGGCGAGCAGGCCTCGAAGCCGAAGACGTCGCCGACGCAGCTCGAGGTCCACACCGGGATGTACGACGTGTCGCCCTTCCAGAGGAACACGCGAACCGTTCCGGCCTCCTCCGACCGGTACGAGAGGCTGACCTTCTTCTGCTGGATCTTCACGTCGGAGACGGTCATCGCCTCACTCGGCTGCACCCCCGAGATCGTGCCGCCGCGCGTGGCCGACTGGGCGACCGTCTGCGGCGACTGCACACCCTGCAGCGCGGTGTCGGGGATGATCGGATCGGCCGACTCGGTCGACCGGTCCGCCGGCGGCGTGTAGCCGTCGAGGTAGGCGTGACCCCATCGGTACGGCTCCGACTGCTGGCTGCCGAACGCCGACCACGCGGTGCGGGTCTGCCCGATGAAGTTCTGCGTGTCGGAGTCGTACGGCGTGACGTTCAACCCGAGGTACTGCGGGTCGACGTCGTTCAGCGCGGCATCGCCCTGGGGCACCGCGCTCGTCGGCCCGACCGCTGCCGGGAGCGCCGAGAGCGGCACCTTCACCTCGATGTCGTATCCCCCGCCGGCGAACGTGCCGTCGGCCTGGCGTGCGACCTCGACGGCCACCTCGACGCCCTCGGCGTTCAGGCCTCCTTCGACCGTCTCGGCGAGCGGGCCGGTCGAGAAGCCCTGGTGGTTGTCGGCGTCGCGCGACCAGCACGGCCCGTCGGCCCCGTTGCCGTTGGCGCCTTCGGCGTCATCGGTGAACGGGAACATGCCGAGCTTGAACGTCGACGAGGTGTCGATCGAATCGCCGCGCGGGTCGAGCAGCAGCTCCACCGAGTCGACCAGCCAGTGGCCGAAGCAGCGGTCGGGCGTCGACGCGGCGCTGGCCACGTCGTCGGTCACCCTGATCTGCGCGTACAGCGCGTCGTCGTACCAGCCGAGCCGGGCGACGCTGCCGTCACCGCAGTCCACCCCGTCGGCGGCGCACTCGGCGCCCTCCCATCGGGTGCCCACGTCGATCGGCTGCCCGACGTAGAGCTCGTCGGCCGTTCCGTCGACCGTCGGCGCGGCATCGAGCTGCGGGATCACCACGCTCGGCACGAGGTACACCGTCTCGTTCTCGGACGCGACGCCGGCATCCGACATCGTCGTCGCCGTGAACGTGACCGTCCTGCTGCCGGGGTCGGCCGGATCGGTGTGGGTGACGATGAACGGGATCGTCGTCGTGTCGCCGGGAGCGAGATCGGCGAACGGCTTGCTCGCGGCATCGACGACGAAGCCCGCCGGCACTGCGAGTTCGACCGCGCCCGACTCGACGACGGCGGTGCGGTTGGTCACCTCGACCGGCACGGTCACCGTCTCGCCGGCGCCGACCTTGGCGACCGCTCGCGAGCGACCCCCGACGTAGGCGTCGTTGTCCTGGGTCCACTCCTCGTACTCGGCTGCGGTGCCCCAGCGCGCGAAGCGGCCCTCGACCGGTGCGACGAGTTCGATCCGCGTGTCGTTGTACGCGGTGACGCCGTCGCCGGCGAACTCCGCTGCGAGCTTGTAGACGGCCGGTGCCGCATCGCTCGCGGGCGTGACGGTGAACTCGGCCTGCGCGGCATCCGCGTCGCCGACGCCGTCGACCTCGACCGGCTCGGAGACCTGCCAGCCGGCGGGCACGACGAGGCTCACCGTGCCACCGCCCAGCTCGCCCTCACCGGAGCGGAGCGTGACAGTCGTGGTGAACGGCTCACCGGCGGCCTCGTAGTACTCCTCGGCCGCGAGCGAGAACTCCGAACCGAGGGGCATGCCGCCCGGGTCGGCGATGACGGCACCGTAGAGCACCGCGTCGTCGTTCGCCGCGGCGGGCGAGGAGTTCGGCTGCATCGGCACGATCGACTCCGAGACGCCGTAGCGCTGGCACGTCGGGTCGACGAGCGCGGTCTGCATCGTGCGCGCCTGGGTGGGGTGTGCACGGCCGCCCTCGCGACCGACCTGCGCCCAGGTCTTGGCAGACCCGGCGGCCTGGCCGGCGAGGTTGCCGTCGGCCCAGACGTAGGGCGACTCGTAGCCGGTCCAGGTGCCGACGACCGTGAACGGGTTCGTCGCGGCGGGCACGAAGCCCGCGTTGCAGTTGGGCGCGGCGGTGCCGCCGGTGCCGGTGGTCAGCCCGCCGGCGAGGATCTTCTTGACCTGCCACGGCTCCACGGCGCCGACCCCGGTGAGCTGCTCGGGGAACCTGCCCGGGTCGGCCGCGGCTGCCGCGGCCTCCCAGATCATGCGACCCTGCGCGTATTGGTGGTTGCCGTGCCCGGCCGCGAGCGACGGCGTGCTGCCGACCAGGATCTCGGGCCGCGTCTCGCGGATGATCCGCACGGTGCGGCTGAGGGTCTCTTCGGCGTCCCAGACCTTCGCGGTCAACGGCGCCGAGGTGTTGTAGAAGAAGTCGACGCGGTCGAGGTTGAAGATGTCGACGGTGCCGGATCGGATGTGCGAGGTGCGGTCCTCGTTCTCGCGGCGGAGGCCGAGGTCGGGGCCGGCCTCGGGGCCGACCGAGTTCGAGCCGCCCTCGCCGCGGGTGGCCATGATGATGCCGCACCGCACGCCGTAGAGGTCGTTCCAGACCCCGCACGGCGTGGTGAACCCGGCGTCGTCGTCGGGGTGGGCCCAGATGCCCATGATGTCAATCTTCTCGCGGTCGGTCTCCGTGGCGATCGCCGGGTCTCCGGCCTCGAGCTTGACGGCTGCATCCGGCGGCCCCGAATTGCCGTTGCCCATCGTGGCGGCGACGGCTGTGCCCTGGCCCATGAGTGCGGCGACGGCGATCAGCGACGTGAGCAGGATTCCGTGATGACGTTTCATGCGGTCCTCCGTTGGACGCTCGAGACGACGGACTGCCGCCCCGATCCCCCTCAAGCTAGGGCAGGTTCGGTCACGTTGCAAGCATCTTCACTCAGATTCGCGCAAATCACGTGCGCGCAATTGCGCGCTCGTCGATCACTCGCGCACTGCGCCCTCGATCATGCCCTTGATGAAGTGCCGCTGCAGGAACACGTAGAGCAGCACGACCGGCAGGGCGACCATGACCGCGCCCGCCGCGAGCAGGGCCGTGCCCTGCGTGTACTGCCCCTGGAAGAACGCGAGCCCGAGTGGCGCGGTGCGTACCGCGCCGTTGGGCGACATCACGAGCGGGATGAGGAACTCGTTCCAGGTCCACATGAAGACGAGCAGCACGAGGGTCAGGATCGCGGGCCGGCCGATCGGCACCAGCACCTGCCAGAGGATGCGCATGGAGCTGGCGCCGTCGAGGCGGGCGGCCTCGATCAGCGCCAGGCTCGAGGTGCGGAAGTACGTGCGCATCCAGTACGTGCCGAAGGCGATCGACATCGCGATCTGCGGCAGCGCGACCCCCCAGACCGTGTTGGTGAGCCCCAGCACGCGCAGGTCGAAGTAGAGCGGCACGATGAACGCCTCGGTCGGCACCATGATGCCGAGCAGGAAGATGTAGAAGACGAGCGTCGCACCGCGGAATCGCATCGTGCCGAGCGCGTAGCCGGCGAGGATCGAGGCGAGCACCGACACGACGACGACGATCGTCGCGACGACCACCGACGTGAGCATGTACTGGCCGAATCGGCCGATCTCCCATGCCTCGGGGAAGTTCTCGGGGTGGAACGCGCCGCCCTCCCGGGCGGCCGAGGCATCCTTCGGCCCGAACGCCATGGTGACGATGACGCCGATGGGGCCGAGCACCACGAGCGCGAAGCCGACGAGCACGAGGTAGTTCGCGCCCCGTTCGATCGGGGAGACCTTCATTTCCTGTCTCCGATCATGTTGACGACGCCGTTGATGGCGAAGACGATGATGGTCAGCACGATGCCGACGGCGGTGGCGACGCCGACATCCCCGAGTTGGAATGCGCGGCGGTAGATCTCGTAGCTCGGCACGGTGGTCGACGTGCCGGGGCCGCCGCTCGTCGTGACGTAGACGAGGTCGAAGGTCTTCAGCGCGGCCACGATCGTGAGCGTGAGCGCGACGGTGATCTCGCCGCGAACGGTCGGCAGGGTGATCGCGAAGAATTCGCGCACCGGACCGGAACCGTCGAGCCGCGCCGCCTCGTACAGCTCGCGCGGCACCCGGCTCATGCCGGCCATGAGCAGCACGGTGACGAGGCCGGTGCACACCCAGGTGCCGATGAGCCCGACGGCGGGCAGGGTGAAGGTGTAGTCGCCGAGCCACGGCCGCGTCAGCGAGTCGAGGCCGATGAGCCGGAGGAATCCGTTGAGGGGGCCGTCGGGGGCGTAGATCTGCCGCCAGGTCACGGCGACGACGACCATGGCGATCACCTGGGGCAGGAAGATGACGCTGCGGAAGAAGCCGAGTCCCCGCACCTGCGAGCGCGTGAGCAGCGCGGCGAGCACGAGGCCGATGGCGAGGGGCAGCACCGCATAGAAGAACACGAGCACGAGGGCGTGCCAGAACGCCTCGCGCAGGCGCTCGTCGTAGAGGATCTCGACGTAGTTGTCGAGGCCGACGAACGTCGACTCCCCCAGCCCGTCCCACTCGAAGAGGGAGTACTGAGCCGCCCTGCCGAGCGGGAAGAGCAGGAACGCGCCGTAGATGAGCAGGGCGGGTGCGAGGTACGCCCACGCGACCCAGCCCGATCGGGCGGGGCGCCGAGTGGCGCTCCGCCCGACCGTGGTGGTGCCGTCACTCATTGCTTGCGACGAACTCCGAGTAGTCGGCTTCCAGGGCCTCCGTGAACTGCTCGGGAGTCGCCTGTCCGGCCAGCAGGTCCTGCAGTGCCTGACCCATGGTGTCGCCGAACGTCGGCGTCGCGTAGTCGAGGTACGGCAGGAGGCTGCCGTCGCCGGTGACGTCGCCGAACACCGTGAACACGTCGGCCTGCACGCCCGAGTCGGGAGCGAGCTCAGCGGTGCGGTTCACCGGCAGGTTGCCCGTCTCGGCGAGCACCTCCATCGCCTCGTCGCTCGTGATGAAGTCGAGGTAGGCCGCGGCGACGTCGGTGTTGTCGGCCGCCGAGGTGATCGTGAAGGGCAGGCCGGTGCCGCCGGTGGTCGCCGGCGTTCCGGCGCTCGTGTTCGGGATGAAGAACCCGACGTCGTCGCCCATCGCGTCGCCGAGGTCGGCGGCGAGCCAGGAGCCGCCGATGAGGAACACGCCGTCGCCGCCCGCGAGGGCCTGCCATGCGGCGTCGTAGTCGGTGCCGTTCACGCCGTCGTTGAAGTATCCGGCGTCGACCCAGCCCTGCAGGGTCGCCGCGGCCTCGACGTTCTCGGGCGTGGTCCAGCTCTGACCGGCGTTGCCGAGTCCGAGGTCGGTGATCACCTCGGCGTCGACGTAGTCGCCCTGCAGCGGGCCGAACACGTGCAGCGCCGGCCACTTCTCGATGTTGCCGAGCTGCATCGGGGTCTCCCCTGCCGCCTTGGCCGCCTTCAGCGCGGCGTCGAACTCGGTCCAGTCGGCGGGCACCTCGAGACCGAGATCGGCGAGCTTGCTCTTGGAGTAGAAGATGCCGACGACCTCGCCGACCTGCGGGAGGCCGTAGAGGCTGCCGTCGCCGAAGACCTTGGCGTCGTCGCTGTAGGTCGAGTACTGCAGCACCGACTCCGAGAAGCGGTCGCCCCAGCCGTAGGCCTCGGCGTAGTCGTCGAGCGGGCGCAGCTGGTCGGCCGCGACGAACTGGCCCATCGTGTTGCGGCCGTTGTTGGCCTGCACGACATCGGGTGCGTCGGCATCGGTGAGTGCGAGGCGAAGCGTCGTCGCGAGGTCGTCGAACGACTGCGAGTTGCGGTCGATCGTCACGTTCGGGTACTTCTCCATGAACGCGGCGTTGAGCTGCTCCATCTGCTCGTTCTGGCCGCCGCGCACCTCCTGGTCCCACACGGTGAGGGTGACGTCGCCGACGCCCGAGATGTCGGTGCTGATCTCACCGGTGGTCTCGTTGCCGCCCGTGCTTCCGGTTCCCGGGGCGCAGCCGGCGAGGGCGAACACGAGCGCGGCACCTCCCAGGGCGACAGTGCTGAGTCGGATGTTTCGCTTCATGATGTACCTCTCTTGTCGGGGAACGATCGCCGGGCTGCTGTGGCTCGGTAGTCGGCGAAGGGGAACGTGGATTCGGACCGGCGGCGGCCGGGGGTCTCGGGCAGCACGTCGGCGAGGAACGAGAACCGCGCGACGAGCTCGCGATCGCCGTCACTGCGCGTGCGGTCCCACCAGTCGGCGAGGTCGCCCCACCCGGGCGCCGCGAGCGCACCGCCGGGGTGCTCCACGGCGAGGGCGGCGCACAGTGCGGCGAACGAGAGGCTCTGCTCGAGCGGCCAGTCGCGCAACGTGCCGAGCACGAGCGATGCGCCGAACACGTCGCCGGCCCCGGTCGCGTCGCGCCCCTTGGCGGGCACGGCCGGCACGATCACCTCTTCGCCGCGCGCCGAATCGATCGCGACGGCGCCCTCGTCGCCGCGCGTCACGACCACGAGCGGCACTCGGCCGGCGAGGGCGCGCGCGGCGGCGACGGCCGACTGCGTGCGGGTGTAGGCCATGGCCTCCGACTCGTTCGGCGTGAACGCGAAGCAGTCGGCGAGCGGCTGCAGGTCTGCGGTGTCCCAGCGCTCGGAGGAGTCCCACCCGATGTCGGCGAAGATCTTGGTGCCCGCGTGGGCCGCCGGCTGCCACCAGGCGTCATCGGCGCGCGCACCGCGTGACATCGCGCCCAGGTCGGCGAAGGTCGCGCGGGCCGCGAGCCGGTCGCCGACCAGTGCGCCGGCAGGAAGGGGCGACGCCTCCTCGCGCGTGATCATGCTGCGGTCGCCGCCCGACGCGATCGAGACGGTGACGGGCGTCGGCCAGTTCGGAACCAGCTGCGAGGAGCTGAGGTCGATGCCCTCGTGGTCGGCGAGGAACTCCCAGCACCAGCGCCCGTAGACGTCGTCGCCGACGGTCGTGGCGAGCGCGGTGCCGAGGCCGAGGCGGGCGGTGGCGACCGCGAGGTTGGCGACTCCGCCCGGGCTGCTGGCCAGCGCGCCGGCATGCACTTCCGTGCCCGGTCGCGGTGCCGCGTTCAGCTCGGTGAAGATGAGATCGAAGAAGACCGGCCCGGCCAGCAGCACATCGACGACATCGTCGGCAGCGCGTTCCGTCACGGATCCTCCTCGGGTGCGATCGCGTCAACGATCGTCGATGACCTTTGACTGAACATACTCTCGAATGAACGCTCTTGCGTCAATTCGTGCGCGAAGTTGACTGCTACGCTCTTCCACATGCTCACAGCAACGCGACAGGCGCACATCCTGAACTCCCTGCGCACTGACGGCGAAGTCACCGTCGAAGAGCTCGCCGAGCAGTTCGGCGTCTCGCTCTCGACCATCCGCCGTGATCTCAACACCCTCAGTGCCGAGGGCCTGCTCCGACGCGTGCGCGGCGGCGGCAGCATCGAGCCCGACCAGATCCCGTTCACCGATGTCGAACGCCAGCACCATCCCGAGAAGTCGCGCATCGCCGAGAAGGCCGCCGAGCTCGTGGCCGAGGGCGACGTCGTCATCATCGACATCGGCACGACGACGGCGCTCCTCGCCCGCCAGCTGCGGGGCCGGCGCATCACGGTCATCACCGCGAGCCTCGCCGTCATCGACGAGTTGCGCGACGACGACGTGGTCGAGCTCATCGTGCTCGGCGGCGCCGTGCGCAAGAACTACAACTCCATGATCGGCACCCTCACCGAGCAGGCGCTCGCGCAGATCCGGGCCACCACCTGCTTCCTCGGCACCAGCGGCATCCGGGCCAACGGCACCATCTCCGACACGACGGGCATGGAGGTGCCGATCAAGCTCGCGATGATCGAGTCCTCGCAGCGCACCGTCGTGCTGGCCGACGCCTCGAAGTTCCCGGGCGTCGGCGTGCTCAGCGTCTGCGGCCCCGAGCACATCTCGGCGATCGTGACGAACGACGACGCGGATGCCTCGACGCTCGAGGTGCTGCGCGAGGCCGGTGTCGAGGTGATGGTCGCATGAAGCTCGCCATCATCGGGGGCGGCGGCTTCCGCGTCCCACAGGTCTTCGAGGCCGTCTCGGCCGACCACGCACCGGTGCGCATCGACGAGCTGAGCCTCTACGACGTCTCCGAGTCCCGGCTGCAGACGATCGGTGCGATCCTCACGAGCCTCGCTCGCGAGAAGCGCCACGTGCCGACCATCACCTTGACGACCGACCTCGAAGAGGCGCTCCGCGGCGCCGATTTCGTCTTCAGCGCCGTGCGCATCGGCGGCACCCGCGGCCGCATCCTCGATGAGAAGACGGCGCTCGACCTCGGCGTGCTCGGCCAGGAGACGGTCGGCCCCGGCGGCCTCGCCTACGCGCTCCGCACGGTGCCGTTCATGACCCGGCTCGCCGAGACGATCCGCGATGTCGCGCCCGACGCCTGGGTGATCAACTTCACGAACCCCGCCGGCATCGTCACCGAGGCGATGCAGCGCGTGCTGGGCGACCGCGTCGTCGGCATCTGCGACACCCCCATCGGACTCATCCGTCGCGCGGCCACCGCCGTGAGCGGCACCGCCGACCGCGTCGACTTCGACTACGTGGGCCTGAACCACCTCGGGTGGCTCCGCTCGATGACCGCCGGCGGCGAAGACCTGCTGCCGAAGCTGCTCGATTCCGATGAGTCGCTCGAGAGCATCGAAGAGGCCCGCCTGATGGGCTTCGACTGGGTGCGGGCGCTCGGCGCCCTGCCGAACGAGTACCTCTACTACTATTACTTCACGCGTGAGGCGACCGAACGCATCCGCTCGGCGCCGTCGACCCGCGGCGAGTTCCTCGACCGCCAGCAGTCGGCGTTCTACGCCGCCCCCGGCGACGACCCGCTCGCGACGTGGATGCGCGCTCGCCACGAGCGCGAGTCGAGCTACATGGCCGAGAGCCGGCCCGACGACGAGGAACGCCTCGAGTCGGATGTCGACGGCGGCGGCTACCACGAGGTCGCACTCGATCTCATGGCCGCCCTCGCCACCGGCCGGTCGTCGACGATGATCCTGAACGTGCGCAACAACTCGCTCGTACCGCAGTTGCCCGCAGACGCGGTCGTCGAGGTGGGCTGCGTCGTCGACGGCGACGGGGTGCACCCCTGGCCGATCGCCCCGGTCTCGGGCGAGATGCTCGGCCTGATCACGCAGGTGAAGTCGGCCGAGCGGCTCATCATCAGCGCCGTGCATGAGGAGTCGCGCGAGCAGGCCTGGCGCGCGTTCGCGGCGCATCCGCTCGTCGATTCGGTCGGCGTCGCGCGCTCGCTGCTCGACCGGTACCGCGAGAACTTCCCCGAGATCGGCGCGCTGCTGCGCTGAGACGGTGCCGGCGTCGGGTTCGACGCCGGCACCGTCGGCGAGCGGATGCCTCGGCTCCCCTAGCCCTGCAGCGCCGGCCACCAGGCCGGGTCGGTCCAGAGCGCGAGCTCCTGCTCGAGCGCGGCGCCCACGCGGAAGACGCTGGCGTCGTCGTATGTTCGGCCGACGATCTGCACACCCGTCGGCACGCCGTTCGGGGCGATGCCCGACGGCACGGCGAGCACCGGCACCCGGCCGATGACGTTGAACGGCAGGGTCATGAGCTGCGAGAAGACCGTGTCGCTGTCGGTCGCGGGCTCGTCGGCGGCGAGGCCCGTGCTCGCGACCGTCGGGCAGATCATCACGTCGTACTCGGTCATGATCTCGGCGAACGGCAGGTAGAAGGCCGACTCCGCGACGAGTCCCTCGACGTAGTCGCCGCCCGCGGCGGCCTTCGCCGCGAAGGCGCGCGTGTACGGCATGAGCTGCGCGGCGCGGTCGGGGTCGCCCTCGACGATGCTCTCGATGAACGGCCCCATGACGGCGCCGAAGTGCGGCCACGCCGTCTGCTGCACCTGCTCGGGAGTCCACGGCAGCACGACCTCGTCGACGGTGGCGCCGGCGAAGGTCAGCGCCGCGGCGACGGCGCGGGTGTTGGCCTCGACCGCGGGGTCGACGTCGTAGCCGCCGAGGTTGATGCACAGGGCGATGCGGACGCCGCGGAGCGAGCCGACCGCGCCCGAGACCGCCGCCACCTCGCGCAGTGATGCCGCGTCGCCGACCCACGGGCCCGAGAGTACGTTCTGCAGCATGGCGACGTCGGCGACGCTGCGCCCCATCGGGCCGTCGGCGCAGTACGTGTCGGAGTTGAACGGCGCCATGCCCGGCACGCGGCCGAACGGCGGCTTGTATCCGACGACGCCGCAGAACGACGCGGGAATGCGGATGGACCCGCCGATGTCGGAGCCGGTGGCGAGCATCGTCGAGCCGGCGGCGAGCACCGCGCCCGAGCCGCCCGACGAACCGCCAGGCGTGTAGTCGGGGTTCCACGGGTTGCGGGTGATGCCCCACAGCTTCGAGTGGGTCACGGGCGAGCAGCAGTACTCGGGGGTCTTCGTGCGGCCGTGGATGACGGCGCCGGCGTCTTGGATGCGGTCCACGATCGGGTGCGTGACGTCGGCGATGTTGCCCTGTTCGAGCAGGCAGCCGTCTTCGAGGAGGCGCCCGGCGACGGACTGCTCGTCTTTCAGCATCAGCGGGATGCCCTCGAGCGCACGCACCTGCTCGCCGCCCGCGAAACGCGCCTCGGAGACGAGCGCGGCGGCCCGCGCCTCGTCGAGCCACTGCTCGGTCACGGCGTTGATCGCGGGCTCGGTCGCCTCGGTGCGGGCGATCACCGATTCGAGCAGCTCGACCGGGGAGAGCTCCCGCTTTCGGAACAGCTCGGATGCCTCGGTGGCGGTGAGCCGATACAGATCCATGGAGTGGTGCCTTTCGTGCGTCCGTACAATGTACGGACGATACTGTTGCACGCATGGCTCCACGTCAAGAGGTTGAGGAGATTCGACAGAATCTGACCCGACGCGACCTCAGCTCGGCCGCGATCACGCTGATCGAACGCGACGGGCTCGGCGCGTTGACGATGCGGCGACTCGCCGCCGAACTCGACTGCGCTCCGATGAGCCTCTACACGCACGTGCGCAATCGCGACGACCTGATCGACGCGATCGTCGACGAGCTGATCGAACGCCTCGACCTGCGCGAGCCGCGCGGCGAGGGCTGGCAGCAGATCGTGTTCCAGACCCTCTCGGCCTACCGCGACCTGGCCGTGCAGTTGCCGAACTCGTTCGAACTGCTCGCGCTGGCGCCGTACGACACCTCGCCGGTCGCACCGCACCTGGCCCGGTTCGTGGCGGGTCTCGAGGCCGCCGGCCTCACCACCGAGCAGGCGCAGCAGATCCTCGGCATCGCCGACGCCTACGCCTCGGGGTTCCTCGTCGTGTGGGCGCGCAGCCGAGCTCGCAGTGACGCAGACGAGCAGTCCTCTGTGACCGACGGCATCACGGGCCTCCGCGACCTCGGCATGTTCGACCAGGGCCTCGACGCGCTGCTCGCCGGCCTCGACGCGACGCTCGTGCGCGGCATCACGCCGGGCGAATAGGCGTCCGCGGACATCTCACCGGTCGAGGAGCCCCGGGCCGGCCCGAGGCCGACCCCGTGACCGTCACTCGCCGACGAGCGCCTCGTCCCACCGATCCATGATCCAGTCCACGGTCTGCTCAGGGCTCTGCGCGCTGGAGTCCACCCAGAGGCCGACGGGCGGCGTCTCGCCGACCCATCCGTCGAAGGTTCGTACGGCGTCGGCGACCGTGCCGTCGCCCACCCATCCGTCGTAGGCGCCGCTGCCCCGCTCGGTGTCGCGGTGCACGATCGCCTCGACGCTCGGCCGCAGCACGATGAGCGCCCGCCGACCGCCGCCCATGCGGTCGAGCTGCGCGCCGACTCCGTCGCCGAAGATGTTGTCGACGTGCACGGCGCTGATGCCCGCATCGACGAACGAACGGCTGAGCATCGCGCCGTGCCGGTAGCGCAGTTCGAGCTGCGCGAGCGCGGCGTCGCTGGGCGGATCGCTCATGTCTTCGCGGCCTCCCACGACCATCAGCCAGAGCGCGTCGCCCTCGATGAACGCACCGGGGCGGAGTCGTTCGGCGAGCAGTCGACCCACGGTCGACTTTCCCGACGCCGGGGCGCCGACGATCAGGATCGCGGTCGGCCGGGCATCGTCGGTTCGTTCGGCCTGCGCAGTCATGTCGGTCAGGCTATCGAACGGATGCCGCGGCTCGCCCTCCTCAGCGGCCTTACTCCCCGGCGCTCGCCCACTCGAAGCCGTCGGGGTCGGCGAACGCCCCGGCGTCGCCGTTGACGCGGAGGCGGTGCGACCCCGAGCCGTCGGCGGCGACGCCCACGGTCTTGGCGAGCGCGCGGCGCTTGTAGAGGCCGAGTCCGATCGGGCTGCCCGGGGTGGCGAAGTCGACGTAGCTGCCGAAGCTCTTCGCGACGGCGAGTCCGCGGTCGAGGTAGAAGCGCTTGCTCGCGCCCACGTCTTCGGCGCCGATGAGCAGCACGAGGTTGTCGATCGTGCGGGTCGCCGGCCCCGTGTCCTTCTTCGACGCGGTGGCGACCTGCCAGATCGCGCCGTCGGGCGCCTGCACGACGCCGCCGAAGCCCCACAGCGACTTCTCGGCGGGCTTCAGCACCGTGGCCCCGGCCGCGACGGCCGAGTCGAAGAGGGAGGTGACGTCGGCCGGCTGCGACACGATGACCGACATGGTGAATCCGCGGAACCCGGTCGACGGGGCATCCGCCGCCCTGGTGCGAACCTGCGGCCCGAGCCCGAAGGCGTCGGCGTAGAAGCGCGCGGCCGCGTCGGGGTCTGCCACGTCGAGCGTGATCGAGGCGATGGAGGTGAGCTTGGTGGTGTCGATGTTCATACCAGCGACGATATTCACCCTGATCGCCGGGCACTTCTTCGATACTGCTCGCTTCGAGTCCGAGCGCGCGTCAGCGGAGCGCGCGTCAGCCGAGCGCGGCGATCGCGTCGGCGACCAACTGCCGTTCCGAGGGCTCGTCGTCGGCGGCCGGGGTGAAGCCCATGCGCACCACGACGAGCTCCTCCGACGGCACCATGACGACCTTCTGCCCGTCGTGACCGCTCATGTAAAAGGTGTCGGCGGGCAGCTCGGGCCAGCGCAGGCTGCCGTCGGGCAGCATGTTGGTGCGGAAGCCCATCGCGTACCCGGCGTCGTCGGTCTGGTCGTGCTCGACGTTCGTGAGGGTCTGCGTCATCCAGCCTTCGGGCAGCAGTTGCTCGCCGTTCCACTCGCCCTCCTGCAGGGCGAACTGGCCGAGTGCGGCCCAGTCGCGAGGTGCCGCCCAGAGGTACGACGAGCACACGGGCGTGCCCGCGGCATCCGGTTCGAAGGTCGCCGTCGACAGGCCGAGCGCACCGAGGATCGTCTGCCGCGGCAGGTCGGCGCCGAGGCCGGTGCGCTCGGTCAGCACCGAGCACAGCAGGGTCGTGCTGCCGCTCGAGTACTCCTGCACCGAGCCGGGCTCGTGCTCGAGGGGCAGGCTCGCGACGTAGGCGCCCATGTCGGGCTCGAGGTAGAGCATGCGGGTGATCGGCGTGCCGAGGTCGTAGGTCTCGTCCCACTCGAGGCCGCTCTGCATGCGCAGCAGGTCTTCGACGGTGATGGCAGCGCGTTCGTCGGTCCACTCGGGCCGAAGGTGGTCGTCGCCCAGCGAGACGACGCCCTGCTCGACGAGCATTCCCGTCATGAGCTCGGTGACGCTCTTCGACATCGACCAGCCGAGCTGCGGGGTCTCGGCGTCGAAGCCGTCGGCGTAGCGTTCGGCGACGAGCTCGCCGTCTTTCACGACGACGACTGCGCGGGTGCCGAGCGCCTCAGTGTCGGATGCCGCGAGCTCGTCGCCGAACGCACGGCCCATCGCCTGCTCGAGCGCGGCACCCGCCTCGGGCGTCGGTGCGGTGGCCGCTGCGACGTCGGTGAACGGGTTGCCCTGCGCGTCGATCGCAGTGGCCTCGCCGAGCTCGGGCCGCTGGTCGGCCAGCGTGCAGCCGAAGCCCTCGGCGTACCAGGCGTTCTGGTACGCGATGGCGCCCAGGATCGAAGCCGTTGCCGTGCCGGCGTCCGCGTCGAGGTCGACCTGCAGGTAGGGCACGAGCGGGTTCGGCGGCAGGTCGGTGGCGGGGTCGTCGCGACCGGCGACCAAGGCGCCGGCGCACGCGTTGTGGGCGGCGTAGCCGGTGCCGGTCAGGAGGATCGGCTGCTGCCAGAGGTAGACCCCGGTGAACGCGGCGATGAGAACGAGGGCGGTGACGGCGACGATGACGATCACCCGGCGGAGGATGTGCACGAGCGGATGCTAGCAAGCGCGAAGTACGCCGCCGAATCCTGTTCGGTTTCCACAGTTGAACGGCCGATTCACCCTTCCGACGCGAGTCTCCTCCATAATGACGCTGCGACTGGCATCATCGTCCGGGAGCGATTGCGCACCACACAGCACCACGACCCGAGTAGCACCACGACAGAGGAGCATCATGACCGACCCGAACCAGCCGCAGGAACCCACCGTTCCGACGCCGCCCGCAGCGCCCGACCACATCGCAGCGCCGCCCGCAGCGCCCGCTGCACCCGAAGCTCCTGCTGCTCCCGCAGCGCCTGCTGCAGCCGAGGCGCCCGCCGCTCCGGCAGCCCCGGCCGCCCCGGCCTACACGCCGGCTCCTGCTGCCGCGCCGGCTCCGGCCGCCGCATACGGCGCACCCGCGGCCGCGCCGGTTCCCGGCAAGGGCCTCGGCATCGCCGGCCTCGTGCTGGCGATCGTGCTGCCCCTCGTCGGCCTCATCGTGAGCATCATCGCGAAGTCGCAGTCGAAGAAGGCCGGCGTGAAGAACACCCCCGCCACGGCAGGCATCATCGTCGGCGCGATCCTGACCGTGCTCGGCATCATCGCCACGATCGTCATCATCGCGGTCAGCGCGTCGCTCGTCGGCGGCGTCGTCGACATGTGCAGCGAGCTCGGCCCGGGCGTCTGGGAGCTCGACGGGGTCACCTACACCTGCGAGTGATCGCCACCCGCACCACCGCATGAAGCGCCGCCGGGCCGAGCCCGGCGGCGCTTCGTCGTTCTCACGGGTTCGCCCGTGCGAACTTCTCGTGCACGACCTCGAGGCAGCTCGATGATTGTGCACGGCGGCCGACCGGAGGATCCTGAGATCATGAGCGATCGCGAGGATTTCCTGATCTGGCTCCAGAGCGAGTTCGTGCGGGCCGAACGCGCCATGTTCGACGGCGACGACGGTCCGCGCCGCGCGATCTGGTCGGCGGATGAGCCGGTCAGCGTGCTCGGCGCCTGGCGCAACGCCTCGAATCGCGCCGAGCTGGTCGAGGCGTTCGAGGAGCTGTCGACGAGCTTCTCGCACTGCACCGACTACGCGTTCGACCTGATCGCCTTCGACGTGCTCGGCGAAGCGGCGTACACGGTCGGGTACGAGCGCGCCTCTGCCTCGATCGACGGCGAGCCGCGCACCTTCACCCTGCGCGCCACCCAGGTCTACCGCCGCGAGCCGGGCGGATGGCGCGTGGTGCACCGGCACGCCGACAAGCTCGGGTAGCCGCTCAGAAGCGCATCGGGAAGGTGAGCAGCACGACGAACCCGCTCACCGCGATGATCCCCGCCAGCCCCAGCATCATCCACGCCGCCACATGGTGCACGTCGCGCTGCGCCATCGCCGTCAGGAAGAGCACGAGGGCGAACAGCACGGTCAGCAGCGAGTAGTTGTCGCCGCGCTCGGTATCCTCGAGCGCTTGGGCGAATCGTTCATCGGCGACGGCCGTGAGCTCCGCGCTCTCCTCGGTGCCGGGCGGCACGTACTCGGCCATCGCGAACGGCCCTGGCTCGACCTCGCCGCCCGCCTGCCAGGCGTCGAAGGCGATCGTGAAGTGCGGCGTGAAGCGCGCCTCGATCTGATCGGCGAGCGCCGTGTCGCCCTGCGCGTTGGCGGTCACCCATTCCGCGTAGATGATCAGGTCGACGACCCGGGCCTCGCGTGCCTGGCCGTCGGCATCGCTCGCCTCCACACGGGCAGCGGATGCCTCGGCGAACGCGATCGCCCGCTCGCCGCTCCACTTGGCGGATTGGAAGCCGCACCAGGCGGTGAGGATGGCGGTCACCGACAGCATCGCCACGGCGACGATCTCGATGAACGGCCGATGGCGCCACCGCGAGACGGGTGCGCGCTCCGTCGACGCCGGGGGCGGGGCCTGGGCCGGCTCGATCGACGCCTCGCTCATGGTGCCCCCTTCGCCCCACCCGACACGGATTGCTGCTCACCATGGCACAGCCGTCGACCTCCGCGCCATCGACCCGCCGGGTCAGGTCATGGGCATCCCGCTCTGTCTCGACGCGTTCGGGGGTTTTCCCGATTCCCCGTGACGTCCGGGCTGCCTAGATTCGAGACATGCCGCTCGCCGTCTTCCTCCGAACCTGGCTCGTCTCCATCGTCGCGTGCCTTCCGCTCCTCGCGTTGCTGCTCGTTCCCGAGCTCATGCGCAGCCGGGCGGGCAGTGAGCAACTGCTCATGATCGGCACGTTCGCACTGCTCGCCCTCCTCGTGGCGGCGTTCGTCGCCGCCCCCGTGATGAGCGCGATCGCCGCCCCCGTCGCGGAACGATGGACGCCTCGGTCAGCGGTTCGGAAGACACGAGCCGTGTGGCGCTCACGCACCGGTCAGGCCTGGCTGACGCTCGGCGTGGCGGTGCTCATCTATGCGGCAGCACAGGTCGTCGGGTACTGGGTCGGTGCCGCGGTGCCGTCGGTGAGCGACAACCCGGCGTTCGGCACTGACGCGTCAGCGTCGCGCTGGCTCATCGACTACCCGGCCTATGCGTTGCAGGCTGTCACGATCTACGCGATCACGACGCTCGCCGTCGCCTGGTACGGATGGCGCATCCGCTCGCTCGCCCTCGCTCCGACTGGTGCCGACGCCGACGCACGGTCGCGAGACCTCGCCGCGACTCCGGTCGAGTAAGCGCGCCGACGCCCGCATCGAGACCGTGCGCAGTCGTGTCGTCCTCTGCCCACACTTCGGCACTTCGGCACTTCGGCACTTCGGCACTTCGGCACTTCGGCACTTCGGCACTTCGGCACCGCCGCGCCGGCGCTGACGCCCCCTGCCTTCGGGACTCGTAGGATCGGGTCATGGCGGCGCAGGAGTACCGGTACGACACCGAGGTCGTGCGGCTGTACTACGACTACGCCTCATCGGTGGTCTGGTTTCCCGACCCGATTCGATACGAGCAGAGCGGCCTCAGCTCAGCCCTGATCGCAGATCTGCAGGCGTGGAGGCGATTCCACGACGAGGGGCTCGACCACGAGCAGCAATGGCGGTCGCCCGATCTGCCCGCTCGAGCCCGTCAGGTCGGCCGAGAGCTGGCGCATCGGCTCGGCGACGAGCTCGGCTCGGCGTTCGAGGTCGAATACGACGTGTTCAGCCCGGCACCCGCGAGGTACAGCTCGCCGGAGCCGCCGACGAACACCGTCGCGGCCGCGGCGTTCACGGCACGGGCCGATGCCGCAAGAGTCGAGCGGGCCGAGCTTGCGAAGCTCGCCGCCGAACGAGACGCATCCGGCGGGAGCGGTGTCGGCTGGTTCGCAGTGATGCCGGGAACCGGGCAGCTGTTCGTGCCGCCCGAACAGCCTGAACCGCCCGAACGACCCGAACAGCCCGAACAGCCCGAACAGGACTGATGCGCGTGGTCGCTAAGCGGCGACCTTCGACGTCTTGCGCGCGACGCGCTGCGCCGCCACTCGTGCGGCGACGGTCTTGGGCGTCAGGTCCCCCGGCGACAGGGCGGCCCTGAGCGCATTGCTCTCGCGCACGGCGGCGTCGGCGTCGGAGACGGCGATGATCATCGCGACGATGAACGCCGCCGCCGCGAGCGGCAGGGCGATCGCGGCATCCGCCCAGTACACGTCGAACCAGATGTCGGCGAACGCCACCACGAGGGCGGCGGGGGCGACGGCTGCGACGAGGCCCTGCGCGAACAGCACGGCCGCGCGGCTGCCGATGAGGAACCGCTCGATGCGCTCGGCGCGCGTGCGACGCGGCTGCCCGTCGGCGATCCAGCGCGCGGCGGCGATCTCGCGCACGCGCAGCACGACGAGGTGAGCGATGAGCAGCGCTGCGAGCACCGCCATGACGACACCCGAGGTGGCGCTGAGCCAGTCGATGAATCGCTCACCCGGCTCGTCGTAGGAGAGCTCCTCGCACCTGCGGCACGGCTTGCGCATCACGAACGACACGAACCACGTGACGACCGCGAGGCCGAGGGCCGCACCGGTCGCGCCCGTGGCCCAGGTCAGCCACCAGGTGGTACGCGGAGCGAGGATCGCCGGGCCGGCATCGTCGACGGATGCCGCGCGGCGGCGCTCCTCGGCCTGTTCGACGAAGGTGTGACGGGACTCCCAGTTGGCGGTGAGCAGGTACGTGCGCCCGTCCCACCGGTCGGCTGCGGCGGTGAGCACGGGGGCCAGCCCGATCCAGGCGATCACGACGACGGCGCAGACGACGAGGCCGATCCACGGTGCGGGCTCAGCGCCTGCCTCGGGCTCCGTGACGAGCAGCATGACCAGCAGCCCGGCGCCCGCCAGAGTGACGAGGCCGGACCACAGCATGAGCTTGCGCACCACGTCGAGCGCCGCTCTCGCAACCCTCGATCTCCCACCGCCCACGTCGACGAATCGCGGCACGTACGCGGCGCGGTCATGCTCGGGGTGATCGTTCGGGCGCACCAAGGTCCTCTGAGTCAGGGCGATTCGGCTCGGCTCAGCGTACTGGGGTGGTCGCCCGCGTCACGTCTCCGATCGGCGGGTGCCGGCACCTCGGTGCTTCCGTACCCCGATGCTCACAGGCCGGTCGTGCACGAGCTGAACCCGCTCGTCGCCGTCGAGAGCACGGTGCCACCGACACCGACGCTGCCCGACGCGCTCGTGTTGAGCCCGTTGATGTAGTTCTCGACGGCGGGCGACGCCGTCTGGCCCTGCGGGAGCCCCTCGATGCCGAAGTCGTTGATCGTCGGGTCGGTCGAGAGTTTCGAGAGTTGGATGCCCGTCGCCTGGAACACACCGGTGCCGCCGGCGGTCGTGTTGCCCGTGATCGACACGCAGACGGGGGAATCCGGGCCGGCGATCGAGCCCGCTGCGACGATGATGCCCGCGTACCCCGCATACCCATCGCCGATAGGCGCGAGCACGTTGTTGCCCGTCACCCTCGCCGTGGTCATGCCCGCGCCTGACGCTCCGACGAAGATGCCGGGGCCGCCGGTCGCGCTGACCTTGTTGTTCGTCACGCGTGCCGCGAGGGTCGCACCGACCGTGTTGAGCGAGATCGCGTTCGCGTTGATTCCGGCACATCCCGGCCGGCTGCCCGCGGCGATGACGTTGGCATCGAACTTGGCCGTGACGTTCGCCGCGCCGCCCGTGAGCACCGAGATCGCCTGGCAGTCGAGGTGGCGGATCGGCTCGGCATCCGTGCCGTTCGTCGACACGTCGACGTTGGCGTCGGCAGCGCCGAGCACCTGCATGTCGACGAACGCTTCGGGCTGCTGCTCGATGCCGCCGCTGCCGCCGTCCATGCGGTTGCCGGTCACCGCGACGACGTTCGTGAGGTTGCCGGGAATCCCGAGCGTCGACTTCGCGGCTCCCGCCTGGTTGCCGCTGATGAGCCTGATTCCGTGCCCGGAGCGGAAATCGGTGATCACGTTCGACGAGATCGTCGCCTTCGTGATCGTCGCGGCGCCGCCGGTGGTGCCGGTGGCCTGTAGCAGCAGCGCCGCCCCCGGTGTGAGCAGGTCGCCGGCATCCGAGATGCGGTTGCCGGTGATTGTCGCCGACGAGATGGTGCCGCCCGCATTCGTGATCGAGATGCCGGATGCCTCGTTCGAGGTGAGCACGCTGTTCGAGATGTCGACCGCACCCGAGAGGTTGGCATTCGACCCGTCGAAGGCGATGCCGTCTTCGCCGTCGGCGTCACCCGCCCCCGTGACCGTGCCGCTGAGGAACGAGAACCCGATGACGCCGACGCCCCCGATGCCGTTGCCGGCGCTGTTCTCGACGCGCATGTTGCGGAGCGAGACATCCGCCGTGCTCAGCAGCGAGATGCCGTCACCTGTGGTGGCGGCGATCGTGCCGCCCGAGGCATCCCCGCCCTGAACCGTGCTGCCGTCGCCCGTGACGTGCAGGCCGCCCGCCGTGCCCGTGCCGAGCAGCACGATGCCCGAGGGCGCCCCGTTCGAGGAGATTCGCCGGAACGTGACGTCGTCGGCCCCGATTCCGGTCAGCACGATCGAGAGTCCGGTGCCGGTCGTGCTCGAGAGCGTGTTTCCCTCGCCGGTGACGACGATGGTGCCCGAGAGGGAGGCGGCGAGCGGCACCCCGCTCGTCGTCGTGACGTCGAGGCCGCCACCGGTGATCGAGAGGGTGTGCCCGTTGGACGACCCGAACGAGACGCCCGGATTCGCGCCCGTCTCGAGGTGCTTCGACTCTCCCGAGAACACGGTCGCGCCGCCGGTGTTGTTCGCGACGACGACGCCGCCGCCCGCGTCGCTGCCGTCGGTGATCGACCCCGAGAGCGTGACGGTGCCGCCGGTGCGGCTCTGGATGTCGACACTCGTGGTTGCGGGTCCGTCGGTGATCGAGCCGCCGTACGAGATGTCGCCGCTGCCGCCGCGCACCCTGAAGGGGGTGGATCCGAAGGGCCCCGCGGAGAGCTCGCCGGCTGCCGCCGAGAACGTGCCCGCGCCGATCTCGTCGATGTTGATGCCGTACACGCTGCTCTTCGTCGAGGTCACCTCGTCGAACGAGAGCGACGAGCCCGACGACGCGCCGACGTGGACCGCCGGGCCGTTGGTCGCGACGATCTTCGCGGTCGCGCTCGCCGGCACGGTCACCGGCCCGGTCAGGCTGAGCGAGAACGCCGCCTGGGTCGAGTTCAGCGTGCGGATGTCGAGGTCGCCGAAGGTGATGGCGCCGGTCGTCTGCTGCAGCCTGACGCCGCCGTCGAACGAATCGTCGACGACGATCCGGTCGATCTGGCTTCCCTCGAGGTTGCTGCGCTGCGCGAGGAACGCCCACCCGGTTCCGGAGGTGCGGATGCTCACGGTGGCCGCCGGATCGAACACGATCTTCGCGCTGTCGTTGACGACGACGCCGAGGCCGATGACGTCGACCTCGAGGTCGCCGATCGTGTTCGTACCTGTCGCGTCCTGCAACGCGAGCCCGATGCCGCCGGCGACCGTGTCGACGATGCGCACGTCGTCGATGGTCGCGTCGCCGCCAGGGCCGGAGACGCCGATGCCGCCGCCCGCGGTGACCGGGTGCACCTCGAGCCCGGCGACACGGTTGCCGACGCCGAGGCTGACGACATTCGCTCCGCTCGTCGCCGTGATCACTGGTCGCTTCGCCGGGTCACCCACGTGCAGGGTGCGGCCGCCGACGACGAGGTCGGATGCCTCGCCGATGAGCTGCTGGTCGTCGTCGAGCACGATCGCGGTCGAATACCCGGTCGAGGTGCCGTCGCCGTCGAACACGAAGATGTCGTCGCCCGCGCTGCTCGCCGCCGCGGCCTGCGCGATCGTGTCGAACGGCTTGCTCCCGTTGCCGTCGTTGCCGTCGGCGGCGTTGTCGACGTACCAGACGCAGTCGCTGATGGCGATGGTCACATGCCCGGTGTCGGTCAGCGCCTGCACGGCGCCCCGGTCGGTGACCGTGTAGTCGAACCCGTCGGTGGCGGCGGTGCAGCCGACTGGTGGCAGATAGGCGAAGTCCCCGTCGGCCTCGAGGTAGACGAAGCCGCCCTGCTCGGTCACGGTGACACCGGACTCGATCGCGAGCTCGGTGCCCGGGTCGGCGTCGGTGTCGCCCTCGAGCAGGTTGCCCGCGACGAGGAGGTGCGGGCGGGAGAGGTCGATTGCGCCGTCGGTCGGGTCGTCGATGACGAGGAACGTGTTGCCGACGGCCGCGTCGGGACCGTCGAACGTCTCGTCGTCGGCGACGGGCGCATCGGCGATGCAGATCACCTTCACCGAGACCTGCGCGTTCGCGTCGCCGGGGGTCAGCGTGTAGCTGAACACGTCGTTCGCGTCACCGGGTGGCGCGTTGCAGTACTCGGCATGGGGTTGGTACGTGAGCCCTGTGCCGCCGCCCGTGATGACGACCGTGCCGTGCTCGGGCTGCACGACGCTCGTGATGGAGCGCGCGCCGCCATCGCTGTCGGTGTCGTTCGCGAGCACGTCGATCGCCGTGGCGGCGGCATCCTCGTCGACCGTGGCTTCGTCGTCGGCGGCGACCGGCAGGTCGTCGACACACGTGACCGTCACGCCGACCGTCGTCGTCGAGCCACCGGGTGCGAGGGTGTAGGTGAACTCGTCGATGGTCGTGCCGGGCGGGTCGTTGCAGAACCCGGGGTCGGGTTCGTAGGTGACGGATGCCTCGTCGCCGGCGATCACGACGGTGCCGTTCACGGGCTGACTGACCTGGCTGATCGAGATCGGCCCGCCGTCGATGTCGTCGTCGTTGACGAGCACGTCGACGGTCGTCGGCGCGGCGTCCTCCTCGACGGTCGCCGTGTCGGCGACCGCGGTCGGCGGCACGTCTTCGACGACGTCGAGCACGCTGATCGTGAACACCTGCTCGAGGCTGCCGCCGTACCCGTCGGTGCCGCGCACGCGGATCGAGTAGCTCGCCTTCGTCTCGAAGTCGAAGCTCGCCGCGGTCTTGAGCGTCGATCCGGTGATCGTGAACGCCGCGTTGTCGCCGCTGCCGGCGCCGCTGACGAGCGAGAACGCCGGCGTCGCGGCGGGGTCGTCGTCGACGAGGCCGAGGGTGCCGACGATCGTGCCCGCGGGTTCGTTCTCGGGCAGCGAATCGTTCGAGAGCGTGAGGGCGCTCGGGGCGTGGTTGCCGATCACGTAGCGCTGCTCGGTGCTGAGGCACGCGGTCGCGGCGCTCACCCGGCGCAGCACGCCAGAGGCGGGCGCGCAGAAGTACACGGGCTCGCCCGTCGTGGTCGGCACGACGAGCACCGTGCCGGCCGGCTTCGCGCCCGTGCACGACTTCGCCGACGCGAAGCGGCGCACCGAGCCGTCGGGCTGGATGCAGAGCGAGGTCGGGCCCGGCCAGATCGTGACCGGCGTCTCCTGCTTCGGACGGCAGTCGCCGGGGCTCGAAGCCGCCCGCATCAGCCCGTTCGACTTCTGCGCGCACGCATAGCGCAGCTGCGTCTCGGTGTCGGCCGCGAACGCGACCGACGGGGTCGCGAGCACGACGATCATCGCCAGCACCGTGAACAGCACGAGTGCGAGCCGAGTCGACCGGCGCGAATCCGGGGCGAGGGCAGCGACGGATTGCAGACGAAGCGCGTTGGACACGGGGGCCTCCTCGAGGCGGCACCAAGCCGTCGATCCGCGTTCGTCGGGTTCGATGCGGAGCTGTGCCAACACTCGACCCGTCGCGCACGTTCCACCAGACCCGAGAACGGGGGTGGCGCGCGGCTTCGCTTGACAACTTTACTGAGTCGACTCATAATTGAGTCAACTCACGAAAAAGGAGAATCCTCATGAGCACCACCCCCGATACCGCGAGCGGGCCGGTCACGTCCTACGCGAAGGCCCCCACCCGCACGATCACCGCCGGCGGCGTCACCTACGCCTACCGCGAGCTCGGCCCGAAGGGTGGCGTGCCCGTCGTCTTCTTCGTGCACCTCGCCGCGACCCTCGACAACTGGGACCCGCGCATCATCGACCCCATCGCCGAGGGCCGCCACGTCATCGCGTTCGACAACCGCGGGGTCGGCGCTTCCACCGGCGAGGTGCCCGACTCGGTCGAGGCGATGGCCGCTGACGCCTACACCTTCGTCCGCGCGCTCGGCTTCGACCAGATCGACATCTTCTCGTTCTCGCTCGGCGGCATGGTCGCCCAAGCCCTCGTCGTCGAGCACCCCGAGCTCGTGCGCAAGCTCGTGCTCACCGGCACCGGCCCCGCCGGCGGCGCCGGCATCGACAAGGTCGCCGGCGTCACCTACTTCGACATCCTGCGCGCGACCCTGACCCGCTCCGACCCGAAGGAGTTCCTCTTCTTCAACCGCAACGCCACCGGCAAGCCCGCCGCGAAGGCGTTCGTCAGCCGACTCCAGGAGCGCACCGTCGACCGCGACGCCCCGATCACGACGAAGGCGTTCCAGACGCAGCTGAAGGCGATCAAGAAGTGGGGTCGCTCGGCGCCCGCAGACCTCTCGAAGCTCACCCAGCCCACCCTGATCGCCAATGGCGACCACGACCGCATGGTGCCCTCGGTGCTTTCCGACGACCTGCACCGCCGCATCGCGGGGTCGGAGCTGATCATCTACCCCGACTCCGGCCACGGCGGCATCTTCCAGTTCCACGACCGCTTCGCGCCCGTGGCCGCCCGGTTCCTCGCGCGCTGACCGGCATTCGAATCACTCAGGAAGGCACACCATGACGAACACGATTCCGTTCACGAAGAAGGCGCTCGCGTCATCGATCCTGCTGTGGATGCGCACCGATCAGCCCCGCCAGCAGGGCATGGAGCACTGGAAGGGCCCGCACTCGAAGATCATCTCGGCAAGCCCGGGGCTCGACGAGTACCGGCAGCTCCACCTCGACGCCACCATTCCCGGTCTCTGGCCCGCCACGCACGGCGTCGAGACGACCATTCCCGCAGATCGCAAGATCGACGGGGTCGCCGAGGTCACCTTCGCCTCCGCGCTCGCGCCAGTGCAGGGCCGTGCGCAGACCAAGCTCGCGTTCCAAGACGAGGTGAACGTGTTCCGGCGCACCCTGATGTACGCCGGCCCGCCGAACTCCACCCGCTGGTACGAGCGAAACGGCGACACGGGGTCACGTGCCCTCGTCTACGTCAGGCGACGCGAGGGCGTCGGCACTCGAGCGTTCCGGAGGTACCTCACCGACAGCCTCGTGCCTGCGCTCACGAAGGCCGCACCCGTGACCGAGCTGCGCACCCAGGTCTTCATGCCCTGGAACGAGAAGCTCTGGAACACCCCCGACGTCGCCCACGACAATCCCGCCGACCAGCGGTTCCACGCCTCCTTGGTGCTCGGCTTCGCCGATGCCTCCGCGCGCGCGGCATTCTTCGAGGGCGACGCGATCTCGACCATGTCAGACGAGCTGTCGATGTTCGCATCGGCGGCGCACGCCTACAACGTCTCCGAGGCGTTGACATACGTGAGAGAGGGCCGAGTCCTCCCGCATTATGCTCAGAACTGAGCACAGTCAGATCGAATCCTGGAGGACGGAATGGCCTCGGTCACGGCACCGGTCGGGCGGCGCGAGCGGAACAAGCAGGTCAAGCTCGAACGCATCACGGCCGCCGCGCGAGAACTCTTCGCCGAGCACGGCGTCGACGACGTCACCACGCAGCAGATCGCCGAGAAGGCCGATATCGGCGCCGGCACCCTCTTCCTCTACGCCAAGACCAAGGGCGAGCTGCTCCTGCTCGTGCAGAATTCCGGCTACGCCGACGCCCTCGAAGAGGGACGGGCGGCCGCCGAGAGCCTGCCCGATGCGCTCGAGGCGGTGATGGCGATCGTGCGCCCGGTCGTGCACTGCAACCGCATCCAGATCGACAACGGGCGCACCTACCTGCGCGAGCTGGTCTTCGGCGACCCCGAAGAGCCGCACCACCGCGACGCGCTCACGCTGACCGCGCAGACCGAAGAGGCCGTCGCCGCCGTGCTGCGTCGCGACGACCGCCTCGGCGAGCGCGACGCCGCCACCCTCGCGCGCGTCGTCTCGGCGATCATGTTCGTCACCATGGCGGCGACGGCGAACATCACCCGCACCGTCGACGAACTCGTGCAGGACATTCGCGACCAGGTCGGCGTGCTGCTCCCGAGCTGATCGCCCGCTCGCGCCCGCGCAGGCCCCCCGAGTTGGGGGCAGCCGCACCCTTCCGGGCCGTGATGCGCGGTCGACAGGATGTCTCCATGGTCACTCCCGACACGGCACCGCCCCGCGACGAAACTCCGACGGATTCCCGTTCGACCAGCGCGGCCGTCTCATTCACGGCCGGGATCAGTGCGGTTGCGGCCAACCTGGCGTGGATCGTGGTCGCGCTGATCCCACAGGACTCCGTCGACGCCTGGAGCCTGCTCGGATGGGCCGCAATGACCCTGATCGTGTCGAGATCGCTCGCCGGGGTGCTCGCCATCGTGGCGATCGTCGCCGGCATCATCGCACTTCGCCGTCCGACCGGACGCGCTCGTGCCGGGGCGGGAGTCGCACTCGGGGCGATGGCTCTCGTCGATCTCCTGACGTTCCTCGTGTCGATGGCGTCGACGCTGCGGGGATGACTCCGGGCGATATCACCGCCTGTTCCTGCACGACGAACGCCCGACCCTCCGAGAGGGCCGGGCGTTCGTCTTCGGCCGGTTACGGTCGCTGATTCACACGGTTACGTGCGACGTGGCGAGGCGGTTACGCCGCCAGAGGCACCGTCACGGTCGCGCGGGGCACGGATGTCACGACGAACTCGCCGTCCGAGGCATCCACCTTCACTTCCTCGCCGTCGCCGAGCTCGCCGCTCACGAACAGGTCGCTGATGCGGTCGTCGATCTCGCGCTGGATGACACGGCGCAGCGGCCGGGCACCGTACTCGGGCTCGTAGCCGCGTTCGGCCAAGAGCGACACCGCGGCATCCGTCACCTCGAAGGCGACCTCGCGCGCGGCGAGCCGCGACGCGGTGGCGCCGAGCATGAGTCGCACGATCTGTGCGAGCTGCGGCTCGTCGAGCTTCTGGAACAGCACGATCTCGTCGATGCGGTTCAGGAACTCGGGGCGCATGGCCTCACGCACCTTGCCGATGACGCGCTGGCGCACGTCATCGGAGGAGCTGAAGCCCGAGCCATCCGTCGAGGCGACGAAGCCGAGTGCACCCGAACGCGACGCGAGGAACTCCGAACCGAGGTTCGAGGTCATCACGATCACCGTGTTGCGGAAGTCGACCGTGCGACCCTGGCCGTCGGTCAGGCGTCCGTCGTCGAGCACCTGCAGCAGCAGGTTGAACACATCGGGGTGCGCCTTCTCGATCTCGTCGAACAGCACGATCGAGTACGGGTTGCGCCGCACGCGCTCGGTGAGCTGCCCGGCCTCGTCGTACCCGACGTATCCGGGAGGGGCGCCGACGAGGCGCGACACCGTGTGCCGCTCGCCGAACTCGCTCATGTCGAAGCGCACGATCGCCTGCTCGTCGTCGAAGAGCGACGACGCCAGCGCACGCGCCAGCTCGGTCTTGCCGACACCTGTCGGCCCGAGGAACAGGAATGATCCGACCGGCCGCTTGGCGTCGCCCATGCCGGTGCGGCTGCGGCGCACGGCCTTGGCGACCGCGGTGACCGCATCGTCTTGACCGATGACACGCGCGTGCAGCTCGCCTTCGAGGTCGCCGAGGCGCTCGCGCTCGCTCTCGGTGAGGCGGTTCACCGGAATGCCGGTGGCCCGCGAGATCACCGCGGCGATCTCGGCCTCGTCGATCACGGTGCTCTGCTGGTTGAGCCCGTCACCCTGCTGGTTGAGCTTGTCGAAACCAGCGCGCCCCTTCTCGGTGGCCGCATCGAGCCGATCCTGCACCTTCGAGATCTCGTCGCGGATGCGCGAGGCCTCCTCGTAGTGCTCGGCGCTCACGGCGGCGTTCTTGTCGGCCTCGAGGTCGGCGAGTCGCGCGATGAGCGCGGAGACATCCGTCTTCATGCCGAGCTTGAGGCGCAGACGTGCGCCTGCCTGGTCGATGAGGTCGATGGCCTTGTCGGGCAGCACGCGGTCGGTGAGGTAGCGGGCGCTCAGCTCGACGGAGGCGCGCAGCGCGGCATCCGTGTACTGCACGCCGTGGTGCTCCTCGTAGGCGGGCTTCAGCCCGTGCAGAATCAGCACGGCGTCTTCGATCGAGGGCTCCCCCACGCGCACCGGCTGGAACCGGCGTTCGAGTGCAGGGTCCTTCTCGATGGCGCGGTACTCCTTGAGCGTCGTCGCACCCACGAGGTGCAGCTCACCGCGCGCGAGGCGCGGCTTCAGGATGTTGCCTGCATCGGTGCCGCCGTCGCCCGAGCCGCCAGCACCGACCACGGTGTGGATCTCATCGATGAAGATGATGAGCTCGCCCTTGTGCGCGGCGATCTCCTCCATGGTCTTGGTGAGGCGCTCCTCGAAGTCGCCGCGGTAGCGGGTGCCCGCGAGCATGCCGGGCAGGTCGAGCGAGATGACGCGCTTGTCGAGCAGGGCCTCGGGCACCGACTCCTCGACGATCGCGCGGGCGAGGCCCTCGACGATCGCCGTCTTGCCGACGCCGGCCTCGCCGATCAGCACCGGGTTGTTCTTGGTGCGACGGCTGAGGATCTCGATGGTCTGCTCGATCTCGTCGGCACGGCCGATCACGGGGTCGAGCTCGCCGTTCGCGGCCAGCTCGGTGAGGTCGGTGCCGAACTTGTCGAGCATGGGGGTGTCGGATGCCCCGGCGCCCGGCATGCCCGAGGCATCCGTGTCGCCGTCGGCACCCGGCATGCCCGCCTCGACCGTCTCGCGCATGCCTTGCGTGAGAGCCTCGGCGGTGACGCCGGCGCGCGCGAGCACCTGGCCGGCAGGAGCGTCTTGCCCCAGCACGAGCGCGAAGAAGAGGTGCTCGGGGTCGATGTAGGTCGAGCCGGCCGAGCGCGCCACCTGATAGCTGTGGAACAGCGCGCGGGAGGCGCTCGGGGTGATCGTCGCCGCGTTGATGTCGGCGGTGTCGCCGGCAGCGGGCAGGCGCGCCTCGGTCGCGGTGATGAGCCGCTCGGGGGCGACGCCGATGCGGGCGATCGCCTGCTTGACGCTCTCGTCTTCGACGATCACGCGCAGGATGTGCAGGGCGTCGAGCTCGGTCTGGCCGCGCTCGAGCGCGAAGCGTCCTGCTTGACGCAGGATGCCTTGAGTGCGGGCGGTCAGGAACCGGCTGAGGTCGATCGACCGAGCCTGACGCGCCTGCTCACCCGCGAGATAGCGGGCGAGAAACTCGTCGAACGAGCTCGCGCCGGCTTCGGGGTTGAAGTCTTCGGGCACCAATCCTCCTGGAGAGTTGAGCGGGGTACGCTCAAGTTCAACGCGGAGTGGGCTGGCGTATTCCCACGACATCTGATGGTCGCCTTTAGGCCAGCCGCAGGCAGATCCGCTTGCGATCAATCCGCACCTCGACATGGCCGCGCGCGAACTCAGCGAGCGCGATCGCCCCTACAGGCCTCGACCTGCGCCTCAAAGCGTCGACACCGTGTCAGCTCCGCCGCAACTACGCGATTCGCACCCAGCCCGCTAGCGGTGCTTCGGAATCATTGCTTTGAACGGATCGAACATCTCGTCTACCTCGCGCGGCACCAACTGAGCCCATTGCGCTAGGAACGCGTTCTGCACTACGAGTTCTGCCGTCAGATCCAGGTCCTCACCGATCTCCGCAAAGATGATGTGACGATCGCGATTCGACTGTGCCCGACGACGAACGGTGTCCTTCACGCGCTCCTGATCTGAGAGCGGCAGGTTGAGTGCCGCGGTAAGACGCGCAGCAACTGTCTCAATTTCGGCGAGAACTGTGTCAAGGACGTGCGCCTCGGGATCAACGGTGCCAGGCAACGAGAACACTTGCTCATTTGGATCGACGAGTGCTCGCTGATCACCATCAACTAGTGCGACGCTTTCATATCTGCGAGTTGGATCTCCGTTGTGATATCGATTCACCTTGATAGCTGGATCATGCCCACCCATGCCGTGCACCTTGATCGCAGAAAGCTCGGCCCCGTAGTAGCGAAGTGCAGTATGCACCATAAGTTCCGCGAACTTGTCCTCAACAAAGATTGCCAACTTTGAATCCACGCGACCCGTAATCGTCCGAAGCGCCTCGATGTTGAGCGCTCCTTGCACAACTTGACCGTTGAACGCAGCCCAGATCGCTGCTGGTGGCAAGGCTTCGATCGCAGCGTGGGAGTGTGTTGTAAAGATCACTTGGCAAGACTTGCGCTTCGCCACGTGAACGAGGTATTCGACGAGGGCGCGAGTCGCCACAGGGTGAAGACCGTTCTCGATCTCCTCGATGAGGATGAGGCTGTTGTCGGGAGCGAGTTCAATTCCGCTGACGATCTTGATGACACTCGCTTCGCCGGCGCCGAAGTGAAACTCAGAGTATTGGTTGCCGGTAGACTTGTCGGTTGCAGCGTAGAGCGTGGTTCTCCCGTTCTTGGTTACACCGAGCTCCGAGTATCCGCTTATCGCCTTCCCGAGAATCCGCTCCGATTCTGCCACGACCACATCTGGCAGCTTGGTTTCGCTTGTCGCCGCGAAACTTCCACCGATCGCTCGTTGAAGTTCGGTCCGTTCCGTCGCCGGCACAGTCCGATTCACACCGAAGATATGCACTTCTCGTTGAAACGGCTTACGGTTCCACTTTGAAGTCGGGTAGTTCACGCTACGACGGATTTCCAATCGCGCGTCCACGTCCTTATCGATCACGTAGTGCTCGATCGACCAATCCACCATGCTGCTGTCGTATTTGCCGCTCTTTGCGAAGAACCGACCAGGCGGTACGTCAGCGTATGCGAGTGCCGCAGCACCTAGGACCGTCGTCTTGCCGCCACCATTTGGCCCAACTAGTGCCGTCACGGGGAAGTCAAAGGTGACCTCACGATCAACGAATCCCCGGACTCGCTTCAATATGACGCGTTTTAGGTACTTGCCGTAACTGTTCTTGCTGACTTTTTCCAAGAGCGCGGCAACAGTACTAGGAGCGATCTGCCGACTATTCGAGAATGTCAACTGCACTCATTTCCACATTGAACGGGACCGACGACGAATTCCGAGCACCAGCACCCGGAGCCTACTGGACTGCCTGCTCAAATGTGGTCACCACTTCGACGGGTTCGGTCGCACTGCATCGAGAGATGGGGCTTCGAAAGCCACGCTCCTTCACTGATGCTTGCCCCAATGCTTCGTTCCCAACAGCTGGTAACTCACTCCTGGTTTCTGCGTCGGTGGCAGATGTTTGCCTTTCACCGCGTGATCGCGGCGACCGCGCACCCGCCGCGATGAAGAAGGAGCTGGCTGTGCCCTGAGGCGGAGACGGTCGTATGAACACAAACTGCACACTTATCGCCTTACGTACGAAACCTGACCCTCGTTTCGGGGGCAGTGCGAGACCCCAACCCGGCTCAGACCATCGATAGCGTGGAAACCGTGCGACGTCGAGCAGGAGGAAGCCACAGTGGCTGATAAGTGGACGCTGGCAGCAACTGCGTGCCGCCGCGCTCGCACCCGGTCGGTATCGGAGAACTTGGCCCGTCGAATCTGCTCTTCGGGCGTGTGCCTCGACCCTCGGTGTCTCGCGTGACGGCTTTCGATGAGCTATCCATTAAGGGCGTGGTTGGTGCCGAGTGCGTAGCGATGCTGACGAACATCTGCGCGCAGGTTGCTCGCACGCACTCGTTCCCGCCTCCCGAAGGTCACCGTCGTTGGTCCGATCAGGCTGTTCTGGACTACGTCGGAATCGTGTTCGCGCGCAAGGGCGGCCCCGGATTCCTCATTGAGTGCTTCCTGAAGGCGGACGATCAACAGTCGTTCGAACGGCTTCTCTACACGGCGATTCGTCGCGACCTCATCGATGAAGCGAAGGCGCGCCCCGTAGGAAAGCTTCGCCGTCGCCTGCATACGTTGCTGTCGAAGGACCCGCGTTTTGTGTTCGTACCCGAGTTGTTCGCCGGGGAGCACGCCTGGTCTCTACCTGCCCTCGGTGAGGCACGGTTCGACGGCGGCCCGGACGACCTTCGCGAGGCCACCGCAGCAGTGATCGTGGCGCCAATCGAACGGCTGCCCCCTGCCGGTCCGACGCCGCGCGCGGCTAGGGAGAGCCTTCTGACGCTGTGCCTCGCTGCCATCGAGATTGTCGCTGGCGCGATCCGCGCACAGATCCTCGCAAGGTTTCTTGCGCGCCGCTTCGGCATAGACATCGTCCCTGCTTGGTCCCTGAAGGACATCGACGGCGCCACTGAGGCGAGTGTCGAGTTACTCGACAATGAAGCTATCGCGCTCGGCGACGCCATCTACGCCGAGATGTCGCTCCTCGAGCGGATGCTCGTCGCATACCTTGACGACCCGGAGGCAGTACGCGCAAGGTGGGGGGAACCTGGCATCTCCGCATTGGATGACCTCACTTTCCGGCTCCGCGCCGTCGCGGCAGGATCGGAAATCGGCGTCGAAGCCCTGCGTCAGGTGATCCGACGGTGCATGGAAGATACGTCGTCTGTTAGTGGTGTGTCCGAATCCGAAGAGGGGGCGGTAGTCAATGAGTGACCTCACTCCCCTCACATTCGACGATCTCGTTCGATTTGCCAGTCGGATTCAGGTCGGCGCACCAACCACAGGCGACCGCGAACCAGAGCGTGGCGAACTGTGGCGACTCAACTGGGATGGCGTCACGGAGCTCGGCGTTGTTGTCGACGTCGAGGAGGGTGTTCCAATCACAGTTCCTGCCACCTTGACCCGGTCACGCCTGAGCGAATCACAGCCTTCGACGGCTCGAGTAGGAGATCGTCTACTCCATTTCGATGCATTCACGGATGCCACTCACCCAATTCCTGCTATTGCGTTCGACCGACTCGTGTCGAGCGAGGTCGATTGGTCCACCGCCACGGTTGACGAGGCGACCACTTCTCATCGCGATGGCGATGCGTCCTTAAGGCGACTCGCCTCGTGGAACCAGAGCTTCAGTGTCGGTTCTGGTGGACTAGGGGCCCGCCTGAAGTCGGCCGGATTCACGCCATCCTTGCTTCGTCGAGAACTCGATCTCTCATTGGACGAATCGCTCGCTCTCCTTCGCGATCACCGCGCGCTTTCTGACGACGACACGACGCGGATTTCGCGGCTGCTGGACACGACTTCAAGCGAAGTAGAGGCGCTTGCGGGCGCTGTGCCGGCATCCCTCCGCGCCGCTTTGTCGCGTCGGCGGTTCCGCGAGAGGGTGATGGCCTTAGCCGTTCGGCGCAAGGAACTCGCTTCCCGCGCGTGGGGATTTGCCTTGTTCGGGGTTTTGGAGACGCCCTATCGGCAGACTGGTGTGGGCGGCATGGAGGATTGGCAGGAACGTGCGGACCGCTTCTTTGAGGTGGCGCTGTGAGCAGCGCGTTCGACAGGGCCCGAGCCCGCGCAGACGCTCTCAGCCACGCGGGGGCGATGCTAGAAGCGTTTGAACGTCAATTCGGGTCAATCGAGTCACTTCGCGCTGACCCAATCGAATGGCTCCATTCTTCCCCGGAGTTCGAGCTGCGCATCTTGGAACCGAATGCTCCTAAACCCATCGGCGCACCTGACTGCGCGGTCGACGGGTGCTATCTCGGGGGGCCGATACCCCCGAGGATCGGTGTTGGAGAGTCTGTTCGCGCGCGTATGAATTTCACCGCGCTTCACGAACTGGGTCATCATGTTCAACGCACCACAGACCAACTGGCCGATGCGCTTGGGGAGCGTGATGACATCGGACTTGCGCTTGAAGAGCGAGCGTGCGACATGTTCGCTGCCCAAATTCTTGTCCCCGAGGAAGTCGCACATGATGAGCTGGGTGAGGCGACGCCGTCGGCAACCGCAGTCGTGGCGCTAATGGCCCGCGTTCCGCAGGCTTCTCGCGCTGTGGTGGTGATACGGGCGGCCAAGAACCTCGCATCGGATGGTCACGTTGCTCTGTTGGACGAGTACGGGCTCGTCGGGGCGTCATCGTCCAGAGGCGCGTTCGGACTCCGAACTGGCTCTGACCAGACGGCCACAGAAGTGTGGACCGCCGTACGAGCTCGCCCCGGCCAGGTCGTGCACACGCGTTCGCGCTTCGCCTACGGCGGCATACTCGCAGGTGAAACGATGTACACACAGGCGGCGCCGGTACCCGGCACGCACCTGACCGTCATTGTCGCCGCTACAGAGCGTGTGCCGTGGGAATTCTCGGTCTACGCACCCCACTTCGACAGCTACGGCTACTTCTGGACATGTGAACGGCCGGGCTGCGGGCATGAGTTTCGGGTCACGAAGCCCGCATGCGCCACATGCGGGAAACCAGAGTGCGAAAGGTGCGGGAAATGTGGATGCGGTGGCAGCTTGGCCGAGTTCACCTGCAGCAAATGCACGTTCGTCCGAAGTCCCGCCGAAGCGTCCGAAACCCCGGGAGTATGCAACGAGTGCGTCTGAGAGTTACGTCGTCTGTTCTCGGCAGATGAGCCAAGACTCATTCGCTCGGCCAGCGCCACTGGGGCGCTGCGAGCCTACCCGTTGGAGGCACAATGCCTATCGGAACCCTTGCAAAGACCGGAGAACGATGCCCTGAGAGCGGAGTGTGGACCGTGGTCGGTACTCCGACGACCACTGCTCCGATTGCGCGGGCAAATGTGATGCCGCCGTACGCCGGCAAGGCGGTGACTTGGCGCCTGTCGCGCCTGGCCTAGTCGCTCCGCACGGGCGGGGTCGAGCCGATACTCGGGGTCGATCCCGCCCGACGCTCAAAGTCAGAGCGTCCCCGTTGCCGCAGTCTCGGCGACACGGCTTGTGCTGTCGAAGTAGGCGGGCTCACACGCATACTACGGTCTCAGTCATGACCCAACACCCCCGCACCGCGATCACCGGCGGCACCGGATTCGTCGGACGCCACCTGGCCGAACGGCTCGGGCCCGAGGCATCCGTCGTCATCTCTCGCCGCACCGGCGTCGACACCAGTGATGTCGAAGCGCTGACGCGAGCGTTCGAGGGGTGCGAGGTCGTCGCGCACTGCGCGGGCATCAACCGCGAGATCGGCGACCAGACCTACCAGCGGGTGCACATCGAGGGCACCGCGAACGTGATCGAGGCCGCCAAGCGCGCCGGGGTGCGCAAGGTCATCATGCTGAGCTTCCTGCGGGCGCGACCCGACTGCGGATCGCCGTACCACGAGTCGAAATGGGCGGCCGAAGAGCTGATCCGCCACTCGGGCCTCGACTACACGATCCTCAAGGCCGGCATGATCTACGGCCGCGGCGACCACCTCATCGACCACCTCAGCCACACCGTGCAGACCCTGCCGGTGTTCGCGACCGTCGGCTTCCGCGAGAAGCCCATCCGGCCCATCCCGATCGACGACCTCACCGACATCCTCGTCGCCGCGATCGACGGGCGGATGCCGCGTGAGACCATCGCCGTCGTCGGCGCCGAGCAACTGCTGCTGTCGAAGGCGGTGCGGCGCGTGGCATCCGTTCTCGAACGCCGCGTGGTCGTGGTGCCGTGGCCGGTGTGGGCGCAGTACGCGCTCGCGCAGGTGACCGAGTGGACCATGAAGGCGCCGCTCGTCGCGAAGGCCCAGGTGCGCATGCTCGCCGAGGGCGTGACGGATGCCTCGCCGCCCGCGGCATCCGTGCCCGACGACCTACGGCCGCGGCGCATGTTCACGGCCGAGCAGATTCGGGAGAGTCTGCCCGAGCCCGGCCGTTTCGGCTGGAAGGATCTGCGGGTCAGCGGCTGACGACGTTCGTGTCCCAGTTTGGGGACGAGTGCCGCCTGGCGAATCGAAGTGGACAAGGGAGCCGCCATCAAAGGCGGACGGACGTGCGTACCTGGCTATGTTGTAGATGGAAAGGGGCACCATGGGCTTCAAGGTTGAGTGGGAAGACGGCGATGAGGACGACGAGGTCTTCAACACTTATGAGGAAGCCGAGGCGCACGCGCTCGAGGGCGTCAGCAATTATCATGCAGGCGGCGAAGTGCTTCATCTCTCGAACCCGGGCGACTACCCCGAGGACGACGATGACGATGACCCAGAGTACGAGATCGTCGAGGTGGACGACTGAACGCGCACGCGAGGCTCGTGCGTCCGTTCTCGGACGAAAGGTCGTCGTCGTGTCGTGCCCTTCGACAGGCTCAGGGAACGACCACGTAGCTCACGCAGGTGACCGCGTGGACCATGACGGCGCCGCTCGTCGCGAACCCGCCGTTCAGGAGCGGACTCCGGAACGGCGGGCGAGTGGGTTGATCTCAGTCGGGGTGATGCTCAGTAGTCGTAGTACCCGCTGTAGTAGCCGCCGACTTGCTCTCGGTAGCCGGCGTCATCCCAGCTGGTTCCCTCGTTGAGTTCGGGCGAGTTCTTGATCTGGGCCTTGGTCAGGTCCACATACACCCGCTCCTCGGTGTCATCGACTCGGTCGATGGTGCCCGCCGGCAGCAGGACCTTGCGGCCGAAGATCCACGGGCCGGTGTCGACGACGATCTGGCTCGCACCGACGTCATCGCTCGCCTCATCCACCTTGCCGATGTGACCATCGGTGGCGTGAACTTCGTAACCGACGATGTCTGCGCTCTGCGCGGTGCGCCCGGCTGATTGGCGGTACGTCCACGCGTCCCAATTGGTGCTCATCATTCCTCCCTTCGCAGGTGCCCGTGAAGGCCCCTGACCGTGATGGTGATACCGACGGTAGGTCGGAAGCAGCTCCTCATACAGAGGGTTGACAGGGCGCCGGCGGGCGGGTCTGATCCGTAGGGGCTACTCACTCCTCGCGCAGCGCCGCCGCGATCGCCTCTCCCAGCACACGCGCGCCCTCCGCCGACGGGTGCAGCCCGTCGAAACTCATCCCCTCGCCGAACCGTCCGTCGGCGGTGCGGAGGCCAGCAGATGCGTCGACGAACCGCCATCCCTGATCCGTCGCCAGGTCGTGGAGGCGCTCGTTGTACGCCTCCGCTCCCGTAGGCAACGCGTCCATCGGCGGGATCGAGACGACGACGACGTCCTCGATGCCGACGACCTCGACGATGCGGTCGAGGTTCGCCGCAGAGTCGTCGAACGGGATTCCGAACGCGACATCATTGGTGCCGGCGAGCAGCACGAGCACGTCCGCATCGACCGGGCCGACCGACTCGGCCATCATCGCCGTCGTCGCACCCCACTCCGCCCAGCCACCGGCGAATGCGAAGCCGTCGTCCATGACGTACCTCGTCCACGACGCCTCGCCGATGTTGCCCGCGGCGAAATCGGGACTGTCGGCGTCGGTGATCGAGTCGCCGACCGCGGCGAACGTGCCGTGAGCGGCCAGAGCGGATGCCTCGGGCGAACCGGTGCCGTCAGCGGGCCTTGGCGCGGAGCATCCCACGATCGTGCTCGCGCACGCGAGGATGACGACGGCGACGCCGACCCACCGCGCAGCCGCGCCGATTGCCGCTGTCGTTGTCGCTGCTCCGACCATGGGGCCAGTCTAGGAATTCCGTCCGCGGGCGCTGCAGACGCACGACGGATGACGCGAGGGCGCGGCCTCTGAACCGCTATTTCAGTGGCGGAGCCGGCAGCTTCACGAGCAGCCGGTAGACCTGTCGCGTCAGCCAGGACGGCAGGTGCCGTCGGCGCTCCTCGTGCGCGACCCTCGCGCGCCGGTGAGGTCGAACCGCGCTCAATGCGCGTTGGACCGGCTTCCACGGGTGGTAGTAACCGACGGGCTCCGATCGGTACAGCTCGATTCGACAGAGGTGCTTGGTGCTGACGTACCCGTACTGACGGGGGCTCACGAGCCGCACCGGCGCACCGTGCTCCGGAGGGAGGGGCTCGCCGTCGAGCCGGTCGGCGATCAGAACGTCGACCTCGAGCGCGTCCTCGAGCGTCACGATCGAACGGTAGTCGTCGAGTCCGACGAAGACGAGGTATTCCACCCTCGCGCCCTCGGCGAGCGCGGGCTCGATCACCAGCTGGTAGAAGTCGCGGAACAGCACACCCTCCCATCGCAGCCCGATCGCCGACCAGCCCGCAACGCAGTGGAAGTCGGCGTCGACCTCGCGATGAGGCAGACGGGCCAGCTCGTCCAGGTCGATGGAGACACGGCGAGCGAGCGGCCCGCTCACCTCGATGTTCATGCCCTCGGGCGCTCTCGGCGGCGGACTCACCCGGTCGATGCCGAATCGGGGGAATCCGCGCACGGCTCGCTGCCCGGGTGGAAGATCCATCGATCGCCTCTCATATCCATACGGTGACGTATCTTCTTCGATCCTCGACGTCGAGATGGTCGTACGCGGCCGGGCTCGCCGCGATGCCGCAATCGCGGCGCGGCATTCGTGCCAGCCGAGACCTGATCGGGGATTCGTTGACGGCCGCGGGGGCCACTGCCATAGTGAGGTTAACTCAACAATGGTGCGAAGGAGCCCCTCATGTCCGCCATGATCCGCAAGAGCCTGAACCAACCCGAAGAGACACGCCCGTTCGAGGACGGGATGGGACGACTCGAGCTCGTCGACGTCGAAGCCGGTGCCGTCGGCCGGGCCACCTTCGAACCGGGCTGGAAGTGGTCCAAGCATGTCAAGCCGATCGCGAAGACCGAAAGCTGCCAGTTCGCTCACCTGGGCTATGTCCTGTCCGGGCGAATGAAGATCGTCATGGACGACGGCGACGAGAACGAGTTCGGCGCCGGCGACGTCATGGTCATCCCGCCCGGCCACGACGCGTGGACGGTTGGAGACGAGGCGTGCGTCGTCATCGACTGGCAGGGGATGGACGACTACGCCAAGCGCTAGGCAGTCGACGCTCACCCACCGACCGACACTGTTGAGACGGCCCGACTTGCTAGCGTGGCGGCATGGAGGAGCAGATCGCACCCGTGCTCGACCACCTCGACGAGGCCGACCCCGGCGAGATCCTCGGCGTCTACCTGTACGGCTCGGCCGTCTCGGGCGGTCTCCGCCCCGACAGCGACCTCGATCTCCTCATCGCGGCGCGTCGCTCGCTCACCCCCGACGAGCGCGAAGGGCTCACCGGGGTGCTGCTCGACGCCTCGAGCGGATCGGCGCACGTCCGCACGCTCTCAGATGGCAGTCGCGGCCGCCCGCTCGAAGTGACGTACGTGGTCATCGACGAGGACCGCCGCTGGCCGGAGCCCGCCATGCACGACTTCCAGTTCGGCGAATGGCTGCGCGGAGACATCCGAGGCGGTCTGACGCTCGAACCGACGATCGACCCCGACGTGCCGATACTGCTCGCGACGGCGCAGACCGCGCATCGGGTGCTGCGCGGCCGCCCGCTCACCGAGATCATCGACCCTGTGGAACCCGCCGTGCTGCGCGAGGCGATGCTCGCGAGCATCCCCGACATCCTCGAGGAGATCGAGGGCGACGAACGGAACTCGCTGCTCGCCTTCGCCCGCATCGTGACGACGCTCCGCACCGGTGAGATCGTGCCGAAGGATGTCGCCGCAGCATCCGTCGCCGCCACGTCGGAGCCGAGCGGGCGAGCGCTCCTCGAGCGCGCGCGGGTCGGCTACCTCGGCGAGGCGGCCGACGACTGGACGGGCCTCGGCGACGAGGTCACCGCACTCTGCCACGCGTTGGCGATACAGGCGCAGCACCTCGCAGCGACCGACGGTGCCGAGTAGGCATCACGCTCTCGCGTCACCGCACCAGGTGCGCCGCCTCGTCCATCCGCCCGAGCTTGTTCGGGTTGGCGATCGAGAAGATCCGCGTGATGCGGCCGCCCTCGACCTCGAAGCAGATCGCCCCGGCGAGCTCGCCGTCGACCTCGCCGCGGATCGCGGGATGTCCGTTCACCCACGTCGGCCGCGCCTCGAACGGCAGCGCGAGCTTCGCGAGACCGCCGAGCAGGTAGCGGGCGATCTTGTCGGCGCCATGGATCGGCCGGAGCGCGGCACCCTTCACCAGTCCGCCGCCGTCGGCGACGGAGACCACGTCGGGTGCGAGCACGTCCATCAGCCCTTGCAGGTCGCCCGAGTTGACCGCCCTGAGAAACCTCGCCACGACCGCCTCCTGCTCGGCGCGATCGACCGCGACACGGGGGCGCCGGGCGGCGACGTGATCCTTCGCCCGGTGGGCGATCTGCCGCACGGCCGCCGGCGACTTGTCGACGGCCGCCGCGATCTCGTCGTACGGCACGTCGAACACCTCGCGCAGCACGAACACCGCGCGCTCGGTCGGGCCCAGCGTCTCGAGTACGGTCAGCATCGCGATCGACACGCTCTCGGCCAGCTCCACGTCGTCCGCGACATCCGGACTCGTGAGCAGCGGCTCGGGCAGCCACTCCCCCACGTACGACTCGCGCCGCCGCGACATCGTGCGCAGGTGATTGAGCGCCTGCCGGGTCACGATGCGCACGAGGTACGCGCGCTCATCGCGCACCTCGCTGCGGTCGACCTGATCCCACCGCAGCCAGGACTCCTGCAGCACGTCTTCCGCGTCGGCCGCGGAGCCGAGCATCTCGTACGCGACCGTGAAGAGCAGGCCACGGTGGGTGACGAACGGATCATCGGTCATGAGGCCGAGCCTACGACGTCAGCCGCGACATCCGCCCGGGTGGCGAGCGGCCGCATCTCGCACGCATCCGCATAGCCCTCGGAGTGGATGCCGAGCGCCACGTTCATGCGCGAGCTCATGTTCATGAAGGCGACCTTGGCGGTCAGTTCGATGAGCGCGGCCGGGCCGAGTGCGTCGAGCAGCGATGCCGACAGCTCGTCGGTGACGCTGGGCGGGGTCTGGCTCATCGCCTCCGCATACTCCATGACCTGACGCTCGACCGGCGTGAACACGGATGCCTCGCGCCAGACCGGCACCTGCCGCGCCTTCTCCTCGTCGAGGCCCTCGTTGTGCGTCTTGTAGTAGTTGAAGTCGAGGCACCAGCTGCAACCGATGTAGGCCGCCGTCGCCATCACCGCGTAGCTCGCGAGGTTCTCGTCGAGCTCGTCGAGCGCCTCGATCTTGCGGCCGATGCCCATCGAGGCCCGCATCAGGGCGGGGTGGTGCGCGAGCACGCCCATCGAGTCGGGCACTCGGCCGATCATGCGCTTCGCGGCGACCTTCACGACCGCTCCGAAGACGCCGGTGAGCTCGGTCGGCGGGATGCGGGTCTGGGTGGTGGTCATCATGTCCTCCTGCGTGTCGACGGCCGGGGTTCGGTTCCCGGATGATCCGTCGACATGAAGACACCGGATGTCGCGTGGTTGTGACATCCGGGTGGGAATCAATTCTTCGGCAGTCAGAAACCAGGCCGCCGTGCGGCCGCCGCGACGTTCGCCTCGTCAGTCGGCGGGGCCGACCGTGGCCTCGCGGATCGCGTCGAGCACCGTCTGCAGGGCGGGCGAGTCGGCCTGGCTGCGGCGGTGCACCGCCGAGACGCCGCGGGTCGACGCGGGGCGCACGGTCGGGATGCCGACGAGGTCCGGGTGCAGCGGCGGCCGCCCCATGCGCGGCACGAGCGCGACACCGAGGCCCGCACGCACGAGCTCGAGGTGGTTCTCGAACTCCATCGACTCGTGCACGACGCGCGGCGCATTCGAGACGCCGTCGAACAGCCGGCGCAGCCACTGGCGGCAGATCGTCGAGTCGAAGGTCGCGATCCACTCCTCGTCGGCGAGATCGGTCGGGGTCAACTCGGTGCGGTCGGCGAGCGGGTGGTCGCGCCGCAGGATCACGTCCGCGACATCCGTGAACAGGGGCGTCTCGACGAGGGGTTCGGGCATCGCGAGGGCAACCCCGCCCCATCGATGCACGATGCCGAGGTCGCGCTGGCCCGATGCGACGAGCGCGATGGTCTCCCACGGCTCGCTCTCGCGGAGCGGCACCCGCAGCTCGGGATGCTCGTCGCGCAGGCGCGGCAGCACGTCGACGAGGATGCCGCGCACCGCGGTCGAGAACGCACCGATGCGCACCTCGCCGGTGACCCGGCGCTCGGCTCTGCCGGAGCCACTGCTTCCGCCGGCGAGGTGCAGGTCGGCTTCGATGCGCTCGAGGTCGGCGAGCACGGTCGCCGACGAGGTCACGAGGTGACGACCGGCATCCGTCAGCACGACGCCGCGACCGACGCGTTCGAGCAGCGCGATGCGAGTGCCGCGTTCGAGGCGCTTGATCTGCTGCGACACGGCCGACGGCGTGAAGCCGAGCGAGTCCGCCGCCGCTGCGACGCTTCCGTTCGTGGCCACCGCCCGCAGCGCGACCACGGCTTCGAGATCGATCATGCAGCGATGCTACCGAATTGCGCACAGAAATGATCGCTGGTGTTTCCGGATGCCTCGGGCGATCGTAGATCCATGACGAGACGCGACATGCTGCTGGCCGCCGCAGTGGCAACACTGTGGGGCTTCAACTTCGTCGTGATCGACTGGGGCATGGCGGGCATCCCGCCGCTGTTCTTCGTCGCCGTGCGCTTCGGCGTCGTCGCGCTCGCGGCGTTCATCGTGCCGCGCCCGCTCGCGAGCTGGAAGACCGTCGTCGGGGTCGGGCTCTTCATGTGCCTCGGCCAGTTCGGCTTGCTCTACACCTCGATGGCCCTCGGGCTGCAGCCCGGCATCGCGGCCCTGCTGCTCCAGGCGCAGGTCGTGCTGACGATCGTGGTCGCGGCGCTCGCCCTGCGCGAGCGCCCCACCCGCCTGCAGACGATCGGCGTGCTCGTCGGCACCGTCGGACTCGGCGTCGTGGCATTCGGCCGCGGCGGCGACGCTCCGGCACTCGCCGTCGTCTTGTGCCTGCTCGCCGCATTCTCGTGGGCGATCGGCAACGTCATCTCGCGCAAGGCCGGCCCCGTGGCGCCCGCGAGGCGACTCGGCGCACTGTCGCTGACGGTGTGGTCGTCGCTCGTCGTGCCACTGCCGGCCCTCGGCTTGTCGATGATGATCGAGGGGCCGGATGCGATCGCCGCCGGCATCGAGGTGTTCGGCTGGCGTCCGATCGTCTCGACGCTGTACACGGCGGGCCTCTGCACCCTCGTCGGCTACGCGATCTTCAACGCCCTGCTCGCACGCAACCGCTCGGCATCCGTGGTGCCGTGGGTGCTGCTCGCGCCGGTGGTGGCGATGGCCTCGGCAGCCCTGCTGCTCGGGCAGGTCCCGAATCTGTGGGAGACGATCGGCGGACTCGTGCTCGTCGGCGGCGTCTTCATCGCGAACGCCCCCTCGCGGCGACGCGCGAGCCCTCCACCCCCGAGCGCGGGCCCTCGACCCCTGAAATGGGGCACCTCCGCGCCGCATCGGCGCATTCCGGCGGCGTAAGGTCGCGGGTGGGGGCACACCGCTCTCGAACCGAGTCTTGCGCGACGCCAGGGGGCTGGTCATGCGGAACTCCACGTGGGCGGTCGCCGCGGTCGCGGCCGTCGCCGCGCTCGTGCTGAGCGGCTGCGTCGCCACCGCGTCGGACGCCGACGTCGCCTCCCCGCCGCCCGCGACATCCGCCCCGGTGCTCGACTCGGCGCTGCGGGAGCAACTCGAGGCGGCCCTCGACGAGGGCTTCGCGGCATCCGGAATGCCGGGGGTGATCGTCGGCGTGTGGTTTCCCGGCGAGCAGGAATGGGTCGCCGCCCGGGGCGCGGCCGATGTCGAGACCGACGAGCCGATGGCGCGCGACAACCAGCAGAAGATCGGCAGCATCACCAAGACGATCGTCTCGACGGTCATGCTGCAGGTGATCGGCGAGGCCGAGTTCGACGTGCGTCTCGACGACACCCTCGACCGGTGGTATCCCGCGTTCCCCGAGGCGTCGAACATCACGGTGCGGATGCTGCTGAACCACTCGAGCGGCACCGGCGAGGCCGGGCGGGCGCAGGTCGACCGCATCTGCAGTGCACCGTACGCCGTCCCGACGTCCGACGAACTCATCGCGGTGGGAGCGGCGACGCCCCGCGCCGACTTCGCTCCAGGCGCGGGATTCGAGTACGCCAACACGAACTACTTCCTCCTCGGCGGCATCCTCGAGCAGGTCACGGGCGACGACCTCGCAACGCTCATCCACGACCGCATCACCGAGCCGTTCGGCATGGAACGCAGCAGGTTCGCTCCCGACGGAACGGTCACTGCCCCGCTGACCCACGGCTACTCCGGCTTCTGCCCCGAGCTCGGCGACCCGGTCGACACGGTCGACTGGTCGAACGGCGAGAGCTGGGCGGGTGGCGCCATGGTGTCGACCCTCGACGACCTCCACGCGTGGGGCGAGGCCCTCGGCGACGGTGCGGGCGTGACCCCCGAGTTGCAGGCTGCGCGGTACGCGGACGTCGCGCCCATCCCGGGCCAGCCCGGAGCCGCGTACGGCCTCGGCACGGGTCTCGAGCTCGACGTCGAGACCGGGTGCGTCATCAGCGTCACCCACGCCGGAGCCGAACCAGGGTACGGCTCGAACCTCGCGTACTACCCGGCAACCGGGGCGGTCTTCGCGATCCTCGGCAACGGCGACGGCGGCACCGGCGACGCGACGACGGAGGTGCTGAATGCGCTGGGGCCGGTGCTGCGCTCGGCGGTCCTCGGGTCGACGACCGAGCCCTGCGCCGCGCCGTGGGGATGAAGGGGGCGATGATGCGGAACCTGAAGCGGGTCGCCGTCGCGATCGCGGTGGTCGCCGTCGCCATGCTGAGCGGATGCATCGCCACCACGAACGCCGCCTCGGCCCCGCCGCCCGCGGCCACCCCGCCCCTCGATCCCGAACTGCGCGAGCAACTCGAGGCGGCCCTCGACGAGGGCTTCGAGGCATCCGGAATGCCCGGCGTGGTCGTCGGCCTGTGGGTTCCCGGTCAGGCGGAGTGGGTCGCCGCCCGCGGCGTCTCGGATCTCGACGGGAACGTGCCCATGGACCGTGCGAACCAGTCGAAGATCGGGAGCATCACGAAGACCGTCGTCGGCACCGTCGCCCTGCAGGTCATGGGCGACGGCGAGGCCGGGCTCACCCTCGACGACACGATCGACGAGTGGTACCCCGACTTCCCGCTCGCCGGCGAGATCACCGTGCGCATGCTCATGAACATGTCGAGCGGCATCGGACCTCCGGGTCAGGCGCAGCTCGACCGGATCTGCGCGGACCCGCACTCGACGATCACGCCCGACGAGATGATCGCGATCGGCGCAGCCACGCCGCGCGAGGCCTACGCGCCGGGCGAGGGCAACACCTACTCGGGCTACAACACGTTCCTGCTCGGGCGCATCCTCGAGCACACGACCGGCACCGATCTCGGCGCACTCATCGACGAGCGACTGATGGTGCCGCTCGAGATGACGCGAAGCCGTTTCGCTCCCGATGCCGTGCTCGCCGAGCCGTTCAACCACGGCTACTCGGAGTTCTGCCCGCTGATGCCGCAGCCCACCGACACGACCGACTGGACCAACCACGAGGGCTGGGCGGCCGGCGCCATGCTCTCGACGATCGACGACCTGCACACGTGGGGGCTCGCACTCGGCGACGGCTACGGGCTCACGCCCGAGATGCTGGCCGCCCGCATCGACGACCGCGCCCCCGGAACGACCGACGCGGGATACGGCTACGGGCTCGGCGTGAGCGTGCACGTCGACCCGGCGACCGGATGCCTCCTCGACCTCAATCACAGCGGCGCCGAGCCGGGCTACGGCGCGCACGTGCAGTATTTCGAGGGCTCCGGGGCCGTGTTCGCCCTCATCGGCAACGGCGACGGCGGCACCGGCGAGGAGTTCTTCAAGGTCGTCAAGGAGGTGCTCACGGTGCTGCCGACGTCGGTGGCCGCGACGTCGAGCGACGCGTGCCTCGAGTAGGCGGGTCGTGCGAGAAGATCGTTGGATGATTCGCGTTGTGCTCTTCGACCTCGACGGCGTCATTCGACACTTCGACCCCGGCCACCTGGCCGACATCGAACGCCGGCACGGGCTGGCCGCCGGGACGATCGAGGGCATCGCCTTCGCGAAGCCGTTGATCGAGGAGGTCACGACCGGTCGCATCACCCGGGCCGAGTGGGTGCGCCGGGTCGGCGAAGCGGCCGGAATTCCGTCGGCTGCCGAGGAGTGGGGTGGGCAACCCGCGGCTCTCGACGAGTCGATCGTGGAACTGTCCGATGAGCTCCGCGGTCTGGGGCTCACGACGGCGGTGCTCACCAACGGCACCGACACCATCCCGGCGGAGATCGCCGCCCTCGGCATCGGCGACCGGTTCGATGCGATCTTCAACTCGGCCGACATCGGCTTCGTGAAACCCGATGTGCGCGCGTTCGAGCACGTGCTCGGCGAGCTCGGGGTGACGGGCGCAGAGGTGTTCTTCACCGACGACACCGCCTCGAAGCTCGTCGGAGCCGACCGGCTCTCGATGCGCACTCACCTGTTCGACGGTGTCGACGGCCTGCGCGATCGGCTCATCGCGGCGGGTGTCGCGGTGCGGCGCACGCCGGTCGCCCCGCAACCTTCGGTCGGCGCCGACTCGTAGGCTGGAGGGGTGCCCCGACTTCACGCCGAGCCCGACCTCTCCAAGTGGGTGCCCATCACGGACTCCCTCGGATTCCGCGGCCGCCGACACCGCAAGGCGGCGATCCGGATGCTGCTGACGCAGGCCAAGGGACCGGGTGCCGCGCCGGGCGGCGCCGGCAGCGGCTTCAGCGCGTGGGCGATGAGCCAGGCCGTCCCGTTCCTGATGCGCAAGGCCGCGGGCCGGGTGCTCGTGTGGGTCTGGAAGGCGGAGCCGGAACTGCTCGTCGTCATGGCGCAGGTGCAGGAGGCGACGCCCCAACTGCGGATGGCGCGGGCCTCGATGCCGATCGAGTACGACGACACCGAGGAGTTCCGCGGCGACTACCTCGGCGTCGGCGAGAAGCTCGCGATGCCCCTGCCCGAGGGCGGCCGCCCGCCCTTCGCCACCTACACCTGGGACCTCGGCACGCACTTCGTGAGCGTGACGGCCGTGTGCAGCGATCGCGAGCGGTTCGGCACCGTCGTCGGTGCCGTCGACGAGCTCGCGCGGGGCATCCGCGTCGTCGACGACCTCACCGTCGGCGAATCGGCGCCCGTGCTGCGGATCGACCCGGCCTGAGCCCAGGGCCCCGCGGCTGATCAGCCGCGTCAGGCGGATGTCTCGGCCGCGGTGCTCCTCCTGCAGACCGGCCCGTTCGCGGCCCGCACCCGGGCGCGCGACGCGGTGTTCCTCGAACTCGCCGGCGCCGTGCGCGCGCTCGCGACGACGGCCTGAATCGGCGTTGACGCGCCGCCGACGCGGGCGTAGACCTGAGGCATCCGAGAAAGAGGTGCCGCCATGGTGAAGGATCTGCTGATCATCCTCGAAGACCAGCCCGGCGAGGGGGCCCGGCTCGGCGAGGCGCTCGGGCGCGCGGGGGTCAACATCGAGGGCCTCTGCGCGATCATGGAGGGCGGTCGGGGCACCGTCCACATCCTCGTCGAAGACGTCGCCGGTGCCAGGGCGGCGCTCGAGGGTGCCAGCATCAGGGTCGACGCCGAGACCGACGTCATCGTGAGCCCCGCACTGCCAGACCCCGACCTCGACACGCCGGGCGTCTTCGGTGGGATGGCTCGCGCACTGGCCGATGCCGGCATCAACATCTCGCTCGCCTACGTGGCCGCCAGGAACCGCGTCGTGCTCGCGACGGACGACAATCAGCGGGCCACGAAGCTGCTGCAGTCGATGATGTAGCGACGAGCTCAGGCGAGCGGTCGATACGGGTACTCGGTCGAGCGCCCCTGGAACTGCAGGATCGCCTCGTTGCGGATGCGCCCGCGCTCGATCTCGATCGCGCGGTCGATGGCGTCAGACGACGCCCACGCCTCCGGGCCCTCCATCACGGTGCGGATGAACGGCATCAGGGCTTCGCTGATCTCCCAGGTGGCGGAGTTCCACAGGAACGACGGGCTGTGGTCGACGGCGTAGTAGTTGGTCGACTCGCCGACCGTGAACATCGGCTCGGCGAACGAGGTCGGCCGCGCCCACTCGAATCCCATGCCGGCGTCGATCGAGACGTCGATGATGAGGCTGCCGGGGCGGAAGGCCCCGACATCCTCGGTGCGGAGGTAGGTGAGCGGTGCGTTCGGATCCTGCAGCGTGCAGTTGACGACGATGTCGTGCGCCGCGAGGAAGGGGGCGAGCGCGATCGGGCCCTGGTCGCCGATCGGACCCTGTTCGATGTGCACCGTGCTCGCATACGGAGCATCGGGGTCGTGGTCGAAGTGGATGATGTCGGTCGACGGGATCGGCGATCCGACGGCGGCGGTGTCGCGGTTGGTCAGCACCCGCACATCGTGGATGCCGTGCGCGTTCAGCGCGGTCACCGCCCCGCGCGCGGTCGCGCCGAACCCGATCACCACGGCATTGAGGCGCCGCCCGTAATCCCCCGTGGAGCCGCACAGCTGCAGGGCATGGAGCACGGAGCAGTAGCCCGCCATCTCGTTGTTCTTGTGGAACACGTGCAGCCCGAACGCCCCGTCGGCCTTCCAGTGGTTCATGGCCTCCCAGGCGATGAGCGTGAGGCCCTTGTCGATGGCGTACTGCGTCATGTCCCGGTCCTGCACGCAGTGCGGCCACCCCCACAGCACCTGCCCGTCACGGAATTCGGCGAGGTCGGATGCCACGGGCTTCGGGAGCGTGATGACGTCGGCCTCCGCGATGATCGCCTCGCGGGATGCGATCGCGCCGACGAGCGGAGCGAGCTGCTCGTCGGAGATGCCGAACCGCTCGCCGTAGCCGCGCTCGACCATCATGTTCGACCGCAGGTCGGCGTCGATCCGCTCGAAGTGCGCGGGATGTATCGGCAGTCGTCGCTCGTCGATCTTGCGCGAGGTGACCATCACACCGAGTCTGAGGAGTGCGGGGGTGGGCGTGCTCATCGTTGGCCTCCAGTTGTGCGGGCTGGCCGGGTGTCGGCTCTGAGCTCGCTCACCGGCATCCGTCATCGCGGATGCGAACCGACTGGTGAGCCGCCGTCTGTCGAACCGGCGTCCTGCTCTGAGGCTACCCCGGTGAGCGAGACCCGCCAGCGTTCGCAGTGCTGGTGGGTCGGCGGCGATGGATATCGTGGTGGGGTCGACGACGCCAACCCCGAAGGACACATGCACCCGATCACCAGCACGTTCGAACTGCGGCACCTCACGGGCGCCGACGAGGTCGACTTCTTCAACACGCTCCCCTACGCGCTGAACCACGAGGTCGCCGCCGACCTCGAGCAGCGGCGGCGCCGACCGGAATGGACGTGGCTCGCCGTGCGCGACGGTCGGCTGCTCGGGCGCCTCGCGCTCTGGAGCACCGCGGATGCCGCGGAGCCGATGCAGTTCGACATCTTCGACGTCGACGGCTCCCTCGACGACGACGAGCAGCGCGCCGTCGGCACAGCGCTGCTCGGCGCGGCACAGCACGAACTGCTCGACGGGCTCGCGACCCCGCCCGAGATCGCCCGGTACCTGCCGGCCGACTGGCGGGAGCACGAGGACTCGCTGCAGGCCACCGAGTTGCGCATCGCGCTGCTCGAAGCGGCCGGCGCCCGGTTCGTCGTCGAACGCCTGCGACTCGAGTGGACGCCGGCCTCCGGCATCCCGTCGCCCGACCCCCGCCTGTCGTTCCGCGACTTCGCCTCCGACGAGGAGATGATCGCGATCACGACGCGGGTGCTCGACGGCACGCTCGACGCCCACAGCCGCGAAGACCTCGGGGGTGCCACGCCGCGCGAGGTCGCCGAGCGCCAGTTCGACGAGGAGTTCGCCCGCTACGCGACGCCCCGCGAGTGGTGGCGCGTCGCGACCGACGAGTCGGGTGAGCCGGTGGGCTTCGTGATTCCCGCCCGCAACAGCTACCACCACATCATCGCCTACGTCGGCGTGCTGCCCGAGTACCGCGGCGCGGGCCTCATCGACGGCATCCTCGCCGAGGGCACGCGCGTGCTCGCCGAGGCGGGTGCACCGTACATCCGCGCCTCGACCGATGTCGGCAACGTGCCGATGGCGGCGGCCTTCGCGCGGGCGGGCTACGCCACCTTCGAACGCATCATCAACCTCGCGTGGGAGGCGCCCGTGCGCTGAGCGCGCCCAGCGTGCCCGCCGTCGCGACGGGCTCGGCTGGGCGTCGGCGGCCGCCTACGCCCAGCCCAGCTCCTGGAGCTTCGCGTCGTCGAGCCCGAAGTAGTGGCCGATCTCGTGGACGAGCGTGATGCGCACGCGCGCCCGCAGCGACTCGAGGTCGGCGCTGTGCGCCTGCATGTTGTTCTGGAACAGCGTGATGCGGTCGGGCAGCTCTCCGAAGCCGTAGACCCCGCGCGTCTTCAGCGGTCGCCCGCTGTAGAGGCCGAACAGTCGCGGCCGCTGGCCGAGGGGCTGATTCTCGATCAGGATCGCGACGTTCTCGACCCCGCGCACCATCTCTTCGGGCAGCGCGTCGAAGACGTCGCCGACCATGCGTTCGAAGTCCTCGTCGGAGATCTCGACCATGTGCCCATTGTGCTCGCTCGCCGGGCGGGCAGGGCCCCCTGACGCATTCCCCTGCTGCGCCACGAGCGAACCGGGCGGGTGTCGCCCGCAGGTGGCATGCTCACGGTATGGAGACACCGACGCACGTCGCACTGCTGCGCGGCATCAACGTCGGCGGCAGGAACCCGGTCGACATGCGGGCGCTCGTCGAGTGCTTCCGCGATGCCGGCTACGGCGAGGCGCGCACGCACCTGCAGAGCGGCAACGTGCTGTTCAGGGCCGCGCGCGGCACCGACGCGAAGCTCGAAGCCGACCTCGAGCACGCCCTGCAGCAGCGCTTCGGCTTCGCGATCCCGACGCTGGTGCGCTCACGAGACGAGTTCGCCGTGACGATCGCCGCAGCGCCCGACGACCATGGGTCCGACCGGCTCCGCAGCGAGGTGTTCTTCGTCAAGGCGCCGCTCACGGTCGATGCGGTGCTCGACCAGATGCCCGAGCTTCGGGCCGGCGTCGACTCGATCGCACCGGGGCCCGGCGCGATCTACTTCTCACGCGTGAAGGCGCTGGCCGGCAAGACGCGCATCACCCGGCTGATGGCCATGCCCGTCTTCCAGCAGATGACGGTGCGCAGCTGGCGAACCGCCACCCGGGTGCGGCAACTGCTCGACGAGGAGCTGCCGGGCGGGTAGGCGTGCGGTGAGCGCTCGTCGCTCGTCTCGACGTCAGCGCTCGTCTCGACGTGAGCGCTCGTCTCGACGTGAGCGCTCGTCTCGACGTCAGCGCTCCTGGGTCAGCGGCAGCGCGTCGCCCAGCACCGGCGCGAGCGCGAACCTCGCCGGCCCGAGGTACTCGCTGAGCTCGGGGCGGCCGTAGCGGATCGGCACCGGGGTCGTTCCCTTGGCCGGATACATCTCGTACTCGTCGCGCAGCGTGCCGAGGAAGTGCGGGCCGAGCGCCGGCGCCGCGCCGGCGATGACGATCTCCTCGGGGTCGAGCAGTGCCGAGCTGATGCGCAGGGCACGGGCGAGCGCCCGCGCGCCGAACCCCATGCGCTCGCGCGCCTCTGCCGTCGACGCCAGCAGGCTCGTGTCATGGTCGTCGAGCTCGTCGGTGTACGAGTCGCCGAGCATCGCGCTCATCGAGGTCGCCGACTCGAGGCATCCGGAGAGGCCGCAACGGCACTTGGTGCGTTCGCCCTCGTAGATCACGCGAACGTGCCCGATCTCGCCGGCCCGACCGGTGGCGCCCGACATGAGCGAGCCGCCGTTCGTGATGGCGGCCCCGACTCCCTCGCCGAGGTGCACCACCAGGCGGATCGCGCCGTCGTCGGCATCGACCGCTTCGGTGAGCGCTTCGGCGTCGACGTCGTTCACGACGGATGCCGGTGCGCCGATCGCCTCCTCGACGATGCGCGCGAGGGGCACATCGCGCCAGCCGAGCTGCACGCTGTCGACGACGACTCCCCCGGCGGTGACACCCGGCACCTGCACGCAGGCGGCGAGCACTCGCGCGTCGAAGCCCTCGGTGAGCTCGCGGATCGCATCGACGACGGTCGAGACCTCCATGCCGCCGGCGACGTCGAGGCGGCGGCTCGCGACGGTGCGCCCCGCGAGGTCGACGAGTGCGGTGTCGATGGCGCGGGTGCGCACCACCGCGACCACGACGAGATAGGCGTCGCGCTCGATCTCGAGGCGGGTCGCCCGCTTGCCGCCGGTGCTCTCGGCACGGCCGGTCTCGACGACGAGTCCCAGTGCGATGAGCTCGGCCACGAGCGACGAGGCCGTCGCCGAGGTGAGGCCCGTGCGCCGCGCGATGACCGCCCGCGTGACCGGTGCGGGCTCGCGTGCGATCAGGCCGAGCGCACGGAGCAGGTGCTCGCGCCGGATGCCCGTCTGCGCCTCGAACTGGCCGTTGCGCGCGAAACGGCGCAACAGATCGGACTTGCGCTGCAGGCCGGCGGTGCTCACGGTTATCGTCTCCTCGGGTGTGCCGGCGGTCGCGGATGCCTGTGCCTGCACGAAGACATCTTGCCCCTTGACGCTCGGACTTGGGATCACATAGGTTCAGGACTACTTAGTTTACTCAGTCAACAAAGTGAGTGCCGACCGGATCTCGGCAGCACGTTGACGCCGAGTCGTCGAGACAGTTGGAGGCAATGATGCAGACAATTCGCAAGACGTTCGCCACGGTGGGAATCTCCGCCGTCGCCATAGCGGGGTTGCTCACGCCGCTCTCGGCGTCGGCAGCGCCGCCATCGGGCCCGCTGCCGCCGGTGAGCCCGACTCCCCAGTCGATGACCCGCGCCGGCTCCGACCTCAACGTGCCGGGCCGCGTCGAGATCGTCGTCGACGACGGCACGGATGCCGCGGCGCTCGCCGAACTGCGCGAGACGCTGAGCGAGCACGGCGTCGACCGCATCGACGAACGCGCCGAGGCCACCGGCCGGGCACCGCTCACGATCAAGCTCGGTGCGACCTCGCGCGCCGACATCGAAGCGGCACTCGGCGACACCGAGGCACCGAAGCACGCCGAGGGCTACGCGCTCCTGGCAGATGCCTCCGCCGGCCCGCTCGGCACCGTCGCACTCGGCGGCGTCGACGCGGCCGGGCAGTACTACGCCGTCAAGACCCTCGACCAGCTGTTCGTGCCGAAAGACGACGGCGGCTACCGCATCGCCGGCGCGTCGATCAGCGACTTCCCGTCGATGCCGCTGCGCGGAACGATCGAGGGTTTCTACGGTGAGCCCTGGTCGCACGAGGAGCGACTCGACCAGCTCGAGTTCTACGGCGACGTCAAAGCGAACACCTACATCTACGCACCGAAGGACGACCCCTACCACCGCGATCGCTGGCGCGAGCCCTACCCCGCCGACAAGCTCGCGGAGCTCGGCGAACTGGTGAACACCGCGACCGACAATCACGTGCGGTTCACCTTCGCGCTCTCGCCCGGCAACAGCGTCTGCTACTCGAGCGACGCCGACTACCAGGCACTCGCGACCAAGCTGCAGCAGATGTACGACCTCGGGGTGCGCGCGTTCAACATCCCGCTCGACGACATCGACTACGGCCGCTGGCACTGCGACGGCGACCGCGCGACGTTCGGCGCGCCGAGCGCGCGCACCGCGGGCGTCGCACAGGCCGCCTTCCTCGACCGCGTGCAGAAGGAGTTCGTCGAGACGCACGACGGCGTGCACCCGCTGCAGATGGTGCCGACCGAGTACTCGAACACGGCCGACTCCGGCTACAAGACGGCACTCCGCACCATGGACGAGGACGTCGTCGTCATGTGGACCGGCGAAGGAGTCGTTCCGCAGTCGGTGACCGTCGACCAGGCCAAGAAGGCCGCGACGGTGTTCGGCGGCCCGACGTTCCTCTGGGACAACTACCCGGTCAACGACTACGGCAACACCTCGGGCCGCCTGCTCATGGCGCCGTACGACAAGCGCGAGGCCGGGCTCGGCGAGTACCTCGCGGGCATCGTCTCCAACCCGATGAACCAGGCCGCCGCCAGCAAGATCGCGATCTTCGGCGTCGCCGACTTCACCTGGAACGACGAGGCGTACGACGCCGGCCACAACTGGTCGCGGGCGCTCGACTACCTTGCGAGCGGGGATGCCGCGACGACCGCTGCGCTCCGCGTCTTCGCCGACCTCAACCACCTCGCCCCGAGCTTCGGTGCGCCGTGGCAGCCGCAGGCTCCCGAGCTCACGGCACGCATCGCGGAGTTCTGGGAGAGCTGGAGCGCCGGCGACAAGGCCGGCGCCGTCGCCGAGCTGCGCACCTACGCCCAGTCCATCGCCGACGCCCCCGAGGCGATCCGCACCGGCACCACCGACCCTGCTTTCGTGTCGGACTCGAGCCCGTGGCTCGACGCCGCCGCCCTGTGGGGCGAGTCGACCGTCGAGCTGCTCGACGCCGTGCAGGCACGGATCGACGGCGACACCGCGGCATCCGACGAGCTCGCCGCCTCGGCGAAGGCCACGGCGGCGCAGGCGGCGGCCGTCGTCGTCGACCCGCCCGACAACTCGTGGGGCAAGGCCAAGGTGAAGATCGCCGACGGCGTGCTCGACGCCTTCCACGGCCGCATCGGGTTCACCCTCGCCATGTGGGACGCGGGCGACGTGGTCAACGTCGCGCCGAACGGCACGGCGACCGCCTCGAGCACCGAGGTGCCGCAGTTCGGCGCCAAGAACGTCAACGACGACAACCCGTCGACGCGCTGGGCGTCGGGCTACAGCGACGACTCGTGGGTGCAGGTGAAGCTCGCCGAGCCGACGGTCGTGCGCGGCATCACGGTCAACTGGGAGGCCGCGTGCGCCAACGCCTACGAACTGCAGACGTCGACCGACGGCACGACGTGGACGACGATCCGCACGGTCGACGACTCGACCTGCGCGCTCGACGTCTACACCTTCGACGAGAGCGAGCCGGTGCAGTACGTGCGCATGCAGGGCATCGACCGCAAGTCGACCTGGGGCTACTCGATCTGGGAGCTCGGCGTCTACGCGACGAGCTGATGCCACGTGATCTGATCGCCGACTGAAAGGGGTGCCCTCCCGCTCGCACCGAGCGGGAGGGCACCTCGCTTTCGCAACCGGTCGACAATGTCGTACCCAGCCGGTAACTTCGCGTTCGGAATCGCCAGATCGCTCTCGAACGGGGAATCACGATGTCAGAGGTACTGCTCTTCCACCACGCGCTCGGTCCCACCGAAGGCCTGCACGCCTTCGCCGACGAGTTGCGCGCCGCCGGTCACACGGTGCACACGCCCGACCTCTTCGAGGGGCGCACGTTCGCGACGATCGAGGAGGGCGTCGGCTACGCCCGCGAGGTCGGCTGGGACGAGATCATGGCCCGTGGCGAGCGCGCCGCAGCAGAACTCCCGAACGAGCTCGTCTACGGAGGATTCTCGCTCGGGGTCGTGCCCGCTCAGAAGCTCGCGCAGACCCGCGCCGGCGCGCGTGGCGCGCTGTTCTTCTACTCGTGCATGCCCGTCTCGGAGTTCGGCTCCTGGCCGGCAGGCGTGCCCGTGCAGATCCACGGCGCCGACGCCGACCCGATCTTCATGGACGAGGGCGACGTCGACGCCGCCCGCGAACTCGTCGAGGCGGCCGACGATGCCGAGCTCTTCCTCTACCCCGGCGACCAGCACTACTTCGCCGACTCCAGCCTGCCGAGCTACGACGCGGAGGCAGCCGCGCTGCTCACGCAGCGCGTGCTCGCGTTCCTCGCGCGAGTGGGCTGACGCTCAACCGAGTCCGGCGCGCTCCTCCGCGGCATCCGACTCGCCCGCGACCGGGCGGTTCGAGAGGCCGACCGAGCCGGCACCCTCGCCCCTCGACAGCGCGGCCGACACGGCGACCGACTCGTCGACGTCGGGGTACTGCGGGCGCAACTGCACGGCATCCTGCCGACGCTGCTCGCGCTTGGCCTTGCGCGCCGAGGCGACGAGGTTCAGCGCCTCGACGAGGATGGCGAACGCCATCGGCGCGTAGATGAGCGCCTTGTCGATGTGCACGCCGAAGCCCTCGGCGATGAGGAACACGCCGATGAGCAGCAGGAACGACAGCGCGAGCATCTTCACCGTCGGGTGCTGGTTGACGAACGAGAAGATGAATCGCGACGCGAAGAGCATGATGCCGAACGAGAGCACCACGACGGTCACGATGACGACGAGGTTCTCGGTCATGCCGACGGCCGTGATGACCGAGTCGAGCGAGAACACGATGTCGAGCGCGAGGATCTGCAGCAGCACCGAGCTGAACGTGATGCGCTTCGGCGCCGCACCGCCGTGCTCCTCTTCGGCGCCCTCGAGCTTGTGGTGGATCTCGGTGACCGCCTTGTAGACGAGGAACAGGCCACCCGCGATCAGGATGAAGTCCTTGATCGAGAAGCCCATGCCGAACCACACGACGACGTCTTCCTTCAGCGTGATGATCCATCCGGCGAAGAACACGAGCACCACGCGAATGACCATGGCGAGTGTCAGGCCGAGGTTGCGGGCGCGGGCCTGCTGCTCGATCGGGAGCTTCGACGCGAGGATCGAGATGAAGATGACGTTGTCGACGCCGAGCACGACCTCGAGCACGAACAGCGTCACGAAGACGGCGATGAGATCCGGCGTGAATGCGAAGGAGAAGTCCACCCGCTCATGTTAGAGGCGCAGTCGCGAGCGGATGCCGCTTTCGCCGCCGTTTTCGCTAGGCCGGCGCGTACCTCGCGAAGATGGTGCCCGACTCGGAGCCCTGCACCTCGAGCAGCCGCAGGCCGACCGGGTGCGGCGTGCGCAGTCGATCCTCGGCATTGCCGACGATGAACGGGTGGATGCCCGCGTGCACCTCATCGACCAGCCCGGCATCCATGAGGGTCGCCGCCAGCTGCCCGTAGCCGTGCGAGATGATCGAGCCGTACTGGTCGCGCAGGCTCCGCACCGCCTCGGCCACGTCGCCCTCGATGAGCGTCGAGTTCCAGTCGAGCGGGCCCGTCAGCGTCGTCGAGGCCACGAACTTCGGCAGCGCGTTGTAGTGCGCCGCGAAGCCGCGCTCATCGGTCTGGGCCGGCCAGTACTCGCGGAAGAACTCGTAGCTCTCACGGCCGAGCAGCACCGCGTCGGCGCCGAAGACGAGTTCGTCGGAGTGGCGCACCAGGTCGGGTTCGTTGTCGTCGAACCACTGCTCCATCTGGTCGAACGCCCCGTCGAGTGTCATTTCGAAAGAGATCGTCACTGTTCCCATGCATTCCAGACTGCGCCTTCGGGCGCCGGATGTCACGGGGCCCGACGAGTGCCGACCGGTGACGTTCTTCAGACGCCGGCGAACTGCACGCGCGCCTCGCGCCCGAGAAACTCGCCGTACCGTTCCGCGGCATCCTGAACGGCGCCGACTTCGCGCGTCGACAGCGTGCGGTGCGGATGCACCGCGAACGTGACCGCCTTCGCCGACACCGTGCGCTTCATGCCGGCCACGAGCTGCGCGTCGACGAGCGCCATGCCGATCGCCGCCTCGCGCGCCCGCGGCACCACGCCGTCGGCGTCGATGACCCAGCGCGAGTCCTGATAGCCGCGGTACATCTCGTCGAGCACCTGCAGCAGGTGGCCGGCTGGCGCAGCGGATGCCGGGGCTTCGCCGGGCAGGTGCCAGAACGTTCGGCCGTCGTGCTCGAAGGAGTCGAGTCGATCGCCGACCGCGGCGATGCCCCGCCGCACGTCGGTCACCGTGAGGGTCGCCCAGTAGGCGAGGTCGCGATCGGTCGCCGGCCCGTGCGACGTGAAATAGCGCAGGGCGAGTTCGGCGAGCGCCTCGTCGCGTTCGAGTCGGCGCGGATCGGGCACGCGGTCGGTGAAGCGGGCATACGTGTGCTCGCCGTCGCGCGGCGCACCGCTGCAGACGAGGCGCTGCACCTCGAGTCGACCGAGCAGCAGCATGAGCTGCTGGCCCGTGAGCTGCTCGCCTCGTTCGGCGAGGCCTTCGGCGAGGTCGCCTCGGGTGCGGTCGGGCGACTCCGCGAGCATCTCCTCGATCCCAGCGCCGAGCGCCTCCAATCGGCTCGCGATCGGCTGCAGCTGCTGCTCGAAGATCGGCATCACCCGCGGCGCGGTGAGCTCCTGCAGCCAGAGCGCGTCGTCGGCGTGCACGTAGTGCCAGGTCGAGCGCAGCACGTGGATGCGCAGCACTCGCCCGTCGGCGAGCGCGCCGGCCAGATCGGCCTGGTCGGGCGAGGCCGTTCGCGTGGCGACCGCCCACGCCGACTGCGAGGTGTTCTCGGCCTGCACCGCAGTCAGGGAGCGCACCACGTCTTCGGCGGTCGCGACGGGTGCGGCGAGCAGTTGCGAGTGCAGTCGCCAGCGGGCGAGGTCTCGATCGGTGATCACCCCTGCAGGGTATTTTGCGCCAGGCACCGAGTACCAGAGCGCACGCCGCGGAATCGGCCGTGGTGGCCGCGTCCGCTGCATCGGCGTAGCCTGTGCCGCGACGTGCCCGCGAGCTCGAGGAGGGTTCGATGACGACGACGCCGATCGTCTACGAGACCGTGCACCGCATCGCCTTCTCGGAGCTCGATCCGTTCCAGCACGTGAGCACCGGCAACTACGCCAGGTACTTCACCGACCACCGCATGGAGGGGCTGGCGAGATACGCCGGCTGGGATCTGCCCACCCTCGGCTCGCTCGGCTTCATGACGTGGGTGCGGCGCATGGAGATCGACTTCATCAGGCCGGTGACCGCGGACCAGGAGGTCTCGATCACCTCATTCGTGCGCGAGTTCCGAGGCCCCGACGCGATGATCGAGTGCACGATGACGGATGCCGCGGGCACGACGGTCTCGACGTGCCTCATGGTCGTGGCCCACGTCGACGGCCGCACGCGGCGCGCCACGGACTGGCCCGACGAACTCCAGGCGCTCTTCTTCGAACCCGGCGACTGACGCACCCGCATCAGTGCCCGCCCGGAACTGGCCTGACCGGCGCGAGCCGTAGAGTGTGCGCGTCCCTCTCGTTCGCACCCGAAACGGAGCTCTATGAACGCCCCAATCCGCCGCTCCGCAGTCATCGTGCCGCTCGTCGCCGTCTTCGCATTGTCGGGGTGCACGTTCGGCACGACTCCGGCCTCCAGCCCCTCGCCCGAGGCGATCGAAACGCCGAGCCCGACGCCATCAGTGGACCCGCTCACCACGGTCGCCGAGATCGTGGTTCGTCCCGAGCAGCTCGACCTCCTCGACGCCGCCGGTGTCGTCGTCACGACCCTCTCGTACGATGCCGACGCGGCGACCCTGGTCAGCGCACTGTCGACGGTGCTCGCCGCCGAGCCCGCCCAGACGGAGAGCGCCGGCGGCCTCGAGAGCCGGCCCGCCACCCAGTACCTCTGGGAAGGGCTGCGCGTCTGGGACGACGATGACAGCGCCGAGCTCGGCGGCCCGCTGGAGATGAACGTGAGTGTGAGCTTCACCTCGCCCGTCGTGGGCGACGGCGTGGGCGTGCGCACGGTGAACGGGTTCCGACCGGGCGACGATGTCGAGGCGCTCGCACTCGCATCGGGCGAGCCGTGGTACGGCAACGGGCACGACCAGGTGAGGGTCGAGACCGGCGAGGCCATCGGCGAGCAGCAGGCCGGCATCGAATACGAGAACGCCTACTCGGTCGCCGTGAACACCTGGGAGGTCGACGGCACGACGAGCTGGGTGTCAGCGCCGTGGAACTTCGGCGTCGGGCACGTGTAGCCCGGAGCATCCGTCATCGCTCGCCGTGATGAGACGAGCGAGCCGCCGACGCCCACTGGGGGCGTCGGCGGCTCTGCGTGATGCGCTGGGCTCGGGGCTCAGAGGCTCCGAGCCTCGATGTCGCCGTACGCAGTGGTCGCCGTGATGGCGAGCTCGGCGTCGGCGCCCTTCGTGTTGTTGAGCGAGTTCTGCACGCGGCCGTAGGTGGTGCCCGCGTCGAGCGTCGCGGATGCCCCGGGCACGACGCCGACCGAGAGGTTGCCGGCCTGTGCGCTCAGCACGACCGAGCCGCGCACGGCCTCGGCGATGCGGATGTCGCCCTTCTGGGTGCTGATCTCGGCCGGACCGTTGAGTCGGCCGACCACGACGTCGCCTGCGAGCGCCGAGAGCCGCACGCTCGCAGCCTCGTCGATCTTGATCGTGCCGTTGGCGCCGTCGAATGCCACGTCGCCGAGGCGTCCGACCCCGCGGAACTCGGCGGCGGCGGCCTTCGCCTCGATGCGGGACCCGGTGGGCAGCTGCACCGTGACCTCGACCGATCCCGACGGGCCGAGGATCTGGTTGCCCGAGGGGGTCGCGATGCGCAGCACGCCGTCGCGGTAGTCGACCGTCGTGCCTTCGGCCGCCTTCACGTCGCGGCTCTTCGACGCGTTGGCGGGGCGAACCTCGACCGCGGTGTCGACCCGGTCGGCGGCGATGACCTGCACGCGGCCCGCCGCGATGTCGAGCACGGCGGCGATGGGGGCGGGGGTGTCGAACTTCTGCGTCATGATGATTCCGTTTCTGTCGGTGTTGCTCCAGATGTTGTTTCTGATGTCGGTAACGCTACGTTGCGTTCACGAATCACGCAACACTCGAGTTGTATTGTCAGCGAAAAAGAGCCGATCAGGTCGGCATAATCGTTGCAACAGCCGTGAAACTAACGCAATGAGGGCTACGCCCATCGTTGCAATGGCTGTGAAACGAAGGTCATACTGGAGGCATCCATCGACGAAGGAGGCCGACATGCCGGGAGGCAGGCTCACCCAGCACGAACGCCAGCAGATCTCGATGGGCCTGGCCGACGACCTCGCCTATGCGGAGATCGCCAGACGCCTCGATCGCCCGACCTCGACGATCACCCGCGAGGTGATGCGCAACGGCGGCCCGGCGGCCTACCGGGCCGATCTCGCGCAACGGGCCACGGAGCGCCGCACGCATCAGCGCAAGCCGGTGGCACCGCGCGGCGAGCACGCGCCCGCACCGGCCCACGGCCGCGATGCCGACGCGGTGCACGAGTACGAGGAGGCGTTCATCACGATCCTCATGCAGTCGGGACTCCCCCGCATGGCGGCCTCGGTGCTGACCTGCCTCTACACCTCCGACGCCGGTAGCCTCACCGCTGCGGAGCTGGTGCAGCGCCTTCAGGTCAGCCCCGCGTCGGTCTCCAAAGCGGTCGCGCTGCTCGAGAACGTGGGACTCGTGCGCCGTGAGGTCGGGGCGGGTCGGCGCGAGCGATACTCGGCCGACAACGACGCCTGGTACCAGTCGATGATCGCCGCGGCCCGCTCCAACGCCGAGCTCGCCGAGGCCGCCCGCCGCGGTGTCAACGTGTTCGGACGCGACACCCCGGCCGGCAACCGGCTCCAGAACATGGCCCGCTTCGTCGACTTCGTCGCCGAGAGCATCAGCCGGGCAGCGGAGCAGGCGCGGGAGATCCTCTCGACGATGCCCGCCACGAATGCCGACGAGAACGCCGACGAGCGTTGACGGATGTCGCGGCGCGCGCGGTTCGCGTGCGCCGCGGCATGCGACGATCGAGGAATGACCACCCCCGATCTGATCGACCTCGCCACCTGGCCGCGGCGTGAGGCGTTCGAGCACTACCGCCACCGCGTTCCCTGCACCTACGCCATCACCGTCGAGATCGACGTGACGGAGTTCGCGATCGCACTGCGCTCCTCGTCGCGCAAGACGTACGTCGCGCAGATCTGGGCGATCGCCACGGTCGTGAACCGGTACCGGGAGTTCCGAATGGCGCTGACCGATGACGGCGAGGCGGCGAGCTGGCCGGTCGTGCACCCGGCGTTCACGGTGTTCAACGCCGAAGGCGAGACGTTCGCGGCGGTCTGGGCGAGCTACGACCCCGACTTCGGTCGGTTCCACGAGCACGCCGCCGAGCTGCTCGCCTCCACGGCGAGCGCCACCACGATGTTCCCGCAGGGCGCGCTGCCGCCGAACGTGTTCGACGTATCGAGCCTGCCGTGGACGAGCTTCACCGGATTCACGCTGCAGATCGACGGCGGCACGAACCACCTGCTGCCGATCTTCACCCTCGGCCGGTACGTCGAGCGAGACGGCCGCACGCTGTTGCCGGTCGCCGTGCAGATCCACCACGCCGCCGCCGACGGGTTCCACACGGCCCGGCTGCTGGGCGACCTCGAGGCACTCATGGCCGATGCGAGCTGGGTGGGCGCGTGACATCCGCTCAGCCCGACGCCCCCACCCGGCGCATCGAGCTGACACTGCACAAGCCGTGGTTCGCGCTGTACGCACGCGTGAGGCCGACGCTCGTGATCGGCGGCCTGGGACAGCCCGCGCAATGGGGCATCGGCACCTGGCAGCTGCCGGCTGACGAGACCGCGGTGATCGGCGTGTACCTGTTCAACCGCATGTGGCGCTTCGGGCGAGCCGAGTTCGCGCTCGAACCGCACCATGCACCGGCGCTCGTGTACCGGGCGCCCGCGCTGCCGTTCCTCCCCGGCCGCATCCGCGCCCGGGTGTAGCCGGCGAAGGCTGCTCGGCGCCGGCTCCCGGCCGCGTGACGCCTCGGCGTGACGCCTGATCGCGGCGCATTGGCGCGGACGATGCTTTCACACCCTTCGGGCGTGAGCGATCCGGGCGGTCAGCGCCCGGAGCGAGCGACCCAGGTCGCAACCGCCGTCCGATTCGGCAACGCGAGCTTGTGCATGATGTTCCGCACGTGCTGCTCGACGGTGCGCTCGGACAGGAACAGCGAATCGGCGATCGCACGGTTCGAGTCGCCGGCCGCGACCCGGCGGGCGACCTCCGTCTCTCGTGGCGAGAGCGGCGCGAGGGTCGTTCCGCCCCGGAGCACGGCGCGCGACGAGGCGACGAACCACGGGGCGCCCATCACCTCGGCTCGTTCGCGCGCGTCGTCGGCCCAGGCGCGCGCAGTGGCGCGGTCGCCCAGGTGGTCCGCGAGCGCCGCGAGCGTGAGCGACACGGGGCCGCCGTAGGGAGTCGTCGCCGGACCCGCGACATGCAGGTGCTCGAAGGGACGGAGGAGCTCGAGCACCTCTGCTGCGCGCTCCCGATCGTCGGCGAGGATGGCCAGCCTGGCATGGCCGACGGTCGCGACGAGCACCTCGTTGGAGTCGGGCGGCAGCTCGGCGATGTGCGGAGCGAGGGTGCGCCAGATCGCGACCGCCTCGTCGGCGCGGCCGAGGTCGGCCAACAGGATCGCCCGCCAGCCCTGGGCGAACAGCGGGCCGTCCACGATGACCGCGCGCACCTCCGCCTCGATGTCCGCGAGTCCCGCTCCGGTGCGCTGGGCGACGTTGGATCGCAAGATGAGGTCGAAGTCTGCGGCATCCGACACCCCGGCCTCGACACCGGCGCGTTCGGCTGCGGCGACCGCGGCGGGCACGTCCTCCAGGCGGTCTTCGAGGAGCGCGAGGCACGCGTGCACGTTCGCAAGGCGCCACGTCCAGATCGGTGATGCCATCCGCTCAACCAGGCCGCTGAACTCACCGAGGGTCGTGTTGAACTCGAGGCGCCGCCCGAGCTGCACGAGCGAGTCGAGGCGCCACATGCGCCCGTACGCGAGCACCTCGTCGTCATCGCCGGCACGACCGATCGCCATCGCCTCGTCGGCCATCGCGAGCCGGGCAGCCGCAGCACCAGGGCCGACTGCGCGCCGATGCGCGACCCGCAGCGCGGCGAAGCGCTCCTCCACGTCTGCGGGCGACAACCGCTCCCGCGGCACTGCGACGTGCTCCGCCCAGCCGGTCGACAGCGCCTCGAGCTGCGCCTCGACGCGTTCCCGCAACGCTCGCGTGGCCGGGTCGTCGTCGCCGGGGGCGCCGAGCATCCGCAGCGCCTCGACGCACATCGCCTGCCGGTCGGACGTCGTGCGCCACTCGACGAGCTCACGATCGGAGAGCAACGTCGCCGCGGTTGCGACGATCACGGCATCGCCCGTTCGACGCCCGATCGCCGCCGCCGCTCGGCAGGCCGCCCAGGCCGAGGCACGTGATCCGGCCCGAGCCTCACGCCGGGCGGTCTCGAGCAGCCGGTGCGCCTCGGCGGCGGCATCCGGTGCAGATCGCTCCGATTCGGTACGCATGCCCGTCCCTGGATTGCGTAGTCCCACGGATGTATCGCGGGTGGTCGCCAGCCTACTGTCAGGACAGTTCGATGAAGGAGGCATCATGGACGAGCGAATCGCCGCCCGGGCGGCGACGGGCGGGGCGGCACGTCGCATTGAGGCGGCGTCGGCATGAACAGGTGGGCGCTGATCTCGGTCGGGGCCATCGCGGGTCTCGCGTGGGCAGGCGCGTTGCGCGCCTGGATGGCCGAACTCAGCGGCTCGATCTCCGCGTTCAGCTGGGGCACGTTCGTCGGCGTGCTGCTGCCCGGACTCATCGTCGGGGCGGCGATCGGCTGGGCTTCGACGGTCGGCCCCGCGGCATCCGCTCGCGAACGCCGGATGCTGCGCTGGTGCGCCGCCTCCCCATTCGCCTTCGCGATCGCGCCGATGCTCATTCCTGGGGGCCTCGTGGGTCTGCTCACGCAGGGACTCGGCGGCGGCGCCGTGCTCATCGCACTCATCGCGATCGGCGGCGGATACGCCTTCGGCGGCGGCCGCCCGATGTGGGCCCGAGCGATCTGCGGCGTCCTCGCCATCGGCGTCTCGATCGCCGTCGCCCTGATGCTCGGGTCGATGATGCGCGGCGCCGCGCTCGCCCTCACGACACCGCGCGGCGCGTGGCTCGCGGTGCTCGACCTCGCGCTGATGCTCACGCTCATCGCGGCGGCGAGCGTGCCGTTCCGGAAGCTCTCGGCGATCAGGAGTCTCGAACTCGCGGGGCGGGAACGGCACGCGAGCAGCACGAACACGAACACGCCGACGAGCAGCGCGGACCCGGTGACGGAGACCTCCTGATGAGGAGGCGGCAGCGCGTGGAGGGACGGCTCAGGCGTGCTGGTCGGGCCGCCCCTGCTCGGGCTCGACCGCCCATGCGGGCGGCTCGTCGACGCCCGACTCCTCGTCGCGATCGGCGTCCTCCTTGGTGGCCTGCACGATGCCGGCCGAGTGATGCACGGGCGCGTACACGACATAGAGCCGCATGGGCTCGTCGCCGATGTTCTCGACGTCGTGCCACGTACCGGCTGGTACCTGGATGCTCCAGCCGTCGGAGACCTCGTGCTGGATCGGGAGGTCGTGCTCGGACGGCCCCATCTTCACGCGGCCACGGCCGGCGTCGAGACGGAGGAACTGGTCGGTCTCGGGGTGCACCTCGAGCCCGATCGACTCGCCCACGGGAATCGACATGAGCGTCACCTGCAGGTACTTGCCGCTCCACGCGACGGTGCGGTACGTGTCGTTCTGCGTGGTGGCCGACTCGAGGTCGAACACGTTCGGCTGAGGCCCGTTGTCGATGCTCATGTCCCGACACTATGCCGGGATACCGCGCGACGGCCAGCCCTCGCGCACCCGGTCGCAGCTCAGCTGCGCGCGTCTTCGAGGTGCGGGGCGCCGTGGCTCAGCACCTTGACCACGAGGTTGTGCCGGGCGAGGGTGCGGATCGCGCGCGTGACCTCATCACGGTCACGGCCGAGCGCGTGTTCGTTGGCCACGACGAGCACATCGCCCGCGCGCAACGTGCCGAACAGGCGGCCGAGGCGCTGCTCCCAGGTCTCGGGGGCCTCTGCCGCAGGATGCTTGAAGTCGAGGATCGCGACGCCGAAGGCGGCGAGGTCGTTCCGCTGCTCGACGACCGAGGGCATGTCGTCGCGTGCGACGACCAGACCCACGAGACGGGCGCCCTCGGGCCGCGCCTTCCACCAGTCCTGGTTGCGCTGCAGCTCCTCGAAGCACTCGGGGCAGCCGAGGGCGTGGTGCCCCGGGCCGTGGGGTGCGGGTGCGGGCGCGCCATCCTGGGTCGACGAGGCCGCCGACTCATCCGTCGTCGCCTCTGCGTTCAGCTCTGCCATGCCGTGCCCCTTCGATCCAACCCCCATTGTCGCGCCGATCGCCGACGAGTGCGACCGCGAGCCTCAGCGCAAGCACGGATGCCGCGCAAGCGGGTCGGGCGTAACGTGCCGCGCATGAGCGACAACGTTCGCACCTACCTGTTCGTGCTCACCGACGCCGGCGGCACGGTTCCTCCCGAGATGGGAGTCGTGCGGCGACTCGCCGACCGCGGCCACCGCGTCACGGTGCTCGCGGACGATGCGTTGGAGGCACCGGCGCTCGCGGCCGGCGCGAGGTTCCGGCCGACGACGGGGCGGGTGACGAAGCCGTTCGACGACTGGGCGATCCGCACCCCGCCCGGCATCGCCCGCGGGATGGCCGAGCAGATGATCGTCGGCCCCGCGCCCGTGCAGGCCGACGACACGGTCGCGGCGATCGACGAACTCGGGCCCGACGTCGTCGTGGTCTCGTCGTTCGCCGTCGGCGCGATGATCGCGGCCGAGTCGCGCGGCGTGCCGTTCGACCTCTTGGTGCCGAACACCTACGCACTGCCCGCGAAGGGCATGCCGCCGTTCGGCGTCGGACTCAAGCCCGGACACGGGCCGATGGGGGCGCTCCGCGACCGGGCGTTCGGAGCGGCCGGCCGGCGCCTCTTCGATCGGTTCGCGCTCGAACCCCTCAACGCCGTGCGCACCGACCACGGCCTCGAGCCGGTCGAGACGATGTGGAACCAGATGCAGCACGCGCGACGCCAGCTCGTGCTCACCTCCGCAGCGTTCGACTTCCCTGCCGAGCTGCCGGCCAACGCCCGCTACGTCGGGCCGGTGCTCGACGACCCGAGCTGGGCTGCCGGCGAGCCGTGGACACCGCCGGCCGGCGACGACCCGCTCGTGCTCGTCGCGATGTCGTCGACGTTCCAGAACCACGTGGAGTGCCTGCAGCGCATCGCCGACGCACTCGGCGACCTGCCGGTGCGCGGGGTCGTGACCACCGGGCCGGCCGTCGAGCCGGGTGCGATCAGCGCTCCCGCGAACGTGACCGTCGTGGCATCCGCCCCGCATCGCGAGGTCATGCGGCACGCGAGCCTCGTCGTCACCCACGGCGGCCACGGCACGGTCATCAAGACGCTCGCCGCCGGGCTTCCGCTCGTCGTGCTGCACCACGGCCGCGACCAGGCCGACAACGCCGTACGGGTCACGGAGCGCGGCGCGGGGGTCGCGATCTCGCGTCGCTCCTCATCGCAGAAGATCAGCAGGGCGATCGCCCGGGTGCTCGGCGACGATCGATACCGGCAGGCCGCCGCGCGACTCGGCGAGCAAGTGGCGCGGGATGCCTCGGGCACGGCACTGCTCGACGAGCTCGAGAGCGCTCCACTCGTGCGCGGCGACACGCTCGGGTAGCGCCGCGGGAGCGGGCCGGCGCAGCGCGGGCTCAGATACCGCCGCGTTGCGAGCGGATCCATCGTCGGCGCTCGGCCAAGACGTCGTCGATGTCGTGCAGCCGCTCGAGCTCGACCTCCTCGATCGGGTGCCCGACCGCCTCGATGACGGCGCTGACACCACCGACGCGGCCGGCCGCACGCACCACGTCGCCGCCCGACCAGAGCTCGAAGGGCTCGGCCGCGCCGTCGACCATCAGCTCGACGACCGCGTCGGGCGTCGGCGACTCGTCGAAGAGCCCGGGCGGTTCGTGCGTGCGCACGAATTCCTCGATCGCGAGGCGTCCGGCCAGTATGCGCCTCGGCTCCTCGACGTCGGTGAGCACCCCGACGCGGGGCCTGACATCGGGGTCGTCGAAGTTCGCGCCGTCCCAGTCCGCAGGGAGGAACGCGAGCGAGCGGATGCCGCCGCCATCGCCCAACGCCCACTCGGAGAGGATCGTGCGTCCGCGCCATCCGCGAACCGTGAAGACCGGCCGCTCCGCGAACGTGCGTCGGATCTGGTCGTCGACATCGTCGACGACCGCCCAGAACTGCTCAGGAGTGAGCTCACCCGCGTAGTGCATGCCGTCACCCTTCCGCACGACGGGCCGCCCCACAAGTCCTCGACGACGAGCGCCCGGCGGAAGTGACCGGCGTGCTATCTAGGGCGCGGGAGCGTCGTCGACGATCACGTAGAGCTTGCGCACCGTCTCGTGCACGGTCCACACCCCGCGCCATCCGCTCGGCATCACCAGGGTGTCGCCGGCCTCGAGGGTGACGGGCGCCTCGCCTTCGACCTCGATCGAGACCCGCCCCGAGAGGATCTGGCAGATCTCCGTGTAGCCGTCGCGGGTCGCGGTGAAGCGGCCGGGAGTGCACTCCCAGTAGCCGACGTCGAGCCCGGCGCGACCCCAGAGCGAATCGGATGCCTCGAGCATGCCGTCGGTCACGGCGGTCGGCTTCGGCGAGCGCTCGCCGAGGTCGCGCTCGAGCGGGCGCAGCGCTGCGACGTGGTGCTGCTGGTTCATAGTCAGCGCCCCGCGACGAGGTCGGCGAGATGGGCGATCGGCGAGGTGGTCGCGCGGCCGCGCAGTTCGGCACGGTCGGCGGCGTGGTACGCGCCGTAGATGGCCTGCACGGCCAGCCAGCGGAGCGGCTCGATCTCCCACTTGCGGGCGCGGTGCCCGACCCACGGCAGGCGGGTGAGGTCCGTATCGCGGCCGAGCACGAGGTCTCGCAGGGTCCGCCCGGCGAGGTTCGTCGCGGTCACGCCGGTGCCGACGTAGCCGCCCGCCCAGCCGAGTCCGGTGGCGCGGTCATGGCCGACGGTGGCCGCCCAGTCGCGGGGAACGCCGAGCACTCCCGACCAGGCGTGGTCGATCGCGGCATCCGCTGCCATGGGGAAGAAGCGGGCCAGCAGCGCGCCCAGGCTCTCGATCGTGGCCTGCTGGGTGCGGCCGTCCTGGTCGACGCGCGAGCCGTAGCGATAGGGCACGCCGCGGCCTCCGAACGCGATGCGGTCGTCGGCGGTGCGCTGCGCGTACATGTAGACGTGCGCCATGTCTCCGAGCACCTCGCGGCCGTTCCAGCCGATCTCGTCCCACACGGATGCCGCGAGTGGCTCGGTCACGATGAGCGACGAGTTCATCGGCAGCCAGGTGCGGTGCTCGCCGCGCAGGTCGGGCGTGAAGCCCTCGGTCGCGCGCAGCACGTGGGCGGCGCGCACGGTGCCGTGGTCGGTGCGGGCCTCGCCGGGGCGGATCTCGGTGACCGTGGTGCCTTCGTAGATCGTCACGCCGAGTCGCTCGACCGCCGCAGCGAGGCCGAGGGCGAGCTTGGCGGGGTGGATGCGTGCGCAGTGCGGGTGCCAGGCGGCGCCGAGCAGGCCGGCGACGTTGACGCGAGTCTTCGCCTGCGCCGCATCGAGGAGCTGGACGTCGGTGGCGGGCCACGACTGCTCGGCCGCAACGTACGACTTCAGCCGGGCGAACTGGGCCGGCGTGTAGGCGACCTCGAGTTCGCCGCCCTTGTGCAGGTCGGCGTCGATGCCCTCGGCGGCGGCGATGGCGATGACCTCGTCGACGGTCTCGTTGAGCGCCACCTGCTGCGCGATCGCGGCGTCGCGCCCGTGGGTCTTCACGTACTGCTCGCGGCCGCCGGTGACCGAGTTGGTGAGCCATCCGCCGTTCCGGCCCGAAGCGCCGTACCCGGCGAAGCGCCGCTCGAGCAGGGCGACGCGCAGGTCGGGCTGGTCGCGCTTCAGGTAGTACGCGGTCCAGAGACCGGTGTAGCCGGCGCCGACGATCGCGACATCGACGTCGAGGTCGCCGGGCATGGCCGGGCGCGGGGTCGGCAGGCCGACCTGTTGCAGCCAGAACGAGACTCCGCCGTTCGCGGTCATGCGTGTTCCTCTCCGGTGAAGTTCGAGCACCCGAGATATCGGAGTGTTTTACAACAATGTTTTGAAACGTAGCGCCGAAGCTGGCAGGCTGTCAACAGCCGGCCATCACCAGCAGCCGACAGTTGCCAACGAGAGAGGGAGGGCCGATGCCGATCGACGTCGACACCGACGAACGCCTCGCCGACATCGCGCGCGCGACCGTCGAGGTCGCCCGCGAACGAGGCACCCGCGCGGTGACCCTGCGCGCCGTCGCCGATCGCCTCGGCCGCTCGACCGCCTACATCACGAACTTCGTGCCCTCGCGCGCCCACCTCATGGCGAACGCCCTCGATCACGCCCGCACGCAGTGGGACGCCGAGCGCCTCGAGCACCTGGGCGACCTCGTCGGCGTCGAGCGGCTCGCCGCCCTCGCCCGGTGGATGTGCACCTCCGACCCGGAAGAGAACGTGCTGCGCAGCCTCTGGATCGAGGTCATCGCCGACGTGCGCGGCGCGAACGAGCGCGCCTACCAGGTCGTGCGACGGGTGACGGATGCCACGTACGACAAGTTCCTCGCCGGCGCCGAGCACGTCGAGCGCGACGGGGCATCCGTCGATCTCGAACAGGCCGCGCACATCGCCGACATCCTCTACCTCTACTGCCGGGGCTACGAGGTCAAGGCCGTCGAGGACCCGGCGTCGTGGACGGATGCGCGCGTGCAGGCCTCGCTCGAGGTGCTGCTGCGCGCACTCGTGTTCGGCGCGAGGCACGACGCGACGGCGTAGTCGCCGAGCAGCCGGCCGCTCAGGACGCCAGCGCGGCCCCCGGGATCGCCGCCAGCAGCTCCCGTGTGTACGCGTCCTGCGGGTCGTCGAAGATCTGCTCTGGCGTGCCGCTCTCGACGATGCGACCGCGCTGCATCACGTGCACCTCATCGGAGATCATGCGCACGACCGCGAGGTCGTGGCTGATGAAGAGGTAGCTGAGACCGAGGCGGGCCTGGAGGCCCGCGAGCAGTTCGAGGATCTGCGCCTGCACGAGCACGTCGAGCGCCGAGACGGCCTCGTCGAGCACGACGAGCTCGGGCTCGAGCGCGAGGGCGCGGGCGATCGCGACGCGCTGGCGCTGGCCGCCCGAGAGCTCGTGCGGCAGGCGCGAGGCCATGGCCACCGGCAGGGCGACCTGCTCGAGCAGCTCGGCGACGCGCTTGCGGCGACTCGCGGCGTTGCCGATCCGATGCACCTTCAGCGGTTCGGCGATCGACTCCTCGACCGTGTAGCGCGGGTCGAGCGAGGCGTACGGGTTCTGGAAGACGGGCTGCACCCGGCGGCGGAACGCGAAGAGCTCGCGGCGCTTCAGCTTGGTCAGGTCGGTGCCGTCGAAGGCGATGCGACCCGAGGTGAGCTGCTCGAGCCCGAGCACGAGGTTCGCGGTCGTGGACTTGCCCGACCCCGACTCCCCCACGATCGAGACGGTCCTGCCGCGCGGGATCGTGAAGCTCACGCCGTCGACGGCGGTGAACGTCGCGGGCTCCCCCGCCTTCGGCGAGCGCAGGTGGAACTCCTTGCGCAGCTCGGTCACCTCGACGAGCGGACGCGTGTCGACGTCGCCGCCGCGGATGGGCAGCGGTTCGCGGCGCGAGGCGAGGCTCGGCGCGGCGGCGAGGAGCTGCTTCGTGTACTCGTGCTTCGGGTTCTCGAGCACCTCCTGCGAGGTGCCGGTCTCGACGATGCTGCCGCGGAACATCACGACGATGCGGTCGGCGCGCTCGGCGGCGAGCGCGAGGTCGTGGGTGATGAGGAACACCGCGGTGCCCATCTCGCCGGTCAGCTGGTCGAGCTGGTCGAGGATGCGGCGCTGCACCGTGACGTCGAGGGCCGAGGTCGGCTCGTCCGCGATGAGCAGGCGCGGCTGACACGCGAGCCCCATGGCGATGAGGGCGCGCTGGCGCATGCCACCCGAGAACTCGTGCGGGTACTGCCGCGAACGCTGCTCGGGGTCGGGGATGCCGACGAGCTCGAGCAGCTCGACCACCCGCGCGCGCACGGCCTCGCCGGTGCCGTAGCCGTGCACCTCGAGCGCCTCGCCGATCTGCTCGCCGACGCGCATGAGCGGGTTGAGGTTCGACATCGGGTCCTGCGGCACGAGGCCGATGCCAGCGCCGCGGAGCTTCACGAGCTCGTTCTCGCCGAGCTCGGTGATCTCCCGGCCCTCGAATCGGATGCTGCCCGCGGTGATGACGCCGTTCTCCGGCAGCAGCCGGTTGATCGCCGCGGCCGTGGTCGACTTTCCGGAGCCCGACTCGCCCACGATCGCGACGGTCTCGCCCGCTGCGACGTCGATCGAGACGTCGTCGACGGCGGTGACGAGTTCGCCGCCCGAGCGGAAGGCGATCGAGAGGCCGCTGATGCGGAGCACCGGTTCGTTCGTGGTCATGGTCGGGTTCACTCCTGTGTGCTGAGGGTCGAGGCGAGCGCATCCAGCACGCGCTGCCAGTGGAGGTCGGTGGGCGCCGGCTCGGCCGCGAGCAGGCGGTTGCTCGCGAAGGCCACGGCGATGCCGCGCCCGGGCACGAAGCCCACGGCGCAGCCGGTGAATCCGGGGTGCCAGAGGAGCGGCATCCGCTCGCCCCGCACGACGAGCTCTCGGCGCCGCCAGCCGAGCGCCTGCTCGGCATCGGGTCCCGCCGCACTGAAGTCGGCCGTGACCTCGGGGTCCCAGAGCTCGCGCCGTTCGTCGGCGCGGCTGAGCGTCGCCACGACATCGAGCACGTCGTCGATGGAGCCGAAGAGCCCCGCGTGCCCGGCGACGCCGCCGAAGGCGTGGAAGCAGTTGCCGTCGTTGGCCTCGCCATTGACGGGCGCGGTGCGCCAGGCGAATCCCGCATCGCTCCATGCGACGGGGTACGGATGCCCCGTGGCGACCATCCGGCGTTCGGCCTCGTCGCCGTGCGAACTCGTGGCCGCCTCGCCCGCGACCGGCCCGTAGCCGAGCGAACGGAGGCCGAGCGGGCGCGCGACGAGGTCGCGCACAGCGGCGTCGAGCGACAGGCCCGCGACAGCCTCGACGACCCGGCCGAGGTGCATGAACCCGAGGTCGGAGTAGTGCCGTTCGCTGCGCAGGGCGTAGCGGAGCGGGAGCGCGTCGATCGTCGCGAGGGGGTCGTCGCCGGGCGCGAGGTACAGCGGCTGCCACTCCTGGAGTCCGGCGCGGTGCTGGAGGAGGTCGCGGACGCTCGTCTCGGCGTGACCGCCGAATGGCGGCACGAATCGCGTGACGAGGTCGTCGACGTCGAGCTCGCCCATCGAGGCGAGGCGGTGCAGCGCTGTGGTCGTGCCGACGACCTTGCTCACCGAGGCGAGGTCGTGCAGGGTGCCGCGGCGCATCGGCACCGGGGCGGGATGCTCCGGCGCAGCGAGACCAGCGGCGGCGACCTGCCGCTCGCCGTCCAGGTCGATGCCGATCACGCAGCCGGCGGGCGAGCCGGCGGGCGAGCCGGCGCTCGGCGCGATCATCGCCGCGGCAGCAGCGCCGAGCAGGGTCTCGGGCGCGCTCATGAGGCCGCCTCGTGCGCGCTGAGTCCGGCGAGCCGGATCATGCCGGCCTCCGTCCACCACGGCGGAGGCGGAGCTCCGGCTCGCCGAACTCGGCCTGCGTGCGCGCTCCCCCGTCGGGCAGCCAGCCGCGGCCCCGGTAGAACGCGATCGACGGCGCGTTCGCGGCGAAGACCCACAGCGCGACCGATGCCGCGCCGCGCTCGCTGAGCGAGTCGTAGGCGGCGTCGAGCAGGCGCGTGCCGAGGCCGAGACCGCGGGCATCGGGCGAGACGTAGAGCGAATGCACCGCACCGCCGTCGCCCTCGGGCGCGAAGCGGGTGACCCCCTGCACGAGGCCGTCGTGCTCGGCGACGAACACCGTGCCCTCGGTCGAGGCCAGCACCCGTCGCCAGAGCGCCTGCGCACGGTCATCCGTCATCGCCTCGATCGCGACGGCCGGCAGCACGCCGACGTAGCTCTCTCGCCAGCAGGCGAGGAAGACGGCGACGATCGCGTCGCGGTCGTCGCTCGTCGCGGGGCGAAGCGTCACGGACATCGTTCAGCGACCCGCCTCGAGCACCAGCGAACGCAGGCCGTCGACCGGCTGCGGCAGCACGAGCGGGCCGTCACCGGGCGTGATGGTGCCGAGGATGCGCGGCGCGCTAGCCCCGGTGCCGCCCGGAACCGTCGCCGGGATGCCGTGCAGGGTGCACCAGCCGATGAGCGCGAAGGCGATGGCCTCCTTGCTGTCGGCCGGCGCGCCGAGCTCGTCGGCGAGCACGACCTCGACCTCGGGCAGCGCGGCGCGGAGCCCGTCGAGGATCAGCGGATTGCGGCATCCGCCGCCCGAGGCCGCGAGGAAGCCGATGCCCGCCGCCCGCACGTCGCGGGCGACCGTCTGCACCGTGAGCTCGGTGAGCGTGCGCACGAGATCGTCGACCTCGATCGAACGACCGAGGCGGGCCTCGGCGTCGCGCACATAGGCGAGGTGGAAGTGCTCCTTGCCCGTGCTCTTCGGCGCCGTCAGCGCGTAGTACGGGTCGGCGAGCAGCAACGCCAGGAGTTCCTCGTCGACGGTGCCGGTCGACGCGATGCGGGCGTCGTCGTCGTAGCCGAGGTCGTTCAGGCCCTCGTCGACGACGACGGCGTCGACGAGCGCGTTCGACGGTCCGATGTCGTAGGCGACGAGCGCGTCCTCGCCGACGACGGTCATGTTCGAGATGCCGCCGAGGTTCAGCGCGGCCGAGACGCCCGAGCGGTCGCGCAGCAGCAGTTCGTCGAGGAAGGAGACGAGCGGAGCGCCGTGGCCGCCGGCGACGATGTCGCGGATGCGCACGTCGGAGACCACCGGAACGCCGAGCAGCTCGGCGATCCACGCGGGCTGGCCGATCTGGAGCGTGCCGAGCGCGTGCGCGCCGTCGACCCAGTGGTAGACGGTCTGGCCGTGCGAGGTGACCGCGTCGACCCCGCCGACCGCGTCGCGCGCGGCGAGCGCGGCGTCGGCGAAGGCCTGGCCGATCAGCGTGTCGAGCTCGCAGATCTCGGCGAGCGTCGTCGGCGCGGGAGGCAGGGCGGCGATCAGCCGCTCGCGCAGGGCCGGCGCGTAGGGGGTGGTGGCGTCGTGGAGCACGCGCCCCGAGAGCACGCCGTCGCGTTCGGTGAACTCGACGACGGCGACGTCGATGCCGTCGTGCGAGGTGCCGGAGATCATGCCGAGAACGCGCATCATGCACCTTCCATCGCGGGTCGGAGCCTGCCGCCCGCGACCGCCAGGCGCGCCTCGGCCTCGGCCTGCGAGAGGCCGCGGGCGAGCACCAGCACCGAGGTCTTCACGTCGTAGTCGTTGCCCTCGAGCGTGGCCTCGGCCTCATCGCGCGGCACCCCGGCGATCTCGGCCACCATGCGCACCGCACGGTCGCGGAGCTTGTGGTTCGTCGGCTTCAGGTCGACCATGAAACTGCCGTAGGTCTTGCCCTGCTGCACCATCACGATCGTCGAGAACATGTTGAGCACGAGCTTCTGCGCCGTGCCGGCCTTCAGCCGCGTCGAGCCCGTCAGCACCTCGGGGCCGACCGCCACCTCGATCGGGAACTCGGCGGCCGCGCTCAGCGCCGTGTCGACGTTGCACGAGAGGCCGACCGTGAGGGCGCCGAGCGCACGAGCGCGCTCGATGGCCGCGATCACGTAGGGCGTGCGGCCGCTCGAGGCGATGCCGATGACCGTGTCGAGCGGTCCGATCCCCGCCTCGTCGATCGCGGCGGAGCCGGCGTCGGCGTCGTCTTCAGCGCCCTCGGTGGGGGTGACGATGGCGGAGGCGCCGCCGGCCATGATCGCGAAGACCAGCTCGGGCGGCGTGCTGAACGTGGGCGGGCACTCCGAGGCGTCGACCACGGCGATGCGGCCGGGCGTGCCGGCACCGACGTAGACGAGGCGCCCGCCTCGCGACATCCGCTCGCTCGCGGCCTCGATCGCCGGAACGATCTGCGGCAGGGCGCGGCTGACGGCGCCGGGCACGGTGGCGTCGGCCTCGTTCATGGCCGCGGCGATCTCCGCGACGCTCATGCGGTCGAGCTCCGCGTAGCGCGGGTTGCTCGCCTCGGTGGCGAGGTTCGCCAGGTCGTCGTCGAGCGTGCTCATTTCTTTCCTCTGTTTCTGGGGTCGAGTGCGTCGCGCAGACCGTCTCCGAGGAGGTTGAGTCCAACGACGAGGAGGACGACGACCGCGCCGGGCGCGATCATGGTCCACGGCGCGATGCCGATGAGGGTGCGCGCCTCGAAGATCATGGAGCCGAGCGACGGGGCCGGCGGCGGGGTGCCGAGGCCGAGGAAGCTCAGCGAGGCCTCGGTCAGCACGGCCCACGAGAGCGAGAGCGTGACCTGCACGATGATGATCGAGGTGATGTTCGGCAGCACATGGCGGAACATCACCATCGAGCGGCTCTGGCCTGTGCTCGTCGCGGCCTTCACGTACTCGATCTCGCGGAGCGAGAGCACCGGCCCGCGGGTCACGCGGATGAAGATCGGCACGTAGACGATCGCGATGGCCACGGCGATCGTGAACCAGTTGCGGTCGAAGACCGAGGCGAGCGACAGCGCGAGGAGCAGCGGCGGGAAGGCGAACAACACGTTCGTCACGCCCGAGATCACCCCGTCGGAGACGCCGCGGTAGAACCCGGCGACGAGACCGCAGAAGGTGCCGACGAGCGTGGCGAACGCCACCGCGACGAGCGAGATGAGCGCCGAGTTGGCGACGCCCGCTGCGACGCGCGAGAAGACGTCGCGGCCGAACTGGTCGGTGCCGAACCAGTGCTCGGCCGACGGCGGCTGCAGTCGGGCCGGCGGGTCCTGCGCGATCGGGTCGTAGGGCAGCAGGCCGAACGCCGAGAGCAGGCTGAGCACGCCCAGCACGATGACGATGATGAGGCCGACGAGGCCGCTCCGGCTGCGGAGCAGGAGGCGAACGCGCTCCATGGTCCGCCCGCCGCCGGGAGCGAGGGTCGCGGTCTGGGTGATGTCGGTCATGCGGCACGCACCCTCGGGTCGATCATGCGGTAGAGCACATCGGTCAGCAGGTTCACGATCACGAACGAGAGCGCGATGATCAGCACGGTGCTCTGCACGAGTGCGTACTCCTTCTGCTGGATGCCGAGCAGCACCTGGCGGCCGATGCCCGGCAGCGAGAAGATCTGCTCGACCACCACGGCGCCGCCGAGCAGGTAGCCGAACTGCAGGCCCGTCATCGTGACGATCGGCACGAGTGCGTTGCCGAGCACGTGCTTGGCCTGGAGACGGCGAGGCGGAACGCCCTTCGCCTTCGCCGTGCGGATGAAGTCGTTCGAGCGGATCTCGAGCACGGCGGTGCGCGTGGTGCGCATGATGGGGGCCGCGATGCCGAAGCCGAGCACGATCGAGGGCAGCAGCATCTGCTGCAGGTTCAGCCAGGGGTTGTCGACGAAGTACGCGTAGCCCTCGCCGTTGGGGTTGTACCCGAAGCTCGAGGCGAGCACGGCGAGCAGCGTCGTCGCGAGCAGGAACGCGGGGATCGAGAGACCGGCGAGGCCGACGACCTGTCCGAAGGCGTCACGGGGAGAGTCGGGCCGCGATGCCGAGAGCATGCCGAGCGGGATGCCGATGAGCAGCGCGAGCACGATCGAGAAGATCGCCAGCTCGATCGTGACGGGCAGCGACTGCGCCGTCAGTTCGAGCACGCTCTGCTGCGCACGGGCCGAGAAGCCGAGATTGCCGGTGAAGATGTTGCCGAGCCAGCTGAAGAACTGCGCGATGAGCGGCTGGTCGAGACCGTAGTACGCCTCGAGCTGCTGTTGCTGTGCGGGCGTGAGGGCCGCGGCCTCGGTGCCGAGGCCGGCCGTGATCTGGTTGCCGGGGATCGCCCGCAACATGATGAAGACGAACACGGCCACGCCGAGCAGCGTCGCCAGTGCGGCGAGGATGCGCCGGAGCACCGGGTTCCTGAAGAGTCGTCGAAGCATGGTCTTCCGTGGGTTGTGCCGAACGGCGCGGCGCATGTGTGGGGACGCCGCGCCGTTCGGGGTCTTAGTTGACCGTCGTGGTGCGGAGGTACTGCAGCGAACCGTTGGCCATGGGCGTGAAGCCCTGCACCTCGGACGAGGCCGCGGTGTAGGAGTAACTCGTGAAGAGCCAGATCCACGCGGCGTTGTCTTCGAGGTTCTCCGAGATCTGCGCGTAGATGTCCTTGCGCTCATCGGGGTCGGAGCTCTGCTTGCCCTCGGCGAACAGCGCGTCGAGCTCGGGCGAGCTGTACCCGGCGACCTGGTTCAGGTTGCCCGTGCTCGTGAAGTAGCGGCCGTACATGCCGTCGGGGTCGGGGCGTCCGCCGTTCAGGGCGACGGCCGCGTCGAAGTCGGCGGCGATCCAGCGGTCGACGAAGGCGCCCGACTCGAGCACCTCGAGTTCGAGGGTGATGTTCGCCTCGGCCAGCTGGGCCTTGAGGTTCTGCGCCTCGTTGACGCTCGTCGCGTACTCGCCCTGCGAGACGATCGTCTTGATCGTCACGCCGTCGGACTTGCCGGCCTTGTCGAGGTACTTCGCGGCCTCGTCGAGGTCGCGCTCGGGGCAGGGGCGGGCGTCGGGGTCGGAGCGGTACGCCGGCGACGTGATCGGGCCGGTCACCTCGCCCTCGCCGAGGGCGGCGGTGTCGAGCACCTCCTGGCGGTCGACGGCGCACTGGATCGCGAGACGCACGTTGACGTCGGCGAGGTCGCCGCGACGGGCGTTCAGCTGCAGCGCGTGGTAGCTCAGCTGGGGCGTCTTCTCGACGGTGACCGTGCCGCTCTCGGCGGTCTGCGCGACGAGCGGGTCGTCGAAGACCGCGAGCTGCACGTTGCCCGACTGCATGGCCGAGACGATCGAGGACTCGTCGGGGATGACGCGGAACTCGACGGTGTCGAGCTTCGCGGCGTCGCCCCAGTAGGCGTCGTTCTTGGCGAGCGTCAGCGACTGGCTGGCCTTGCGGTCCTCGAGCACGAACGGCCCCGTGCCGTTCGGCGTGGTGTTCAGCTCGGCCTCGGTGTCGTCGGAGGAGAGCATCGCCATGTTGATGACGGCGAGGTTCGCCGGCAGGGCGGCATCGGGCGCGCTCAACGTCAGCACGACGGTCTGCTCGTCGGGCGTCTCGATGCCGGCGACCGACGCGAGCGAGGTGCTCGCGACGGCTGCGGTGGCTTCGGCCGCGATGGCCTCGAGCGAGAACTTCACGTCTTCGGAGCCGAAGGTGGAGCCGTCGGCGAAGGTGACGCCCTCGCGCAGCTTGAAGGTCACGGTGAGGCCGTCCTCCGACGCCTCCCACGACTCGGCGAGGCCGGGCACGACGTTGAGGTCGGCGTCGAACTCGGTCAGCGTGCCGTACAGGTTCTGCAGCACGTTGACGGCCTGGAACTGCGTGGCCTTCCAGGGGAACAGCGTGTCGGGGTCGCTCGTGACGCCGACGACGAGCGAGCCGCCTGCCGCACCTGCTTCAGTGGGCGCGGGCTTCGCCGAGCTGCAGCCGGTGATCGTCAGAGCGACGGCCGCTGCCAGGCCGACCGCTGCGAGGGCGCCGCGTGCACCGCGGTTGCCTCCGTTCATGGGGAACTCCTCAGGGCTAGGTGCTGCCTCGTCCGGGTGGTACTGCGCTGTGGGCGCCGGGTCGAAGAGCATCGATGATCTCAGTGGGTCACAAAAGTACATCACATCAGCTAGGCATGTAACAAAATTTCTTCTAGGGTGGTGTCACCGCCCCGATGGGGCATCGAGTGTCGTCGACGAGGAGAGCTGATGCCCACCCACGAGCCCAGGGCCGACGAGCCCGGCCAGCGCCCCGTGCTCGTGCGCATCCGGGCGATCCTGCCCGAGCTGCGCCCGAGCGAGCAGCGCATCGCCTCGCTGTTCGTCTCCGAGCCCGCGCTCATCGCCGAGCTCTCGATCGCCGAGCTCGCCGCGCGCTGCGACACCTCGACCACCTCGGTCGTGCGCTTCTGCAAGCGCATGGGCTACGAGCACTTCAAGGCCCTCCGCATGGACGTGCTCCGCGACGTCGCGCGCGAGACGTTCGAGACCGCTGGGCTGCCCGAGATCTCGGGCGACATCGACCGCGACGACACTCTCGACGACATCGTGGCGAAGGTCTCGATGGCCGAGACCCTCTCGATCGCCGACACGGCGAAGGTGCTCGACATCGACGCCTTGCAGGCTGCCGTCGACGCGGTCGGGGCGACCCCGCGCGTCGACATCTTCGGCGTGGGCGCGAGCTCGTTCGTCGGCCTCGACCTGCAGCAGAAGCTCACCCGCATCGGCCGCACTGCGCTCAACTGGTCCGACCCGCACGCCGCCTGGACCTCGGCGGCGACGCTCCGCCCCGGCACCGTGGCGATCGCCGTCTCGCACAGCGGCGGCACCGTCGACACGGTCGAGTTCCTCGCGATCGCACGCGCCGCGGGCGCCACGACGATCGCGATCACCAATCACGATCACTCCCCGCTCGCCGAGCAGGCCGACATCGTGCTCACCACCGCCGCCCGCGAGACCGGGTTCCGCTCGGGTGCGCTCGGCAGCCGCATCGCACAGCTCATGGTCGTCGACTGCGTCTTCATCGGCGTCGCCCAGGCCAGCTACGACCAGTCGATGGAGGCGATCCGCAACACCTACGCGGCAGTGCACCACCTCCGCGCGCTTCGCCGGTGACCCCGGCGATCCGAGGGCTCTACGCCGCGTTCGCCGGACTCGGTGCGACCGCGGCGGTGATCCCGGCGGTGCTCCCCTCGGTCGAGCAGGGCATCGGGACATCCGTCGTCTCCGCCATCCCCGCCCTGTTCGGCGGCCTGCTCGCCGGCGTGCTCGCATCGAGCGTCGTGCTGCGCCGCGTGCGTGCGCTGCACCTCGCGGCGATCGGATGCCTCGTGCAGGCGGTCGCCCTCACCGGCGCCGCCCTCGCCGGCACGGCACCCGGCTTCATCGCCTTCGCGGCCCTCGCCGGCCTCGGGTTCGGACTCACCGAGGCCTCCGCGAGCGTCGCCTCGAAGGCCGCTTCGACCTCCTCGACCGCCGCCATCCTCACCGCGCTCACGGCGACGGTCGCCGTCACCGCGGCGCTCACGCCCCTCCTCGTGGCCCTGGCCGCGGGCACCGAGCGGCCACCGCTGGTGCTCCTCGTGGTCGCCGCCGCGCAGTTCGCCGCCGCCGTCGCGCTCCTCGCCGGCGCCCGCGGCAGCACCGCTCCGGCCCGTGGCGAGCGCCGACGCGGCCTCCGTCGTGCGAGCGTGCTCGCGCTACTGCCGCTCGCGATCGCGCTCCCCCTCTACGTCGGCGTCGAGACCGTGTTCGCCGGGTGGTCGGCCGTGATCCCGGCGGGACTGCTGCGGGTCGACCCCGCCGCCGCCGCACTCGGCACCTCGGTCTTCTGGGGGCTCATGGCCGTCGGCCGGTTCGCCTCGTCGGCGATGCTGCGGGGCGGCGTCACGACGCGTCGCGCCCTGCTCCTCGGCACGCTCACCGCCGCCGGGGTGCTCGGCGTCGCTGCGGTCGTCACGCCGACCGCCCCGGTGTTCGGCCTCGTCGCGATCGCCGTCGCCGTCGTCGCCCTCGCCCCGACCTACGCCCTCACGGTGGGGCTCGCACTCGATCGCCTCGACGACGACGAAGCCGCGAAGGCGACCGGGGTGCTCGTCGCCTGCGGCGCAGCCGGCGGCAGCTTCGTGCCCGCCGCGATCCTGCTCCTCACTGAGGATCCCACCGCGTCCGCGACGTTCGTCGCGACCGCCGTCATCTGCCTCGTGGTCGCCGCCCTCTCGGCGATCCCCGTCCGCACCGCCAGCCCAGCCGTCCCAGGAAGCCGCACCGCATGACCGTGTCCGCCACCGCCCACCGCTCCGCCGTCGACCCCGGCGATGACCGCCTCGCCGCCGAGCTCGGTCGAGTGCTCGGCACGATCGCCTCGCCGGCATCGACGGCCGCGGATGTCTCGGTCGCCGAGTTCGACCGCATCGTCGCGGGCGTCGACGCCTCGCACGTGCTGCTGACGCCCGCCGCCGTTGTCACCCCGCGCAGCCTCGAGCAGGTCGCGGCCGTGCTCCGCTTCGCGGCCGACGCCGGGCTCGGGGTGACCGTGCGTTCGGGCGGCACCAGCCTCTCGGGCCAGGCCTCGACCGAGGGCATCCTGCTCGACACGCGCACCGCGTTCCGCCGCATCCAGCCCGAGGCCGGCGGCGAGCGCGTGCGCGTGCAGCCCGGGGCGACGGTGCGGCAGGTCAACGCCCGGCTGCTCCGCCACGGCCGCAAGCTCGGGCCCGACCCGGCCAGCGAGATCGCCGCGACCGTCGGCGGCGTGATCGCCAACAACTCGAGCGGCATGGCCTGCGGCACCCACCACAACAGCTACCGCACGCTCGCCTCGCTCACCTTCGCCCTGCCGAGCGGCACGATCGTCGACACCTCGGCGCCCGATGCCGCCCGGCGGCTCGCCGACGCCGAGCCCGCGCTGCACGCAGGTCTGGCCCGGCTCCGCGACCTCGTGCGCGACCGTGCGGACCTGCGGGCCGAGATCGAGCGGCAGTACCGCGGCAAGAACACGATGGGCTACGGCCTGAACTCCTTCCTCGACTTCACCGAGCCGGTCGAGATCCTCGCGCACCTCATGGTCGGCAGCGAGGGCACGCTGGGCTTCGTCGCCGAGGCCGTCTTCGACACCGTGCCGATCGCCTCGAGCATCGCCACGGCGCTCGTGGTCTTCCCCACGCTCGACGCGGCCACCGGCATCCTTCCGGTGCTCGTCGAGACGGGCGCCGCCACCCTCGAGCTGATGGATGCCGCGTCGCTGCGCGTGATCCAGGCCGACCCCGCGGCATCCGGCATCATCGACGACGTCGTGATCGACGGGCATGCCGCGCTGCTCGTGGAGTACCACGGCCGCGATGACGACGACCTCGCCGAGCAGCTCGCCCTCGCGGGTGCCGCCCTTGCCGCCGCCGGTGCACCAGCGCTCGACGTCACCCGCGATCCGACGGAGCGCGCGCGGCTCTGGCACTTCCGCAAGGGCCTCTATGCGGCGATCGCCGGTGCCCGACGCCCGTGCACCACCGCGCTGCTCGAGGACATCGCAGTACCCGTCGAACAGCTCGCCGCGACCTGCGCATCCCTGCAGACGCTCTTCGAGCGCCACGGCTACGCCGATGCGGTGATCTTCGGGCACGCGAAGGACGGCAACATCCACTTCCTCCTCACCGAGGACTTCACCGCCGCCGATGCGATCGCGCGGCAGGAGCGCTTCACCGAGGAGCTCGTCGACCTCGTGCTCGGCGCCGGCGGCACGCTGAAGGCCGAGCACGGCACCGGCCGGATCATGGCGCCCTTCGTCGAACGCCAGTTCGGCGCCGAGCTCTACGCCGTCATGCGCGAGGTCAAGGCGCTCTGCGACCCCGCCGGCGTGCTGAACCCCGGCGTGCTGCTCACCGACTCGCCGACCGCGCACCTCGAGCACCTGAAGCTCACGCCCGAGGTCGAGTCGGAGGTCGACCGCTGCGTCGAGTGCGGCTACTGCGAGCCCGTGTGCCCGAGCAAAGACGTCACGATCACGCCGCGCCAGCGCATCGCGGTGCGCCGGGCGCGCGCCGCCGCGAAGGCCGCCGGCGACACCGACCTCGACGCACGCCTCGCCGCCGCGGAGGAGTACGCCTCGGTCGAGACCTGCGCCGCCGACGGCATGTGCCAGACGGCGTGCCCCGTGATGATCAACACCGGCGACCTCGTGCGGCGCCTGCGCGAGCAGGAGGCGAACGCGCCGACCCGCACGATCGCTGCGGGCCTCGCGAAGATCTGGGGCCCGGTGACCCGGGGCGCCGCGCTCGCCCTCACCGCGGCGAAGGCCGTGCCGCCGATCGCCGCGGCCGCCAGCGCCGCCGGCCGCGCGGTGCTCGGCGCCGACGTCGTGCCGCAGTGGACCGCCGACCTGCCACGCGGCGGGGCGAAGCGCGCCCACGCCTCGGCCGCCACCGGCGACGCCGTCTTCTTCTCGGCCTGCGTCGGCTCGATGTTCGGCCCGGCCGACGACGGCATCGGCGCGGCATCCGCCTTCCGCCTGCTCTGCGATCGCGCGGGCGTCGAGTTGGTCACGCCCGACGGCATCGACGGGCTGTGCTGCGGAACGCCGTGGAAGTCGAAGGGCCTCACCGCCGGCTACGCCACCGCGATCGAGAAGACCGTGCGCGCGCTGCTCGCCGCCTCGGACGGCGGGCGCCTGCCGATCGTCTGCGACAACTCCTCGTGCACCGAGGGCCTCGTGCACGCGCTCGAGAACGTGGGCGAGCTCGACGGCGCGCCCGTCTCCCTCCGCATCGTCGACGCGGTCGACTTCGCGGCCGAGCGGCTGCTGCCCGCCCTCGACGTCGGTGAGCGGCTCGATTCCCTCGCGCTGCATCCGACCTGCTCGAGCACGAGACTCGGTTCGAACGACCACCTGCGGCAGCTCGCGAACGCGGTGGCCGTCGACGCGGTGGTTCCCGATGCCTGGGGCTGCTGCGCCTTCGCGGGCGACCGCGGCATGCTCCACCCCGAGCTGACGGCATCCGCGACCGCTACGGAGGCGGCGGAGCTCGCCGAACGCGACTTCGACGCCCATGCCTCGTGCAACCGCACGTGCGAGATCGGCATGACGCGCGCGACGGGCGAACCGTACGTGCACATCCTCGAACTGCTCGAGCGCGCGACCCGCTGAGGCGATGCCGGGAGCGCTCGGCTCACCCGACGCGGAGCACCACGCTCCCCCGCTTGCGGCCGGTGTCGACGTAGCGGTGCGCCTCGACGATCTCGTCGAGATCGAAGGTGCGGTCGATGACCGGCCGCAGCCGCCCCGACTCGGCGAGCGCCGCGAGCCGCTCCATCCCTTCCCGTCCCACGCGGCCGCCGCGGTGGTCGACGACGAGTCCGCTTCGGCGGGCCTGCATGCCGGCGGCGAGCATGCCGGGCAGATCGGCGATGACGAGCAGCAGTGCGCCGCCCGGCGTGAGCAGGTGGGCGACACGACCGAACGGGGCATTGCCGACGCACTCCACGATCACGTCGTAGCGCGGGCCTTCGGAGCGAGCCTCGCCGGATCGTCCGCCCGCCGCGAAGTCCTCGCGGGTGTAGTCGACGACCTCGCTCGCGCCGAGCGAGCGCACGAGGTCGGCGTTCCGCCCGCTGGTGACGGCGGTCACGTGCGCGCCCCTGGCCGCCGCGAGTTGCACGACGGCGGTGCCGACCGCGCCCGAGGCACCGTTCACGAGCACCCTGGTGCCGGGCCGGATCGTCACCCCGTCGAGGTAACGCAGCGCGGTGTGCCCGCCGAAGACGATCGCGGCGGCCTCGTCGAACGACAGGTTCGCGGGCTTCGGCGCGACCTCGCCCTCGGCGTCGACGACGACGAACGCGGCATGGCAGCCCATGCCCGCACCGCGCATCACGATGACCTCATCACCAGGCGCGAATCGGGTGACGTCCTCGCCGACGCGCTCGACGACGCCGGCAGCCTCCATGCCGAGCACGGATTTCCTGGGGCGGAACCACCCGATCACCGGCCCGACGACCAGCCCCAGACCCCGCGGCACACGGCGGCTCCGCACCCGGTGGTCGGCGATGCTCACCGTCGAGGCGCGCACGCGCACGAGGAGTTCGCCGGGCCCGGGCTCGGGTTTCGGCACCTCGGCGACGTGCACGACCTCGGGCCCGCCGAAGCGCGCGGCGACCGCGGCGCGCATGGTGCTGCGGGTGTCGGATGTCGCCGGCTGAAGTGATTCGGTGGACATGTGCTGCTCCCTTACGTTGTAAGACTTACGGCGTAAGATACGCCGCGGATGCCGCTGCGTCCAGTCCCTGAGGACGATTGCCTGACGTTGTAAGGTGAAGGCATGCCGCAGCGGTCCGTCGTGCGCCCCCAGCTCACTCGCGAGAGCGTGCTGCAGGCTGCCCTGCAACTCGCAGATCGCGACGGAATCGAGGCCCTCACGATGCGCGCGCTCGCCGAGCAGCTCGGCGTCGAGGCGATGTCGATCTACTACCACCTGCCGAACAAGGACGCGATCCTCGACGGCCTCGTCGAGGTCGTCTTCGCCGAGATCGACCACGAGGTCGGCGGGTTCGCGCCTCCCCCGGCGACGGATGCCTCGAGCTGGGCGCCGGCACTCCGCGAGCGCATCCTCGGTGCGAGGAGCGTGCAGCTGCGGCATCCGTGGTTGCCGAACGTCATGAACGCGCGCGGCGCCTCGGGGCCCAACGCCATGCGCCACGTCGACGGCGTCGTCGGCATCATGCGGGCGGGCGGCATGTCGCACGACCTCATCCACCACTCGCTGCACGCGATCGGCAGCCGCATGTACGGCTACGTGCAGGAGCTCAGCGACGACGGGGCGGCCCCGGCACCGCTCGAACTCGAACACCTCGCCGCGCTCGCGCCGCACCTCGCCGCCATGCTCGCCGAGGTCGTGCACGACGATCCCGAGTCGACGCTCGGCTGGTGCGACGACCAGACGGAGTTCGAGTTCGGGCTCGACCTGCTGCTCGAGGGGCTCGAGCGGCGCCGGGCCGCGCAGCCGAACTGAGCGGAGAGTCTCGATACGCTCCTTCGTCGCTACTCGACCGGCGGGGCCGGGCTCAGAGCGCTCCGGTCGCCGCCGTCTCGATGACGTTGGGCGTGCCGTCGAAGACGAGCAGCCGGTCGGCGAGCTTGTCGACGAAGAACCGGTCGTGGCTGACCACGATGACGGCCCCAGGGAAGTGCGTGAGCGCCCGCTCCATGACCTGCGTCGAGGTGATGTCGAGGTGGTTCGTCGGCTCGTCGAGCACGATGACCGCCGCCCCCGAGAGCAGGCACTGGGCGATCGCGACGCGGGCGCGCTGGCCGCCCGAGAGCGTGCCGATCTTCTGCTTGAGGTCGGCCTCCGAGAACTGCAGCATCGCGAGGAACCGGTTCACGCTCTTCTTCGTCGCGGTGAACGCGAGCGAGTCGGGGTAGGCGTTCACCGCGTGGCCGACGGTGTCTTCGAGGTCGAGCTCGGCGTAGACCCGGTTGTACGAGACGTACCTGGCGCCCTTGGCCCAGCGCACCGTGCCGAAGTCCGCCTCGGTCTCGCCGGTCAGCACGTCGAGCAGCGTCGACTTGCCTGAACCGTTCGAGCCGAGCACCGCGACCCGGTCGCCGCGGCGCAGGTCGAACGAGAGGCCCTCGAACAGCGGCTCGCCGCCGAAGCCCTTCGTCAGCCCGGTCACCGTGAGCAGGTCGTTCGAGACCCGCAGTCCCTCGTAGATGCCCGTGATGATCTGGTCGATCGGGCGCGGCGCCTGGCGCTTCTTGATGTCGGCGAGGCGCCGCGCGACCGCGTTCGACGGGTTGCGGGCGGCCTCGCGGCGCGCGGCCGACGCGGCCTGCTCGTAGGCGAGCAGCTCCTCTTCGTGGGCGAACTGCTTCTCGAGCATCTTGAGCCGCGACTGCTTCGCGTGCACGTACGCCGAGTAGTCGCCCTCGTACTCCTGCAGGCGGTAGTTCTCGAGCTCGATGATGCGGGTGACGACCCCATCGAGGAACTGCCGGTCGTGCGAGACCACGAGCACGGCGCCCGCGAACGACGAGAGCCAGTTCTCGATCCACTTCACGCCCTCGAGGTCGAGGAAGTTCGTCGGCTCGTCGAGCAGCAGCACGTCGGGCGACTGCACGAGGATCTGCGCGAGCGCGGCGCGGTTGCGCCATCCGCCCGACAGGCGCCCGACGGCCAGCGCCCGGCGCTCCTCGTCGAAGCCGAGCCGGGTGAGCACCGTGTCGATCGTGGTCTCGTAGGTCCAGCCGCCGATGTGGTCCATGCGCTCGAAGAGCTCGCCCTGCTCGGTGAGCAGCCGCGTCATCGCGTCATCCGCCATCGGCTCGGCCAGCGCCATGCCGATCTCGTCGAGGCGGGCCTGCGTCTCGTGCACCTGCGCGAAGTGCCCGCTCAGGATCTGCTGGATGCTCTGCTCGCCGTCGAGCTCGGAGAACTGCGAGAAGTAGCCGATCGTGGTGCCGAGCGTGACGTCGCGGGTGCCGCCGCTCGGCTCGCGCCGCCCGAGCACGACCTCGAGCAGGCTCGTCTTGCCGGTGCCGTTCTTGCCGATGAGGCCGACCCGGTCGCCCTGCTTGAGCTTCAGGAAGGCCTCCTTCAGCACCGGGCGCCCGTCGAACTCGATGCTGACGTCGTTCAGGCGGATCAGGCTCACGGGTGTCCTTGCGGTGAAGAGGTGGAGAGGTTCGGCGAGACGGATGCCTCGAGCCGCGCGCCCACTCTACCGACGCCGCCTGCGCGGCAACCCGGCCGCATGCGACGATCGGTGCATGGCGTATCGGGAACCCAACGACCTCGGCAGCATCGCCCTCTCGGACGAGGGCCTCGCCGTCACCACGAGCGGCTCGCCCGAGGTGCTGGTGCCGTGGGACGAGATCGACTCGGTCGCAGTGGACGTGACGGAGATCATGGGCGAGGTGCACCGCGCCGTCGTGTTCGACCACGTCTCGGGCGAGTTCTTCGAGATCTCGGACCGGGCCGACGGATGGGAGGAGGCGATCGAACACCTCGGCGACCACATGGCCCTGCTCGTCGACGCGCCGCTCGAGGTCTGCCGCGAGGCCCGCCCCGACGCCGAGCCGATCGAACTCGCCCGCCGCCGGAAGGGCTGAGGCCGGGCCCGCAGCTGCGCCTGACGGCGAGGCGCTCACCGCCGAGACCGGCTCCACCGATGCCACCGGAGCGACCGGGATCATGCCGAGGGCTGGTGCGCCGTCCGCACGAGGAGCAGACTCGCAGGCGAGACCGCCGGGAGGAACCATGGGCGACGCGCAACCACCGCCACCTTCACCCGACGAACGATTCGCGCCCGTCTTCGGCGCCGCGGCGTTCGAGGGCGAATCCCCGGGTGCCATCGCCAGCCGGGCCGGCCACTTCCTCGCGATGGGCACCGCGGCCTTCGGGTCGCGCGAGCAGACCGCCGATGTGCGCGATGACGCCGAGGCGCTCGGCGTGCCGTTCGTCGTCCCGGCGACCGACGACGATCTGCTCTGGAGCGAGCAGTCGAACCTCGACCGGCTCACCCGATTCGCGCTGCAGGACCACGGGTCATCCGATGCCCGCGACTGGAGTGGTGGGGCACCGCCTCGCGCCGAGGACGAACTCGCGCTCTGGCAGAACGTCGAGCTCACGCACTCGGTGCCGTCGCTGCTCGCCCTGCTGAACCACTCGCGCGCCAGCGAGCACGAACTGCAGCGCGTCGCTGCAGCGACCGCGCTCCGCACCTTCAGCAACGGCGCGCTGGCTGCGGCCGACGAGGTGCTCGCCGCCGCGACCACCTCGACCGACGAGCACGTGGCCGCGATCGCGAACACCGCGTTGCGCCGGAGCGACGGCGGCGGTTCGCAACCGGCGGCGCCGACGCGCGCGCCGACGGGCGGCGGCGCTCCGCCGGCCTTCGACCACGCAGAGGTCAGCCTCGCCATCCACGGCACGTGGGCCCAGGTCACCGCAGACCCCTGGTACGCGCCGGGAGAGCCGCTGCACAACCACATCCAGGTCGCCTCGACCCCGAACCTCTATGACGAGGACACCTACTACACGTGGAGCGGCGAGTACACGCAGGCGGCCCGAGATGCCGGTTCGGCCGAGCTGCCGATCTGGAGGGACGCGCTCGCGCTGCCCCCGTTCGACACCGTCTTCGCCCACAGCCACGGCGGCAACGTCGCACTGACCGCGGCGGCCGACGGCGAGCGGATCCGCATGCTCGTGCTCATGCACACCCCCGCCCTCCCGCGGTCGGATGCGCAGTGGGCAGCGATCAGGGGGCACGTGGGGCGCACGGTCGTGATGCGGACCCGACTCGACCACGTCGTGCTCGCCGACGGGCTCGTCAACGGGAGCTCGCAGCGCTTCGACCAGAACAAGCTTCCGCATCATCCGGTCGTACTGCACTGGGCGAACGCCGACGCCTGGTTCTCGCACACCTTCTTCACCGAGGTCGGCAAGTGGCTGCAGTACGATCTCGCGGGCACGGTCCGCAGGCAGCACCGCTACGCCGAACAACTCGTGTAGGCGGCGCCGGACACCCGGCCGAGCCCCGGATCGGAAGGTTCTCGGCGCCCGCCGCGTTGGCCATTGCATGAGAGCGATCGCGTACGCGAAGACCGGGGACTCGTCCGTGCTGCACCTCGTCGAGCGCGAGGCGGCCGAACCGGGCACCGGAGAGGTGCGCGTGCGCATCGCCGTGTCGGGCGTCAACCCGACCGACTGGAAGGCGAGGGCCGGTTCACGTCCGGGCGAGGCGGCGCCGTTCGCCGAGGTCGTGCCGAACCAGGACGGCGCCGGCGTCGTCGACGCCGTCGGCCCGGGGGCGACCGGGTTCGCGGTCGGCGACCGGGTCTGGGCCTACCTCGCCGCGCACAGGCGGCCGTCCGGCACCGCGCAGCAGTTCGCGGTGCTCACGGCCGAGCACGTGGCGCCCCTGCCGGATTCCGCGAGCTTCGACCTCGGCGCCTCCCTCGGCGTGCCCGCCATGACCGCGCACCGCGCGCTCACCGTCTCCGAGGCGGGTCCGTCCCGACTCGGCCCCGGCGCGCTCCACGGCCGCACGGTGCTCGTGGCCGGTGGCGCCGGCGCGGTCGGGCACGCGGCCATCCAGCTCGCCCGCTGGTCGGGAGCGACGGTCATCACGACCGTGAGCTCGCCCGAGAAGGCCGCACTGGCGACCGCGGCCGGAGCCCACCACGTCGTGAACTACCGCACCGACGACGCCGCGGCCGCGATCCGCGCCATCGCCCCGCACGGCGTCGACCAGGTCGTCGAGGTCTCGCCCGCCCGCAATGCCGGGCTCAACGCGAGCGTCATCGCGAATCACGGGTCGATCGCCGTGTACGCGACAGACGGCGGCGCCGAGATGACTCTCGACGTGCGCCGGCACTTCGCGCTCAACGTGCGCTACCAGTTCCTGCTGCTCTACACCGTCGGCCGGGACGCGCTCTCGGCTGCCGCCGAGGACCTCGGCCGTGCACTCGTCGACGGTGCGCTGCCCGTCGGCGAGGCGGCCGGTCTGCCGATCACCCGCTTCCCGCTCGAGCGCACGGCCGAGGCGCACGACGCCGTCGAGGCGGGCACGGTCGGCAAGGTGCTCATCGTCGTCGACCCCGACCTCGCCTGATCCCTCCTCGATGAGGGGCGGCCGGCACTCGGCTCAGCCGAGCAGGTGCGACAGCTGCTCGACGACGAGCACCACGGCGAGCACGACCATCGCGGCGCCCGAGATGCGTGAGACGAGACGCATGGCCGACGGCCGGGCGCGCAGCACGGTGCGGGCGCCCATGCCGACGACGAAGTAGACGAGCGCGCAGCTGCCGACGAAGATGAGGCCGAGCACGGCGAGTTGCACCGGGATCGGCCAGGCGCCCGCGGCATCCGTGAACTGCGGCAGCAGCACGACGAGCACGAGCAGGCCCTTCGGGTTCAGGCCGCTGACGCCGGCGCCCTGCACGAGGCGCAGCCACGGCCGCGTCTCGGCTCCTCCGCCGGGTGCTGCGCCGGCGACCACCCCGGGCGGCTCGATCAGCACCCGGATGCCGAGGTACGCCAGGTACGCCGCGGCGGCCAAGGTGAGTCCGCTCAGCACCCACGGCATCGCCGCCACCGCGGCGCCGACGCCCACCGCCACCGCGGCCACCGCGGCGAGGTAGCCGATGAGGATTCCGGAGAGGGCGGGCACGATGCTGCGGTCGCGCAGCCCCGAGGCGATGATGTACGCCCAGTCGGGGCCCGGCACGAGCACCATGAACGTCATCATCGCCCAGCAGGCGAGCAGCAGTTGGGTGTTCACGGCGGCCTCTCCTCGACGGATACGACGAATGTAGGCGAGGTGCGCGGGCAGCCGCTGCCGTATTCCCCCCGGAATGCGTCATCTCATGGAAGAATCCACCCCATGGACGCGGTCGATCGGAAGATACTTGCCGAGCTGCAGCAGGACGGCCGATTGAGCCTCACCGACCTCGCCGCTCGCGTGCAGCTGAGCATGTCGCCGACCCATCGCCGACTCCATGCGCTCGAGGCATCCGGAGCCATCTCGGGCTATCGTGCCGTCATCGACCCCGAGGTGGTCGGGCTCGGCTTCGGCGCGCTCGTGTTCATCACGATGGATCAGGCGAACCGAGCGACGATCCCCGCCTTCGACGCAGCCGTCGCCGAGATCCCCGAGGTGATCCAGGCCCTGCGACTCTTCGGCGACCCCGACTACCTGCTGCGCGTCGCCGTGCCCGACCTGCCCGCGTATCAACGACTGTGGGACGAGCGGCTCTCGGCACTGCCGGGCGTTCGCCGAGTCGAGTCCACCCTCGTCATGAAGACGATCGTCGACGATCGGCCGCTGCCGATCTGACGGCCGACGCGCGCCCCTCGACGCCGTCGGCCGGTCGGCGTACCGTGGCCGTCGAAGCGACAGCCCGAACGAGGAGGTTCCCGATGGCCGAGCTCTCACCCATCCAGCCGTGCCTGTGGTTCGACGAGCAGGCGCGCGAGGCGATGACCTACTACGTCGAGGTCTTCCCGGACTCGCGCATCACCCGCATCGACGAGTACCCCGACGAATCGCTCGACGAGCACTTCGTCGGCATGACCGGCAAGGTGCTGAACGGCCAGTTCACCCTGAACGGCGTCGACTTCGTGTGCCTCGACGGCGGGCCGCTCTTCGCCTTCAACGAGTCGATCTCATTCGTCGTCTCGTGCGCCGATCAGGCCGAGATCGACTATTACTGGTCGAAGCTCTCGCACGTGCCCGAGTCGGAGCAATGCGGCTGGTGCAAAGACCGGTTCGGCGTCAGCTGGCAGGTCATCCCGGCGAACATGGGCGAGCTGACCCGGCGACCCGAGCAGATCCAGGTGATGATGGGCCAGAAGAAGGTCGTGATCGCGGAGCTCGAGAACGCCTGAACCGACGGATGCCGCGGTTCGCCCTCACCGATCGGGCATGACGCCGTCGGTGAACCCGGGGGCCGTCAGGAGGCGAGCGGTCGTCGCGCCCGCTCGGTGTCGAAGAGCCAGGCGTCGACGTCGTTCAGCGCGAGCCTGAGCGCCCCGAGCACGCTGACGTCGGTGCCGAGCGTCGAGGCCACGACCTCGACGGGGAAGAGGCACGCCGAATCGAGACGCTCCTGGAGCGGCCCGATGAGCCGGTCGCCGACCCCGGCGAGCTCGCCCGCGATGATGAGCCGGGGAGTGTCGAGCACCGTCACGAGCGTGATGAGGCCCAGCGCGAAGTGCTCGATGAACTCGGCCAACGCGGCGCGACTGCGCTCGTCGTCTCCCCCGTCGAGCACGCCACCGGCGCTCGCGAACTCCCGCAATGCGGCAGCGGCCCGCGGCCACCCGAGCTCGGGCAGTCCGCCGATCTCGCCCGAGGCGCCGTGGCGTCCGAGATAGGGCTTGCCGTCGATCGTGATCGCCGCCGCCATCGTCGTGCCGGCGAGCACCGTGACCGACGCGTCGAGGTCGGCACCCGCCCCGATCCAGTGCTCGGCGAGCGCTGCGCACCGGGCATCGTTGCCGACCGAGGCGGCGGCCTGCGGGAACATCCGCTCGAATGCACCGGCGATGTCGGTGCCCGCCCAGTCGGCGAGGCGGGAGCTGCGCACGACGGTGCCGTTCGCGTCGACGATGCCCGTCGTCGAGACGGCGATCGCCCAGACCTCGGCCGGCGTGCGGCTGTGATCCGCGAGCAGCGCCGAGACCGCGGCCGTCATCGCCGCGAGGCGGCCGGCGGCGGGCAGGTCGGCGTCGATGCCCTGCCCGCCGCGGGCGAGCACGACCCCGTCGAGGTCGGCGAGCATCAGCCGCAGCTCGTGCACGCCGAGTTCGCACGCGACGACGAGGCCCGCATCCGCTCGGAACGCGAACCGCTTGGCCGGTCGGCCGACCGGCCGGTTCGAGGCCGGCTCGGGCGCGATCGCGACCACGAGCCCGTCATCGATCAGCTCGGCGACGGCGTCTTCGATCGTCGGCCGTGACAGTCGCGTCGATTCGCTGAGCTCGGTGAAGCTCATCGATTCGACTCCGCGCAGTCGGCGGAGCACCGCCACACCGTTCTGGCGCTTCACGAGTGGGCTGCTCCCAGCAATCATCGGTCTTCCTCGTCCGTCGGGGATTGACAGGCATCTGGCGAGCTGCTTGACTCCCACCGTAATTATTAATACTAACTGAATAATTAATCGGGAGGCGGCGGACGCAGTCGCGGCACGCCGGCAGTTCACTTGTCCAAGTATCTTCCTCGGGAGTTTCAATGAAGAGACATCCAGCGCTCCAAGCGCTGACCATCGCATCGGTCGTCGCCGTATCGACCGCAGGCGCCGTGAGCTCGGCCTCCGCCGCCGAGCCGGCGGCGCCGGGCGCCTCCGACGGCATCACGGTGACCGCGGGCGCCCTGTCGATCGGCCTCGATGCCGCAGGCACCGTCACGAGCCTCGTCGACCAGCGGCTCGGCGAGAACCACCTCGCCGCCGACAAGCGGGCCCCGCTCGTGAGCCTCGTCATCGACGGGGAGCAGGAGGTGCCGACCGGGGTGACGCAGGACGGCGACACGCTCGTCTTCTCAGACGACTCCGCCGGCTACGAGATCGAGGTCGCGATCGACGCCTCGGCGAGCTACACCACCCTCGAGGTCGTCGACGTGCGCGCACCCGAGGGCACCGACGTCGAGTCGCTCCTGTGGGGCCCGCTGCCCACCTCGATCACCGAGACCGTCGGCGAGACCGTCGGCGTCGTGCGCGACGGCGACTTCGCGATCGGCGTGCGACCGCTGAACGACCACACCGAGGGCGGGTGGCCGCAGGAGTACCAGGACACCGGCTGGCAGAGCGAGGTGGAGGCGAACCCCTCGAGCCTCGAGGTCGCTCCGGTCTCCGAGCCGCTCGAGGAGTGGAGCGTCGCCGGCGTCACCCCGTGGGGCACCGTGCTGCGCGCGTTCTCGTTCGACTACTCGTCCGAGCGCCTGCGTTCGCAGCCGAACGGCTATCAGGTCCCCGTCGGCCCGCTGCCCGACTCGACCGTCGTCGGCTCCAAGCTCGCCGTCTTCGGCGGCACGCCGTCGATGGTGCCGACCGTGCTGTCGACCATCTCGAAGGGCGAGTCGCTGCCCTACCCGACGATCGACGGCCAGTGGCAGAAGGTCGCCCAGGCGACGTCGCAGTCGTTCCTCGTGCTCGGCGATCTGCGCACCTCGAACCTCGACGCCGCTGCGAAGTACGCCAAGGCAGCGGGCCTCGAGTACCTCTACTCGCTGCCGAACGCCGCCGGCCCGTGGAAGGCCACCGGCCACTACGAGTTCGATTCCTCGCTGGGCGGCAGCGACGCGGCCGTCGCCGACTTCGTCGACCGCGCCGAGGAGCTCGGCGTCAAGGTGGGCGTGCACACGCTCTCGGACTTCGTCGCCTCCAACGACGCGTACGTGCAGCCGGCTCCTGCCGATGAGCGCCTCGCCCTCGGCGGCCGTGCCGAGCTCACCCGTCCGCTCTCGTCGAGCGCCAACGTGCTCTACCTCGATGACGACACGCTGCTCGCCGCGGGTGCGCAGGGCAAGAAGCTCCGCGTCGGCGACGAGTTCATCGACTACGGCTCGTTCCGTCAGGTCGGCGAGGAGTGGGAGGTGACCGGCCTCACGCGCGGCCGCTGGGGATCGACCGCCGCCGCGCATGAATCCGGTGCATCCGCCGCGCGTCTGCTGCAGAACCAGTACGGCGGCGCGCTCGGCGACCTCGGCATCATCGACGAGATCTCGACCCGGTTCGCCGACATGTGGAACGACACGGGCATCCGTGCCATGTCGTTCGACGGCCTCGAGTCGGCCTCGCAGGCCGGCTACGGCGGGTACGGCATCGCTCGCATGGTCAACGGCACGTTCTCGCAGGTCGACGACCACGACGGCTTCATCTCCGAGACGAGCCGCATGACCTCGAACGCGTGGGACGGCCTGTCGCGAGCGAGCTGGGGCGAGGTCGCCTCGACGAGCATGGATCAGGTGTTCCTGAACAACGCGTTCTACAACGCGAACTACCTCCCGCCGATGATGGGCTGGATCCACCTCGCCGGCAACGAGAGCCTGCTGAGCATCGAGAGCAAGCTCGCACGCGCGGCCGGCCTCGACGCCGGCACCGGGCTCCAGACCTCGGTCGGGAGCCTGAACGGCGGCGGCGCGCAGACGACGCTCGTGCTCGACGCGATCAAGCAGTGGGAGACCGCCCGCAACCTCGGCGCCTTCACGGCCGAGCAGCGCGAGGCGCTCCGCGACCGGTCGACGAACTGGCACCTCACCATGGTGTCGGCCGAGCGCGAGTGGTCGCTGCAGCAGCTGGATGCCTCGGGCGCACCGATCGGCGAGCCGCAATCGGTCTCGGCGCCCGAGCCGGCGATCGTCACCGAGAAGCTGACGGATGCCGAGGCGGGCACGCTCTACGGCCAGGTCGTCGAGTCCAACTCGCCGGCTACGATCCGCTACGAGGTCACCGCGGGCTCGCTCCCGAGGGGCCTCGAGCTGAACGCCGACACCGGCGGCATCATCGGCATCGCCGAGAAGCCCGGTTCGAGCCGCTTCACGGTCACCGCACGCGGCAGCGCCGGCATCGCGGACTCCTCGAAGGAGTTCACGCTGCAGGTGCGACCGTTCACGCCGCGGGCCGACGTCGAGCTCGAGATGCCGCTCGAACCGAGCGCCCCGGCCACCGTGACGGTGACCAACGCGGGAACGCACGCGATGAAGAACGTGCGCATCGAGGCCTCGGCCGGCAACGGCTGGGCGATCTCGCCCGAGCTCGAGACCGTCAGGAAGCTCGACGCGGGCGAGGCCGTCACGGTCGAGCTGCAGCTCACCGAGCAGGATGACGCGTCGCGCACGGTCTCCGTGAAGACCCGAGTGCGCTTCGACGCCCCGGGGTCGAAGGACAACGAGCTGACCCGCGAGGCGACGCTCGAGCTCCCGCTCGCGAACATCGCGGCGGCCTACAACCGCGTCTCGATCTCGGATGACGCCGCACCCCGCACGGCCAACTTCGACGGCGCGGGCAACAGCTACTCGGCGCAGGCCCTTGCGGCCGCCGGTCTGGTCGCGGGCGCCGAGTTCGAGCACGACGGCCTGTCGTTCACCTGGCCGTCGGCCGTCGGCACGCCGAACAGCGTGGCTGGCTCCGCGACGTTCGAGGTGAGCGGCGACGGCACCAGGCTCGGCCTGCTCGGCAGCGCGGTCGGCCCGCAGGCGGGCAGCGGAACGATCACGTACCGCGACGGATCGACCCAGCCGTTCGAGGTCGCGTTCAACAACTGGGCGGGCGAGGAGGCCGAGGACGCGGTGATCTCGTCGCGCTACCGCAACACCCCGTCGGGTCCTGCGAACCACGGCTACCACTACCGCGTGTTCTTCGACTCGGTGGAGCTCGACCCGGCGAAGGAGGTCTACACGATCACCCTGCCGGCGAACGGTTCGATGCGGGTGTTCTCGGTCGCGATCGGCTGACGCACGCCGACCCCGCACGAGGGCGGGTCGACCGGTCTCCGGTCGGCCCGCCCTTCTGCCGTTCCCTGCCGATGCACCGGCCACCCAGCCGTACGATCTAGGCTCGAAGCACCGTCACCCGAACTGCAGAAGGAGCATGCCGCCATGAGCGACGCCGCGAACCTCGACGTCTTCGACCGCCGCGAGTCGGAGGTGCGCGGCTACGTCCGCGCGTTCCCCACGGTCTTCGACCGTGCGAGCGGCTCGACCCTCGTCGACACCGACGGCCGCGAGTACCTCGACTTCTTCGCCGGCGCCGGCGTGCTGAACTACGGGCACAACAACCCCGTGTTCACCCGCGCGCTCATCGAGTACCTCGAGCGCGACGGCATCATCCACGGCCTCGACATGGCGACCTCGGCCAAGCGGGCGTTCATCGAGGCGTTCGAGCAGTACGTGCTGGCGCCCCGTGGCCTCGACCACAAGCTGCAGTTCACCGGCCCGACCGGCGCGAACGCCGTCGAGGCGGCGCTCAAGGTCGCCCGCCAGGCGACCGGCCGCTCCAACGTCGTCGCATTCACGAACGCGTTCCACGGCCTCAGCGTCGGCGCCCTCGCCGCGACCGGCAACGCCACCTACCGCGAGGCCGCGGGCATGCCGCTCGGCAACGTCGCGCGCCTCCCCTACGACGGCTACCTCGGCGCCGGCGTCGACACGCTCGACCTGTTCGAGAAGATGCTCGACGACCCGGGATCGGGCCTCGACCTGCCCGCCGCCGTCATCGTCGAAGCGGTGCAGGGCGAGGGCGGCATCAACGTCGCGAGCGTGCCGTGGCTGCAGCGCCTGCGCGCGCTGACCGCCGAGCGCGGCATCCTGCTCATCCTCGACGAGATCCAGTCGGGCGTCGGCCGCACCGGCTCGTTCTTCGCGTTCGAGGCCGCCGGCATCGTGCCCGACATCGTCACCGTGTCGAAGTCGATCTCGGGCTCGGGCCTGCCGATGTCGCTCGTGCTGCTGCGCCCCGAGGTCGACGTGTGGAAGCCCGGCGCCCACACCGGCACGTTCCGCGGCAACAACCTCGCCTTCATCTCGGCGCGCGTCGCACTCGAGACGTACTGGGCCGATGCCGAGTTCACCGACGCCGTGGCCGCGAAGTCGGCGCTGCTGCGCGGCGAGCTCGAGGCGATCGCGGCCGAACACCCCGAGCTCGGCTTCGTGGTGCGCGGCCGCGGCCTGATGTACGGCCTGGCGTGCGACGCCGACCGTGCGCTCGCCGGCCGCATTTCGAAGGAGGCCTTCACGCGCGGCCTCGTCATCGAGACCTCGGGCGCCTTCGACGAGGTGCTGAAGTTCCTGCCCGCGCTCACGATCACCGACGAGGAGCTGCGTCGCGGCCTCGCGATCGTGCGCGAGAGCCTCGCCGCGGTGCGCTCGGCCTGATCACGGATGCTCCGGGGCGGGCGCATCCCCCCGACGCCCGCGCCCGGAGCGGCACTCGTGTCACACCCCGCCGTGCACGAGCCTCCCGCCGGTGAACGTCGCCAGCACCGGGATCTCGGAGATCCCCTCGGGGTCGGCGCGGCGAGGGTCGGCGCCGAGCGCGACGAAGTCCGCGAGGTATCCGGGTGCCAGGCGCCCCTTGCGCCCCTCTTCACCCGTCGCCGTCGCCGAACCGATCGTGTAGACCCCGATCGCCTCCTCGACGCTGATGGCCTGGGTCCCCCCGACCCGCACCCCGTCGACTCCCCTGCGCGTCACCATCGACTGGATCGCGCCGAGCGGCTCGATCGGACTCGCAGGGTGATCGGTCGAGGCCGCCACGGGCACACCGGCGTCGAGGAAGGCCCGGTGGGCGAACAATCGCTCGACCCGGTCGGAGCCGTACCACTCTTCGAGTCGCCCGCCGTAGAAGCGCGCGTACGCCGAGAACGGCACGACCGTCAGGCCGAGCGCGGCGATGCGCGTGATGATCTCGGCGTCGACGATGCTGCAGTGCTCGATGCGGTGGCGCACGCCGGTCTGCACGGTGCGCGCTGCGGTCTCGTAGGCCTGCAGCAGCATCCGGATCGCGACATCGCCGTTGGCGTGGACCGCGAGTCGGTTGCCGTCGGCGTGCACGCGCCCGACCAGTGAATCGAGCTCCTCCTGCGTGCTGATCAGCATGCCGTGGTCGTGCGTGCCGGCGAACGGCTCCGAGACGCGGCACGTCCGCCCGCCGATCGCACCGTCGACGAACGCCTTGACGCCTGCGACGCGCAACCATTCGTCGCCGAAGTCGGTGCCGAGCCCGAGCGCCCGGTACTCTTCGTACCGCTCGGCGGCGAGGAGCATGGCCACGCGGATGCCGCGGCCGCCCTGCGCCCTGGCCATCGAGTGGATCTCGAGCTGCTGGGGCCCGACGAAGGCGTCGCACGTCGAGGTGATGCCGACGGCGTTCCACTCGGCCGCCACCCGCGCGTACTCGGCCATGACGTCGGCGGGCTCCGGCGTCGGCAGCGGCGCGAGCGCGTCGCCCGGCCGACTGACGTACCGGCCCAGGAGTGCGCGCTCGTAGACCCGGCCGTCGAGTCGCCCGTGCTGGTCGCGCCCGTAGCTTCCGCCGGCGATGTCGGGCGCGTCCTCGCCGACGCCGAGTTCCTCGAGCGCGCGGCTGTTGAGCACGGCCCAGTGCGCCGACACGTGACGCACGATCACGGGTGTCGCGGGAGCCGCGGCATCGAGCATGGCCCGGTCGACCCGTCCGGTGACCGAGTCGTCGTAGTTGCCGGCGAGCACCCATCCCCGCCGGCTCGCCGCGCGCTCGCGGACCGCTTCGAGCAGCCCTTCGACACCGATGACGCTCGCCGGCGAGACATCCAGGTCGAGACGGGACTGCACGGTGTCCGCGAAGTGGGCGTGGGCATCGTTGAATCCCGGCACGACGACCGCGTCTCCGAGGTCGACGGTCTCCGCGTCGGGGTATCGATCGCTCAGCTCGCGGAACGCGCCCGTCGCACTGATCCGGTCAGCGGCCACGGCGAACGCCTCGGGCTCGGTGCCGTCCTGGCTGATGATCGTTCCGGCTCGGTACAGCACCGGGCTCTGTCTCATGTCGTCCTCCATCGATTCACTTCGCGCCGTTCAGACGGTGACCGCGGCGACCGGCTCGACGGCGGCATCCGGCGCGGCGACCATCGGCTTCCGGCGCAGGCGCTTGGCCAGCGCCGCGGTGCAGACGATGCTGATGGCGATGAGCACGATGTGGTACGCGGCGACGCCCCAGATCTCGTTGCCGAACGCGGTGAGGAGCGCCTGCGCGACGAGCGGCGTGGCACCGCCGACGACGGTGGCGCAGAGCTGGTACGAGATCGACAGGCCCGTGTATCGCACCCGGGAGGGGAAGGCCCCGGCGAGGAATCCCGCGAGGACGGCGAAGTACGACGCCGTGGTGACGGTGGTCAGCGCGAGGCCGAACGTGATCAGCCCGGGCTCGCCGGTGCTGATGAGCAGGTACGACGGGATCGTGAGCAGGAGGCTGCCGGTCAGGGTGATGAGCATGAGCCGACTGATGCCGATGCGATGCGCGACGAGCGCCGCCAGCGGTTGCACGATGAACTGCAGGATCGCGATCACGAGCAGGATGTTGAGCACGGTCGGTCGCGGCACCTCGAGCACGCCGGTCGTCCACGACAGCGTGAAGGTGTTGTTGAAGTACGCGATGGCGATGCCGATGGCACTCGCGCCCATGCCGAGGAAGATCGACGCCGGAGCGATCTTGAAGACTTCGACGATCGGGGCCTTCACCACCGCAGCGGACTTCTTGAGTTCGGTGAACGCGGCGGTCTCCTCGAGGCTCAACCGCACGACGAGTGCGACCAGCACGAGCACTGCCGAGAAGAGGAAGGGCACGCGCCATCCCCACGCCATGAACTGCTCGTCGGGCAGGCCGCTGACGAGGAGGAAGGCGAGCGTGGCCAGGATCGATCCGGCCGGCGAGCCCTGCTGCACCCACATGCCGGCGAGGCCGCGGCGGCGTTCGGGGGCGTTCTCGGTCGCGAGGGTCACCGCGCCGCCCCACTCCCCGCCGAGGCCGAGGCCCTGCAGCGCCCGCAGCACGACGAGCAGCACCGGCGCCCAGACGCCGATGGCCGCGTAGCCGGGCAGCACGCCGATCAGCGTCGTGGCGATTCCCGTCAGCAGGAGCGTCGCGACGAGCGTGCCGCGGCGACCGAAGCGGTCGCCGAGGTGACCGAAGACGAGTCCGCCGATCGGCCTGGCGATGAAGCCGACCCAGAAGGTGGCGAAGGAGGCGAGGAGCCCGACGGTCGGGGATGCCTCGGGGAAGAAGACCGGCCCGAAGACGAGCGCTGCCGCCGTGCCGAACAGAAAGAAGTCGTACCACTCGATCGCCGTTCCGACGAAGGTCGCGGCTGCGGTCTTGATCTCAGTCGACCGTGTCGACGATGACATGGTGTCTCCCTGGGAGTGGGGCACCTGCGGCCCGGGTGCCACCAATCACATCAGTCGCGGCCTATGCTGTCGAATAACACTTTCTTTGGATATCCATGTTGAATGCGCATACCCTCCCCGACCTCCGACTGTTGGCGCATTTCCTCGCCGTCGTCGAAGCCGGCTCGGTGACGCGAGCCGCCGAGACGCTGCGCCTCACGCAACCGGCCCTGTCGCGCCAGATGCAGCAGCTCGAGCGAAACCTCGACACACGGCTGTTCGACCGCACCACGACCGGCGTGCGCCTGAGCTCCGCCGGCCTCACGCTGCTGCCGCTCGTGCGAGCTCTCGTCGATCGGGCCGAGGGGGTGCAGCGCGCGGTCGAGCAGGTCGCGACCGATGCGCCGCTGACCTTCCGCGTGGCCTGCCCCGAGGCCACGGTGCGCGGCGTGATCGCACCGTTCGTCGCCGACACCGCAGCCCCGATCACCGGCACCGAGATCGACCTCGCGGTGCGCGTCTACGAGCACGTCGTCAGCCGCAGCGCCGACATGGCGGTGAACACGCTGCCGCCGCCGCTCGGCCTCGAATCCGAGCTCGTCGACTCGGCACCGGTCGACGTCTACGTGACGCCGGGGCATCCGCTCGCCGCACTCGACTCGGTGGACGCGAGCGACCTCGTCGGCGAATCGATCATCGTGCTCGCCCCGGGCTCAGGACTTCGCCGGGTCATCGACCATGCCCTGTGGCCGGTGCGCAATCGGCTCACGATCGTCGCCGAGCCCTCGTCCTCCGACCTCGCGATGGCGCTCGCATCGACCGGGGCGGGCGTCTGCCTCGATGTCGGCAGCGGACCGCAGTTCGGACTCGTCGGGCATCCGTTCACCTCTGAGGGGAGTCGCGTGAAGATGCCGATCTTCGCCGCCTGGGAGGCCGACCACTTCGCCGCGGATCAGCTGCGGGCGCTCGCAAGCGCGCTGACAGCATGGTCGAGCGCGCGAGCGCGCTACTGACCCGACCGCGTTCAGCGCATCATCCGATTCCCTCGCCGTCGTCGCCCTTCGGCGCACGTGCGAACAGCAGCAGGTCGGGCAGCGAGGTCGCGAAGAAGTCCACCTCGTCATCGTCGAGCGATGCCGCGACCGGCGCCACCTCGCTCACCACGGCGCTCGCGCGCACCCCGGCCGCGTCGTCGGCACGACCCAGCTCGTCGAGGAGCACGGCGAGCCGTTCGTGCAGCTCCCGGGTGTCGGTGAGCGGATGGCGCACCTCGCCGAGCGTCGTCGGCAGCTCGATCGCCCGGCGCGCGAACGACGCGGCCTCCTCGAGATCGCCGCCATCGCGCGCGGCATCGCTCAGTGCCAGCGCGAGCTCCTCCCATGCGGCGATCGTCTGCCCCTCGCCGCCCTCCCACGGCGCGAACTGCCGAGTGCGCATGATCTCGAGCGCTTCGAGGGCACGGCCGGTGCGGGCCAGCAGACGGCAGTAGCTCACCGTGAGGTCGTCGCGCCGCAGCACGTCGTCGCGTCGCCCGTCGAGCGGCGTGAGACGCTCCTCGGCCGAGGCGCCCATGCGTGCGAGCAGCTGGTCGCGCTCGTACAGCAGTCGCGCACCCGGGTCCAGCGCGAGCGCGCGGTCGTACCAGTCGAGCGCCTGCTCGACGTCGCCCGTGAGGTTGACCGCCGCGATCGCGGCGGTACGGAAGGCGACGGCGTCCTCCAGCCCTGCGGCGATCGCGTCCGTCCACAGCTCGAGCGCCTCCGCCTCGCGAGCCCGGTCGACGAGGAGCAGGGCGAGCAGTGCGGCGGCTCGTGTGTCGCGCGGGTCGGCGTCGAGCGCGGCACGCAGCACGTCGTGATCGTCGAGACCGGACGGGAAGCACCGCGTGGCATCCGCCGCGCGGGCGGCCTCGCGTGCAACCCGCGCCGCTGCCTCGAGGCCCTGCTCGGCGAGCAGCGCAGCCCGATGGTAGTGGGCGAGCGGCCGCGGGTTGCCGGCCGCCGTGGCAGGAGCTTCGGCGGCCCGCTCGAGCACGACGAGCGCGCCGGCGCGGTCTCCGGCGGCGCGCAGCTCGAGGGCGACGTCGAGCGTCGTGCGCGGGTCGGTCGTACCCGGGCGGCCCGAGAGGGTCAGCGCGACCTGGTCGAGCGGATCGTCGGCGAGCCACGACGCGAGCGCCCGCTCCGCGTCGTCCCGGCGATCGAGCGCGCGCAGCGCGACCACCTGCAGCGAGCGCGCCCGTGAGTCGTCGGGACGCGCGGCCAGCGCGGCATCCGCTCGCTCGAGTGCCTGCCGCCACCGGCCGGCCCGCGCGTCGATGCGGCCGAGCTGCACGGCGGCGGCAGCAGACCAGCGGGCGTCCCAGGCCGCCTTCGCGAGCGCGTCGTAGGCCTCGGCCGTGCGGCCGGTGCGGGCCAGCACGAGCCCCAGCAGGTAGGAGGTCTCGCCGTCGCGCGGGTTGGCGTTGCGCACCGTGATGCGCTCGAGCGCCCGGCGTGCGTGCGTCTCCGCGACGGCGTAGTCGCCGCGCCGGTAGGCGTCGCGGGCGAGCGCCAGGTTGCAGCGCGAGTCGCCCGGGTCGCGGCGCAGCGCCTCGCGCCAGTACGGCAGCGGCGAACGGGACGGGTGCCGGAACTGCTCGAGGTGCACGCCGGTGAAGTACAGCTCGTCGGCGCTCTCGATCTCACCGGGACGGAGCGGCTCGGCGGCCGTCCACGGCAGCTCGCCCGGCGTCTCGGGCCGCGGCCGCCAGCTCACGAGCACCGTTCCGGCCTGCTCGACGTGCACCTCGACCTCGTCGGGCGCCGCTTCGCCGGTGGTGACGCTCGCGGTGAAGGGCGTGCCCGGCGCCAGGTCGACGAGCTCCTCGAACACGAGCCCGCCCTGCACCGTGACGGTGACGCGCGTCTGCGGCCGCACGGCCGTGACGCCGACCGCGAGCTCGGCGACGCCGCCCTCCACGGCGAGGTGCACCACGGCATCCGTCGTCGCCTGCTGCACGGTGCCCGTGCCCTGGATCGGGTACCAGTACTGCGTGAAGCTCTTGGTCTCACCGGGTTCGAGCCACGCGAAGTCGGGCTGGTTGTCGGTGTAGACGCCGGCCATGAGCTCGATGTACGGCCCGTCGTCGTCGGTGAGCTGGCGGTCCCAGGCGCGCCCGAACTCGGCATCGCCCCAGGTCCAGAGCTTCTTGCCCGGTGCGACGTGCCGGTCGGCGACGTGCACGAACCCGGCGCCGACGCGGTGGTCGTAGCCGCCGAAGAAGTCGTCGTCGGTGTCGGTGACCATGTACGAGGTCGGCACGTGGATGTTGCGGAAGAAGTCGAGCCGGTCGCCGCCGGTCGCCGCGCGCGACGGGTAGTCGACGCCGTAGTAGTGCCGGTCGGCTTCGGGGAACGCCGTGATCGCGCGGCGGGCGTGGTCGGCCACGTACGTCACGTCGGTCGGGAAGAACGCCTGGTAGTCGTCGTGCACGCGGGCCGCGACATTGGCCCACCAGTGGAACGTCTGCGGCTCGTCGGTGCGGTTGTGCACGCGCCCCACGAGTTCGATGACCGAGGAGTCGGGGCGCAGGCGCACGCCGTGCATGCCCTTCATGCGGGTGAACGGGTCGTGGTCGGAGCACCACACCGTGACGGTGCCGTCGTCATCGGTCTCGATGGCGGTCTCGACGGGCAGGAACGTGGCCGGGCGGTGGTGCTGCGGCCAGTTGAACTCCACGCCGCCCGAGATCCACGGGCCGGCGAGCCCGACGAGGGCCGGCTTGATGACGTTGTTGCGATAGAAGAAGTCGTAGCCCGCGACCTTGTCGTAGCCGACGTGGATGCGCCCGCCGAGCTCGGGCAGGATCATCAGCCGGACCCAGCGGTTCTCGAGGTGGATCGCGTCCCAGCTGCGCGCCGTGCCCTCGGTGCTGACGCTGTCGATGAACGGGATCGGGTAGACGCGGCCGCTCGAGCCCTGGTAGACCCGTCGGTCGAGGAACATCGGGTAGGTGTCGGGCTCACCCGGCTCGTACGTGCGCATGCTCACGCCTTCGCGCCAGGCGATGGCGGCGCCGTCGGCGAGGCGCTCCTCGAGTGCAGCGGGCGGGTCGGGAAGGATCAGTCGGTCATCGCTCACACGATCCATCCAAGCCGCGCTCCGGCCGTCGCCGAATGCCCGAAGGGCTGGGCCGCATGGACGATTCGACGATCCTGCAGCAGACTGGTGGGGTGCTGATCCCCGAAGGCTTCTCGAACCAGCGCCTCTTCATCGTGCCGCGCCCCGCTGCGCACGAGGCGCTCAAGCGACCGGTGACGCGGCGTCTGCTCGTCACCGACGTCGGCTACTACCCCGAGGCGCGCGATCACGGCATCAAACGACCGCGCGGCACGCCCGAGACCGTCGTCATCCTCTGCACCGCGGGAGCCGGATGGGTGCGCATCGGCGGCGCGGTGCACCGGGTGACCGCACGCAACGCCCTCGTGATCCCGGCGGGCGCACCGCATTCCTACGGCACGGATGCCGCGCACCCATGGACGATCTGGTGGTGCCACCTCACCGGCACGGATGTCGCGGAGCTCGTCGAGTTCATGGAGGTCTCCGTCGACCGGCCGATCGTGCCGGTGCGTTCGATCGAGCGCGCCGTGGCACTGCTCGACGAGATCATGTCGGGGCTCGAACGCGACCAGTCGCCGGCGCGACTCGTTGCCGCCTCCGGCGCGGCGTGGAAGCTGCTCACCCAGATCGGCGTCGACCGCGTGCTGCCGGCGACGGGCGACCCGTTGCAGCGGGCGATGGCGTTCCTCGCCGATCGCCTCGACGGCACCGTGAAGGTGCCCGAGCTGGCCGCACTCGTCGGGGTGTCGCCGTCGCACCTCAGCGCGCTGTTCCGCCGGGCGACGGGCGGCGGCGTGCTCGCCCATCACACGGCACTGCGGATGGCTCGTGCCCGGCAGCTGCTCGACGGCACCGACGCGCTCGTCGGCGAGGTCGCCCGAGAGGTCGGCTACGACGACGCGTTCTACTTCTCCCGGCACTTCCGCCGCCACCACGGCATGAGCCCGAGCGACTACCGGGCGCGCGACGCCTGAACGAGGCGGATCGAGAACCCCGCCGACCACTGCGACCCCGGCTCGATCCAGGCCAGGCCCTCGCCGGTGCGCAGCGCGTTCGCCGGTGCCGACATCGGCTCGATCGCGAGCGCGCGGCGCGGCCCCTGATCGGTGTCGAGCGCCTCCGCGAGGTAGATCCAGGTGAACCGGAAGGCGGGGTCGGCGTGCAGTTCGACGCGGGTGCCGTCGGGCGCCTCGAGCGCGTGGCGGAGCGGGCGGGCCGACCCGGTCATGGCGAATGCCGCATGGCGAGGAGCCTCCGGCACCGGCGCACCCGACCGCAGGTCGGACGCGGTCCCGGCAACGGGTCTGCGGTCGATCGGGACGTACCGGTCGTCGAGCAGCAGTTCGGTGTCGGCGTCGACCTGCACCGACAGCTCGTCGACGGGCACGTCGCCGACGCGCAGGTACGGGTGGGAGCCGGCAGCGAACGGCGCTCGACCGCTCCCCCGGTTGCGGGCCGTGATCGTCACGTCGACGCCGTCGTCGCGGAGCGCGTACCGCACCGTCACCTCGATCGCGAATGGGTATCCCCGCTCTCCTCCGAGTCGCGCACGCAGCTCGACCCCCGAGTCGGTCGCGGCGACGACCTCGAGTTCGCGCGCGAGGAGCAACCCGTGAAGGGCATGGCCGAGCCCGGGCTCCGTCACCTCGAGGCGCTGCGTCGCACCCTCGTGCACCCAGAGCGCCCCGTCGACCCGGTTGGGCCACGGAGCGAGGAGCGTGCCGGCCGCACCCGGAGGCACCGCGGCATCGGCCGTGGGCTCGACGACGGCCACGCCGTCGACCACGAGCGATCGGAGCGCTCCCGCCAGCGTGGAGACGGCTGCCGCGACCCGGCCGTCAGCCGAGACGAGTGCGATCGTGGGGCCGCGCCGCTGCGCATGATCGTGCACGGTCATCTCGCCTCCGCGATCGGGTCGGCTTCGAGCGTAGGCGCCGCCTGCCGGCACGGCATGTCGAATCCTCTGGCCCGGCTGGACGATCTCGCGTTACTGTGTGCGAGCACGGCATCGACGGCCTCCGACACGGAGTCGGCCGGCCAGCCGCAAATCTCGCCTAGCGATTCTCGATAAGCGATAGGCTGAGGTCGTGTCAGAATCATCCGAAATGCCGCTCGAGTTCGATCGCGGGCTGCTCTCCGACCGCATCTACGACCTCGTGCGCTCGATGATCAAGGACTCCACGCTCAAGCCCGGCGAACAGGTCGTCGAATCGCAGCTCGCCCGCAGGCTCAGCGTGAGCCAGGCCCCGGTGCGCGAGGCCCTGAAGCGGCTGACCCACGACGGCCTCGTCACCCACATCCGCCACCACGGCAGCTTCGTGACCGAGTTCTCCAAGCGCGAGGCCGACGACGCCCGCATCGCCCGCATGGCACTCGAGGGCATGGCCGCCCGGCTCAACCACGGCCGCATCGACGCCGACACCCGCGCCCGTCTCATGGCGCTCGTCGATTCGATGCACGAGTCCGCCGACCGCAACGACATCGCCGCCTTCCGCGAGACGGACTTCGAGTTCCACCGGGCCATCATCGAGGCCAGCGGCAACGTCTACCTGCCGCGCATGTGGGACATCGTGGAACCGAGCCTGCGCTCCATGCACGTGCTCTCCGATCCCGGCTACGACGGCGACTGGCACGTCGTGGCCGAGACCCACCGCGGTCTCGTCGACGCCCTCGCGAGCGGCGATCCCGACGCGGCATCCGACCTGTTCGTGGCCCACGCGATGGGTCTCGCGACGAAGCCCGAGCACCCGATCGGGCCGGCGATGAACCGGGCGATCGTCGCCGCCCGCGCCGAGTGAGGCACGGGCGGCGACGGCCGGATCAGTCGATGCTCACGTCGTCGAAGTAGACCGACCCGCTGCGGCCGTCGGCCCACCAGTCGCCCAGCTGGATGCGGTCGAACGCGGGACTCGAGGCATCCGTCGCCACGCTCGTGCCGTCGATCCGCAGCTCGAGGGCGTCGCCGTCGCCGTAGACCCACTCGAACCGGTGCCAGCCCGTCGAGCGGGGCACCGAGGTCGCGACGAAGCTGGTGCCGATGCGCGAGACGTAGTGCGAGGTCGACGTGGTCGTCGCGACGCCGAGCGCCCGGAAGAGCGACCCCGTGTCGCCGGTCGAGGCGTTGGCCGCGACCTGCATCGAGGTGTCGGACGCGTCATCCCAGAACCACACGGTGACCGTGCCCTCCTGGCGCAGCTCGCCGGTGTGCGTCAGGATCTCGCGATCGGCGACGACGGCGTGGCTGCTCGTTCCGCCGTGCACCTGCTCGGTGCTCGGGTGCCCGGCACCGGACCAACCGGTCAGCCCGAGGTCGAGCGGCTCGAGCGGCTCTCGCGTGGACTTGCGCATCCGCTCGAACGGCAACGGCTCGAACCCCGGCACCTTCGCGAAGACCGGCGAGTCGGGTGAGAGCGTGAGGTCGCCGCCGGTCTCGTCGACGAAGCGGAGGTCGTCGGTCGTGACCCAGTTGTCGGCGATCGTGCCGTTCGCCGCCGCCGATCCGGCGATGCTCGGCGCCGCGCTGTCCTTGAAGACGTTGCGCTGCACCGAGTTGTACTTCGGGATGCAGGGCTGGTCGGTGAGGAGGCCGACGAGCCACGGGTAGCGACCGGCCCACAGCTCCTGCTGGTAGGGCATCTTCTCGAGCGACTTCTGCATGCCGCCGTTCGGCGCGCAGTGACCGGCGGCCCAGTTGGTGCCGCGGTCGTCGAGGGAGAGACCGCGCGAGCTGTTGATCACGAGGTTGTTCTCGATGGTGTTGGAGCGGCCGCCGCCGATGAGGAACGCGAGCGGCACGTTCTCGAGCACGTTGCCGACGACCGTGATGCCCGAGGTGAGGTCGTCGAGGTAGATGCCCTCCTGGTCGTGGCCGGGCGCAGTCGCACCGCCGACGTCGTGGATGTAGTTGTACCTGATCACGGTGCCGGTCCAGCTCCAGTCGCGCACGGTGTAGATCGCACCGGAGTCCGCCGTGTCCTGCACGACGTCGTGGACGTCGTTGTACTCGATCATGTGGTCGTTGCCCTCGAACGCGATCGCCTGGTGCGGGGCGTCGAAGATGTGGTTGTCGGCCGCCGTGTTGCCCACACCGCTCAACATGACGCCGGGGTTGTACGTGAGCGCCAGGCGGCTGAAGTCGTGGATGGTGTTCTCGGTGGCCGCGTTGTCGGCCCTCGTGAGCGTGGGGCGGTCACCGCCGCCGACGAAGACGCCGCCATGGCCGGTGCGCGTGATCTCGCTGCGGTGCACGATGTTGTCGACACCGCCCTCGATGCGCGCGCCCCACCCGCCGAGGTTCGCGAGGGTCGAGTCGACGACCCGGTTGTGGTCGCCCGACGCGATGCGGATGCCGTCGCCCCTGCTGTTCTCGAAGCCGATTCCGCTGAACGTGACGTGCGAGGCCCCGTCGATCTGCACGATCGGTTCGGTGAGCAGTGAGAGGTCGACCGTCGTGCCGGCGAGCGGAGCGGGCGGCAGGAAGTAGAGCACGTTCGCCCCACGGTCGAGGTAGTACTCCCCGGGCGCGTCGAGCTCTTCGGGCACGTTGTAGTAGTAGTACCGCTGGTTCGACCGCACCGTGTAGTGCGAGGCGTTCTTCGTGCTCACCTGGTTGGTGGCCGCGTCGATCGAGTCGATCGGGAGGTTGCCGTCGGCCCAGTCCCAGTACCAGTACCCGTACATCCACGCGCCCTCGGTGCTCGCCCAGGTCTCCGGGCGCTCGTCGGCGTAGCGGAAGGTGGCGCCGTCGTCGTAGACGGGGTCGAGCGGTCGGCTCGTGGCGTTGCCGCCGAGCACCTGCCGCGGGTTGCCGCCGGGGTCGCTCACCGTGCCGGTCTTGACGAACGAGCCCGCGTTCGGGAAGCGGGCGACGGTCATCGGCGCACCGTCGAAGAAGATCTCCGCGGGTTCGTCGCCGGGCGGAAGGCCGTACCCGGTCTGCAGGATGCCGCCGAGGTCGCCGACGCCCGCGGCGCCGAGATCGATCTGCATCACCGATGAGCGCACGCTGTCACTGAGACGCGCACCGACGCCGTCGGTGCCCGCCGGAGTGAAGTCGTCGCCGTCGAGCACCCGGCCGCCGTGCAGGCGCACGTCTTCGCCGGGGTAGGCGCGGTAGACGATCGGCGCGCCCTCCTCGCCGGAGTCCTGCTTCGCGAGTTCGAACGAGGTGTCGCGCTCGTAGTCGCCTTCGCGGAGCGTGACGGTGACGCCGCCGTCGGGCAGGCCCTGGCTGGCCTTCATCGAGCGGATCACCGCCCTGGCCTTCTCGAGCGTGCGATAGGGCGAAGCCTCGGAGCCCGCTCCCCCGTTCGAACCTTCGGGCGAGACGAAGATCTCGAGCGCGGAGTCGGCGGCGGCGTAGGCCGCCGGTGGTGCGGAGATCGGTGAGATCACCGACGCGACCAGCGCGGCGGCGATGGCGAGTGGAGCTGTTCTTCGGAGTGCGGGAGATGCAGGGATCATCGCGATCCTTTCGACGTCTTCGGCGAAGCAGTGCTGACCAGAGGTACTGATCGAGAATAGATTAGCGGTTATCGATTATCGCGCAAGGCTGAGTACGTCGTCCGGACGGTGCCCGACCAGAGCGCCTCGCGCTCGAAGCCGGTCAACGGGCCGAGCGCCACCGCCGTGCGCTCGACGACCTCCGCATAGCCGCCCGCCCTCGACGACATCGGCCAGTCGCTGCCGAACATGAGCCGCTCGGGCCCGAACGCCTCGAGTGCGATCCCGACGGCACGAGCGGCGCGAGCATCGCCCTCGGCGACCGCCTCCCCCGGCGCGAACAGGCCCGACACCTTCGCCAGGACGTTCGGCCGCGAGCGGAGTCCGTGCACGGCCGAGTGCCACACGGCATCGGGTTCAGATGCGCCCAACCCGAGGTGGTCGAGCACGAACACGAGGCGTGGATGACGCGCTGCGAGGCCGTCGAGCGCCGCCACCTGATCGGGGCGACACAGCACCTCGACCACCAGCCCCCGCTCCTCGGCACCGCGCAGCAGCCCCGGCAGCCCGTCGAGGTCGGTCCAGTCGGGATCCCGCCGGTGCACCGGAAGGCGCACGCCCTGCGGCAGCTCGCCACGCGCATCGACGGCCGGCTGCACACGGCCGAGCCAGTCGCCGTGCGCCGGGGAGAACTGCACCACCATGGCCGCCTCGAACGAGTCCCCGCGCGCGTCGTCGAGCGCGTCGGCGAGCCAGGCCGCCTCGGCGGCCGACTCCGCCGCCTGCACCACGACCGCGGCGCGCACGGGCACGTCGCCCACCGCGGCGAGGTAGTCGCCGGCGGAGTACCGCCCCCGCAGCGCGGGAACGTTCACGAGCCACGGGAGCTCGAACGCCGCAGCATCCCAGAGGTGGATGTGCGCATCGACGATGGACGCGGGGGTGTCCGCCGCGCCGGTCACGGCCGCTCCAGCTCCGACCAGAGCCCGTCGGGCACCGACGCCTGCGCATCGGCGACGAACGATCGCACCTCGGCGGGGGTGCGAGCTCCGACGACGACCGCGCCGACCGCCGGATGCCGCAACGGGAACTGCACGGCCGCGGCGGACAGCGACAGGCCGCGCGCGAGGCATCGCGACTGCAGCTCACGCGCCCGGTGCAGCACCTCGGGCGCGGCCGGCCGATAGTCGTAGGGCGCGCCGTCGACCGGATCCGCGAGCACCCCGGTGTTGAACACGCCCGCGGCGACCACCGTGACGTCGCGGTCCAGGGCGGTCGGGAACAACTCGTCGGCGGCCGAGCGATCGAGGAGCGTGTAGCGCCCGGCCTCCATCACGACATCGATGTCGGCCTCTGCGGCGAACCGGGCGAGCGGGGCCGACACGTTCATGCCGACCCCGATCGCGCGCACGACGCCCTCGTCCCGGAGCGCCGCCATGGCCGGCAGCGCTCCGGCGAGTGCGGCGTCGACATCGTCGGGGTCGTGCAGGTACAGCACGTCGACCCGGTCGAGTCCGGTGCGCGCGAAGCTCGATTCGAGGCTTCGCAGCACACCGTCGGCACTCAGGTCGGGCACGGTGCGAACACCCAGTGCGCCCGGTGCGACCTCGCGCCCGTCGGCTTCGACGAGGCGCCGGCCGACCTTCGTGGCCACTGAGAACCCATCGCGGGGAACACCCCGAAGAGCTCGGCCCAGTCGCTGCTCGCTCAGGCCCGCGCCGTAGTGCGGCGCCGTGTCGAAGAAGCGGATGCCCGCCTCGAGCGCCGTGCCGACGGTCGCCTCCGCGTCGGCCTCGGTCACGCTCGAGAACAGGTCGCCGATCGGCGCGCAGCCGAGGCCGACCCCGTCGAACGACCCGCCCGACGCGTGCAGTGCGCTCAGCGCTGCGATGCCGCGGCCGAGCGCCATGCCTCGTACTCCGCACGGGTGTCGGGGGTGAGCGGGTAGTAGTCGCTCAAGCGGGCGCCGGTGTCCAGTCGCTCGCGGCTGAACACCTCCCAGTCCTGGTGGTCCTTCGCCGCCGAACGCACCTGCGGCGACAGCGCCTGCGGCACGATCACGGGTCCGTCGTCGTCGGCGACGACGAAGTCGCCGGGAAGGCAGAGTGCGCCGCCGACGGCGACCGGCACGTCGTACGCCCACGGGAAGAGCTCGGACTGCGAGGCGTAGTGCGGTGTCGCACCGGTGCTCCACACGGGGATCCCGAGCGCGCGGATGCGGCCGGCGTCGCGGATGCGTCCGTCGACGACGATGCCGGCGCCCCCCTTGCGCTGGAAGTACCGGGCGAGGATGTCGCCGATGCATCCGGAGAACGCACTGCCGTACGCCTGGATGACGAGCACGTCGCCCGGCTGCACGGTCTCCATGACGGCCCAGAGCGCGGTGTGCCGTTCGACGTACTCCTGCGCCAGGCCCGACGCCAGGTCCTCGCGCTGCGGCATGAACTGCAGCGTCAGCGCCGACCCGACGACCTTCTGGCCCGGCGTCAGCGGGCGCGGGCCGTCGACGAAGGAGCGGCGGATGCCGAGCTGGTGCAGCTTCGAGCAGGCCGTCGCCGAGCCGATCTCCTGCATCGCCTCCATCTCGGCGGCATCCGGGCGCTGCCAGGATCCGCCTCGGATCGGGAGCTCGATCGGCGAGGTCGGGGCGTTCAGTCGGTCGGTCATCTTCGGTTTCCTTCGTTCGGTCAGTGTGCGGTCTGTGCGCGCTGGTGGCGCGGCGGTCGGATCGGATCGGTGAGTTCGAGCACGAGATCGGCGCGATGGGCGGGCGGCAGCTCGACGGTGATCCACGGCGCGTCGATCGCGGTGACGGCCTCGACGGCCTCGCCGGGCACCGAGGTGTACGCCACCGGGTCGCCGGGGAACGCGGTGGCTCCCTCACTGGTCGAACGCACCGAGCGGATGTCCCGCTCGCCGAAGCGCCCCGGTCGGATCTGCACTCGGCGCACGTGGCGCAGCGAGGTGTTGACGAGCTCGAGCGAGATCTCGTCGCCATCGAGCGCGGTGACGAGGGCCGCGACATCCGGCGGCAGGCCGGGTCGCGCTCGATCGACATCGACGTAGCTCACCGCGGCGAACGGAAGGCCGCCGTTGTAGAGCACCTGGGGCACGCCGCCGATCAACTGGCCGAGGACTTCGGTCACGACCGGCTGGACCCGCTGCCAGAAGTGGATGTGCACGGTTGCCGGGTCGGGGTGCTCGGCCTCGACGAGGGCAGCGCGACGCGCGACCTGGCCGAGCGCCATCGACAGCGCACGCTCGGGATACCCGGGATCCTCACCCGCGAGGAAGCTCAGCCACGGCAGGTCGTGCCCGCCCTCCGCCTTGTCGCGGAACGGCTTCACCTCGTGCGGCGATTCGGGCTGCACGGCCATGAGCGAGCGGAGCCGCTCCAGGTCGCCGGCGTCGCGGGAGAACCACCAGAGCCACGTCGGCAGCTCGAGCGGGATCGGGCCGAAGTCGAACCAGCCGTCGAGGCCGTGCCGGTGCGGAACGAGCATCGCAGGCACCGCGGCATCCGGTCCGAGTCGGCTCAGCCAATTGCCGTGCAGGCTCATCGGCGTCTCGGCGACCGTCGCGGTCGTCGCGTTGCGGATCACGGTGTCGAGCGGCACCCGTGCCAGCTCGAGGTAGCCGGCGTCGCCGGTGACGAATGCGGCGTTGATCGCCCCGATGAGCGCCGCCATGCCGACGGAGGGCAGGCCGTGCGGCCAGTTCCACCCGTAGTGGCCGCCCCACCAGCGACCGTCCTGGAGCGAGCCGACCTCGCCGTCGGGCCCCACGTTGTCGGGAACCAGCCCGCCGTTCGCGCGAGCCCGGCCGAGCCAGCCGTCGACGTAGCGGGCGACCCACTCCCCTGCCTGCCGGTCTCCGTCGTAGAGCCATCGATTGGCGACGAGGCTCGTCGCTGCGAGGTTCACGGCCACATCGCCTCGAGCGCGCCGCCGCATCTCGTCACCCATGAGATCGGCATTGGCCGGGTCGCCGAGGTCCTCCCACTCTGCGATGCCGGGCAGCCCCTCGATCGGCAGGCCGTATGGCTGCATGTTGCGCTGGCTCGCGGGGTACGACACCCACTCGGGCCCGAGCCCCTCGAGCGCGCCGAGCGCGCCGGTGTGCGGCGCCAGGATGATGTTGCGCTCCGCGTCGTAGTTGCCGCGGGCCGGATCGAGGTAGAGCGCGGCGAAACGCTCCGCCCGCTCGCGGAACTCCGCGTCGTCGGGGTCGGCGGCGCAGAGCGCGTAGAAGAAGATGAGCGACTCGCCCTGGTGGAACCAGTCGTACCCGTTCTCGAACTCCTCCGTCAGCATGCCGGCCTCGGCGAGCTGCGCGGTCACCCCGCGCCAGTGGTGCTTGGCCGCCTCGAGCACGGCGTCACTGCCGCCGAGCGAGTAGAACGCCGGCCAGTTGAAGAACGGCTCGTAGAAGTCGTCGACGCCGTCTCGGCTCTCGAACGCGCGCGAGAAGCGCAGCCGCCCGTCGGGCTCGCAGTACCGCTCGACGAATCGCGGCCACGCCACGTCGATCTCGTCGAACAGGCGACGTTCGAGCACCGCCCAGGCGGGGATCTCCCGCATGGGCGAGACCGGGATGCGCGGTTCTGCCATGGCTCAGCCCTTCGTCGCGCCGGCGACGAGGCCGCCGATGATGTAGCGCTGCATCACGATGAAGAAGATGATCGCGGGCGTGACCGCCAGCAGCAGTGTCGGGAACACCGTCGTGTAGTCGGTGGCGTACTGCCCGACCGCCGCGTAGACGCCGGTGGTCACCGTGTAGATGCCGGAGCTCGGCCCGAGGATGACCTGCGGGTTCACGAAGTCGTTCCACACGCTGATGGAGTTCAGCACCACGATCGTCGCCACGACCGGCTTCATGATCGGGAAGATGCACGACCAGAACGCGCGGATCTTGCCGGCGCCGTCGAGGGCCGCCGCCTCGTCGATGTCGCGCGGGACGCTGCGGAGGTACGCGGTGAACAGGAAGATCGTGATCGGCAGCGTGAGGGCGGTCTCGAAGAGCACGAAGCCCGGGATGGTGCCGATCAGGCCGAGCATGCGGAGCACGAACACGACGGGGATCAGGGTGACCTGGCCGGGGATGAAGAGGCCCGAGACGAAGACGAGGAGCAACGCCATGTGCCACTTGCGGCGGCCGCGCGCGATGACGTAGGCAGCCGGCGCCGAGAGCAGGATGCAGAAGACGTTGACGAGCAGCACGAACAGCAGCGTGATGCCGTAGGCGCCGATGACGTTGAACTTCTCGCTCGTCACCGCGTTCATCAGGTACTCGAGGGTGAACGAGTCGGGTGAGAAGCCGAGCGGGTTCTGCAGGATGTCGGCCTGCGGCTTGAACGCGCTGATGATCATCACGTACAGGGGCACGAGCATGACCACGGCGACGACCGCGAGCACGAGCCACTTGGCGATGCGGCCGGCGAGCGGCGTTCTGATCTTCGAGCGCCGGCGCTTGCGGAGCGGCCTCGCCCGAATCGCCGCGGTGTTCAGCGTGACCTCGTCGGGACCCTCTTCGAGCGTCGTGGTGATGGACTCCGTCGTGGTCATTCGGCCACCTTCTTCTCTGCGCCGCGGCGCGACAGGGTGACCGCGAGTCCGAGCACCGCGGTGACCACCAGGAGGATCACGGACTGCGCCGCGCCGAACCCGAGCTTGCCGTTGATGAACGACTCGCTGAGGATCTGGAACACGATCGTCTGCGTCGAGGCGGCCGGACCGCCCGCAGTGAGCGAGAGCACCACGTCGTAGACCTTCAGGAATCCGACGAGCGAGAGCACGAGATTGACGGTGACGACAGGTGCGAGCATCGGGAACGTGATGTTGCGGAACTGCGCGGCACGGCCGGCGCCGTCGACGGTCGCGGCCTCGTAGTACTCGGCCGGCACCGACTTCAGGCCGGCGATGTAGAGGATCATGTTGAACCCGAAGTGCGACCAGACGACCGTGAAGATCACGGCGCACTTGGCGAACGTCGGATCGGTGAGGAACGGGATCGGGTCCATGCCGACCTGCGCGACGAGGTTGTTGACCACGCCCTGGGGTGCAAGGAGCGCAGACCAGAGGAAGCCGATCACGAGCGCGCTGATGATGTACGGGTAGAAGAAGACCGTCCGCGCGACGGAGTTGATGGCACCAGAGCCGCTGATGAGCGCGGCGAGGCCGAGGCCGAGTGCGTTGCAGAGCACGGTGCCCACGACGGCGAGCACCGCGGTGAAGATCGCCGCGTCGAGCGCGCGCGGGCTCGAGAACGCGTCGAAGTAGTTCTCGAACCCGACGAAGCCGAAGTCGAGGCCGTACCCGTTCCAGTCGGTCAGGCTCAGGACGAACGCGAGGATCATCGGGACGACGAACATCGCGACGAACACGAGGACGGCGGGTCCGGTCATCAGGAGACCGGGAAGTCGCCGCTTCCAGGTGATCAGCGCGCGTGAGGTGTCGGTCATCTTCGACCCTTCGTTCGGGTGCGGGTGTATGGAAGCCGTCCGGGACGCGATGGTCCGCGTCCCGGACGACGACGCTGCTCGAGCCGTCGGCGACGGCTCCGGATCAGCGGTTGGCGGTGAACCAGTCGTCCATCGCCTTCACGACGGCGTCGGGCGTCGTACCGGTCAGCAGCCCCTGCACCTGGGTGTTGAGCTCCACCTGGTAGCCGGCGGGCACGGTGCGGTCGCCGTAGCCGTCGCCGAGCGGCGTGAACGCGTCGACCTCGGTGTCGGCGACGATCGCCTGCATCTCCGTGGCGAGGTCGCTCATCTCGTACTCGTAGCCCGGGCGGAAGTTTCCGTCGGCTTCGAGCTGGGCGGTGACGGCGTCCTGATCGGTGACCAGGAACTCGACGACCTTCGCGGCGGCGTCCTGCTGCTTCGACGCCTTCATGATGACGTACGGGTTCGCGACGTTCGCGGCCTGTGCGGGGGCGACCCCTTCATCGGCCGGCGCCGGGAACACGCCGATCTCCGGTGCGTCGGTGGCGTTCGCCGCCGCTGCGGCGAACCAGCTGCCCATCGGGTAGATGGCCGACTTGCCGGCGAGGAACTGCTGCTCGCCGTCGGCGTACTTCAGGCCGACCGAGTCGGCGGGGATGTACCCGTCGGCGACCCAGCCCGCGTAGCGATCGACCGTGTCACCGTACGATTCGCCGAACGTGAGGTCGCCCGAGCTCATCTCCGCGAACCAGTCCGGGTTCTCGGAGAGCACGGTCGGGGCGCCTGCGTACTGGAACGCCACCTGGGTCGCCCACTCGCCGCTCGTCTGGATCGGCGTCCAACCGGCCGCCTTGAGCTTCTCGAGCGCTGCGTCGAACTCCTCGGTCGTCGCCGGCGGCGCTTCGATGCCCGCATCGGCGAACGCCTGCTTGTTGTAGAAGTAGACCCCCTGCAGCTGGATTCCGACGCCGGCCATCAGCACCTTGCCGTCGATCGAGTACTGCTCGGCGAGCGGGCCCTCCGTGGCCCAGTCGTAGGCCGAGAGGTCGACGAGCTCGGGAGCGAGTTCCGGGGTGGGCGAGAGCGTCTCGACGATGTCGGGCACGTCGCCCGAGGCGAGCAACTGCGGCAGCGTCGCCTTCACGCCCTCGGCGACCGGCGCCTGGATCTTCACATCGATGTCGGGGTTGGCCTCCTCGAACGGCGCGACCAGCTCGTTCCACCAGTCCTCGGTCAGGTTCGGCGTGATGTTGACGAGCATGCGGACCTCGACGGGGCCGCTGTCGCCGGTTCCGCCGGCGGAGCAGCCGGCGAGCACGAGCGATGCGGCCGCGAAGCCCGCGGTGAGCGCGATGGAACGGCGTGTGATCTTCATTGAACCTCCAAGAGCCGGTGACCCGAAGCGGGCTGCACGATCGTACGATAATCGATAATCGTTTGCAACCTGCCTCGGCCGGCCGGTTCGCTTCAGGCCGTTCGAGCCGCTTCGGCCACCGAGCCGGTCGACCGCCGCACGACCAACTCGGCGCTCAGCACGCGGGGAGCCCCGGCCTCCGCATCGGGATCACGGAGTTGCGCGAGCATGGTCGCTGCCGCCGCTCGCCCGGCTCGCTCCCCCGGCACTCGGATCGTGGTGAGCGGCGGGCTGCAGAAGTCAGCCCCGAACACATCGTCGCACCCGACGACCGAGAGATCGCCGGGTACCGCGACCCCGCGCTCGTGCAGCCTGCCGAGCATGCCGATGGCGATGGCGTCGTTGTACGCGAGGCACGCTGTGGCTCCGGTCAGCAGCACGGCGTCGGCCGCGGCGACCCCCGACGCCCGGGTGGGCGTGAAGTGCCCGACGTCGACGATGTCGACCCCGAGCCGACGACCCGCCTCCAGGGTCGTGTGCCGCCGTCGGGCACCCGACCACGATTCCGCAGGTCCGCCGACGAATGCCACGCGGCGGTGCCCGAGCGACGCGACATGCTCGAGGGCGCGGACCGCCGCCGCCGCCGTGTCGACGACGACGGTCGCGACCCCCTCGGCGCTCCGGTTGATCGTGACGAGCGGGTGCAGGGCCGCGGTGCTGCGCAGCTCGGCGTCGCGCAGGCGGGACGCCGCGATGACGATGCCGTCGGTGGCGCCCCGCAGGGCGGCGATCGCGGCACGCTCGGCATCGGCGGACTCCTCCGTGTCGACGAGGAACAGGCGGTATCCGGCTGCACCGAGCTCGAGCTGGGTGCCGCGGATGACGTCGACGTAGTACCCGTTCGCGATGTCGGCGACGACGAGCGCGATGGCACCGGTGCGCCGTGATCCGAGCGCACTGGCGTGCACGCTGGGGCGGTAGTCGAGCTCCGCGGCGACTCGCTCGACGAGCTCGCGAGTGGACTCGCTCACCCGCCCGGGTCGACTCAGCGCCCTCGAGACGGTCGACGTGGCCACGCCGGCGCGCTCGGCGACGTCGCGGATCGTCACGGTCCTGCGGTTCACCATGCGGGCCTCCTGAGTCGTTCGACGGCGCGATCGCCGACGCGTCCCGGCGAGCCTAGACGACCTTCTGGCAATTTTTGGCAACCGTTTGTCGTCCGCGTCGACGACCGCCTACCGTCGGCTGGAACCGAGAGGAACACCGTGACGCACGCCACTGCCGACGCGCAGCTCGAGCACTCCCCCGAGCGAGTGCTGCCCGCCGACCCGCGCACGCGCGGCATCGCGCGCGAACTCCTCCACGAGGCCGAAGCACTGCCGATCCTCTCCCCGCACGGCCATGTGCCGGCCGAACTCGTCGAGGCCGATCTCGCCTTCGGCGATCCCGCGACGCTCCTCGTCACCCCCGACCACTACGTCACCCGCCTGCTGCATGCCGATGGCGTGCCCTACGGCGAGCTCGGGCGGGGCGACTCCCCGGCCGATCCCCGTTCGGTGTGGCGCCGGTTCTGCGAGCGGTGGCCGATCTTCGACGGCACGGCGAGCGGCCTGTGGCTGCGCCACGAGCTCGCGACGCTCTTCGACGTCACGGTCGAGCCGTCGGCCGCGAATGCCGACGCGCTGTACGCCCGGCTCTCCAGTCGACTCGCCGAGCCGGCGTTCCGCCCGCGCGCCCTGTTGCGCGGCTTCGGCATCGAGCTGCTCGCGACCACCGACGACCCGCTCGACGACCTCGCCGCCCATGCGGCGCTCGCCGAGCGGGCAGATGTGCCGACGCGGGTCGTGCCGACGTTCCGGCCCGACGCCTACACCTCGGCGGCCCCCGGCTTCACCGACCGTGTCGATCGCCTGACCGCGGCATCCGGCACCGGCGCCGACCATGCCGGGTACCTCGAGGCGCTCCGCACCCAGCGCGCTCGCTTCATCCGCCACGGCGCGTTGTCGGCCGACCACGGCGTGCGGACGGCGCAGACGCTGCGGCTCGACACCGACGAGGCGGCACGGCTCTTCGACCGGGTCCGCCGCGCCGACGCCGTCGAGTCCGACCGAGCGGCCTTCGAGGCCCACATGCTCTACGAATCGGCCCGGATGAGCGTCGAAGACGGCCTCGTCATGACCATCCACCCGGGCGTGCACCGCGATCACCATCCGGCCACACGGCGCGCGTTCGGCCCTGACACCGGTCACGACATCCCGTTCGCCCTCGGCTTCACCCGCGAGTTGCAGCCCCTCCTCGAGGACTTCGGCACGGCCGACGGCTTCCACCTCGTGCTCTACACGATCGACGAGACGACCTATTCGCGGGAACTCGCGCCCCTGGCCGGGTTCTACCCGAGCGTGTACCTCGGATCCCCGTGGTGGTTCCTCGACGCTCCCGACGCGATGCTGCGCTTCCGTCGTGCGACGGTCGAGACCGCCGGGTTCTCGCGCACGGCCGGGTTCGTCGACGACACCCGCGCCCTCTGCTCGATCCCCGCGCGCCACGACGTCGCCCGCCGAATCGATGCGGGCTTCCTGGCGGACCTCGTCGCCGAAGAGCGGATGTCCCTGCCTGCGGCGCGCCGCGCCATCCGAACCCTCACCGACGAGGCCCCGCGGCGGGTGTTCAAGCTGTGAGCGCCCTTCCCCGTCTCGGCCGCGCACCCGGTGCAGTCGTTCCCCCTGTCCGGATCGTCCACCTCGGGCTCGGCGCCTTCCACCGTTCCCACCAGGTGTGGTTCACGGCGAACGCGTCCGACGCCGCCGAGTGGGGCATCGCGGCCTTCACCGTGCGCAGCCCTGACGCGGCGCGACCGCTCGCCGAGCAGGGCGGTCTCTTCACCCTCGTGGAGCGCGGGCCGGACGGCGATCGGGCCACCGTGCTGCCGAACCTCGTCGAGGCGCACGACGGCGCGGACCTGCCTCGGTTCCGCGAGCTCCTCGCGGATCCATCCGTCGCGATCGTCACACTCACCGTGACCGAGCGCGGCTACGGCGTCGGCCCCGACGCCCCGACGCCCGAGGCGTTCCACGCCGACGACGTCGCCCGGCTGACCGCCGGCCGCGACCCGGTGACCCCCCTGGGGCGCCTGTACGACGGGCTGCGGCACCGACATGCCGTCGGCGCCGGCCCGATCACCGTCGTGCCCTGCGACAACCTGCCCGACAACGGTGCGCTCGTCGCGAGACTGCTCCGCGGCATCGCCGACCGCGTCGACCCCGCCTTCCGGGCCGCACTGGAGCAGGACGTGTCGTTCGTCTCGACCTCCGTCGACCGCATCACCCCCCGCACGACGGCGCACGACCTCGAGGCGGCCGGTCGCCTCACCGGGGCGGACGACCATGCCCCGGTCGTCGCCGAGCCGTTCGCCGACTGGGTGCTCGCCGGGCGCTTCCCGGCGGGCCGGCCGAATTGGGAATCGGCGGGGGCGACGTTCACCGACGACGTCGGCCCGTACACGACGCGCAAGCTGTGGCTCCTGAACGGCGCGCACACCATGCTCGCCGCACGCGGGCTGAGCCGGGGGCACGAGACGGTCGCGGCCGCCATGGCCGATCCGGTGGTCGCCGACGACGTCGAGGCGTTCTGGGCCGCGGCCGTGCGCCACCTGCCCGCCGACCTCGAGCCCGACCGATACCTCGCCCGGCTCCGGTCGCGGTTCGCGAACGGGCGCATCGAGCACCGGCTCCGGCAGATCCAGCAGGATGCCCCGCTGAAGATCCGACTCCGGATCCTGCCGGTGCTCGAGGCCGAGCACGCCGAGGGGCGAGCGCTCCCCGCCGCAGACCGCGCCATCGCGGACGCCGCCGCGTTCGAGACATCCAGCACCCATGCACCGGCCGACGGCCCGGACCACGAAAGGACTCCAGCATCATGAAGATCACCGGCGCCGAGGTGCTCGTCTCGAGCCCAGGCCGCAACTTCGTCACCCTGCGCATCACCGTCGAGGACGGCACGACCGGGCTCGGCGATGCCACGCTGAACGGCCGTGAGCTCGCGGTCGCCGCCTACCTGTCGGAGCACCTCGTTCCGCTCCTGATCGGTCGCGACGCCCACGCGATCGAGGACACCTGGCAGTACCTGTACCGCGGCGCGTACTGGCGCCGCGGACCGGTCACGATGACGGCGATCGCCGCCGTGGACACCGCCCTCTGGGACCTCAAGGCCAAGGCGGCCGGCCTCCCGCTCTACCAGCTGCTGGGCGGCCGGAGCCGCGAGGGATGCCTCGTCTACGGGCACGCGAGCGGCGCCGGGCTCCCCCAGCTCTTCGACTCGATCACCGAGCACCTCGAGCAGGGCTATCGGGCCATCCGGATCCAGACCGGGGTGCCGGGCCTCGGCGCGGTCTACGGCGTCGCGGGCGGTGCGGCACCGGGCGGGCCGGGCCGAGACGGCGGCATCCGCTACGACTACGAACCCGCCAAGCGCGGACCGCTCCCGGCCGAGGAGGCGTGGGACACCCGGGCGTACCTGCGCCACATTCCCGGGGTGTTCGAGGCGGTGCGCAACGAGTTCGGCCCTGAGCTGCCGCTCCTGCACGACGCGCATCATCGACTCACTCCCATCCAGGCCGCCAAGCTCGGCAAGTCGCTCGAACCGTACGACCTCTTCTGGCTCGAAGACGTGACGCCCGCCGAGAATCAGTCGGTGCTGCGCCGGGTGCGGGAGCACACCACCACGCCGCTGGCGATCGGCGAGGTGTTCAACACGATCTGGGACTACCGCGAGCTCTTCGAGGAGCAGCTCATCGACTACGTGCGCTCCCCCATCACGCACGCGGGCGGCATCACGGGCCTGCGCCGCATCCTCGACTACGCGTCGGTCTACCAGATCAAGTCGGGCGTGCACGGTCCGACGGATGTCTCGCCCGTCGGACTCGCGGCCGCGATCCACCTCGGCGTCGCGATCCCGAACTTCGGCATCCAGGAGTACATGCGGCACAGCGCGGCCACCGGCGAGGTGTTCCGCAGCGAGATCCGCTTCAGCGACGGGATGCTCGTGCCGGGCACGAGCCCGGGGCTCGGTGTGGACTACGACGACGTCGTCGCTGCGGCACATCCGTACGAGGCGGCGTACCTGCCGGTCAACCGACTGCTCGACGGCTCGATGCACGACTGGTGATCGGATCGTTCTCTAGGATTCAACATGTATCCTAGGCCGCGATGTCCACGAACGCTCCTGCTCCGAAGCCCGTCCACCCGCTCGCGCGCAAGCTCCGCTTCGCCCGCATCCTGAACGTCGTGCTCGGCGCGGTCGCCGCGTTCCTGCTCGTCGTCGTGATCGCGCTGTCGGTGCCGAGCGCCGGTCAGGCTCCCGCGGCCGGGGCGCCGCAGACTCCGTCGGCGGATGCCACGGGCGACGGCTCCGGCTCGGAGATCGCCACCCGCGACCCCGACGACCCGCTCGCGATCGGCGACGTCGACGCCCCCGTGGTGCTCGTCGAGTGGGCCGACTTCCGCTGCCCCTACTGCGCCGTCGTGACCAACGAGACGCTGCCGGTCATCTTCGACGAGTACGTCGAGCAGGGCCTCGTGCGCTACGAGTTCCGCGATGTCGCGTTCTTCGGCGAGGAGTCGATCGACGCCGCCGTCGCGGCCCGTGCCGCGGGCGAGCAGGGCAGGTTCCCCGAGTACCTCGAGGCCGTCTTCGCCGCCGCCCCCGAGAAGGGCCACCCCGACATGCCGCGCGAGAAGCTCATCGGCTTCGCGACCGAGGCCGGGGTGCCCGACCTCGCGAAGTTCGAACAGGACCTCGACCGCGCCGACCTCCGCGACGCGGTGCTCGCGAGCACCGCCGAGGCCCAGAAGCTCGGCGTCACGAGCGTGCCGTTCTTCGTCGCCGGCGACCAGGCGATCGCCGGTGCGCAGCCGATCGAGAACTTCCGCGCCCTCCTCGACGAGCAGCTGGCCGCGGCCGGCGAGTGATCGACCTCGGGCTCGCGGGCGCCCTCGTCGGGGGCGTCCTCACCCTGCTGAGCCCCTGCTCGGTGATGCTGCTGCCGGCGTTCTTCGCCTACGCGTTCACGAGCCCGACCCGGCTGATCGCGCGCACCGGGGTGTTCTACCTCGGCCTCATCACGACCCTCGTGCCGATCGGCGTGCTCGCCGGCACGGTCGGTGCGTTCGTCAGCACGAACCGCACGACCCTCGTGACGGTCGCCGCGATCGTGATCATCGTGCTCGGCGCGGTGCAACTCATCGGCATCCCGCTGCCGGCCTTCACCCGCGGCGGGGCCGCAGAGGGCACCGGCGTGGCATCCGTCTACCTGCTCGGCACCGTCTACGGACTCGCCGGGGTGTGCGCGGGCCCGCTGCTCGGATCGGTGCTGGCGCTCGCCGCGCTCGGCGGGCAGCCGCTGTACGGCGGCGTCGTGCTCGCGGTGTTCGCGCTCGGCATGACCGTGCCCCTCTTCGTGCTCGCCGTCGCGTGGTCGCGATCGCCGCGGCTGCGCGGCCTGCTGCGCCCGCGCACCGTGCGCATCGGGCGATGGACCAACACGTGGACGCAGATCGTCGGCGGCCTCCTCGGCATCGGCATCGGCGTGCTGCTCATCGTCACGGAGGGCACCGCCTCGCTCGGCGGCGTGCTCGGCGCCTCGCAGCAGTTCGCGGTCGAGAGCCGGGTGCTCGAGCTCACCGCGGGCGTGCCCGACCTCGTCTTCGCCGTGATCGCGATCGCCGCGCTGGCCGGCGCCTGGGGCATCCACCGATGGCGCAGCAGAGCGGCACGGCGAGCGGATGCCTCGGCCGCCGTCTCCGCCGAGGCATCCGGGGTCGCCCGCGAAGGCGAACCCTCGTGACCCCCGCGGCGCGCGCGCCTCGCTCGGCGGATGCACCGGGGCCGCGGCAGCGCCATGATGGTGGGATGCCGACCGTCGACAGCGCCGCAGAGCGCGCCCGCACCGCGATCCGCGCCGGGATCCTCGACGGCACCCACCGGCCCGACACCATGCTCAGCGAGAACGAGCTCGCCGCAGAGCTCGGCATGAGCCGCACCCCCGTGCGGGCCGCGCTCACCCGGCTGCAGGACGAGGGCTGGATCACGATCTACCCGAAGCGCGGCGCACTCGTGCGCTCGCTCAGCGACGGGGAGATCGCCGACCTCGCCGACGCGCGGCTGATCCTCGAGGCGGCCGGCGTGCAGCGCGCGACCACGGCGGCCCGTCAGGCGCTCGCCGACCGGCTCGAGCCCGAACTCGTCGCACAGCGCGCCGCCCTCGAGGCCCGCGACCTCGACGGCTTCGTGACGCTGACGATCGCGTTCCACCGCTCGTTCGTCGAGGCCGGCGGCAATCGCACCCTTGCCGAGATCGGCGACCGGCTCACCGCCCGGCAACGGCTGCTGCTGAGCGCCCACCGGGATTCGCTCTTCGAACGCTCCGACCAGGTCATCGACGAGCATCGCGCCCTCATCGAGCGGCTGCGCGCCGACGACCCGGCGGGCTTCGCCGAGGCCCTGCGCACCCACCTCATGGAGACGCACGGACCCGAACTCGGCCCGATCTGACGTCGAATGGCCTGCGGGCGACCGTACGGCTCAGTCGTCGGTGGGCGTCGGCACCGTGAGGCTCGCCCGCTCGTTCAGCAGTTCGGGTACGAATCCCGCCGCCTGCTTGTAGCGGTTCGCGATCTCGGCGCGCTCGGCGTAGGGCACGACGAGGTCGATGTCGCCGAAACCACCGGGCGCACGCTCGTAGGCGAGCTGCATCACCTGCTCCGGCCCCATCGACCGGTTGCTGAGCGTGAGCGCGGTCGTGCGCGGACGACGCTCGGTCTCGTAGGCGCCCAGCGCGTCGACGATCGAGTCGACCGTGCCGAGCTGGAAGGCGAGGGTGCGGGCGTCGATGATCGCCTGCGACGCACCGTTGGAACCGATCGGGTACATGGCGTGCGCGGCGTCGCCGAGCAGCGTCTGCGAACCGAAGGTCCAGCGTTCGACCGGGTCGCGATCCACCATCGGGTACTCGAGGATCTCGTCGGCGGCGGAGATGACGGCCGGAACGTCGAGCCATCCGAAGTCCCAGTCGGCGAAGCGGCCGAGCACCGCGCTCGGGTCTGCGCCTCGGTTCCAGTCGCTCGCACCCGGCTCGGGGTCGTCGGAACGGTACTCGGCGATGAAGTTCACCGTCTGCAGCCCGTCGTCGCCGACCGCCGAGAGCGGGTAGGCGACGAACTTCTGCATCGCGTCGCCGGCCATGATCATGGTGAGCCCGTCGAGGTACGGCCGCACCCGCGCGGTGCCGCGCCAGAGGATCAGGCCGTTCCACACCGGCGCACCCTCGTCGGGGTACTGCTGGCGGCGCAGCGCACTGTGGATGCCGTCGGCGGCGATCACGGCGTCGGCCGTCATCCGGGTGCCGGCATCGGGGCCGCCGACGATGGCGACGCTCGTGCGCGCACCCTCGCTGCGGGCGTCGCCGACCGGGCTGCCGAGGCGGATGGCGTCGGCGCCGAGACGCTCGAGCACGGCGTCGCGCAGCAGGAGCTGCAGGCGACCCCGATGCACGGAGTACTGCGGCCAGTGGTAACCGGCCGCGCGCCCGCGCGGCTCCGACCAGATCTGCTGACCGTGGCGGTTGAAGTACGAGAGGGTGCTCGTGGCCACGCCGAGCTCGGCGAGCTCGTCGCCGAGCCCGAGCTCGGTGAGCTCGCGCACGGCATGCGGCAGCAGGTTGATGCCGACGCCGAGCGGCCGGATCTCGGGCACGGACTCGTACAGTGTCACGTCGTCGATGCCCGCCGCGTGCAGCGAGAGCGCCGTCGTCAGGCCGCCGATGCCGGCGCCCGCGATGAGGACGTTCATGGTTGGTTCTCCAGTTCGATGGTTCGGGGCCGACGGCGTCGCGCTCAGTTCTGCGCGACGGGGTCCTCGAGCTCGCTCGCCTCTGCGGCAACCGCCTCGAGGTTCCACTCCGGGCGCGGCACCGAGTCGATGAGCAGTCGTGTGTAGGGATGCTGCGGGTTGCCGAGCAGCTCGACCGTGCTGCCGCGCTCGACGATCTCGCCGGTCTTCATGACCACGGTCTCGTCGCAGAGTCGGCGCACGACCGCGAGGTCGTGGCTGATGAAGAGCACCGTGAGGCCGCGCTCGCGGCGGATCTCCTCGACGAGCGAGAGCACCTGCGCCTGCACCGACACGTCGAGCGCGCTCGTCGCCTCGTCCATGACGAGCACGTCGGGTTCGATCGCGAGCGCCCGGGCGATCGCGACGCGCTGCCGCTGTCCGCCCGAGAGGGTGCGCGGCCGCGCCTGGGCTTGCACGTCACCGAGTCCGACCTGCTCGAGCAGCTCGATGACGCGATCCCGGGCGTCCGTCGTCGACAGGCGGCGGTGCAGTCGCATGGCGTCCTCGATCGCCTTGCCCGCGGTGATGCGCGGGTCGAGCGACAGGTACGGATCCTGGAAGACCATCTGCACGGAGCGGGCGTGCTCGAGCCGTTCGACCCGCGAGCTCGGCACCGAGGTGCGTTCGCGTCCGGCGATGCGGATGTCGCCGGCATCCGCCTGCTCGAGGCCCACGATCATGCGGGCGAAGGTCGACTTGCCCGAGCCCGATTCGCCGACGACGCCGAGGGCGCCGCCCCGCGGGATCTCGATCGAGGCGTCGATGACCGCGCGCACCGGCTCCTTGCCGCGGCGCACGTACGTCTTCGAGATGCCGCTCGCCGAGAGCATCGGCTCGGTCGAGGTCGCACCGGTTGCCGCAGCCGAATCGGATGCCGCGTCGGCGGTCGCCGGTCGGACGGTCGCGTCCGAGATCGTCGCCGCAGCGGCATCCGTGCCCGAGTCGGCAGCCGGAGTCGTGTCGCGAGCGACGACGATCGTGGGCGTGGCCGCGACGAGTCGCTTGGTGTACGCCGCCTGGGGGTTGCGGAACACCTGGCGGGCGTCGCCCTGCTCCTCGACCCGGCCCGCGCTCATCACGTAGACGCGATCGCAGATCGCGGCGGCGAGGTTCAGGTCGTGGGTGATGAAGAGCATGCCCATGCCGCGGCTCGCACGCTGCTCGGCGAGCACGCCGATGATCTCGGCCTGCGTCGTGACGTCGAGCGCGGTCGTCGGCTCGTCGCAGATGAGCAGTCGCGGCGAGCTCGTGAGCGCGCCGGCGATCATGACGCGCTGCAGCATGCCGCCCGAGAGCTCGTGCGGGTACTGGTTCAGGTGCTCTTCGGGGCGCGGCAGGCGCACCGCCTCCATGAGCGAGATGGCGACGGCCTTCGCGTCGGCCGCGGAGCGACCCTCGCAGAGACGCATCGTCTCGGTGAGGTGGTCGCCGACCGTGCGCATCGGGTTGATGCCGGCTCGCGGATCCTGGAAGATCATCGACGCACGCGTGCGGCGGAGGTCGAGCAGTTCGCTGCGGCTCGCGTCGAGCACCGACTGGTCGAGCAGCTGCACCGAACCGCCCATGGTCGCACGGCTGGGCAGCAGGCCGAGCACCGAGCGGGCCGTGAGCGACTTGCCCGAGCCCGACTCGCCGACGAGGCCGACGGTCTCCCCTTCGGCGACCGTGAGGCTGATGCCGTCGAGCAGTCGCCTGCCGTTCGGCAGGTCGAGCGTGAGCTCGGAGATGTCGAGGAGTGTCATGCGGGGATCTCGCCTCCGATGCGGTCCGAGAGTTCTTCGCCGATCACGTTGACCGCGACGACGACGAGCACGATCGCGACCGCTGGCACGAGTGCGGGAAGGAAGTAGCCGCCGATGAGGCCGGACTGGGCCTCGTTCACCATCGCGCCCCAGTCGGCGGTGGGCGCCTGGACGCCGAGGCCGAGGAACGAGAGGGCGGCGAGCTCGGCGAGCACGTAGCCGAAGTTCAGCGTCGACTGCGCGCCGACGATCGGCATCACGTTGGGCAGCACTCGGCGGAGCGCGATGAACCCGCCGCCGAAACCCTGCACGCGGTATGCCGAGACGTACGGCCGAGAACGCTCGGACGCGATGAGCGAGCGGGTGAGCCGCGCGACGAACGGCGCGTAGGCGATGCTCATCGCCACGACCGGGGCGACGAGGCCCTTGCCGAAGAGCGCCACCGCCATGATCGCGAGGAGCAGCGCCGGGAAGGCGAAGATCACGTCGAAGATGCGACCGAGAACTGAGTCGATCCAGCCGCCGCGCCAGCCGGCGAGGAGGCCGAGCAGGATGCCGACGATCGTCGAGAAGACGACCACGAGCAGCGGCGCGAGGAGCGCGGTGCGCGCGCCGAACATCATGCGGCTCAGGGTGTCGCGGCCGAGTGCGTCGGTGCCGAGCCAGTGCGCCGGGCTCGGCCCCGCCTGGATGTTCAGCAGGTCGACCTGGTTCGGCGGATACGGGGCGAGGAACGACGCGAAGATCGCGGCGAGCGTCACCACGCCGAGGAACACGGCGCTGATGAGGAACGTGGTGCTCGAGCGCCGCACACGCGGGGCGCGGAGCACCTTCATGGCCATGGTGGGGGTGGTCATCGGGCACCAGCTCCTGCGGCGGCTCGGGGGTCGATCCACGGTTCGAGGACGTCGATGATCGCGTTCACCACGACGAACGCCGTGACGATGAGCAGCACGATCGCCTGCACGACCGGGAAGTCGAGACGGTCGACCGATGCGACGAGCAGCGATCCGATGCCGGCGAGGCCGAAGGCCGCCTCGACGATCGAGCTCGCGACGAGGAGGCCGGCCACCAGCACACCGCTGACGGTCAGGATCGGACCGATCGAGTTGCGGAAGACGTGGCGGCGGATCACGGTGCCGCGCTTGAGGCCGCGGCTGGTCGCCACCTCGACGTGCTCACGACCGAGCTGCTCGACCATGGAGGATCGGGTGACCTTGCCGACGAGCACGACGAACACGATCGCGAGCGCGATCGACGGCAGCACGAGGTGGTAGATCGTGTCGAAGAACCCCTCGCCCGATCCGAACGACGGGAACCAGCCGAGCTGCACCGCGAAGATCGCGATCAGCACGATGGAGCCGACGAACGACGGGATGGCGCCGAGCACGGTGAGGCCGATGAGCACGGCGCGGTCGAGCACCTTGCCGCGATTGAGGGAAGCCACGATGCCGGCCGTGAGGCCGACCACCGCGATCATCGTGCCGGCCATGACGACGAGGCCGAGGGTCACCGGCAGGCGATCGCCGATCACCTGCGAGACATCCTGCCGATACTGCAGCGAGCGACCGAAGTCGCCCTGCAGCACGCCGGTGAGCCAGTTCAGGTACTGCTGCCACGGCGGCAGGTCGAGCCCGTACTGGGCGGTGACCTGGGCCACGGCCTCGGGGCTGGGCTTCCGGCCGCGCAGCAGGAAGCTGACGGGGTCGCCGGGCACGAGGAACCGCGAGAAGAACACGAGCAGTGATGCGAGGAAGAGCGTGAGGAGCAGGGCGCCGAGCTTGCCCGCCACCCGGCGGAGCGTGGTCATCGAGAGACCCCCGCTCCGCCGAGGTGGACCAGGCTGCGCCCGTCGGTGCTAGCGTGCGCCAATGGTTGCTGCCCAGGGGTAGTACAGGAAGGCGATCGACGGTGCGACGCCGGTGATGCGCTCACCCATGAACAGGGTCACGGGGGCCTCGAACATCGGCAGCCACGGGAGCTCCTCGTTCGCGATCTGCTGTGCTTCGGCGGTCTTCTCCGAGCGCGCAGCGGGGTCTTCGATCGTGAGCGCCTCGTTGACGACGGCGTCGAACTCGGGGTTGGACCATTCGCCGTAGTTGCTGAACTCGCCGGTGCGCAGCACGCTGTACATCTCGAGCGGGTCGGGGCTCGAGAGGTACCACGAGGTGTAGAACAGGTCGACGCCCTCGCGAGCGGTCGGGTCGGAGAAGAGCGCCGTGTAGGCATTCGGCGTGACGGTCTCGATGTTGACCTTGAGGCCGATCGCCTCGGCCGCCGCTGCGGTGGCCTGCGCGTAGACGTTGAAGTCGCTGCTGATCGGGGCGGTCACGTAGGTGAGCTCCTCGCCGGCCACGCCGGCTTCCTCGACGAGCTTCTTGGCCGCCTCGAGGTCGTACGGGTACTCCTCGATGTCGCCGAACGCACTCGCGATGGCGGCGTCGCTCGCGCCGTCCCAGACCGACTCGGTCGTGAGCACGTCGGTCGTGTTGCCGTAGCCCTTGACCGCCGCGTCGACGATGCCCTGGCGGTCGAGCGCCATGAGCAGCGCCTGGCGCACGCGCACGTCGCCGAGCGGGCCCTCGAGGTCGGAGATGATCAGGTTGTTGACCGCGGTGTTCAGGCCGAAGAGCATGTCGCCCTGGTCGGAGTCGAGCAGCTGGGGCACGGCGTCGGCGGGAATCATCCAGCCGCCGTCGACCTCACCCGACTTCAGCGCGTTGGTGCGGGCGTTGGCGTCGTTCATGAAGATGAACTTCACCTCGGCCGAGCGCGCGGTGAGCTCGGGGTCCCAGTAGCCGTCGTAGCGCTCGAGCGTGATCGACTCGCCCGACTGCCACTCGCCGAAGCTGAACGGGCCGGTGCAGTTCACGCCGCCGGTCGAGTTGCCGTAGTCGGCACCCTTCTCTGCGAGGGTGGCCGCGGACTCGATGACACCGGCGGAGCCGCCCATGCCGAGGTTGAACTGCGAGTCGGGCCCGGTCATGGTGACCGTGACCTGCATGTCGCCGGTCTGCTCGATCGAGGCCACGTTCTGGTAGTTCGAGTACCACGACGAGCCGACGGCCGGGTCGAGGTGGCGGCTCATCGACGCGACGACGTCGGCCGCGGTCAGCGGGGTGCCGTCGTGGAAGGTGACGCCGCTGCGGATCTCGTAGACCCAGGTCTCGGGCGTCGGGTGCGCGAACGACTCGGCGAGGCCGGGCGAGAGGGTCCAGTCGGGGTTCAGGCGCATGAGCGACTCGCAGACGTTGGCGAGCACCATGTTGTCGGCGTAGTCGAACGCGTAGGCGTAGTCGAGCGAGTAGGGCTCGGCGTAGTTCGCCCACGTGAACGAGTCGAGGTCACCCGAGGGGGCGTCGGTCTGAGCGGTGAGCTCCCACTCGGCCGGCTGGGCCTTCTCGGGTTCGGCGCCGGAGCAGCCGGTCAGGACGAGTGCGGCTCCGAGTCCGGCGGCGACGAGCGACGCGACGCGGCGACCGGTGCTCCGGGCGGGCATGACAGGGGACGGGGACATATTTGGCGGCTCCTCTTGGTCAGGCAGTGCGGGTGAAGGCGGACGTGCCCTCGATCCAGGTGGAGGTCACCGTCGCGCGGTGGATCTCCTCCTGGGGGAGGCTGAAGGGGTTCGGTTCGAGCACGACGAGGTTCGCGAGATAGCCCTCGCGGATGTATCCCGTGTCGTGGTCGCGGTGGTTCACGTAGGCGGTGCCGGAGGTGTAGGCCGCCATCGCCGTCTCGAGGTCGAGGCGCTGGTGCTCGCCGCCGAGCGGCTCGTAGTCGAGCCCGGGCGCGATGCGGTTGACGGCGATGTGGATCGCGTCCATCGGGTCGGCGCTCGACACGGGCCAGTCGCTGCCCGCCGCGAGACGCGCGCCGTGTCGCACGAGGTCGCCGAACGGGTACTGGCGGGCCTCCGCGCCGTCCTGCAGGAACGGCAGCGTGAGGTCGTCGATCTGGTCTTCGTGCGTCGCCCAGAGCGCCTGCAGGTTCGCGACCGCGTCGAGCGGGGCGAAGCGCGCGGTCTCCGACTCCTCGACGATCTGCAGGTGCGCGAGGTGGTGCCGGCCGTCGGTGGGGCCGTTGGCCGCGCGTGCCGCCTCGATCGCGTCGAGCGCCTCGCGCACCGCCCGGTCGCCGAGCGCGTGGAAGTGCACCTGCATGCCGGCGGCGTCGAGCTCGGTGACGACCTGCTTCAGGAAGGCGGGGTCGACGAACGAGAGTCCGCTGTTGTCGGTGTCGTGTCCGTGGCTGTCGCGGTAGGGCGTGAGCATCGCCGCCGTCTGGTTCTCGGCGACGCCGTCGACCATGATCTTGGTCGTGCCGAGCGAGTATCGAGCGGTCGTGCCTGCTGCGACGAGCTCGTCGCGACGCGCGATCATCTGCTCCACCTGCTCGATGCCGCCGTCGCGCTCCCACCACTGAGCACCCACGACGTGCACGCGCAGCGTGCCCTCGGCGACCGCGCGGCGGTAGACGTCGTCGACGCTCTCGATGCCCGAGATGCTGCCGATCATGGCGTCCTGCCAGCCGGTGATGCCGAGCGCGAGCAGCTCATCCTGCGCGCGCAGGAGTCCGGCGTAGGCGAAGTCCGCCGCAACTCCGGGCCGCACGTCGTTGAAGAGATGCTCGGCACCCTCGTGGAACGTGCCGGCCGGGAAGCCGTCGGCCTCGCGCTCGATGCGCCCGTCGACGGGGTCGGGGGTCGAGGCGTCGAGACCGGCCAGCGTGATGGCCGCGGTGTTCGCCCAGACGCTGTGGTGGTCGCGGCTCGAGAGCACGACGGGGCGATCGGGCACGACCGCGTCGAGCAACGCGCGCACCGGTGCTCCGCCCGGGTACTGGTCCATCGACCATCCGCCGCCGAGGATCCACGCCTCGTCGGGGTTGGCGTCGGCGTAGGCCTTCACCGCGGCGACGGCCTCTTCGGCGCTCTCCGTCTCGGTGAGGTTGCACATGAGCAACTCGACGCCCGCCCCGATCGGGTGCACGTGCGCGTCTTGGAATCCGGGGCTCAGCAGCGCCCCGTCGAGCTGGACGACCCGCGTTCCCTCGCCGATGAGCGCCTGCGCCTCGGCCTCGGGAACGACCGCCGTGATGCGATCGCCGGTGACGGCCACGACGTGGCCTTGAATCGGTTGGCCGGTTCCGGTGAACACGGCCCCTCCGGTGAACAGCACATCGGCAGCTGACACGTCGCCCTCGCTTCCTCGTCGAACGGGTTGGTGAAGGTGACGTTAGCGACGCTCCAGCGCTGCTGTCAACTGTGTTGACAACATTGTGCCCGCATTCGTTATGCTGACGTTATCCAGCGCGCCTCAGGTCAGTCCGAACCCCGGAGCGTGGCACGATGGACTTCGAACTTCGAGGATGAAGAGGGCGATTTGACAGCGACAGGCTCCACCCGCGGCGGTGCCGCGCGCGCATCGACCGGCCGGGCCCGCCTCGACCGCGAATCGATCGTGGCTGCGGGCCTCGAGCTCGCGGCCACGTCCGCGACGACCACGATCTCGGTGCGCGAGCTCGGCACCCAGCTCGGTGCCGACCCGACGGCGATCTACCGTCACTTCCGCAGCAAGGAGCAGCTCATGGAGGCGCTCCTCGACGAGTTGACCCTCCGCAGCGTCGCCTCCGTCACCGCCGAGAAGTCCGACTGGCGCGGGCGGCTCCGCCAGCTCTCGCGCTCCACGCTGACGCACTACTCCGCCCACCCCGCCATCGGCGCCGAGGCGATCGTGCTCACGACCCACGGCCCCGGCGAACTCGAGGCGATCGAGATCATGCTCGAAGCATTCTCCGAGGCGGGACTCACCGGCGACGACGTCGTACGGCACTACGCGCTGCTCGCCTCGCACGTGCTCTCGAGCGCCGCCGGCATCGCACGCGGACGCGCCGAACGCGGCGACGGCCCCGAACCCGGGCCGTGGTTCGACGGTCCGATCCTCGCCGACCCGCGCAGGTTCCCGCTGATCACGGCCTTCAACAGCGAGCTCGCCGACCTGAGGGACGAAGAACTCTTCCTGCTCGGGGTCGAAGCCGTCATCCAGTCGGCCGAGCTGACCGTGGCGCGCAACGCGGAGTAGCGCTTAGCTCCGCGGCGCCGGCGAAGGCGCAGGCCGAAGCGCCGCGGGGCCGAACCGCGGCGCCTCGCGTCGCACGTCGCCCGGAGTCGACCCGTGGTGCCGCTTGAAGGCGCGACTGAACGAAGCCTCCGAGGAGTAGCCGACCCGGCGCGAGATCGACGCGATCGGATCGCTCGTGCTCGCGAGCTCCGCCCTGGCCTGCTGCAGACGCCAGCCCGCGAGATAGCGCATCGGCGGTTCGCCGAGGAGGGCGGTGAAGCGCTCGGCGAATGCCGACCGCGACATGTTCGCCTCCTGCGCGAGCTCGACCAGGGTCCAGTCGTGGTCGATGCGGGCGTGCATGCGGCCGAGCGCACGGCCGACGTGCGGGTCGCGGAGCGCGGCGAGCCATCCGGTCGCCGCCGGATCCGACGTGCGCAACCACGAGCGCAGCACCTGCACGACGAGCACGTCGGCGAGGCTCGTCATGACCGCCTCTCCGCCCGGCTGGATGCTCTCCGCCTCCCGCGCGAGCAGCCGCAGCACGGTCTGGAACGCCCCCGCCTCGCCGTCGTCCCACGAGTCGATCCTGATGAGGCCGGGCAACTCCTCGATCATCCGTGCGGAGAGCGGACCGTCGACCTGCAGTGCGGCATACGCGATCAGGGTGCGGTCGCCGCCTCCCCCGATGCGCATGTGCTCGTAGGTGTCGCTCACCTGCTCGACGGGGATGTCGAAGAGCGGTGTGCTCGAGGCATCCGCCGCACTGAGCAGTCGGTGCGCTGCGCCGCGCGTGATGAGCGCGGCACTGCCCGCCTCGAGCTCGTGCCGTTCACCGTCGAGCTCGAGCACGCACCGGCCGGCGAGCACGACCGGCAGCATCATGAACCCCTCGAGCGCGGGGAACTCCACGCCCCACGGCGCCGTGAGCTCGGCGCGGCAGTAGAGGGCGCCGGTGAATCGGAGCAGCTGCAGGCCGTCGCCCAGCGAATCGGCGGCGACCCGGGTGCGCGGGTTGACCATGCGTCCAGCGTGCCATGCCGTTCCGCCGAAGATCCTGAGATCTGGACGACCGGCACAAAAATGCGGCGTCTGAGCGATTGCACGTCCGGCAACGGGGTTCGAGGCTGGACCCATCAACCCTTCTGAAAGGACACGGACATGTCTGAGAACTTCGCGGTCATCGGCGCCACCGGCAAGACCGGCCGTCGCGTCGCCGACCTCCTCGAGGCGGACGGCCACGCCGTGCGCCGCCTCGCCCGCGGCACGAACCCGGCGTTCGACTGGGAGCAGCCGGAACACTGGGCCGCTGCCCTGCAGGGCGTCGACCGGCTGTACGCGGCCTACGTTCCCGACCTCGCAGCCCCCGGCTCCGAGGCCGCCATCGCCCGCTTCGCCGAGATCGCCGAGGCGGCCGGCGTGCAGCGCATCGTGCTGCTGTCGGGCCGCGGGGAGGACGGGGCGCGTCGCTGCGAGGACATCCTGCTCGCCTCGAGCGTTCCCGCCGCGATCGTGCGGGCGAGCTGGTTCGCGCAGAACTTCACCGAGGGCATGCTCGGCGATGCGGCCACCACGGGGGTGCTGGCACTTCCGGCCGGGAACGTGCGAGAGCCGTTCATCGACGTCGACGACGTGGCGGCGGTCGCCGTCGAGGCGCTCACGGGCACGGGGCACGAGGGCCGCGTGCACGAGGTGACCGGCCCCGAGTCGCTCACGTTCGCAGAGGTCGCGGCGATCCTGTCGGAGACCACGGGACGCGAGATCGTCTACGTGCCGATGGAGTTCGACGAGTTCCACGCCGCGGTCGCCGCCGAGGAGGGCGAGTCCGTCGCGAACCTGCTCACCGAGCTCTGCCGCGAGACCTTCGACGGCCGCAACGTGCTCCCGACCGGGGGCGTGGCCGCGGCACTCGGCCGGCGGCCGCGCGACCTTCGCTCGGTGCTGACGAATGCCGCCGCCGCCGCGACGGCACGGCCGTGAGACCAGGTGAGACCGAGCCGGGATCGCGGCATCGACCGTCGGTCGGGCGACACCGACGACCGAGGCCCGGTGCTCCACGCACCGGGCCTCGGTCGTACCCGCTCCCGTCACTCGATAGGCTCACGGCATGCTCGCCGCCATCGCACTCTGCGTGATCCTCGGCGTGCTCGCCGTCTTCCAGCTCGCGCTCGCCCTCGGAGCGCCGATCGGTCGATTCGCGTGGGGCGGGCAGCATCGCGTGCTGCCCGCACGACTGCGCATCGGCAGCGCCATCGCGATCGTGATCTACGCCGTGATCGCGGTGATCGCACTCGATCGCGCGGGCGCCATCGACGTCGTCTCCGACGTGGTCTCGACGGTCGGCATGTGGGTCGTGTTCGGATACTTCGTGCTCGGCATCCCGATGAACGCCGTCTCGCGAAGCAGGGCCGAGCGGTACACGATGACACCGATCGTCGTGGTGCTCGCCGTGCTGAGCCTCGTGATCGCGCTCGGATAGCACCGGCGCGGCGCGCCGCACGTCCCGGACCGAGGTCAGTCGACGAGCGCCCCGGCCGTGAGGTTCGAGATCACGCCGGTCATCGAGCGCGCCCGGTCGGATGCCGCGAATGCGAGGTACTCCGCGACCTCGCCGAGCGACGGCAGCCGGCCGAGCAGCGTCGTGCCCGCGAGCCCGGCGAGCCACTCGTCGCGGCCGATGCCGCCCGCCGCGGCGATGCGGCCGAACATCTCCCCCGTGTACGAGGTGTCGTACGCGTCGGCCATCGCGTGCGGGCGCACGCAGACGACGCGCACGCCGCCCGGCCCGAGCTCGCCGGCGAGAGCCCGCGAGAAGCCCTCGAGCCCGGCACTCTGCGCGGCGTTGCCGATGAGGCCGCGGCCGGTCAGCCGCGCGCCCGGCGTCGAGATCGTGAGGATCACGCCGCCGCCCTGCGCGAGCATCGGCCGCGAGACCGCCTTGGCCGTGACGAAGTTCGTCCGCAGGTAGCCGGTGACGGGGTGCAGGTAATCGGCGAGCGAGGTCTCGGCGATCGGCAGGCCCTGCACGTGGTCGAAGCCGACGGCGTTCAGGGCGATGTCGATGCGGCCCGCGGCATCCGTCACCTCGTCGACGTGCCGGTCGACGGCCGCCTGGTCCATCGCGTCGACCACGGCGATGTCGACGGATGCCCCGAGCTCGCGAGCTGCGGTTGCCGCGGCCTCGAGTCGCGACAGGCTGCGACCGGCCAGGAACAACCGGGCGCCCTCGCGCGCGAACACCCGCGCGGTCGCGGCCCCGATCGATCCCCCGCCGCCGTGGATCACGGCCACCTTCTCTTCGAGCAGCATCATGCCTCTCCGTTCTCTGCGAATGTCGCGGCGAACCGGTCGATGATCTCGGTCCAGCCCTCGGTGTGCCGCTGCACGGCCTCTGCGTCGGGAAGCAGCTCGTGGCGCACCTCGACGACGGTGGCATCGCCGTCGGGCGTGAAGGTGACGCGCACCACCGAGTCGGTCTGGTGCGTGGCGGCCGAGCGCCAGGTGAACTCGAGCGTGTGCGGCCGGTCGATGACCGTGTAGTTGCCCGCGTGCACGAACGAACCGTTCGGGTCGTGCATCGTGATCGCGAACGCGCCGCCGACCCGGCGATCGGCGACCGCGCCCGACGGGGCGCTGCCGTCGCGGCGCATCCACACGGCGAGGCTCTTCGGGTCGAGCCACGCGTCGAAGAGACGCTCGGCGGATGCCGCGATGCGCCGGCTGACCGTGACGACCGCGGTCATCGCTCTGCTCCACTCGCGGTGTCGGTGTCGACATCACCGTCGGCATCGGCGTCGGCGAGCACGAACGCCTCGAGCGCGGCGAGGCGCTGCTCCCAGAACTCGCGGTACTGCGTCATCCAGGCGACCGCCTCGCCGAGCGCCTCGGCGCGGAGCGAGAGCACGTGGTCGCGGCCGCGCACATGCCGCTCCACGAGTCGGGCGCGCTCGAGCACCTTGATGTGCTTGCTCGTGGAGTTCAGCGAGATCGGGAACTCGCGCGCGAGTTCGGTGACCCGAGCGTCGGAGACGCGGAGGCGGTCGAGGATCGCGCGTCGCGTGGGGTCGGCGACGGCGCTGAGCACGGTGTCGAGTTGATATTCACCCATAGGGGTGAATATATGCCCGAGGTCTGCGTGCGTCAAGGGGTTCGACACGAATCGCCGCGGTCTCGACTGCCGACGGGCGACCGCCGGCCGTGCCGACCTCGCGATGTCGGCGGGCGGTGGCAGGCTGACCTCATGGCGATCGAGGTGCGCGCGGCGACCGAGTACGACGATGTCGCTGCGGTCGTCGGGCCGAAGAACCCCGCGTCGAACGTGTGCTTCTGCCTGAGCTACCGGCTGCTCTCGTCAAAGGAGAACGTCGAGCTCCGCGGGCCCGCGCGCGCCGATCGCGTGCGCGAACTCTGCGCGCTCGACCCGCCGCCCGGCGTGCTCGCCTACGACGGCGACGAGGTGGTCGGCTGGGCGGGGGTGCATCCGCGTGCCGATACGAGCTTCGCGAAGAACCGCAAGATCCCGCACATCGACGACCTCGACGTGTGGTCGGTGTGGTGCATCCGCGTGCGGCCCGGGCACCGAAAAGTCGGCATCAGCCACCACCTGCTCGCCGGCGCGGTCGACTTCGCCCGCGAGCACGGCGCGCCGGCGATCGAGGGCTACCCCGTCGACAACCGGGGCGAGAAGGTCGACCCGACCATGGCATACGTGGGCACCCGCGCGCTGTTCGAGCGGGCCGGCTTCACGAAGGCGGCCGACACCGAGTCGGTCGTGGGCGGGTTCCCCCGCGTGCTCATGCGCCTCGATCTGCGCTGAGCCCCGCCGCCTCGTCCGTCGCCGCTGCCGGCGACTCGTCGGTCGAGGCATCCGTCGCCGCCGCCTCGCCGGTCGTCGCCGTCCCGTGAACCGGGTGGCTCCGTTCGAGGGCCGCGCCCTCGACGTCGACGTCGGGCAGCAGCCGGTCGAGCCACTTCGGCAGCCACCATGCGGCCGGGCCGAGCAGGTGCATGATCGCGGGCGTCAGCAGCATGCGCACGATGAACGCGTCGAAGAGCACGCCGATCGCGAGGCCGAAGCCGAGCGGCCGCACCATCGTGAGGTGCGAGAAGACGAAGCCGCCGAAGACGGCCGCCATGATGATCGCCGCCGCGGTGACCACCGCCCGCCCGCCGCGCAGGCCGGCGACGACCGCGACCCGCGCGGGGGTGCCGTGCACGTAGGCCTCGCGCATGCCCGAGACGAGGAACAGCTGGTAGTCCATCGCGAGGCCGAAGAGCACGCCCATGACGATGATCGGTGCGAAGTTCAGCACCGGCCCGGGGTTGTGCACGCCGAAGACCTCGCCGAACCAGCCCCACTGGAAGATCGCCACGGTGGCGCCGAACGCCGCGAACAGCGAGAGCACGAATCCGGCCGTCGCGATGAGGGGCACCAGGATCGAGCGGAACACGAGGATCAGGATGATGAGCGAGAGCCCCACCACGACCGCGAGATAGAGCGGCAGCACCCCGGCGAGCTTCGCCGAGATGTCGATGTTGCCACTCGCCCCGCCCGCGACGCCGAGCTCGACGCCGTCGAGGCCGGCATCGGATGCCGCGTCGTCGTCGATCGGCGACTGGCCGCGCAGCTCGTGCACGAGCGCCTCGGTCGACTCGCTCGAGGGCCCGTCACTCGGTACGACCTGGAAGGCGAAGAAGTCGCGATCGTCGGAGACGCCCGCCGGCGCGACGGCGACCACGTCATCGATGCCCATGAGCCACTCGGCGAGGTCGGCCTGCGTCGCCACGACCTCGTCTTCGGCGACCCCGTCGGGCAGTGTCGCGGTGACGAGCAGCGGCCCGTTCTGGCCGGCGCCGAAGGCATCGGAGACCGCGGTGTAGGCCTGGTAGGTGGTGGCATCCGGTGATTCGGATGCCCCGTCGGGCAGGCCGAGCCGCATCGAGAGCGCCGGGATGGCGATGACGAGGAGCACGACGATCGACACGACCGCGGTGACGATCGCCCGCCACGTCGGCATGGCGACGAGCTTCGGCGCGGCGTGCGACTCGTGGCCGATCTCGGCCCTGGCGCGCTTCGAGAGCACCCGCACGCCGATGAGTCCGAGGAGCGCCGGGGTGAGCGTGACCGCGATGAGCACGGCGACGAGCACGCAGACCGCGCCGACGGTGCCCATGATGCCGAGGAACGGGATGCCGGTGATGTTCAGGGCGAGCAGGGCCACGAGCACGGTCGAGCCGGCGAAGACGACGGCGTTGCCGGCCGTGCCGTTGGCGAGCTGGATCGACTCGCGCAGCTCCATGCCCGCGAGCACCTGTCGTCGGTGCCGGTTGATGATGAAGAGCGCGTAGTCGATGCCGACCGCGAGGCCGAGCATGACGCCGAGCACGGGGGTCACCGACGACATGTCGACGACGCCCGAGAAGGCGAGGGACCCCGCGACGCCGATGCCGACGCCGATGAAGGAGGAGATGATCGGCAGGGTGGCCGGCAGGAGCGCGCGGAACACGATGATGAGCACGAGGGCGGCGATGAGCACGCCGACGATCTCGCCGATGCCGATGAGCCCGTCGATCGACGCGGCGATCTCGGAGGAGTAGTCGACGTTCACGCCGTCGATGTCGGCGCCGTCGAGCTCGCCGGCGACTTCGGCCTTGAGCTCGCTCGACAGCGAGAAGAGGTCGTCCTCGAACATGACGGCGCCGATCACGGTGGTCTCGTCGGTGGAGACCGTGCGGATCTCGGCGGCGGCGTCCATCAGCCGCGTGCCGTCCTCGAGTTCGGCGGCCGAGGCGTCGAGCTTCTCGGCACCGGCATCGAGCTGCGCCTGCTGCGCGTCGAGTTCGGCCGCGCCCGCGTCGAGCTGGGCCTGCTGCGCCTCGAACTGCGCGGCGGCCTGCTCGTAGGCGCCGGCGGCCTTCGCCTGCTCGATCGCCGCGTCGAGCTGCGCCTGCCCCGCGTCGAGCTGTGCACGCGCGGCGTCGAGCTGGGTCTGGCCGGCCTCGAGCTCGGCGCGGCCGGCTTCGATCTGCGCGGCGCCGTCGGCGAGCTGCGCGGCCTGGTCGTCGCGAGCGGCGGTCGTGGTGAACGGATCCACGACGCTCGAGACGCCGTCGATCTCGGCGATGTCGGCGAGGAGCGCGGAGATCTCCTCGCGCTGCGCGTCGCTCAGCGCCTCGCCGTCGTCCGTCTGGAAGACGACGGTGCCGGTGGCGCCGCCGAGCCCGTCGAGCCGTGCGTCGAGCTGCTCGGTGACGCGCTCGGTCTCGGTGCCCGGGATGCTCATGCTCTGGGTGAGCGTGCCGCCGAAGGCGAGGAACGCGCCGCCGGCGAGGGCGAGCACGCCGAGCCATCCGAGGAGCACGAGCCATGCTCGTCGTACGGAGAATCGACCGATGCGGTACAGGAGTTCAGCCATTGAGCCGAGGCGCCCTTCATGAGGTGACAGGTCGGCGCTTCATCGAGCCTTCTCGAGGATAACCGACATCTGTCGGAGATCCTGCCGCTTCGGGACATCCGGAACTGGCAGAATCCCCCTATGGACGTCAGGGTGGAGCGAACACGGCGACGCCTGCAGGACGCCCTGCTCGAGCTCGCCCGCGAGCGGCCGCTCGACGAGGTGACCGTCGCCGAGATCGCGACGCGCGCCGGCGTGAATCGCAGCAGCTTCTACCAGCACTACTCCGACAAGGAGACGCTGCTCGCCGACGCCCTCGATGCGGCCGCGGAGGCGGCAGCCGCGATGCTGCCGAACCACTACGAGCCGCCGAGCGGCCCGCCGCAGGCGCTCGTCGTCTTCCTGCAGCACGTCGACGAGCACGCCGAGCTCTACCGGTCGGTCTTCGGGCCGACGGGATCGGCCGCGGTGCTGGCCCGCCTGCGTGCTCGCATCGACGCCATCGTGCGCGCCGGGTTCGTCTCCACGGACTCTCGGGCGTACGACGGCCTGCCGCTCGACATCATCGCGGCCGGCATCACGGGTTCCGCGCTCGGGGTCGTCGAAGCGTGGCTCATGCGCGATCCGCGCCCATCGGTCGACGTCGGCGCCGGCTGGGTCTGGCGTGCGCTGCTCGGCCCGGGAGCCGACTGGGAGTGACGCCGTCGGTCGTCTCCGCTAGGTTGACCCCGACGAAAGGAATGCGATGACCTCCGCATCCGAACTCCTCGCTCTTCGCTCCGAACTCGGCGGTTCGCTCGTGCTTCCCGGCGATGCCGACTACGAGGCCGCGCGCATGCCGTGGAACCTCGCCGTCGACCAACGGCCGGCGGCCATCGCCGAGCCGGCGGGTGTCGCAGACGTGCAGGCGATCCTCCGCACGGCGGCGGCCTCCGGCCTCGGGGTGACGGTGCAGCCCAACGGCCACGGCGCCTCCGGCGACCTGAACGACGTCGTGCTCGTGCGTCCCACGCGTTTCGACACCCTCATCGTCGACGAGCAGGCGCGAGTGCTGCGCGCCGGAGCCGGCGTCAACTGGGGCCGCGCGCTCGAGCAGCTCGACGGCACCGGGCTCGTCGCCCTCGCGGGGTCGAACCCCGAGGTCAACGTCGTGGCCCTCGCCATCGCCGGCGGCCATTCCATGTTCAGCCGCCGCTACGGCATCACCGCCCGGTCGATCATCTCCGTAGAGTTCGTCGACGCGGCAGGCACGCTGCACCGGGTGACCGATGCCGACGACGCCGAACTCATGTGGGCGCTGCGCGGCGGCGGCGGCCTGTTCGGCATCGTCACCGAGGTCGAACTCGTGCTCTACCCCGGCGAGGCGATCTTCGGCGGCAGCCTGATGTTCCCGGCCGAGGCGGCCGAGGCCGTCGTCGTCGCCGCCCTCGAGCTCGCGCGCGACGAGCTCGAACTCGGGCTCGACATCGGCATGATGCACTTCCCCGACGCACCGCAGGCACCGCCGCACCTGCGCGGCCGAACGGTCGCGACGATCGGGCTCGTGCACGTCGGCGACGAGGCCTCCGGCCGCGCCTTCGCCGACCGTCTCGTCGCCGTCGCCGAACCGATCGCCGACACGCTCACGAGCTTCACGATCGGGTCGCTCGCCGCCGTCGCGGCGGAGCCCGTCGATCCGATGCCATCGGCCGACTTCGGTGCGGCACTCGACGGACTCGACGCGGCCGCCTTCGCGCACGACTTCGTCGACGCGTTCCTGCGCGGTGCCGAGCGGGGTCTCATGCGCGCCAGCATCCGTGCCATGGGCGGTGCGATCGCCGACGAGCTCGGCGCCGAGTTCGCCGCGGTCGGGGCGACGCAGGCCGACGGCCTGCTCAGCTGCGGCGTGCTGCTCTTCGACCCGTCGCTCGATGCCGCCGCGGCCTTCGAGCCGATGCGCGACCTCGCCGCCAAGTACCCCGGCGGCACGCTGCTGCCGACGTTCCTCGGTTCGGGCGCGACGCTCGCCGATGCCTACGATGGCGAGGTGCTCGACCGGCTCGCCGCCGTCAAGCAGCGCGTCGACCCGGGCGGCCTCATCCGCAGCAACCGTCCGCTCGGCTGATGCGGCTCGTCATTCCGCACGGGGCGTGAGCCGCATGGAGCCCCATCGTCTCGATCGCGCCGAGGCGCGACGCATCGCGATTCGCGCGCAGCTGCTCGATGCCGACCGGCCGACCGCGCTGCTCGACGTCGTGCGCCGGCTCACCCTGCTGCAGGTCGACCCGACCGCGGCGATCGCGCCGAACGCCGACCTCGTCGCGTGGAGTCGTCTCGGCACGGCGTATCGGCCCGACGACCTCGTGCGTGCCCTCGAGCAGGAGCGCACCCTCTTCGAGGTCGACGCGCTCATCCGCCCGATCGAAGACCTCGCGCTGCATCGTGCCGACATGGCGGCTTGGCCGGTGTGGCAGCGGTCGCGCGACTGGCTCGAGCAGAACGGGTCGTTCCGCCGCGACATCCTGAACCGCCTCGCCGACTCCCCCGAACCGCTGCTCTCCCGCGACCTCCCCGACACGAGCACGGTGGCCTGGCAGTCGAGCGGATGGACCCACAATCAGAACGTCGGCAGAATGCTCGAGCTCCTCACGCTTCGCGGTGAGGTCGCGATCGCCGCCAGGCGCGGGCGTGAGCGGCTCTGGACGCCGGCCGATCGGGTCTACCCCGCCGAGCTGCTCGCGGCCCCCGTGATCCCTGCCGACGAAGCGCTGCGACGACGCAACGAGCGCCGCCTGACGGCGCTCGGCATCGCCCGCGAGAAGTCGACGAAGATGCCGCTCGAACCCGTCGACGTCGGCCTGGCCGGCGAACCGGCGATCGTCGAGGGAGTGCCCGGCGTCTGGCGGGTCGACCCCGACGCGCTCGGCCTGCCGTTCACCGGCCGCACCGCCCTGCTCTCGCCGTTCGACCGGCTGACCTACGATCGAGTGCGGGCGCAGCAGCTCTTCGACTTCGAGTACGTGCTCGAGATGTACAAGCCCGCCGCGGCCCGCCGGTGGGGCTACTTCGCGCTGCCGATCCTGCACGGCGACCGGCTCGTCGGCAAGCTCGACGCGAAGGCCGACCGCAAGGCCGGCACGCTCACCGTGCACGCGGTGCACGAAGACGTGCCGTTCAGCCGCGACATCCGCCGAGCCGTCGACGACGAGATCGCGAGCCTCGCCGAGTGGCTCTCCGTCGAGGTGGTCGGGGCCTGACCGGTCAGCCGGCGACGAGTGTGCGACCCGGCCCACCACGGCTTCACGCCGCCACGCCTCTACAGTGAGCACATGATCCGACACACGGTCGCCTTCCGATTGCGGCATCCCTCCGGCTCCACCGCGGAGCGATCCTTCCTCGTCGATGCCGAATCGCTCGCCGCGATCCCCGGCGTCGAGCACTTCGAACAACTGCGTCAGGTGAGCGCGAAGAACGGCTTCTCATTCGGCTTCTCGATGGAGTTCGCCGACCAAGCCGCATATGACGCCTACAACGAGCACCCCGTGCACGTCGCATTCGTGCGCGATCGCTGGGCGGCCGAGGTCGAGGACTTCCTCGAGCTCGACTACGTGCCGCTCGAGGACTGAGCTGCGACGGCGCCGGCACGACTGCGGCGCCCGACTCGAGCCGATGCGGCGATGACGAGGCCGGCGCCCGCGACGAGCGCGACACCGGAGAGGGTGATCGCGGTCGAGGGCGCAGATCCGCTCTCCGCGAGCGCCGGCCCTGACGGCGTCGACGGCGCCGCCGGCGTCGACGGCAGCACCGGTGCGAGCATCTCGAACTCGCCGAGCGCGGTGCACTGGCTGACGGCACCGGTGAGCTGCACCTGGTGGGTCCCGATGGCGGTTCCTTCGGGAACCGCCACGCTTCCGGCCACAGCGCCTGAGGAGTCGGCCTGCAGCCATCCCGCAGCTGCCACCTCGGGGAAGAGGGTCGCGGCGACGAACTCACCGGGCCGGAAGCCGCTCGAGGAGACCGCCACCTGGCCCGGGCCGTCGAGTGTCGGCGGGTCCACGGACAGCGGGAAGTCCGGTGCCGGCGCGGGCTCGGTCGGCGCAGGCGCCGCCCCGCCGTCCGGGCCGGGCAGCACCGTGTCGCTCGTGCCGTATCCGATGTCGGCGAACAGGAATCCCTGGCCGAGGGTCGCAGGTGCCGGCGGGAGACCGGCCTCGAACCCGACGCCGGTCGGCGACGGTGCGCTCGTCGTGAGTCGGAACGAGAAGTCGCTCACCGTCGCGGTGGTCGAGCCGCCGCTCAGCGCGTGGAAGGTCTCCCACGTCGTCAGCCCGGAGCATCCGGAGACCAGCTCGCCGTCGACGAAGATGTCGAGCACGTCGGTCTCGCCTTCGAGGAACACCGCCCTGACCTCGATCCGATGCGGCACACTCGGGTCCACGGTCGCGAACACCGCCGACCGCCAACTCGAATTCGCAGTGCTCGTCGCGTCGGGCGGCACCCAGTAGCTCCCGATCTCGAGTCCTGCAGCGGTCTGTCGAAGGTGCACGACGCCGCCGTATCGCGACGCCGCCCCCAGGACCACCTCGAGCATGAGTCCGTCCTGGATGCCGCCGGTCGCCGACGCCACGGTGAACCCGCCGCTGAAGGTGTTGCCGAGGGCGCCGGGAACGCCCGGCTCGCCGGCGCTGTCGACCGACGGGCTCCGCACGAAGCTCGTGCCCGGAATGACCGCGTTCGAGACGCGAAGGCTGCGACCGTCGGTGAGACCCGACGCCGGGAACGTCGTGTTCTCGTCGAGCGCGAAGTCGAAGTTGGTGCCGGTCGAGGTCCAGCCGTTCTGGCCAGCCGGACTGTTCGGCCCGACCACGTAGCCCGGGCTGTCGAAGTCGATCACGATCGATGGCGCCGCATGCGCTGCAGAAGCGCTGCCGATGGCCATGGCGAGCGCGACGGCGCCGACCACGGCGATGCGGGCCGCCCATCGCGCTCGGACAGTCCCTACGATCTGGCGCCCCCCGGTTGCCATACGGAGGAAGCTACCCCTTTTCCGCGAAAGCCGCCACCATCGGGAAGGCTGGTGCTGACGCAGGGAATTCGCGAACATGGGCGAATGGACGTCACCGAATGGCTGCTCGATTCCGACCCGGCGATCCGCTGGCAGGTCATGCACGACCTGCTCGACGCGCCGCCCGACGAGACCGATCGCGAGCGCGCTCGCATCGCGACCGAAGGCTGGGGTGCCCGCCTGCTCGCCCTCCAGCCCGACGACGGCTACTGGGGCGGCGAAGAGTACGGCATCGACGGCGACCGCCGGAGCGTGATCTGGACCCTCCATCTGCTGCGACGCCTCGGCATCGACCCCGATGCCCCGCAGACCCGCTCGGCGATCGCCCGGGTGCGCGACGGCGTGGTCTGGCGGGAGTGGGGCGAACTGCCCTTCTTCCACGGCGAGGTCGAGGAGTGCGTGAACGGCGGCGTGCTCGCACTCGCTGCGTACTTCGGCGAACTCGGCGCCGGCAGCGACCGCATCATCGAGCGACTGCTGCACGAGCAGCTCGCCGACGGAGGGTGGAACTGCGAGCCGATCGAGGAGTCGACCCGCTCCTCGTTCGACTCGACGATTTGCGTGCTCGAGGGGTTGCTCGCCTACGAACGAGCCGTGCCCGATGCACCGCCCGAGGTCGCGGCATCCCGCCGCCTCGGCGAGGAGTACCTGCTCGAACGGGGCCTCTTCCGCCGCCGCTCGACGGGCGAGATCGTGCTCCCCCGCTACGCGACCCTGAAGTTCCCGCCGTACTGGACCTACGACGTGCTGCGCTCGCTCGACTACTTCCGGCTGGCCGACGACCGGCCCGACCCGCGGGTCGCCGACGCGGTCGAGCTCGTGGTCTCGCAGCGCGGCGACGACGGCCGCTGGCTCGCGGGCACGCCGTGGAACGGGCAGGTGTTCTTCGCCGTCGACGCGCCCGAGGGCGAGCCGAGCCGATGGAACACGCTGCGGGCGCTGCGCGTGCTGCGCTGGTTCGACCAGCGGTAGGCGTCAGCCCAGGCGGGCGTCGAGCCGGTCGCGGCGGAACTGGCCGGCGGCCACGAGCACCGCGACGACGGCCGCCATCACCGCGCACGTGATGAGTCCTGCCGGCCCCGCGAGCCATGCGGGCGGCACCGAGGAGTCGGCGGCGACCACGAGGGCCCCGAGACCGGCCGCCGCGTTGAAGGCGCCGTGGCCGAACACCGCCGGCCAGACCGACCCGGTGCGGAGCCGCGTCCAGCCGAGCAGCACGCCGAGCACCATGCAGGCGAGGATCATCAGCAGCACCCCGGTGATGTCGGTGAGTCCGAAGTTGTAGCCGAGCAGGATCAGCGGCGAGTGCCAGAAGCCCCAGAACGCGCCGGAGACGAGCAGCGCCGGCCAGACGCCGAGGGGCCGCAGCGCGGGCAGCAACCAGCCGCGCCATCCGATCTCCTCGCCGAACGCGAACGGTGCGTTGACGACCGCGCCGACGGGGATCATCACCAGCTGCATGGCGACGAGCAGCACGATCGGCGGGGCGGGCGTGCCCTGCGGCAGCACGGCGTCGAGCTGCGCGGCGAATCCCGAGAAGCCGACGAGGTCGAACCGGGCGAGGCCGAGCAGCCCGACGACGAGGAGCCCGGCCGCGATGAGCAGCGGGAGCACGACGATCGCGGCCGCCGACATGCCGAGCGTGCGGCCGACCGGCCGCAGCGGCCACATGCCGAGGTCGTGCAGGATGCCCCGTGCACCGCGCCGTCCGCGCCGCCGACGCTCCACCAGGAGCGCGGCGATCGTCGCGATCGCCGGGGTGAGCATCATGGCCGCGGCGATCACGGGCAGGAGCGGGTCGGTCATGCCGAGGCCGCGCACCCAGAGCGGCGAGGCGACGAGCCACGCGAGGCCGCACGAGACGATCGCGAAGACGGCGACCGCCGCCCACGGCACGCGCGGCGCCTGGAGCGGCACCGCGGGCGCCTCGGGGTCGGGGGACGTCATGACGGTCGGGTCGGCCTGCGCATCGCTCACGCCATCGACGCTATCGACGGCGCCCCGCCCGCGAATCCCCCGGGCGACGGAGTTCAGCGCTCCGCGTCGACCTCGCGGGCAGCCATCGCGTGGCTCGCGACGATGTGCCCGTAGACGAGCCCCTGGCCGATCGTCGCACCGGCGCCGGGGTAGCTCTCGCCGAACACGTTGGCCGCGGAGTTGCCGATCACGTAGAGCCCGCGGATCGGCGTGCCGTCTTCGGCGAGCGCGCGGCCCTCGGCGTCGGCGGTGATGCCGCCGCAGGTGCCGAGGTCGGAGAGCACGACGCGGAGGGCGTACAGCCCGGCGGGGTTCAACGGGCGGAGGTTCGCGTTCGGTGCGATCGTCGGGTCCCCGTAGTAGCGGTCGTAGGCGCTGTCGCCGCGCCCGTAGTCGTCGTCGGCTCCCGCCGCGGCGAGCTCGTTGAACCGGCGGGCGGTCTCCCCCAGCGCGGCGGCCGGCACGCCCATCTGCTCGGCCAACTCTGCCCATGACGAGCCGCGCACGGCGATGCCGTGCTCGTACCAGGCCTTCGGCAGCGCCATGCGGGGGAACACCTGCCCGCCGAGCAGGTAGCTGTTGCGGTATTCCTGGTCGAAGACGAGCCACATGGCGCCGACCGGCCGGCCCTCGCGCTCCCGCTCGAGCACGTCGTGGCCGAACGACATGTAGTCCTCGGCCTCGTTGAGGAACCGGGAGCCCGAGTCGTCGACGATGAAGGAGCCGGGCAGCGAACGCTCGGCGAGCATCACGATGGGCCGCTCGCCGGGCAGCGGCGAGATCGCGGGGAACCACCATGCCTGGTCCATCAGGGCGACGCCGGCGCCGAGCTCCTGCGCGGCGCGGATGGCGTCGCCGGTGTTGCCGTCGGCGCCGAGGCTCCAGTCCTCGAGCGAGGCCGACTGCACGCTGCGCCGCAGCGCGAGGTCGTGGTCGAACCCGCCGGCGGCGAGCACCACGCCCCGCCGCGCGGTGATCGTGATCTCCCGGCCGTCGCGGGTGACGACCGCGCCGACCACGGCGCCGTCGGCATCGGTCAGGAGTCGCTCGAGGCCCGCTCCCGTCCACACCGGGATGCCGGCTCGCACGACGCCGTCGAAGAGGCCCGCGGCGAGCGCACGGCCTCCGGCCGCGTACTCGCGCCCGATGAGCTTGCCGCCGATGCCCTGGATCGCGCGCTTGATCGCGACGCCGAAGCCGCGCACCGGCGACTTCGACATGAGGTTCAGCCACTTGTAGTCGGCGCCCGTCACGGGCATCGGCAACGGCGCCTCCATGACCGCCGGCCGCAGTCGCGCGCGTTCCCTGCCGAGCCGGGCGACGTCGAACGGGCGGCACTCGCAGCTGCGACCGGCGGGCGAGCCCCCGGGCAGCTCGGGGTGGTAGTCGGAGTAGCCCTTGGCCCAGGTAAACCGCATGCGGGTCGTGCGCTCGAGCATGCGCACGGTGTCGGGGCCGTGCTCGAGGAAGCTCTCCCACCGGGGTTCGGGGCTCGTGGCGTCGACGACCGCGGTCAGGTACTCGCGGGCCTTCTCAGGTGAATCGTTCGCGCCGAACTCGTCGAGCACCGGGTTCGCGGGAATCCAGAACGCTCCGCCCGAGCGTGCCGTCGAGCCGCCGACGAAGTCGGTCTTCTCGATCACGAGCACCCCGGCGCCCTGCTCGTGCGCGGAGAGGGCGGCGGCGAGCCCGGTTCCGGATCCGACCACGAGCAGGTCGATCGTCATGTTCTCGGTCATCTTCGGCGCGGCTCCATTGCATCGGCGGACAGTGGAGCCATCCTCGCCGATGTGCACGTCATGCACAATAGGCACGTCGTGCCATCAACCGCCGGTCGACCCGCCGGGTCAGAGGAAGAGCTTGAACCCCACGTGGGACGCCGCGAAGCCGAGCCGCTCGTAGAAGCGGTGGGCGTCGGCGCGGCGCGCGTCCGACGTCAGCTGCACCAGCGCGGCGCCGTCTTCGCGCGCCCGGCCGATCGCCCACTCGATCATCGCCGAGCCGAGTCCGAGTCCCCGCAGCTCCTCCGACACGCGCACGGCCTCGATCTGCACGCGCATCGCCCCGCGTCGCGCGAGCCCCGGGATCAACGTGAGCTGCATGGTGCCGACCACCCGGCCATCGGCGGTCTCGAGCACCGTCAACGTCTGCGCGGCGTCGGCGTCGATCGCCGCGAAGGCGCGCTCGTACGGTTCGAGCCCGTCGGCCGAAGCGGTCTCCTCGGCGGCCCGAAGCGAATCCGCGGCGATCAGCGCCACCAGTGCCGCGAGGTCACCGCGCTGCGCACGCCGCAGCGTGAAGGTGGTACCGCCGGCTTCGAGCGTCATGGAATGCATGCACTCAACCTCTCACGGCGACGGGCGGCCGGATGCCGCGGCATCCGTTCGAGCGCCTACTCCGCGTCCTGCCCGAGCCGCCGCAGCAGGGCGGCGAGGGTCGCCTGCTCCTCACGGCTGAGGCCGCGGAGCTCCTCGGCCTCGCGCTCGGCGAGGGTGCGCATCGCCGCGTCCACGCGGGTCGCGCCCTCGTCGGTGAGCCGCACGAGCACGCTGCGGCCGTCGCGCGGGTTCGGCCGGCGTTCGACGAGGCCGCGGCGGGTCAGGTTGTCGAGCCGGTTCGTCATGGCGGCGCTGCCGATCATGGTCGCCTCGATCAGCTGCGCCGGGCTGAACTCGTGCGGCGGGTCCTCCCGGCGGAGCGCAGCCAGCACGTCGAACTCCCAGACCGCGAGCCCCGCGCCGCTGAACGCGCTCGCCCGAAGCCGCCCGAGGCGGTTCGCCACCCGCCGCAGCCGCGACATGACGTCGAGCGGCGTCAGGTCGACGCCGGGCAGGCGATGCGACCAGGCGTCGATCAGCAGGTCGACCTCGTCATCGCGGTCACCGCGCTCACTCACGCTCCGGGGCATACCAAACGGTAACCCAGCGCGGCCGTCGAGCACATTTCGACCACCCGAGATGACGGATGACCCGCTCACGGCGATCACCGATCGAAACTGCGTCAGACTGGAAGGGTGCCGACACACGCCCGCGCCGGCCGCTGGGAGGAACCGTGACCCTCGATCGAACGACGACCATCGACGGTCTGCTCCCGACGGAGCTCCGTCGCGACTTCCCGTACCTCGACCAGGAGCTGAACGGGCATCCGCTCGCCTACCTCGACTCCGGCGCGACCGCGCAGCGGCCGCTCGCCGTGCTCGACGCCGAGCGCGCCTACCTCGAGCACGCGAACGCCGCCGTGCACCGGGGCGCGTCGACCCTCGTCGGCACGTCGACGACCGCGTTCGAAGACGCGCGCGCGACGGTCGCCCGCTTCGTCGGCGCCGGCCCCCGCGAGATCGTGTGGGCCTCGAACGCGACCGACGCGATCAACATGGTCGCGCTCGGCATGGCGGATGCCGCAGCCGGCCTCGGCGGCGCCGAAGCCGAGATCTTCAAGCTCGGGCCGGGCGACGAGATCGTCGTCACCGAGGCCGAGCACCACGCCGATCTCATCCCCTGGCAGCATCTCGCGGCGAAGACCGGTGCCGCGCTGCGCTGGATCCCCGTGAACGAGGACGGCACGTGGTCGATCGACGACGCGGCATCCGTCATCGGGCCCCGCACCCGCCTCGTCGCCTTCGGGCACGTCTCGAACGTCACCGGGTTCCTCGCGCCCGCTGCCGAGGTCGTCGAGCTCGCCCACCGCCACGGCGCCCTCGTCATGCTCGACGCCTGCCAGTCGGTGCCGCACCGCCCCGTCGACTTCGCAGAACTCGGCGTCGACTTCGCCGCCTTCTCGGCGCACAAGATGCTCGGCCCGACCGGCATCGGCGTGCTCTACGGCCGGGAGCACCTGCTGGACGCCCTGCCGCCCGCCCGCACCGGCGGATCCACGATCACCACGGTGACGATGGAGTCGGCGGCGTTCCTGCCCGCACCCCAGCGCTTCGAGGCCGGCACGCAGCCGGTCTCCCAGGCCGTCGCCCTCGCCGAGGCGGTGCGCTACCTCGACGGGCTCGGCATGCAGCGGGTGCACGCGCACGAGACCGCGCTCGCCGAGCTCCTCGTCGAAGAGACCTCGCGGGTGGCCGGAGTACGCCTCGTCGGCCCGCCGCCGGGCAGCCCGCGTGCCGCCCTCGCGAGCGTCGACGTGCCCGGCGTGCACGCCCACGACGTCGGCCAGTTCCTCGACTCGCAGGGCATCGCCGTGCGCGTCGGCCACCACTGCGCCCAGCCCCTGCACCGGCGGCTCGGGCTGCGCGCCACCACGCGCGCGAGCGCCTACGTCTACACGACGGCCGACGAGGTGCGCCGCTTCGCCGCCGCGCTCTCCGAGGTGCGCGGATTCTTCGGGGTCGGCGCATGAGCGACCTGTCGGGCCTGTACCAGGAGCTCATCCTCGACCACTCGCGCCGCCGGCTCGGTGACGGCGAGCTCGCCGAGCCGCACGCGACCCATCACGAACTGAACCCCACCTGCGGCGACGAGATCACGATGGGCGTCCGCCTCGATGCATCCGGCACCGTGCTCGAGGAGATCGGCTGGACCGGCGACGGCTGCAGCATCTCGATGGCCTCCGCCTCGGCGCTCACCGAACTCGCGGCCGGCGCCGACCTCGACCGGGTCCGCGAGCTCATCGACGGCTTCCGCGCGATGATGCGCTCGCAGGGCGCCGGCGAGGCCGACGAGGAACTGCTCGGCGACGCGATCGCCTTCCACGGCGTCTCGAAGTACGTCATGCGGGTGAAGTGCGCGATGCTCGCGTGGGTCGCGCTCGAGGCCTGCATCGCCGCGGCGAGCGCCGACTCCGCGCGCTCCTGACGAGACCGGCACCGCCGGCCGTCTGCGCGCGAACGAGCAGGATCCGCTCATCGCGAGCCCTCGGCGATCGAAGCGGACACCGGTCGCACTCCCCCAGATCAGCGATGATTTCTGCGCACCGTCACGTCGCCTGCACGCGGCCGAACGCCACGGCCTTCTCCTGCGTGCGCGCAGAAGAACTGATCATTTGTGATTGAAACCCTCAATATTCCGTCAACTCTTGACACGAACCGATCAGGCCAGCAGGGTGTGGGATACCGAGCATCACCGAGCATTCCCTACCTCATCTGGAGAGTGTCATGACGCGTTTCCTCACCACCCCCCGCCCGACCGAGCATCCGATCACCGCTGATCGGGACTCGGGGGCATTCGGCTTCAGCCGGCGAAACCTCCTCGGCGGAATCCTCGCCGGCGTCGCCGTCACCGCCGTCGTTCCCTCGATCGCCAATGCGGCGATCATCCCCGCCCGGAAGGGCGGCGCCACGTCGATGGCGAACGAGCCGTTCGAAGCCGTCGACGTCGTCAAGATCGGCCTCATCGGCCTCGGCAACCGGGGCATGGGCATGCTGAACGGATGGGTCGACGTGCCCGGCACCGCCGTCACGGCGGTCTGCGACATCCGGGCCGACCGTGCCACCACTGCGGCCGACCGGGTCGCCGGCAAGGGCAAGCCACGGCCTCGCGAGTACGGCGGCAGCGACGAGTCCTTCCAGAAGATGCTCGACACCGAAGAGCTCGACCTGGTCTACATCGCGACACCGTGGGAGTTCCATCACGCACACGGCAAGGCCGCCCTGCTCGCAGGAGCGCACGCGGGAATCGAGCTGCCGATCGCGACGGAGCTCGACGAGCTCTGGGATCTCGTCGACACCTCCGAGCGCACGCGCAAGCACCTGTTCCTCGCTGAGAACTGCTCGTACGGACGCAACGAACTCGCGATGCTGAAGATGGCGCACGAGGGCGTCTTCGGCGACGTCACGAGCGGCCACGGCGGCTACCTGCACGATCTCCGCTCGCTGCTGTTCGCCGACGGCTACTACACCGACGACTGGCGCCGCCTCTGGCACACCCGCAGCACCGCGAGCTTCTACCCGATGCACGGACTCGCACCGATCGCCGCCGCCATGGACATCAACCGGGGCGACCGCCTCGACACGTTGACGGCGACGGCGACGGCGGCACGCGGCCTCGCCGACTACCGCGAGCGCTTCGTGCCCCGCGACCACCGCTCGTGGAAGGAGGAGTACATCAACGGCGACCTCGTCACCTGCATGATCACGACGGCGAACGGCCGCACGATCCGCGCCGAGCACAACGTCAGCCAGCCTCGCCCCTACAGCCGCATCAACACGCTCGAGGGCAGCAGGGGCATCTTCGAGGACTACGTCGGCGGCGATTCGACGGGTGCCCGCATCTACGCCGAGCCGTATCACGGCGGCGACACCTGGCGCGGCGCGAGCGCGATGCGCACCGAGTTCGACCACTGGCTCTGGAAGGACCTCGAGGGTCCGGCCGCCGGCGGCGGCCACGGCGGCATGGACTACATCCTGCAGTGGCGGATCGTGCAGCAGATGCGCGCCGGTCTCGTGCCCGACATCGACGTCTACGACTCCGCCGCCTGGTGCGCGCCGGTGCCGCTCAGTGTGAAGTCGCTCGAGAAGGGCGGCAAGCCCGTCGAGGTGCCCGACTTCACCCGTGGCGAGTGGAAGAAGCTGCGCCTCGGCCTCGACTCCACCCGCTCCGCCATGCCCGCCGTCGTCTGATCGATCAGCTGAGAGAGGATTCACCATGTCGATGAAGTTCCTTCGCCGTGCCGCGATCGCCGGCGTGTTCGTGCTCGCCGCGTCCACCTGGTCGACGTCGGCCGTGGCCGGCGCATTCGCCGAGGAGACGCCCGCCGCGACCGCCCCACCTGCCGCATCCGATGCGGCGGAGACCGCAGCACCCGAGACCGAGGCACCCGAGACCGAGGCACCCGAATCGGAGGCACCCGCCACCGAGGCACCCGCCGAGTCGGCGACGTCGTCGGAGGTCGATGACCCCGAGACGCCCGCGGCGGCGGAGCCCGCGCCCGAGATCGTGGTGTCGATCCCCGAGGTCGACCTCGAAGGCCCGGCGATCGCCGAGGTCGAGGTCACCGTGTCGAACGACTCGTCCGAGAAGATGAGCTCGGTCGTCGTCTCCTTCGCGGGCCCGGTCGGATGGCAGGTGGTGCCGTCGAGCCAGAAGGTCGACTCGATCAAGCCCGGCCGCGACCAGTCCGCGACCTTCCAGATCCGCGTCCCGGAGAAGCGCCCCGGCTTCGCACTGCGCGTCTTCACCTCGACGGTCGCCTACAAGGGCGGCGACGGTGCGGGAAGCGCGACCGGGGTGCGAGCGATGCCGACGACGCCGCCCACCGACTCGCTCCCCACGCTCTTCAACAACGTGGGCATCACGGCCCTGTCGCAGACGACCGCAGGCAACTTCGACGGCGAGGGCAACACGTTCTCGGCGGAGCAGCTCGCAGCGGTGGGCGCCGCACCGGGCGCCCAGCTCGAGGCGCTCGGAGCCACGCTCACGATGCCGTCGTCGCAGCCGGGCACCGCCGACAACGTCACGGCGGCCGGGCAGGCGCTCCGCATCAGCGGACAGGGGCAGCGACTCGTCTTCCTCGGCTCCGGCTCCAGTCTCGGCGCGACCGGCACCGCGACCGTCTTCTACACCGACGGCACGACCAGCTCGGGCGCCATCGGATTCCCGAACTGGTCGTTCCACGACGAGAATGCGCACGGCGCCGAACTCGCGATCTCGACGAACGGCCGGAACCGACCGAGCGGGTACGGCGACGCCGCCTATCAGTACCGCATGTTCGCGCATTCGGTGCCGCTGACAGCGGGCAAGACGGTCGACTTCGTCGTACTGCCGACGAACAGCTCGATGCACATCTTCTCGATCGCGGTCGCTCCCTGATCCGCTCGCGCTGATCGATTCGCGCCCGGCCGATGATCATCGGTCGGGCGCGAACGCGTCGGCACGAGTGATCGCGAGCGGATCAGGGCGTCCACCACGGCCGCAGCGGCAGGTCGCCGGTGCCGCCCCGCTCGTCGGGCCGCACGGCGAGCACCTGGTGCAGTTGGATGCCGTTCGTCTCGAAGGCGAGCCGGGACCCCGCCATGTAGAGGCCCCACACCTTCGCGGTCGGCAGCCCGACCTCGGCGACCGCCTCGTCCCAGTGCGCGACGAGGTTCGCGCACCAGTCGCGCAGCGTCATCGCGTAGTGCAGGCGCAGGTTCTCTTCATGCATCACCTCGAGCCCCACGTCCTGCGCCTCGGTGATGATGCGGCCCGAGCCGGTGAGCTCGCCGTCGGGGAACACGTAGCGATCGATGAACCCCTTCGCCGCGGGCTCCGATCGGTTGTCGGGCCGGGTGATGCAGTGGTTCAGCAGCAGCCCGCCGGTGCGCAGTCGCGACTGCAGGAACGTGAAGTACGACGCGTAGTTCTTCACGCCGATGTGCTCGAGCAGGCCGATCGACGAGACCGCGTCGAAGCCCGACTCGGTGATGTCGCGGTAGTCGCCGTAGCGCACCTCGGCGAAGTCGCTCAGCCCCTCGTCGAGGATGGCCTGCTGCGCCCACGCGGTCTGCTCGGCCGACAGCGTCACGCCGAGGGCACGGACGCCGCGGCGCGCCGCATAGCGCACCATGCCGCCCCAGCCGCACCCGACGTCGAGCAGTCGGTCGCCGGGGTGCAACCGCAGCTTCTCGAAGACCAGTCGGTACTTGTTCTCCTGCGCCTCGTCGAGTGAGGCGTCGTCGTCGGGATAGCACGCGCAGGTGTAGGTCATCGAGGGTCCGAGCACCCATTCGTAGAAGGTGTTCGAGACGTCGTAGTGGTGGTGGATCGCCTCGGCATCGCGGCTCTTCGAGTGCCGCAGCCCCTCGGCGACGCGACGCCAGCGGGGCGGCGCCTCCCGCGGGGGCGGCGCGATCGGGCGCAGGTGCTCGAGCCCGATCGAGCGGATGACGTGTGCCATCGTGCGCGGCGGCGGCAGCTTGAAGACGAGCTCGTCGGCGAGCGCCTTCAGCAATTCGTAGGGGTCGCCGGGGTGCACGCCGTGGATGTCGATGTCGCCGGCGATGTAGGCGCGCGCGAGACCGAGGTCGCCGCGCCCGGTGGCGAGGTAGGTGGTGCCCCGCGGGCTCTTCAGCTCGATGCCGAGTGACGCGTCGGGCGGCCCGGCCGAACTGCCGTCGTAGGCGGTGAAGTGCAGCGGCAGCCGGCCGCCGGCGAAGATCTCGAGGATCTCGGCGAGGGTGAGCTTGCCAGAGGCATCCGTCGCCTCGTGGTGTTCGGGTGTCTCAGCCGCCTCAGCCGCCGTGCCCTTGGTCGTGGTCATCGTCGTTGCACCGCCTTCGCGTAGAGGTCGAGGAGTCGGGAGCCGGGGTCGTACCGATGCTTGGCGGCCCGGTAGGCGTCACCGCCGTAGAGGGCGTCGAACTCCTCGCGGGAGTAGAAGGCGTCGGAGTAGAGCGACTTGTGGCCGTCGAGCGCGCTGACCTCGCGTTCGATGCTGCGGTTCGTCTCGCCCTCGCTCGCCCCGACCGGCACCGTCGACCAGAAGCCCACGTTGACGTAGCTGCGGTGCGGTTCGAGCGGGTAGAACGGCCAGGCGTCGTCGCCCCGCAGCCGCAGCGGGCACAGCCAGATCGGCTCGATCGGTACGTGCTCCAGGAACCAGTCGAGGAACTCCGCGCACCGCTCGATCGGTACCTCGACGTCCTGGATGACGCGTTCGCGTGGCGGCAACCCCTTGAGCGCCTCGAGGCGATTGCCGAGGTCGTAGCGCCGTTCGAGTCGCATCAGCGTCGCGTACGACCTGCTGCGCCGCAGTCGGCGCGGCCAGAGCCGGCGGATGAGCGGATGCTGCGCGCCGAACGCCTCGGAGCACCAGAACCAGTCGGTGTCCCACCGCCACAGGTAGTCGTGCGTCGTGAGGCGGTCGTGCGCGGCTCCGCCGTCGTGCTGCATGGAGCGGTAGAACACCCGCTGCCCGGTGTAGTCGCTGACGGGGCCGGATGCCGCGGTCCGCCGCCCGACGCAGAGGTACGACTCCTCGGCGCTGAACACGACGCCGTCGAGGTAGTCGACGTCGACCTCGTCGTGCCGGCCCGTCTGGACGATGCCGTGCATCGCATCGACGAGGTCGGCGACGGCGTGGAACCGCAGGTGGGTGAGCGCGACGAACGGCAGCACCGGCTCGAGCTCGATGCGCAGGCGCACCGCGTAGCCGAGCGTGCCGTACGAGTTCGGGAAGGCGCGGAACAGCTCGGCGTGCTCGCTCGGCGACGCCGTGAGCAGTTCCCCCGCCCCCGTCAGGACGTCCATCTCGAGCACCGACTCGTGCGGCAGGCCGTTGCGGAACGACGTCGACTCGATGCCGAGGCCCGTGACCGCGCCGCCGAGGGTGATGGTCTTCAGCTGCGGCACGACGAGTGGCGCGAGACCGAACGGCAGGGTGGCCGCGACGAGGTCCTCGTAGGTGCACATGCCCGCCACGTCGGCGGTGCGCGCCTCGACGTCGACCGAGATGACGTGCGTCAGGCCCGAGGTGTCGAGGCCAGGGGCATCCGTCGCCGCTCTCGACCGGAAGAGGTTGGAGGTGCGCTTGGCGAGCCGCACCGGCGACCCGGGAGGCACGGCCCGGTAGCTCGCGAGCAGGCGCTCCACGCCGGCGGCGTGGGTGGTGCGTGCGTCGATCGCTGGTGCGGACACGCCTCCAAACTAGTCCGCGGTGCCTGCGTGCGCATCAGCTCGTCCACATGATCCCGTGCGCGTCGTCGGGTGCTGGCAGACTCGGGGCATGACGACGGAGATCGGCACCCCCGGCGGCACCCCCGAACGCCCGGCGCGCTTCTTCGCCTCGCCCGAGGAGTTCCGAGCGTGGCTCGAGGCCAACCACGACACGGCCACCGAACTCTGGATGGGCCTGTACAAGAAGCACGTGCCCGATCGCGGGCTGACCTGGGAAGCGGCGGTGCCCGAGGCTCTGTGCTTCGGCTGGATCGACTCGGTCTCCCAGCGCATCGACGACGATGCCCGGCGCCAGCGGTGGACCCCGCGCAAGGCCGCGAGCACCTGGTCGAGCGTGAACATCGCGCACGTCGAACGCCTCACGGCAGCAGGCCGTATGCACGCGGCCGGCATCGCCGCCTTCGAGCGCCGAAGCGAAGATCGATCCGGCATCTACTCCCATGAGAACCCCGACCCTGGGCTGCCTGCCGAGGCCGCGGCTCGGCTCGCCGCGAACCCGGCCGCCTCGGCGTTCTGGCAGGCCGCGACGCCGACCTATCGTCGCGTGGTCGCGCACTGGGTGCTCAGCGCCAAGCAGGAGGCGACCCGCGAGCGGCGCCTCGCCCAGCTCATCGACGACAGCGCGGCCGGCCGCCTCGTCTCGTTCCAGCGCTACGGCGAGACGCCGAAGTGGCTGGAGCGGGCCGCCGAGGCGGCGCGAGCCGCGGCATCCGCGACGACGACCGACTGACCGCGCGCGATCAGGCGCCGAAGAACTCCACCGCTGCCTCGCGGAACACCCGCGAGCCGGGCGCGTTGAAGTGGTGTCGCGCCGGCAGCTCGACGAAGGTGCCGTTCGGCGTCGCGCGCGCGAGCAGCTTGGACTGCGCGAGGATCGCGTCTTCGCTGCCGGTCGCGAACAGGATCGGCTGCAGCGGCGGGTGCGCGACGTCGGGGTCGGCGTCGCCGAGCCGCATGCCCTCGGCGAGCGCGACGAGCGCACGCAGGTCGTTGCCCGCGACCCGCTCGGCGAGGGTCACGTAGTTGCGGGTGACCTGGTCCTCGACCGGGGTGCCGTGCTCGGCGAAGGCGCGCGCCTGCTCGATCTGCAGCCGCGCGAGCGGCCGCCCATCGGGGATGCCGCCGAGCACTGCGCGCTCGACGTGGTCGGGCACCTGCACGGCGACCTGCCAGCCGACGCGTGCGCCGAGCGAGTAGCCGGCGTAGAAGACGACGTCGAGCAGGTAGGTGTCGAGCACGGTCGTGATGTCGTCGACGAAGGCGTCCATGCCGTAGGCGGATGCCTCGTGCGGCTTGTCGCTCGCACCGTGGCCGCGCTGGTCGATGCCGAGCACCCGGTATCCGGCGCGCGTGAGGTCGCGTACCCACCCCGTGCTGACCCAGTTGTCGCGGCAGCTCGAGGCGAAGCCGTGCACGCAGAGCACCGTCGGGGCGTCCTCGTCTCCCCATGAGTAGGTGGCGATGCGGATGCCGTCGCCCGACATCACGTACTGCGGCGCGGGCATCTCGGTGAGGGCGGGAAGAGATGGGAGCGAGGCATCCATGTCAGCCATCCTCTCGTTCTCTCCCGTGCTCCGAGCGGATGTCGCGGGGCGCGCCGCATCGGCCGAAGGGACGAGGCAGGTCGAGCCGATCGCCCGATGTCGCACGCGCCCGTTCCCGCGAGCATCGGGGCATGACCGAAGCATCCGCTCGCCAGACCGTGTCGCGCACGACCGCACCGAGCCGCCGGGAGTGGCTCGCACCCGTCGGCCTCATCCTCCTCAGCCTGGTGCCGGTCGTCGCCGGCAGCATGCGGCTCTCCGAACTCGCGAGCGACCCGGTCGTGACGGCCGACAACGCACGGTTCGTCGTCTTCCCGGCGCCGGTCATCGTGCATATCGTCGGCGCGACCGTCTTCGCGCTGCTCGGGGCCCTGCAGTTCGCGCCGTCGCTGCGTCGGCACCGCTGGCACCGCATCTCTGGGCGCATCGCGGCACCGGCGGGCCTCCTCGCCGCCCTGTCGGGCCTCTGGCTGACGGTCTTCTCCGACCTCCCCGCCTCCGACGGGCAGGCGCTCGCCGTCATCCGCCTCGTGTTCGGCTCGGCGATGGCGGCGAGCATCGTCGTCGCGTTCGTCGCGGTCCGGCGCGGCGACCTCCGCACCCACAGCGCCTGGATGACCCGGGGCTACGCGATCGGTCTCGCTGCGGGCACCCAGGTGTTCACGATGCTCCCGTGGTTCCTGCTCTTCGGCGTGCCCGACGTGAACCAGCGCGCCGCGCTCATGGCCGCCGGCTGGCTGATCAACCTCGCCGTCGCCGAGGTCGTCATCCGGCGGCGCGACGCCCGCGGCATGTTCCGTCCTTCCGGCCGATCCGCACGTGCCGCCGCAGCCCTACGATGAGGGGCATGACGAGCCCCGCCCGCGTGCTGTGGGATGCGCCGGCCGCGTCGCCGTCGCCGCCCGGCCGCGTCTGGCGCGACTGGGTGCTCGTCGCGGCGATCCCGCCGCTCGTGCTGCTCGAGGCGGCGCTGCGCACCGACGTGCCGTGGCGCTGGCTCTGGGCCGTCGTGCTCATCGCGCTCGTGCCGACCCTGCTCTGGCGGCGCACCCGGCCGCTCCTCATGCTCGTCATCGCGTTCGGCACCGGCGCGGTGGTCTCGGTGGCGACGGGCGGCGACCCGCAGCTCGCCGCGACCGCCTACATGCTCGTGCTGGTCTACGCCGTGTTCCGGTGGGGCGACGGTCGGGCGCGCATCGTCGGCGCGGCACTGCTCGTCGGCTCGACGACGCTCTCCCTCGCGTTCGGACCGACGACGCTCACCGATCTCGTCGGCGGCACGGCCGTGCTCGTCGCCACCATCTCGCTCGGTGCGGCGTTCCGTTGGCGGGCGGGATCGCGCGCCCGCCAACTCGACCGGGTGAAGCTCGACGAGCGCGAGCAGCTCGCTCGCGACCTGCACGACACGGTGGCGCACCACGTCTCGGCGATCGCGATCCAGGCGCAGGCCGGCACGGTGCTGGCGGCGACCGACCCCGGTGCCGCGATCGCAGCGCTGCGCACCATCGAGGGCGAGGCCTCGCGCACGCTCGCCGAGATGCGATCGATCGTGCGGGTGCTGCGCCGAGCGGATGCCGCCGAGCTCGCGCCGGGGCCGGGACTCGGCGATCTCCGCGGACTCGCGTCGGCCGACTCGGCCGACTCCACCGACTCCGCGTCGGCATCTCCCCGCGTCGAGGTGCGGGTCACCGGCGACGCCGAGTCCGTGCCGCCGACGATCGGCGCCGCCGTCTACCGCATGGCGCAGGAGTCGGTGACGAACGCGCGGCGTCATGCTCGCGGGGCGACTCGGGTCGAGGTGCTCGTGCAGGTCGACGACGCCGGCATCCGGCTCGACGTTCACGACGACGGGGTCGCCGCGGCATCCGCTTCGCCCGGGTTCGGCATCGTCGGCATGGTCGAGCGCGCGACGCTGCTCGGCGGCACGTGCGCTGCAGGCGCCGCACCCGAGGGCGGCTGGACCGTGACCGCGGCACTCCCCCGCAGCGGGTGGGCGACGTGACCGTGCGCGTGCTGATCGCCGACGACCAGGAGCTCGTGCGGGCGGGGCTCCGCGTGCTCCTCGACACGCAGCCCGACATCGAGGTGGTCGCCGAGGCCGCCGACGGCGCCGAGGCGATCGCCCTCGCGCGGCGGCTGCGTCCCGACGTGTGCCTCCTCGACATCCGCATGCCGGGCACCGACGGCCTCGAGGCCACCCGGGCGATCGCCGGTCCGGATGTCGCGGAGCCGATCCCGGTCGTCGTGATCACGACCTTCGACCTCGACGAGTACGTCTACGCAGCCCTGCGCGCCGGCGCTCGAGGTTTCCTCCTGAAGGACGCCGGCCCGGCGATGCTCGCCGAGGCGGTGCACGCCGCCGCCCGCGGCGACGCGCTCATCGCGCCGAACGTGACGGTGCGGCTGCTCGAGGCGTTCGCGGGCGCGGAACCTGCGAGCGGTCCGAAGTCGACCGGGTCGGCCGGCGTCATCGGCCCGCCCGGCTCCGGGTCTGCGCGACCCGTCGAGCCGCTCACCGCCCGCGAGCGCGAGGTGCTCGCTGCGGTCGCACGCGGTCTCGGCAACACCGAGGTCGCCGGCGAGCTGCACATCTCGCTCAGCACCGTGAAGACGCACATCGCGAGCCTCATGACGAAGCTCGGTGCACGCAACCGGGTCGAGCTCGCGATCTGGGCCATCGGCGAGGGCCGCGGCCGTCGCGACTGAGGTCGTCGTGCCGGAGGGCGGGGTCAGCCCTGGAAGTCCTCCGGATCCACGTCCTCGAGGAAGCGCTTGAACTCGTCGAGCCTCGCCTCGTCGCCGGCCTCGGTGCCGAAGTCGACCATCTCCGCCGGGATGCCGGCGACCTCGAGCACCTCCTCGGCGACCCAGATGGCGGCGTCCGCCCGCAACGCGAGCGCGATGGCGTCGGACGGACGCGAATCGATGGTCTGCGGCCCCGACGGGGTCGTGAGCGAGAGCTCCGCGAAGAAGGTGCCCTCCTCGATGCGGGTCAGGTCCACACGCTGGAGCTCGGCCCCGACCGCGGCGAACAACGTGGCGATGAGGTCGTGCGACAGCGGCCGGGGCGGCCGCCGCCCCTCGAGGGCGATGAGGATCGACGTCGCCTCCTGCGGGCCGATCCAGACCGGCAGCACGAGCCCGGTCCCCGTCTCCTCGTGCAGGGGCTTCAACAGCACGAGATTGCGCTGCAGGGAATCGAGCGCGATTCCGAGGACTCGAACCTGGACCACTTGCCTCCCGCCGGATGATCGGGTGCGACCCTGCCATCGTACGTCGAGCACCGCTCAACGACCCCGGGCGACTGGGATGCAACACCCAGCCGACTGGCTGTCCGATTCGCGGCGCGCCCGACTAGGCTCGGCCTCGGCGGCAGCGACGAAGGGCCGAGGGAGCCATGGGGAACGCACTCACCGAAGACCAGATCGCGATCGTCGATGCGGTGCGCGAATTCACGGCGGCCGAGCTCGCCCCGTTCGCGAACGAACGCGACCAGACGAAGCAGTTCCCGATCGAGGCGCTCGAACACGCCGGCCGACTCGGTCTCGGCGGCATCTACGTGCGCGAGGACGTCGGCGGCTCGGAGCTCGGCCGGTTCACGGCCGCGCTGATCTTCGAGGAGCTCGCCCGGGGCGACACCACGATCGCGGCCTACCTCTCGATCCACAACATGGTCGCGTGGATGATCGACCGCTACGGCGACGACGCGCAGCGCGAGCAGTGGCTGCCCGCGCTCACGACGCTCGTGGACCGCGCCAGCTACTGCCTCACCGAGCCGTCGGCGGGGTCGGATGCCGCGGCGATCACGACGACCGCCAGGCGCGAGGGCGACGAGTACGTGCTGAACGGCGTGAAGCAGTTCATCTCGGGCGCCGGCTCCTCTGCGGTCTACCTCGTCTTCGCGCGCACCGGGGAGCAAGGGCCCCGCGGCATCAGCGCGATCGTCGTGCCCGCCGAGGCATCCGGTCTCTCATTCGGCCCCGACGAGAAGAAGATGGGCTGGAATGCGCAGCCGACGCGCCAGGTCGTGCTCGAAGACGTGCGGGTGCCCGTCGGCAACCGCCTCGGCGCCGAAGGCGACGGCTTCGCCATCGCGATGTCGGGACTCGACGGCGGCCGGGTCAACATCGCCGCGTGCTCCATCGGCGGTGCGCAGTGGGCGCTCGACCAGACGCTCCGCTACGTGCGGGAGCGCGAGACCTTCGGGCACCCGCTCGGCGACCACCAGTCGGTCGTCTTCACCCTCGCCGACATGGCCACCGACCTCCATGCCGCCCGCCTGCTCGTGCACGATGCGGCAGAGTCCATCGACGCCAAGAGCCCCGACGCCACCTCGCGGTGCGCGATGGCGAAGCGGTTCGCGACCGACGCCGCGTTCACGGCGGCCAACAGCGCGCTGCAGTTGCACGGCGGCTACGGCTACCTCTCGGAGTACGGCATCGAGCGGGTGGTCCGCGACCTGCGCGTGCACCAGATCCTCGAGGGCACGAACGAGATCATGCGCATGATCGTCGGCCGGCGGCTGCTCGGCCGCTGAGGCGAGCCCGCGAGCACCGGGGCAGCCCGCTGGGGCCTCGCCTCAGCCCTCGACCGTGAGCATGCCGTGGTGCAGCAGGTCGAGGTAGTTCTCGCTCATGCTCGCCGCCGTGTGGCTTCCGCCGGGGCGGAACCAGAACACCGTCGACCATACGGTGTCGCGGATGAACCGGAACGCGAGCCGGGGATCGATGGTGTCGCGGAACACCCCGGTCTCCTGCCCCTCCATGATCTGGTCGAGCCACAGCTCCTCGATGCGCGCGGCGCCGTCGGCGAGGAACTCGAACCCCGGCTGGGTCATGAGGAACCCGGTCTCGTTCTGGTAGATGCGCACGTCGTCGGGCCGCTGCTCGATCGTGAGGAAGGCGTGCTCGATCAACTGGTCGAGGCGCTCGCGCGCACTGCCCCCGCTCGCGGCGATGCGCTCGAACGCCGAGAGCGTGTCGTGCTGGAAGCCGTGCAGGATCTCCTGCAGCACCGCCTCCTTCGAGGCGAAGTGGTGGTAGAGGCTCCCCGACAGGATGCCGGCCTCGTCGGCGATGTCGCGCACCGTCGTCGCCGAGTACCCTCGGGCGGCGATGAGCCGCCTCGCGATGACGATGATCTGGTCGCGCCGTTCGGAACCGTCGCCCACGTCAGCGCCCGCTGACCTTGCCGAACAGACGGGCGATCGGCGCGAGCACGAGCGGGCGCGCGGCGACCCAGACCGCCGCGATCACGACGAGCGAGGCGACGAAGATCCAGAACCCGGTCCAGTTCACGACGTCTTGGCTGGCGTACATGTGGTTGAGGTTGCGCAGCGCACCGGTCGCGAACACGAGCCCCACGTGCACGATGATGAACAGCACGAAATAGAGCATCACCGGGAAGTGCACGGCGCGCGCCCACTCCACCGGGTAGATGCGGTTCAGCGTCTTCGCGTTCTTCGGCCAGAGCCCCGACATGCGCACACCCGTGATCGCCGCGAGCGGCGCCGCGATGAAGACGGTGAGGAAGTAGGCGATCTGCTGCAGGCTGTTGTAGTTCACCCAGCCGTTCTCGGTCGGCCAGTCGAGCGAGAGGTACTGCAGCAGCGCCGACAGCGCGTTCGGGAAGACCTCCCAGCTCGTCGGCACGATCCGCATCCACTGCCCCGTCATGAAGAGGAGCACGACGAACACCGCGCCGTTGACGAGCCAGAGGATGTCGAGCGACTGGTGGAACCACAGCGAGAGGCTGATCTTGCGCTGGGGGTTCCAGCGCGGCGACCAGAACGCGGTCGGCCGCTTCTGCGTGCGCACCTGCAGGCCCGAACGCATGATGAGCACGATCAGGAACACGTTGAAGAAGTGCTGCCAGCCGATCCAGGCCGGGATGCCGATGGGCGCGGACTCGGGCAGGTGGTACTCGCCCGGGTAGGCCGCGATGAAGTCCTGCATCGGTGCCAGGCCGAGCAGCCAGTTCACCACGACGACCACGCCGGTCGCGGCGAGCAGCAGCCCGAAGCCGCCGATGACGAGCGCGGCCGCCCACTCCGCTCGGGAGTACGGACCGTACAGCTTCGGCCACGGCTCGGCAGCAGGGCGAGCGGATGCCGCGGCGGCCGCGACCGGGCGGCGCGGGGGCTGGATCGGAGCGCGCTGCGGCGCCGGCGCGGCAGCGGCGACAGGTGCCGCCACAGGTGCGGCGATGGGTTCGGGGGCCGCTTCGACCTCGACCACGGATGCCGCGGCGACGCGCTCGGGCCTCGCAGGTGCCGAACCGGCGGGCGGCCAGGGCTCGCCGTCGGGCGTACGGGGCAGCCCGCGGCGGAGCGCTTCGCCGCCACCGGCCGACCCCGCCGCCGCCGCGGGAACGGCCGCAGCAGCGGGAACGGAATCGGCGCGACCGACGGCGGCCGCGACATCCGTTGCAGGAGTCACCGATGCCACGACGGGCGCCGCGGTGTCCACGACGGGCGCTGCCGAGGCGGGCGGCCACGGCTCGCCGCCGGGCACGCGGGGCAACCCGCGTCGCACCGTGCGCGCGGTCGACACGACAGCGGCAGGGGCGACGGCGACCACCGGTGCGACGGCTGCCGTGACATCCGCTGCCGCTGGAGCGCTCGCCGCGACGACCGCCGCCGGAGCGGCAGCCGTCCCTGCGATCTCGAACACGGGGGGCCAGGGGTCACCGCCGGCGACGCGGGGCAGGCCCTGCCGCGTCGTTCGCCCGTACGTCGCCATCGCGCGCTACGCCTTCCGCGCCTCGAGCGCGGCGATCAGCTGCGGCACGACGGTGAACAGGTCGCCCACGATGCCGAAGTCGGCGATCTCGAAGATCGGGGCGTCGCCGTCCTTGTTGATCGCGACGATCGTCTTCGCGGTCTGCATGCCCGCGCGGTGCTGGATCGCACCCGAGATGCCGAGCGCGATGTAGAGCTGCGGCGACACGGAGACGCCGGTCTGGCCGACCTGGTGCGACTGCGGGATGTAGCCGGCGTCGACCGCGGCACGCGACGCGCCGACGGCGGCGCCGAGCACGTCGGCGAGCTGCTCGACGAGCGCGAACCGGTCTTCCGAGCCGAGCCCGCGACCGCCCGAGACGACCTTCGCCGCACCGCGCAGCTCGGGGCGCGACGAGGCGACGACCTCTTCTTCGAGCGCGCCGATCTCAGCCGCCCTCCGGCCGGATGCCGCGACCTCGAGCCGCTCGATCGAGGCGGGCTGCGCCTCGGCGCGGGCGTCGATCGAGCCCTCGCGCACGGTGATGACGGGCGCACCCCAGGTGACGGCGGAGTCGACGTTGTAGGCGCCGCCGTAGACGGAGTGGTGGGCGACGATGCCCTCGGAATCGCGGGAGACCCCGACGGCGTCGACCGCGAGTCCCGAGCGCGAGCGCGCCGCGAAGCGGGCGGCGATCTCGCGCCCCTCGATCGAGTTCGACACGAGGATCGCGTCGGGCCGCACGAGTTCGGCGGCCGCGGCGAGCGCGTCGGCGCCCGGCACGGTGAGGCCCGAAACGGCAGCGGCATGCTCGGCGACGAGCACGTGGGTCGCGCCGAGCGCGTCGGCATCCGCTGCGGCCTGTTCGCCGTCGCCCGCGGCGGCGACGATCAGGGCGACGGGGGTGCCGACCCCGGCTGCGGCGCCGAGGAGGCCGGCGGCGCTCTTCGCGAGTGCACCCGACGGAGTGACGTCGAGGAGCACGAGGATCGAGTCTGCGGAGTAGTCAGTCATCGTGGTCCCTTTACGCGAGCCGGTTCTGGACGAGGTACTCGGCGAGGCGCTCGCCGGCATCACCCTCGTCGACGATCTTGGTGCCCGCCGAGCGGGGCGGCTTCTCGCCGAGCGAGATCACGATCGAGCGCGACGCCTCCGTGCTCTCGGCGTCGACGCCGAGGTCGGTGAGCGAGAGCGTCTCGAACGGCTTCTTCTTGGCGGCCATGATGCCCTTGAAGTTCGGGAACCGGGCATCGGGCAGCGCCTCGGTGATCGAGATCACCGCGGGCAGCGACGCCGTGACCTGCATCGTGCCGTGGTCGGTCGCGCGCTCCCCGCGAAGTTCGGCGCCGTCGATCTCGACCGAGTTCAGGCTCGTCGCGTTCGGCACGTCGAGGAGTTCGGCGATCATGGCCGGCAGCACTCCGCCGGAACCGTCGGTCGACTGGTTGCCCGCGATCACGAGGTCGAAGCCGATGCGCTGCAGCGCGGCCGCGAGCACCTCGGCGGTGAGGCCGAGGTCGGCGCCGAGGAGCGTCTCGTCGACGACCTGCACGGCGCTCGCGGCGCCCATCGCGAGGCCCTTGCGCACGGTCGCCGCAGCCGACCCGGGTGACATCGACAGCACGACGACCTCGGTGTCGGCGTGGGAGTCGGAGTGGGCGAGCGCCACCTCGAGCGCGCGCTCGCTGATCTCGTCGAGCACCGTCTCGCTCGCAGCACGGTCGGCGAGGCCGGTCTGCAGGTTGAGCTTGCGGTCTCCGTACGTGTCGGGGACTTCCTTGACCAGGACGACGATCTTCATTCCGCTCCTTCGACGAGTTGCTTCATCCTAACCAAGCACTTGCTTGCCCGAAAAGGGGCCTGTTTTGTGGGATGCCGCCAAACCCGCGCGCGCAGCAACCGGCCACGCTCGTGGAACCCGCACAGTTCATGCTCACTCGAGAGGCGCCGGGTTACGCTGCGGGCATGAGTGGATTCCGACCCCCTGTTGCAGATATCGCCTTCGCCCTCGAGCATGTCGTGGACTACGACGCCGTCGCGCAGCTGCCCGGCTTCGAGCACGCCGACCTCGAGACCGTCACCGAGATCCTCGACGAGGCCGGCAACTTCATGGCCGAAGTCGTGGCCCCGACCAACCGAGCCGGCGACCTCGAGGGTTCGAAGCTGAACTCCGACGGAACCGTCACCACCGCCACCGGCTTCAAGGAGGCCTACTCGGCCTACGTCGACGCCGGCTGGGGCTCGGTGCCGCTGCCCGAGGCGTTCGGCGGCGGCGGATTCCCGCGCACCATCGGCCTCGCGCTCCAGGAGCTCATGGCGACCGCGAACATGGCCTTCGCCCTCGCGCCGCTGCTCACGCAGGGTGCGATCGAGGCACTGCTGCACTACGGCAGCGACGAGCAGAAGCAGCAGTGGCTGCCGAAGATGGTCACCGGCGAGTGGGCCGGCACCATGAACCTCACCGAGCCGCACGCCGGCACCGACGTCGGCGCGCTCACCACGAAGGCCGTCAAGCGCGACGACGGCACCTACGGCATCACCGGCCAGAAGATCTTCATCACCTTCGGCGACCACGACCTCAGCGAGCAGATCGTGCACCTCGTGCTCGCCCGCACCCCCGACGCGCCGGCCGGCACGAAGGGCATCTCGATCTTCATCGTGCCGAAGTTCCTCATGAACGACGACGGCTCGCTCGGCGAGCGCAACGGCGTGCACACCGTCGGCGTCGAGCACAAGATGGGCATCCACGGTTCGCCCACGTGCGTGCTCTCCTACGAGGACGCGACCGGCTACCTCGTCGGTGACGAGAACATCGGCATGCGCATCATGTTCGTCATGATGAACAGCGCCCGCCTCTCGGTCGGCATGCAGGGCCTCGCCGTGTCGGAGCGCGCCTACCAGCAGTCGCTCGACTACGCGCGGGAGCGCATCCAGGGCCGCGCGATCGGCGCCACCCAGGACTCCCCCATCATCGACTTCCCCGACGTGCGCCGCATGCTCATGACGCAGAAGGCGTACATCGCCGCGATGCGCCGCATGATGCTGCTGACCGCGACCTACACCGACGTGTCGACGCACCACCCCGACCCCGCGACGCGCGCTCGCGCCAACGAGATCGTCGGCCTGCTCACGCCCATCAACAAGTCGTTCGGCACCGACCTCGGCAACGAGCTCACGTCGCTCGCGCTGCAGATCCACGGCGGCATGGGCTTCATCGAGGAGACCGGCGCGGCACAGCACTACCGCGACGTGCGCATCGCCGCGATCTACGAGGGCACCAACGGCGTGCAGGCCGCCGACCTCGTCGGCCGCAAGCTCCCGGTGCGCGACGGGGCATCCGCACTCGAGTTCATCGCCTCGATGCGCGAGCTCGACGGCGAGCTCGCCGCTGCCGGTGAGGAGTTCGCCTCGATCCGCACGCAGCTGAACGCCCAGCTCGACGCGCTCGAGCAGACCACGGTCTGGATGCTCCGCACCGGCGCCACCGACCCGAACGCCGTGCTCTCGGGCTCCACGCCCTACCAGCGCATCTGGGGCCTCGTGGTCGGCGGGTGGCTCATGGCCAAGTCCGCGCTCGCCGCTCGCGGCCTCGACGACGACGGCATCGCCGAGACGCAGCTGCCGCTCGCCCGGTTCTACGCCGAGCAGCTGCTGCCGCAGGCCGCAGGCCTCGTCGGCGCAGCCACCGCCGGGTCGCGCGACCTCTTCGCCCTCAGCGGCGAGGCGCTCGCCGATGCGGCCACTCGCGGAGTCCGCGTCTGAGCTGACCGCTCGGCACGACCCGATGCGCCCGCCCTTCCGAGGGCGGGCGCATCGTCGTTCACGCGGGCATCATCGCGCATCGAGCGGATGCCGCGGCATCCGCTGCCCGGCTCAGCCGACCGAGTCGGCGAACTCGAGCGCGGTGGTCGCGATCCTGTCGACGTAGTCGTTGTCGTGGTTGTACGAGAGGACGGCGGCGCGCCAGCCCTCGGAGTTCGTCATCTCGCCCGACTCGCAGAGATAGCGCGCCGTCGACAGGGCGGCGTCGTCGATCTGGTTCGGGTCGGCGACACCGTCGCCGTCGCCGTCGCTGCCCCACTTCTGCCATGTCGATGGGATGAACTGCATCGGGCCGACCGCGCGATCCCACTTCGTGTCGCCGTCGTACTCGCCGTCGTCGGTGTCGTCGATCTTCGCGACATCGGCTCCGCCGTCGAGCGCCGGTCCGATGATCGGCGGCTGGGCGTTGCCGTTGGAGTCGAGCTTCGAATCGCCGTGCCGCCCGTGATCGGACTCGACGGCGCCGATCGCGGCGATCGTCGCCCAGTCGAGACCGCACTCGGCGTCCTCCTCGGCGATCATGACGTGGGCGAGCGCATAGGCCGACAGTGCTCGCTTGGGAATGTCGGTGGCCTCCGAGATGCTCGCCAGCCATTCGGGGTCGACCGACGGCATCGGCGCGAGCTTCGAGCCCGAGAGCCCGGTCGGCTCCTCGGGTATGGCGTCGCCGTTCGCCGGCTGCTCATCGGCGTCCGCCTCAGGCGGCGTGGTCAGCTGCGGCATCGCCACGCCCGGCCCGTAGGCGTCGGGCGCCGCGAAGCCGTCGGGGTTGGTCGCCGTGCCGACGAGGTTCACCGCGACGACGGCGCCGACCACGAGCGCGACCGCCCCGACCACGATGCCGACGGATGCCGCGGCCCGCCGGACGATCCGCCACTTCGACCCCGGCGCTCGGCCCGGGCGACGCGTTCCGTACTCGTCGTCGTCGAAATCGTCATGCCAGGACATCGGTGTCGCGCTCCGTTCAGGCGTGGGTGCAGGGTTCCCACCGCGGCGTTCGCCGCCGGCTCATTCGAGCCCGGCGATCACGACCGCCCCTTCACAGTACCCGCGCGTCGCGGCTGCCGCATCAGTCGCGGCAGACGTCCAGGAGGCACCCGGCGTCAGCCCGCTCGCCCGATGCTCAACCACCCGTCGGGTCCCGGACGCTCCGTTGCACCGCCGGCCTGGCCGGGAGCCCCCTTCAGCGCCTCCAGCTGACGTTCGATCTCCGCCTGGGCCGAGACGGCGGCGAGCTGACGCTCGATGTCGGCGTCGGGCGCGGCCGTGAGGTCGGTCAGGGCGCCACTGGCGAGCAGTTCGTCGGTCGCGGCGGCGCGGGCCTGCATCTGCGCGACGCGGTCGCGCGCACGGTCGAGGCTCGACCCGACATCGGTGATGCTGTTGCTGATGCCGGAGACGGCCTCGTTGGCACGCACCTGCGCCTCGGATGCCGTGTAGGTCGCCTTGATGGTCTCCTTCTCGATGCGGAACGCGGCCACCTGATCGGTGAGCCGGCGCTCCCGGTCCTGCAGCTGCGCCGTCTGGCGATCGAGCGCGGTGAACTGCTGCTGCAACTGCGCAACCTGACCCTCGAGCATGGCGCGACGCTCGAGCGCGGCCCGTGCGAGGTCTTCGCGCCCCTGCGCGAGCGCCTCGGCGGCCTGCGAGCCCAGGCGCTGATAGCGCGCACCCATCTCTTCACCCTGCAGCTCGATGCGCTTCTTCGCGGTCGCGACCTCGGCGACCGCGAGGCGAACCTGCTGGAGCAGTTTCACCTGCTGGTCGTAACTGTCGTCGAGGGTCTCGCGCGGGTCCTCCATGCGATCGAGCGCCTTCGAGGTCTTGCTCCGGAAGATGGTCCGCATCCGCGCGGAGTTGCTGTTGCTGGTGCTCATGGTCGGTTCCCCTCATCTCGAACGGTGGAAGTCGTCGGCGGTCGCGTCACGCCGACGCGACCGTCGCGTCGGTTCAGCGCCTGAAGTTCTTCGATGCCCGACTGCAGGGCCGCGACCTCGCGGTCGACGTCGGAGCCGAGCGCGGACAGTGCATCGTCGGTCGTACCCGAGAGACCGGATGCCACGGCATCGCGCACCCTTCGCACGAGCACCTCGACCTGTTCGACGCGGCGGCGAGCCGCGGGGATCTCGTCACCGAGCACGGCGGAGTTCGTCTCGGACTCCATCAATCGCAACTGCAGGTCGAGCACGCCGCCCTCCTCGCTGATGCGTCGGAAGAGTCGCGGCAGCTCGCCGCGGGCACCGCCCGATCCCCCCGATTCGCCGGAGAGCTCGACGGCGGCGCGCCCGCTGTGCAGGGCGTCGGCGAGCCGAACGCGCAGGGCGAGCACCGTTCGTTGCGGCCCGTGGCTCACGCGGGCCCGGGCGCGCAGCGCCGTGGCGCCGACCGCACGGCTGCTGCGAACACGACGCACGAGGGCCCGAACGACGAGCACGAACGTCACCATGACGCCGATCGAGAGCAGCACGATCGCCCCGAGCCCGATCAGGATCGCTTCGATGCCGGTCACGTGCACCACCCCGCTCTATTCCAACCCGCACTGCCGAGAACGCGATATAACGCGTGTCGCACAAGATACTCCGGAATCGCCGGAACCGTGAGCCCCGGCGCCCGATTCGCAGGCAGCACGCAGATGACGCACCGCTCGAACGGCTAGCCGTTGGACGCGATCGACCGGAGCGCGTACTGCCGCACCTGCACGAACCGCGTCGCGGCGCACGTCGACAGCAGGGGTTCGGAGCGGGTCTCCTCGAGCTCGACGACGAGGTCGCCACGGTCGTCGCCGAGCCGAACGCGCCATCCGGTGTCGGCCGCCTCCTCGGCGATCGGCGCATACGAGTCGATGCGTTCGTCACCGAGCGCCTCGCGGGCGAAATGCTGGGCGGCCTGCACCGGATGGGTCAGCGAGCTGCGCCCCCGGTACCGGTCGGGCACGATGCGGCCGGCGTCGAAGGCGTCGGCGATGCGCACGGGGTCGCCGTCGTCGGCGTACCCGTAGTAGAGCCCGTGCGGGAAGACCACCATGGTTCCGGCGAACCGGTCGCCGCCGAGGTGCGAGCACTCCCAGGTCTCGTCGGGGCGCGATTCGGCGAGCGCGGCGACCACCCGACGACCGCGCACAGCGCAGCATCGGTCGTGCCGGGCATGGGTGCAGACGCAGTAGACGGGCTGCGACGACGGCGTGCCCGTCGACCCGTCGAGCGGCACGTCGATCAGGGCCGCCGCATCCGGCACCTCACCCCAGACGACGCGCTCGCGACCCGGCCGTGAATCGACGATCGCCCACCGCTGCGCCTTCGGTGCAGCGCGGCGACCGGTGCGGCGGATCGCGAGCGGCCGCATGCCGGCACCCTCGATGCGCCGCACCAGCGCGCGCCCGAGTTCGCGGTCGAACGGCGCGTCGAGCAGGGCGTTCTGCCCCCAGCTGCCCGCCACCTCGATGAGGAACCACCGCAGCCCGCGCGGGCCGGTGCCGACGAGCGGATCGCTCCGCTCCCGAGCACGATCGCTGCACGGTGCCCACTGCTCGACGGCGAGGGTCACGCGACTGCCACCACGAACCCCTCGCGCATGAGGCGGCGCACCACGACGACCGCGCTCTCGGCGTCGAGGCCGGGCAGCTCGCCCGCCCTGACGGTGCCTCCCGCTGCGAGCCGGCGCACGGCCTGCTCGGCCTCGATCGGGAGCGACAACGTCTTCGCGCGCCCCACGATGCGCACACGGTCGTCGATGGTCGTGACGAGCACGGGCAGCGATGCGCGCCAGCGCACGGCAGTCGACGCATCCAGCGTCGCGAGCGCCTCGAGCGTCGCGAGCGGCGCGACCGGTTCCGCGCGAGTCTCGCCGTCGAACCGGTTCGCGAGCACGGCGGCCGGCCGCGAGGCATCCGTCTGCTGCAGCATCTCGACGAGTGCCTGCACCGTCTGCGCGACGATGGGTGCGAGCGCTTCCTCGTCGCGCAGGTCGATGCCGAGCGGAAGCGACGTGCGCAGCGCGGCGTTCTCGCCGACCTCGCGGAGCAGCACGTCGACCACATCGGTGTGGGTGAATGGTGCCATGCCGATGGTCAGGTGCACGGAGGTCGCGCCGAGCGCCGTCGCCGAATGGATCCACCCGCGCGGCAGGTAGAGCGCATCGCCCGGACGCAGCACCGCATCGATGACCGGCTCCCCGGTGGCTGCACGCGCCACGGCTCCCCGGTGCTGGTCCCACGGCTGGGCGCGCAGCGGATCGACGTGCACCGGCGCGTGGATGCGCCAGTGCTTCTCGCCCGAGATCTGCAGCACGAAGACGTCGTGGGTGTCGTAGTGCGGGTCGAACCCCTGCGACGACGGCGGCGTGACGTAGGCGTTGACCTGCGCCGGGTGGCCGAGGTCGTCGATGAGCTCGCGCGTGTGGTCGATGATCGGCGGCCACAACCGGTGCAGTCCCTGCAGCACGATGGTCGCGCCGCCGGCGAACTCGGCGAGCACCTTGTCGCTCGAGACCTGGTCGGCGACCTCGGCTCCGAACCCACCCGAGGCGGTGTACGCGGATGCCGCGAGCACCGCACCCTCGTTCGCCATGCGGATGAACGGCGTGCGCACCCCGCGACGCGTGATGAGCTCGTCGACGGCGGCGACCGAGAAGAGGTCGTCGAAGCCGGCGCCGAGCTCGGCGGCGGTCGAGAGCAGCGGTTCGCGACCCCAGTACCGTTCGGCGAACTCGTCAGCCGGCACACGGATGCAGCGCGAAAGCGCGGGCCGCTCGATCGGCCCGCGCTCCGATCCGGTCACTACGCCGAACCGTCGGCGCCGCCGTCGTGACCACCGGGGTTCGCACCGCCATCGGCGACGCCCTCCCCCGCTGCCGCGGACCCGTCGGCGCCGCCGTCGTGACCACCGGGGTTCGCACCGCCGTCGGCGACGCCCTCTCCTTCAGCGGCCGATCCGTCGGCGCCTCCATCGTGGCCCTTCGGATTGGCACCGCCATCGGCGGTGCCTTCCCCTTCGGCTCCGGGCTCGAGGGTGATGTCGTCATCGTTGATCGTCATGGAGTTTCCTCTCCTCGCCTGCTCGCTCAGCGTATCGAGGGCGCCACTTCAGCGGAATGGGTTGACGAATCCGATCGGAGCGTCGTGACCACGATCGGGGATCCGCTCGATGAGCTCACTGCGCTCACTGCGCTCGCAGAGCATCGAACGGCGCGATCGTGACGACGCCGTCCACCTGGCGCGCGAGTTCGGGGTCGAGCGTGATGAAGGCGTCGGCCTGCAGCTTGGCGACGGCGACGAATTCGGCGTACGTCGTATCCTCCCAGTCGAACTGCTCGGCGACCCTCCAGGCGACCGCACGAGACACGCGGTCGCCCAAGAGCCTCACGCGCATCGACGTGAGCCGGTTCAGTTGCACGTGCGCATCATCGCCGCTCAGCTCTCCACTGCGAACTCCGCGGTACAGGTGCGACATCACCCGCGAGCGGAGCACGTTCGGTGCGACCAGCTGGTGGGCATCCGGCACGGTGAACCCCTCCTGCACCAGTCGCAGCGCCGCAAGGGTATCGATCGCGAATCGTGTCATGGCCTGCTCCTCCGCTGGTCCCTGCGGCACACGATACGACGACGCTCACAGGAGCGCATCACCCCCTCCGACAGGGTCGCCCTCACCGAGGTTCGACGGTTGCCCCGGAGACGCCCCGCCGCTCACCGGCGAGTCGCATCGTCTCCCCCGCCCTGGCCGCGAACGACGTGGCGCTCGCGGTGATCGTGCGCCGCATGACCTCGACGGCCGCGGTCGGCGCGACGTCGGCCGCGCAGGCGAGGCTGATCGAACGTTCGAGTGCCGGCGTCCCGAGCCCCGGCGTTTCCAGCCGCACCGATCGCAGGCCCGGCCGGTCGACGAGCACCATCGCGGGCACGATCGCGACGCCGAGCCCGCGTTCGACGAACCGCAGCACGGCATCCATCTCAGCCCCTTCGAGCACCACCTCGGGCGCGAGGCCGGCTGCGCGGAACGCCGCATCGGTGGCACTGCGCAGGTCGTACGTCGAGCTGAAGACGATCTGCGGCAGCGCCGCGACATCCGCCAGTTCGATGGTGTCGCGCGCGGTGATCGGCGGCGCGCCGGCCGATGAGATGACCACGAGCTCCTCGACGAGCAGCGGGGTCACGGTGAAGCGCTCGGCGGTCGAGGCATCAGTGGTCGTGATCAGCGCCAGGTCGAGCTCGCCGCCGGCGAGTTCGTCGAGGAGCCGGCGCGAGCCCTGTTCCGAGAGGTGCAGTTCGATGGCCGGATGCTCCGCGTGGAACGCGCTGAGCACCTCGGCGACGAGGCTGATGCAGAGTGTGGGGGTGGCGCCGAGCCGCACCCGGCCGCGATCGAGGCCGGCGAGTTCGGCGAGTTCTCGCCGCACCGATTCTGCGTCGGCGAGCATGCGCCGGGCGAGCGGCAGCAGCGACTCCCCCGCGGTCGTGAGCGTGCTGCCGCCGCGGGCCCGGTGGAACAGCTCGGCGCCGAGGTCGTGCTCGAGCGCGGCGATCTGGCGGCTCAGCGAGGGCTGGGCGAGATAGAGCTCCTCTGCGGCCCTGGTGAAGTTGCCGAACCGGGCCACCTCGACGAAGCTGCGCAGTTGTTCGAGGTTCATGTCGATACCGTACGCGCATCATGACCGAGACATCCATACCGCCGACGGATGCCTCGCCGGTCGGTTACTCAGGGTACGTGACGCACGACCTGATAGCGTCCGGAACATCACGGCAACTGGAGGCCAGCCCATGACGAACGACCCCATCCGCGTGCTCTCGACGCCGGCGATCGCCGCCCCCGAGGGGCACGAGGGCAGTGAGGCATGCAGCGTCGACAACCCGGCGAGCCGCGTCATCCGCGAGACCCTCGCCCGCGTGGGCGACAAGTGGAGCATGCTCGTCATCGGGGTGCTGCACGACGGCCCCCTTCGGTTCACCGAACTGCAGCGCAAGGTCGACGGCATCTCGCACCGCATGCTCACCCAGACCGTGCGGAGCCTCGAGCGCGACGGCCTGGTGACGCGCACGAGCTACCCAGAGATCCCGCCCAGGGTCGAATACGCCGCGACGGCGCTCGGCCGCTCGCTCTCGGTGCCCGTCATCGAACTCGCCCGTTGGGCGGCCGCGCACCACGACGACATCCTCGACGCCCGCGAGGCCTTCGACGACCAGCGCGAGGCATCCGCAGTTCGATAGCTAGAGCGTATCGTCACGACGTTTTTTATGCATTGGAGTAATCCAGTGCGCGAACCTAGCGTTGTGCCAATGAGCACCCCGAGCGCCCCCAGCACCCCTGACAGCACTCCGGCAGAGCGCCAGATCTCCACGACGGTCCTCGTGATCGGCACCGGCGGATCCGGCCTGCGCGCCGCCATCGAACTCGCCGAAGCGGGCGTCGACGTGCTCGCCCTCGGCAAGCGGCCCAAGTCCGATGCCCACACCTCGCTCGCCGCCGGCGGCATCAATGCGGCCCTCTCCACGATGGACGCCGAGGACAGCTGGCAGCAGCACGCTGCCGACACCCTCAAGGAGAGCTACCTGCTCGCCGACCCGCGCACCGTCGTCACGGTCACCGAGGGCGCGGCCCGCGGCATCGACGACCTCGAGCGCTACGGCATGCCCTTCGCCCGCGAAGCCGACGGCCGCATCTCGCAGCGCTTCTTCGGCGCCCACACCTATCGCCGCACGGCGTTCGCGGGCGACTACACGGGGCTCGAGATCCAGCGCACGCTCGTCAACCGGGCCGCGCAGCTGAACGTGCCGATCCTCGACACCGTCTACGTCACGCGCATCCTCGTCAACGACGACGGGGCGGTGTTCGGCGCCTACGGCTTCGACCTCGAGGACGGCACCCGCTACCTCATCCACGCCGACGCGGTGATCCTCGCCGCCGGCGGGCACAACCGCATCTGGCGGCGCACCTCCTCGCGGCGCGACGAGAACACGGGCGACTCGTTCCGCCTCGCGGTCGAGGCGGGCGGGCGCCTGCGCGACCCCGAGCTCGTGCAGTTCCACCCCTCGGGCATCATCGAGCCCGAGAACGCGGCCGGCACCCTGATCAGCGAAGCGGCGCGCGGCGAGGGCGGCATCCTCACCAACGGCCTCGGCGAGCGCTTCATGCACAGGTACGACCCCGAGCGGCTCGAGCTCTCCACGCGCGACCGCGTGGCGCTGGCCTGCTACACCGAGATCAAGGAGGGGCGTGGCACTCCCAATGGCGGTGTCTGGCTGGATGTCTCGCACCTGCCCCGCGAGACGATCATGACGCGCCTCCCCCGCGTCTACCAGACCATGCTCGAGCTGCAGATGCTCGACATCACGAAGGAGCCGATCGAGATCGCGCCGACCGCGCACTACTCGATGGGCGGCGTGTGGGTGCGCCCCGACGACCACGGCACGGACGTCCCCGGGCTCTACGCCATCGGTGAGGCATCCTCCGGCCTGCACGGCGCGAACCGCTTGGGCGGCAACTCGCTCATCGAACTGCTCGTCTTCGGACGCATCGTGGGGCGGGCCGCTGCCGCCTACTCTGCGTCGCTCGACGCGCAGACGCGGTCGGCGGCCGCGGTGCAGACCGCGCGCGACGAGATCGCGGGGCTGCTCGCCTCCGACGGCACCGAGAACGTGCGCGCCCTGCAGCGCGCCATCCGCGACACCATGACCGAGCACGCCGGAGTGGTGCGCGACGAAGCGGGCCTCCTCGCCGGACTCGCCGAGCTCGACGCGATCGAGGCGCGCATCGCCGACATCGGCGTGCACCCCGACATCGCGGGCTACCAGGACCTCGCGCACGCCTTCGACCTCAAGTCGGCCGCCCTCGCCGCGCGCGCCACCCTGGCGGCGGCGCTCGAGCGCCGCGAGACTCGCGGCTGTCACAACCGCAGCGACTACCCCGAGACGGATGCCGCGCTGCAGGTGAACCTCGTGTGGTCGCCGTCGACCGGCGTGACGCGCGAGTCGATCCCGCCGATCCCGGAGGAGATCGCGGCGCTCATGCGCGACGAGGTCTCGGTGGCGGGCAAGCTCGTCGAGTGATGACGCGTCGGGTGATGCGCCGGGTGAAATTCGGATCGGTCGGGCCTGTCACCGTGCCTCGCTCGACAAACTGGCGTCACACGCCGTATGCGTGACCGATCCGCCGCACCCGGAGGGACCCAGAATGACGACGACAACCGACACCGGCAAGGCCGCGAACGCGGTCCGAACCGCCCTGGGGATCGCCGGGGTGCTCGCACTCATCGTCGGCGTCCTGATCCTCGTCTGGCCCGGGAAGACCGCGATCGTCGTCACGGCGATCATCGCCATCTACGCCATCGCCGCCGGTCTGGTCTACGCGGGCCTCGGCATCTTCGTCCAGGGCAAGAGCGGCTGGTCCCGAGTCGGCAACATCGTGCTCGGCATCGTGTTCGTTCTCGCAGGCGTGATCGCGTTCATGAACCTCGCACAGACCAAGGCCTGGCTCGCCGTGTTCCTCGGCATCCTCGTCGGCATCATGTGGATCGTCGAGGGCATCGTCGCGCTGTCGTCGCTCCGCGATTCCTCGTCGAAGGGCTGGTCGGTCTTCTTCGCGATCATCAGCATCGCCGCTGGCATCATGCTGTTGTTCTCGCCGATGTGGGGTGCCGCCGTGCTGTGGTGGCTGCTCGGCATCTCCCTCATCGTGCTCGGTGTCATCAACATCGTGCGCGCATTCTCGTTCGGCAAGCAGCGTGGCTGAGGCGGCGATGAGCATGCAGGTCGAAGGGCTCTACAACTTCCGCGACATCGCAGGGATGCCGCTCGCGTCTGGCGGCACGACCCGCGCCGGCGTGCTCTTCCGATCCGAAGCGCTCGGCACGCTGACGCAGGTCGGCGTCGACGACCTCGCGGCCACGGACATCGGGACGATCGTCGACTTCCGCACACCGACGGAGCGCCAGGCAGCGCCCGACCGCGTTCCGACATCACGACCATTCACGGTCGTCGACCTTCCGATGCTCGAGGGCGCCATGGCCGACATGACCGGGCGATTCGTCGCAGGCGGCCCGTCGACGCCGCCGCCATCGGAGATCGCCGACGCGATGGCTTCGTTGCCGACCCTGGGCGAGCTGTACCTGGAGATGCTGCAGCACGGCGCCCCGCCGTTCGCCGAAGTCGCTCGGCTCATCGCGGCATCGACAGATGGTTCGCCCTCCGCCGTGCTCGTGCACTGCACCGCCGGCAAGGACCGGACCGGAGTGGCGACGGCGCTCATGCTCGACGCTGCGGGCGTGGAGCGTGCCGCTGTCGTGGCCGACTACGCCGTCTCGCAGCACAACCTCGCCGGGCCGTGGGCCGACGGAATGCTCCACTCGATCGCATCGTTCGGTCTGCCCGTGTCTCCCGAGCTGCGAACCCTCGTGACCGGCACTCCGCCCGAGGCGATCGAGCAGGCGCTCTCGTGGACGGACGATGAGCACGGAGGTGCCGCCGAGTACCTGCTCTCCGGCGGTCTGCAGCCCGCCGAGCTCGACGGGCTCCGCGCGCGAATGGCCGGCTGACCTTCCGGGCGGGTGTCGCCCCGTCACCGGCCCGGGTCGGTATCACGAGCTCTCGTGCGGCTTCTTCGTACCCGGCTGCCTGACCGCTCGACCGCGGCGCGCTCTCGGCGCGCGCTCGCGGACCCGCGACGAGAGCGCCGCACGTGCCGCCGAGAGTTCGTCACCGAGCGCCGCGAGAGGGCCCTCACCCGGCACCGGCACGGCACTCGGCGGCCTGCCCTCGTCGATGGCCTCCGCCAGGTCGATGAGCACGTCGCGAGCACGGGCGAGGTCGCGGGGGTCGATCGCGACTCCCGATGCCGCCGTCGTGGTCGCGATGGCGGTGACGGTGTCGGCCACGCCCTCGAGTGCGTCGATCTCCGGTATCCACGATGCGGCAGGCGCGCTGATCGCCGGCGGCTCGGGGAGCGACTTCGCCACCCGGGTCCGCAGATCGGACAGGCTGCGATACGTCGCGCGGCGAGCGGTGACCCGTGCACGATCCGCGTCGGACTCCGTCGGCGACACGGCATCGCTTTCGCCCGTCGCGCCGGTGCCGGACTCGGAGTCGCGCCGGGCACCGAGTGCGATGTCGAAGTACTCGACCATCGACCGGACCACGTCGGCGACCCCCGATGCGAGGTGTCTCGGCGCGTGCCACGTCGACGGCCACGGCAGGTAGCCGAACACGAGCACGATCGCGCACCCGACAAGCGTGTCGAGCAGACGTGCTCCGACGATCTGCGCGCTCGCACCGGCGTGCACTTCGACGAGGATGACGGCAAGTGGGGTCGTCACGATCGCGTACAGCCCGTAGTTGCGCGGCATCATGATCGGAAGGGCGCCGGCGAGAGCCGCGATCACGAGCACCTGCCCGCCGCCGCTCGGCACCGCGACGACGACGAGCGAGCCGATGACGACGCCGGCCACCGTGCCGAACCCGCGCTGCACGGCGCGAGCGAAGACGGATCCGAAGTCGGGTTTCATCACCTGGGCGACCGTGAGCATGACGAGGTACGGACGATCGAGATGCAGCATCAGGCAGATGCCCTGCGCGATCGCCATGCAGAGCACGAGCCTGAGGATCGCCGACCAGGTCTCGCTCCCGGCGACGAGCGTCCGCTCAGCTCCGCGCAGGCGGTCGACGACTGACGGCTTCGCCGGGAGCGGAACCTCGCGATCCCGTCGATGTCGACGGGGATCCGCCGCGGCGATCCGTGCGGCGATTCGCGCGACGCGATCCACCGACGACTCCAGCACTGCACGATCGGCCGGAGATGTAGCGGACTCGGGCGGCGCAGGCAGGGGTCGCGTCGGGTCGCCGACCCAGCGAGCGATGCCGCGGAGGTAGTCGATCGTCGCTGCGTCGGGGGGAGTCCCGCCGCGCGTCACCGCGATCGTCGCGTCGACGACGGGCGCCGACGCGTTCAACATCGTCGCGAGGGACTGCCAGCGCAGGTCGCGTTCGGCGATCGCGGTCTCGGCCGCGACCATCACGTCGTACGCCTCGTCGAGGGCCGTGGTCACGGCGGTCGCCGCCGCTCGCCGCCGGCCCGAACCGGTTGCCGCGAGTTGATCGGCGATCGCGGTGTACACGGCGGCGACGGCACGCCGCTCGGGTGAGAGGGTCGTGCCGACCGCACCCGCCACCGCGATGGTCAGCAGCAGGCGCCACATCGCCCCCGCCAGGAAGATTGCCGGGGCCGCCCAGGGCGAGCCGAGCCCGAACTCCACATTCGCCGCGGTGACCGCGTACAGGAGGAAGAACTGGCCGGCCCTCGACGCCGTCGCGCTGACCGCACCCGAGAGACCCGAGACGAACGCGGCGCCGACCACCGCGATGAATGTCGCAACCGGGTCGCCGAAGACGAGCGTGCCGAGAGCGAAGCCCGACGCGGCCAGGAGCGAGGTCAGCGCCATCCGGTGCACCCGCTCGATGCCGACCGAGCCGACGTCCATCACGGAAGCGATGAGGGCACCCATGGACGCCACGGAACCTGCCACCACCACGGAAGTGTCATGCGGTGCGACCAGGACCGCGAGACCCACCGGCGCGGTGATGCCGACGGAGGTGAGCACGACCCGGTCCCAGGGGATGGGGGCACGATTCGTGCGAGCGAGGGCGCGGATCCAGGCCCCCCAACCCCAGCTGCCGTCAGCCGGCGAGGACGACATCACGCGACTCGGCTCGAGACAGGGCGAAGACCCCTCCGATCGACACCGCACCGGCGACGACGAACGCGACGATCGCCCACGCCGGCGCAGCGCTGGCCTCGCCGAGGATCGTGATGCCGAGTACGACAGCGACCGCCGGGTCGACGACGGTGAGTCCGGCGACGACGACCTCGGGGCGATTGGAGGCGTGCGCGCGCTGCACGAAGTAGATCGAGAGCGCCCCTGCGACGCCGATGCCGATGATGCAGCCGATCGTGAGCAGGTTCGTCACGTCGAACGAGAACTCCCGCGACGCGAGTGCCGTCTGCACCCGCAGGATCACCGTCTTGCCGAGCGTCGCGACGAACGCCGAGTACACCCCGCCGAGCAGCACCCAGAAGACGGGGGGCGTCGGCCGGTTCCGACCGACGACGAGCACGAGCGCCGTCGCCAGCAGCACGCTGACGAGCACCACGAGCACCGCGATGAGCTGCACATCCGTGATGGGGTGCTGGGTGCTCACGAGTGCCGCGACGGTGACGAAGGCCGCGACCCCCAGCACGCAGGTCGCGATCGCACGCACGATCCGGGCCGACGGTGCCCGCTTCATCACGATCGCCGTCAGCAGTGCCGTGAAGACGAGAGCAGCGACGCCGATCGGCTGCACGATCATGAGCGGTGCGAAGGTGAGGCTGCCCATCTGCAGCAGGATGGCCACGATCAGCATGAGCGCGCCGAGCAGCCACGCGCGGTTGCGCACGAGATCGATCGCCTTCGATCCGTCGACCCCTCGAGCCGCGTCCGCCTCCATCACGCGCACGCCGCGCGCCTGCAACAGGTTGCCGATCGAGAGCGCCGCCGCCGACACGACCGCGAGTCCGATCCCGAAGCCGATGAGCGGGGACGAGTCCGGTTCCATGATCACTTCTCGCTTTCGAGGTGGAGTTTCACACTGATCTCGTAGGCATCGAGCTCGTCCAGCACATAGCGGAGCGCACTCGTGCTGTGCCGCCCGGATCGGCCGAGCTCGTGGAGTCGGGCGCGCATCACCCGGACCAGCGCGAGCTCGAACTCGAGGGCGTCCGACCCGCACTGCGCGTCCGTGGGATCGAGCGGTGCGACGAATCGGGATCGCGGCAGCGAGTAGAGCTCGTGCGCGAACCTGGTCCGATCGGGGCGCAGCAGCGTTCCTCCGGCGATCGCGCCCTCTGCGGCGGCTCGCAGCTCGCTGTCGATCACGCGGATCTCAGCGCGAGGCAGCCCTCCCTCCCCCGCCGAGCGCAGGCGCAGCAGGCGCGCGAGCGCGGGCAGCGTCAGGCCCTGCAGCAGCAGGCTCCCCGCGGCGACGAGGAAGGCGATGAAGACGAGGAGGTCCCGGTTCGGAGCGTCGTCCGGCAGCGTCTGGGCGGCGGCCAGGGTGACCGCGCCGCGCATTCCCGCCCAGATGATGATCGTGTTGTGCTTCCACGTGAGCGGCGAGGCGTCGAAGTAGTCGATATCGGCGCGCATCCGCCCGATCCGCTTCGGGCTCCGCTTCCGCTCGGCTGCCGCAGCGGCCCCGGGCAGCGATGACAGGCGACGGTGCCGATTCGCCGCAGCATCCGCTGGCTTCGTGATGCTCGTGGCGCTCGCATCGAGCTGGCTCCGCACCGAGCGTTTCACGCGCGCGGAATGTGCGCTGAGCATCGGGATGACGTACGCGGCCCGTACGACCACGAGGATGACGAAGGCGAGCGCGGCGATCCAGATGCCGCGGAGGAGTCCCTCGTCTGCGGCGAGGTTGTTCTGCACGATGCCGTAGAGCTGGAGCCCCATCACGAGGAAGACCGCGCCCTCGAGGAGGAACGCGATGGTGCGCCAGTTGAGCTTGTCGGAGATGCGTTGCTCGGGGGTGAGCCACCTCACCGCCCCCTGGCCGCAGACCACGCCCGCAGCGACCGCAGCGACGAGGCCCGAACCGCCGACGGCCTCGGTGGGCAGGAATGCCAGGTACGGAACGGTGAGACCCAGCGCCGTGTTGGCCGTCGCACTCGTGGTCCAGGCCCGCAGCCGCAGGGCGACGAGTCCGGCGAGCGTTCCGATCACGATCGCCGAGACGACGGCCCACGCGAGGGAGCCGAGGGTGGTCAGCAGCGAGAATCCGGATGCCGCGGCGACGATCGCCGTGCGAAGCAGCACGAGCGCCGTGGCGTCGTTCAGGAGGCTCTCCCCCTCCAGCACCGTCACGACGCGACGGGGCACGCCGAGCTTGCGCACGATCGAAGTGGCGACCGCGTCCGTCGGGCTCAGGATCGCTCCGAGCGCCACTGCGAGCGGAAAGCCGATCTCGGGAATCGCCCAGAAGAAGAAGCACCCGAGCACGAGCGAACTGATGATGACGAGCAGCACGGAGAGGCCGCTGATCGCGCTGAAGTCGCGGCGGAACTCGATGGCGGGCGCCGACACCGCCGCGGAGAAGAGCAGCGGCGGCAGCACTCCCGTCAGGATCAGAGCCGGTGGGATCGAGACCGCCGAAACCGCCGGGATCAGGCTGACCGCCACGCCCACTGCCAGGAGGATGAGCGGACCGGCGACCCCGGTTCGCTTCGAGAGCGAGTTCGCGAAGACGACCACGAAGACGCCCGCGATGACGACGACCAGCAGTTCTACCGGCATCCGGTCTCTCCCCTCTGTCTCGATCTCCACAGCGCGGGATGCCTCGACCGCGCGCCGCTCGGCATGGCGCGCGTCTCAGCCTGCGAGATCGGCCACGCCCGAGCCGATCAGCTTGAAACCGAGGACGACGAACAACACGGTCATGATCACGGCATGGTTCGAGACGAGCCAGGTGCGGGGGCCCGTGAGCCGTGCCTCCACGGTGCTAGGCGAGATGACGCTGAACAGCCATGGGATCGCGACGGCGGCGACCCCGATGACGCCGAAGATGAGGATGACGCCGACGACCTCCTCGATGGGGAGGGCCGCCTGCGAGATCCGTCCGCCGGCCGCGGCGAGCAGGGGCAAGTCCTTCGGCGAGAGCGGACCCGAGATCAGGATGCCGACGAAGAACGCCTTCCACAGCGTCAACCCGTCGAGGCTGTCCATCCACTTGGGCGTGCCGGGCTCCGATCGATGGCGCCATTGCATGAGCGCGAGCACGAGCAGGCCCGCGCCGAGGATGATCTCGATGACGTCGATCGTGATGTGCGGTCCGCTGTCGGGCTCGTCCGTGCCGGTGGCACGCCCGATGATCACGAGAATGCCGATGAACACGATGGCGAAGGTGTAGCAACCGAGGATGAATGCGGTGCCGTTCGTGCGGCCCTTCCCGGCGGTCGCCATCAGGATGACGGCGACGATCGCGAGCGGGCTGATCGCGATCGCGATTCCGAGCGTGAGCAGGTCTGCGAGTACGGGGAGCATCAGTGCGACTCCTCGAGCTGGGCGTTCGTCTGGACGTTGCGCAGGAAGAGGATGATCCAGCTGAAGATCAGGAGCGACGACACGAGCTCGACGGCGGTGAGGTTGTAGACGCCGGCTGCGAAGAGCACCGCAAGCACGATGACCACCCCGACGTAGACGAAACCGAGCACGACGAAGGCCTTCGGCATGCTCGGGACGAGCCAGGGCAGGCCGATGACCAAGGCGGCGAAGGCGACGGTCATTCCGGTGGCGACCGTGTTGTGCAGGAGGAAGAACCGATCGACGGGGAAGATGCCGACGCAGGCCAGGAGCACGCCGAGGAGCACGAACAGCACCCGGACCGCGGTCCGTCGTCGACGCTGAGCCGTGGTGTACGACGGCAGCGTCGCCGTGCCGAGCCGGGCGATCGTCGTGATGATGACACCCGACACGATCAGCGTGAGATTGAACGTGAGCGACGAGATGTCGTGCGTGATGCCGAGTGCAGAGAGGTTCATCTGCCACCACAGCGGGTCGGTGGAGCTCAGCATCGCCGTGGTCATGCCGACGACGAGGAACACCGCCAGCACGAGCGAGAGCTGGCGTGGCGAGAGGTTCACCCCGCTGAGCACGGCGAGGTAGGCGGACAGTGCCGTCGCCGCCGAAGCGATCATGATCGCGGGCGAGGCGTAGACGGTCGCACCGATGAAGCTGTGCTCCATGACGGTCGCGATGCCGATCCATCCGAGCAGGGCGACGGCACCGTGCGCGAGGGAGAGCGCCACGAGGTCGAACCAGTGGTAGCGCTCTCGGCGGGCGCTCGGCACCGGTGGCCGGTTGCGATGACGCGGTACCGATCGAGCGACGGCGAACGCGATCGAGGCGGCGATGGCGCTCGCGATCGCCGTGAAGTCGCCCAACGACCCTCGCCCGTCGATGGGGAGTTCGCGCCCCCAGAACACGAACCCCGCGACCACCGCCGTCACCGCGAAGACGACCGCACCCACGGTCAGCGCGAAGGACTCGTCGTCCATGCCCCGCAGCCGCCGGGCGGTTCGAGGCGCCGTGGCGGCGAGCACCGGACCTCCGTGCACGTCAGTACCCGCCGGGTACAGGATCTGGTCGTTCGACATGGCATCTCCCCCTATTCCGCCGGCACACGAGCGAGCTTCGATTCATTGGATGACGGGCGAGAACCCTCCGCCTGCCCGAGCGTGCCGGTCCTTCGAGCGGTTCCACTGCGGCAGCACGACGAGGGACGCGAGCAGGAAGCAGATCGCCCCGATGAACGTGCCGCTGTTCGCGAGCGACCCGCTGATGGCGCTTCCACTCGGCAGGATGTAGGCACCGACGGCTGAGACGCCGAAGGCGACGCATCCGATGAAGTTGATGAGCACCGACCACCACGCCGCACGCCCGATGTCCCAGAGTCGCGCGACGCGCGCGTAGGCGATGAAGGCGAGCACGCCGCTCACGAGGAACGCGACCGAGCCGCCGGCGTCGGGGTTCCAGACGAAGTGCTCCTGGGCGGAGATTGACTTCGCGTACAGCGCCGCAGTGGTGCTCACGTTGAACATGAGCGTGCCGAACGACTGCGTCGCGGCCGCGAGCCATTCGGCGCGCACCATTCGCCCCGGCGCGTACGACACCGGGACCGCGATCGCTCCGCTGAGGAACAGCTGGATCAGGCCGGCCGTGGTAAAGAACCACGCGCCGACGAAGAACAGCAGGTTGGCGCCCGCGGTGCCGAGGGATTCGCTCAAGCCCGGGGCGGATCCGAGTGCGAAGAAGGCGGAGCCGATCATGAAGCCCCAGCACTGCTTCGTCACCGTGGGGATGAGGAAGGACTTCCGGTGGTGTTCGATGTTCGTGGCTGCCGCACTCATGGCCGCGTGCTCCACCTCTCTCATGCAGGGTCGATCCCGGCGGACCGCAACGGGGAGGACGTCGCAGCGACGCCTCCCCGCAGCGGATGCCGATCAGTGATGGAAGTGGGATCCGCTGCTCGCCTCGCGGGGAAGCGGGGACTGCAGCGATTCGAGGAACGCCACCTCGCCCTTGATGTCCGACAGGAGCGCGGACGCCAGGTCGCGGCTGAGCCCGACCTTGACGACGATCCGCTGCAGCACGACGTCCGACATGTCGTCCGCCATGGGATACGCAGGCACGAGCCAGCCCTTCATCCGCAGGCGGTCGGCGAGGTCGTAGAGGCTCCACGTGTCGGTGTAGCCGTCCTTCAGCACCCAGGCGAACACCGGAATGGTGTCGCCCTTGCTCACGAGCTCGAAGGGACCCATCTTTGCGATCTCAGAAGAGAGGTACGTCGCGACGTCGATCGAGTTCTGCTGCACCGCCCTGTATCCCTCGCGCCCCAGACGCAGGAACTGGTAGTACTGCAGCAGCACCTGCGCGCCCGGCCGGGAGAAGTTCAGTGCCAGCGTCGGCATGTCGCCCCCGAGATAGCTGACGTGGAAGATCATGCTCTCGGGCAGCACGGCGGTGTTGCGCCAGATGACCCATCCGACACCGGGATAGACGAGTCCGTACTTGTGACCCGACGTGCTGATCGAGTTCACGCGGTCGATCTGGAAGTCCCACTTCAGGTCGGGCTGGCAGAACGGCGCGACCATGGCGCCGGATGCCCCGTCTACATGGATCTTGACGTCGAGACCCGTGTTCGCCTGGATCTCGTCGAGCTTCGCGGCGATGGCCTCGACCGGCTCGTAGGCGCCCGTGAAGGTCTGGCCGAGGATGGCGACGACGCCGATCGTGTTCGCGTCCACGTACTTCTCCAGCTCGAACCCGTCGAGCACCATGTGCTCGGGGGTGACGGGGACGTATCGGGGCTCGATGTCCCAGTAGTTGCAGAACTTCTCCCAGACGACCTGCACGGCCGCCGACATGATCAGGTTGGGCTTCTCGGTCGACTTGCCCTCAGCCTTGCGCTTCTGCTGCCACAGGCGCTTGAGCGCCAGGCCGCCGAGCATGCACGCCTCCGACGACCCGATCGTCGAGGTTCCGATCGTGTCGCTCGTGTCGGGCACGTGCCAGAGGTCGGCGAGCATCCGCCAGCATCGATCCTCGATCGCCGCGGTGGCGGGGTACTCGTCCTTGTCGATCATGTTCTTGTCGGCGGCTTCGGCATAGAGCTTCTTGGCCTCATCGTCCATCCACGTCGAGACGAACGTCGCCAGGTTCAACCGTGAGTTCCCGTCGAGGATCGCCTCGTCGTGGACGATCTGGTAGGCGGTCTCAGGCAGGCTGGGCTGCTCGGGCATCACGAACTTGTCGAACTCGGTCGCCTCACCGGGGCGGACGAAGACCGGGTTCACACTGATCGTGGGGTCGACGTTCGTGGTCTGGCGTGCCTTGCTGGTGTTGATAGTCACTTTCGCTCCTGATCTTGCGTGTGCAACGTGTGGTGATGTGCGGCTGAACTGCTCGTGCTGATGGCCCTCCTAGACCTCGACCGGTGGATAGAGGCGGTCCATGTTGTACTGACGGTTCCGGCGGGCTGCCCACGTCGAGACGGCGAGGAAGGCGACCGTGAGCACCACGATCACGACGACCGATGTCCACAGCCTGGAGTCGACCCCGCCGACGATCAGCTGCCGAAGTCCCGTCACGGTGAAGGTCATCGGGTCGATCCAGTGCAGGTACTGGAACGGCACCGAGGTGACCGGAACGGGGTAGATTCCCCCGGCCGACGTCAGCATGATCATGAGGAACACGAGCGTCGCCACCCTGCCGACGGCGGGACCGAACAATGCGTTGAACATCTGTATCAGCGCCAGGAACATCGCGACCATCAGGAACATGAACGCGAGCGTTCCTCCTGCATGAACGGGATGCAGCCCGAGGCCGAAGTACAGGACCAGGAAGAGGATGAGCGCCTGCAGGATGCCGACGAACAGCGTCGGCGCGTAGGAGGCGAGCACCACGCGGAACGACCCGAGGCCCTGCGCCAGCGGTCGCGCCTGCAGCGGTGTGAAGAGCATCCACGCGATGAGCGAACCGACGAACAGGCCGAGGCCCATGAAGAACGGTGCGAAGCCGTACGCGAAGGTCTTGGCCTCGTTGTTGGTCACCTCCTCGAGCGCGACGGGATCGGCGAGCGCCTTGATGAAGTTGCCCTGCTCCTCGTTGTCCCAGGACGGGATGAACTGCAGGCCCTGCTCGACCGCACCGGCCAGTTGGTCGGTGCCCGCCGCCAGGATCGGAGTACCCGCCGCGAGCCGGCTCGCGCCGTCGCTGAGCTTCACGAGGCCGGAGGACAATTCGTCAGCGCCCGAGCGCAGCTGCCCCGCGGCGGCCCGCACCTCGCCGAGGTCCCGCTGGACTCCCCCGTTCTCGACCGAGCGCAGGATGACGCTCACACGACTGTCGGGGTTGTCCAGTTCGGCGGCGATGATGTCGACATCCTCCTGAATGGCGGCGAACGTCAGTGCCAGGTCTTGGGAGACCCAGTTGTCGAGGATGAAGTCGCGCACCTCCGTGAGGCGGTCCGCGAAGTCCTGCTGGACCTCGTCGTCGCCGGCGGCGAGTTCGGCGATGATCGTGTCCAGCCGGTCGATGGCCTCGTCCCTGCCCGAGACGACCCTGTCGAGTGCCGCGGCGGCCTGATCGGTGTCGGCGGTCACGCGCTGCACCACTTGGCGCAGCTCCGTGCCCGACATGCCCGAGCTGTCGACGATCGACTCGGCGCGGGTCACGGCGTCATCCACGGCGTCGTCCAGCTCATCGAGCGCACCGGCCAGCGTCGCCGAGCCGTCCTTCGCGGTGACGAGGTTGTCGGCGAGCTCCTGCGCGCCCGAGTTCGCCTGCTGCATGCCGGCGTTGAGCTCGTCGACCTGGGCTGCCGCCTCCCGCAGCTTCGGGATCGTGTCCTCCGCGAGACCCAGCACGGTCTGGAAGACCTGCTCGCCGACTTGAGCGCTGACCTGGTTGATCGCCTCCTCCGCGGCATCCTGACCGATGACGGTCGCGAGGTAGTTGTTCGCGTCGTTGTAGGTGAAGATCAGCTTCGCCTGATGTGCGTTGTCGGATGCCGCCGACGTCACCGATTCGCTGAAGTCCTCAGGGATCGTGATGGTGAAGTAGAAGCGCCCGTGGGCCAGTCCGTCGACGCCCTCCTGCTCGTCGACCTCGTGGAGATCGAGCTGCTTCGACTCGATGAGCCCCGTGACGACGTCGGCTCCCGCATCGGTCCGTTCCCCGTCGACGGTCACCCCCTCGTCGAGGTTGATGATCGCGACCGGCAGCTTGTTCACTTCGCCGAACGGGTTCCAGAACGCCCACAGATAGAGCGCGCAGTACATCAGCGGCATGAGGATGATCACGATGAGGGCGAGCCGCGGCATGCGGCCTCGGTAGTAGCGCTTGAAATCGCTCCCGGGTGAGAATGCGGCAATCATCGGCTGAGCGCCTCCTGCTCGAGAACGGCGAACTCTCGGTCCGTCAGGTTCGGGACCTCGATGTACTCGCGTGCGCCGCTGCCGGGGAATGCGCCGTTCACATCGGCAGTGATGATGGTCTGCTCGCGGCCGAGGGCGACGAGTCGCTCGAGCAGCATGTGCGCGTTGCGAATGCTGTGGAGCGTGTCGATGCCGCCGACGACGAGGATCTGTGGCTTGCGGATGTTCGCGACCGCGATGCGGAAGAGCGCGGCGGTGAGCTCCGGCAGCTCTTCGACCATCGCGTCCATGGTCGGCAGGGTGTAGTCGCCGAACACGGGGCGGCAGATGCGTTCCAGGTCGGCGTCGGTCGACTGGGGCACCCACCCGTACCAGGGCGCCGCCCAGCGGACCTGTTCGGTCACGATGTCGTGAACGCGAATGGTCTGCGTGATGCCGTCCACCTCGTCGATGTTGGCGATATTGGCGTGATCGAAGAGATGGTGGGCCTCGTTCACTCGACCGAATGCCGTCAAGGTTCCCGCCGACGGCTTCATCCGCCCGGCGAGCGTGAGCATGAGCGAGGTCCTGCCGCGCCCGCCCGCGCCGACCAGCACCGTCACGCCCCCCGCGCGAACGGTCAGGTCAACGGGACCGTAGATGTGCCCCCAAGAAGCATCGACCCCCATCTCGGATGCCTCGAGCAGCACGTCACCGGCTGCGACCCCCGGCTCGGTGGTGCGTTTCGAGCCGTTCGCCGCGACCGGCTCTTCCCCGTTTGACGATGTCATTCACTCTCCCCCTTCGAACCGTGGCCACCGACGCCGGCGCCCGCGATCGGCGGGCGCCCCGGCGTCACAGCGTGTTCTTGACGATCCGCCCGCCCTTGACGATGAGCTTGAAGTTGCTGTCGGGGTCGCCGATGAGCGAGATGTCGTCGGTGGGGTCGCCGTCGACGAGGATCATGTCCGCCCAGGCGCCCTCGGCGATGACGCCGAGTCGCCCGCCGCGATAGGTGTTGCGCTCACCGGCGAGCTCGAAGAGCGAGGCGTTGCCCGAGGTGAGCATCTTGAGCGCCTCGACGTTGCTGTAGAACTCTCCGAGTCGAGCGGCCATCTCGCTCTGTCTCGGCGCCGATTGCGGCTCGAGCAGGAGGTCGGTGCCCCAGGCGGTCTTGACGCCGTACTTCTTCGCCCACTCGTAGACCTGTTCGGTGCCGTGGCAGATCTCGGTGTTCTTGCCGGCTCGCACGGGGTCGGGGTAGTGGTGGTCGTCCTCCGCGAACGGCTGCATCGAGAGCCAGATCTGCGCGTCCGCGATTCGCTTGATCGTCTCCTCATCGGCGAGGTGACCGTGCTCGATCGAGGTCACTCCGGCATCGATCGCCCGCGCGATGCCGGCAGGCGTGTACACGTGGGTCGCGACATAGGTGCCGTAGTCGCCGGCCGCCTGCACCGCGGCACGGATCTCATCGGGGGTGTACTGCAGGGTGTTCAGCGGGTCGTACATCGAAGCCGCGCCTCCGCCGAGTGTGAGCTTGATCTGCGTGGCGCCCTGACGCAGCTGCTCGCGCACCGCAGCGAGCACTCGCGGGACGCCGTCGGCGATGCGCGTGAAATGGATGTCCTCGGTGCGACTGGGCTTGCCGCCGAACTCCTCGGGCACGTCGTAGACGAATGAGAAGTCCGCGTGGCCCGATGTCTGCGAGATCATCGCCTGGCTCGGGAAGATCCGGGGGCCCTCGAAACTGCCCCGGTCGATGAGCGCCTTGACGGGCGCTGTGTCGCCGCCCATGTCGCGAACGGTCGTGAAGCCGCGGAGCAGCATCCGCTTCGCCTCGGCGATCGTGTTGCCGTAGAGCACGCCGGTGGGACCTTGCAGGAAGTCCATCATGCTGTTGGCGTTGCCCATCAGGTGAACGTGGGCGTCGCTGAGACCCGGCATGAGGAACTTTCCGTTGCCTTGGATCTCGACGACGCCGTCCGACACATCGCCGGCCACCGGCGACGTGGAGACCGCAAGGATGTGCGCGCCCTCGACGAGCACATCCACGTTGTCGAGCGTGCGATCGCTGATCCCGTCGAAGACGCGGACGTTGCGAACGATCATTCTCTGAGATGCATGCGTTCCTGTGGTCATGGCGGCGACACTATGCCGAGGAGAAGGGGGCTTGGACGAATCGCAATCGAAATCCCCCGAGCCGTCATCCAGCGCATCACCCGGCCTTCACCCCCCTCTCACCCGCGGAAAATCGGGCTGGACGACGGGTTGCGCGGCGTTGATAGACTGCGGCGCAAGGGGCTGGATATACGCTCGGCGTTACATCAGCAGCAACTATTTCGGGGGAAATATGAACGGCAAGGAACCTGACAAACCAAGGGCAGGCGCAGGGGGTGCCTCGTCCAACGGCAAGGTGATCATCGCGATCATCATTGCCGTGGCCGCGCTCACGTTCGTCTTCTCGAACGTCGCACCGGCGACCCTGAGCTTCCTCTTCCTGCAGTTCACGATGCCCGCGTGGGGATGGTTTCTCGCCGTCCTCCTCGCCGGCGTGGTGATCGGCTCGCTCTTCCCCTGGTTCAGGGCGCGGAAGGGATAGCCATGTGCACCAGAGTGGTGTGGCCGGATGCCGCTGGGTCGGTCCTCGTCGGTAGAAACATGGATTACCACCGTGACCTCGACACCAACCTGTGGAAGCTGCCACGGGGCATCCGTCGTGACGACGGGGTGACCGGCCAACTGTCGTGGCAGGCACGGTACGGCAGCGTGGTCGCGACGGCGTTCGACATGATCTCCGTCGACGGGATCAACGAGGTCGGTCTGGCGGGGCATGTCCTGTGGCTCTCCGAATCGGTGTACGGCGCCGTCGACGAGTCTCGTCCGGCGCTCAGCCAAGCGGTCTGGCTGCAGTACTTCCTCGACAACTTCGAGACGGTCGCCGAGTCCGTCTCGTGGATGGAGAGCACGGCGGTGCAGGTCGTGCAGCTCGCCGATCCGGCAAGCGGCGAGGCTCCCGCGATCCACCTCGCGCTCGATGACGCGCACGGCGATTCGGCGGTCATCGAGTACATCGACGGTGCGGTCGAGATCCATCACGGTCCCGAGTATCGGGTGCTGACCAATTCTCCGAAGTACGACGAGCAGCTCGCGCTGCTCGAGCAGATCGACGCATGGGGAGGCGACAAGCCGCTGCCCGGCACCACCGCCGCCCCGGATCGATTCGCACGGGCGGCGTACTACGTCGATCGCCTGCCCCCGCCCGTCACGCAGCTGGAGGCCATCGCCTCCATGCTCAGCGTCATCCGCAATGCCGCGCAACCCTTCCGCATTCCCGACCCCGGCAAGCCCGACGCCTCCCAGACGATCTGGCAGGTCGTCGCCGATCTCACGACGAAGCGCTACGTGTTCGAGTCGACCACGCGTCCGAACATTGTCTGGGTCGACCTTGAAGACTTCGATTTCAGTGCCGGGTCGCCAGAGCTGGTGCTGGACCTCGGGAGCAAGCTCGCCGTCGAAGGCGGAATCGCTGGAAACGTGAGCGCGCGTTTCGAGGAAGGGCGCTCACTGCGCTTCCTGACCTTGGCCGATGTCACCGAGCACGCCGCGGGAGTCGAGCGAAGCTGAGTCGGCCGTCGAGGTATCGCGCGATGGGTTGTGTGAATGGGGGACGCACATGAATCTGAACGACGAGGTCAAGGCACTGGAGGAGCTGGAACGAGCGATCGCCTCCGGCAACCAGGAGACGATCGCCAAGGTCGCGGTGGCGAACATCCTGCCGCTGTACCACGAGCACTACGAGCTGCTGACCTCGACGGTCGACCGGCTCCCCAGCAAGCTGATCGAACGCTTCCCGATCCTCCGGTTCGGACACCGCATGACGCCGGTGCTCGCCCGGACGTCACGCCCGTTCAAGCCGCTCATCGATCCCGACGCAGCCAGGACCATGAGCGCAGACGAACTCGATGTGTTCACGCTCGTGCAGATGATCTCGTTCCGATTCAGCGGCGACGTGTCCGCGGCCCTCGTCTACGCCCGACGGCTCGAAGACCGAATCCTCGACGTCCGTGTGGAGTCGCGTGAGCGGGTCGACGGACCACTGTGGTTCTACCACTACGAGATCGGCTCCACCCTGCTCGCCGCAGGCGATTCCTCCCGTTCACTGCTGGAGTTCAGCACCGCACGACAGCTGGGCAGGCTCTCGCGCCAGCGCGACGCCGAACGGCTCGCGCTCTGTCGAGCTGCGCTCGCGCATGCACTCCGAGGTTCACTCGACGAAGCGGAATCCGCCCTTGCCGAGGCTGCACTGCACCCGCCCCCCACTGCATCGCATGTCGCAGCGAGCCGAACCACCGAAGCCTCGGCGGCCGCGCTCATCGCCGTCGAGCGCATGACCGATGACGTCGATGAGCGGCTCGCGGAGCTCGACGCATACGACAGCGTGCAGCTGACCTGGCCGTTCGCGCTGCTTGCTCGAGCCCGGTTGCTCCTCGCGAGGCAACGGCCCGGCGAAGCACTCGAGGCGATCCGACTGGCCAAGGATGCCCACCCGGTGCAGCATGGCTCCGTCGCATCCGATGTCATCGCGTCGACGCTCATCGACGCACTGTGCGCGCTCGGTGACTCGGCGACCGCATGGGAGATCGCAGGGTCGAGTGCGAGCGTCGGCAACATGACGAGATTCGCCATCATCCGACTGGCGTTGCACGACTCGCGCTTCGACGTCGCGGCTGCCGAAATCCGTCGACTCGCGGGCGACAGCACGCTGAGCCCGAACCAGCGAGCCAAGGGGATCCTGTTCTGGGCGTGGCTCGAAGTCGCGGAGGGAGCCGATCTCGACGCGAGCACCGCCACTCAGATCCACCGCCTCGCCGTCACGGGGAGCATCCGGCGGCTCCTCGCGACCGTGCCTCGGCAACTCGTCGATCGCGTTCGGGCGCACCTCTCCGGCGAGGAACTCGCGGAGTTCGACGCGGCAACGAACGACCTCACGCATTTCGCGATGAAGATGCGCCCGATTCTGACGCCCAGCGAACTCCGGGTGCTGAGCGCGCTGCCCACGCAACCGACGACCGCGGCGATCGCATCGGCATTCCACGTCTCCCCCAACACCATCAAGTCACAGCTCAAGGCCCTGTACCGGAAGCTCGGGTGCTCAACGCGACACGAGGCGATCAAGATCGCGACCCGGCACCGCCTGCTCGTCCACGACGGTGAGGTGGACACCATCGATCGACTCGCAGTCGGCCCGCAGAACAAGAGGCTCGATGTCGGGGTTCACTGATCGCATCCGTGCGGCCGCAACCGCATTCCATCGGGCACCGACGATCGAGGCATCCGACGACGAGGTGATCGGCGTGCCCGAGATGCTCGGTGCGATCGGGGCGGCCCTGCTCGACTCGTCGCAGGCGACCAGTGATGTCGAGGAGATCTTGAAGCGCATCGCGGATCGCTATGCACGCCCCGAACTCCGCGTCTTCGTGCTCCCCACACTCATCCTCGTCGAAGACCCCGGCACGACACCGTCCCAGACGTCGATCTTCCCCGCGAATCAGAGCGCGCTGCGACTCGATCAGGCCGATGCAGTCGAGCGACTCGTGCGGCACTCGGTGAGAGACCGCGCAACACCCGAATCAGTCGTCTCAGCGATCGCGCAGATCAGGAAGGACGACTCCCGCTTCGGCCCCGTGCTGACCGTCGTCGGCTACACCCTGCTCACCATCGGCTTCGGGCTGATGCTCAATCCGACCGTGAGCGCATTGCCGATCTACGTCATGCTCGGCGTCGTCGTCGGCACGATAGTGCAGGTCGGCAACCGAGTCTCGACCCTGTCGTTGATCCTTCCGGCATTCACGGCGTTCGCCGTCACGCTGGTCATCTCGCTCCTGATCAGCCCGCTGGTGCACGACGACGTGATCCGGCTCGTCGCGCCCTCGCTCGTCTCGTTCCTGCCGGGGCTGACGCTCACAGTCGCCGCCGTCGAACTCACCTCGGGTCAGATGATGGCGGGTGCGAGCCGGCTGGTGTTCGGCATCGCGCGTCTCGGGCTCCTCGTCTTCGGCGTCTTCGCGGGCATGTCTGTGGCCGCCGCACCGGCATCGAGCGGCGAAGCCCCGGTACAGCTCGGCGCGTGGGCGCCGTGGGTCGGCATCGCCTTCGTCGCCCTGGGCTATTACTTCTTCTCTGCAGCGCCGCGTCGGTCGCTGGTCTGGATCCTGTACGCCCTCGTCGTCGCCTATTCCGCCCAGCTGCTCGGCAACCTCGTGCTCGGACCCGAGCTCTCGGGGCTCGTCGGCGCACTCCTCGTGATTCCCGCCGTCAACCTAGCCGGCCGACTGAAAGGGGCGCCGTCGAAAGGCATCATGCTGACGTGCGCATACTGGCTGCTGGTTCCCGGTTCCATGGGCTTCATCGGCCTCAGCGAAGCGGCGTCGGGCACGGCAGGCGCCACGAGCACCATTCTGCAGACGTTCGGCTCCCTGATCGCGATCGCGATCGGGATGGTGCTGGGCGCCGGGTTGAGCCGTGATGCCACCGCCTTCGCCCGAGGTTGGCACTCGCTCGCGAAACAGGATGAGGAGCTCGGCCGTGACTGACCAGGACACCGACACCATCACGCCAGAGAACGTGCAGGAGGCGCCCCGAACTACCTCCACGACGCTCAAACGGCCCTTCGCGTCCGGCTTCATCCTCACCCTCGGCGGTCTGGTCGCCATCGCGGCCGGAACAGCGTTCTCGCACCTGTCGACCGTGCTCATCTCGGTGGCGTTCGCCCTGTTCGCCGCCCTCGGACTCGATCCCGTCGTACGTTGGCTCGAGCAGCGAGACGTGCGACGTCCATGGGGAATCGTCATCGTCTACGTCTCCTTCGCAATGGTCGTGGTCGGCGTGCTGCTGCTCATCGTGCCCACGGTCGTCAGCCAGGTCTCGCAGATCATCGCCGACCTCCCGAAGCTCGTCCAGGCCTTCGAGAAATCCGAGGTGTACGCGTGGCTCGACGACGTGTTCGGTGCCGAGGCGAGTTCGCTCATGCATCAGGTCACCTCGTTCCTCACGCAGCCGACCCATATCGCGACGATCGGCCAGGGCGTGTTCCGGGTCGGCATGACGATCGTGTCGACGCTCTCTGGAGTGATCATCGTGCTCGTGCTGAGCCTCTACTTCCTTGCCTCCTTGCCGGCGATCAAGGTCGGGTTCAACCGCCTCGCCCCCGCACACAGCCGAGCGCGTCTCGCGTCGATGACCGAGCAGATCACCGACTCGGTCGGCGGGTACCTCATGGGGATGGTGGCACTCGCCTTCTGCAATGCGGTCGTCGCGTTGGTGCTCCACCTCGCGCTCCAACTTCCATTCCCGATGCTGATGGCGGTCGTGGCGTTCTGCGTCACGCTGATTCCGCTCGTGGGATCGGTGATCTACTGCGGCCTGGCGACAGCCCTCGCACTCTTCTCCGGCTGGTTGCCGGCGCTGGTGTTCGCGGCGATCTACCTCGCATACATGCAGGTGGAGGCCTACGTGCTCACGCCGAAGGTCATGAATCGCGCGATCTCGGTGCCCGGCGCCTTGGTCGTCATCGGGGCGCTCGTCGGCGGCACTCTCCTCGGTCTTCTCGGTGCCCTGATCGCGATTCCGGTCACCGCCTCGATCCTCCTGATCGTCAAGCAGGTCGTGGTTCCGAAACAGGACGCCAAGCTCACAGCCTGAAGACAGGGCGCGAAGGCCGGACTGGCGAGCGCGTGGCCGGGCCCCCTCACCAGTCCGGTCGCGCACGCGTCAGGCGCGTTCCACCGGCAGCCACAGCTCGGTGGTCGCCGTGCTGAAGTCAGCGGCGCGGTCGAGGATGGCCACGATCGACGGGCCGGGCCTCAGCTGCCAGGGGTTGGAGGGGAACCACTCCGACGCCGTCGCCGCCCACGTCGACTGGAGGGCCGCCGGGTAGGGGCCCGCCGTGCGGAACACCGCCCAGGTGCCGGCCGGCACCTCGATCGCGTCGAGATCGTCGGGCACGGGTGCGGCTTCGCCGACGGCGACGCCGTGCAGGTAGGTCAACTCGCTGCCCTCGGTGCTGTCGGGGTCGACGTCGGCACTGACCTGCAGCAGCCCCGCCGGTTCGGTATCGCTCAGGGCCTTGAGGCGAGCGTGCTCCGCTTCGGGTATCGAGGCGATGTGGGCTTGGATGTGCGGGTTGGGGCCCTGGTGAATGAGCGGTACGCGGGCGGTATGGCCGACGAGCCGGAAGGCCGGTCGATCTGCGATGCGAGTCTCCATCGTGGTGTTCCCTTCTACGGTCAGGCGGAACCTGAGCTGTGGTTGTGTACGAAGGGGGCCACCGTCTCGCCGGGCATCGCCCGGGCTGATGCCGTGCACGGCCCGGAACGCGCGGTTGAACGCCTCCGTGGAGCCGTACCCGAAGCGCACCGCGGTTCCCAGCAGATCGCGGCCTCCGAGAACATCGGCCGCGGCGACCGTCATGCGCCGTCGCCGGATGTACTCCGACAACGGCATGCCGGCCAGTGACGAGAACATCCGCCGAACGTGATATTCGGTGGTGCCGAGCTCGGCCGTCAGACCGGCGACGTCGATCTCCTCGGTGAGGTGCTCCTCGACGAGATCGACCACTCGGTTCAGCACTGCGATCACGATCGCCTCCTTCGACATCAAGCCTGCTGATCGGCCCCGGCTCACACCCGACTATCGCAGTTCGATTCGATCGGGCCCGTATTCACCTGCCTCTCCCGACACGGCGGCGCGACGATGGAGGGCCGGATGCCCCACGGCATCCGGCCCTCCATCCACGATCAGTACTTCGAGATCGTGACGTAGCCAGGGGACCCCGACGCCGGCTTCTCGACGTAGCATCCGGCGTCGTACGCGGCCTGCCACGCCGTGCGCTTCGCCGCGCTCGAACTCGCGTAGGCGAAGTTGACCTGGCCGGCGTACGAGCAGAGCGTGTTCCACGTGTTGCGGCCGACGATGCCGTCGGAGGTGATGTGCACCCAGCTCTGGAACTTGCGCACCTGCGACTCGGTGGCGGGACCGAACGAGTTGTCGACGGCGAGGGCGCTGCCGAGGCTGTACGCCGACTGCACGCCGTTCAGCATCCGCTGGATCTGCCCGACGCACGTGGCGTATCCGCCGCGCGAGTACTGGTAGGCCGTGCAGCCCTTGCCGGACGTTCCGCTGTACGCGGTCGCCGCGGTCGCCGGCGCGATGGCGCAGAGCCCTGCGATCGCGAGCGCCACTGCGCCTCCGGCAATTCCTCTTCTGAGCTTCTTCATATGCGTACTTCCCCAATCTCGGGCACCGGAACGGCGCCGGCGTCTGCTGCGCCCCTTGCGCGCACGCCGATCACACCACGCGGGGTGGGGCCGGGAGAATGGGCAGCACTCCCCATCGCCCGTTCGAGTCGGGCGCCGTGCTCACCCTTTCAGGGCGACGGCGCGCTCGATCAGGCGGGCCGAGGCGGCCGCCCCGTCGGCGCCGCGATACGCCTCGCGCACGTCGTCGGCCGCGGCCCGGATTCCCGGGTCGTCGAGCACACGACGCACCGCGGCGAGGAACTCGGGTCGGGCAACATGCTTCGGAGACACGGCGATCGCGTTGCCCCTGCGTTCGCAGGCGCGCACATGCCAGGTCTGCTCGGGCTGGAGCCCCATGCCGACGAACGGCACGCCCGTGGCACAGGCGGTCTGCACGGTGCCCTGGCCGCCGTGGAGCACCGCCGCGTCGACCAGCCCGCCGAGGCGATGCGCCGGAAGCAACTGAGTGACGTGGACGTTCGACGGCACCGCATCGCCAGGTTCGAGATAGTGCCGGATGGGCGCGACGACATTGATCGGCAGCGTCCCGAGGGCGCGCGCCGCATCGAGCGCCAGCTTCCGGTCGGCAGATGAGCCGAGGCCGAGGTAGACGAGCGGCTCTGGCGCGTCAGCGAGCTCGGCGACGAGGTCGGGCATCGGCGACTCGAGATGGGCGAAGATCGGCCCGACGAGCTCGAACCCGTCGGGGAGTTCGAATCCGTCCATCTCCCACGGCATCTCGGTGACGAGGTTGCGATCGGCAGTGAGCAGGTCGGAGACGGTGCGCAGCGGAGGAACGCCGTTCGCCTTCGCGACGCTCGTGAAGGCGCGGGGCGCGAGGGGCGCCGAGTTGTAGATCCACCGGAAGACCGAGGTCGCGACTCGGTCGGCCGCGCGCGCGATCCATCCGCGACCGCCGACCAGAGCGAGGTGCTTCGCCTGCGCTACCTGCGGACGCGTGAGCGGAAACGGCACCGGATAGAACAGCGGCACGCCCTCGGCTCGGGCGGAGATGAACGAAGTGAGGTTCGATCCGGTCACGACGGCGGCAGCATCGAGCTCGCGGATCAGCCGGCGCTCGAGCTCGACCCGCGCCCCGACGAGCGCCGGCGTGAACGGGCTGCGGAACGACCGCCCCTGGTCGAACGCGATCGCCTGATCGCGTTCCGCACGAGTCCATGCCGGTTCGCACGCGCGGTAGTCGAACCCCGCATCGCGGATGAGGTCGACGAAGTCGGTCTCGTACCCCATGAAGACCACCCGGTGCGCCGGGTCGAGGGCCTGCGCCACCTGGATCATGCGCGTCGTCTCGGCGAGGTTGAACGTCACCGGACAGAACACGACGGTGGCCATGACAAAACGTTAGCGCGCAGGGCCGCCTCGAGCGGGTGCCGTCACGGCAGGTCGGACGGATGCATCACGGCATCCGCTCTTTCGTAGAATCGGTGAGCGGGCCTCATCTCGACACACCGCCACCGCTCTGCACGAAAGGCGCGAAGTGCTGACCGACACCGCACGGGAGTTCCTCTCGGAGTACCACCTCGCGACGCTCTCGACCCTCGATCGGCACGGCCGAATCCACTCGGTGCCGGTCGGCATGACCTACCTCGACGGGGTCGTGCGCATCATCGGCGGCAGCGGCTCGCAGAAGTTCATCAACGCCGAGCGCAGCGGCCGCGCGAGCGTCAACACGGTCGACGGTGCGCGCTGGATCAGCTTCGAGGGCCCGGCTCGCGTTCACGGTGATCCCGAAGCGGTCGCCCTCGCGGTGGAGCTCTACGCCGCGCGCTACCGGCAGCCGCGCCCGAATCCGCAGCGCGTCGTGCTCGAACTCACGGTCGAGCGCGTGCTCGGCTCGGCCGGCATGCGCGCGAGCGACGGCGTTCGCGCAGCTCGATAGCCTGTCGGTTCCACCCCCGAACACTCGGATGCCTCGTGACATCCGGCCCCTTCTGCGTGGTCGCGCTGGGCTGACGGCGCGCAGAGCCGACCGACGCCTGCGAGGTCATGACGTCGCGACGCCCGCCAGCGAGCCGAGCACCGCATCGATCGTCGCCTCGGCGGCGTCGCGCCACGGCACCCCGTCGAGCAGGTCGTCTGTGGCGAGCGCGGCGACGCCGTGCACGGCAGCGAAGACGACGAGCGACTGGCGTTCGACGTCGCCGGGCCGAACCTCGCCCCGCGCCTGCGCCTCACCGACGAGTTCGACCACGACGGCCATGCTCGCCCGGCTGAGCCGAACGAGTTCGGGCGACGCATCGGGATGGTGCTTCGCCTTGTACATGAGGTCGAGGATCGCCGGGTGCTCGACCGCGAATCCGATGTAGGCGAAGCCCGCGGCGCGCAACTGCCCGGCGAACGTCGCCTCGCTCGCCACCGCCGTCGCGAGCGTCTCGTTCATGCGTGCGAAGCCCTCGACTGCGATCGCATCGAGCAGTGCCGTGCGATCGGCGAAATGGCGAGCGGATGCCCCGTGGCTGACGCCGACATCGCGTGCGAGCTGTCGCATCGAGAGGGCGTCGAGGCCGGCGTCGTCGATCGTCGCCCACGCGCGCTCGAGCAGTGTTTGGCGCAGGTTGCCGTGGTGATAGGCGCGTTCGGTCACCTGTGCACTCTACCGGAAAGTAGACATTGACAACAATGCTGGCACTGTCTACATTTGCCACATGACCACTGACTTCACTGGAACCACGGCCCTGATCACCGGCGCCAGTTCGGGCCTCGGCGCCGCGTTCGCGAGCGGATTCGCCCGTCGGGGCGCCGATGTCGTACTCGTCGCCCGGCGCGAAGGGCGACTGCGCGAACGTGCCGAGCGCATCGAGCACGAGCACGGCGTGCGCGCCACGCCGATCGCACTCGACCTCGCACGGCCCGATGCCCACACCGCGCTGCGGGCCGCAGTCGACGAGCGAGGCATTCGCGTGCAAACGCTCGTCAACAACGCCGGCTTCGGCGTCAAGGGCGCCTTCGTCGACGCCGACCCGGCTCGCATCGCCGCGATGGTGCAGCTGAACGTCGCCTCCGTCGTCGCGATCACGCGCGAGTTCCTGCCCGATCTCGTGCGCGACGGGCGGGGCGCCCTGGTGAACATCGCGAGCACCGCTGCGTACCAGCCGTGCCCCGACATGGCGGTGTACGGAGCAACCAAGTCGTTCGTGCTGAGCTTCACCGAGGCGCTCGCCTACGAGACCCGCGCGTCGTCGTTGCGGGTGCTCGCGCTCAGCCCGGGCGCGACGAGCACGGAGTTCTTCGATGTCGTCGGCACCCGCGATGCCGCGGTCGGCAGCTTCCAGACGCCCGAGCAGGTCGTGGCGCTCACCCTGCACCGCCTCGACAAGCGTCGTCCGCCCGCGAGCGTCGTCTCCGGACGGGCCAATGCCCTCACCAGCACGCTGGTGCGCTTCATGCCGCGGCGTCTCGCACTGGCGACCAGCGGCCGGGTACTCGCGGAGCAGGCGCGATGAGCCTCGCCTTCCTGCTGACGACGCTCGTGGTCGTCGCCACACCGGGCACCGGGGCGGTCTACTCCATCGCGGCGGGTCTGTCGCGGGGTGCGAAGGCCGGAATCGTCGCCGCGTTCGGCTGCACGCTCGGAGTGCTTCCGCACGTCGTGGCGGCGATCACCGGGCTCGCGGCCGTGCTGAACGCCTCCGCGATCGCCTTCCAGACGATCAAGTGGCTCGGCGTCGCGTACCTGCTCTCCCTCGCCTGGCAGACGTTCCGCGATCGCGCGCTGATCGAGGTGGACCAGGCCGCTGCGCCGGATTCGTTCTGGCGGGTCATCCGCACCGCGGTGCTCATCAACGTGCTCAACCCGAAGCTGACCATCTTCTTCTTCGCGTTCCTGCCCCAGTTCGTGCCTGCCGGAGCGGCCGACGGCATGCTGCACATGGCGGGCCTGAGTGCCGTGTTCATGGCGGTCACGTTCGTCGTCTTCGCGCTGTACGGCTTGTTCGCCGCCACCATGCGCGATCGCGTGATCACCCGCCCAAGGGTGGTGGCGTGGCTGCGACGCACCTTCGCCGCGAGCTACGTGCTCCTCGCCGGTCGGCTGGCACTCGAAGGCCGCTGAACGTGCGCCGCGCGGAGTCGTGCGCCGGATCTCCAGCCCTGTCGCGCTCAGGAGGTGCGCCATACGCCGGGGTTCCGGTACGGTCATCGACGTAGACGTCATCAGCGCCCCCGCACCCGCCCCCGCGATCCCATCGGCTCATCGGCTCATCGGTGGGGTCTGCTTCATGCCCTCGTCGGTGTCGGAATCTTCGTGCACTCGGCGATGAACATCCTCGCGACCGCCAGCGCCTATGGGCTCGTGGGCTGAGCCCGCATCGTGACGCCAACCGCATTGCTCATCGCAGGGATCGCACAGGTGTGCCTTGCGCCGGTCTTGATCGTTGGCCGACACTCGATCGCCGATTGGCTCGCGGACACTGTCCCGCCATTGGATGTCACTTGGTTTCGCGTGCGGGGCGGGCTCTACCTGTTGCTCGGGGGCATCGCCGGCGCCATCTCCGGCGCAGTCTTCATCGTGGCGGGAACGGCTTCTCTCCTTTCCGCGTGAGCGCGCAGTTGGAGCCCCCGCTCAGTGCACGAGCGAGCTCAGCCAGATGACCGCGAGTCCCAGCACCATCGTGATCACCGCGCTGAGCAGCCGGAGGTACCAGGCGCCGCGATTGCGCTCGGAATTGACCCAGCCGATGACGGCGAGACTGACGATCCCGATCCAGAGGGCGATGTAGTACGCGACGTACTCGTCGACCCACCCCAGCGTTGCGAGCGCAAGTGCCAGCGCCGGCAGCAGCATGGCCAGCAGCATCCCGACCGATCGGGAGGCGGTGCGAGCAATGGCCCGGCCGATCGGAACCGCACGCCCCTCTGCGGTGCGCCGGCTCGCCACGACACCGGCGTAGACGTGCGTCAGCCAGAACACGCCGACCGTACCGGCGATGAAGAGCAGCACTTCGAGATCGGTGTCGAACTTCCACCCGACGGTGATGAGCGCCGTGACGAGCACCAACCCGTAGACGGCGTGCTCGGTGTTGTAGGCGTCGAGGATGAACCTCACGGGGCGAGCTGCCGCCTCCGCAACGGTACGACGAGAATGCGCAGCCTCTTCGCCCATGCACACAGATTCCCACGCGACGGGGCCTTCTGGCGAGCACGCGGCGAACTTCGTCAGCTCACGAATCCGACGTCAGCCGCGAGGCGTCCACCCCGACGGCAGCGGCCCTTCGATCACCGCCCGCTCCTCGTCCGCGGCGGCAGACCAGCCCTGCGCGGCATCCGTCGTCTCGAAGCCGCCGCGCGCGACTCGGAAGCCGACGTCGTCGTGGTGCATGCGCGGCGCTCCGCCGCGGCGCACCGAGGCCCGCACGCTCCACGCGTCGTCGGCGAATCCGCCACCGCGGAAGACGCGATACGCGTCGTAGCGCGCCGGGTCGAGCAGGTCCCAGCACCACTCCCAGACGTTGCCGAGCGTGTCGAAGAGTCCGTTGAGGTTCGGATACTTCCCGCCGACGTCCTGCGGCGTGGTCACGCCGTCGGCGCTCGTCCAGGCGACCTCGTCGAGCGGGCCGTAGTGCGGGCGCGTCGAGCCGGCACGGCAGGCGAACTCCCACTCGGCCTCGGTCGGCAGGCGGAACCCGTCGGCGTCGACGTGCCAGGTGACGTCTTCACCGTCGTACGTGTAGGCGGGCTCGAGCCCCTCCCATTCGGATGCCGCGTTGCAGAAGCGGATCGCCCGCAGCCAGCTCACGTCGGTCGCCGGGCGTCGCGGATGGGTCGACGTCTCGCCGAGCAGTTCGGCGAGCTGCTCCTGCGTGACCGGGTACACGCCGATCTCGAAGGGCTCGAGCTCGACGCTCCAGCGCACCTTGCGGCGGGCGTCGTGCAGTCCGACGGTGCCGCCGTCGATGCTCGCCATCTCGATGTCGGTCACCGAGGCAGTCTTGCACGCCGGCGCACGTGTGACGTCGATCGGGCGGCTGCGTGACGAAACGCGGTTCGTCGGCAGCCGCCCGATGCGGCGTCTCAGCCGGCCGGCGGACTCGTCGGCGACGCCGACGGGCTCGGCTCGGCATCCGGCGCGGTCATCTCGGCGATCGCCTGTTCGAACGCGGCGATCGTCGCGGCATCGACGGCACCGGTCGGCTCGACGCCGAGTTCGGTCTGGAACGCCTGCAGCGCCGCGGTGAGTTCGTCGGTCCACACCCCATCGACCGGTCCGTCCCAGAAACCGACGAGGTTCAGCGTCTGCTGCACGGCAGCCGTCGACGCGAGCGAGTCCTGGGCAGCGGCGCCGCCGAGCGCCACGAGTTCGGCCTGGAGCGCCGCGGCCGTCGCCTTGTCGACCGTGCCGGTGACGGGCAATCCGTTCGCCTCCTGGAGGTCTTCGATCGCCTGCACGGTCATCGGCCCCGACACGCCGTCGACGGTGCCCGTGTAGTACCCGGCCGTGGCGAGGTCCTGCTGCAGCGCGTAGGTATACGCGCCGACCGCCGTCACGGCCTGCACCTGCTGGTCGTCGGTGAGGCAGCCTGCATCGGCGAAGAGCGTGAGCCACGCCATCTCGAGCGCGACCACCGCACTGTTGAACTGCTCGGATGCGTCGGCCAGCGGCGTCTGCGCGGTGACGGATGCCTGCGCGTCCTCGAATTCGGCTTCGGCCTGCTCGACCCGGTCGACCGAGGCGGCCGGCGCCAGCGGCGTACTGGTCGGGGCGGGCGGAACGACGGATGGCGTGCCGGTCGGCCCCGCCTCCGCGACGGCCAGGGCGGTCTGCGCCTCGACGAGTTCCTGCCGGGCGGTCACGAGCGCCTGCTGCGCAGCCACCGCTGCTTCGGCGTCGTCGAACGCGTCGTCACGGGGATCCGCGAGATCGGCACCAGCGACCTGAACATCACCGACGGTGGGCGCGGTGTCGTTCAGCACGTCGCCATACCGATCGAGTGCGCTGATGTAGTCGCTGCTCGCACCGCAGAACGCTTCGGATGCTGCGTCGAACTCGGCCTGGGCGCTCGCCACGGCCTTCTCCTTCGCGGTGACCTGCGCCTTGGCCCGGTCGACGCTGTCGGCGCCCTCCGCACATCCGGTGAGCGCCACCGCGACGACGATCGACACCATGGCAGTTGCGAGGAGCCCCGGCATCCTCGTGCGATCTGTGTTCACGCATATCCCCGATCATGAAGTGAAACGTGCTCACATCATGGCACCGGGGCGGGTCGCAGCGCGGGACATTCTGCGCTCATGATTCGCGTATCAGGCCTTCGCTCGACCAACGATCGACGATGCGCCGAGCCCGTGTTGCGTCGGCACCCGCCAACCGGTCGAGCAGCGGATGCACGACATCGGCGACGAGCGGATCGACGAGATCCTGCACCCCCGCCGATCGCAGCAACTGCTCGAGGCGGGTGAAGTCGCTCACGAGCAGCGTCGGCACCTGCCCCTGCAGCAGCACGACCGCGGCGAGCCGGCGCTCGTACACCGGCTCGGCCCACAGCTCCGACGCGAGCGCGGTGACCTCGTCATGCGACAGCTCCGGATGCCGCCGCCGCGCGTCTCTCACCGTGCCCCGCACTGCGCCGACCGAAGCACCGTAGAACCGCAGTCCGCCGGTGATGCGCGCGGCATCCGCGCTCGCGCGCTCCTCCGATCCCTCGGCCTGGAGGGTGCGGTCGATGAACTCTGCGGCGGGCGTCGTCACCCTGAAATGCTCCCTCATAGGATGGCCGAATGCGCTTGTTCGACCATCTCGGAATCTCCGTCGAAGACCTGCCCCGCTCGATCGCCCAGTTCGATCCCGTGATGGTGGCCCTCGGCTGCACGAGGCAGGACGCCGACAACGGAGTGTCCTGGTACAAGGGCGAAGATGAGCTCATCCTCTTCCCAGCGCGCGAATCGGGCAGTGGGCCCCACCGGCACGGCAAGGTCGGATGGCAGCACCTCGCCTTCCCCGTCGGGTCACGCGAGGAGGTCGACCGCCTGCACGCGATCGCCGTCGACGCGGGGTGGACCTCCGTGCGCGATCCGAAGGTGTTCACGCGGTTCAGCGACCGCTACTACGCGTCGTTCGTCGAAGACGACAACGGCATCCGCTTCGAGTTCATGTTCAACCCGCCGAAGGACGCCGTCGCAGACTGACCGGCATTGCCTCGTTCCGTCACCCAGCTCGATGCAATGCGGGTAGCCCTCGGCTGCACGCGTCTCGTCGTCGCCGTCGACTCACGCGAAGCCGATCGATCTACCAGACGGTGCCGCCCCCGACCGAGATGCCGCCCCACGTGAGCGCGATGAAGATCGCGGCGAACACGACGGGCGCGATGCCCTTGCCGCTGCGCGCGAGCCCTTTGAGGAGGGCGATCACGGCGAGGATCGCGGCGATGATCGAGAGGACGCCGCCGAGGATCAGCCCGATGAACAGCGGGATGGGCATGAGCACGAGGCCCGCCAGCGCGAACCAGAACGCGGCCCAGGCAGTCGGATTGGATTGGCGTTCGACGGAGGAGGACATGCTGCATTATCTCGTGTCGGCACCCCGCAGTGCGTGAGACCCGCGCTGCGGACAGTAGCGGGGACGTTCAACGAAGGCTGAGTGCGCGATCCCAGCCCTCGAAGCGGCGCTGCGCGACGATCGTGCTGAGTTCCTCACGCAATTCGGGGTGATCGACGTAGAAACGCACCGCACAGTACAGGAGCACCGCGTCCTGCTCGAAGACACCCGCGGTGAACTCCAACGGCTCGGACCTACCGATGCGGCTGATGCTGACGCGAGAGTGGAGCTGCGTCTCAACGCCGCCGATCGTGTCCCACGGCACCCATCTCACGCCCCCGGCGATCAGATACCGCGCCACACCATGACGGCTGAGGGTGAGTCCGACCGGGATCCTGCCGAAGGAGGTGTTCTTGCCGTCGAGCACGGGTTGGAGCACCCCCGCCCCGAGAGCCACGAGGCAGAGCGCGAGCAGCGGAACGAACAGGAACAACCACCAGAGGCCGCCGGGCGCGCCCAGCACGCCCGGCATCGCCAGCCCGAGCAGCACACCGGAGCCGAGCCCGGTCAAGATCAGCCACAGCACGCTCCAGATCCGCACCGGGCGTTCACGGCAGAAGTGCACCCAGTCGTCGACCGGGCGCACCGTGGCCCGGCCGAGCGTCACGGCGTTGATCAGCACCGGAGGACTCCGACGCACGGCGAAGAGGCCGAATACGGTGGCGGTCAGCGCCAGCAACCCGAAGAGCACGGCGAGCACGACGCCCCACACCAGCGACCCCGCCGCGGTGAGCAGCGCTGAACCGATGCCGGCCGCGACCGCAGCACCACCCACGGCCCACATGGCCGAGGTCGAGAAGTACTGCGAATCGGGCAGCCATCCTTCCGGCGAAGGATACGGGAGCGCCTCCGAGGTCGGCTCGGATTCGCCTGTCAGAAGTCCCAGTCCTCATCCTCAGTGACGACGGCCTTGCCGATCACATAGGACGAACCCGACCCCGAGAAGAAGTCGTGGTTCTCGTCGGCGTTCGGCGAGAGCGCCGAGAGGATCGCCGGGTTCACGTCGGTGACCGTCTTCGGGAACATCGGCTCGTAGCCGAGGTTCATGAGGGCCTTGTTGGCGTTGTAGTGCAGGAACTTCTTGACGTCTTCGGTCAGGCCGACACCGTCGTAGAGGTCTTGCGTGTACTGCACCTCGTTGTCGTAGAGCTCGTAGAGCAGCGAGAACGTGTAGTCCTTCAGGTCATCGCGCTCTGCCTGCGAGAGCCCCTCGAGCCCCTTCTGGAACTTGTAGCCGATGTAGTACCCGTGCACGGCCTCGTCGCGGATGATGAGGCGGATCATGTCGGCCGTGTTGGTGAGCTTCGCCCGCGACGACCAGTACATCGGCAGGTAGAAGCCGGAGTAGAACAGGAAGCTCTCGAGCAGCGTCGAGGCGACCTTGCGCTTCAGCGGGGAGTCGCCCTGGTAGTACTCCATGACGATCGCGGCCTTCTTCTGAAGGTTCTCGTTCTCGACCGACCAGCGGAAGGCGTCGTCGATGTCCTTCGTCGAGCACAGCGTCGAGAAGATCGACGAGTAGCTCTTCGCGTGCACCGACTCCATGAAGGCGATGTTCGTGTAGACCGCCTCTTCGTGCGGCGTGATCGCGTCGGGGATGAGCGAGACCGCGCCGACCGTGCCCTGGATCGTGTCGAGCAGCGTGAGCCCCGTGAACACGCGCATCGTCAGCACCTGCTCGTCACGAGTCAGCGTGTTCCACGACTGGATGTCGTTCGACAGCGGGATCTTCTCGGGCAGCCAGAAGTTGTTGACCAGACGGTTCCAAACCTCGAGGTCCTTGTCATCCTGGATGCGGTTCCAGTTGATCGCGTTGACGTGGCTGACCAGCTTCAGCTTGCCGCCCGTGTGAGCGGGGTCGTTGCTGGCGGAGTTCACCGGGTCTGTGAGAGTCATGTCTGTTCCTTCTGAGCGGATGTCTCGTGGCGACGGGTCTTCAGCGGTGCGCGATGCTCAGAGCATGCACGAGACGCACTCCGTCATGTCCGTGCCCTCGAGCGCGAGCTGACGCAGGCGGATGTAGTAGATCGTCTTGATCCCCTTCTTCCATGCGTAGATCTGCGCCTTGTTGATGTCGCGCGTCGTCGCCGTGTCCTTGAAGAACAGGGTGAGCGAGAGGCCCTGGTCGACGTGCTGCGTCGCCGCGGCGTAGGTGTCGATGACCTTCTCGTAGCCGATCTCGTACGCGTCCTGGTAGTACTCGAGGTTGTCGTTCGTCATGAACGCAGCCGGGTAGTAGACGCGACCGAGCTTGCCTTCCTTGCGGATCTCGATCTTCGACGCGATCGGGTGGATCGAGGCCGTCGAATTGTTGATGTACGAGATCGAACCGGTCGGCGGCACGGCCTGCAGGTTCTGGTTGTAGATGCCGTGCTCCTGGATGGAGGCCTTCAGCGCCTTCCAGTCCTCCTGCGTCGGGATGTGCACGTTCGAGTCGGCGAAGAGCTGCGTGACCTTGGCGGTCGCGGGCACCCACGCGGCATCCGTGTACTTGTCGAAGAATTCACCCGACGCGTACTTCGAGTCCTCGAAGCCGACGAAGGTCTCGCCGCGCTCCTTCGCGATGGCGTTCGACGCGCGCAGCGCGTGGAACAGCACCGTGTAGAAGTAGATGTTCGTGAAGTCGATGCCCTCTTCGCTGCCGTAGAAGATGCGCTCACGAGCGAGGTAGCCGTGCAGGTTCATCTGGCCGAGGCCGATGGCGTGCGACTTGTCGTTGCCGTCTTCGATCGAACGCACCGAGGTGATGTGGCTCATGTTCGACACGGCGGTGAGGCCGCGGATGGCGGTGTCGACCGTCTTGCCGAAGTCGGGCGAGTCCATCGTCAGCGCGATGTTCAGCGAGCCGAGGTTGCACGAGATGTCCTTGCCGATCTCGTTGTAGCTCAGGTCTTCGTTGTACGTCGTCGGCGTGTTGACCTGCAGGATCTCGGAGCACAGGTTCGACATGTTGATGCGGCCCTTGATGGGGTTCGCCTTGTTCACCGTGTCTTCGAACACGATGTACGGGTAGCCGCTCTCGAACTGGATCTCGGCGATCGTCTGGAAGAACTCGCGCGCGTTGATCTTGGTCTTCTTGATGCGCGGGTTGTCGACCATCTCGCGGTACTTCTCGGTGACCGAGATGTCGCCGAACGGCTTGCCGTAGACCTTCTCGACGTCGTACGGCGAGAAGAGGTACATGTCTTCGCCGTTCTTGGCGAGCTCGAACGTGATGTCGGGCACGACGACGCCGAGGGACAGCGTCTTGATGCGGATCTTCTCGTCGGCGTTCTCGCGCTTGGTGTCGAGGAACCGCATGATGTCGGGGTGGTGCGCGTTGAGGTACACGGCACCGGCGCCCTGGCGGGCACCGAGCTGGTTGGCGTAGCTGAAGGAGTCCTCGAGGAGCTTCATCACGGGGATGATGCCGCTCGACTGGTTCTCGATCTGCTTGATCGGGGCGCCGGCCTCGCGGATGTTGCTCAGGGAGAGGGCCACGCCGCCGCCGCGCTTCGAGAGCTGCAGGGCGGAGTTGATGCCGCGCGAGATCGACTCCATGTTGTCTTCGATACGCAGCAGGAAGCAGGAGACGAGCTCGCCGCGCTGGGCCTTGCCCGTGTTGAGGAAGGTCGGGGTGGCCGGCTGGAAGCGGCCGCCGATGATCTCTTCGACGAGGTTGACGGCGAGCTTCTCGTCGCCCTGCGCGAGGCCGAGGGCCGTCATGACGACGCGGTCTTCGAAGCGCTCGAGGTAGCGCTTGCCGTCGAACGTCTTCAGCGTGTAGCTCGTGTAGTACTTGAACGCGCCGAGGAATGTCTCGAAGCGGAACTTCTTCGAGTACGCCAGGTCGTTGAGCTTCGTGATGAACTCGAACGAGTACTGGTCGAGCACGGCCTGCTCGTAGTACTCCTTCTCGACGAGGTAGTCGAGGCGCTCCTTCAGCGAGTGGAAGAAGACGGTGTTCTGGTTGACGTGCTGCAGGAAGTACTCGCGCGCCGCTTCACGGTCTTTGTCGAACTGGATCTCGCCGTTCGGGCCGTAGAGGTTCAGCATGGCGTTCAGGGAGTGGTAGTCCATGCCGCTCGCCGATCGCGGTGCGTCGATGAGCGCTACGCCGTCAGTTGCTGTTGCGTTTGCCAAAATGCGTCCAATCCATCGTCGACGGCGCGAACGTCGTCTGGTGTTCCGAATACTTCGAAGCGGTAGAGGTGCGGCACCCCCGTCTTGGCGGCGATGATGTCGCCGGCCAGGCAGAAGGCCGTACCGAAGTTGGTGTTGCCCGCGCTGATGACGCCGCGGATGTTCGAGCGGTTGTCGGGATCGTTCAGGAAGCGGATGACCTGCTTCGGAACGGCACCCTTGCCGTCGCCGCCGCCATAGGTCGGCACGACGAGCACGTAGGGCTCGTCGACGTGCAGTGCTGCTTCACGCGCATGCAGCGGGATGCGGGCCGCAGGGCGGCCGAGCTTCTCGATGAAGCGCTTCGTGTTGCCCGAGACGCTCGAGAAGTAGACCAGATTCGTCATGGTGCGTCCTTCGCGACTGCGTTCTCCACCGGTTCACTCCCCCGAGCTCACCGGCGACCCCTAGGCGAGGCGCGAGGCGAGTTCGTCGATCTTGTCGGGACGGAATCCCGACCAGTGGCCTTCGTCGGTGATGACGACCGGAGCCTGCAGGTAGCCCAGCTCTTTGACCTGCGCAAGGGCGCTCTCGTCGACAGAGAGGTCGAGCACTTCGTACTCGATGCCCTTACTGTCGAGGGCGCGATACGTCGCGTTGCACTGGACGCAAGAAGGCTTGGTGTAGACCGTGACCGTCATTGTTTTCCCCTCGTTCTCAGGCTCTGGAGGAGCCTGTCCCCCGGTGTTGCATTTCGTACTTCAATACTACATCTAGTGTTCGAAGAACTCGACTGCCACAACATGCTGTAGTTACATTCGTGTAGTTATCCACGGGGTTATCCACGGGTTATGAACAGCGGATGCCGCTGAGACCTGCGGATTCTCGCGGCTTCTCCCGAGGTTATCCACACCCGTCGACTTCGAAATCTCTTGCCCTGTGGACGAATGCCGGGCGTGTCGCGAATCGGAACCCTTGGGGGTGCTACAGGCGACCGACCCCTACATATGGTGTTGTGACCCAACACTGCCACCACCCGCCGACATCGCCGCGGCGCGACGCGCGGCGACGGCCCGGGCGGCGTAGCCTGAGCCCGAGCGAGACGAAGGGGCATCCTCATGACCGAGTTCGCGACCTCAGCCGATGGCACCCGCATCGCCTACGACCGGCAGGGTTCCGGCCCACCCGTGATCCTCGTCGACGGTGCGATGCAGTTCCGCGCCTTCGACCCGGCGACCGTCGAGATGGCGGGCGAGCTCGCCCGGCACGGGTTCGCCGTCTACCACTACGACCGGCGCGGGCGGGGCGAGAGCCCGGCAGCGCCTCCGATCACGCTCGGGCAGACCCTCGACGACCTGCGCGCGCTCATCGACGTGGCCACCGAGGGCACCGACGACGCTGTCGCCCTCTTCGGCAGCTCCTCGGGCGGGGCGATCGCGCTCGCGGCCGCGGCATCCGGTCTCGCGGTCTCGAAGGTCGTGCTGTGGGAGGTGCCGCTGAACGCCGAGCTCGGCACCGACGGCGCGGAGTTCCTCGCCGGGCTGCGCGAGCGCATCGCGGCGGGCGACGGCGACGCAACGATCGAGTACTTCATGAAGGACATGCCGCCCGAGTGGCTCGCGGGCGCGAAGTCGAGCCCCGGCTGGCCGATCATGACGGCGATGGGCCCGAGCCTCGAGCCCGACGCCGAAGCGCTCGCCTGGACGCAGAGCGCAGCGCGCCCCGCGCTCTGGGCCGGTATCGCGCAGCCGACGCTCGTGCTCCTCGGCGAGCAGACCCTCGACTTCATGACGCCGGCCGCCGACTCCCTCATCGCGAGCCTGCCGCACGCGATCCGCGGCACCGTGCCCGCCGCCGACCACGCGTGGGAACCGAAGTCGATGGCCCTCACGATCGCGGGCTTCCTCGTCGACTAGGAATCAGTCCGCCGCGATCCACTCCAGTTCATGGTGTCCTGAGGATCTGGCAAGGGTACCTGGCACCACTCATCGCGAAACAGCCAGTTGCCGTCGCTGCACTCCCGGCAATAGCCGGTCCCGTGGTGGATCATCCGGTGGTTGCATCGAGTGCAGTCGCCCAACTGAGAAACACTCCACGTCTCTGCAACATCGCGTACGAGGTAGCTCTCTGCCCATTCTCGGCGAAGGGCTGGCATGGCAACGCGGCCCCAACCAGTTCCCGTTCGGCGTTCGGCCCGTACCGCTTCGCTCTTTTCACCCAGAACCGTGACCCACGATTCCCTCGCCGATTCGAGGATGTCGATGGCTTCGAGTATCTGGGCGGACGTCCATCGCCTAGGCGCAGCACCGGTCCGATAAATGAGCCTGGAGCGGGTTGCGGTGAAACCGAAGACGTTGAAGCGTTCGAGACAGTCCGAGAGCCCGCGCGCACGCTGCCCGATCGATCGGGACTCGTCGCGGGCCCGGCTCGCCGCTGTCCTGAAGCTCACCCGCCCACAGTAACCCGACACAGGCGCACGACACGTGGCCTCCTTCAAGCCGTTCGCGCTCAGGAGCGCTGATTCCGCGTCGCGGCGCTCAATGGAGCACTGCACAAGAGTCCCGGCACTTCGGCACGTCGGGACTTCGGGACTTCGGCGCGGTCGCCCGCGCGACGGCTCAGCCCTTCGCGGCCTTCGCGGCTGCCTTGGCGGCCTGCTTCGTCGCGCGAACCTTGGCGAGCGAATCGGGGTCGACGATGTCGGCGACCGAACGGAAGGCGCCCTCGTCACCGTACGAGCCCGCGGCCTCGCGCCAGCCCGGCGCTGCGAGGCCGCACTGCTTGCCGAGCAGCGCGAGGAAGATCTTCGCCTTCTGGTCGCCGAAGCCCGGCAGCGCCTTCAGGCGCTTGAGCACCTCGGTACCGTTGGGGTCGCCCCGAGTCCAGAGAGCGGATGCCTCGCCGCCCCACTCCTCGACGATCGCAGCCGCGAGCGCCTGCACGCGACCGGCCATCGAACCCGGGAAGCGGTGCACGGCCGGGGTCTGCTTGAACACCTCGACGAAGGCCTCGGGGTCGTAGGCGGCGATCGTCTCGGGGTCGATCGAACCGATGCGCGAGCGGATCTTCTCGGGCCCGGCGAACGCCGACTCCATGGTCACCTGCTGGTCGAGGAGCATTCCCGTGAGCAGCGCGAACGCGTCGTCGCTGAGCAGCTCGTCGGCGGCCTGCTCCCCCGTGATGTGCAATGCCATGCGTCCATCCTTCCACTCGAGGGCCGCGGCATCCGCTGGTATCTGAATGCGGACGGAAACCGACCGCTTCGTTGCCTACCGTGGAAGGAGGCGATTCGATGGAACGGATCGCACCACCGCACCCCTACGAGGAGTCACCATGGACTGGAAGATCGAGCTCATCTACGTGCCCGTCACCGATGTCGATCGGGCGAAGGCGTTCTACGTCGACAAGCTCGGCTTCAACGCCGATCACGACCATCGGGTCAGCGAGAGCCTGCGCTTCGTGCAGTTGACCCCGCCCGGGTCGGCCTGCTCGATCGCGTTCGGCGAGGGAATGGGCGGCGGCCTGCAGCCCGGGCAGCAGGACTCGATCCAGGTCGTCATCCCCGACGCCGACGCCGTGCTCGCCGAGCTCCGCGCCAAGGGGGTCGAGGCCGAGGGCGTCGACGAGCAGGCCTGGGGCCGCTTCGTCACGCTGAAGGACCCCGACGGCAACCGCTGGACCCTGCAGGAGCTGCCCGACTACAGCCAGCAGTCGTAGGCCGGATCACTCGCCCGCGTTCGGGATCACCGTCCCGAGCGGGGTGCGCGGGCAATCGGCCTCGCGACCGGCGGCGGGTGAGCGGGCGGCGGGTGAGCGGGCGGCGGGTGAGCGGGCGGCGGGTGAGCGGGCGGCGGGCGCGGGCTACGCGGCCGGCGGCCCGTCGACGGCCCGCGTCGATGCGCGCACCACGAGCGTCGGCGCCCGCACGGGCAGGTCTTCGGCCTCCTCGTCGCCGAGCACCGTGAGCACCGCGGCGACGGCATCGCGACCGAGCAGCGCGAAGTCCTGCCGCACGGTCGTCAACGGCGGCGCGAGGTGCTCGGCCTCGGGGATGTCGTCGAAACCGACGATGCTGACGTCACCCGGAACCGAGCGCCCCTCGACGGTGAGCGCGTGGATGAGGCCGAGCGCCATCTGGTCGTTGCCGACGAACACCGCGGTGAAGTCGGGGTCGGATGCCGCGAGCTCGCGCCCGAGGCGATACCCGCTCCCCGGCGACCAGTCGCCCACGAGCGGTTCTCGGGCGACGAGCGAATGGGCGGCGAGCACGTCGCGCCAGCCGCGGGCACGCTCCGCGGCGTCCATCGAGTCCTCGGGTCCGGCGAGGTGGCGGATCTCGCGGTGGCCCGACTCGACGAGGTGCGAGACAGCCCGCCGCGCGCCCTCGAACTGGTCGAGCGACACCCGGTGCGCGAGCCCCGAGCCCTGCGACGCGACGGCGACGAGCGGCACGCCGAGCTCGATGCCCTGCACCGCGTCGACGGCCGTTCGGTGCGCCGCGATGAGCACGATGGCCTCGACGTTCTGGCGCACGAGCATCTCGGCGGCTGACCGCAGCGACGCGGCATCCGTCTCGAGCAGGCTCGCCATGATGACCGCGTACCGGGCATCGCGCGCCGCCTGGTTGAAGTGCAGCGCCGTCGCGGACGGACCGAAGTCGGGGGCACCGGTCGTGATCAGCCCGAGGGTGCGCGAGCGTCGCGTGACGAGCGCGCGCGCCGCTTGCGACGGCACGTAGCGCAGCTGCTTGATCGCCTTCTCGACGCGGTCGCGCGTGGCGGGCCGCACGTTCGGCAGCTCGTTGAGCACGCGTGACACCGTCTGGTGCGATACGCCGGCGAGGCGGGCCACGTCGAAGATGGTGGCCGCGCGCGCCTTGTCGTCTTCACTCACCGGTTCCGTCGGCTCCTGCCCGGCGCTTCCGCGCGCTCTCTGTGCTGCACATCATTATCCGAGACGGCAGCCCGCTATCGCCGCCGCGACGTGAGCACCTTCTGCAGGATGATGAAGACGAGCAGCAGGGCGCCGATGAAGATCTTGGTCCACCACGACGACAGGGTGCCCTCGAACGTGATGATCGTCTGGATGACGCCGAGCACGAGCACGCCGAGCACCGAGCCGAGCACGAACCCGTAGCCGCCCGTGAGGAGGGTACCGCCGATCACGACGGCGGCGATGGCGTCGAGCTCGGTGCCGATCGCGGTGAGCGGATACCCCGACAGCGTGTAGAAGGTGAAGAGCACGCCGGCCATGCCCGAGCAGAACCCGCTGATCACGTAGACGAGCACCTTGGTTCGCGCCACGGGCAACCCCATGAGCAGGCCGCTCTGCTCGCCGCCGCCGATCGCGTACACGGTGCGGCCGAACCGCGTCGCGTGCAGGACCCAGACGGCGATCGCCACGACGACCACTGCGATGATGACGCTCGGGGTGATCGAGAGGTTGCCGCCCAGCGGGATGCGCGCGACGGCCAGTTGCACGAACGTCGGGTCGGTGATCGAGATGGAGCTCTGGCTGATCACGTAGCAGAGCCCGCGGGCCAGGAACATGGCGGCCAGCGTGGCGATGAACGGCTGCACCTTGAAGACATGGATCATGAGCCCGACGAGCAGGCCCAGGATGCTCGTGAGCACGAGGATGAGCGGGATCACCGCTGCGGGCGACCACCCCGTCTGCAGCAGGCTCGCGGCGATCATGCCGCTGAGGGCCACGACCGCACCCACCGAGAGGTCGATGCCGCCCGTGAGGATCACGAACGTCATGCCGACTGCGAGCACGATCAGGTAGGAGTTGTCGACGAGCAGGTTGAGGAAGACCTGTCCCGAGAAGAAGCCGCGGTAGCGCAGGCCGCCCGCGATGAAGATGACGACGAAGAGCACGGCCGTCACGGTGACCGGCCCGTACTTCGGGCTGGTCAGCAGGTTCCGGATGCGTCGCGCCAGACCCGCTCGCGGGGCCGTGCCGTTCGGGTCTCCGGTGCGGAGGGGACGCTCGGGTGCGTCGAGGAGCTTCGTCATGACGCCGCCACCCCCGTGCCTGCGCGCATGGCCAGTCTTCGTCGGAAGTCGCCCAACGCCTCGTTCGTGGTCGGCGACTGGAGCAGGCACACGATCGTCACGACCGCCGCCTTGAACACCATCGTCGCGATCGGCGGGATGCCGACCGTATACACGGTCGTCACGAGCGTCTGGATCACGAGGGCGCCGACGAGGGTGCCGACGAGCGAGTAGCGACCGCCGGCGAGGGAGGTGCCGCCGATCACGACCGCGAGGATCGCGTCGAGCTCGATGAACAGGCCCGTGTTGTTGGCGTCGGCCGCAGCCGTGTTCGCCGTGAGGATGAGGCCCGCGATCGCGGCGCACAAGGCGCTGAACGTGTAGACGACGAAGAGCAGCCCGCGCGCACGCACCCCGGCCTGGCGGCTCGCCTCGGGGTTGATGCCGACCGATTCGATGAACATGCCGAGCGCGGTGCGCCGGGTGACGAGCGCCGCGATGCCGAAGACGACGGCCGCGATGATCACCGCGATGGGGATGCCGAACCAGAACCCCGAGCCCAACGCCTTGAACGGCGGACTGTTCACCGTGATGATCTGCCCCTCGGTGATGAGCATCGCGACGCCCCGACCGGCGGTCATGAGGATGAGCGTGGCGATGATCGGCTGGATGCCGAGCACCGCGACGAGGAACCCGTTCCACATGCCGAGCACGAGCGAGATGATCAGCGCGACCGTCACGGCGACGGCGACGGTCGCCGGGCTCGCGGGTTCGGGCGAGCCGAGGATGATCGAGCAGGCGACCGCACCTGAGATGGCGGCGACGGCGCCGACCGAGAGGTCGATGCCCCGCGTCGCGATCACGAGCGTCATGCCGACGGCGATGATCAGCGTCGGCGCGCCGTTGCGGAGGATGTCGATCAGGCTGCCGAACAGGTGGCCGTCGCGCAGCGTCACCGCGAAGAATCCGGGGAACGCGATCAGGTTGATCGTGAAGAGCACGAGCAGCATCACGATCGGCCAGAACAGCCGGCTCGCGACGAGCCTGGCGAGCAGTGCGCTCATCGGGGATCTCCTGTGGGGTCGGTGGGGTTCGGGTCGGCATCGGATGCCGCAGGGTCATGGGGTCGGTCGGCGCTGGGCACGGCGGGCACGGCGATCGGCACGCCGCCCGCGGCATCCGGAACCTCGTCGTCGCTCGACCCCTCGGCGATGAGCGCGAGGAGCGAGTCGACGGTGAGCCCGTCGTTCTCGAGATCGGCCACGACGTGGCGGTCCCTCAGCACGACGATGCGGTGGCTGAGGCGCAGCACCTCTTCGAGCTCGGCCGAGATGAAGAGCACGCTCATGCCGTTCTCGGCGAGGTTGAAGACGAGCTTCTGGATCTCGGCCTTGGCCCCGATGTCGATGCCGCGCGTCGGCTCGTCGAGGATGAGGAGCCGGGGTGCGATGGCGAGCCACCGTGCGAGGAGCACCTTCTGCTGGTTGCCGCCCGAGAGGTTGCGTACGAGGGCGTCGGGGTTGCCCGGGCGGATGTTGAGCGCCTGGATGTAGCTCTGCGTGAGCTCGTCGCGCCGCTTCGCGGGGATGGGCCGGAACCACCCGCGGTCGGCCTGCAGCGCGAGCACGATGTTGTCGCGCACCGTGAGGTCGCCGACGACGCCCTCGTCGCGGCGGTTCTCGGACGAGTAGGCGATGCGGTTCGAGATCGCCTGCCGCGGCGTGCGGAGCTTCGTGACCTTGCCGCGGATCGCGAGTTCGCCCTGGTCGGCGCGGTCGATGCCGCCGAGCAGCCGGGCGAGCTCGGTGCGGCCGGAGCCGAGCAGGCCCGCGAGGCCCACGACCTCGCCGGCTGCGATGGGAAGGTCGGCCGGGTTGATCGCCCCGCGGCGCCCGAGGCCCTCGGCGTTCACGAAGATCGCGGCATCGGACTCGTCGACGACCGCCGAGCGCGCACGCTGCTCGAGGTCGTCGAGGGTCGTCAGCTCCTTGCCGATCATCTTCTGCACCAGGTCGATGCGCAGCAGTTCCTCGACGAGGTACTCCCCCACGAGGGACCCGTTGCGCAGCACGGTGAGGCGGTCGCAGATCTCGTAGACCTGGTCGAGGAAGTGCGAGACGAACAGGATCGCGACGCCCTGCTCCTTGAGCGAGCGGATGACGCGGAACAGCTCGGCCACCTCGTCGGCGTCGAGGCTCGACGTGGGCTCGTCGAGGATGAGCACCTTCGCCTGCACGTCGATCGCACGCGCGATCGCCACGAGCTGCTGCACCGCGAGCGAGTGGTCGCCGAGGAGCGAATTCGGGTCGAGGTCGAGGTTGAGGCCCGCGAGCAGCGCGGCGGCACGGCGGCGCATCGCCCGCCAGTCGATCGAGCCGAACCGACGCGGCTCACGCCCGAGCATGATGTTCTCGGCCACCGACAGGTTGGGGAGGAGGTTGACCTCCTGGTACACCGTGGAGATGCCCGACGCCTGCGCCTGGGCGGGGCCGCTGAACGAGACCTGCTCGCCCGCGAGGGTGATGGTGCCAGCGTCGATGCCGTAGACGCCCGTGAGGGCCTTGATGAGCGTGGACTTGCCCGCGCCGTTCTCGCCCATGAGCGAGTGCACCTCGCCGGGGAACATGCGGAAGTCGACGCCGTCGAGCGCCTTCACGCCCGGGAAGGTGATCGAGATGCCCTGCATCTCGATGACGGGCGCGGCGACGGATGCCTGGGTCACGAGTCTCTCCATCGAGGTTGTGGCGGCGTCCGCTCGGTGCGGCGCCGTGGGTCGAGCGTAGGGGCACGGCGGGTGTGCGGCAGGGAAGCCGGGCACACCCGCCGAGCCGCGAGCGAGCGGATGCCGCGGCATCCGCTCGCTCGGAACTCAGTACTGACGGTCGGGCAGCGCCTCGATGGCCTGCTCCTGGTCGAACGTCGTCTCCTCGGTGATGATGCGCGGCTCCACCGTGCCGCCGTCGTTGAGGGTCGTGATGATCTCGACGAGCTGGTTGCCGAGCAGCGGCGAGCACTCCACGATGAAGTTGATCTTGCCGTCGGCGAGCGCCTGCATGCCGTCCTTCACTGCGTCGACCGTGACGATCTTGATGTCCTCACCGGGCACGAGGCCGGCGGCCTCGATCGCCTCGATCGCGCCGAGGCCCATGTCGTCGTTGTGCGCGTACACGAGGTCGATGTCGGGGTTGGACTTCAGCATCGCCTCCATGACCTGCTTGCCACCCGCGCGGGTGAAGTCGCCGGTCTGGCTCTCCACGACCTCGAGGTTCGGGTTCTGGCGGATCACGTCGGCGAAGCCCTCTGCGCGGTCGATCGCCGGTGCGGCGCCCGTCGTGCCCTCGAGCTGCACGATGTTGACCTTCTCGGTGCTGTCCTTGTACTGGTCGAGCACCCAGAGGCCGGCCTTCTTGCCCTCCTCGATGAAGTCGGATCCGAGGAACGAGACGTAGAGCGACGTGTCCTCGCTGTCGACGGCGCGGTCGGTGAGGACCACGGGGATGCCCGCGGCCTTGGCCTCGTTCAGCACCGCGTCCCAGCCGGTCTCGACGACGGGCGAGAACGCGATGTAGTCGACACCCTGCTGGATGTACGACCGGATCGCCTTGATCTGGTTCTCCTGCTTCTGCTGCGCATCGGAGAACTTGAGTTCGATGCCGGCTTCTTCGAACGACGCCTGGATGTCCTTGGTGTTGGCGGTGCGCCAGCCCGATTCGGCGCCGACCTGCGCGAAGCCGACGACGAGTTCGTCGAGCGCCTTGGGGCCCTCGGCCGCGCCGGTGCCGCCGTCGCCGCCCGCGCAACCGGCGAGTACGAGAGCGAGGGATGCCGCTGCGGCGATGCCGATCAGCTTCTTCATCGTGAACCTCCTTGTTCAGTGATCCGGCCGGATGTGCTGCGAGCTCCTGGTGCCGGCCGGCCAGGTCGTTCTGGCCGTGGTGAGATGTTAGCGCTCACTTGTGAGCGCTCACAAGTGGCGGGTTCATAACGTATTGATTACGGCGTCGGCCAAGCACCAGTTGATCCGCGCACCCGCGCTCCGAACGCAGCACCGCTCGGTTGTGAGCGCTCATATCTGAGCATCCCGCCCGGTCGGGACCACTCGTCTCGCACCGGACGCATGCCATCCACCGTCCCGTGCGACACGAGTGGTCCCGTGTGCCAGAGGCACGGCGCGGCCAGAGGCACGGCGCGGCCGGAGGCACGGCGCGGCGCGGGCGAGGCGGACGTCAGCGGCGCGCCCGCGGCGCCGTGCTCGCCCGCACGACGAGCTCCGGCACGCGTGCCGTGCGGTCCACGGCATCCGCCCCGCCCCGGAGCACCTCGAGCAGGGTCGCGACGACGTCACGTCCGAGGGCGTCGAAGTCCTGACGCACGGTGGTGAGCGGCGGCGCGAAGTGCGCGGCTTCTGGCACGTCGTCGAACCCGATGACGCTCACGTCGTCGGGCACGCGAACGCCTGCCTCCCGATAGGCGTGCAGCAGGCCGATCGACATCTGGTCGTTGGCGCTGAAGACGGCGGTCGCCTCGCGATCGCCGGCGAGGCGGAGGCCCGCAGCGTAGCCGGATGCCGCGAGCCAGTCGCCCTCGATCGGCTCGGGCGTCGCGAGCCCGTGTTCGCGCATGACGTCGGCCCACCCGCGACGTCGCTCGGCGGCATCCATCGACTCGGCCGGTCCGGCGAGATGCCGGATCTCCCGGTGGCCGAGACCGATGAGGTGGCCCGTCGCGAGACGGGCGCCCTCGTACTGGTCCATCGAGACGCGGTGCAACGCGGGTGCGGGTTCCGACGCGACGACGACGAGCGGCACGCCCGCGTCGATGCCGCCGAGCACCGCGACGCCCTCGCGCTCGCCCGAGATGAGCACGATCGCCTCAACTCGCTGCAGCACCAGGCGATGCACCGCCTGGCGCAGCACGTCGGCGTCGAGCGAGCGCATGCTCGCCTGGCTGACGGTGTAGCCGGCCTCGCGGGCGGCCTCGTTGAAACCGAGGGCGGCGTTCGACGGACCGTAGTCGGGCCGACCGGCCTGGATCAGGCCGATGACGCCCGACCGCCGGTTCGCCATCGCGCGCGCCGCGGGAGACGGCGTGTAGTTGAGTTCGGCGATGGCCTGCTCGACGCGGACCTTGGTCGACGCCGCGACCCCGCTCAGATCGTTGAGCACTCGCGACACGGTCTGGTGCGAGACTCCGGCGCGACGCGCGACGTCGAACATCGTCGGCACTCCCGTGCCGGCACCACTGTGCACATCACCGACGGGTGCATCCCCGCCGCGCGCGCTCGTCGCCTCGTCGTCGCGCGATGCGTGCCCGCCCATGTGCCACCCCGATCAGAGACCCTGCGCCAAGCGGTAGTAGGCCTGGTTCCAGCGTACTTCGCGCTGGAACCCGGGCAGCGTCGTCTCGCCGTCGATGACGAGCAGCTCGGCCTTCGCCATCTCGGCGAAGTCGCGGAACACCTCGACCCCGACGGCGGTCGACATGACGGTGTGGTGCGCGGCGCCCGCCGTCAGCCAGGCCGCGGCACTCGTGTGGAAGTCGGGGGCCGGCTTCCACACGGCGCGCCCGACCGGCAGCTTCGGCAGCGGATGCCGCAGCTCGACGTTCTCGACGACGTTGGCCGTGAGGCGGAACCGGTCGCGCATGTCGCTCAGCGCGACGACGACCGCGGGGCCGGGGTCGGCCGTGAAGACGAGACGCACGGGGTCGTCTTTTCCGCCGATGCCGAGCGGGTGGATCTCGAGCGTCGGCTTCGACGTCGTGAGCGACGGCGAGACCTCGAGCATGTGGGCGCCGAGGATGAGCTCGTCGCCGGGCGTCATGTCGTAGGTGTAGTCCTCCATGAGCGAGGCGCCGCCTGGCAGCCCGGCGCCCATGACGTTCGCCACGCGCACGAGGATGGCGGTCTTCCAGTCGCCCTCGGCGCCGAAGCCGTAGCCCTCGGCCATGAGCCGCTGCACGGCGAGGCCGGGCAGCTGCTTCAGCTCGCCGAGGTCTTCGAAGCTCGTGGTGAAGGCACCGAAGCCGCCCTCCTCGAGGAACGAGCGGAGGCCCAGCTCGATCGCCGCACCGTCGCGCAGCGACTGGTGGCGTTCGCCGCCCGCGCGCAGCTCGGGAACGACCTCGTACAGCTCGTCGTACTCGGCGACGAGCGCGTCGACGTCGGCATCGGATGCCGCGGCCACCGCCGCCGCGAGCTCGTTGACGCCCCACGTGTTGACCTGCACGCCGAAGCGCAGCTCGGCCTCGGTCTTGTCGCCCTCGGTCACTGCCACGTAGCGCATGTTGTCACCGAAGCGGGCGAGTCTCAGGCTGCGGGATGCCGCGAGGCCGGCCGCTGCCCTCTGCCACGTGCCGAGCTCGGCCTGCACGCGCGGGTCGCTCGCGTGGCCGACGATCGTCTTGCGCGGCACGCCGAGGCGGGTCTGGATGTACCCGAACTCGCGATCACCGTGCGCGGCCTGATTGAGGTTCATGAAGTCGAAGTCGATCTCGCCCCATGGCAGCTCGACGTTCGCCTGGGTGTGCAGGTGCGCGAGCGGCTTCTGCAGCGCTTCGATGCCCGCGATCCACATCTTCGCGGGACTGAACGTGTGCATCCACGCGACGAGACCGATCACGTGGTCGGCCGCGTTCGCTTCGAGGGCCGTGCGCCGGATCGCGTCGGAGTCGGTGAGCACGGGCTTCCACACGAGCCTCACGGGCACGGCGGATGCCGCAGCGAGCGTCTCCACCACCCGCCGGGACTGCTCGGCGACCTGCGCGAGCGTCTCGGGCCCGTAGAGGTGCTGGCTGCCGGTGAGGAACCAGACCTCGTAGCCGTCGAGCGAGGTGGTCAGGGGGGTGCGGGTCATGCGGATCTCCTTGAAACGAAGGGTGAATGGATCGGGCTGCGCCGGTCAGAGCGCTTCGACGGCAGCGGCCTCTGCTGCCAGGCCGGCCCGATAGCGGTCGAGGAAGACCGCGAAGCCCGCGACGTCGTCGGGCACCGGGTCGACGGTGTCGAACGCGGCGCCGGCGAACACGCGATCCCGCAGGTAGGTGCCGAGATCCTGGTCGCCGGACGCCGACAGGTAGGACGCGAGCACGGCGATGCCCCATGCCCCGCCCTCCGACGCGGTCGCGCCGACGGTGACGGGCGCATCGAGCGCTCCGGCGAGGAAGCGCTGCGCGATGCCCGCGGTTCGGAAGATGCCGCCGTGCGCGTACATCCGGTCGAGTTCGACGCCCTCCCCGGCGAGCACGCTCATGCCGAGCGCCAGGGTGCCGAAGACCCCGTAGAGCTGTGCGCGCATGAAGTTCGCGAGGGTCAGTCGACTGTCGGGCGTGCGCACGATGAGCGGGCGACCTTCCGACAGGCCCGCGATGGGCTCACCCGCGAGGTGGTTGTAGGCGAGCAGGCCGCCCGCATCGGCCTCGCCCTCGAGAGCCGAACGGAAGAGCGCATCGTATGCGGCATCCGTGCCGACCGGTGCTCGGGCCGCGACGGCGAACTCGGAGAACAAGCCGACCCAGGCCGCGAGCTCGCTGGCGCCGTTGTTGCAGTGCACCATCGCGACCGAGTCGCCCGCCGGGGTGGTCACGAGGTCGAGCTCGTGGTGCGCGTGCGCGAGCGGGCGTTCGAGCACGACCATCGCGAAGATCGACGTGCCCGCGCTGACGTTGCCGGTGCGGGGCGCGACCGAGTTCGTGGCGACCATGCCGGTGCCGGCGTCGCCTTCGGGCGGGCAGAACCTGGCGCCCGGCCGCAGCGCGCCCGACGGATCGAGCAGCGCGGCCCCCGCCGTGGTGAGCGTGCCGGCGTCCTCCCCCGCCCGGAGCACCTCTGGCAGCAGCTCGGCGAGGCGGAGTCCGGGCGCGCGATCGGTCACGAGGGCGTCGTACGTGGCGACGAGCCCCGCGTCGTAGTCGCCCGTCGTCGAGCCGATGGGGAACATCCCCGACGCATCGCCGACGCCGAGCACCTTGCGTCCGGTCAGTCGCCAGTGCACATAGCCCGCGAGGGTCGTGACGAACCGGAGGTCGGGAACGTGCGACTCCCCATCGAGGATCGCCTGATGGAGGTGGGCGATCGACCACCGCAGCGGGATGTTGCGGCCGAACCGATAGCTGAGTTCGGCCGCGGCCGGGCCGGTCGAGGTGTTGCGCCACGTGCGGAACGGCACGAGCAGCTCGTCATCCGCGTCGAAGGCGAGGTAACCGTGCATCATCGCCGAGATGCCGACGGCGCCGAACCGCTGCGGCACCACGCCATGACGTCGGCGCGCGTCGGCGACGAGATCGGCGTACGCCGCCTGCAGCCCCGACCACACGTCGGCCAGCGAGTAGGTCCAGACGCGACCCTCGAACCGGTTCTCCCATTCGTGGCCGCCGACGGCGAGCACCTCGGTCGGATCCTCGCCGACGAGGCACGCCTTGATGCGCGTCGAGCCGAACTCGATGCCGAGCGAGGTGCGCCCGTCGAGTATCGCCGTGCGCGCGTCATCCGGATGCCGCGGGCTCGTGGAGTCGGTCATCGCCCGGCCTCCCCGGTCTGCCCGTACACCTTCTGGTACCGGTCGAAGAGCCGGTCGATCGCATCCTGCGGGATCGGCACGAGTGGCCCGGCCTCGCGGGCGTAGTGCACGCTGCGCGCGACGTCCTCGAGCATGACGGCCGCCTTCACCGCGTCCGCGGCATCCGCCCCGATCGTGAACGGCCCGTGGTTGCGCATGAGCACCGCGCGCGAACGGTGGCCCCGGAGGGTCTCCACGATGCCGCGGCCGATCGAGTCGTCGCCGATGACCGCGAACGGGCCGACCGGAACCGGGCCGCCGAACTCGTCGGCCATCGCGGTGACGACGCAGGGGATCTCCTCGCCGCGCGCCGCCCAGGCGACGGCGAAGGTCGAGTGGGTGTGCACGACTCCGCCGACCTCGGGCAGGTTGCGGTACACGTAGGCATGCGCCGCGGTGTCGCTCGAGGGGTGCCGGTCGGAACCTGCCGAACCCGGGACCACCTCGCCGTCGAGCGTGCAGAGGATCATGTTCTCGGGCGCGAGGTCGTCGTAGGCCACGCCCGAGGGCTTGATCACGAACAGCTCGGCGCCGGGCACGCGGCCCGAGACGTTGCCGCCCGTCCAGACGACGAGCCCGTAGCGGGTCAGCTCGGCGTGCAGCCTCGCGACGTCGTCGCGCACGTGCGCGATCGCCGCCTCGATCTCGGGCGCGAATTCCATGTCGACTCCTTCGTCTGCCAGGCATTGTGAGCGCTAACGAAGCCATGTTAGCGCTAACGAAGAGCGAAGCAACCCGTTCGCAGGACAAGGAGCGAAACGTCCGCCCGCCGCCGTGACACGACGAAGGCCCCCGCTCCCGGAGGAGCGAGGGCCGTCGTGCTGCAGGTGACTAGCCCGCTGCGTTCACGATGTCGAGGAGGTTCGGGTTGTTGGCGTACGCCTCAGCCGCGTTCTCCTTCGTCACGATGACCGGGGCGAGCAGGTACGAGGGAACGACCTTCACGCCGTTGTCGTACTGCTCGGTGTCGTTGACGTCGACCTCTTCGCCCTTCTGGAGCTGCTGGATCATCTTGATCGTCTGCTCCACGAGGAGGTTGGTGTCCTTGTTGATGGTCGAGTACTGCTCGCCCGCCATGATCGACTTGACCGACTCGACCTCGGAGTCCTGACCGGTGACGGTCACCTTCGTGATGTCCTTGCCGGCCTGCTTGGTCGAGGTGATGATCGCCCGAGCGAGGTTGTCGTTCGGCGAGAGCACGCCGTCGACGTTCTTGTCGCCGTAGTTCGCGGCGAGCAGCGAGTCCATGCGGCTCTGGGCGTTCTCGGCCTCCCAGCCCTGGGTCGCGGTCTGGGCGATGTCGGTCTGGCCCGAGACGACGACGAGCGTGCCGTCATCGATCTTCGGCTGCAGCACCTTCATGGCGCCGTCGAAGAACACGGCCGAGTTGGCGTCGTCGGGCGAACCCGAGAAGAGCTCGACGTTCCACGGCGCCTCGTGGCCCGAACGCGCGGCGAGACCGTCGAGCAGGGCCTGGCCCTGGAGCTCGCCGACCTTGAAGTTGTCGAACGCGACGTAGTAGTCGACGTTCTCCGTGTTCTCGATCAGGCGGTCGTAGGCGATGATCGTGACCCCGGCGTCGGCGGCCTGCTGCAGCTGCGTGCCGAGCTGCTTGCCGTCCTTCGCACCGATGACGATGACCTTCGCGCCGTTGGTGACCATGGCCGAGATCTGGTTCTGCTGCTCGGCGACGGTATTCGAGGCGGGTGCGTACTGCACGTCGCCCTTGAACCCGGCGTCGGCGAGGCCGTCTTCGAAGAGACCACCGGCCAGCACCCAGTTCTCCGACGTCTTGTCGGGCAGGGCGATGCCGATCGTCGAGTCGGCTGCGAAGCCGGCCGCACCGGTCTCACCGCCGCCCTCTCCGCCGCGGTCGGACGAGCAGCCGGCCAGGGCCAGCGCTGCCACTGCGGCGATCGCGGTGGCCGCAAGAGTGATTTTCTTCATTGATCTTTCACTTTCTCGATGGGAATTGCAGGACTTCTCGGAGGTGACGATTTCGAGCGGATGCCGCTGCTGGCGCATCAGCGCCGGGTGAGGTCCTCGGGCAGCGAGGACACGTTGGCCTGGCCGGTGGGGGCGACGGTCGGCGCCTCGTCGGGGGCCTGCGTCTCGAGGCGCGCCTTGCGGCGACCCGACCAGAGCCCGAGGATCGACGGGCGGCCCTGGCGCTTGCTCCACACGTCGACGCCGACGGCGAGGAGGAGCACGAGGCCCTTGATGATCTGCACCACGTCGGCGCCGGCGCCGATGAGCTGCAGGCCGTTGTTGAGGAAGGCCATCACGAGACCACCGACGATCGAGCCGATGACGGTGCCGATGCCGCCCGAGACCGCAGCGCCACCGATGAAGACGGCCGCGATGGCGTCGAGCTCCCAGCCGTTGCCGTCCTGCGGTCCCGATGCCGTGGCGCGGGCGACGTAGATCATGCCGGCGACGGAGGCGAGCACGGACATGTTCATCATCACGAAGAAGTCGACCCGGCGATCCTTGACGCCCGAGAGCGTCGCCGCGAGGCGGTTGCCGCCGACCGCGTAGATGTGACGGCCGAAGATCGTGTTGCGCGTGATGAACGAGTAGAGGATGACGAGCACCACGAGGATGATGCCCGAGATCGGGAAGCTCGTGCCGGGGCGGCCGGTGGCGAAGAGCCAGGCCGCCCAGAGGATGACGCCTGCGAGCACGATGACCTTGACGACGCTCACCCAGACGGGCGCCGAGTCGGAGCCCATCTTCTTCTGCTGGCGGCGCAGGTGGATCTCGTTCCAGACGATCCAGCCGGCACCGACGAGACCGAGCAGCATCGTCAGCACGTTGAAGTTGAACGGCAGTGCGAGCTCGGGCAGGTACCCGGCGCCGATCATGCCGAACTCCTGCGGCACCGGCGTGGTCGTCGACTGTCCGATGAACTGGTTGCCGCCGCGGAAGATGAGCATGCCGGCGAGGGTCACGATGAACGCGGGCACCCCGATGACCGCGACCCAGAAGCCCTGCCAGGCGCCGATCGCCACGCCGACCGCGATGCCGAGGAGGATCGCGAGCGGCCACGGGAAGTTCCACTCCGCCATCGACTTCGCCACGATGATGCCCGTGAACGCCGCGACCGAGCCGACCGACAGGTCGATGTGGCCCATGATGATGACCATCACCATGCCGATCGCGAGGATCAGGATGTAGGAGTACTGGTTGACGACGTTGATCAGGTTCGTCGGGGAGAGCGTCAGCCCGTTCGTCCAGATCTGGAAGATCACGATGATGACGATGAGGCTGCCGAGGATGCCGAACTGACGGAGGCTGGACTGGCCGCCTCCGAAGATCTTGCGGATGTCGGAGAGCCCGCCCTTCTTCTGGGCGGCCGGGTCCTTCGCCGTGGTGCTCATGCGTTCGCCTTCTTCTTGGCGGAGGTCATGCTGCGCATGAGCGCCTCCGGGTTCGCTTCGGATGCGGGGATGTTGTCGGTGATCTGGCCTTCGAAGACCGTGTAGATGCGGTCGGCGATGCCGAGCAGTTCGGGCAGCTCGCTCGAGATGAGGATCACGCCCTTGCCCTGCGCCGCGAGCGACTGGATGATCGTGTAGATCTCGTACTTGGCGCCGACGTCGATGCCGCGGGTGGGCTCGTCGAGGATGAGCAGGTCGGGATCGGTGAACATCCACTTCGCCAGCACGACCTTCTGCTGGTTGCCGCCCGAGAGCTTGGAGACGCCGGCGTCGACGCTCGGCGTCTTGATGCGCAGCTGCTTGCGGTAGTCCTCCGCGATGCCGAACTCCTGCGAGTCGTCGACCACGCCGCGCTTCGCGATCTTCGAGAGCTTCGCCGAGACGATCGATCGCTTGATCGTGTCGAGCAGGTTCAGCCCGAGCTGCTTGCGGTCTTCGCTGACGTAGGCGAGGCCGTGCTCGATCGCCGACTCGACGTCCTTCAGCACGATCTCCTTGCCGTCCTTCACGATCGTGCCCGAGAGGTACGTGCCGTAGGAGCGCCCGAAGATGCTCATCGCGAGCTCGGTGCGCCCGGCGCCCATGAGCCCCGCGAGTCCCACGATCTCACCGCGCCGCACGTTGAGGCTCGAGCCCTTCACGACGAGGCGCTCGGGCACCTGCGGGTGCTGGATCGTCCAGTCCTTCACCTCGAAGAACACGTCGCCGATGCGCGGGGTGCGGTCGGGGAAGCGGCTCTCGAGGGAGCGGCCGACCATGCCGCGGATGATGCGGTCCTCGTCGACGCCGCCGGCGTGCACGTCGAGGGTCTCGATCGTGTGGCCGTCGCGGATGATCGTGATCTCGTCGGCGACCGCTTCGATCTCGTTGAGCTTGTGCGAGATCATGATCGACGCGATGCCCTTGCCCTTCAGGCCGCGGATCAGGTCGAGCAGGTGCTGCGAGTCGTCTTCGTTGAGGGCGGCCGTCGGCTCGTCGAGGATCAGGAGCTTCACGTCCTTGACGAGCGCCTTCGCGATCTCGACGAGCTGCTGCTTGCCGACGCCGAGGTGCTTGATCTGCGTGTCGGGGTCTTCGTCGAGCCCCACTCGTGCGAGCAGGTCGATGGCCCGCACCTTCGCCGCGCGCCAGTCGATGCGACCGCCGCGGTTGATCTCGTTGCCGAGGAAGATGTTCTCGGTGATCGACAGCTCGGGGATGAGCGCGAGCTCCTGGTGGATGATCGCGATACCGGCGTTCTCGCTCTGGCGGATGTCGCGGAACTGCACCTCCTCGCCCCGGAAGATGATCTGCCCGGTGTAGGTGCCGTGCGGGTAGACCCCGGAGAGCACCTTCATGAGGGTCGACTTGCCGGCGCCGTTCTCGCCGCAGATCGCGTGGATCTCGGCGGGCATCACCGTCAGCGAGACCTCCGACAGCGCCTTCACGCCGGGGAACTCCTTGGTGATGGAGCGCATCTCGAGAATCGGCTGCGGCATCATCGGGTGCCTCCCGACCTGCGGGGGTCCGCAAGGGGTGTCGTCGGCGACTGGTTCACGTGCGACCTCGATGTCATTCGTTCGGGGGCGGTACCTGTGTGCGGTCTCGTGTGACCGTTCACATCGAGACCAATGGTGCATCCGAGTTGCGGCGCTGTCAAGCCGAGTCAGTCACGCTTGCATAACGGGTCGACGGCCGGATGCCTTCGCCGACGAGCCGCGGACGACGAGCCGCGGCACGATCTCCTCGACTTCGAGCACCTCGCGCCCGTGCACCTGGTTCAGGAGCAGGGCCACCGCGCGGCGCCCGACCTCGCGGAAGTCCTGGTGCACCGTCGTGAGCGGCGGCCACACATGCTGGGCCACGGGGATGTCGTCGAACCCGACCACGCTGATGTCGCCCGGCACGTCGAGGCCGGCGTCGCGGAACGCGTGCATGAGGCCGATCGCCATCTGGTCGTTCGCTGCGAACACGGCGGTGAAGTCGCGGGTGCGACTGAGCTCGCGGCCCGCGAAGTACCCGAAGTCGGCGCTCCAGTCGCCGAGGATCGGCGGGTGCAGCGTGAGGTCGGCATCGTAGATCGCATCGAGGAATCCGCGCATGCGCGCCTCGGCCTCGATCCAGTCCTGCGGGCCGGCCAGGTGCACGATCTCGCGGTGCCCGAGACTCACGAGGTGCTGCGTGGCGCGGCGCGCACCCGTCACCTGGTCCACGGAGAGGGCGAGGTGGTCGCTCCGCCCGGTGGACTGCAGGCTCACGAACGGCACGCCGATGGGCGCCGCGGCGAGCACGTCGAAGACCCGCACCTGCGGGGCGATGACGACGAGCCCTTCGATCGCCTGGAGCATGAGGTGCTCGAGGGCGTCGGTGATGGCCTCCGGCGTCACGCTGGCGAGATTCGCGGTGTTGACGTAGTACCCGTGCTCCCGCGCGGCGTCCTCGATCGCGGCGATGCTCGTCGCAGGGCCGTACTCGGAGCTGCGCGCCGCCAGTACGCCGATGGTGTGCGAACGGCTCGTCACCAGCGCTCGTGCCGCCCGGTTCGGCCGGTACTGCAGCGTCTCCATGGCGAGGAGGACGCGCTCCTTGGTCTCGGGCCGGATGCTCGGATGGTCGTTCAGCACCCGCGAGACGGTCTGGTGCGACACCTCGGCCAGGCGCGCGACATCACGGATGCTGGGCGCCCGCCCTTTGGGAGTCTCAGGATTCACTGCCAACCCGTTCACCCCGATGTGCACGTTCACATCAGCGGCGCTTCCATTATGCATGCGGACGTCGTTTCGCGCGCCATCGAGATGTGTGACAGTCACATGGCGGGGTCGGCGCACGCCGCCGGGCTCAGCTCGTGCCCGATGACGCGCCGAGCGGTCGCACCCGACCGGCCAGCAGCACGGCGACCAAAGCGATCGCGACCGTCACGGCGAAGTCCGCGGCGAACATGCCGGAGCCGAGCGCGCTCGAGACGAGCGCCGTGATCGCGAGCGCGATCGCCGCGCCGAGCGACTCGGAGATCGTCAGCGCCGCGCTGTTGAAGCCCTGTGCCGAGACGGGCGAGAGGGCGAGCACCGCGACCGAGAACCGCGGGTACATGAAGCCCATGGCACCGCCCGCGAGCGTCCACGCCGTGAACGCGATCGCCGGCGCCAGCGTGAACAGGGCGACGACGAACACGATCGCGAGGGAGATCGCGAGCAGGATCGTGCCGATCACGACGGCCTGCGTGTTCGACACCCGGGTGAGCCGCCCCTGCAGCCACGACGCGACCGCCCACGAGACGCCCGCGCCGGTGAGCACCGCGCCGGCGAGGCTCGGCGAGAACTCGTAGCGCTCGATGAAGAGGTACGGCAGGTAGATCTCGCTGCCGAAGAACGCGCCCGCCACGATGAGCTTCAAGAGCACGGTCGCCGGCATGCCGCGCGCCGCGCGCAGGGTGCCCTGCGGCAGCAGCGGGCGAGCCGCCCACGCGGCGAGCGCGATCGCGGCGATCGCGACGACCCAGCGCCACGGGTCGCCGAGCTCCTTCGCGAGCGAGACGCCGAGCGCCGCGGCCGCCACGAGCACCGACCAGCCCACGCGGCTGATGCTCCACTGCACCGACGGGTCGCCCTGCACCTGACTGCGCACCCGCAGCACGGGCGGCAGCATCATCGCGGCGGCGGGCACGACGAGCACGATGACGCCGAGGAAGACCCAGTGCCAGCTGAACGTCTCGGCGACGACGCCGGCGAGCGCCGGGCCGATGATCGACGGGATCACCCAGGCCGCGGCGAAGCCGGCGAACACCCGGGCGCGGAGCTCCGACGGGTAGACCCGTCCGACGATCACGTAGAGGGGCACGATGACCGCGGCACCCGAGAGGCCGTGCACGAACCGGCCGACGATGAACACCTCCATGTTCACCGCGGTGCCGGCGATCACGAGCCCGACGACGAACAGTGCGGCCGAGACGAGGAGCGACGGGATCGGCCCCGAGCGGTCGGTCCAGTTGCCCGCGATGACCATGCCGATGATGCCGGCGGCGAGCGGCACGGCGAAGGCGAGCGCGAAGAGCGACTCGCCGTCGAGCTGCTCGGCCACGAGCGGCATGATCGTGGTGACGGCCATCGCCTCGAACGCGGCGAGGAAGATGAGCGAGAACATGCCGATCGACAGCCAGCGGTACGGCTTCGAGAGCGGCCCCGATGCGGGCACCGGCGCGGCCGGCGCGACCGGCGCCACCGGTGCAGCGGATGCCTCGGCGCCCGCCGCGGTCGCGGTGCTCGTCGCCTCGGGGTCGGTCGCGGGCGGCGCGGGGGTCTCAGCGGTGGGTTCGGTCACCCTGTCGAGCCTACGACTTCAAGCGCGCTTGAGCTCAAGCGGATGCCCCGGGTGGCGAAGCCGCCGCCCGGGGCATCCGTGCAGTCGACTACCGGAAGCGCGGATCGTTGCCCGCCGAGGTGCTCACCTTCAGGTGCAGTGCCTCGGCGACGTCGTCCCAGTCCACGTACGAGAAGTTCGTCGCGTCGCGGTCGCCGTCGACGCCCTCGCCGGTCTCGGGCTCGTCGTGCGTCACGAGCAGTCCGTCACGATAGTCGCCGACGACGCGGTTGGTGACGGCGAGCCCGTCGGAGCCGTTGATCTCATCGGCACCGTCGGCACCGTCGACGGTGAACGTGCCGACGAGGCGGTTGCGTCCCTGCCGCTCGTACACGGCGAACGTGTCGTCGCCCTGGCTCGAGACGATCAGGTACCCGGTCGCGCCGGGGCCGTAGTAGAGGTCGACGCCCTCGGCGTCGGCCTCGAGCACTGAGCCTCCGAAGCCGCCGTCGTCGGAGTCGACGACTGCGCATTCCTCGGTCTCGGGGTCGTACGCGTCGTGGACGCCGAAGTCCTTCACCCGGTCGATGAGCCGCGGCTCGGCCGCTCCGAAGGGGAGCTGCAGACGCCACAGGCCGACGTCCTCCTGGGCCGCGTACAGCACGCCGGTGCGCTGGTCGACGGTCAGACCCTCGAGGTGCGGTTCGATGCCGGCCTCGAGGCATGGCGTCCAGGTGGTGCCGTCGGGCAGCGGGAACGAAGCCGGCATGTCGGTCGTGGCGACATCGGCGTACCCGAGCGCACCGTCGATCTCGACGATGCGGGCGGTCGCGAGGGTCGTGGCGCCCTCCTGCGTGACCACGGCGTACGCCTCGTCGCCGGCGGTGGGCTGCCACACGGCGAGGCCGTAGGCGGTGTGCCCCTCGTCGACCGTCGCCCGGTCGGCGCTGAAGAGGAACGGCTGCTCGGTCGCGGTGACCTCGACGAGCGGGGTCTCCGCCTCCGTGCCGGCGGGGTCGATCGTGAAGAAGCGCAACTGATCGTTGTACCGATCGGTGACGACGGCGACGTCGACGAGTTCGCCGTCGAGTTCGATTCCGTAGGCGATGTCGACGTTGTTGTACCGGCCCTCGGCGCCGTCGGCGCGCGGCGCGACCGTGGCGGGCAGCGACTGCAGTTCGTCGGACTCGAGGTCGTAGACGCGCAGACCGCCCTCCTTCGCCGTGACGATCACGATCGATTCGTCGGTGTCGTCGGGGTGCACCCAGATCGCCGGGTCGTCGCCGACGGCGTTGCCGCCCGCCTCATCGTCGTAGAGCACGGGCGTCTCGTTGTCGGTCGTGACGACGGCCGGCGCGTCACCGGCGCGGTGCGGTGCGGCGGCCCACGCGGCGGGCGCGGCGGCGAGGAGCAGGGCGGCGACGGATGCCGTTGCGGCACCCTTCAGCAGTGGGGTCATGCGATGAGACTCGCGGATGCCGCGAAACTCCGGCTGGACGCCAGGTGAACTCCGCCCGACGACGACAACCCGAGGTGTCGCGGCTCAGAACTCCTCGTGCGTGTCGGGGTCGCCGCCCCAGATGCGGCCGCGCGACAACGCGGAGATGGCGTCGACCTCTTCGGTCGTGAGCGTGAACCCGAAGACGTCGAGGTTCTCACGGCGGCGCGCGGCATCCGACGACTTCGGGATCGGCACCGCCTCGAGCTCGATGTGCCAGCGCAGCACCGCCTGCGCCGGAGTGACGCCGTGGGCCGCGGCGACCTCGGCGATGACCGGCTCCTGCAGCAGCTCGGTGCGCTTGGCGAGCGGACTCCAGCTCATGGTGCGGATGTCGTGCTCGTCGTGGAACGCGCGCAGCTCCTCCTGCGGGAAGTAGGGGTGCAGTTCGACCTGGTTCACGACCGGCACGATGCCCGTGCTGTCGATCAGCCGGGTCAGCATCTCGGCCGTGAAGTTCGAGACGCCGATCGACCGCACGAGCCCCTTCTCGCGCAGGGAGATCATCGCCCGCCAGCTGTCGAGGTACTTGCCGAGGCGCGGCAGCGGCCAATGGATGAGGTACAGGTCGACCCAGTCGAGGTCGAGCCGCATGCGCGACTGCTCGAAGCTCGCGATCGTCTCGTCGAAGCCGTGGTGCTTGCCCGGCAGCTTCGTCGCGATCACGAGGTCGCTGCGATCGACGTCGGTGCGGCGGATCGCCTCGCCCACGGCCTCTTCGTTGCCGTAGTTGAAGGCAGTGTCGATAAGCCGGTAGCCGTCGGCGATGCCCGCGGTGATCGCGTCGATGCCCGCCTGGTCGTCGAGCCCGTACGTGCCGAGTCCGATCGCGGGAATCGTGTTGCCGTCGCGGAGTGCGTACGCGGGTGCGATCATCTCTCCATCCTCACGCACGCGGGCGTCGGATGCCAGATACGACGCCCCGTGGATTCCGGCGGTGCGTCCGCCTCCCGTCAGCCGGCGTCCGGCACCTCGGCGAACGCGCGCACCGGGAAGGTGCCGAACCCGGCGACCCGCGGTGGCACGGCCGTGAAGCGGGCACCGCGCACCGGCACCTCGTCGAGCGCGGTGAGGTGCTCGACGACGTGGATGCCCGCTGCGAGCAGGATCGAGTGCGCGGGCCGCTCGCCCGCCGACTCGGCGTCGTCGATGTTGAGCGAGTCGATGCCGACGATCGCGACGCCGGCGTCGGCGAGGTGCTGCGCGCCCGCCTCGGTGAGGAACGGGGCGCCGTGCAGGTATTCGGGCTGCCCGAAATGCCGGCTCCAGCCCGTGTGCAGCAGCACCGCCGTGCCCGCGAGCTCGCGATCGAAGAAGACCTCTGCGGGAATGCCGCGCTCCGCGGCATCCGTCAATCGGAAGACCTCGGCCGGGATGCCGACGAGCGTCTCGAGCGACAGGCTCGCGAGGTCACCGCCGTCGGCGTAGCGGTGGAACGGGCTGTCGAGGTAGGTGCCCGTGTTGCCCGCCATCGCGATGATGTCGATCTCGAACTCGGTGCCCGGCGCGTAGTGCTCGCGCGAGGCCTCGCGCGTGAGGTGCGGCGTGATCACCGGCGCCGGGATGCCCGGGTAGGTCACGAGCCCCTCGCTGATCACATGGCTGAGGTCGACGAGTCGCCCGCGCTGCGTGCTGCCGGAAGCAGCGGATGCCTCGGCGCCGACGCCCCGCGAGCCCTTGTGCGGCTCCTCGACGATCTCGAGGTTCGAGAGCTCGACGGTGCCGACGAGCGCGAGCCCGAGGTGGCGCACGAGCAGCTCGCCGATCTGCGTCTCGGTGAGGTGCTGCGACGGCAGGTCGAGCCGGAACGCCTCGGCGCGCAGGCCTCCCCCGTTGACGAAGGCGATGTCGGCGTCGAAGTGGGCGCGGTACTCGGTCATTCGGTCTCCTGTGCGACGGGCTGGGCCGGGTGGGCGGCGGGTGCGGACTCGGCAGCGATCGGTTCACCACGGCGGCGGGCACGCACCCGGCGCACCACCGTCACGAGCACCGCGGCGGCGGCGAGCACGAGCGGCACGAGCAGGTTCGCCCAGGCCAGCACGAGGAGTCCCATGGTCATGACCGTCGCGACGACCGCGAGCCACCACCCGAACGACCAGCGCTTCAGCAGCAGGGTCGCGGCGAGCATGCCCACGGCGTAGATCGCGACCATGTTGCTCGTGTGGATCAGGATGAACCCCGTGAGATCGAGGTCGTTCAGCAGCATGAGGCCGAAGTAGGCGACGATGAGCACCCCGGTGAGGGCGAGCGCGCGACGCGGCACCTCGCCGTCGGCGGCGCCCTTGGCGAAGAACCTGGGCAGGTCGCCGTCGCGCCCGAGTGCGGCGCCGAGCTTGCCGAACGCCGGCATGTAGGCGTTCATCACGCCGAGCGTGACGATCGCCGCGACGATCGCGACGAGCACGGGGCCGATGCCGGGCGCGGTCGTCTCGACGAGGTCGAGCAGCGGCACCTGGCCGTCGCCCGCCCGGTCGCCGAGCACCGCGACGGTGACGAACTGCAGGGCGAGGTAACCGGCGCCGACCACGACGACGGCGATGCCGGTCGCGAACGGGATGATCTTGCGCGGATTCCTGAACTCCCCGGCGATGTGGGTGCCGACCTCCCAGCCGGCGAAGGCCCAGACGAAGAGGCTGATGGCGACGCCGACGCCGCCCCAGCCGTTCGGCAGGAACGGCGTGAAGTTGGATGCTTCGGCGGCTGGGAACGTGACCGCGACCACGCCGACGACCACGGCGATCAAGAGACCGGTGAGCACGAACTGCACCCAGCCCGCGACCCGCACACCGAACCAGTTGACGATGAACGGGGGCACGAAGACCGCGAAGCCGATGATCGGCACCGCCGATCGATCGATGCCGAGCACCGCGACCACGTACTCGCCGCCGAGCACGGCGAGCACCGGGGCGCCGATGCAGACGCCGAAGTAGAACCAGTACCCGGCCATGCGGGCGGCGGTGTCGCCGAGCGCACGGCGCGCGTAGCTCGCGACGCCGCCCGCATCGGGGTAACGCGAGGCGAGCGCGGCGAAGGTGCCGGCGAGCGGGATCGACAGCACGAGCACCACGGCGACCGCGACGACCGAGGCCGGGCCGGCGGCCGAGGCGGCGAGGCCGGGCAGCACGAGGATGCCGGTGCCGAGTACGCTCGCGATATAGAGCGCCGTGCCCTGCACGAGCCCGAGGCTGCCGCGGTGCGGCTCGGAAGCGGTCGCCGCGGTGCCGGATGCCGGGTGCAGGGCAGGTGCCGCGCCGGCTGCCACGGCGGTCTGGTTCGAAGTCACTCGCTCATTCTGGAGCATCTCACCGTCATGCACCGCTGGCAGTATTGACACACTTCGTCGAAATACTGCCAGCGACTCAGCTACCGAGGTCGCACGTCGCCGCGACCGTCGGTGGATGTGCGCCGGGTCGGCATCGGCTGGGCTGGACGCATGATCACGAAACGCACTCGAACGGCAGGCCCGACCCTCATCGCCGCCACGATCGGCGCGGCAGCAATCGCCGCCCTCACCGCCGCCGCATCCCTCGCGATCGGCCCCACCGACGATTACGCGCGGATCTTTCCGCCTCGTTGGCTCGCCCTGATCGCCGTGACCCTGGTACTCGCGTCGCTGCTCATTGCGCGGATGACGAGCTCGACGCGCGGAACGCGTGCGGCGGGCGTGCTCGGCTGGGCCGCAGCGGTGTTCTTCTTCGGCGCATCCGGAGGGGCCGTCCTCGACGGGTTCCGTGCGTTCTTCTGGGCCACGGGCATCCCCTCCGGTGACTTCGCGACCGTCGACTGGCCTGGCGCGACCGCACGGGCCGCGAGCCTCCTCGCCGCACTCGTCACCGTCGCCTGGGGATGGCGACTCCGCGCCGGTCATGCCCGCGACGCCGGCGCCGCGGCATCCGCTCGCACACGAATCGCGGTGGCGTGGTGCGCCGTCGCCTTCGCCGTTCCGTATCCGCTGCTGAAACTGGTGTGGTGGGTACAGGATCGCTCGAGCTCTTCGGTCGACCTCACCGCCGGCTTCCCGGTGATGGAACTCCTCTCCTTCGGCGCAGCGCTCGTGCTCGTGCTGCTCCTGACCTCGTCACGGCGCGTGCCCCTCCCGGCATGGCTGCTCGTCGCCGGCGGCTTGTGCGCGTCGATGGCACTGCTCAGCATGGGGTTCCTCATGGTGTTCGGGCTGCTGGCGCAGGTGACCGGAGTCGCGGCGGGTTCCGTCGTGTTCGCAAGCGATGGGGCGACCCTGATGGTGCTGGGCGTCTACGGCACGTGGCTCGCGCTCGGAGTGGTGATGCTCACCGCGACACTCGGATTCATCGATGCTCGCGGTTCGACTCGCGATGCCGAGCACGCTCGCGCCCAAGCGAGCATCGCCGCATAGGTTGGAGGTGTGACCATGACACCGACGCACCACGACGCACTCATCGCCGCCGTTGCCGCGATGGTGCTGCTGCCGCCGACGGCGCTGGTCTCGTTCACGTCGATCCCGGCCCCGGGCGCGTGGGTCGTGGTTGTGCTCGCGATCGTCGGGCATGCCGCGCTGTTGTGGCGGAGCTCGCACCCGTCGGCTGCGCTGCTCGTGATCGCGGGGTGCGTCGGCGGCGAGGCCGTCGTCACGGGCCTGTTCTTCGTCCTGCCGTCGTCGCTCGTGTTCGTGATCGCGGTCTACGCCGCGACCGCGTACGGAACACGCTGGATGCCGCTCGTGATCGGGCTCGTCGGGTCGGTCGCTGCGGCGGGCCGCTACGCCGCAGACCCGAACGTCGTCGACTCCGGATTCGGGCCGTCGCCGTGGCTGCTCTTCGTGCTCTTCACCGCGGTCGTGCTGTGCGCATGGACGATGGGTCTCCTTCGACGGTCCCAGCTGCTGGCGACAGAGCTCGCCGAGCAGCGGGCCGAGAGCGAACGCCGCGAGCGCACACAGCGCGAGGCGCTCGCTGCGTTCGAGGAGCGCGCCCGCATCTCGCGCGACATGCATGACGTGCTCGCCCACTCCCTTGCGGTGATCGTCGGCCAGTCACGGGTCGCCAGGTTCGACGAGGCGCGAGCGACCTCGGCGCTCACCGTGATCGAAGACACCGCACGCGATTCGCTGCACGAGATCAGGGTGCTGCTCCGAGGCATCCGCGATGACGAAGCTTCGCCCGATGCGCGGCCGCTCCCGCAACCGACCCTCGCCGAACTCCCCGAGCTGATCGAGCGGGCGCGTTCGCTCGGTTTCGTCATCGCGCATTCGACGGAGGGTACGGCGACTCCGATCGGGGCGGCCGCGCAAGTTGCGATCTACCGCGTCGTGCAGGAGGCGCTCACCAACGTCGCCAAGCACGCGCACCCCGGCGCGATCGTCGACCTCTTGATGAGGTGGGACGACGATCGGCTGTCCGTGATCATCACGAACGACCGGGCGCGCGTGCGAGGTGGCGCCGAGACGATCGAGCCCGGACTCGGGCTGCTGGGCATGGGCGAACGACTGCGTGCGGTCGGCGGAAGCCTCACGACCGTCGACGCGGGTGACGGCAGCTTCACGGTGACCGCCACGGTGCCGACGCGGGCGGAGCCCACCGCATGATCCGCGTACTCGTCGTCGACGACCAGGACCTCGTGCGAGCCGGCATCGTCGCGAGCGTTGATGCCCAGGCCGACCTCGAAGTCGTCGGCGAGGCCGCGACGGGTGCCGAGTCCGTGCACGCGACGGCGCGACTCTCCCCCGACGTCGTGCTGATGGACATCAGGATGCCGCAGCTCGACGGCGTCGACGCGACCCGCGAGATCCTCGAACACCACGCCGACACACGGGTGCTCGTGCTCACGACGTTCGATGCCGACGAGTACGTCTTCGGGGCGCTGCGCGCCGGGGCATCCGGGTTCCTGTTGAAGGACGCCTCGGTCGAGGAACTGGCCGCGGCGATCCGAGCGGTACACCGCGGCGATGCAGTGCTCGCCCCATCGACGACGAGCCGGTTCGTCGAGCTGATGCTTCCCGGGATGCCCGATCCCGGTCGGCGCGCGGCCGCCGAGGCGAGCCTGACCGAGCGCGAACTCGAGATCGTGCGGCTCGTGACGCAAGGCCTCGGCAACGCCGAGATCGCTCGAACCGTCCACCTCGCCGAGGCGACGGTGAAGACGCACATCGGTCGGGTGCTCACCAAGCTCTCGCTCCGCGACCGGGTGCAGATCGTCATCTGGGCCTACCGGAACGGCATCGCGCCCGTCTAGCCACGCCTAGTGTCCGCGCACCTGGGCGACCGCCGCCTCCCGATCGATGAAGTTCGTGAGCTCGCCGATCGAGGCCATGAGCGGCGCCGGGAAGAGGACGACCGTGTTCTTGTCGACCCCGACCTCGACGAGCGTCTGCAGGGTGCGCAGCTGCAGGGCGAGCGGATGCGACATCATCGTGTCGCTCGCGACGCCGAGCTGCACGGCCGCGAGCGACTCGCCCTCGGCGGCGATGATCTTCGCCCGCTTCTCGCGCTCGGCCTCCGCCTGCTTCGCCATGGCGCGCTTCATCGAGTCGGGCAGCAGGATGTCCTTCAACTCGACGAGCGTGACCTCGACGCCCCAGTCGAGCGTCGTGACATCCAGGATCTCGCGGATGTTGGCGTTGAGCGCAGCGGTGTCGGCGAGCGTCTCATCGAGGTGGTGCTGACCGACGACGCGTCGGAGCGTGGTCTGCGCGATCTGCTCGATCGCGGCCTTCACGTTCTCGATCGCGATCACCGACTTCACCGCGTCGGCCACCCGGTAGTAGGCCACGGCCGACACCCCGACGGTGACGTTGTCCTTCGTGATGATGCCCTGCGACTGGATCGGCAGCGTGACGATGCGCAGCGACACCTTGGTCATCACGTCGACGATCGGGATGATGAACCGGATGCCCGGTTCGCGCACGCTGTGCAGTCGGCCGAAACGCAGCACCACGCCGCGCTCGTACTGCTTCACGATCTTCACCGACATGAAGAAGAGGACGATCGCGAGGATGCCGACGATGACCAAGGTGATCCAGAGCCAGACCATGAGAGCTCATCTCCCGAAGCGCCGGAGTCGTGCCGTGCGCCTGCTCCCATTCTCCCACTCCAGCGGGCGCGCACACCCTCCGTCAGGCGCCTCGCAGGCAGGTGACGAACGGATGCCGCGCCGAACGGATGCCGCTACAGGCGGGCGAGCGCCCCGTCGATGTCGGCGAGCAGGTCGGCGACGTCCTCGATGCCGACCGACAGGCGCACGATCGACTCGGGCACCTCGGCGTCGGTGCCCTTCACCGAGGCGTGCGTCATCTCCGACGGGTAGTTGACGAGCGACTCCACGCCGCCGAGCGACTCGGCGAGCTGGAAGAGCTCGGTCGACTCGGCGAACCGGCGTGCGGCCTCGCCGCCGCCCGCGAGCGAGATCGAGAGCATGCCGCCGAACCCCGACATCTGCCGGGCGGCCAGCTCGTGACCCGGATGCGACTCGAGCCCCGGGTAGTACACGCGCTCGATGCCGGCGTGCTCGTCGAGGCGCCGGGCGATCGCGAGGGCGTTCGAGCTGTGGCGGTCCATGCGCACGCCGAGCGTCTTGATGCCGCGCGAGGTGAGGAACGCGTCGAACGGACCCGAGACCGCGCCCGCCGCGAACTGCGTGAACGTCACGCGCTCGGCGAGGTCGGCGAGTTCGGGGCGACCGGCGTCGCCGAGACCGCCGGCGAACACGAGCGCGCCGCCGACGACGTCGGAGTGGCCGCCGAGGTACTTCGTCGTCGAGTGCACGACGACGTCGGCGCCGAGGGCGAGCGGCTGCTGCAGCGCGGGCGAGGCGAAGGTGTTGTCGACGACCACGAGCACGCCCGCGGCGCGGCCGAGTTCGGCGAGCGCCGCGACATCCGAGATCTTCATGAGGGGGTTCGACGGCGTCTCGATCCAGAGCACCTTCGTCGACGGCTCGATCGCCGCGCGCACCGCGTCGAGGTCGCTCGTGTCGACGGTCGTGTGACGCACGCCCCAGGCGCCGTGCACGCGGCGGATGAGCCGATGCGTGCCGCCGTAGACGTCGTTGCCGATGACGACGTGATCGCCCGGCGCGAGCACGGTGCGCAGCAGCGCGTCTTCGGCGGCGAGGCCCGAGGCGAACGACAGGCCGAGCTCGCCGCCCTCGAGCGCGGCGAGCTGCGTCTCGAGCGCCGTGCGCGTGGGGTTGCCGCCGCGCGAGTACTCGTAGCCGCCGCGGAGCCCGCCGATGCCGTCCTGCACGTAGGTCGAGGTCTGGTAGATCGGCGGGATGACGGCGCCGGTGGTGGGGTCGAACTCCTGCCCGGCGTGGATGGCGAGGGTGTCGAAGCGTGCGTGGTCGTGCATGGTCGGAACTCCTGAAGTGCGTGGTGGATGTGCGCGGGGCCGGTCAGGCCGAGAGGTAGGCGAGCAGGTCGGTGCGGGTGATCACGCCGAGCGCCTTGCCGCCGTCGGTGACGAGCACCGCGGGGGTCGTCGAGAAGGTCGAGCGAGCGGATGCCACGGGCTCGTTGACCCCGATGAGCGGCAGCGACTCCCCCACGACGCCCGAGACCTTGTCGGTGAGCTTGACCTGCCCCGAGAAGACCTGTTCGAGCAGGGCCTCTTCATGGAGCGCCCCGAGCACCTCGCCGAGCACGACGGGCGGCTCCGCGGTCAGCACGAGCAGCTGCGAGACGCCGGTCTCGGTCATGCGGTCGATCGCCTCGCGTACCGTGTCGTTCGGGTGCACGTAGACGATCGGCGCGGTGCGGTCGGCCTTCGCCGCGAGCAGCTCGGCGATCGTGTGACCGGCCGGGGCGTTCGAGAAGCCGTAGGCGCGCATCCACTTGTCGTTGAAGATCTTGCCGAGGTAGCCGCGTCCGCCGTCGGGCAGCAGCACCACGAACACGTCGTCGGGGCCTGCGGATGCCGCGGCCTTCAGCGCCGCCACCACGGCCATGCCGCTCGAGCCGCCGACCAGGATGCCCTCTTCACGGGCGAGCCGGCGGGTCATGTCGAACGACTCGGCGTCGGAGACGGCGATGATCTCGTGCGGCACGGCGGGGTCGTACGCCGTCGGCCAGAAGTCCTCGCCGACGCCTTCGACGAGGTAGGGGCGACCGGTGCCGCCCGAGTAGACCGAGCCCTCGGGGTCGGCGCCGATGATGCGCACGCGATCTTCGGACACCTCGCGCAGATACCGACCGGTGCCGGTGATCGTGCCGCCGGTGCCGACGCCCGCGACGAAGTGGGTGACCCCGCCCTCGGTGTCGCGCCAGATCTCGGGGCCCGTCGTCTCGTAGTGCGAGCGCGGCCCGTTGGGGTTGGAGTACTGGTCGGGCTTGAACGCGCCGGGGATCTCGCGGGCGAGCCGGTCGGAGACCCCGTAGTACGACTCGGGGCTGTCGGGCGCGACGGCGGTCGGCGTCACGACGACCTCGGCGCCGTAGGCGGTCAGCACATTGCGCTTGTCTTCGCCGACCTTGTCGGGGCAGACGAAGATGCACTTGTAGCCGCGCTGCTGCGCGATGAGCGCGAGGCCCACACCGGTGTTGCCCGAGGTCGGCTCCACGATCGTGCCGCCCGGCTTCAGCTTGCCCTCGCGCTCGGCGGCGTCGATGATGCGGCCGGCGATGCGGTCCTTCGAGGAGCCGCCCGGGTTCAGGTACTCGAGCTTCACGAGCACCGTCGCCGACGTCACGCCTTCGGTGACGTGGTGCAGCTTCACGAGCGGGGTGTCGCCGACGAGATCGACGATGGTGTCTGCGTACTTCATGGTGAGGTCCTTGCTGTCGGCTCGTTCAGCCCGGTCGGCGAACGGGAGCGGCGAACGATCGTGCGTGCGTGGGGTCGGTCGACGTCGGCGTCAGCGACAACACAGCGAGAGGATCACGAGGCCACTCTATCCGTTCGAGCGACGGTGACGAAGGGGCGAGCGGATGCCTCGACCCGGCGTTCTCCCAGCCTGATCGCTCGCGCCGTCAATATGATTGATGCGACAACCATGCGAGAGAGGCCTACGTGTGAGCGCGACCCCGCCCGTTCCCCCCAAGGTGAAGCAGCAGAACACCGTCAAGCAGCAGCGCGCGGCTGAACGCGAACGCAAGCTCGCCGAGTTCAAGAAGCGCGAGGCCAAGGCCAAGCGCAACCGGCGCATCGGCATCTGGTCTGCGGTCGTGGGCGGTGTCGCGGTGGTGGGCGTCATCGTCGCGGCGATCGTGCTGACCCCGCAGCCCGCCTCGTACGGCGCCGGCGGCGACGGCGCGAAGATCGACGGCGTCGAGACCTTCGACAACGGCGCCGGTCACGTCGAGGGCGTCGTCGAGTACGCGCAGACGCCGCCCGCCGGCGGCGAGCACAACCAGATGTGGCTGAACTGCGGCGTCTACGAGCAGCCGGTGCCGAACGAGAACGCCGTGCACTCGCTCGAGCACGGCGCGATCTGGGTCACCTACGACCCCGAGCTGCCCGCGGCCGAGCTCGAGGCGCTGAAGTCGCACCTGCCCTCGACCTACGTCGTGCTCTCGCCCTTCGAAGGGCTCGACTCCCCGATCGTGCTGAGCGGCTGGAACTCGCAGCTCGCCCTCGACAGCGCCGACGACGAGCGCATCCCCGCCTTCTTCGAGGAGTACTGGCAGAGCCAGAACGTGCCCGAGCCCGGCGCCCTCTGCACGGGCGCCTACGACGCCCCGGGCAAGGTGTCGTGACCCGAGCCCCCGAGCGTTCGACCGCCGACGTCGTGATCGACGCCGGCGACCCGACCGAGCCGATCGGGCCGCCCTCCCCCGGGCCCCGGCAGCGCCGGGGCGGCCGGGCGGCCGTCATCGCCGTGGCATCCGTCGCCCTCATCGTCGTCGCGGCCGTGGCGTTCTCGATCGGTCGCCTCTCGACGCTCGCCGAGCCGACACCCACGACGACGAGCGCCGAGGCCGGGTTCGCCCGCGACATGCAGGTGCACCACCTGCAGGGCGTCGAGCTCGCGATGATCGTGCGCGATGCGACCGACGACGACGAGGTGCGGCTGCTCGGCTACGACATCGCGACGACGCAGGCGCAGCAGGCCGGCCAGATGTACGGTTGGCTCGCCGAATGGGGCCTGTCGCAGGCCGGCTCCGAGCCGTCGATGACGTGGATGACGCGCCCCGCACTCGACGGCGCGGCAGGTCATGGCGACCATGCGACCTCCGACCCCGGTGCCCACGTGCCCGGCGCGCCGATGCCCGGCCTCGCGACACCGGCTCAGGTGGAAGAGCTGCGCGGCCTCACCGGCGTCGAGGCCGAACGCCGCTTCCTCGAGCTCATGATCGCCCACCACCAGGGCGCGGTCGAGATGGCCGATGCGGTGCTCGCCCGCTCGACGAACGACGTCGTCGTCGCGCTCGCGCAGTCGATCGTCGACAGCCAGACCTCCGAGATCGAGCTCATGACCGGAATGCTCGCCGAGCGCAGTTAGCGGATCGTCCGGGCTCTCGCCCTCACTCGGCCGAGTCGGCGGCGGATGCCTCGGGCGGCGCCCCTCGTTCGGTCGTCGACACGTCGCCCCTCTCGACCCCCCGGCAAGATGCTCCACACTCTAGCGGCGCAGGGTGCACCGATCGCAAGGGGTTCGAGCGAAGTCGTGTCCCCCGAAAACGCCGGATGAGGTGCTCAGGCCTCGAGCACCGGACGCTCCTCCTGCTGACGGTAGAGCGAGGCGTAGACCCCTTCGGCGCCCACGAGCTCGGCGTGCGTTCCCTGCTCGACGATGCGGCCGGCGACGACCACGAAGATCACGTCGGCGGACACGACGGTCGAGAGCCGGTGGGCGATCGCGATGGTCGTGCGGCCACGGGCGGCGTCGTCGAGCGCCTCCTGCACGACCCGCTCGGAGATCGTGTCGAGCGCGCTCGTCGCCTCGTCGAGCACGAGCACGGCCGGGTCCTTCAACAGCACCCGCGCGATCGCGATGCGCTGCTTCTCGCCCCCCGAAAGCCGGTAGCCGCGTTCGCCGACCACGGTGTCGTACCCCTCGGGGAACGACGCGATCGTCTCGTGGATGTTCGCGGCTCGCGCCGCCGCCTCGAGTTCGGCGTCGGTCGCGTCCGGCCGCGCGTAGCGGAGGTTCTCGCCGATCGAGGCGTGGAAGAGATAGGTCTCCTGGCTGACGATGCCGATGTGCGAGACGAGCGACTCCTGGTCGAGCTCCCGCACGTCGACCCCCGCGAAGCGCACCGCACCGCCCGAGGCCTCGTAGAGGCGCGGCACGAGGTACGACACCGTCGTCTTGCCCGCGCCCGACGGCCCGACGAACGCGGCGAACTGCCCCGGCTCGATCGTGAAGCTCACCGCGTCGAGCGTCGGCCGCGAGTCGCCGTCGGCATCGGGGTAACGGAAGGACACCTCGTCGAATTCCACCCTGCCGAGCGCCGGCCCGAGCGGCACCTCGCGGGCGTCGGGCCGGTCGACGATCGCCGGCTTCAGGTCGAGGTACTCGAAGATGCGGGCGAAGAGGGCGCTCGACGTCTGCAGGTCGAGCGCGACCCGCATGAGGCCCATCAGCGGGAACAGCAGGCGTGCCTGCACGGTCGTGAATGCGACGATCGTGCCCGCCGTGACATCCGCAGTGCCGCCGGCGATGAGCCAGCCGGCGACCAGGTAGACGATCGCGGGGATCGACGACATGAAGATGTTGACCATCGCGAAGAACCACTGGCCCGTCATCTGCTGCCTGACCTGCAGCTCGATCTGGTTCTTGTTCTCGTCGGCGTACCGCTCGATCTCGCTCTTCTGCCGGGTGAAGCTCTTCGAGAGCAGGATGCCGGAGACCGACAGCGTCTCCTGCGTGATCGCCGTCATCTCCGAGAGCGACTCCTGGGTCTTCCCGGCGATGCGCGCCCGCACCTGGCCGACGCGGCGCTGTGCGATGACCATGAACGGCATGAGCACGAGCGCGATGATCGTGAGCTGCCAGTTGAGGATGAGCATCGCGATGAACGCCGAGATCACCGTCACCGTGTTGCCGAGCACGCTCGACACCGTGTTCGTCAGCACCCCGGCGACGCCGCCCACGTCGTTCTGCAGGCGCGACTGGATGACGCCGGTCTTCGTGCGCGTGAAGAAGCTCAACTCCATGGCCTGCAGGTGCGTGAAGAGCCGCACGCGGAGGGTGCCCATGACGCTGTTGCCGATCGTCGCGGTGAGCCAGGTCTGCCAGACGCCGAGCAGGGCCGAGACGACGAACACGGCGATCATCGCGATCACGATCCACACGAGCACCGGCAGGTTCGGGCCGGACACCTCTCCGCTCGCGTCGACCGGGAAGAGCCCGTCGTCGAACGCGCGCTGGGTCAGCAGCGGCGGGATGATGGCGAGCGCCGCACCGATGAGCACGAGCACCACCGTGGTGATGAGGGCGGCCTTGTGCCCGGCGAAGAGTTCGGCGATGCGCCCGAGCAGGTTCGGGATCTTCGGCGCCTCGGCGTTCGCCGCCCGCTGCGCGTCCTCGTCGACGGCGAACCCTCGGCGGGGGCCGCCACCGCCGCCGGCTCCTCCGCCGCCGCGGCCGCCACCGCCGCCCCCGCCGCGTGGTGCTCCCCCGTGCATGCTCATGGCATCACCCTATTCCGGGCCCCGTTCACGTCACCCGCCGTTCGCCGGAAGCGGAGCAGGGCAGAGCGGATGCCGCGGGCCGAGGCCGAGCGGCATCCGGCCGTGCCCGCTGGCCTACCCCTTGGTGGAGCCTGCCAGCAGCCCGCGCACGAAGTAGCGCTGCAGCCCGAAGAAGACGCCGAGCGGAATCACGATCGAGATGAACGCGGCAGCGGTCAGTCGCTGCCAGTCCTGCCCTCTCGTGCCGACCATCTCGGCCAGCCGCTGGGTGAGCGGAGCGACGTCTTGCGTGCCGCCGGAGAAGATCAGGGCGACGAGCAGGTCGTTCCACACCCAGATGAACTGGAAGATCGCGAACGAGGCGAGCGCCGGCGTCGCGAGCGGCAGCACGATGCGGAAGAAGATCTGACCGTGCGTCGCGCCGTCGACCCGCGCCGCCTCGATGACGTCGGACGGGATCTCGGCGATGAAGTTGTGCAGCAGGAAGATCGCGAGCGGAAGCGCGAACATCGAGTGCGCGAGCCACAGCGGCAGGTAGTTCTGCTCGGGGATGATCGGCACCATGTCGTGCAACCAGGCCTGCATCGGGCGCAGCCACGTCGAGAAGATCTGCAGCAGCGGCACGAGCGCCATCTGCAGCGGGATGATCTGCAGCGCGAACACGAAGATGAAGAGCCAGTTGACCCACTTGAACCGGATCCACGCGAACGCGTATGCGGCCATCGATGCGAAGACGAGCGGGATCAGCGTGGCGATCAGCGCGATGGCGATCGAGTTGACGATGTACGAGCCGAGCTGCGGTGACGACGACGAGGTCGAGAACAGCACCTCTCGGTAGTTGTCGAGCGTGAAGCCCGGGTTCTGGAAGATCGTCCACCAGCCCGTGGTGCGGATCAGCTCGGCCGGCCGGAACGACGAGACGAGCAGGCCGAAGGTCGGGATGGTCCAGAGCACCGCGATGATGAGCGCGATGACCGTCGCGGTGCGCGAGGTCAGTCGTTTCTTCACCCGGGCCGTCTTGGTGCCGTACTCGGTGCGCTCGGCGGCCTCGATCGAGCCGAGGTTCTCACCGACCGGGAGGTCGGCTGGTGCGACGCTGCTCATCGGATCTCCCTCTGCTTGCGGAGCACATTGACGTTGTAGACGACGATCGGCAGCACGAGCACGAAGAGGATCAGGGCGAGGGCCGAGCCGCGCCCCACTTCGCTCGCTCGGAATGCCTGGGTGTACATCTCATTGGCGATGACGCTCGTGTTGAAGTTTCCGGCGGTCATCGTGCGGACGATGTCGAAGACCTTCAGCGTCGCGATCGAGATCGTCGTGAGCACCACGACGAGTGCGCCGCGGATGCCCGGCACCGTGACGTTCATGAAGCGCTGCCAGCCGTTCGTGCCGTCGAGCTGCGCGGCCTCGATCTGCTCGGTCGGCACGCCCTTGATCGCCGCGCTCAGGAGCACCATGGCGAATCCGGTCTGGATCCAGATCATGACGACGATCAGCAGGAAGGTGTTGATCGGGTCGGTCTGCAGCCACTGCACCGGTTCGCCGCCCGCTGCGACGACCAGTGCGTTCAACAGGCCGATCTGCTCGCCGACCCCGTTGTAGTCGTAGACGAAGCTCCAGATGACGCCCGCGCCGACGAATGAGATGGCGATCGGCATGAACAGGATCACCTTGTAGTACTTCTCGCCGCGCGACTTGTCGATGAACACGGCATAGGCGAGGCCGACGGCCGTCGAGATGGTCGGAACGAGCAGTACCCAGATGACCGTGTTGATCAGCGTGCGAATGGCGGCCGGCTGGGTGAAGGTCCAGACGAAGTTGTCGAGCGTCCAGTCACCGCTCGAGTCCTGGAACGCGAGGAGGCTCGTGCGGATCGCCGGGTACACGAGGCCGATGGCGATGAAGAGCATCGCCGGCAGGAGGAAGAGGCCCAGCTGCCAGTAATCGCGACCCTTCTTCGGAGCCTTGTCGATGAAGAAGATGAGGAGGCCGACCACGGCGGCGAACACCGCGAGCCCCATCACCACCTGCAGCAGCTTGCCGAGCAGATCGGCGGTGGTCATCGTGCCTCCCAATGTTCGTCATTGAAATCGGAGTGGTCGTCGAAGGCGGGTGACGGAGGGCGGGGATTTCGCATCCCCGCCCTCCGATCATGCCCTTCGGGCGTGAGTCGCGCCAGCTAGCCCTGCGGCCAGCTCGACTCGATGGTGTCGAGCACCTGAGCGGTGTCCTCACCCGTGACCCAGGCGACCATGCCCTTCCAGAAGGAATCGGCGCCGACGGCGCCCGGCATCAGGTCGGAACCGTCGAACCGGAACGTGGTCTCGGGGTCCTGGAGGATCTCGATCGACTGGGTCAGCAGTTCGCTCGAGGCCACCTGCGGGTCGAGTCCCTTGTTCGCGCTGATGACGCCGCCGAGGCTCACCCGGTTGTTGGCCCAGAGGTCGCTCGAGAGGTAGGTGCGGAACGCCTCGACCTCTTCGGCGTCGCGGAACGCGACCGGGAACTCGCCGCCGCCCGTGACGGACAGCGGGTCGTCGGCGTTGACCGGCGGGAGGAGGAACGCGAACACGCTGCCGTCGGACGCGACGGTGTTCTCGTCGCCGCCCTCGGGGTTCCAGAAGGTCTCGTAGAACGAGGCCTGGTGGTGCAGCGAGCACGCTCCGTCGAGGATCGGCAGGCCGGCGGTCTGGAACGCCTCGGTGACCTGCGTCGACACGTCACCGATGCCCCCGTTGACCATGTCGTCGTTCTTCAGGTAGCCGCCGACCGCGTCGAAGGCCTCTGCGACCTGCGGGTCGTTGAACGGGATGCCGTGCGTGACCCACTGGTCGTACACGTCGGCGCCGTGCAGGCGCAGCATGTAGTCCTCGACCCAGTCGGTGCCCGGCCAGCCCGTGGCGTCGCCCGACTCGAGGCCGACGCACCAGGGCTTGTGGTCGCCCTCGGCCGCGATCGTCTCGGAGAGTTCAGTCAGCTCGTCGAGGGTCTTGGGGATCTCGTACCCCTTCTCTTCGAACTCGGCCGGCGAGTACCAGACGTAGCCCTTGATGCTCGCCATGAGCGGAGCGGCGTAGAAGGTGTCCTCGTAGGTGCCGTACTTCTTCCAGTCCTCCGACCACCACTCGTCGACGTTGGCCTCGACGTCGGCGGAGGCGGGGATCAGCCAGCCGCCCGCGGCGAGTCGGCCGAGGAGACCGGGCTGCGGCACGATGCCGACATCGGGGGCGTTGCCACCCTCGGCGAGCACGGCGATCTGCGCCTCGAACTCACTCGAGCCCTGGTAGTCGACCGCGATGCCGGTGCAGGCCTCGAAGTCCGACCACGACTCGATGAGGCGGTCGGCCTCGAGGTCGAGGATGGTGCCGGCCACCGTGACCTCGGCGCCGTCGAAGGTGCCGTACTGCTCGTAGTCGGTGCAATCGACGTCGGCAGCGTCCTCTGGCGCGACGTCTCCGGTGCAGCCCGTGAGGGCGAGTCCAACCGCCGCGGCCGCCACCACGGGGGCCATCCAACGGCGATGCCGTCTGATTCTCATGTCATCTCCTCGTCGAGTGAATGTGGTGCAGGCGAAGCCGGGAACCGGTTCCAGCCTCAACGCTAGAACACCCGCCGCCCTCCTCACAAGGGATGGGAGGTCACGGTTCGGCCACTCCCTCGTTCCGCCGCATGAACTGGCGGAGAGCGCTCCCACCAGAACCGCGCCGAGGCGCACCTCACGCGCGCGCCAAGCAGGAAACGGTTCCATATTCGTCGACGCGAGCAGTACACTCTGGCTCGAGGCAGCCCGACGAGGGGAGGCGCGCATGGCCGCGATCGGCGATGTCGCACGCCTCGCCGGGGTCTCGAAGGCCACGGCCTCCCGGGCGCTCTCCGGCAACGGCTACGTCGCCGAGGAGACCCGCCGCCGCGTCGAGTCGGCCGCAGCCGAGATCGGCTACATCGCGTCCCCCGATGCGGCGAGCCTCGTCACCGGGCGCACCAAGAACGTCGGGGTGATCATCCCGTTCGTCAACCGCTGGTTCTTCGGCGAGGTACTCGAGGGCATCGAGCGCTCACTCCTCGCCGCCGGCTACGACCTGACGCTCTACAACCTCTCCGACAGCGGCCCCGATCGGGCGCGCGTGTTCGAGTTCTTCCTCGCTCGCAAGCGCGTCGACGCGGTCATCGCCGTGGGCGTCGACCTCGTCGAGCACGAGGTCGCTGCGCTCGACCGCCGAGAGAAGCCGCTCGTGTGCCTCGGCGGAACCGGCGGCACCGCGGCGCGGCTCTCGATCGACGATCGGGCGGTCGGCCAGCTCGCGACCGAGCACCTGCTGCACCTCGGTCACACTCGCATCGCGCACCTCGCCGGCATCGGAGCGAGCGGGCAGCCCGACACCGTGCAGGGACTCCGCCGACAGGGCTTCCTCGATGCGATGGACGCGGCGGGCCTCGCCCCGTCGCCGGCCGACGTCGTCGAGACCGAGATGACCATGCCCGGCGGCTACCGCGCTGCCTTGCAGTTGCTCGGGCACCCCGGCCCGCGGCCGACCTCGGTGTTCGCGGCATCCGACGAAGTCGCCTTCGGCGCCCTCCGCGCCGCCGAGCGGCTCGGCATCGCGGTGCCCAGCGAGCTCTCGGTCGTCGGCGTCGACGGACACGAGTACGCCGAGATGTTCGACCTCACGACCGTCGAGCAGTACCCGGGCGAGCAGGGACGCTCGGCTGTCGGCGTCGTGCTGCGCCTCCTCGGCGAGGGCGCCGTCGCCGACCCGCTCCCCGATTCCGGCGCGCCGATGCCGACCCGGCTGGTCGTGCGCGCGAGCTCGACCGCCGCCCCGCGCTGAGCGCGACGCGCCCGCCGATCAGGCGGCGTCGCCCATGCCGATCGCCTCGGCCTCGCCTGCCGCCGTCTCGGCCACCCCGTCGGCGGCCGCGAGCTTCGAGCGACCGAGCACGACGATCGCCGCGGCGATGAGCACCGCGATCGCCCCGGCGATGAACGGACTCGACGGCGACACCGTTGCGGCCAGCACCGCCGCTGCGGGCGGGGCGATCGCGCCCCCGAGGAAGCGCACGCCGGAGTAGGCGCTCGACGCGACGGAGCGGGGCAGGTCGGTCGCGTCCATCACGCACTCGGTGAGCACGGTGTTCAGGATGCCGAGCAGGAGTCCGCCGACGACGACGCCGACGATCACGGCGACCGCCGAGTCGATGAGCGCCGCGAGCGCGAGCAGGTCGAGGGCGAGCAGCGGCAGCACGAACCAGAGCACCCGGGTGCGGCGCATGCGTGCGGTCAGCAGCGGCGCGACCCAGACCGACGTGACGGCGACCGCGACCCCCCACCCGAAGAACACGAAGCCGAGCGCGATCGCGCTGTGGATGCCGAGCGGCACGAGCGCGAACGGCGTGTACGCGAGCAGCACGAAGAAGCCCATGTTGTAGAAGAGCGCGGCCGCGGCGAGGATGCCGAGGGCGGGCCGGGCGAGCGCCCGGAACGGCGCCGAGAGCTTCGTCGGCACGGGCCGCTCGACGCCGTCGGTGCGCAGCAGGGCGACGATCGCGACGAATCCGATCGCCATGAGCGCCGCGGTGCCGAAGAACGGGCCGCGCCAGCTCCACGAACCGAGCAGCCCGCCGACGAGCGGGCCGATCGCGAGGCCGAGACCGAGGGCCGCCTCGTAGAGGATGATCGCCGCGCTGCTGCCGCCTGCCGCCGCACCCACGATCGTCGCGAGCGCCGTCGAGATGAAGAGCGCGTTGCCGAGCCCCCAGCCCGCACGGAAGCCGATGATCGACTCGACGTCGCCCGAGAGCCCGGCGAGCGTGGCGAACACGACGATCACGCCGAGCCCGATGAGCAGGGTCCGCTTGGCGCCGATGCGGCTCGAGATCCAGCTCGTGAAGAACATCGCGATGCCGGTGATGACGAGGTAGCTCGTGAAGAGCAGCTCGGTCTCGGTCGGCGTCGCCTCGAGGTCGGCGGCGATCGCGGGAAGGATCGGATCGACGAGGCCGATGCCCATGAACGCGACGACGCACGAGAACGCGACCGCCCAGACGGCCTTGGGCTGCTTCAGTATCGAGGCACCGGATGCCGCGTGGCCGGCCTGCACCGGAACGGCCCGGGTGTCGACGCTCATGCGATCTCTCCGGTGCTCGCGTCGGTGCCGAGCAGCGCGGCGCGGGACCGCTCGAGCCGAGAGCGCACGATCTCGACGGCCGAGGCGAGGGTCTCGAGCTCGTCGTCGCCGAGGTCGGCGAACGTCGGGGCGAGGGCACGCACCAGCTCGCCCCGCCATGCGTCGAGCGCGGCGAGCCCGTGCGGGTCGACCGAGATGAGCATCGCCCGGGCGTCGCCGCTGTCGACGATGCGGCGGATCCATCCCCGTTCGTCGAGCGCGTGCACGAGCTTCGTCATGGTCGGCTGGGTGACGCGGCTGACCTTCGCGAGTTCGCCGAGGCGCATGGGTCCGAGGTCGCGCAGCACGCTGAGGGTGCGCCAGACGGCGGGCGATTCGGTGCTTCCCGTCACGGTCGCGGCGAGCCTGGTGAGGCGGTGGTTCACGGAGACGAGGTCTCCGATCACCGTGGGGAGGTCGAGCTGGGTCATGCCCCGATTATACATAGCTTGGCTATGAATGTTGCGGAGGGACCCCCGGCACCGGCGCGCCGGCGCGCCGCCTCGTCGGCCGACGCCATCGCGGCCATGATGTCATCGCACGGCACGGCACGGCACGCTGCCGCGCGCCAATCCTGCGCACCATCACGGCATCGCTCGACCGAAGGAGTCATCATGACCGACAGCACCGCAGCCGTTCCGCTCTCCGCCCCGCTGTACGGAGCGTCGTTCGGGCAGGCGATCAGCAGGTTCTTCAAGAAGTACGCCACATTCTCGGGCCGCGCGAGCCGCAGCGAGTTCTGGTGGTGGTTCCTCTTCAACCTCATCGTCGGGGGCGTGCTCTACGGCATCGCGGCGATCGGCGGCGCCCCGGGCGCCACGGTCTCCGAGAACGGGATGATGGTGCCCGGCCCCGGCTTCGCGGTCGCCGTGATCCCCTACGCCATCTGGGGGCTCGCGACGCTCATCCCCTGGTTCGCCCTCGCATGGCGCCGTCTGCACGACACGAACCGCTCGGGCGGCTGGTACTTCATCGGCCTCATCCCCCTCGTCGGCGGCATCATCCTGCTGGTGTTCTTCCTCTTGGACTCGGACCCGGCAGGCGCACGCTTCGACCGCTGATCGCGGCCCGCACCACCGACGACGGATGCCCCGTGGCTCATGTGAGCCACGGGGCATCCGTTTCGTTCAGGTGACGCGAGTCACCTCAAGGTGCGACCCTCTCGCGAGGGCGGCGACTACTTGAGGGTGACGGTTGCGCCGGCTTCCTCGAGGGCAGCCTTCGCCTTGTCGGCGGTCTCCTTGTTCGCGCCCTCGAGCACGGCCTTGGGAGCGCCGTCGACGACGGCCTTGGCCTCGCCGAGGCCGAGCGAGGTGAGCTCGCGGACGGTCTTGATGACCTGGATCTTCTTGTCGCCGGCAGCCTCGAGGATGACGTCGAAGGAGTCCTTCTCCTCAACCTCTTCAGCAGCGGCGCCAGCGCCACCGGCAGCAGCGACGGGAGCGGCCGCGGTGACCTCGAACTTCTCCTCGAACGCCTTCACGAACTCGCTGAGCTCGACAAGCGTCAGACCGGCAAACTGCTCGAGCAGCTCTTCAGTGGTGAGCTTCGCCATGATGTATCTCCTAGATTTCTTGGTGTTGTAGAACGAGAACGTCGGGCGCTTACGCGGCCGCGGTCTCCAGCTTTTCGCGAAGCGCGTCGATGGTGGCGGCAGCCTTGCCCATCGTCGCCTTCATCATTCCCGCTGCCTTCGCAAGCAGAACCTCACGGCTCTCGAGCGAGGCGTACTTGTTGACCTCGTCGGCGTTGAGGGCCTTGCCCTCGAAGACGCCGCCCTTGATCACAAGATTCGGGTTTGCCTTGGCGAAGTCACGAACGGCCTTGGCGGTGGCGACGAAGTCGCCGTGCACGAAGGCGACGGCGGACGGACCGACGAGGTCGGCGTCCAGCGTCGAGATACCCGCGTTGTTCGCGGCGATCTTGGTCAGCGTGTTCTTCACCACGGCGTAGTTCGCGTCCTGACGGATGTTGTTGCGCAGCTGCTTGAGCTGGGCAACCGTCAGGCCGCGGTATTCGGTCAGCAGAACGGCGGTCGAGCTCTCGAACAGGTTCGTGAGTTCGGCAACCGAGGCTTCCTTGTTCGCCATGGCCACTCCTTGTGTACTCAACGTGCATCGCGATGGCGGTGCACGGCTTCGGATCGCGGCTCAAGTGGCGAGGTCGTGCGGGCAACAAAAAAGCTCCGGCGCAGTTGCGCGGAGCTCGGCCGGATCACCCGGAAGTCTTCGTCACACCTGCGCGGGCCCTTGCTTTCGCAAGACTTCGGTCGCGTCCCACCGTGATGAACACATGTGGGCGCACGACAACCAGCGGTCTTCGGCTCCGTACAGGCTAACGGATGCCCCGGCCGCTCGCAAATCGCGGCCCGATCCGCTCGAACCCCTCGCCGATGTCGGCAGGCGGGGGCAGACTCGCGACCATGGAGATCACACACCTGAACCCAGAGACGCTGCACGCGAACCCGGCCTTCAGCCAGGGTGTGCTCGTGAGCGGTGCCCACCGCACCGTGCACGTCGGCGGCCAGAACGGCACCGACCCCTCGGGCGCGATCGTGCCCGGCGGCCTCGGCCCGCAGACCGAGCAGGCGATCAAGAACGTGCTGGCCGTGCTCGCCGAGGTCGGCGCCGATCAGACGAACGTGGTGCGGCTGGCCGTCTACCTCGTCGCCGGCCAGTCCGTCGACGACGGCTACGCGGCATCCGCTCGCGTGTGGGGCGCGCAGCCGACGGCCCTCACGGTGCTCATGGTCGCGGGCCTCGGCCGCCCCGACGCCCTCGTCGAGCTGGAGGCGACCGCCGTCATCGAGTGACGATCGTCGCCCGCGGCATCCGCTCGGCCGTTTCGCCACATCGGGAATAGTTGACCGAAGTCCAAAGTTGACTCAATGCAACCATTTATATATAGTTGTCGAATATCAACTTGTAGAGACTAAGGAACCACGTGACTTCTGTGGCAGACAAGCCCGCGACCGGCTCAGTTCCGGCCGCGCCGGCGCAACGCACCCCCCGCGAGGTGATCATCGCCATCTCCGGCCTCGTCGTGGCGATGTTCGTCGCCGTCATCTCCGGCACGGTCGTCTCGACCTCGATGCCGCTCATCATCGCCGACCTCGGCGGCGACCAGACCGCCTACACCTGGGTCATCACCGCGAGCCTGCTCGCCATGGCCGTCTCGACCCCGATCTGGGGCAAGCTCGCCGACCTCGTGAACCGCAAGGCGCTGCTCATGGCGGCCATCGGACTGTTCGTCGTCGGCACGGCGATCGCGGGCTTCGCTCAAGACACCACGACCCTCATCGCCGTGCGCGTGATCCAGGGCCTCGGCGCGGGCGGCCTCATGTCGCTCGTCATGATCCTCATCGCCGTCATCATCTCGCCGCGCGAACGCGGCAAGTACATGGGGTTCGTCGGCGGCATCATGGCCGTCGCGACCATCGGCGGCCCGCTGCTCGGCGGCGTCATCACCGACGCCTGGGGCTGGCGCGCCAACTTCTTCCTGCCGGTCCCGCTCGCGATCATCGCGCTCATCGTCATCTCGCGCACGCTGCACCTGCCGCCCATGCCGAAGCGCGCCGTCAAGATCGACTACCTCGGCATCGCGCTGCTCTCGATCGGCGTCTCGCTGCTGCTCATCTGGGTCTCGCTCGGCGGCAGCCAGTTCGAGTGGGACTCGATGACGAGCTTCGTCACGATCGGCATCTCGGCCGCGGCCATCGTCGGCTTCATCATCACCGAGTTCTTCGTGCCCGAGCCCATCGTGCCGATGACGCTCTTCAAGAACCGCACCTTCACGCTCTCGGTCGTCGCCTCGGTCTCGATCGGCGTCGCGATGTTCGCGACGAGCGTCTTCCTCGCGCAGTACTTCCAGCTCGCACGTGGCGCGACCCCGACCGAGTCGGGTCTCATGACGATCCCCATGATCGTCGGCCAGATGGGCGCCTCGATCCTCATCGGCGCACTCATCAGCAAGTTCGGCAAGTGGAAGCGCTTCATGCTCGTCGGCTCGCTGCTCGTCGTCGCCGGCAGCTACCTCATGACGACGCTCAGCTACGACACCGACTACTTCTGGGTCAGCGTCTACATGGTCGTGCTCGGCGCCGGCCTCGGCATGGTCATGCAGAACCTCACGCTCGTCGTGCAGAACGACACTCCCGCTTCGCAGCTGGGCGCCGCGAGCTCGAACGTGAACTTCTTCCGCACGATCGCGGGCACGATCGGCGTGACCATCATGGGGTCGCTGCTGGCCACGCAGGTCACCACGCACATCACGTCGGGCCTGAAGGGCTACACGCCCACCTCGCCCGAAGACGTCGAGGCGCTGAAGGGCCTCGCCGGCGGCGGCATCCCCCACGTCTCCGAGCTGCCCGACGGCATCCGCGTCATCATCGAGAACGCCTACGGCAACGGCATCGCCGACGTCTTCTGGATCGCCGTGCCCCTCGCGGTGCTGAGCGTGATCGCCATCGCCTTCCTGCCGAACAAGGCGCTCTCGACGAAGACCTCGGCCGAGCAGCTGAAAGAGGAGCTCGAGCAGGTCGCGATCGACCTGGCCGAAGCCGAGATCGGTGCACCCGTCACCTCGTCGATCCAGCTCGTCGAGGCGGATGCCGCGGCCGAGCGCTCCACCACGACGACCGCTCGTCCGCGCGACGCAGCGACCGACGGTCCCTCCGCAGGCGGCGGCCGCTAACATGACCAGCGTGACCGAGGCTCCCACCCCCCTCGACGAGGCCATCGCCGACGTCGAAGTACAGATGAGCGTGCTGTTCAGCAAGGCGCGTCTCGTCTGGAAGGAAGCGGCGCAGCAGGTGCACCCCGACCTGCAGCCCGCGGCGTACAAGCTGCTCTCGACCATCGTGCGACTCGGCTCCGCGAACGCGCACGTGCTCGCCGAGATGTTCGAGATGGACAAGTCGGTGGTCAGCCGCCAGGTGCGCCTGCTCGAAGAGCTCGGTCTCGTCGAGACCCGTGCCGACGAGCGCGACGGGCGAGTGCGGGTGCTCGTCGCGACCCCCGTCGCCGAGGAGCGGATCCGCGAGGTGCGCGCGCGCAACCAGCAGCGCCTGCACGCCGTGCTGCTCGACCACCCCGAAGCCGAACTGCGCGGCTTCGCCCAGTTGCTCCGGCGCATCGCCGAGGCCTGATTCGGTCACCGAACGCAAGGGAAGGCCCGCACCCCTCGGGGTGCGGGCCTTCGTTCGTGCGGGGCGCGAATGCTAGCCCGCCGCGCGGAGCGACGCCTGCAGCGCCTCCATCCCGCCGACGAGCGGCAGGTGCACCGTCGATGCCGACGGCTGGAGCGTGAGCTCGGTTCCCGGTGCCGGACGCACGGTGTACTCGAAGTCCGACGACATGATCACGACGCCGATCCGCGATCCGGCCGAGAACACGTAGTCCTTCGGTTCGAAGTCGAACTCGTAGCCGTACGCGGTGCCCGGCGTGATCGGCTCGGTCACGGCCGACGAGCTGCGGTTCTCGACGTCGGCCCAGCCGCGGGTGATGATCTTCGGGGCGCCGGTCGCCGGGTACTCCACGAGCAGCGCCGTGAGGTTGGCCTTGGTGCGGTCGACCGACAGCTTCAACGACACCGACGGCGTGCCCGAGAGGCGCAGGGGTTCACCGAGCGCTCCGGTGCGGTACGCGAGTCGGTTCGGCGACGTCTCCGCCGCAGCGAGGGCGGTCGCGCGGATGCTCGCGTCGTCGATCAGGTTCTCGGTCGCGCGGGAGCCGTCGCGCGAGACCGCGAGACCGCCGACCCCGTCGGCAGCGGCGGCGGGGCTGAACTTCAGCTTGACCTGCTCCATGGCAGGGTCGGGCCACTCCGGGTACTCGGTGAGCGTGCGGTCCTCGCGGACGATGTAGGCCTTCGGCAGTTGCTCGACACCGTTCTCGACGTCGTAGAGGTAGCGCGTGAACCAGCGGTTCAGCAGGGTGTCGTTCGGGTTGCCGCCGTGACCGCCCTGGTGCAGGTAGATCTGGTGCGGCACACCGTTCGCCTTCAGCGCCTCGTAGAGGTCGGAGGCGTTCTTCGTCATGACGTTCCAGTCGTTCAGCCCGTGCGCGACGAGCGTGGCGGCCGAGATCTTCTCGGCGTCGGCGAGGTAGTCGCGCTCGTCCCAGAACGGACTGGAGTCACCGGTCGCGCGGTCCTGGTTCGCACGGAGGTCGTCGATGACCGGCTGGCAGATCTCCTGGTCGAATCGCGTGTACACGTAGTCGGCCAGCACGTCGAGGTCTTCGCCCTGGTAGCCGCCGGGTGCCCGAACGGCGCCGTTCGAGCGGTAGTAGTTGTACCAGCTCGAGATCGCCGAGACCGGCACGATCGCCTCGAGGCCCTCGACTCCCGTGCTCGCCACGCCGATCGGCAACGTGCCGTTGTACGAGGTGCCGATCATGCCGACCCGACCCGTCGTCCAATCGGCGGTGACCTCGGTCGCGCGATCGACGCCCGTATACGCGGTGGCGCGTCCGTTGAGCCAGTCGACCACGGCCTTGCCCGCCAGCGACTCGTTCAGGCCGCCGGAGGTCGGGCAGCCCTCCGACCATCCACTGCCGAGGCCTTCAGCATGCACGACGGCGTATCCGCGCGGAACCCACGTGTTCTCGAGCGAGCCCGAGATGCGCGGGCTCGTGCGGTTCGTCGGCGTGTACGCGGGCCAGGCGTCCTTCTCGGTCGGCGGAACGCCGATCTCGTGGTCGACCCCCCAGTTCGTGACCTCGGTGCCGCCCGCGTAGTACGGACTCATCTCCATGAGCACCGGAACCTTCAGGCCGTCGGCGGTCTGCGGAACGCGGCTCACGTCGATGTGCACGAGGTCGGGCCGGCCGTCGCGGTCGGAGTCGACCTCGCTCTCGACCCATGCCTCCTCGTTGATCCACTCGGAGGCCACCTTCGTGAAGACGGCTTGCGAGAGGCCGTCCTGGAAGGTCGGTTCGATCTCGGGCGTCGAGGCCGCGTAGGCGGGCGTCGCCGCGACGACGAGGCCACCGGCGAGCACCGACGTCAGTGCCACCGCGATGGCGCGACTGCGCCGTCGCCGGTCTGGGTGGAGGGCAGCTGCGGTCATGTGGAGCTCCTTCGATCGTGATCGGGGGCCCATCGGCTCGCCGCTCCGTGCGGACGGAGCGAGCCCCCGCTGGCTCACAGGCTAGGCAGAGCCGCCGCTCGGGTCACGCGTCAGATGATGCGACGGAGCGGTGAGCCGATCGACAGATGTCGATGTCGGCCGCGAACGTTCACCCGGCGCGCCGGGTGCCGTCGCCGGCCGTCATCTCTCCCGCACGCAGCAGGAGGGAGATGTGCACCCCCAGGCGATCGAGGCCGTCGTCGAGGTCGATGCCGAGGATCCGCTGCGCCCGATTCAGCCGGTTGTAGAGGGACGTGCGGTGCACGCCGAGCCGCGCCGCAGCCGTCTGCACATGGCCGGCCGCCGCGAGATACGACTCGAGCGTCTCGATGAGCACGTCGCCGTCGCGTTCCGCCGCGAGTCGCTCGAGACCGGGCTCGAAGTCGCCGGAGCGCAGGCCCGCGGCCGATGCCGAGTCCAACCCCCGGTACACCCCGAGACGGTCCCAGTGCAGCACGCGCTCGTCGAGCCGGTACGTGGCGGCGATGCCGAGTGCCCGGCGCGCCTGCCGGTAGCCGTCCCTGGCCGCGGCGACGGATGCCTCTCCGCCGACGGCGACCCGCAGGGTGCCCGCGATCGCTTCGCCCGCCGACTCGGCGACCACCCGCGCGATGCGGTCGGTGTCGCCGAACCGCCCGGTCGACGACGGAACGATGACCGCCGCGTGGTCGCTCTTGGCGAACGCCAGCACACCGCGGCCGCCGAGCGCGCGACGCGCCTTGCGCGCCCCGCGTTCGAGCGACACGTCGGCCGGGCCGTCTCGCGGCCTCGGCGGTTCGGCGGCCGTCAGCACGTAGACGCGAAGCAGCCCGCTCTCGAACCGTCCGGACTCGACGAGCTCCTCCGCCGCACGGCGCCGCACGTCGGCGCGGCCGAACACGAGCTCCCGGGCGAGTTCGTCCTCACGCGCGGACTCCCCCTCCTCCGAGATCCTGACGCGCGCCCATTCGTCGGCGACCAGTTCGGCCGAGGCTCCGGCCCGCCGGAGGTCGAGCGGTTTCGCCCGCTCGTCGGGCTCGATGAACCAGAGGTGTCCGAACACGATGCCCGCTCGACCGATCGGCACGCAGACGCGCGGCAGCATGCCGAACTCGGGATTGCCCGGGACCCGCACCGCGGACGTCGCGGCGTAGACGCCGAGCCGGCTGATCCAGGTGTGGACGGCCGGATCGGCGCGATGCTCGAGGATCGAGCGGCGACGGACCTCGTCGATCCCGTCGGGATGCGGACTGTAGGCGACGACGGAGCGCCGATGGTCCTCGACGAGGGCCGGGCGCCCGAGCTCGGCGGCGATGCGGGTGATCGTCTGCTGCAGGCTCATGGGCGTCTCGGGGTCACGGCTCGTGCGGTGCGGGTGGGTCGCTCCCAGCCTATGCCGACGGGGCGAGCGGCAGTGCGACGACGAACGCCGTTCGCCCGGGCTCGCTCGACACCGACACGTCGCCGTGGTGCGCCTCGACCACGGCCTTCACGATGGCGAGCCCGAGCCCCGTGCTGCCCGCGATGCGCGAACGCGACGAGTCGCCCCTGGCGAAGCGCTCGAAGAGCGAGTCGGCGAGCGCGGGCGGAATGCCGGGGCCGTCGTCCTCCACCGTCAGCACCACCTGATCGCCGTCGCGTTCGAGCGAGGCCACGACCGCGGTGCCGTCGGGCGTGTGCACCCGGGCGTTCGCCAGCAGGTTCGTCACGACCTGGCGCAGGCGCGGCTCGTCGCCGACGACGATGGCCGGGGCATCCGGAAGCCGCACCTCCCAGTCGTGGCCGGGGCCGGCCGCCTGCGCGTCGCCGATCGCCTCGACGACGACGCGACCGAGGTCGACCGGCAGCGCCCCGAGTTCGCGCCCCTCGTCGAGCCGTGCGAGCAGCAGCAGGTCTTCGACGAGCTCGGTCATGCGCACCGACTCGGACTCGATGCGCCCGATCGCGTGCACGACGTCGGGCGGCAGTTCGCCGCCGTGCAGCCGGGTGAGTTCGGCGTAGCCGCGGATCGAGGCGAGCGGGGTGCGCAGCTCGTGCGACGCGTCGGCGACGAAGCGGCGCACCTTCTGCTCGCTCTCCTCGCGTGCGGAGAGCGCGGATGCCACGTGGCCGAGCATGCGGTTGAAGGCGCCGCCGAGGCGGCCGACCTCGGTGCGTTCGTCGTCGACGGGCACGCGTTCGGCGAGCGCGACGTCGCCGCGGTCGAGGGGCAGTTCGGAGACGTGCTGGGCCGTCTCGGTCATGCGCGAGAGGGGTGCCAGGGCGCGCCGGACGATGAGCGAGCCGAATCCGAGCGCCAGCACGAGACCAGCGAGCGCGACGACCGCGATCGTCACCCCGAGCTCCCGCGCGGAGGCGTTCACCTCGGCGAGCGGCAGGGCGATCACGACTCGGGTCTCGGGGGCGATGTCCTTGCGTTCCGACAGCGCACGGAACTCCCCGAGGGGGCGACCCATGTCGATCGTGTGCGGCTGCCCGTCATCGGGAACCGCGGCGAGTGTCTCCGTCGCGCGGGGTGGCAGCTTCAGGATGCCCTGGGTGTCCTCGGGGATGTAGGCCGCATCGGCCTGACCCGAATCGGGAACGACCGCGGCGAGCGTGCCCGCGGACTGGCCGGCCACATCGAGCAGCGGGGTGGCGGCCTCACCGCTGCCGGGGAACGGCATGGGCCCCTGGAGGTTCAGCTCCGCCCGGTCCATCGCCGAGCGCAGGTCCGCGTCGACCGCGGCCATCGATGACGTGTGGAAGACGCTCACGCTGACGACGCCGACCACCAGGCTGACCGCGGCGAGGAGCCCGGCGAGCACGAGGAGCAGGCGTCGCTGCAGGGTCCACTCGCGTCGGCGCGGCACCTCGGTCGCCGCGGGCAGTTCGGGAGCGTCGTGCTGGGACGGCGTCGCCGCAGTGGCGGTCGCCCGAGCCGACGCCGCGTAGCCGGGATCGCCCGGCCGCGTCATCCGGCGGCCTTCAGCATGTAACCGGCGCCCCGCACCGTGTGGATCATCGGCTCGCGGCCCGCATCGATCTTCTTGCGCAGGTACGAGATGTAGAGCTCGACGACCGACTCCTTGCCGCCGAAGTCGTAGCTCCAGACGCGGTCGAGGATCTGCGCCTTCGAGAGCACGCGGCGAGGGTTGCGCATGAGGAAGCGCAGCAGCTCGAACTCGGTGGCGGTCAGCTCGATCGGCGTGCCGTCGCGGAAGACCTCGTACGAGTCCTCGTCGAGGGTCAGGTCGCCGACGACGAGCACCGGGTCCTTCGCCTGGGCGAGGGTGAGGGTCGAGCGCCGGATGAGTCCGCGCAGGCGTGCGACGACCTCTTCGAGGCTGAACGGCTTCGTGACGTAGTCGTCGCCGCCGGCGGTGAGGCCCGCGATGCGGTCGTCGAGCGAGTCCTTCGCGGTGAGGAAGAGCACGGGCGTCTCGGTGCCGTCGGCCCGCACGCGCTGCAGCACCTCGAGGCCGTCGATGTCGGGCAGCATGATGTCGAGCACGATCGCGTCGGGCCGGAACTCCCGGGCGACCTTCACGGCGGTCTGCCCGTCGCCCGCGGTGCGCACGTCCCATCCCTCGTACTTCAGCGCCATCTTGAGCAACTCGGTGAGCGAGTGCTCGTCGTCGACCACGAGCACGCGCACCATCGAGCCGTCGGGCTTGGTGATGGCGGGGGCGCGGTGCGGGGTCGATGCGGCGTTCGTGCTCATGACTCCAGTATCCGCGCCGAGCTATGCGTTTCCTATGACCTGCGTGAGCGGATGCTGCGTGGCCGACGACGACGGACGCATCGGCCACGCACAGGCCGGCCATCGGCCTCCCACAGACCCCGCCCCTACCGTCTCGATCGGCGCTCGCTCCGAACGCCTCCCCTACCCCGAAGGATCGACATGTTCTTCACCTACCTCCGGCGCGAACTCGCCGGGCGCCGCAGGCAGACCGCGATCATCGCGATCGGCATGGCGCTCGCGATCGCGCTCGTCATGATCGTGAACTCGGTCTCCACCGGCGTGCGCGACGCCCAGGCCTCCGTGCTCGAATCCGTCTACGGCGTCGGCACCGACCTCACGGTGTCGCAGACGCCGACCCCGCCCGCGGAGGGCGAGGCCGGCGGCCCGCGGTTCGAGTTCGATGCCGACGCGGGCACCACGGCAGACGGCTCGACCGAGATCAGCCAGTCGCGGCTCTCGGCCGGGTTCGGCTCGAGCACCTTCGACGAGGCCGCTCTGGCGTCGGTCGAGGCGCTCGACGGCGTCGCCACGGCATCCGCCACCCTCTCGCTCACGAACACGACGTTCGACGGCGAGCTGCCCGATTTCGCGCAGACGGCGGAGGGCACCGAGCAGATGCCCGCCGACGGCGAGCAGCCCGCGGCACCGCCGCAGGGCGGCTTCGACGGCGCCGGCGGCAGCGCCTTCGACGTCGACAGCTTCACGGTGCTCGGCCTCGACCCGGCTTCGGCCGCCGTCGGGCCCCTCTCGGCGGTCGAGCTGGCCGACGGGCGCGGGCTCGAGGCATCCGACACCGGCGAGCCGGTCGCCGTGCTCGACGCCAGCTACGCCACGAGCGCAGAGCTCGCCGTGGGCGACACGATCGACGTCGGGGGTACGGAGTTCGAGGTCGTCGGCACCGTCTCGTCGACCTCCGCCGACGCCGCGACCGCCGCGAACGTCTACATCCCGCTCGACCTCGCCCAGTCGATCTCGGGCGAGGAGGGCATGATCTCGAGCATCTCGGTGCAGGCGGAGTCCGCCGACGGCATCGACGCCCTGCAGGCCGAGATCGAGGAGGCGCTGCCGGATGCCACGGTGTCGACGCAGTCCGACCTCGCCGCCTCCGTCTCCGGCTCGCTCGCGAGCGCGTCGAGCCTCATCTCGAACCTCGGGCTCTGGGTCTCGCTCGCGGTGCTCGTCGCCGCCTTCCTCATCGCCATCCTCTTCACGATCCAGGGCGTGACCCGGCGTACCCGCGAGTTCGGAACGCTGAAGGCGATCGGCTGGTCGAACGGCCGCATCGTCGGCCAGGTCACGGGCGAGTCGCTCGTGCAGGGCCTCATCGGCGGCGGCGCCGGGCTCATGCTCGGCCTCGCGGGCATCTGGGCAGTGAACCTCATCGCCCCGACGATCGGCGGCGGCTCCGGCTCCGAGGTGGTCGCCGGCGGCCCGGGCGGCCGAGAGATGGTCATGCAGGCCGGCGGCCCGGGCGGCGGGTTCGGCGGAGCGATGCCGTCGGCCGCGTCATCCGCCGAGGTCGTGCTGCAGGCCCCCGTGACCGTCGGCGTCATCGCGATCGCCATCGGACTCTCGATCGCCGGCGGCCTCGTCGCCGGCGCCTTCGGCGGATGGCGGGCCGCGAAGCTCCGCCCCGCCGAGGCCCTCCGCAGCGTCGCGTGACGCTCGCCATCCCCACGAAAGGAACCAGCATGTACACGCTCGAACACGTGTCGAAGACCTACGCGCAGTCGAAGCGCCGCATCACCGCGCTGCGGGACGTCTCCCTGACGATCCCGAGGGGCCAGCTCGTCGCGATCCAGGGGCCGACCGGAGGTGGCAAGTCGACGCTCCTGCAGATGCTCGGCGCACTCGACCGGCCCAGCACCGGCCGTGTCGCGCTCGGCGAGGCAGAGCTCTCGCACCTGCCGGATCGGAAGCTCGCCGGCATCCGCGCGAATGAGATCGGGTTCGTCTTCCAGGGCTTCAACCTGATCCCCACGCTCACCGCGCTCGAGAACGTCGAGACCGCCCTCGAACCGCTCGGGGTGCCGGCAGACGAGCGGCGGCGCCGGGCGACCGAGGCGCTCGCGTCGGTGGGGCTCGGCGACCGCGGCGGCCATGTTCCGAGCGAGCTGTCGGGCGGTCAGCAGCAGCGCGTGGCGATCGCACGGGCGCTCGTGAAGGAGCCCGATGTGCTGCTCGCCGACGAACCGACCGGCAACCTCGACGAGCAGACCCGCGACGACATCATGGACCTGCTCGAGGGGCTCTGGCGCGACCGCGGCCTCACGCTCATCGTCGTGACGCACGACTCCGCCGTGGCGAAGCGGGCCGAACGCCGCCTGCACATCAGGGACGGCGCCGTCACCGAGCGCTGACCGGATCGGCTGAGACGCAGAGCGGATGCCGCGACCGCTCCGGTCGCGGCATCCGCTCGCCTGTCGTGGTGCCGCCGGCGAACCCGGGTCAGCGCACCTCCGCCACGCCGTAGGGGCGGATCACGACCGGGCCGAGCAGCCCGTAGTCGGCCCGCTTCACGACGCCGTACACCGTCGGGTTCACGACCCGCAGTCGGTTGATGAGCGTCGAGGCCACCTCGACCTCGATCGTGTTGTTGCCGGGATGGGCGAACTCGCTGATGTCGACGGTCGAGTCGGTGAGGTCGCGGTCCTCGACGAGCTTGCCGTTGACCCGCACCCGGAAGGTGTCGACCACCCGGCCGAGCTCGAGGCGGATGCCGGCGCCCGACGTCTTCCAGTCGCTGCCGAGCTTGACGCGCGTCGTGTACCGCCCGATGCCCGAGGTGTCGGCGAGCCCGGGGATCGCGCTCCACGGCACGAGGCCCGACAGCGGCACCTCGACCACCGGCTTCGCCGTCTCGGTCGGGGAGGCTCCGGGCTGCCAGTCCTCGACGCTGAGCGTCCACGAGGTGAGTTCGATCGGCGCCGGCAGCGCCTTCACCGTCGCGGTCGCCGTGCGACCGTCGGCGAAGCGCACCGAGAAGCGGCCCGGGGCATCCGTCACGAGCTCGACGCCCCGTTTCGCGGCACGCACCGCCACGGCGTCGGTCTCGACGACCTGCTCGGACGGCGCCTGCCTGCCCGCCCAGTCGCGGGGCGCCAGCACGATCACCGTCGACTGCGCCGGCTGCAGGCGCACCCGCACGGTGACGCGCGCGCCGTCGCGGCGGTAGGCGACGAGCGGGCGCACCTCGCCCGACCAGGCGTCGAGCTCGTAGGGCACGCTGTCGGCGTGCTCCGCCGTGAGCACGACGTCGTGGTCGATGGGCACGAGCTTGTCCTTGGCTGGATTGTGCTTCGCGTTCACGAGGTAGTAGTAGTCGACTCCGCCGTCGACCCGTCGGATGTGCTTGAGGTTCGACGTCTCGTGGTCGACGTCGGGCGCGACGCCGAGGCTCGCGAGCGCGATCGGGATGTCGGCGTTCGCCGGGGCGAGCGCGACCGAGGGCGAGTTGCGCAGTGCCGCCACGACCTCGGCGACCCGGGCGTTCTGCTCGGCCGAGCGGAAGCCGATGGCTGCCGGCTTCGACCAGTCGCCGAAGAGCACGATCGGCAGGCCGGCGTCGGCGAAGTCCAGCAGGCGCTCCGCGGTCGCGACCGTGAGGGTCGCCTCGTTGCCGCGGAACCGGTCGATGTCGACGATCACCGCCTTGTACGCGCCGCCCTCGGGAGCGAGCCGGCCGCCCGCGAGCACCGCGCCCTCGCGCTCGAGGCTCGAGCCGGTGAGGAACCCGTGCGTCCAGCCGACGGGGATGCCGGAGGCGGTCGCCCACGGTGCGCCGATGCCGGTCTGCGCCCAGCCCTTCTGCCGCAGGAACACGAGGTCGTAGCGGGGGCGCCCGGCGCGGAGCACCCACTGCGTGCGGGCGAGGTACGCGGCCACGTCGGGCAGGTGCGCCCAGACCGGCATCCGCGGGCCCCAGGCCTCGGAGTAGCCCACCGAGTTGTTGTAGTACGGGCTGAAGGCCGCGAAGCCCGGCCAGCCGGCACCCGGTGCGCTCGCGTACGGGAACCCGTGCAGCACCGACTGGTTGACCCCGCCGGCGAACATCTCGCCGTGCGTCGTCAGCACCTCGGTGATCGTCGCCGAGTACGACTTGCCGAGGTACGCCGCCGACTCGCACGAGAGGATCGTGTGCCCCGCGATGTCGCGGCCGCTCGCGAGCACCCGGTAGTCGTCGACGTTCTTCGCGCCGAGCGATTCGGTCTCGGGGATGTCGACGATGCCGGCCTGGTCGATCGAGTCCTGCTCGAGGCCGTAGGCCTGCACCCGGTATTCGAGCCCGTGCGAGTGCGCCCAGTCGCGGAAGGGCACGAGGTGGTGCTCGGAGTAGAGGTCGCTCAGCACCTGATTGAAGTCGTCGCGCACCCGCGTCGTCACGATGTCGTCGAAGTCGTAGAGGTACTTCTCCTTCAGCTCGATGACGACCGGCAGGAACGGCGTGAGTTCGTAGCCCTGACGCGCCCTGAACTCCTCGGGAAGGCGCCGGGTCCAGATCGTCGCCTCGGTCTCGATCTCGAGCGAGTCCTCGAAGAAGGCTCCCCCGGCCTCGGAAAGCAGCTTCGACATGCGGGCCGAGATGATCTCCGACTCCCAGAAGTCGATGACGGCCTGCGCGCCCGCCGAACTGAAGTGGTCGACCACGTACGACGTCGGGTTCGTGTGCGCGCCGCCCTCGGCGAGCTGGCCCGAGCCGCGGCGCCAGAACGCGAGGAGCACCCAGCTCGCGGTGCCGGCCGGGGCGGTCCAGTCGACCGCGCCGTCGACGACGGCATCGGTGAGGTCGACCCCGCTCGCACGCTTCAGCACGATGTTGCCCTTCGCCGGCTTCGTGACGATCTCGAAGGCCTGCACCGAGAGCAGCAGCGTTTCGGTGACCCCGTGCTCTGCGCCGATGGCCGGCGCGGGCACCGCGCCGCGGTGCGCCTGGCCGGGCGCGAGTTCGACGACGCCGTGCACGAGTTCGGTGAGTGCCGCCTCGTGCTGCGGGGTGATGGTCGGCACGGCGGCCGGCCACGACGGGCCGAGCGTGATGTCAAGACGGATGTCGCGGCGCTTCGCCTGCGCGAGGGCGGCCTCGACCGCCTCGCACCATCGGTCGCCGCCCCAGGGGAAGCCGTCGACGTCGAGGTCGCCGGATGCCACGCTGTGGTGCACATCGGCGATCTCGAGACCGCCGAAGCCGGCATCGGCGACCTGGTCGACCTCGCGCACGATCTCGTCGACCTCGACCTGGCCGTTCGGCCACCACCAGCGGAACTTGGGCGCGACCGAGGTGCCCGGGTCGGCGAACTCGGAGATGCCGAAGGCGTTGCCCGTTCCTGCGGGGAGCACCGAGCCGACGGCGGCGCCGGCCGACTGCGGCGCAGCGTTCGCGACGAGCACTCCTGCCGCGGCCGCTGCCGAGTATCCGAGGAGCTGCCGTCTCGAGAGCGAGAGATCGTTGAACGTTGCCATGCCTGCCCTTTCGAGCACGGCGGGCGTCGATGCACAGCGCCGTGCGGGATGAATTGAATCGATTCAGAACGATCGACGATCCTCACCCTATGCGGGCGGGCGAATCGCGGTCAACTCCATGACGCGAGGCTCGGAGCGAGCCGTCGGGCGGTCGGCGCCAGCGCGTGGCGATCGCGTTCGCACGGGCGTCGACGCTTACGGTGGATGAAATGAGCACGCCACCCGAACGCCCCGCCCGCGCGACCTACGTGCGACGGCGCCTCGTCGTCGGCGGCGCGGCGGTCGTCGCCGTCGCGCTCATCGCCTGGCTCGTCATCGCGATCGTCACGGCGATCGTCGCCGCCTCGGCTCCCACCGGCCCCGGCACGCAGGGCGGCGGCGGCAGCCACCCGAACGAGGCCGCGCTCGAACTCGATCCCGAGCTGCCGGCACCCGTGCTGCGCCAGCTCGAGTACGTGCGCGACCACTGGGACGCGGACTCGAGCGAGCGCTACGGCGTGCTCGGCGTCGACGACTGCGTGAACTTCACCTCCCAGACGCTCATCGAGCGCGGCTGGCAGGTCGACGAGGAGTGGTGGTACTCGGAGGACGGCGACGCCTACGCCCACTCCCCCGCATGGCGCTCGTCGACGCTCTTCAACGACTACCTCGCCTCGCATCCTGAACGGGCGACCCCGCTGTCCGACGCCCAGCGCGCGAAGGTGGAACCCGGTGACATCGTGCAGTTCGACTGGGACGCCTCGGGCGACCGCGACCACACCGCCATCGTCACCGCGGTGCGCGAGGGCGACGACGGCGAGATCGACGTCTACTACGGCGGGCACACGGATGCCACGTGGGATCGCTCGGTCGACGACCATCCGAAGCATCCCGAGACGAAGGTGTACTACTGGAGCGTCGCGGACTGATTCGGCTGATCCTCAGGCGATGCTCCTACGCTGACGCCGATGCCGAGCACCGCCAAGACCCCTGAATCCCGCCGCCGCGGCCTCGTTCTCGTCGGCATCCTCGCCGTCGCGCTCGTCGCGGGCGGGGCGACCCTCGCGTGGTCGGCGCAGCAGGGAGCCGGCGAGGCCGCGGCGAACGGTTCCGCCGACACGATGGCCGGTGCAGCCGGAGCGGCAGGCGCAGCAGGAGCGCCCGGCGCGGGTCGCAAGGCTTCCGACGCCGATACCGAGGTCGCCGACTTCTCGGCCTACTCCGACGGCGTCGCCGCCCAGCTCTCGTACGCGTTCGAGCACTGGACCGACACCGAGAGCGAGACCTACGGCTACCTCGACGAGAACGACTGCGTGAACTTCACGAGCCAGACCCTGCTCGCGCGCGGCTGGATCGAAGACGACGAGTGGTGGTTCGACGAGTCGGGCGACGCCTTCAGCCATGCCGATGCCTGGATCAGCTCGACGGCCATGCGCGACTACCTCGAGGCGCACCCCGAGCGGGCCACGGCACTCACCGACGACGAGCGCGACGCGGTCGAGGTCGGCGACGTCGTGCAGTTCGACTGGGACGACTCGGGCGACCGCGACCACACCGGAATCGTGACCTCGGTCGAGACGGAGCTCGACGGGTCGATCACGATCCTCTACGCGGGGCACACCGACCCGACGTGGGATCGCTCGGTCGACTGGGCGATCACCGTGCTGCACCCGGGCGGCGTCGCGTACTACTGGAGCATTCCCGAGTAGTCGAGCTCGGGCATGCTCAGGCCCGACTGCAGCAGGCCGATGAACACGGCCAGCACGAGCGCGTTGACGACGACGGTGAGCCAGAAGGCCCGCCGGAAGCTGCGCTTGCGCGTCTTGTGACGGAAGAGCTGCTGGGCGACGACCGCGCCCGGCCAGCCGCCGACGAACCCCATCATGAGCAGCGCCGACTCCGAGGTGCGCGGCCCGCCGCGTTTCGCCGCGCGCTTGTCGAGTCCGTAGGCGACGAAGGCGACGAGGCTCACCGCGCCGTACCACGCCGGAACCCACCAGGGCAGCCACGCGGCCACGACGGCGACGGCGATCGCCGCGGCGAACACCACCAGCACCATCCAGCTGAGCGACGACGGCAGCGGCCGCGAGAGATCACGGTCGGGGCGGGTCGGCCGAGCGGCCGGCCGGGCCGCCGATCGAGGGCGCGGCGGCGGGTTCGGGTCGAGACGCATACGCCGATGCTACGGCGGGCGCACGACGCCCCGCCCGCCCCCGAGCGGGCTACTGGTTCGAGAAGGCCGCGTCGAACGAGGCCGTCGGCTTCGGCCAGAGCAGCGAGCGGATGAATCCGACCGCCTCCGCAGCACCGTGCAGCCGGTCCATGCCCGCGTCCTCCCACTCGACCGAGATCGGTCCGGCGTAGCCGATCGCGTCGAGCGCGCGGAACGAGTCCTCCCACGGCACGTCGCCGTGGCCGGTCGAGACGAAGTCCCAGCCACGCCGCGGATCGCCCCACGGCAGGTGCGAGCCGAGCACGCCGGCCCGCCCGTTCTGCGGGCGCATCCGCGTGTCCTTGCAGTCGACGTGGTAGATGCGGTCCTTGAAGTCCCAGATGAAGCCGACCGGGTCGATGTTCTGCCACATCATGTGCGACGGATCCCAGTTGAAGCCGAACGCCTCACGGTGCCCGATCGCCTCGAGCGTGCGCACCGAGCTCCAGTAGTCGTACGCGATCTCCGACGGGTGCACCTCGTGAGCGAACCGCACACCCTCGGCGTCGAAGACGTCGAGGATGGGGTTCCAGCGCGCCGCGAAGTCCTCGAACCCGGCATCGATCACCGAGGCGGGCACGGGCGGGAACATCGCGACGTAGGGCCAGATCGACGACCCGGTGAACCCGACGACGGTGTCGACCCCGAGCGCACGGGCGACGCGGGCCGAGCGCTTCATGTCCTCGGCGGCGCGCTGCCTGACGCCCTCGGCGTCGCCGTCGCCCCAGGTGTAGGGCCGCACGATCGCCTCATGGCGGAAGTCGATGGGGGCGTCGCACACGGCCTGGCCCGTGAGGTGGTTCGAGATCGCGAAGACCCGCAGCCCATGGCGGTCGAGGATCGCGCGGCGCTCGTCGAGGTAGCCCGGCTCCTCCTCGGCGCGCTTCAGGTCGAGGTGGTCGCCCGAGCACGCGATCTCGAGTCCGTCGTAGCCCCACTCCGCCGCGAGGCGCGCGACCTCGGCGAAGGGCAGGTCCGCCCACTGCCCCGTGAAGAGGGTGACGGGGCGGGCCGCGGGCGCCGCGGCATCCGCTGCTGAATGCTGGTCGGTCATCGTTGCTCCCGTTCGTCTTGGAGGGCGGTCAGGTAGCGGATGCTCCGTGCCGCGAGTTCGTCCTGCGATGCTGCGAGGGGCCGCCACACCGAAGCGGCGACCGCGATCGTGTCGTTGTCGCCCGTGAAGCTCTCGAGGCCGAGCGGGCCCGAGTAGCCGACATCGTCGAGGGCGTCGAGGAAGGCCGGCCAGTCGATGTGGTCGTCGCCCACCGCGCCGCGGTCGTTGCCGCAGACCTGCACGTAGGCGAGGTGCTCGCCGGCGAGGCGGATCGCGTCGCCGACGCGCTGCTCCTCGATGTTCAGGTGGTAGCTGTCGAGCGCGAGGCCGAGGCCCGGCCCGAGCAGCGGCCCGAGCGCCTCGAGTGCCTGCTCGACGGTGTTGACGAGGCTCGTCTCGTAGCGGTTCAGCGGCTCGATCGCGAGACGGATGCCGCTGCGCTCCGCCGCCCGGACGACCGGGCCGAGACTGCCCTGCAGCTCGCGGTACCGGGCAGCGCGCTCCTCGGCGTCCATGCGCCAGGTGCGGCCGGTGGCGGCCGTGAACGGGCCGGCGACCACGCGGGAGCCGAGCCGCTCGGCGACGCCGAGGCAGTGCACGAGGTAGTTCTGGGTGGCGACGATCTCGGAGCCGGGCGCCGCGATCAGGTTGCGCCCCGGGCCCATCGCCCCGATCACCACGGGGGCGAGGCGGTGCTCGCGCAGCACGTCGGCCGCGGCATCCGGCGACCAGTCGCCCGGTGTCTCGATCGGCAGTTCGATCGCGCCGAAGCCCATGCCGGCGGCCTTGGCCGCGAGCTCGGCGAGCGAGTCGTCGTCGAGCGGCGAGGTCCAGACCCAGGTGTTGACGCCGATGATGCGGCGCATGCTGCCTCCTTGCGAGCGTGCGGTCGAAACGTGCGATCGGGCGGCGGCGGGGTGACCCACCGCCGCCCGACCAGATTAGGCGGTCATGCGCTCACCCTTACGGAATCACCCGCTCCTGCCAGATCTGCGGGTAGCCCGGCAGGTCTTCGCCGCCGAACTTCGCGTAGTGGCCGTCGGGCATGCCGTCGTTCGCCTCGAGGTACTGATCGACCTCTTCAGCGGTGATCGGCGACTGCGGGAGCACCCACTCCTTCGGGATCTCCTCACCGGCGAAGATCTTCTGCGCGGCGAGCAGCGGCGTGCGCCACTGGAAGTTGGAGTACACCGGTGCAAGACCCGTGAGCCCCGTCTCCTTCCACTTGCGCAGGAAGCTCATCTCGTCTTCGCCCGTCATGACGGGGTAGTCGGCGCCGGCGTCCTCGAATGCCTCGATGGCGGCGACCGCGCCGTCACCGGCGTCCATCCAGATGCCGTCGACATCGCCCTTGGCGAGCTCATCGGAGATGATCTTCTTGATCTCGGCGGGGTCGGCGCCCGTGAAGTAGTCGACCGCCTCGATGTCGTTCTCGCCGAAGAGCTTCTCGGCCGCGGCCCAGCGCTGTTCGAGCACGTCGACGCCCGGGAGGATCCGGAGCGCGACGACCTTCGAGCCCGGTTCCAGCTCCTCGATGAGGAACTCGGCCGTGTCGATGCCCCACGCGAATCCGCCGATGGGGTGGATGAACGTGACGGGGCAGTCGGTCTGCACGCCGCGGTCGAAGACCACGACGGGCTTGCCGGTGTCGCACGCACGCTCGACGGCCGGGGTCATGGCCGCCGTGGAGTTCGGCGAGATGAGGAAGACGTCGCAGTTGCCCTCGTTGATGAAGTAGTCGATGTCGGCGATCTGCGTGTCATCCGAGTCCTTCGCGTCGCGGGTCTCCATCTCGGAGATGGCGCCCGACTCCTGCAGCACCTTCAGCTGCTCGTTCATCGTGATCCAGCCGGTCTGCCGCCAGGGGTTCGAGATCGAGGCGTTCGCGAAGCACGCCTTCTTCGCTCCGGTGGCCGCATAGGCCGACGTGTCGGTCATCTCGGCGTTGATGTACTGCAGCCACGGCTGCCCCTCAGGCCCTTCGGGCACGACGGATCGTTCGGCGTACTGCTTGTCGTAGAGCTCCTGGTCGAACCACTCGACCGCCTCCTCCGTGGCTCCGGCGTCATCCGACGGCGCGGCCACGTTGGGGTCGGTGGTACATCCGGCCAGTGCGAACAGCGCGAGAGCGCCGACCATGGCCGATGCCACTGAATACCTGCGTCGCATCACGAACCTCCCTTGGTTTCGTTGTCAGCCCTCTGCGTCGAGGGAATGGGTGCAGGGCGAGCGGATGCCGCGGCATCCTGCTCCTCCGCCGGTGCCGGCGAAGTCTCGGTCGCGGGCTCCGATGACGGAGTCGGCGAGATCTGGTGTGACGGCGCCTCGAGGGCGCGGCCCTTGCGTCGGGCGCGAACCGTGGTCGCGGCGTAGGCCACGGCGATGATGATGATCGCGCCCTGCACCGCGTCGCGGTAGGTCGAGGGCACGCCGGCGAAGTTCAGCAGTGTGAAGAGCGCCTCGAGTGCGAAGGCGCCTGCTGCCGCCGCGACGACCCAGCCGCGGCCGCCGCCGAGCACGACACCGCCGAGCACGACCGCGGTGATCGCGGTGAACTCGTAGCCCCGGCCCACGCTCGGGTGCACGCCGGCGTAGCCGACGAGCAGCACCCCCGCGACGGTCGCCGAGAGCGAGGAGATCATGAAGGTCGACGTCTTCACCCACCAGTTGCGCGCACCCGAGTACCGCGCGGTCGTGGGGTTGTCGCCGAGGGCGATGATCGTGCGGCCGAACGGTCGGCGGGCGAACCAGACGGCGAGGAGGAGCACGACGACGAGCACGACGACCGACCACGGCAGGATCTCGATGACGGGCAGGTCCCTGATGCCGCCGCGCCCGATCTCGCGGAAGCCGTCGGCGGGGTTGCCGGTCGCTGCGCCGCCGGTCCAGTAGAGCGTCGCGCCGAGCAGGGCGAGCATCATGCCGAGCGTGGCGATGAAGCTCGGCACCTTCAGCAGCGTGACGATGAGGCCGTTGACGAGCCCGATGAACGCGCCGAACGCGAGCATGAACAGCAGCACGGGGATCGACTTCGACTCGTCCTGACCGATGAGGTTGCCGGCGATCACGACCTGGGCCGTCACGACCGATCCCATGGAGAGGTCGAACTCGCCGCCGACGATCACGAAGTACTGGCCGATCGCCGCGATCGCGACGGGAGCGACGCGCTGCACGAAGCGGATGAACTGCGACGGCTCGGCGAACGCGGGGTTCAGCACCGTGATCGCGACGAGCAGCACGATGAGCAGCAGGAAGACGGCGCCGCGGGGGCTGATGAGCGTGCGCCCGAGGTCGGCGAGACGCTGGCCGACGGTGGGCTGCTGGGTGGTCGCGGCGCTCATGCCGAACCCTCCTTCTCGTGATCCTCGACCGGCGAGGCGGTATGGGCGTCTCGCGTGTTGTCGAGCGGATCGGGGCCGACGCGAGCGGAAGCGCCGCCCGCGGGATCCGCAGTCGCCGACCCTGCGGTGAATCGCGGACGGCGCCGGTCGAGCGAGCGGCTCGTGTAGACGGCGACGGCCGCGACGATGACGACGCCGCGCACGACGTCCTTCAGGAAGGGGTTGACCTGCATGACGCTCATCACGTTGTCGACCACGGCGAAGATCGCGACGCCGGCGATGGTGCCCCAGATCGAGCCGCGGCCGCCCATGAGCAGGGTGCCGCCGAGCACGACCGCGGCGATCGAGAGCAGGTCGTAGCCGCCCTGCGTGCCGACGGTGGGGCTGCCGACGCCGAGCCTGCTCGCGAGCAGGAGCCCGGCGAGCGCCGCCGTGATCGAGCACAGCATGTGCGCGACGATGACCGGTCGCGCGGTGCGGATGCCCGAGAGGCGCGCGACCTGTTCGTTGCCGCCGACGGCGAACATGTGATTGCCGGTGCGGGTGCGGGCGAGGAAGAACGCGCCGGCCACGGCGACCGCGAGCATGATGATCGTCGACACCGGCACGGGCCCGACGCCGGTCGCGCCGATCAGCTGGAACTCCCACGGCACCTCGCCGCTCGTGCCCTTGAAGTTCGTGTCGAGGTAGCCCTTGATGATGAGCCCCGTGCCGAGGGTCGCGATGAAGCCGTTGACCTTGAGCTTCGTGACGATGAGGCCGTTCGCGAGTCCGATGAGCGCCGCGACGACGAGCACCGCGAGCACGGCGATCGGGATGTTCGCCGGGTTGCCGGCCATCATGTCGGCGGCGATGAGGCTCGACAGGCTGATGACGTAGGGCACCGACAGGTCGAGCGACGCGCACAGGATCACGAGCGTCTGACCGATCGCGACGAAGCCGAGCACGCTCATGCCGGTGAGGATGTCGCGGATGTTGCCGGCGCTGAAGAAGTTGCGCCCGACGCTCGCGACGAGGATCGCGCCGATGATGATGACGCCGACGAGCGCGATGCCCACGATGAGGCTCGCGTCGAGGCGACGGCGACGGCCGCGGCGAACGGAGGTCGCGGTGGCGGCGCTCATCGGCCGACCCCCTCGTTCGTGTCATCCGATCCGGAGGCCTCGGCCGTGCCGACGACCTTCGCGCCGCCGACCCTGAGCGTTCCGGTGGCGGCCGAGAGGATCGTGGCCTCGTCGCTCCGAGCCGGGAGCTCGGCGGAGGCGCGGCCGTCGTGCATGACCACGATGCGGTCGGACATGCCGATGACCTCAGGCAGTTCCGAGGAGATCATGAGGATGGCGACCCCTTCCTTCGCAAGCCGTCGCATGAGCGTGTAGACGGCGACCTTCGCGCCGACGTCGATGCCGCGGGTCGGCTCGTCGAGCAGCACGACCTTCGGCTTCGTGGCGAGCCACTTCGCGAGCACGACCTTCTGCTGGTTGCCGCCCGAGAGGTACTGCACCTCTTGGTCGACGCCGCGTGAGGAGACCTCGAGCGAGGAGAGCACGCCGGGCAGTTCGCGGCGGGCCTCGCCGGTGCGGCGCGCGAACACCGAGCGGATGACGAGCAGGGCGTTGTCGCCGACCGACTGGTTCAGGGCGAGGCCCTGCGCCTTGCGGTCCTCGGTGATGAGCGCGATGCCCGCCTTCACGGCCTGCCGCGCCGAGGTCATGCGCAGCGGCCGACCGTCGAGCAGCAACTCGCCGCGGGTGAACGGGTCGATGCCGAAGAGCGCCTCGACGAGTTCGGTGCGCCCCGAACCCTGCAGGCCCGCGACACCGACGATCTCGCCGGCCCGCAGCTCGAGGTCGACGCCGTCGACGTAGGCGTTGCCGGCGCCCCGGAGCTGCAGCCGCGGCTCCCCGACGACCGTGCCCGCTTCGGCGGCAGGGAAGTAGGCGGAGATCGGCCGGCCGACCATGCGGCGCACGAGCTCGTCGGTGTCGAGTTCGGCGGCCGGGCCGCTCGAGACGAGCGCGCCGTCCTTCAGCACGGTGATCGTGTCGCAGAGGTCGAAGATCTCCTTCAGGCGGTGCGAGACGTAGACGATCGCGACCCCGCGCTCGGAGAGCCTGCGCACGATCGTGTAGAGCAGTTCGACCTCGTGGTCGGCGAGTGCCGCCGTCGGCTCGTCCATCTGGATGACCCGGGCGTCGACCGAGAGGGCCTTCACGATCTCCACGATCTGCTGCTCGGCGACGGTGAGCGTGCGCACCGGGGCATCCGCATCGATCGTGTCGATGCCGAGGTCGGCGAGGAGCGTGCGGGTCTCGGCGAGCATCCCCTTCCGGTCGACGAGACCGTGGCGCTTCGGCTCGCGGCCGAGGAAGACGTTCTGCGCGACGGTGCGCTCGGGCAGGAGGTTGAACTCCTGGAAGACCGTGGCGAGCCCGGCGTGCGCGGCCTGGACGGGATGCGTGAACGCCACCTCGCTGCCGCCGAGCGTGATGCTGCCGGCGTCGCGCTCGTAGACGCCCGCGAGGATCTTCATGAAGGTCGACTTGCCGGCGCCGTTCTCGCCGACGAGGCCGTGCACCTCGCCGGGGTGGAGCGTGAGCCCGACCCCGCGCAGCACCGTGACGCCGAAGAACGACTTCTCGAGGCCCGTGGCGACGAGCACGGGCTCGCCGTCGAGCACTGCGCTGCGACCGGCCCCCGCCTGCGGCTGTTCGGCGTTCATGCGGCCACCTCCACCCAACTGCCGCTCGCCGCGGAGGCGAGCACTGCTTCCGTCACGCGCACCGCGCGAAGTCCATCGTCAAACTGCGGCAGGCCTTCGGGCGTCTGCCCGCCGATCGCCGCGTAGGCATCGGCGACGAAGGCGTTGAAGGCGTCTTGATAGCCCATCGGATGCCCCGCGGGCACGAGCGACAGTCGGGCGGCATCGGGGGCGAGCCGCGCCGGGTCGCGTTCGATGATGCTCGAGGCGTCGGTGCGGCCGAGCCAGAGGGAGTCGGGGCGCTCCTGCTCGAAGCGCACGCTCGCCTCGGTGCCCGAGAGCTCGATCGAGAGGGCGTTCTTGCGGCCGGGTGCGACCTGCGAGACGAGGAGAGTGCCGACGGCGCCCGACGCCAGCTCGACGACGACGGCGACGAGGTCTTCGGTGGCGATGTCGTCGTGCGTCGCGCGGGCCTCGTAGACGGTGCGGGTCGAGGCGCTCAGGCGCCTGATGCGCTCGCCCGAGACGAACTCGAGCAGGTCGACGAGGTGCGAGCCGATGTCGGCGAACGCCCGTGATGGGCCGCCGAGCGCGGCGTCGACGCGCCAGTCGTCGTCGTGCGGCGCCGCGAGCCAGTCCTGCAGGTAGCTGCCCTGCACGCTGAGGAGGCGACCGGTCTCGCCGCGGGCGATGCGGGCCCTGGCCTCGCGTGCCATCGGGTGGAAGCGGTAGACGAACGGCACGGCGGCCACGAGGCCGCGTTCTGCGGCCAGTGCCGCGAGCGCCGCGGCATCCGTCGCGGTGGTCGCGAGCGGCTTCTCGCAGATCACGTGCTTGCCGGCCTCGAGTGCCGCCCGTGCGATCGCGGCATGCGTCGCGTTCGGCGTGCACACGTGCACCACGTCGATGTCGGGATCGGCGAGCAGTTCGTCGAGCGAGGCGTGGGCCGTGGCGAATCCGAGGCGCTGCGCCGCGTCGCGAGCGCGATCGGCGGAGGAGGATGCACCGCCGACCAGCTCGGCCCGGGCGGCGCGAGCGGCCCGGGAGTGCACGGTGGCCATGAACCCGCCACCGACGAAGCCGGCACGCATCGTGCGGGCTGGGGCGGTGACGTCCGTTGTCATGGTCGACATGCTGGCACACCTCGCCCACCTTTTGCTAGTCATTCGTCAAAAGTTGCCGGAGTCGTTACAGCTTCGAGATACACCAACAAGACAAGGTGGTGTGCTTTACTCAGTGCATGGTCGACATCAGCCGAGGCTCGGCACTCGGTTCTTCAGGAGCGAGCGAGCTCTTCCAGCTGCTCCGCGACGGGGCGCCGCGTACTCGCGCCTCGCTCGCCGCGAGCACCGGCCTCGCCCGTTCGACCATCGCGGCGCGCGTCGACGAGCTCATGGAACTCGGGCTGGTCTCCCCCGTGGCCGACGCCGCCTCCACCGGCGGCAGGCCGCCGTCGCAGTTCGCCCTGAACCCCGGCGCGAGGATCGTGCTCGCCGCCGACCTCGGCGCCTCGCACGCGAACGTCGCGGTGACCGACCTCGCCGGCACCGTGCTCGCCGAGCACGGCGAACCCCTCGACATCGCGAAGGGCCCCGAGGCCGTGCTCGGCTGGATGGTCGACGCGGGCCTCGCCCTCATCGACGGGCTCGGCCGCGACCGGCACGAACTCGCCGCCATCGGCGTCGGCGTGCCCGGTCCGGTCGAGCACTCCACGGGTCGACCGGTCAACCCGCCGATCATGCCCGGCTGGGACCGCTTCGACGTGCCGGGCTGGGTGCAGCAGCACCTCGAGGTGCCCGTGCTCGTCGACAACGACGTGAACATCATGGCCCTCGGCGAACGAGCGCTGGCCTGGCCGCAGGTCGAACACCTCATGTTCGTGAAGGTCGCGACGGGCATCGGCTCCGGCATCATCTCCGGCGGCCTGCTGCAGCGCGGCGCGCAGGGCATCGCCGGCGACATCGGCCACGTCCGGGTGGCGCGCGGCAGCGACGTGCCCTGCCACTGCGGCAATCGCGGATGCCTCGAGGCCCTGGCCTCCGGCCCCGCCATCGCCCGGGCTCTTCGCGAACAGGGCATCGAGGCCCACACCGGCAACGACGTCGTCGAACTCGTCAAGCACGGCGACATCGACGCCATCCAGGCCGTACGCCAGGCGGGCCGCGACATCGGCGAGGTGCTGACCGCCTGCGTCAGCCTCGTGAACCCCTCGGTCGTCGCGATCGGCGGCTCGATGGCGCGTGCCGGCGAGCACCTCATCGCCGGTGTGCGCGAGGTCGTCTACATGCGATCGATGCCGCTGGCCACCGAGCACCTCGTCATCGCGGCGTCCGCCGCCGGCGAGAACGCCGCCGTGCTCGGAGCGAGCATGCTCGCGATCCACCACGTGCTCTCCCCCGAGGGCATCGACGCGCTCGCGGCGCGCTGATCGACCGGGGGCGCACACGCGTGCCCGCCTCGCCTCGCTGACAGGGCGGAGCGGTACGCTCGGAGGGTGCCCGACACCCCCTTCGCCCTCTTCGATCTCGAGGGTGCGGCGACGGCGGTCGCGGTCGACGAGCGCCCGCGGCATCCGTGCCATTCGCGTGTCGTCGCCGATTCGAGCGATCGGGTGGCCTGGCTCAGGGCGCGCTCGCGGGGCATCACCGCGACGGATGCCGCCAAGCTCGCCTCCTTCGCCTCGGTGCGATCCGCGGCGTGGGAGAAGCGCAACGGCAGTTCCTTCGGCGGAAGCCGCTACACCGATCACGGTAAGGAGCGCGAGCCCGTCATCGCCGAGTGGGTGCGGCGCACGCACGGCATCGAGCCGTCGAGCCTGCTCTTCCACGCCGAGTCCGAGCGCCGTCACCTCGCCACGCCCGACGGGCTGCGGGTCACGCCCAGCGGCGCACTCGAGCTCTGCGAGATCAAGACCACCTCGCGCGCCTGGCGCGGCATCCCCCGCGGCTATCTCCGACAGGTCTGGTGGCAGCAGTACGTGCTCGGCGCCGAACGCACCCTCGTGGTGTGGGAGCAGCACGACGATTTCGTTCCCACTCGCGACGAGCCCGAGTACCGTTGGGTCGATCGCGACGACGACCAGATCGCGATCCTCGTGAGACTGGCCGACGAGCTCATCGCGGAGCTCGGCGGGCGTCGCACGTGAGACGCGTGATCGTTCGCACGCCGCTCCACCGCGCACGCGCCCTGCATCGCCCACTGCCGGGAGGTTCCCCCCGATGACGACCGTTCTGCTGCACGGCCTCGGCGCCGACCGGCGCCAGCCGCTCGACCTCTTCACGCCCGCGGTGCATGCGGTGGTCGGCCCCGACGAACTCGTCATCGCGCCCGACATCCGCGCCCACGGCGGGTTCCTCACGGTCGGCGAGCCGGCGGACTTCCGCCTCGACCGGCTGGCGGCCGAGGTCGCCGCGTCGGTGCGCGAGGCGATCGAGGACGCGGGCGAGCCCGCGCCAGAGGCATCCGCTCCCCTGACGATCATGGGCATCTCGCTCGGCGCCGCGCTCGCGCTGCGGATCGCCCTCGACGACCTCCTGCCCATCGAGCGCGCGGTGTTCGTGCGCCCGTCGTTCAGCGATCAGTCGCTGCCCGAACATCTGCGGGTGTTCCCGGTCATCGGTCAGATCCTCGCCGACGCCGGGCCCGCCGGCATCGACGAGTTCCGCGAGCGTGCGATCTTCCAGCACGTCGTGTCGGTGTCGCCGGCCGGCGGGCGCGGCCTGTTGTCGCAGTTCACCGCGCCCGACGCCGCACGCCGGGCGATGCGACTCGTCGAGATCCCGCGCAACCGCGCGTTCCGCGACGACGCGGAGCTGGCGGAGCTCGAGCCCCGGGGCATCCGCTCGCTCGTCATCGGCGCGCCGCGCGACCCCGTGCACCCGTACGCCCTCGCCGAGCGATGGGCCGCCGGCCTCCGGGCACCGCTCGTCGAACTGCCCGCCCGCGATGACGGCCTGCCAGTGCAGACGTCGCTGCTGCGCGAGGGCATCGCGCGCTGGCTGGCGCACACCCGCGCCTGACGCGGCGCGACCGCCCGGGTCAGCGAGCTGTCACTGCCTCCGCCGTCGCCTCGGGCTCCTCCGACGCGGCACGGTAGGGCCAGGCGGACCGGCTGATGCCGATGATGCCCGCGCCGACGAGGAGGATGAACGACGCGATCGCGATGACGTAGACCGTGACGCCGTCGTAGCCGACGCCCGGCGCGATGTTCGGGTCGAGGAACGGGTAGGGATACCACCCGACGATCGCGCCGCGGATCATCGTGTAGACCACCCAGATGATCGGGAAGATCGCGATGGTCCAGATGCGCTTCCACGCGATCGTGCGGCGGCCGGGGGCGAGCACCCAGTCGAGCACCACGTAGAGCGGCGCCCACACGTGCAGGATCTCGTTGGACCACGGCAGGGTCGTCGCCTGGTCGAGCGAGATGTCGCGCAGCAGCAGGTTGTAGACGACGAACGTCGTCGCCATGTAGGTCACGACCGAGGCGCGCGTGAGGTTGAACCAGACCGGATCGGCCGGCGCGCGGAAGGCGAACCAGGCGCCGATCAGCAGCACGATCGCCGAGAGCGCGTTCGAGAGGATCGTGAAGAAGCTCAGGAAGTTGATGACGAACAGACCGGGATTCGGCAGCATCGACAGACTCGTCACGAACTGCGCGACGATCGCGATGACGATGCCCGCCGCCGCCGCGACCCTGATGCCGCCCCAGACTGCTCGCATTCGTGCTCCCCGTGTTGCGTGACGCCACCGGCCACCCGACGGTCGGTGCGATCATAGCGAGGACGGATACGGTGCAAGGGCGATCTCGGGAGGGTGTGTCGATGCGGGCTTTGGTGATCGATCAGACGGGCGGACCGGAGGAGCTCCACATCGCCGAGGTGCCCGACCCGATTCGCATCAGCGACGAGGTCGTCGTCCGCGTCGTCGCGGCCGGCGTGAACCCGATCGATGCGAAGACCCGTGCGGGGCGCGGAGTCTCCCGCGCGATCCCCTCGTATCCCGCCGTGCTCGGCGGCGACTTCGCCGGCGTGGTCGAGACGGTGCCCTACTCCGCGCACCCGCTCCAGCCCGGCGACCGGGTCTACGGCATGGGTCGCGTGCCGAGGCTCGGCGGCAGCTACGCCGAACTCGTCTCGGTGAGCTCGATGAGCCTCACCCGCATGCCGGCCGCGCTCACGTTCGCCGAGGCGGCCGCGGTGCCGCTCGCCGCGCTCACCGCGTGGGGCGCGGTCGTCGACACGGCTCGCGTGCACGACGGGCAGCGCATGCTGATCCACGCGGGCGCCGGCGGCGTCGGCCACTTCGCGGTGCAGTTCGCGGCGTACTTCGGAGCGATCGTGACCGCCACGGGTTCCGCGCGCAACGCCGACTTCCTGCGCGACCTCGGCGCCCGGCGCGTCATCGACTACACCGCCGAGCGGTTCGAAGAGGTCGCCGCCGATCAGGACGTGGTCATCGACCTGATCGGCAACGTCGCGGATGACACGGGCACCCGCTCGCTCGATGCGCTCCGCCAGGGCGGGCTGATCGTGACGGTGCCCACGGGCTCCTGGCCGACCATGGCCGAGGAGGCCGCGGCACGGGGCATCCGCTCGACCGGCTACGTCGTGGCACCCGACGCGCGAACCCTCTCGGTGATCACCCGCCTGATCGACGACGGCGCCGTGCGGGTGCACGTCGAGCGCGAGTTCCCGCTCGAGGAGGGCGCGGCGGCGCACCGGCTGCTCGAGGCCGGGCACGTGCGCGGCAAGATCGTGCTGCGGGTCATCCCCGACCCGGCCTGAACCTGCGGCGAGTGCTCGCGCGGCGGCGACGGCTCAGCCGGCGCGCGCGTCGAGCAGGGCGCTGCCGAGCTCGCTCCTGAGGTAGAGCACGCTGTGCCCGTAGCGCGTGGAGACGAGGAGTCCGGCGTCGCGGAGCGCCCGCAGGTGCTGGTTGACGGCCGACGGCGTGACGCCGAAGCGCACGCCGAGCTCGGTCGACGAGGCGGGGTCGCCGAGGGCGGAGAGCAGGCTCGCGCGCGTCTCGCCGAGGATGGCGGCGACCGCGGCGGGGTTGGCCACGCGCTCGGTCTCCCAGAGCGCGCCCTGGCCGCGCGCCGGATACATGATCATCGGCGGCCCGTCGCCGACGGGCGCCGAACCGCGGCGCGTGAACATCGTCGGCACGAGGGTGAGCCCGAGACCGTCGATCGCCTGCACCCGGTCGGCCGGGTCGCGCAGCCGCACGGAGACGATGCCGCCCTCGTAGTCCACCGTCGACGAGATGCCGTTCAGCATCGTCGACAGCCCGCTCTGCGCGATCTGCCGGCCGCGATGCACGACGTCGGCCTCGAGCACCGCGCGCATCCGCGGCCAGTACGGAGCGAACGAGGCGTCCCAGAGCTCCTGGAGCGCGCGCACGATGCGCCGGATGGCGGCCCTCGGCGACCCCTCGAACACCGTCGGCACGTACCCGTGCACCGCGACGAGGTCGCCGAGGAACGTCTCCGCCGGGGTCGCCAGCAACCGCTCGAACTCGTCGTCGAGCCGCGTGAGCGGCGACTCGGGTCGGGGGTTCAGGAAGTCGGGGGTCCACAGACGGGCGTCGATGAGGCCGCGGAGCGCCTCGGTGTCGAGGTCGGCCCGCGCCGCCTCGGTGCGGCTCAGCCACGGCAGCTGCAGCGGGAACCGCGACGGGTCGTCGATCGCACGCAGCGACAGCCCGAGCTCGCAGAGCGGTGAGATGCCGAAGCGCACGGCCGCGACGTCGCCCTCGTTCAGCACGTATCGCAACATGTAGCGCAACGCTACATCAATTTCTCACGCCCGACGGATCTGCCAGAACTGTACGAGTGAGCCCTACCTCCCCCGCGACACCAGACACCGGAACCGTGCCGACGATCGACCCCGAGCGCTCGGGCAAGCCGTCGTTCATCGGCCGCCTCGCGGCGTCCGTCTCGGATCCCGTGCTGCGCATCCTCGTCGGCGCGACCCTGATCTCGCGCGTCGGGCGCGGCATCTTCCTGACCGTGACGGTGCTCTACTTCACCTTCATCGTCGGCCTCGCCCCGCACGAGGTCGCCATCGTGCTCTCGGCAGCGAGCGCAGCCGGCGTGATCGCGGCCTTCGGCGGCGGCTGGCTCGCCGACCGATCCAGCTCCAAGCGGCTGCTCATCGCCTTCACTGCGATCGAAGGCGTCGCGCTCATCACCTACGTCTTCGCGGGTGACTTCGTCACGGCACTCGTGATCGCCGTCGTCTGCGGTCTCTTCGAGCAGGGCGCGAACTCGACCCGCTCGGCGATCATCGCCCGAGCCTTCACCGGTGAGAGCCGGGTGCACGCACGTGCGGTGCTCCGCACCGTCACGAACGTCGCCATCGCCGCCGGCTCGGGGCTCGGCGCCCTCGCCCTCGCGATCGGCACCGCCGAGGCCTACCGAGCGCTCATCGTCGGGGCCGGCGTGCTCTACCTCCTCGGCCTCATCCAGCTGGTGCGCCTGCCGTCGCGGGTCGATGCGCCGGCCCGCAAGCCCGCGGCTCCCGTGACGACGGCGACCGGCTCGGTCGACTCCGAAGCGAGCGCCGAGGCGGCCGCAGCCGAACGGCGCGCGTGGCGCCGGCACTCGCCATGGCGCGACCCCCGCTACCTCGTGCTCACCGCGCTCAGCGCGATCTTCGGCATGCAGTTCGGCGTCGCAGAGCTCGGCGTGCCGCTCTGGATCGCCCGCGAGACCGCGGCACCCGAGGCCGTCGTGGCAGCGCTCCTCATCCTCAACACGATCATCGTCGTGATCTTCCAGGTGCCGCTCTCGCGCGGCACGCACGACCTGCGCGTCGCAGCTCGCGTGTCGGGCATCGCCGCCTGGCTCATGGCGGCCGCATGCATCGTGTACGCGTCGGCGGCGGGTCTGCCGATCGGCTTCGCGATCACCGTGCTCGTCTTCGCCGCGATCATCCACGCGTTCGCGGAGGTGCTCTCGCAGGCCGGCGGCTGGGGCCTCAGCTTCGAACTCGCCGACCCCGCGCAGGCCGGCAGCTACCAGGGCGTGTTCGGCATGGGCTACACGGTCGGCGCCCTCGCGGCACCGCTCGTCGTGAACGCGACGGCGATCTCGCACGGGTTCTCGGGGTGGGTCGTGCTCGCGGTGATCTTCCTCGCCTCGGGCCTCGGCACGTGGTGGCTCGCGCGACGCGCGGCCCGAACCGCAGATGCCGCCGCCACGAAGTTCGCGGCCTCGTAGGCGACGCACCGATGCGTCCGGTGCCGTCCCCGCCGGCTACGGCGCGACGAGCGGATGCTCCATGACCCAGTCGTCCTCGACTCGGCCGCCGACCACGAAGTGCTTGTGGCCGACCTTCGCGAACCCGTGGCGCTCGTAGAACGCGATCGCCCGCGCATTCTCCTCGTTGACGCCGAGCCACGTCGTCGCCGCCCCGGTCGCCCGTGCCGCGTCGAGCGATGCCCGCATGAGCGCGGCCCCGGCACCCGTGCCGTGCGACTCGGCGAGCACGTAGACCTTGCTGAGCTCGATGGCCGGCCGCGCCGTGACCGCACTCGCGGCGTCGGCGTCGCCCGGCTCGCCGCCGATGAGCATCGTGTAGCCGAGCAGGCGAGAGTGCCCGGATGCCTCGGCAGGGTCAACCGGCCCCTCCGCCACGAGCAGGATGCGCTCGGAGTCGGCGAGGTAGCCCTCGAAGTGCTCGACCCCGAAGTTGCGCGCGATGAAGTCGGCGACCGCCTCGGGCGTGGTGTGCGGCGGGCAGGCGAGCGGGAACGTCGCGGCGGCGAGCGCCGCGAGCGCAGCGGCATCCGTCATCGCTGCGGGTCGGATGCGAACGGCGGAGGCGGTCGTCTGGGTCACGAGCACCGATTCTGGCAGAAGCACCGGGCGCGACGAAGGGGCCGCCCCGACCGCGGCACCTCCGGGATCGCCGGATGCGGTCGGGGCGGCCCCTTCGGGCCTGATCTCAGAGGAAGCGCGCGTAGGCGCCGACGGTGAGGAAGGTCGGGAACTCGGGCTCGAGCGCGACGCTGCGGAACACCGAGATCGCGTCGTCGAACCGGTCGCCCTCGAAGCGCGGCAGCGCGGCGACGGCTTCGGCCATGAGCCGCACGATCGAGGTCTGGTCGATGCGCGTCCCCTCGGCCGTGACCGTGTTCTCGTTCAGCCACTGCCAGATCTGCGAGCGCGAGATCTCGGCCGTCGCGGCATCCTCCATGAGGTTGTCGATCGCCGCGGCGCCCGTGCCGCGCAGCCACGACTCGATGTAGCGGATGGCGATCGAGACGTTGTCGCGCACGCCGCCCTCGGTGACCTCGCCGCCGATCGACGGGATGTCGAGCAGCTCGGCCGCCGTCACGTGCACGTCGTCGCGCAGGCGGTCGACCTGGTTCGGCCGGTCGCCGAGCACGGCGTCGAACTCCGCCCGCGCCGTGGGGATCAGGTCGGGATGCGCCACCCAAGTGCCGTCGAAGCCGTCGCCGGCCTCGCGCCGCTTGTCGGCCTTGACCGCGGCGAGCGCGCGCTCGGTCACCTCGGGGTCGCGGCGGTTCGGGATGAATGCGCTCATGCCGCCGATGGCATGCGCCCCGCGCTTGTGGCACGTGGCGACGAGCAACTCGGTGTACGCCCGCATGAAGGGCACCGTCATCGTGATCGCCTTGCGGTCGGGCATGACCCAGCGGCGACCGCGCGAGCGGAAGGTCTTCACGATCGAGAAGATGTAGTCCCAGCGTCCGGCGTTCAGCCCGGCGCAGTGGTCGCGCAGCTCGTAGAGGATCTCGTCCATCTGGAACGCGGCCTGGATCGTCTCGATGAGCACCGTCGCGCGAACCGTGCCCTGCGGGATGCCGAGCCGGTTCTGCGCGTAGACGAAGATGTCGTTCCAGAGCTTCGCCTCGCGGTGCGACTCGAGCTTCGGCAGGTAGAAGTACGGCCCCCGGCCTGCGGCGATGAGCGCCTGCGCGTTGTGGAAGAAGTAGAGCCCGAAGTCGACGAGCGAGCCCGAGGCGTGCATCGCGCGCCCTGCACGGTCGTGGAACTTCAGGTGCTTCTCGACGAGGTGCCAGCCGCGCGGGCGCATCACGATCGTCGGCGTCTGCTCGGCCGTGACGCGGTACTGCTTGCCCTCGGGGCTCGTGTACTCGAGACGGTCGCGCAGCGCGTCGAAGAGGCTCAGCTGACCCTCGATGACGTTCGCCCAGGTCGGGCTCGTGGCGTCCTCCTGGTCGGCGAGCCACACCTTCGCGCCCGAGTTCAGCGCGTTGATGGCCATCTTGCGGTCGGTCGGGCCCGTGATCTCGACCCGGCGGTCCTCGAGGCCCGGGCCGGCGCCTGCGACGCGCCAGCCGGCGTTGTTCCGGATCGACTCGGTCTCGGGCAGGAACTTCGGGTCGCGGCCGTTCGCCGCGTCGACCCGGGTCTGCAGGCGCACGGCGAGCAGCTCGTGCCGGGTGCCGGCGAAGCGGTCGTGCAGCTCAGCCAGGAAGGCGAGCGCGTCGGGCGTCAGGATCTCGTCGTACCGCTCGCCGAGCGGCGCGGTGACCTCGATGCGCGGTTCGACGGTCTGGAAGCTGCCGGTGGCACGCTTGGGTTCGGGGCGGCGAGCGGATGCGGCATCCGTTCGCTCTCGTTCGAGCGTCATGCTGGGTGTGGTGTTCATGGTCGTTGCTCCTCTGAGTTCGTAAGCCGCGAGCGGGTCAGTAAGCCCGTGAGCGGGTCAGTGGTTGAACTGTTCTTCCTCGGTCGATCCGACGAGGGCGAGGGTTGCGCTGTTGGGGTTCAGCGCGGTGGCGATCTGGTCGAAGTAGCCGGTGCCCACCTCGCGCTGGTGGCGCGTGGCGGTGTAGCCGGATGCCTCCGAGGCGAATTCCGCCTCCTGGAGCTCGACGTAGGCCGACATGTGGCGCTCGTTGTAGTCCTTGGCGAGCGTGAACATGCCGTGGTTCAGGGAGTGGAAGCCCGCGAGCGTGATGAACTGGAACGCGTAGCCCATCGACGCGAGCTCGCGCTGGAACTTCGCGATCTGGTCGTCGTCGAGGTGGCGCTTCCAGTTGAACGAGGGCGAGCAGTTGTAGCTCAGGCGCTTGCCCGGGAACTTCGCGTGCACGGCCTCGGCGAAGCGGCGCGCGAGGTCGAGGTCGGGCTCGGCCGACTCGACCCAGAGCAGGTCGGCGTACTCGGCGTAGGCGAGGCCGCGAGCGATGACCGGCTCGATGCCGTTCTGCACCTCGTAGAAGCCCTCTGCGGTGCGCTCGCCCGTGACGAACTGCCGGTCGCGCTCGTCGTGGTCGCTCGTGAGCAGCGTGGCCGCGAGGGCGTCGGTGCGGGCGATGATGATCGACGGCACGCCGGCGACATCCGACGCCAGGCGTGCGGCGTTGATCGTGCGGATGTGCTGCGACGTCGGCACGAGCACCTTGCCGCCCATGTGGCCGCACTTCTTCTCGCTCGCGAGCTGGTCCTCCCAGTGCACGCCCGCCGCGCCGGCCTCGATCATCTGGTGCATGAGCTCGTAGGCGTTCAGCGGGCCGCCGAAGCCGGCCTCGGCGTCGGCGACGATGGGGGCCATCCAGTCGCGGTCGTCGGTACCCTGCTCGATCTGGCCGGCGCGCAGCAGCGCGTTGTTGATGCGGCGCACGACGGCCGGCACCGAGTTGGCGGGGTAGAGCGACTGGTCGGGGTAGGTCTGGCCGCTGAGGTTCGCGTCGGCCGCGACCTGCCAGCCGCTCAGGTAGATCGCCTTCAGGCCGGCGCGCACCTGCTGCACCGCCTGGTTGCCGGTGAGGGCGCCGAGCGCGGCCGACCACTCGGGCTGCTCCATGGGAGCGAACGCCGTGCCCGTGTTCTGCTGGATGTCCTGCCAGAGCTTCTCGGCGCCGCGCTTGGCGAGCGTGCGCTCCTCGCGGACCGGGCCGCGGAGGGCGATGACGTCTTCGGCCGTGTAGTCGCGGCTGATGTCGTCCCACCGCGGGTTCGCGTCCCACTCGAGCTGCAGCTCGGCCGCGGTCTGGGTCTGGTCGCCGGGGCGGTTCGTGCTCATGGTGTTGCTCCTTCGGTGCAGCGGGCGGATGTCTCGTGGTGCTCCGTTCGGCGTCTGCTTCGGCGCCGTCGGGGTGGCTGTGCATCCACTCTGCGCTCGGCCGGAGGGGCCCACCCGACGATTCGGGGGGTGAACTTTCGGTGTTCTTCTGCGCGCCAGAAGTTCCCGCGCTCGCGCGGGCCGACATGACCCCTCGCCCCACACTCTGCCCCGTGCGCCTGTTCCCCGCGTCCCGCACCCAATCCCCACCCCACCCCACCCCACCCCACCCCACCCCGAGATGACACATTTCGTCGGTTCAGCGGGGCGACCACCGACGAGAAGTGTCATCTCGATACCGGCAGCGTGCCGGTCCACCCTCGTTCCACGAGCGCGCGAGCGGTGCGCGCGATGAGCTCGGCGCGGGGCGTCGCCTTGGTGATGCGGATGACCCACCACCCGTCGTCGACGAGGTCGTTGAACCTCGCGACATCCGTTGCCCACTGGTCGACATCGAACAAGTGCTGCTCGCCGTCGTACTCGACGAGCACCTTGTATTCGCGGAACACCAGATCGCCCCGGGTGCGTCGCCCAGAACGCAGCATGATCGGGCCGTTCGGCTCGGGTTCGGGGAGCCCCGCACGCGTGAGCCCGAGGCGTGCGAACGTCTCGCGGCGCGAGTACACGTTCGCCTGCATCGCGCCCCGTGCTTCGGCGAGCTTTCCCGCGCCCCTCCTCGAGCCGTGGCGCCGGATCGCCTCATCGATCGTGCGTTCGTCGGCGAGCGGAGCGGGAAGCCCGATCAGCCGCTCCCCCGCCGCGATGAGATCATCGAGCCCCAGATACACGGCCAGCGAGCACCAGGTATCGGCCGGTGCCGTCAGTCGAGCACCCCTGACCCCCGCAACGCCGACGAGCCTCGGCCTCGCCGAACTCCGGCTCGCGACCACCCCGCGGCGGCGAGGCGCCCGCCTGCCATCGAGCGCGACGACGTGCAGGAGCGGGTCCCGCTCGAGCCGGAGCGGCAATGGCAGACCGAGCAGGATGGCCGCAGTCGGGCCCGTGAACGCCTGCCCGTCGGTCATGACGACCGCGAGTGCCGAACAGCGCTCGCGCAGCGTGTGCAGGTGCCTCGCATCGACGCGAACGCCGCGGTGCGGGGCCGCCAGAGTGACCGATCGGAGACGACGCGGCGTCACTCCTGCGGCGAGAGCGTCTGCGGTGGCGAACGGAACGGCCTCGAAGCGGCGCGGAAGCGGGGACGGTCGACTCATCGATCGATCGTCGGCGGCCGTCGGCACCGGGCACGGGGGCGCCGCCCGAATCGACAGGCGTCGACCATGACCGCCGATGTGGAGGATGAGTCGAGCGGACGCCTCGAGGTGACATCATTCGTCGCCACTGCGGCGCCGGACCGGCAAGGAGTGCCATCTCGACGCCGGGGCGAGGTGGGTGAGGGTGGCGAGGTGGGTGAGGGTGGTGAGGGTGGTGCGGGTGGTGAGGGTGGTGCGGGTGGTGAGGTGAGGTGGTGCGGGTGAGGTGGGCGAGAGGGAGGTGGGCGAGGTGCGTGCAGGCGAGGTGGGTGGGGGTGCGGCGTTTGCGCGGCGCGTCAGCGCGGGAAGCGCACCACCGCGCGCAGGCCCCCGCCGGCCCGCGGCGCGAGGTCGAGCCCGCCGTCGTGGCGGGCGACGATCGCCGCCACGATCGAGAGGCCGAGTCCGCGACCCCGGTCGGATGCATCTCGCGTGCGACCGCCGCCCCGGGCGAACGGCGCCGTCAGGGTCGCGACCGTCGCGGCGTCGAGTTCGGCCCCGCTGTTCTCGACCTCGAGGCTCGGCAGCGACCCCGCGGCATCCGTCGTCACCGTCACGAAGCCGCCGGGCTCGTTGTGGCGGATCGCGTTCTGCACGAGGTTCACGACGAGCTGGCGCAGCAGCACCTCGTCGCCCTCGACGCTCGCGGGCTCGAGCGACGAGTCCAGCCGCACGCCCGCCTCCTCGGCCTCGACACGCGACTCGTCGACGACGGATGCCGCGACCGCGGCCAGATCCACGGGCGCGAAGGTGCCGGACTCCGTCGACTCGAGCTCGGAGAGGTCGAGCAGCGCCTCGACGGTCTCGATGCTGCGCTCGTTCATCTCCCGCAGCCGTTCGAGCAACTGCACGTCGCCGGCGGCCTGCGAGCTCAGGGCCACGTCGAGCATCGTGCGCGTCGTGGCGAGCGGGGTGCGCAACTCGTGCGAGGCGTTCGCGGCGAAGCGGCGGTCGGCGTTGGCCGAGCGCTCGAGCGAGTCGAGCATGCCGTCGAAGGTGTCGGCGAGGTCGGTGATCTCGTCGCGAGGCCCGGCGAGTGCGATGCGGTGGTCGAGGTGACCGCGCGCGGCGCGGTGGGCGGCCTCGTTGACCTCCTGCAGCGGCCGGAGCATGCGGCCGGCGACGAACCAGCCCGCCCAGGCGCCGCCTGCGGCGAGGAGCGCGAGTGCCCCCACCGACACCCAGAGCAGCAGCTGCAGGATGTCGGATCGCGAGCTCACGACGACGGCCGCCTCGCTCGCCGTCGAGGCGAGCAGCCCGGGGTCGTAGGCGACCTCCGGCGAGTCGGACGGGAGCGTCGACTGGGCGGGGATCGCATCAGTGGGGGTCGCCTCGATCGCCGTCGTCGTCGTGGCGGCCGGCTCGGCGAACTCGTAGCTCGGCACGAGGCCGATGACGAACGCGACGATCGCGAGCAGCACGGCGCCGGCGATCGTCAGCAGCACCGCATACGTCAGGGCGAGACGCGCTCGCACGGTGAGCCGGTAGGTGCGGGGCACGGATGCCGCGGGCTCAGTCATTCGCCGCATCGATCGCGTATCCCGCGCCGGGCACCGTGCGGATCATCCACGGCTCGCCGAGCTTGCGGCGCAGCGTCGAGATCGTCACCTTCACCGAGTTCGTGAAGGGGTTCGCGTTCTCGTCCCATGCCTTCTCGAGCAGCGTCTCGGCGCTCACGACTCCCCCATTCGCGCGCATGAGCACCTCGAGCACCGAGAACTCCTTGCGGGTGAGGTGCACGAACCGCCCGTCGCGCACGACCTCGCGCCGGAACGGGTCGAGCACGACGCCGGCGGCCTCGAGCTGCGGCGGCAATGCGGTGAACCGGCGGCGGCCGAGCGCCCGCACCCGTGCGACGAGCTCGGGGAACTCGAACGGCTTCGCGAGGTAGTCGTCGGCACCGAGTTCGAAGCCGCCGACCTTGTCGCCGAGCCGGCGGGCGGCGGTGAGCATGAGGATGGCGGGCCGCTCCTCGCGAGCGACGAGGGTGCGGCAGACCTCGTCCCCGTGCATGCCGGGAAGGTCGCGGTCGAGCAGCACGACGTCGTAGTCGTTGACGTCGATGCTGAAGAGGGCGGCTTCGCCGTCGGCGGCGACATCCGCTGCGATCGCCTCGAGTGCGAGCCCGGCCCGCACGGCCTCGGCGAGGTACGGCTCGTCCTCAACGATCAGCACGCGCATGTCCCACTCCGTTCGATTGCAGCATCCGAGTCTCCCAGTCAATCCCGTCGACCGTAAGGAAATCGTCAACTCTCCGCTTTACCCCACAGCAACCGCGCTGGGAGTGAGCTGGGTCCTGCGCCCATCACGGCGCGATCGAAAGGACTCACCCATGACCTCACGAACCTCTCGCGGCGCCCGCACCGGGCTCGCCCTCGCCGGCATCGGCCTGCTCCTGGCATTGACCGCCTGCGCCCCGAACGGAGGAGACTCCGCCGAACTGAAGTCGGGCGACTCGGATGCCGCTTACGAGGAGTGGTCGACCGAATTCACCTCCTGCATGAAGGACGAGGGCATCGACATCGGGATGGCGACCGGCGCCGACGGCTCCTCGAGCAGCGGCGGGACGAGCGACTCGAGCGCAGCCGTCGACCCCGACGAGATCGACCTCGATGCGATGGCGGCGGCGGAACGCACCTGCTTCGACAAGGTGGGCGATCCGCCCCCGGTGCCGGGCCAGCCCGACCAGGAGGAGATGAACGAGGCCTCGCTGCGCTTCTCCGCGTGCCTGCGCGAACGCGGCTACGACTTCGACGACCCGGAGATCTCGCCCGATGGCGCGGCCGGCATGACGGAGGCGATGTCGGCTGACGAGATCGACCCGGTCGACGCCGACGAGTGCGGCAAGCAGGCCGACTTCCCGACGATGGACGAGGAATGACCGAGCAGCACGCGCTGGCGGAGGACCAGATGACGGATGCCGCGGCGGCCCAGCCCGCCCGTCGGCGCCGCCGCACCCCGTGGCTGATCGCCGGTGCCTGCGTCGCCGTGCTCGGCATCGCCGGTGGGGTGCTCGCGGTGACGCTGCCGGCCTCATCGAAGGAGGACGGTGACGGGGCCGCGGCCGCCGACGTCGCGACGACCCCCGTCGACCGCGGCGACCTCACCGAACGGGTGCGCCTGAACGGGCGACTCGGCTACGGCTCCGTGCAGGAGCTCGGCACGAGCCTCGGCGGCACGATCACGTGGCTCCCCGACACCGGTGCCGTGCTCGACCGCGGCGCGACGCTGTTCCGGCTCGACGACGACCCGGTCGTGCTCCTCATCGGTGCGCTGCCGATGTGGCGCGGGTTCGCCGAGGGCATGGACGACGGCCCCGACGTGCTGCAGCTCGAGCAGAACCTCGCCGCGCTCGGCTTCTTCGAGCGGGAGCCCGACGAGGAGTTCGCCGGTTCGACGGCAGCGGCGATCGAGCGCTGGCAGGACTCGCTCGGCCTCGAGGAGACCGGCGCGATCGAGCCCGGTCGCATCGTGTTCGCGCCCGCTGCGGTGCGCGTCGCGCAGCACAAGGCGCAGATCGGCGGCGGCGCCGGGGCATCCGTCATCGCGGTCTCGGACACGGTGAAGCGCGTGACCGCGTTCATCGCACCGAACCTCGAGCCGATCGCCCCGGTCGGCACGCCGGTGCAGCTGACGCTGCCCGGCGGCGCCACGGTGCCGGGAAAGGTGAGTGCCGTCGGAGCACCGGTCGAGCAGGACGACGATCAGGGAGGGAAGAAGCTGAAGCTCCCCCTGACGATCACGCTCGACGACCCGGCGGCGGCCGATGGACTCGACGACGTCGCCGTGAACGGCGAGCTCACCGCCGTGCGTCGCGAGGATGCACTGCTCGTGCCGGTCACCGCACTGCTTGCACGCACGGGCGGTGGATTCGCCGTCGAGGTCGTGGCGAAGGGCGTCGTGGAGACCGTTCCGGTCGAGCTCGGCCTGTTCGCCGACGGACTCGTCGAGGTCACGGGCGGCGAGCTCGAGGCCGGCGACGAGGTCGTGGTGCCCGAGTGAGCGCCCCGCTGATCCGGATGCGCGGAGTGTCGCGCACCTACGGCTCGCCGCCCACCGTCGCCCTCTCGCACGCAGACCTCGACGTCGACCGCGGCGAGATGCTCGCGATCGTCGGGCCGAGCGGCTCGGGCAAGTCGACGCTCTTGAACCTCATGGGCACGCTCGACCGGCCGAGCTCGGGCGAGATCGAGATCGACGGATACGACACCGGTGCGATGGACGACGCCGAGCTCTCGGGGCTCCGCGCGCACACCATCGGGTTCGTGTTCCAGCAGTACCACCTCGCCGAGGGGGTCACCGCGCTCGACAACGTCGCCACCGGCCTGCTCTACGCGGGGGTGCCGAAGGCCGAGCGCCGGGCGCGAGCCGCGGTGGCGCTCGAACGCGTGGGTCTCGCCGCCCGCACCCGCCACCGCCCGAACGAGCTGTCGGGCGGCGAACGCCAGCGAGTCGCGATCGCACGTGCCGTCGTGGGCGAGCCGGCGCTGCTCCTCGCCGACGAGCCGACGGGCGCGCTCGATACGCGCTCGGGCGAGGCGATCGTCTCGATCCTCGCCGAGCTCAACGCCGCGGGCACCACGGTCGTCGTGATCACCCACGACCCGCAGGTGGCCGAGCGGATGCCTCGGCGCGTCGGCATCCGCGACGGCGTGCTGTCGAGCGGGACCGGAGGCGCTTCGAGCGCCGCGTCCGGTGTCATGGCCGGAGCCCGCTCGTGAACGGCCTGCGCTCCCGTCTCCGCGCCACGGACCTGCTCGGGCTCGGCCTGCACGGCCTTCGCGCCAGGCCGATGCGGGCCGTGCTCTCCGCCCTCGGCATCGCGATCGGCATCGCCGCGATGATCGCCGTCGTCGGCATCTCGACGTCGAGCGAGGCGCTCGTCAAGCAGAAGCTCGCGGCGCTCGGCACGAACCTGCTCACCGCGTCGGCGGGCTCGGACTTCTTCGGCGAGGAATCGGAGCTGCCCGCCGATGCGATCGATCGTGTGCGGCGCATCGACGGCGTCGAGCAGGCGAGCTGGCACGCGACGCTCACCGACCTGAACGTGTATCGCAACGCCCTCATCGATCCGGGCGCCACGGCCGGGCTGTCCGTGGTCGCCGCAGACCTCGACCTGCTGACCACGACGGGCACCGAACTCGCCTCCGGCGTGTGGATCAACGGCGCCACCGAGCAGTTCCCGGTCGTCGTGCTCGGCGACAAGGCCGCCGAGCGGCTCGGCATCGTCACGATCGGCAGCACCGTCGAGATCGGCGGCACGCCGTTCACGGTCGCCGGGATCCTCGAGCGTTCGCCGCTCGCCCCCGAACTCGATTCCGTCGCCATGATGGGCGGGCCGATCGCGGCCGAGCTCTTCGGGTTCACCGGGGCGCCGACGGTGATCTACGAGCGCTCGGCCGACGACCTCGTCGGGCAGGTGCGCGATCTCCTGCCGGCCACGATCAACCCGGAGTCGCCGAGCCAGGTGAAGATCAGCCGTCCCTCCGACGCGCTCGCGGCGAAGAACACGATCGACCAGGCGTTCACGGGCCTCCTCGTGGGCGTCGGCTCCATCGCCCTGCTCGTCGGCGGCATCGGAGTGGCGAACACGATGGTGATCTCGGTACTCGAACGACGTCAGGAGATCGGCCTGCGCCGGTCGCTCGGCGCGACGCGCGGGCACATCCGCTCGCAGTTCCTCGTCGAGGCGATCCTGCTCGCGCTCTGCGGCGGCATCGCGGGCACGGCCATCGGCTGGGTGATCACGGCGATCGTCGCGGGAGCGAACGGATGGCTCGTGACCGTGCCGGCCGCGGTGCTCGCCGCCGGCGTGGTGGCGACGGTCGTCGTCGGCGCCGTGGCCGGGGCCCTCCCGGCAGCACGGGCCGCGCGCACCTCGCCGACGGCCGCGCTGAACGCCTGACGCCGCCGAGCCGAAACTCCAGACGGACTGTCGGGCGGGCGCCGCCCGCCCGATGGTTTGTCGTGTTCGGAGCGGCTCGCATTGCGCGCACCGTGGCGCCCGGATTGAATGGCACTTCTGCGCGAGGACGCGCGGGCGAACAGGAGGTGCCACCAAGTGACCACGGCAACGACGACCGAGGCGAGAGCGACCACCGCGTCGCCCGGCGCAGAGGCACCCGGAACGGTCGTCATCGACGCCGTCACCAAGCACTACGGCGATGCGACCGCCGTCGACCGGCTCTCGCTCACGATCGAGGCGGGCGAGTTCATCTCGCTGCTCGGCCCCTCGGGCTGCGGCAAGACCACGACCCTGCGCATGATCGCGGGCTTCGAGGAGCCCGACGCCGGCGACATCCGCGTCTCGGGCGATTCGGTGCTCGGCGTGCCGCCGTACCGTCGCGACGTCAACACCGTGTTCCAGGCGTACGCGCTCTTCCCGCACATGTCGGTGGCCGAGAACGTCGCCTACGGGCTGCAGCAGAAGCGCACCCCGAAGTCGGAGATCCGCGAGCGGGTCGTCGACGCGCTCGACCTGGCGCAGATGCGCGGCTTCGCCGACCGTAAGCCCACCCAGCTCTCGGGCGGCCAGCAGCAGCGCGTCGCCCTCGCACGCGCCCTCGTCAACCGCCCCTCGGTGCTGCTCCTCGATGAGCCGCTCGGGGCGCTCGACCGGCAACTGCGCGAAGAGATGCAGCTCGAGCTGAAGCTCCTGCAGTCGCGTCTCGGCATCACCTTCGTCTTCGTCACGCACGATCAGGGCGAGGCGCTGTCGATGAGCGACCGCATCGCGATCATGCGCAGCGGCCGCATCGAGCAGCTCGCCGACGCCGACACGGTCTACGCCCGGCCCGCATCGGCCTACGTCGCGGCGTTCGTGGGGCAGCAGAACTTCTTCCGGGGCACGGTCGTCGAGGGCGGCGCCGTCGACTCGGCGCATTCCCTCGTGTACGACATGACCGCCGAGCTGCCCGTGGGCAGCACGGGCCTCGCAGCTGTGCGCCCCGAGTTCGTCAGCATCGACGCGGATGTCGCAGCCCGGGCATCCGATGCGTCGAACACCGCACGGGGCACCCTGATCGGCGTCTCGCACCTCGGCGAGACGATGCAGTACCTCGTGCAGCTCGGCGACGATCAGAGCCTCATCGTGCGCCGCCCCACGCCCGATGCGCCGCAGCTCGCCATCGGCGACGCGGTCGTGTGCTCGTGGCGCGCCGAGAGCGTGCTCCTCTTCCCGGCCGACGATGCGGCGAGCGCGAGCGGCTACGTCGCTCCGCCGACCGTCTGAGCGCCCGGGAGTCACGATGTCTTCCGAAGAGATCCGCATCCTCGCGCCCGCCGGCGCGGCCAAGACCATCCGTCGCGAACTCTCGCGGCGCCGTTTCCTGAGCTTCGCCGCCGCCGCGAGCTCGGCCGGGTTGCTCGCCGCCTGCGCGCCGACCGGTTCGCCCACCACCGCCCAGGCCTCCGGCGGCCCGCTCGAGAGCAGGCTGTCGATCTACACCTGGGGCGACTACGACGCTCCCGACGTGCTCGACGCCTTCACCGCCGACCTCGGTCCGAAGATCTCGCTCAGCGCCTTCAACTCGAACGAGGAGATGGTCGCCAAGCTCGTCGGGGCGCGCGGCACGAGCGGCTACGACATCGTCGTGCCGACCGGCACCTTCGTCGCCCAGATGGCCGAGCACGGACTGCTGGCCAAGCTGAACCACGATCTGATCCCGAACCTGAAGCACGTCGACCCGACGTTCCTCGGCCGGGCCTGGGATCCCGACAACGAGTACTCGATCTGCAAGGCGTGGGGCACGACCGGCTTCATCTACGACGTCACGGCGATCGACCGCGACCTGAAGGACTGGAACGACTTCATCGACGCCGCGAGGAACGAGGCGAGCGGCAAGACCTCCCTGCTCGACGACCCGTCGGAGCTCACCGGGCTGTACTTCTGGGCGAACGGCATCCCGTGGACCACGACCGACCCCGATCACCTCGACGCCGCTGAGGAGTTCCTCGTCGACCTCGCACCGCACATCTCGGCGTTCGACTCGTACCCCGGCGGCAGCGCCATCCCCCAGGCCACTCACATGCTCATGCAGGTCTACAACGGGGACGCCCGCCTCGGCATGCTCGAGAGCCCCGACCCCGATCGGTGGAAGTTCGTACTCGGCTCGCCGGCGACCGAGATCTGGATGGACAACTGGGCGATCGCCGCCGGCGCACCGAACCCCGAGGCCGCGCACGCGTTCATCGACTACGTGCTCTCGCCCGAGAACGCGCTCTCCGAGCTCGACTACATCGGCTACGACACGGGCGCGAAGGGCATCGCCGAGGCGGCGGCCGAGGCGGGCCTGCCGATGCTCGACCTCGTCTTCTTCCCACCCGAGCAGCTCGCGACCATGCACGAGGGCGAACTGACCGAGGCGCAGGAGCGCGTCGTGCAGATCTGGAACACGACGAAGGCGGCCGCAGGTGCGTAGACGACTCCCCGGATTCCTGCTCGCGGCGCCCGCCTGGGCGTGGCTCGTGATCTTCTTCGTCGCCCCCGTGGCGTTGGTCGTGTGGTTCAGCTTCGGCTACAAGCCGAGCATCTTCGCGACCCAGGCCACCGACAAGCTCTCGTTCGACCGCTACGCCGAGGTGTTCAGCCCGACGTTCTTCGCGACGTTCCAGAACACGCTGTGGGTCGGCGTCGCCGGCACCGTGCTGTGCTTCCTGATCGGACTCCCGGTCGCCTATTGGATGGCGGTGAAGGCTCCGCCGTCGCGGCGGGGTCTCCTCGTCGCGCTCGTGATGGTTCCGTTCTGGACGAACTTCCTCGTGCGCACCATCGGCTGGCAGGTCATCCTCTCTCCCGAGGGCTGGCTCTCGACGGCACTGCAGACGGTGGGCTTCGAGCCGCTCGCGATCCTGAACACGCGCGGCGCGGTGCTCCTCGGCGTCGTGTACAACTACCTGCCGCTCATGATCCTGCCGCTGTTCGTCGCGTTCGACCGGGTCAACGGGCCGCTCCGCGAGGCGTCGAAAGACCTCGGTGCCGGCAAGTGGACGACCTTCTTCCGCATCACCCTGCCGCTCGCGCAGCCCGGCATCATCGCGGGCGTGCTGCTCGTCTACATCCCGCTCATGGGCGACTACATCACCGCGACGGTGCTCGGCGGGGCGAAGGGCAACATGGTCGGCCAGCTCGTCGCGAGCCAGTTCCAGACCGCGCAGAACTGGGCGCTCGGCTCCGCGATGGCCGTCGTGCTGATCTTCGTGATCCTCGCCACCGTCGCCATCGGCGCCGCCATCGTGTGGCTCGTCACCCTGCCGATCCGGGCGAGCCACCGGCTCGTGATCGGCGCGCCGGCCGCTGCGCCGGCATCCGTCTCGATCCGTGAGGAGGTCGCGGCATGAGCGTTCGAGCAGCGCAGCGACAGGTGCGGCGGCCGCGCAGGGCGTGGTCGGATGTCGCGTTCAACGTGTGGGGCATCCTGGTGATGGTCTTCCTGTTCGCGCCCATCGCGGTCATCATCGTCTCCTCGTTCAACGTCGGGCGGCTGCTCGTCTCGTGGGACCACTTCGGGTTCGACTCGTTCCTCGCGCTGCTCGCGAAGCCGACGATCCGCGACGCGGTCTGGATCTCGGTGCAGACGGGCTTCATCGCCGCCCTCGTCGCCACGGCGCTCGGCACCCTCGCGGGCATCGCGATGGCGCGGCATCCGGGCAAGTGGGTGTGGTGGTTCATGGGACTGCTGCTGCTCGTCTCGGTCACGCCCGAGATCGTCGACGCGGTCGCCCTGCTGCCGTGGATGGTCTTCCTCGGGCAGGACCTCGGCATGGCGGTCTTCAACGACGGCATCGTGCGCCTCGTGATCGGCCACTCGCTGTTCTCGATCACGGTGGTCTCGTACCTGGTGCGTGCGCGGCTCGTGGGCCAGGAGGCGCAACTCGAGGAGGCCTCGGCCGACCTGTACGCGACGCCGACCCGCACGTTCCGCAAGGTCACCCTGCCGCTCGCGATGCCGGCGGTCTTCGCCGGATTCATGCTGTCGTTCACGTTCAGCCTCGACAACACGGTCATCGCGGCATTCGTCTCGGTCTCGGGGTCGACGCCGTGGCCGGTCTACGTGCTGAGTGCGCTGCGCAGCGGCCTGAAGCCCGAGATCGCAGCGGTCTCGACGATCATGCTCGTGCTCACGCTCATCGCACTCGCGCTCGTCGCGCTCGTGCTGAAACGCTCGGGAGACTCGGCGGCCGACATCGCCCGCACGATGGGCGGCGGCTGAATCGTCCGCATCGTCGCGCACGCGCAGCACACGCGACAGGGGCGGGAGCAGATGCTCCCGCCCCTGTCGTGTCAGTGGCGCCGTGCGCGACTAGCCGATCGTCGAGCAGACGCCGACCAGGTCCGTCATGGACGTCTGCAGCGTCGCGGCCTGCTCGCTGATCTTCGTCATGTCGACGCTGGCCGGGTCGGTGGTGATGGCCGAGATCAGCTCGGAGTACGCGGTCACGGCGTCGGCCGCCCCGGTTGCGACGACGGAGACCTCTTCGTTCGAGATCTGGCCGGAGGCCTCCGTGAGCGACGTCTTGACCGTCTCGAACGCGGCGAGCGCGGCTGCCGCGTCGGACATGTCCACGGTCGTCAGGCCCGTGAGCTCCTCCATGCTGGACTTGACGATCTCGCAGGCCTCGTCCTTGGTCTGGCCGGCTTCCGCCTTCGGCTCGGGCTTGGAGGCCTCGGCCGATGCCTCGCCCTTGGTGGTGTCCGCAGCGGTGCCGGCGGCGCAACCCGTGAAGAGCAGGGCGAGCGCGGCGAGCGAGCCGGCGGCGATCAGGCGTGTAGACGTCATGTGTCTGGTTCCCCTTCGGATGCGGGCCGATCCGACCCCCGGACATCCAACCAGTCGCCGCAACCGCTCGCGATGGGGAGCACTCCCCATCGGTCGCCGTGCGGGCGATCAGCGATCGACCGCCGATGCGTCAGGCAGGGGCGTCGGACGCCTCCGCCGGCGCGAGCCGCGCGCGGAGGAACTCGATCATGCGTCCGCGCTCCTTGAACGCCCGATTCGGCGGGTCCTCGCGCACGGCACCGGTGAGCACGGAGTGCGCGCCCTTGGGCGTTCCGTCCGAACTGTCCGCGCCCGACGGGAGACGCACGAGCGTGGCCGCGCGCCCGAGGTGGCGCTCGAGGGCGACCATCCTCGCATCGCCCGACCTGGCGTCCTGCGTGAATCGGAGGCCGAGCACGCATGGTGCCGAGTCGGGGCGGGATGCCGCGTACCGCTCGAGCGCCTCACCGGGCACGCCGACGCTCCGCGCACGTGACCGGCTCACCGGGAACGGGGCCGCAGGCTGACTCACGACGGCGGCCCGGATCTCGTCGGTCGTCACCGCCGTCGCGATCGCGAATCCCCCGGTGAAGCACATGCCGATGATGCCGACGCCACGACCGGGGGTCCGCTCGGCGAGGTCGCCCGCCACGAGCCGGAGGAAATCGGTGACCTGCCCCCTGAGATCGAGCGAGAAGGCGCGGAACTCGGCCATGATGCAGAGCCTGGCCACTGCGGCGACCTGACCGACGACGCCCGGCCGACGGCCCGGCACGCCGAAGAGCGACGGCATGACCACGGTGAACCCGTGGTCGACGAGGAGGTCGCCGAGTGCGATCGTGCTCGGAACGATGCCGGGGATCTCGGGCAGCAGGATGACCCCCGGACCGTCGCCGCGCTCGAGGCATTCGACCGCGAGCGTTCCATCGGAGACCATGGTGCGCTGCCATCGACCGAGTTCGGGCAGTGCGTCGGCGTCGGTCATCGGGTGCTCCGCTCGCTCGGGATGCGGCCAGCCTAGAACCGCGACGCCCGGCACCGACAGGGGTCCCCGCTGGGACACCCCATGGGCTAGCGTGGCTCGCGTGACCCGGACGCTTGTCATCATCGACATCCAGAACGACTACTTCGAGGGCGGCGCGCACCCGCTGGTCGGCCCCGAAGCCGCCGCCGTCAACGCCGCGCGCCTGTTGGCATCGCACCGCCAGGACGGCCAGCCCGTCGTGCACGTGCAGCACGTGTGGGATGCCCCCGACGCCGAGTTCTTCGCCCCCGGCACGCACGGCGTCGAGATCCACCCGCTCGTCGCCCCCGCCGACGGCGAGCCCGTCGTCGTCAAGGCGAACCCCAACTCCTTCCTCGGCACCGACCTCGACGCACGCCTCCGCGAGGCCCGCGCCGATGTCGACGGCGTCGTGATCGTCGGCATGATGTCGAGCATGTGCGTCGACGCGACCGTGCGCGCGGCCGCCGACGCGGGCTATTCCGTGACGGTCGCCCACGACGCGTGCGCCGCTCCCGACCTGGCGTTCGGCGGTTCGGTGGTGCCCGCCGCGCAGGTGCACGGCGCGTTCATGGCGGCGCTCGGCGACAGCTACGCCGAGGTCGTTTCGACCGACCAACTGCTCGCGGGCCGGTAGCTCGCGAGCTGCGGCCGCGCGCGGGCGAGCAGAACAGCAAGATTTCACGCGCGACATCCGCTGGTCACCGCAGTTTCGTCACAATGCGCGGCTCGAATGCGGAACTCTCGCTGTTCTTCCGTTTGTGGCTTCCGGCCGCTCGTGTCACCATCGAAGACATGATCACCGCGGATCGCAGCGCGAACCCCTCCCCCGACCTCGCAGAGACGAGCGCCGACGAGGTCGACGCGCTCACGCTCGGCCGCCGCATCCGCGATCGTCGAACGGCCCGCAACATGACCCTCGGCGAGCTGGCCGCCGCGATCGACCGGGCACCGAGCCAGGTCTCGGCGATCGAGAACGGCAAGCGCGAACCGCGGCTCTCGATGCTGCGGACGATCGCCCTCGCGCTCGGCACGAGCGTCGACGAACTGCTGCGAGCGGATGCCCCATCGGAACGCGCCGCCCTCGAGATCGCCGTCGAGCGCGCCCAGCGCGGTCCGGTCTTCGCGGCGCTCGGGCTGCCCTCGTTCCGCGTCGCGAAGGGCATGAACGACCAGACTCTGCAGACGATCCTGAGCCTGCACAACGAGATCGACCGCCTGCACCGCGAGCGCGCCGCGACGCCTGAAGAGGCGCGTCGGGCCAACGCGCAACTGCGCGCCGAGATGCGCGCCCGAGACAACTTCTACCCCGAACTCGAGGCGAAGGCGGCCGAGCTGCTCGAGGCCGTCGGCCACACCGGGGGCCCGGTCTCGCACCAGCTCGTGGCCGACATGGCGAGCCATCTCGGCTACTCCCTGCACTACGTGGGCGACCTGCCCCACTCGACCCGATCGGTGACCGACAAGCGCAACGGCCGCATCTACCTGCCGACGCAGCAGTCGCCGTCACGCGACTCCCGCTCACCGATCCTGCAGGCGCTCGCGAGCCACCTGCTCGGGCACGAGGAGCCGAGCGGCTACGCCGACTTCCTGCGCCAGCGCATCGAGACGAACTACCTGACGGCGGCGATCCTGCTGCCCGAGCAGGCGGCGGTGCGCTTCCTCACCGAGGCGAAGAACCTGCGCCGCATCTCGATGGAGGACCTGCGCGACGCCTTCGCCGTCTCCTACGAGACGGCCGCGCACCGGTTCACGAACCTCGCCACGGCCAGGCTGGGCATCCCCGTGCACTTCACGAAGGTGCACGAGTCGGGCACGATCATCAAGGCCTACGAGAACGACCGCGTGCGGTTCCCCTCCGACGCGCTCGGCGCGATCGAGGGCACGACGATGTGCCGCAACTGGACGGCACGCACGGTCTTCGACGTCGAGGACCGCTTCAGCCCCTGGTACCAGTACACCGACACCCCGTCGGGCACGTTCTGGTGCACCTCGCGCATCGAGAAGGCGAAGGAGGGCGAGTACTCGGTCTCGGTCGGCGTGCCGTTCGAGCACGTGAAGTGGTTCCGCGGACGAGAGACACCGCATCGTGCGGTGTCACGATGCCCCGACCCCGCCTGCTGCCAGGCGCCGACCGGGCTCGCCGATCGATGGGCGGATGCCTCGTGGCCCGCAGCCCGTACTCCGACGAGCCTGCTCGCGGCCCTGCCGACGGGCACCTTCCCCGGCGTCGACCAGACCGAGGTCTACCAGTTCCTCGAGACGCACTCACCGAGCTGAGCGGCGACGCGGCGACGCGGCGATGCGAGCCGCGCCTCGTGTCCGGCCGCCGTGTCCGGCCACCGTGTCCGGCCGCGAGGAGATGTCGAGACACGACGAACTGGCGCGCGTGCATCCCCCGCGAAAGGATGGAAGCACCACAACCGCATCGGAGTGATACCCGTGGGCACCACCGTCTTCGAACGACACCAGCCGCCGGCATCCGTCATCGCCCATTCGCTCGAGCACACCGCTCGTTCGGTGTTCTGGCTCGACGACCTGCCCGAGGGGGCTGTGGGCGGTCGCCCGAAGCTCACCGGCGACCGCGTCGCCGACCTGGCCATCGTCGGCGGCGGCTACACCGGCCTCTGGACGGCAGTGCTCGCCAAGCGCCGCAACCCCGACGCGCGCATCGTGCTCGTCGAGGCGAAGAGCATCGGCTGGGCGGCATCCGGTCGCAACGGCGGCTTCTGCGAAGCGAGCCTCACGCACGGTGACGAGAACGGCAAGGCCCGCTGGCCGAAGGAGATGCCGACGCTGCACCGCCTCGGCATGCAGAACCTCGACGCGATCGAGGCCGCAGAGGCCGAGTACGGCATGGACTTCCACTTCGAGCGCACGGGCATGCTCGCGCCGGCGATCGAGGAGCACCAGGTCGAGTGGCTGCGCGACTGGCACGCCGAAGCCGTCGAACACGGCGAAGAGGGCGTCGTCTTCCTCGACCAGGAGGCCGTGCGGGCCTCGGTCGCATCGCCGACCTACCTGGCAGGCGTCTGGGAGCAGCGCACGAACGCCATGGTGCACCCCGCACGGCTCGTCTCCGAGCTCGCCCGCGTCGCCGAAGAGCTCGGCGTCGAGATCTTCGAGCACTCCCCCGTCAAGCGCCTCGACACCCCCGGCTCGACCGGCGCGGTGTCGGTCATCACCGACGAGGGTCGTGTCGACGCCGCGCACGCCGTGCTCGCGACCAACGTGTTCCCGTCGCTTCTGAAGCGCAACCGCCTCATGACCGTGCCGGTCTACGACTACGTGCTCATGACCGAGCCCCTGTCGCAGCAGCAGCTCGCCGACATCGGGTGGAACGACCGCCAGGGCATCGGCGACATGGCCAACCAGTTCCACTACTATCGCCTGTCGAAGGACAACCGCATCCTCTTCGGCGGCTACGACGCGATCTACAACTACGGCCGCAAGGTGCGCTCGGAGTACGAGAACCGTCCCGAGAGCTGGCAGAAGCTCGCGAGCCACTTCTTCACCACGTTCCCGCAGCTCGAGGGCCTCCAGTTCAGCCATCAGTGGGCGGGCGCGATCGACACGAGCACCCAGTTCACGGCGTTCTTCGGCACCGCGCGCGACAACCGCGTCGCCTACGCCGCCGGCTTCACGGGCCTCGGCGTCGGCTCGACCCGGTTCGCGGCCGAGGTCATGCTCGACCTGCTCGAGGGCCGCGACAACGAGCGCACGCAGCTCGAGATGGTGCGGAAGCGCCCCTTGCCCTTCCCTCCCGAGCCCGCCGCGTCGATGGGCATCAACGCGACCCGCTGGTCGCTGAACCGCGCCGACCACAACCGGGGCAAGCGCAACGTCCTGCTGAAGACCCTCGACGCACTCGGATTGGGGTTCGACTCATGAGCGACGACCTCCGCCTCATCGCCGGCGCGCTGACGGATGCCCCGGGGCTCGTGCTCGAGCACGAGCCGGTGCCGGCCGACCAGGTCGTCGCGGGCGCGCCCGCCACCGGCTACCAGGCACTCGACTCGTCGGAGGCCGGCGAGATCGGCGTCTGGGAGATGACGCCCGGCGCGATGCGCGACGTCGAGGTCGACGAGGTCTTCGTCGTGCTCGCGGGCGCCGCGACGGTCGAGTTCGAACATCCCATCGCCGACCCGATCATCCTCGCCCCGGGCGCGGTCGTTCGACTGGAGGCCGGCATGAAGACGATCTGGACGGTGCGCGAGACGCTCCGCAAGGTGTTCATCTCGCGCTGAGGCGCGACCGAGGAGGATCACAGAATGGCGAAGTACCGAGTACAGAACCCCGCGACCGGCGAGATCGTCGAGACCTTCGAGTCGGCGACCGACGAGCAGATCGAGCAGACCCTCGCGGCCGCCGACGGCGCGTACCGCGAGTGGCGCGAGCGCAGCGTTCAGGAGCGCGCCGCAGCGGTGAAGCGCGTGGCCGAGCTGTTCGAGGAGCGCAAGGAGGAGCTCGCCCGGCTCATCGCCCTCGAGATGGGCAAGTCGCTGGCCGAGTCGATCGACGAGGTCGAGTTCGCGACCGCGATCATCGACTACTACGCCGTGTACGGGCCGGGCCTGATCACCGACCAGGAGATCCCGAGCACGATCCCCGGCAAGGCGATCATCGAGCAACTGCCCGTGGGTGCGCTGCTCGGCGTGATGCCGTGGAACTTCCCCTACTACCAGGTCGCCCGTTTCGCGGCGCCGAACCTCGTGCTCGGCAACACGATCATCCTGAAGCACGCCGACATCTGCGCGCGCTCCGCCCTGACGATCCAGGAGATCATGGAGGAGGCCGGGGTCCCGGTCGGCGGGTACCAGAACGTGTTCGCCTCGCACGACCAGATCGCGACGATGATCGCCGACCCCCGGGTCCAGGGCGTCTCGCTCACGGGCTCCGAGCGGGCGGGCGCCATCATCGGCGCGCAGGCCGGCCAGCACCTCAAGAAGTGCGTGCTCGAACTCGGCGGCATCGACCCGATGGTCGTGCTCGACGCCGACGACGTGGCGGGTGTCGCGAAGGCGGCCTGGGACTTCCGCGTCTACAACGGCGGCCAGGTGTGCAACTCGAACAAGCGGATGATCGTGATGGACGACATCTACGACGAATTCGTCGCGGAGCTCCGCCGTCTCGCCGACGGGCTCGAGCCCGGCGACCAGCTGGACCTCGGCGAGGGGCAGTACGCGCCGATGTCGACCCGCGTCGCGGCCGAGACCGTGAACGCCCAGGTGCAGAAGGCCGTCGCCGCGGGTGCGACCCTCGAGGCCGGCGGCGTGCTGTCCGACGGACCCGGCGCGTACTACTCGCCCGCCGTGCTGACGGGCGTGCCCCGCGACTCCGAGTCCTACCGCGAGGAGATCTTCGGGCCGGTCGCGACCGTCTACCGGGTGCACAGCGACGAAGAGGCGCTCGAGCTCGCCAACGACTGCGACCTCGGACTCGGCGGCTCCGTGTTCTCGACCGACGAGGCACGCGCTGCCCGGGTCGCATCGCGACTCGAGGTCGGCATGACGCACGTGAACACCATCGCGGCCGAGGCCGCCGAGCTGCCCTTCGGCGGTGTGAAGCGCTCCGGCTTCGGGCGCGAGATGGGCCCGGTCGGCATCGGCGAGTTCGCCAACCGCCGCCTCTCGTTCGTCGCGAAGTAGTCCTCCGACTGAGCCCCGATCGGGTGCGGCGCGTGACGCCGCACCCGATCGTCGTATCCCGGAGTCGATGCTCTCGACGGGTTCACCGGGTGCAGGGCGCACTACGCCGCCGCGGCGACGACCTCGGTCGGCGGCCCCACCGGCTCGATGCGGAAGGTCAGCCCGAACCGCTCGACCAGCTCGTCGCCGCCCGCGAGCACCGTCGCACCGGCCGAGTCGCCGGCCAGCACCCCGCGGAGCGCCACCGGGTCGAACTGCAGTTCGAGCACGGCCGACGGCACCGGCTCGAACACCGAGCGCCGCTGCGGCTGCGGAAGCGCCCCGGCGCCGACCGGCACGACATCGAGCGTGCCGCCGACGACGATCGCCGACACCGAGACATCCGCGACATGCAGCACGTACTCGGTAGGCGGCAGCGAGGCCGCGGCATCCGCTCGGAATGCGGCGCGGAGCGCGACGGCGAGCGCGTCGTGGGTGACCGTTTCGCCTTCTGCTGGCTCGCCGAGCACCGACCAGCCCCACCGCTCGAGCGCGATGACGACGGGTTCGAGCCCGCGGCCGAGCGGCGTGAGCTCGTAGCCGCCGCGCACCGTCGGCACGCGGCGCACGACGCCCGAGTCCTGCAACTCCTTGAGCCGGTCGCTCAGGATGTTGGTCGGGATGCGCGGGAGCCCCGCCTTCAGGTCGCCGTACCGGCGCGGGCCGACGAGCAGGTCGCGGACGATGAGCAGTGCCCATCGGTCCCCGACCCGCTCGAGCGCTCGGGCCACTCCCCCGTACTGGCCGAAGCCGCGCGCGCCTCGTGTCGCCATGCGGTGCGCGTCAGGCCGTGGCCGACGGGGCAGCGGCGCCCTGCCCGGCCATGTAGGCGTCGGGGCCCTGCTCGGCCGCCGTCGGCTCCATGAAGAGGAACCCGAGGATGTTGCCGTCGGGGTCTTCGAGGTCGCGCGAGTACATGAAGCCGTAGTCCTGCGCCTCGCGCGGCTCGCTGCCACCGGCGGCGAGTCCCTTGACGAGCACCGCGTCGACCTCGTCGCGCGAGTCGCGGGTGAACGAGATGCTCGTCTGGGCGTGCGTCTTCGTGTCGATGATCTGCTTGTCGGTGAACGTGGCGAGGTAGTCGCGAGTGAGCACCATGAAGTAGATGTTCTCGTCGAGCACGACGCACGCCGCGTTCTCATCGGTGAAGAGCGGGTTGATGCTGAAGCCCAGGGCCTCGTAGAAGCTCTTCGAGCGCTCGAGGTCGGTGGTGGGCAGGTTCACGAAAATACTGGTCGCGGTCATGATCGCCTCCAAGGGATCGTCAGTGACTACCGGATGATTCGCGTCTAGCTTGCTCTTTGCAAGTGCACTTGTCAATAGCAAGTAGAAGAGATTCCGGTACGCGACGACGATCCAGGCCGCCTCCTCCAGGCGAGGTCAGCCGCAGAGCTCCTTCGGGGGGAACTGGCTCGCAGTCGCCCCGATCTGCGTCACCACGTCGTCGCGCAGGCTGAACACGAGCCACGACCCGTCGGCATCGGCGACGGCGTACGCGGTCGTGTCGGACGGATACGGGATCACGGACTCGACGATGCCCGGGTACGCGGCCTGCAGATCGGCGAGCGTCGCTCCGAGGCTGATTCCCGCCGCCGTGGCCGGCGACTTCGCATCGGTCGCGTCACCCGCCGCCCAGACCTGGCGGATCGTGTCGCCGTCCTGCTCCAGGCCGACGTAGACCGTGGCCGAGGCATCGGCGGTGAAGTACACGGCGCCCGAGCACATGGTCTCGACGGCCATCCCCGCGAGCTGTGCTTCGACGGCTCCCCAGCTCGCGCCCCGCTCGATCGCACCGATGCCGGCCGAACCCGCGACCCACGTCGACATGTCCCCGGGATCCAGCGGTGCGGCGCTCGGGGTGGCGACCGGCTCCTCCGATGCCGGAGCCTCGGCCGACGGGGCCGGCGACGGCGACACGGGCGACGCGGCCTCCGACGACGGGCTGCATCCCGAGAGCGCCACGAGGCCCCCGACGATGATCACCAGCACTGCACTGCGCACGATGTTCAATTCCACTCCTCGTGTGAGAAGCCGACCCGATCGGCCGGCGGCCGAACGGCCGAACGTCGGCAGTGGCGCAACACTACCGGCGAAGGCGGGCTCAGCGCACGACACTCCGCCGCACGAGCAGCGCGAGGTGCAGCGCCGTCAGGGTCTCGCCGTCATCGAGGTCGACGCCCAGCAGATCTCCGATGAGCGCGAGCCGCTGATAGAACACCGAACGCGACAGGTGCGAAGCGGATGCCGCGGCCGTGCGGTTGCCCGGATGCGCGAGCACCGCGCCGAGCACGTCGAGCAGATCTCCTTTGCGAGCCAGGTCGTAGTCGATGAGCGGTTCGAGCATGCGCTCGCCGTGCTCGAGCAGCCGGTGGTCGTCGCGGAGCGCGGTCACGAGCCGCATCAACGGCCGGTCATCGGACCGCCGCAGCACCGGGCCGCGAGCCGAGCGGCGGGCCGGCCCCCTGGCCAGGTCGATCGCCTCCTGCACCGACCCGAGCAGGGCGTCGAGATCGCTCGCCTCGGAGCCGATCGAGAGCACGAGCCGGTCGAGCATCGCCGAGTCGCCCGCGGCGAGCGCTGCGGCGAAGGTGTTCAGCGATGCGTCGTCGAGCGTGCGCGAGGCCGGCAGCGAGAGCACGACGATCGTGGCCGTCGGCGCACCGGCGCTCTCGGGGGCCGCCCCGGCGAGCGCCCGCCCGCCGAGCTCGCGCGCCGCGGCATCCGCCGTCGCCGCGACCGCGCCGCCGGTGACCACGACGCCGAAGAGGCGCGCGCCCTCGAGCGGCAGGCCCGCGGCCTCGATGCGCGCCGAGGCCGCAGGCAGACCTGCGAACCTGCCGTCGAGCAGTCCGTCGACGAGGCGCTGGCGCCCGATGCGCACCCACTCGTCGGCCGCACCGTCGGCGAGTCGGCCGAGGGCGAGTGCGATCGCGCCCTGCTCGAGCACGCTCGTGCGTCCCGCAGGATGCGCCGGCCCCGGCAGGGCGATGAGGTGGCCCCAGCGGATGCCCCGCGCCTCGACCGGCACGATCAGCCACTCGTCGGCCGCGACACCGTTGCCGAGGCGACGCTGCTCGTCGTGCCGTCGATGCGCAGCCCTCGACCGGCTCTCCCAACGGGTGAAGAGCTCGACCTCGGCGGCGAGCGGCACCTCGGCGGCCACGACCTCGTGGGCGAGGTTCTCGAGCACCACCGCGGCGCCGAGCGTCTGGGCGAGCTGCTGCACGATGAAGTCGGGCGGCGAACCGCGCAGCGCGAGGGCGGTGAAGCGCTCGCGCACCTCGTCGCGAGCGCGAAGGGCCGCCGTCTGCACCGAGATGATGCGGCTGTGCACCGCCTCGGTCAGCGCGACGAACTTGACCTCGCGGTGCAGGGCGACGAGGGCGAGACCGTGCTCGCGTGCCGCCGACTCGACGACGGCCGGCACGTAGCGGTAGTGCACGCCGAGTTCGAGCACGAGGCCCGCGACGCCCACGTCGACGAGGCCGCCGATGAACGCGGCGAGCTCAGCCGGCTCGGTCGGCCAGCCCGATCCCGTGGTGAGCAGCAGCTCGCCGCCGTTCAACAGCCGCGCGACTCCCGCGCTGTCGGAGACGTGCGCCCAGCGCACGTGCGCGTCGAGCGCCTCACCGCCCGAGAGCACCTCGGGGATGCCCTGCGCGACCGCGGGGATCGTGAGGATCTCGCGCACGGTCGGGAGCCCGTCATCGGCCGGCTCGAGCACCGGACGGTTCGTCTGAATCGCCTCATCTTCGCGACGATCTGCCACCGGAGTCGCCTTTCTTCCTCTGTCACACTGAGATTACGAAGCCTAGTCGACGTCGGCCATTCTGTCCGATGCCGGCCCGACGACCGCCGCACATCAGTGAAGGAACTGCCAATGAGCATCACCGAGACCGCTTCCTCGCCCGCATCGGCCCCTGAGGTGCCAGTGATCGGACACTGGGTCGACGGCGCACTGCGCGCCTCGACCTCGGGCCGCACCGCCCCGGTGTACAACCCGGCGACGGGTGCCGTGCAGGCGGAGGTCGCACTGGCCGACCAGGCCGAGATCGACGCGGCGATCGCGTCGGCGCAGGCCGGGTTCGAGGTGTGGAGCGGCTACTCGATCGCGAAGCGGCAGAACGTGCTGTTCTCGTTCCGCGAGCTGCTGAACTCGCGCAAGGGCGAGCTCGCGGCCATCATCACCGCCGAGCACGGCAAGGTCCTCTCCGACGCGATGGGCGAGATCCTGCGCGGCCAGGAGGTCGTCGAACTCGCCACCGGGTTCCCCAACCTGATCAAGGGCGCCTTCTCCGAGAACGTCTCGACCGGCATCGACGTCTACTCGCTGAAGCAGGCGCTCGGCGTGGTCGGCATCATCAGCCCGTTCAACTTCCCGGCCATGGTTCCCATGTGGTTCTTCCCCATCGCGATCGCCGCGGGCAACGCCGTCATCCTGAAGCCCAGCGAGAAGGACCCGTCGGCCGCGCTCTGGATGGCACAGCTCTGGACCGAGGCCGGTCTTCCCGACGGCGTGTTCACCGTGCTGCAGGGCGACAAGCTCGCCGTCGACGGCCTCCTCACCTCGCCCGTCGTGCAGTCGATCTCGTTCGTCGGCTCGACGCCGATCGCCCAGTACATCTACGAGACCGCGTCGAAGCACGGCAAGCGCGTCCAGGCGCTCGGCGGCGCCAAGAACCACATGCTCGTGCTGCCCGACGCCGACCTCGACCTCGTCGCCGACCAGGCGGTGAACGCCGGGTACGGCGCCGCCGGCGAGCGCTGCATGGCGATCTCGGTCGTGCTGGCCGTCGAGCCCGTCGCCGACGAGCTGATCACCAAGATCAGCGAGCGCATCGCGAAGCTGAAGATCGGCAACGGCGCAGGCGTCGAGGGCGTCGAGCCCGACATGGGGCCGCTCATCACCGACGTGCACCGCGACAAGGTCTCCTCCTACGTCGACATCGCCGAGAGCGACGGGGCGACGATCGTGGTCGACGGCCGCGGGTTCACCGTCGACGGCCACGAGGACGGCTTCTTCTTCGGCCCGACCCTGATCGACAACGTGCCCACCACCTCTCGCGCCTACACCGAGGAGATCTTCGGCCCGGTGCTCTCGATCGTTCGCGTGGCGAGCTACGACGAGGGCCTCGACCTGATCAACTCGGGCCAGTTCGGCAACGGCACCGCCATCTTCACCAACGACGGCGGCGCAGCACGCCGCTTCCAGAACGAGGTGCAGGTCGGCATGATCGGCATCAACGTGCCGATCCCGGTGCCCGTCGCCTACCACTCGTTCGGCGGCTGGAAGCAGTCGCTGTTCGGTGACGCGAAGGCCTACGGCACCCACGGCTTCGACTTCTTCACCCGCGAGAAGGCCGTGACCAGCCGCTGGATCGACCCGGCCACGCGCAACGACTCGACGCACGGCGGCATCAACCTGGGCTTCCCCCAGAACCACTGATCGGAGCCACGCCATGACCGACACCATCACCACCGAGACCGAAGCCGTCTACACCGACCGGTTCGGCACCGTGCACCCGTTGCCCGACGCCGCCGCCGAGGCGCAGGTGCGCGCGGAGGACCGCGCGCACGTGTTCCACTCGTGGAGCGCGCAGGCGCTCATCGACCCGCTTCCCATCGCCGCGGGCGAGGGCTCGACGTTCTGGGACTACCAGGGCAACGCGTACCTCGACTTCTCGTCGCAGCTCGTGAACCTGAACCTCGGGCACCAGCACCCCGACCTCGTCGCCGCGATCCAGCAGCAGGCGGGTCGTCTCGCGACCATCCAGCCGTCGATGGCATCGGATGTCCGCAGCGAACTCGCGCGTCGCATCGCCGAGGTCGCCCCGGGCGACCTCGACAAGGTGTTCTTCACCAACGGCGGCGCCGACGCCAACGAGTACGCCGTGCGCATGGCGCGCGCCGTCACGGGTCGCCGCAAGGTGCTCTCGATGTACCGCAGCTACCACGGCGGCACCGCGACCGCGATCTCGCTCACGGGCGACCCGCGCCGCTGGGCGAACGAGCCGTCCGACGGTTCGGTCGCGCACTTCATGGGCCCGTACGCGTACCGTTCGCCGTTCCACTCGGAGACTCCCGAGCAGGAGGCCGAGCGCGCGCTCGCCCACCTCGAGCAGCTCATCGTGCTCGAGGGCGCGAACACGATCGCCGCCATCATCATCGAGACGATCGTCGGCACGAACGGCGTGCTCGTGCCGCCGCCCGGCTACCTGCAGGGCGTTCGCGCGCTGTGCGACAAGTACGGCATCGTCTACATCGCCGACGAGGTCATGGTCGGCTTCGGCCGAATCGGCGAGTGGTTCGCGGTGAACGCGTTCGACGTCGTGCCCGACCTCATCACCTTCGCGAAGGGCGTGAACTCGGGCTACGTGCCGCTCGGCGGGGTGGTGATCTCGCAGCGGATCGCCGCGCACTTCGACACGGTCTCGTTCCAGGGCGGTCTCACGTACTCGGGCCACCCGCTCGCGTGCGCCGCCGGTGTCGCGACGTTCGAGGTCTTCGAGCGCGACGGCATCCTCGAGCGCGTGCGCGACCTCGGGTCGCGAGTGGTCGAGCCGCGACTCCGCGAGATCGCGGTGAAGCACCCGTCGGTCGGCGAGATCCGCGGTGCAGGACTGTTCTGGGCGATCGAACTCGTGCGCGACCCTGCGACGCACGAACCGCTCGTTCCGTTCAACGCAGGCGGAGCGGATGCCGCGCCGATGGCGGCCGTCGCCGCCGCCTGCAAGCAGGCCGGCCTGTGGCCGTTCATCCACTTCAACCGGATGCACGTCGCACCGCCGCTCGTCATCACCGAGGAAGAGCTCGTGCGCGGGCTCGACATCATCGACGAGGCGCTGACGATCGCCGACGGCTACGTCGTCTGACGCGCTCACTGACGCGTTCTCGCTGACGCGCCCTGCCTGATGCAGGGGATTCCGCGGACATGGGGCTCTCGAGCCCGGTCGCGGGATCCCCTGCATTTCGTCGTTGCGGGGCTGCCGACCGGCGCGGGGCCGTCGACTAGCCTGAATCCCATGGACTCACGGGCGACGCCCGGCGGCATCGGCCGGCGGACCTTCATCGCCGCCTCGCTCTCGGGGTTCGCGACCCTCGCGCTCGCGAGCTGCACCTGGCCCGAGCCGAGCCCGAGCCCGCTGCCCTCGACGGCGCCTCCGACGACCGCGCCGCCCGCACCGACGAACGGCGTGCCCGTGCCGACGGCGATGCGGCGCTCGCGCTGGGGCGTCGACCCGTTCTCGCGCGGGGCGTTCAGCTTCGACTCGGTCGGCAGCACCCCTCAGCTCCGCCGAGCCCTCGCCGAGCCGGTCGAGGGGCGACTCGTGTTCGCCGGCGAGGCGACCGACCCCGACCGACCCGGCACGCTCGAGGGCGCCCGCGCCTCCGGCATCCGCGCCGCCGCCGACCTCGCGAGGCTCGGCACCGCCGGCGAGCGCGTGGCCGTCATCGGGGCCGGCCTCGCCGGGCTCACGGCGGCACGCGAGCTCGTCGACGCGGGCTTCGAGGTCGTCGTGCTCGAGGCGCGCGACCGCTTGGGCGGGCGCATCCACAGCACGGACGCCCCGGGCTTCGACACAACCGTCGAACTCGGCGGCGTGTTCACCGGCGACGACGACGCACTGCTCGACATGCTGCACGAGGCATCCGTCGACACCGTGCCGTTCACGGCAGAGGTCTCGGCCACGACGACGACCGGACTCCGGGTGCCGATTCCGCCGACGGGGCCCGACGCCGTCGCGACCGCCCAGGAGTGGGCGGCGACCCAGCCCCACGACGTGTCGCTCGCGACGGCGCTGACCGGCTCGGGCGCGACGCCGCTCTCGGCGGTGCCCGATGACGCCGGAGTGAGCCCCGCCGACTGGCTCGCGCACACGATCAACAGCGGAGTCGCACCGTCGACCGGCGCCATCACCTCGGCGATCTCCGCCACCCAGTACGACGCGGACCGCATCGACCAGCTCGGCGACCTGGTGACCGGCCGCCTCTCCGACCTCGTCGACGCCCTCGCCGGGCCGCTCGAGATCGCCGTGTCGAGCGTCGTCACGAGCATCGCCTACACCGATCGACGGGTCAGCCTCCGCCTCGACTCCGGGGAGTCGCTCACGGCCGACCGCGCCGTCGTCACCATCCCGCTCGGGGTACTGAAGACCGACACGGTGGAGTTCAGCCCGACGCTGCCGCTCATGCACCAGCGGGCGATCTCGCTGCTCGGCATGGGCGTGGTCGACACGGTCTGGCTGCGCTTCGACGAGGCGTTCTGGCGAGCGGATGTCGCGGTGCCGCCCGATGCCCCGGACGACGATGCCCCCGGCGACGACGATGCCGACTCCCCCGGACTCACGACCCCGAACGTGCTCACCGTCGTCGGCGAGCTCTCCCCGGTCGCCACGTGGATCGACGTCGGCCTCGCGAGCGGCGAGCCGATCCTGCTCGGTCTCATCGCTGCGGTACAGGCGACCCGACTCGAGACGCTCGACGATCCGTCGTTCCAGGCCGAGGTGCTCGAGGCGCTCGCGCCCTTCGCCACAACCACCGGTTGACCGCGACGAGGCCCGCCGTGAGCGAGACGAAGATCACGAGCACGAGCAGGCAGTAGAGCGCGACGCCCGCCGGCCCGCCGACCTGCGCCTCGTCGAGGAAGAAGTACGGGTACCACCCGACGTCAGCCCCGCGGAACAGCGTGTAGACGAGCCAGATCGACGGGAAGACGAGCACCCAGCCGACCGTCGACCACGGCACGCGCGGGTTCACGGCCATGATCGCGTCCGTCGTCCACGCGACGAGGGCGAGCGCCGGCACGATGAAGTGCAGCACGGTGTCCGACCACGGCACCTCCATGCGGTAGTCGCGGGTCGAGGCCTGGGCGACGATGACGGCGAACACGATGCCCGAGACCAGCACGTAGACCGTGACCATCGTGCGGAGGATGCCGAGCCACTCGGGGTCGCGCGGGGTGAGCAGGGCGAAGGCGGCACCGATCGCGAGGGTCACGACCGCGGCGAAGGCCGACTGCACGGTGAAGTAGCTGAAGAAGTTCGCGGTCGCGAAGAGCCGGAACCCGAGCACGTACTGGAAGTTGCCGATGAGCGCCACGACCTCGAGCGCCGCGATCGTGAGCCGGAAGACGCCGAGCCACCGCCTGGCCCGCTGCACCCGCTGCGCCTCGTCAGCGCTGGAGCGTCGCGAGCGGGCCATGCTCCAACGCTAGCCGTCTCGCCTCGGCGAACCCGGTCAACCCGGAGCGCGCCGGTGCGCTCGCCGACGAGACGGCCTCGGCGCCGTCAGCTCGCAGCGGGCATGGTTCGTGCGACCGGCGCCGGACGGTGCGTGCGAAGCCACTGCTCGGTCTGCGCGACGTGCGCCGCGGCGGCGGCCTCCGCAGACGCCGGGTCGCGGTTCACGAGCGCGCTGAGGATCTCGCGGTGGCCGCGATCGCTGACCTGTTTCATGTCGGGCCCGGAGGGGAGATCGAAGACCTGGTAGGCGCGGGAGCGCGACCGGAACGTGCGAAGGAGCTCGACGAGGGCCGCATTGCCCGCGAGCTTCGCGATCGTCTCGTGGAAGAGCGCGTCGAGCTCGGTGCCCTGCTCCCCTTCGCGTGCCTCGAGCTCGTCGAGGATGTCGCGGAGCTCCGTCGCACCGGCATCCGTCATGCGTGCTGCGGCTTGGGCGGCGGCATGGGACTCGAGGACCCGGCGCACCTCGTAGAGCTCGATGAACGCGTCGAACGGCATGAGTTCCACGGTGAGGCTCAGCGCGCCGATGATGTTCGCGGGTTCGAGTGCGGAGACGTAGGTTCCCGATCCATGGCGCGATTCGATCACACCGAGCGCGTCGAGCATGCGCACCGCTTCCCGGAGCGACCCTCGCGAGACGCCCAGCCGCTCGCAGAGCTCGGCTTCGGGCGGGAATCGCTGGCCGGGCGCGAGTTCGCCCGACGCGATGATGTGCCGCAGTCCGTGGAAGGCGTCGTCGATCGCGCTCATGCTGTTCGTCTCCTGGTCGGCGTCGGGCCGTGCTGATCAGCTTAGAGGGCAGGCCTTTGGCACTAGTCATCTTATGACTTTGTGGTTATAGTCGCCGTTGTCGGCTCTCGAACATCGAAGTACACAGAGTCATCTAATGTCTTCACGCGAAGCGTCCGACCTCACACCTGATGACGACAAGGACGACCGCACCAGTGACCACCGCAGCGCCCACCGCCCTCGCCTTCGCCGACGGCTCGCCCGCCTCGACCGGCTGGACTCTCAGCGACTCCGCGCTGCACACGAATCACGGGTCGTTCGGCGCCGTGCCGCGGCGCGTGCAGGAGGAGCAGAACCGCCTCAGGGCCGTCATGGACGCCGGGCCGGTCGACTGGTTCTCGACGCTGCCCGCACGCATCGGCGACGCCCGCCGCGCGATCGCCGGGATCGTCGGTACCGCCCCGGAGCACACGGCTCTCGTGCCGAACGCGAGCGGCGGCGCGAGCGTGGTCTACAACAGCCTCACCGCGGAGTCCGGCGCCGAGATCGTCGTCACCGACCACGGGTACGGCGCGGTCACGATGGGTGCCGAACGTGCCGCTCGGCGCTGGGGCGGCCGGGTCGTGACGGCACACGTGCCGCTCGACGCGTCCCCCGCCGAGGCGCACGAGCGCATCATGGCCGCCTGCACCGACGCGACCCGACTGATCGTCATCGACCACATCACCTCGGCGACCGCGCGATTCCTGCCGGTGCGCGAGGTCGCGGCATCCGCTCGCCGGCGAGGGATCACCACGCTCGTCGACGGCGCCCACGTGCCCGGGCTCTACGACGCCCCGCTCGACGGCCTCGACTGCGACGTCTGGATCGGGAACCTCCACAAGTTCGCGTGCGCGCCCCGGGGAGCCGCCGTGCTCGTCGCCCCCGGGGAGCTACGGCACGAGCTGTTCCCCCTGATCGACTCGTGGGGCGCCCCGCACCCCTTCCCCGAGCGATTCGACACCCAGGGCACACTCGACCAGACGAGCTACCTCACCGCACCCGCCTCGTACGCGTTCATCGACGAGCACTGGGGATGGCCGGCCGTGCGCGCGTACATGACCGAACTCGCCGACTACGCCGAAACGCTGATCGCCGACGCGTTCGCCGAACGCACGGGTGAGGACCACCGCGTCGACGTCGGCGCGCCCGTGAACGCCCTGCGCCTCGTGCGCCTGCCTGCCGGACTCGCCACGACCCACCCCGAGGCGGATGCGCTGCGCGACCGGGTGGTGCGGGAGTTCGGCGTCGAAGCGGCCTTCACGAGCTTCAACGGCATCGGCTACTACCGCCTCTCCACTCACGCCTACAACACGGCGCGCGACTTCGAGGCGTTCGTCGACCGCTTGGTCCCGACGCTCTGCGAACTCGCCGTTGCTGCGCCTCGCTGAACCGAACACTCCACCCCCGAAGAAGAACTGCACCCACCAGAAATGAGGAGACGAATGGCCAACGGAAAGGTCCTGACCGGGCTCGGCATCGGCTTGGCGGCAACCCTCGCCTTCAGCGGATGCTCCGGCGCCGCTGACGACGGCACGGTCACGCTGCAGATGGTCGAGAGCTTGACCAACCCGGCACGCACCGAACTGCTCGAGACGCTCATCGACGAGTTCGAGCAGGAGAACCCCGGCATCGAGGTGGAGTTGGTCTCACCGCCCACCGATCAGGCCGACCAGAAGATCCAGCAGATGCTCCAGTCGGGCACGGGCGTCGACGTCCTCGAAGTGCGCGACCTCACCGTCGGTCCGTTCTCGACGAACGGATGGCTCGCCGACATGGGTCCCGAGTTCGAGGGCTGGAAGGGCTGGGACGCCCTGACCGACAACGCGAAGAACGTCGCCACGGCCGGTGGCAAGACCTACTTCATCCCGTACGGCTTCTACGGCATCAGCCTCTTCTACCGCACCGATCTGGTGGAGGAGGCCGGGTTCGACGGCGCACCGGTGAGCTGGGAGGACCTGCTCGAGCAGGCGTCGGCGATCCAGGACCCCGAGGCGAACACCTACGGGTACGCGTTCCGCGGCGGCAAGAACGGCTACTCGAACGCCGCCCTCGTGATCGAGGCCTACGTCGCCGACGACCTCGACCTCGAGAACGCGTACCGGTTGCAGAACGGCGACTCGATGTTCGCGGCTCCAGAGGCGCTCGACGCGATGGAGCTCTACATCGACCTGTTCGAGCAGGCATCGCCGCCGTCGTCGGTGGCATGGGGCTACCCCGAGATGGTGGAGGGCTTCTCGAACGGCTCGACCGCGTTCCTGCTGCAGGATCCCGAGGTCATCGCGGCGGTCGAGCAGTCGACGTCCATCACCGCCGACCAGTGGACGACCGCCCCCATGCTCGTCGGCCCGAGCGGCACGGCGATCCAGCCGCTCGCCACCGCGGGCTGGGGCGTCGCCGAGGCGAGCGAGCACCGGGCGGAGTCGGCGAAGCTCATCCAGTTCCTCTCCGAGGGCGACGCCTCGATCCGCTTCACCGAGGGCAACAGCCTCGTCCCGATCCTGAACGGCGCCGACGAGGCGGAGTTCTACAAGACCGGAGCGTGGGAGAGCTACCTCACCATGAACGAGCAGCCCGAGACGTACATCACCGCCGTGCAGCCGCGCGGTGTCGCCTGGTGGACCGAGTGGGCCGACAAGGCCGACGCCGAACTGCAGCAGGTGCTCATCGGCCAGCTCACGACCGAGGAGCTCCTCGCCAGCTGGGATGCCTACTGGACCGAGAAGTGGGCCGCCGAGTAGGCCGCCGAACCGACGACAACGGATGTCCCCCCAGATGACGACCGTCGAGGAGCGCCCGCCCACACGGGCGGGCGCTCCCGCCCCGGCGACCCCTGCCCCCGCGCCTCGGCGCCGCCGCGCCTTCACGACGCGCCGCGGACTCGTCGTCGCCGCGTTCATGCTTCCCGCCGCGATCTTCGTCGGCGTGTTCATCTACTACCCCATGCTCGCCGGCAGCCAGATGGCGTTCCGCCACTGGAACCTGAGCAACCTCACCGACACCTCGTGGATCGGGCTCCAGAACTTCGCCACGATCTTCGCCGATCCCGCGTTCGGCGTGATCCTCGGCAACTCGGTACTCTGGGTCGTGGCTTCGATCGTGCCGCAACTGGTGATCGGCTTCGCGCTCGCGCTCTGGCTGCGCCGGAAGTTCCGCTTCCGCGGCCTCTACCAGGCGCTCATCTTCTTCCCGTGGGCGATCTCGGGTTTCCTCATCGGCATCCTCTTCCGCTGGATGTTCAACGGAGAGTTCGGGGTCGTCAACGACCTCCTGATGAAGACCGGACTCATCGACCAGGGCATTCCGTGGCTGGCGCAACCCGACACCGCGATGTTCGCGGTGATCATCGCGAACATCTGGTACGGCGTGACGTTCTTCGCGATCATGATCCTCGCCGCGCTGCAATCCGTTCCGGATGAGCTCTTCGAAGCCGCCGCGCTCGACGGCGCAGGCAAGGTGCGCACGCTCTTCCAGATCACGATCCCGTACATCTCGACGACACTCGCCCTGACCGTGCTGCTCCGCGTCATCTGGATCTTCAACTTCCCCGACATCATCTGGGCGATGACCGGCGGCGGCCCCGCCAACCAGACCCACATCATCACCACGTGGATGATCACGTTCACCCAGAAGGGCGACTACGGCGTGGCCTCGGCGCTCGGACTCATCGTCGTCGGCCTGCTGCTCGTCTTCTCGGCCTTCTACCTGATGGCCCTTCGCGGCAAGAAGGAGGTGTCGTCGTGATCGTCACCGAGACCACGCCCGCACGCATCGCACGCATCGGCTTCCTCGGGCTCTGGCTCGTGATCACGATCTTCCCGCTGTACTGGATCATCGTGACGTCGTTCAAGGCGCCCGGCGACATCTTCAGCTACCCGCTGCAGTACTGGCCGGCCGAGTTCTCGTTCGAGAACTACGTGCAGCTGTTCGAGAAGGCCGACTTCGGCACCTACGTCGTCAACAGTCTCGTCGTCTCGACCGCGGCGGCGACCGTCGCGACGCTCATCTCGCTGCTCTCGGCCTACGTGCTGGCCCGGTTCGAGTTCCGCAGCAAGTCCGCGATCCTCATGGCGTTCCTCGTGACCCAGATGATCCCCACGTTCATCGCGCTGGGGCCGCTCTACCTGCTCATGGTGGACCTGGGGCTCGTCGACGATCGCTTCGGCCTGATGCTCGTCTACGTGGCGGTGTGCATCCCGTTCTGCACGATCATGCTGCGCGGCTTCTTCGCGAACATCCCCGACGCCCTCGAGGAGGCGGCGATGATCGACGGATGCTCCCGGATCGGCGCACTGTTCCGGGTCATCGTCCCGGTGATGAAGCCGGGCATCGTTGCCGCGTTCATCTTCAACTTCGTCAACTGCTGGAACGAGCTGTTCCTGTCGGTGACGCTCATGAACAAGGACGAGAACAAGACGATCCCGACCGCGCTCAACGGCTTCATCACGAGCTTCAACATCGATTGGGGCTCGATGTCGGCGGCCGCCGTGCTGACGATCCTGCCGACGATGCTCCTGTTCGCGTTCGCGAGCCGCTACATCGTGCAGGGCCTGACGGCGGGCGCGGTCAAGGGCTGACGTCGCCCTGACCGCCGTCCTCGAGCGGCCGCAGGATCCGGTCGAGGAACCGCCGGGTGCGCTCGTGCGTCGGGTTCGTGAAGATCGTGCCGGGGGCACCCCGTTCGACCACGACGCCGCCGTCCATGAAGAGCACCTCGTCGGCCGCCTGCCGCGCGAAGCTCAGCTCGTGGGTGACGACGACCATGGTCCATCCCTCGTCGGCGAGCTCCTTGATGACCTGCAGCACCTCGCCCACGAGTTCGGGGTCGAGCGCGCTCGTCGGCTCGTCGAAGAGCAGCAGCTGCGGTTTCAGCGCGAGCGCACGCACGATGCCGACGCGCTGCTGCTGCCCGCCCGAGAGTTCGAAGGGGTAGGCGTCGCGCTTCTCCGCGAGGCCGACGCGATCGAGCAGGGCGGATGCCTCGGCCACGGCCCGCGCCTTCGGCACCTTCTGCACGCGCACCGGGCCCTCGACGACGTTCTGCAGCACCGTCATGTGCGGGAAGAGGTTGTGCTGCTGGAACACCATCGCCGAGCGGTCGCGCAGGGCATAGCGCTGGGCCTTCGGCACCGGAGCGGCGAAGTCGATGACCGGGCCGCCGGCGAAGTCGATCGTGCCGGCGCCCGGCGTCTCGAGGCCGTTGAGCGCGCGCAGCACGGTCGTCTTGCCCGAGCCGCTCGGGCCGATGAGCACGACGACCTCGCCGCGCCGCACCTCGAGGTCGATCGAGCGCAGCACCTCGTTGTCGCCGAACGACTTGCGGATGCCGCGGGCCGAGAGCAGCACGCTGTCGTCGGGTCGCTCGACCGGGGCGAGCGGGTCAGTGGGCGACATAGCGGTCCAATCGCTTCTCGAGCAGGTTCTGCCCGCTCGAGAGCACGAGGCAGAACAACCAGTAGATGAGCGCCGCCTCGATGTAGATGAGCAGGAACTCGCGGCTGAACGCCGCGATCTCCTGCGCCACCCGGAACATCTCGGTCACGAGGATGAGCGAGGCGAGCGAGGTGTCCTTCACCAGCGAGATGAACGTGTTCGACAGCGGCGGCACCGAGACGCGGGCAGCCTGCGGCAGGATCAGCCGGGTGAGCGTCGTGCCGGGCGACATGCCGATCGTGTACCCGGCCTCCCACTGCCCCTTCGGCACCGAGAGGATGGCCGCCCTGATCACCTCGGCGGCGTACCCGCCGACGTTGAGCGAGAACGCGATGATCGCGCTCGGCCACGGGTCGATCGTGATGCCGATCGACGGCATGCCGTAGAAGATCACGAACAGCTGCACGAGCAGCGGGGTGCCGCGGATCACCGAGATGTAGAACCTCGCGATGCCGCTCAGCACCCGATTGCGGCTGAGGCGCATGAGCGCGACGCCGAGCGCCAGCACGAGGCCGAGCGCGAAGGAGGCCACTGCAAGCGGAATGGTGCCGCTGATGCCGCCCCAGAGCAATGGCCAGAACGAGTCGAGCGCGAGCTGCCACTCGGTCATCGCCTCACCGCCTTCCGGAATACGGCGGATGCCGCGTCCCCCATGATTCCACTCGGGCACTGCGGCCCGTGCGATTCAGGGGCGGTACGCGGCATCCGCCGGTGTGATGCGGGCGAGCGCTACTGCGAGACGTCCTCGCCGAAGTACTTCTCACCGAGCTCGGCGAGCACGCCCTCGTCGCGGAGTTCGGCGAGCGCCTCGTCGACGGCCTTCACGAGCGCCGTCTTGTCCTTCGTGAAGGTGAGGGCGCTCTCGCTCGGGTCGGTCTCAGCCACGACGGCGAGCTTCGCATCGGGCGTCTGCTTGAGGTAGTCGAGGTAGGTGAGCTTGTCGTTGACGGTCGCGTCGACGCGGCCCTGCTCGAGGAGTGCGACGGCCTGCGCCCAGCCCTCGACGGCCTCGACGTTCGCGCCCGCGTCGACGGCGAGCTGGTAGAAGTTGCTCGTCAGCGACTGCGCCGTGGTCTTGCCCTCGAGGTCTTCGAAGCTCGAGATCGAGTCGTCGCCCTCGTTGACGACGACGACGCTCGGCGACACCGTGTACGGCGTCGAGAAGAGGTAGTCCTCTTCGCGGTCGGGGTTGATCGAGACCTGGTTCGCGATCACGTCGAAGCGGCCCGCGTCGAGGCCCGCGAAGATCGCGTCCCACTGGGTCTCCTCGAACTGGATCTCGAGGCCGAGCTTGTCGGCGACGGCCTCGGCCACCTCGACGTCGTAGCCGACGAGGTCGCCCGCGCCGCCCTCGTGGTACGTGAAGGGCGGGTAGGTGCCCTCGGTCGCGACGGTCAGCGTTCCGGCCTTCACCAGTCCGTACTCGTCGTCACCGGCCGCTTCGCTCGACGCCGGCGCTCCGCTCGAGCAGGCGGCGAGGGCGACGACGGCGACGGATGCTGCGGCGAGGCCGAGCAGGGTGCGAACGCGGGGTGCGCGGGACATGTGGAGCTCCGTTCGTGGGGAGTGCTGTGCGGCGACGGGTGCCATCGCCATGCGGACGAGTCCATCACGGCATCGCCGGTGAGGAAAACGGCGTTACCCCGCGTTTCATTTCCGAATCCGCTCGATTCGCGGCATCCGATCACATTCCGTTCGGGGCATACCGTGTCGGCGACCTGTCGCGCAAGCCCTTCCGCCGCAGGATCGCCGGTGGATACGCTTGCCGCGGCGATGGAGTCCCCTCCGTCGCCGTGGTGACCCCCGCACCAACCGGAAGGAACCTTCACCCGTGATCACCCTGTCATGGCTCCTCATCATCGCGCTCGTCGGCGGCGCACTCGCCCTCGTCGACGGGATCCGACGCCTCCGCGGGCGCGGCGGCTCCGTCGTCGGCATCATCGAGGTCGTCGTCGCCGCACTGTTCGTGCTGTCGCTCTTCGTCCCGGGGATCCCGTTCGGATCGCTCGTGCTCGGCATCGCGACACTCGTCGTGCTCGTCGTCGCGCTCATCGTGCGCGGCCGCACCAGCGTGGCGGTCACGATCGCCGCGATCGTGTTCGTCGCGCTCTGGCTCGTGCTCGTGAACCGCTGGCTCGTCATCCCCGGCATCAACTGAAGGCGACGACGGAGGGGGCGGCCGATCCAGGCCGCCCCCTCCGTCGTGCTATCCGGTCGCGCCTGCCACGAGCACGCCGTCCTCGCGGCGCGGGATGCCGAGCGGGTTGCCGTCGGCGAGCTCGGGCGGGAGCACGGCGGCGGGTGCGTCCTGGTAGGCGATGGGCGTGAGCCAGCGGCGGATCGCGGTGGCGCCGACGGAGGTGTGCACCGATGCGGTCGTCGCGGGCCAGCCGCCGCCATGGTGCTGCGCCCAGGCGATCGCGACGCCCGTCGGCCAGCCGTTGTAGACGATGCGGCCCGCGACCCGGGCGAGGGCCTCGGTGAGTGCCGTGACGTCTTCGCCCGGGGCGTGGTGGATCGTGCCCGTGAGCGAGCCGTCGAGCACCGCGAGCGCACCGCCCAGCGAGGCCTCGTCGGCGTAGCGCACGAGCACCGTGAGCGGGCCGAAGCACTCCTCGAGGAAGGTCTCGTGGGCGGCGACGAACGCGCCCGTCGTCGTCGCGATCACGACGGGCGCCGCGGCATCCGTCGCCTGGTCGCCGGCGATGACGAGCTCGACGTCGTCGCGCGCGGCGAGCGCCGCCGACCCCGAGTCGAACGCGCTCGCGATGCCCTCGGTGAGCAGGGTCTGCGACGGGGCCTCGGCGAGTGCGGCGACGAGCGCGGCCTCGAACCCCGACCCCTCGGGCACGAAGACGAGCCCGGGCTTCGTGCAGTACTGGCCGCCGTCGCGGGTGAACGAGCCGGCGAGGCCGGCAGCGATGCCCGCGACATCCCCGGCAGCGGCGGCCGCCGTGACGACGACGGGATTGATCGAGCCGAGCTCGCCGTAGAACGGGATCGGCGCGGGCCGGGCGGAGGCGAGGTCGAAGAGCGCGCGCCCGCCGCGGGTCGAGCCGGTGAACCCCACCGCCGAGACGAGCGGATGCCGCACGAGCGCGGTGCCCGCGTCGAAGCCGTCGACGAGGGCGAGCGCCGTCGTGGGCGCGCCTGCCTCGACGAGCGCGACGTGTGCGATCTGCACGACCCGACGCGAGAGCCGTGGATGCCCTGGATGCGCCTTCACGACGACGGGGCAGCCTGCGGCGAGCGCCGACGCGGTGTCGTTGCCGAGCACCGAGAACGCGAACGGGAAGTTCGAGGCGGCGAAGACTGCGACGACTCCGAGCGGGCGCAGCATCCGCCGCAGGTCGGGGCGAGGCGGGGTGAGCGATGGGTCGGGAGCGTCGAGTGTCGCCTCGAGGTACGACCCCTCGCGAACGACACCTGCGAAGAAGCGCAGCTGGGTCGCCGTGCGAGTCACCTCGCCCGAGAGTCGCCCCGGGCTGAGGTGGGTCTCCTCCGCGCCGAGCGCGACGAGTTCGTCGCGGTGCGCTTCGAGCGCCTCGGCGAGTGCGGTGAGCCACCGGGCGCGGTCGGCGCGGGGCGACCGGTCGAGGCCGGATGCCGCGGCGAACCGCACCGCGATCTCGACTTCGGCCCCGGTATCGGCGACGACCGCGTCATCGTCACGACGCTGCTCGTCGCGCGGTGCGATGCCCGCGGCATCCGCTGTGCTCTTCACCTCAGGCATGTCGTCCTCCTGCTCTCGGGATCAGAACGCGTTCAGCCCGGTGAGCTCGCGCCCCAGGATCAACTGGTGGATCTCGTCGGTGCCCTCGTAGGTGCGCACGGACTCGAGGTTCGCCGCGTGGCGCATGACGGGCCAGGCGTTGGTGATGCCGTCTCCGGCGAGGATCGCCCGCGCCTCGTGCGCGATCGTGAGCGCCTCGCGCACGCTGTTGAGCTTGCCGACCGAGATCTGCGCGGGCGTGAGGGTGCCGCGCTCCTTCAGCCTCCCGAGGTGCAGGGCGAGGAGGATCCCCTTCTCGACCTCGAGGAACATGTCGGCGAGCTTCGCCTGGATGAGCTGGTTCGCGCCGATCGGCTTGCCGAACACCTCGCGGGAGGTCGACCGCTCGATGGCCGCCTCGAGGCACGAGCGGGCCGCCCCCATCGCGCCCCACACGATGCCGTAGCGCGCTTCGTTCAGGCAGCCGAACGGGCCGGAGAGCCCCTTCGCGCCCGGCAGGATCGCGTCGCCGTCGACGCGCACGCCGTCGAGTGCGATGTCGCACTGAACCGAGGCGCGCATCGAGAGCTTGCCGTCGATCGGCGTCGCCGTGAAGCCCGGCGTCGAGGTCGGCACGAGGAACCCGCGAACCGCGCGCCCGCCGTCGCCGCCGCCGAACTCGGGGTCGTCGACCTTCGCCCAGACCACGGCGACGTCGGCGAGCGAGGCGAGGCCGATCCAGCGCTTGGCGCCGTCGAGCACCCAGCCGTCGCCGTCGCGGCGCGCGGTCGTCGTCATGCCCGCGGGGTCCGAGCCGCCCTGCGGCTCGGTGAGCGCGAAGCATCCGATGAGGTCGCCGGCGGCCATGCCCGGCAGCCACTGCTGCTTCTGCTCCTCGGAGCCGTACTTGTGGATCGCGCTCATCGCGAGCGAGCCCTGCACCGAGACGAAGGTGCGCCAGCCGCTGTCGGCGGCCTCGAGCTCGAGGCACACGAGGCCGTACGAGACGGCGCCCGCCCCGGCGCATCCGTAGCCCTGCAGGTGCATGCCGAGGAAGCCGGCGTCACCGAGCTCCTTCACGAACTCACGGCGGAAGTGCTTGGCCTCGAAATCCTCCTCGATGACCGGCAGCAGGCGGTCCTGCGCGAAGGCGCGGGCCTTCTGCTGCCACTCGCGCTCCTCGGAGCTGAGCAGGGAGTCGAGGTCGAACACGGCGTCGATCGAGGGTGCGGTGGTCATCGGTGCGGTCCTTTCGCGGGGGTCTGGTGCCAGTCGGCGCCGCCGTGCTCGTCGAGCGTCGGCGGCGGAGTGCGGTACGCGGCGGGGCTCGCCGAGAGGCCGATCGGGTTCGCGACCGTGCGGCTCGTGAACGCACCGGCGGCGATCTCGGCGACGGGCTCGAGGCCGAGCGCCTCGCCGAAGGCGATCGCCTCGGCGACGTCGTTCACGAGACCGGCCGGCACGCCGGCCGAGCTCAGCACCTCGACCCAGTGCCCAGCGGATGCCGCGGCCAGCCGCTCCTCGATCGCCGCCGTGAGCTCGACGCGATGCGCGACGCGGTCGACGTTGCCCGCGAACCGCGGGTCGTCGGCCAGCGCGGGAACGCCGAGCACCGCGGCGAGCGCCCGGAACTGCTTGTCGTTGCCGACGGCGATCACGAGCTCGCGATCGGCCGCGTGGAACACGGCGTAGGGCGCGATGCTCGGGTGCGCGTTGCCGAGCCGCCGCGGCGGCGTCCCCGTGGCGAGCGTGGAGGCCGCCTGGTTCGTGAGGGCGGAGAGCAGTCCCTGCAGGAGGTTGACCTCGACGCGCTGCCCGAGCCCGGTGCGGTCGCGATCGCGCAGGGCGAGCAGGATGCCGGCGACGGCGTTCTGCCCGGTGAGCACGTCGACGAGGGCGACGCCGGCCTTCGCGGGCTCGCCGTCGGCCGCACCGGTGATCGACATGAGCCCGCCGACGGCCTGCACGAGCAGGTCGTAGCCCGCGAGCGCGGCGCCCTCCCCTGCTCCGAAGCCCGTGATCGAGCAGTAGACGACGCCGGGGTTCGACTCTCGCACCTCGTCGTAGGAGAGCCCGAAGCGGTCCATCACGCCCGGCCGGAAGTTCTCGATGACGACGTCGGCCGTGGCCGCCAGCCGCTGCGCCTCGGCGAGGCCCGCGGCATCCGTCAGGTCGAGCGCGACCGAGCGCTTGTTGCGGTTGACGCTGCCGAAGTAGGTGGCCTGGCCGCTCGCGTCGACGGGCGGGCGCCAGTGCCGGGTGTCGTCGCCGGCCGGTGACTCGATCTTCACGACGTCGGCGCCGAAGTCGGCGAGCAGCATCGTGGCGTACGGGCCGGCGAGCACGCGTGAGAAGTCGGCGACGCGCACGCCCGCGAGCACACCCGCGGACTCCCCCGCAGGCTCTTCGTCGGCCCGTCGCTCGCGCATCCCATCCGCCTTCGCATGTCGGCGGCCCAGCGGCCGCTCAATCATCCTATATCGCTTCTTTTCGTGCCGCTCGCCCCGTCCCGACCGACGCCGACGCCGTTCCGAGGATCGTCGCAGCATCGCCTGACAAGCCGTGGTGAGATTCCGGGCGAGTCGCTCGACTAGCCTGAACGCATGGAATCGAGGGTGGGGCCGGGCGCGCGCGAAGCCGTGTTCGCCCAGCTCGCCGACACGGGCCGCGCCGAACAGGTCGCGCAGCGCCTCACCGACGGCATCGTGCTCGGGGTGCTCGGCGCCGGCGAACGCCTGCCGAGCGAGCCCGAGCTCGCCCGCCGCTTCGGCGTCGCGCTCATCACCGTGCGCGAGGGCCTCGGCATCCTGCGCGAGGCCGGGCTCGTCGAGACCCGTCGCGGGCGAGAGGGCGGCAGCTTCGTCGTCGCCGACGACGCCGACCACCGTTCGCTCATCACCGCGCGCCTGCGCGGCCTCGCCCAGGTCGAGCTCAGCGACATGGCGGTGTATTTCGGTGCGATCCTCGCCGGCATCGCCGAGCGCGCCGCCGAGCGCGCGTCCGCCGGCGATGCCGAGCGTCTCGCGGCGTGGCTCGCCGCGGCCGACTTCGGCACCGCGGCATCCGCTCGCACGAACCAGGGCGGCTTCTTCCTCGAGGTCGCCGTGCTCAGCCAGTCGGCCCGGCTCGTGCGCGAGCAGATCCGGCTGCAGGCCGAGTTCGGTCCCCTCCTGCTGCTCGGCCTCGACGACGACGGGCAGCGAGCGGATGCCTCGGCGCACGACCGCCGCATCGTCCGCGCCGTCGCGGCGCACCGCCCGGCGGAGGCCCGCGAGTCCGCAGGCGACCTCGTGCGCGGCCTCTCGGTGCCGCTCCTCGCGGCGAAGGCCAGGATCGAGCGGGGAGGTGCGCTCGATGAGCCGGTCAGCGCGTGACGTCGCCGCCTCGGTCGGCTCGGTGTTCGCGAGCGTCTTCGACCAGCTCGCCGCATGGCGCACCCCGGTCGAGCAGCTCATCGACGGCGCGCCCGAAGTGCGCCCGGCCGCGCTCGACGCCCTCGTCGCCGAGCTCGTGCTCCCCCGCCTCACCGACTCGGAACCGCTGCTCGTCGGCGCCGGGTTCATCGCCGACGGCGAGATCGTGCGCGGACGGGACGTGCACTTCGCGTGGTGGCTCGGGCCGCTCGACGCGAACCCCGTGCTCGGCTCGACGACCGAGCCGACGCGCCTGGACCTCACGACCCGCGGGTACACCGAGTACCTGCGCGACTTCCGCGCCCTCGAGTGGTATCGCATCCCCGCGACGACCCGGCACGCGCACGTGACCGGACCCTATGTCGACCACCTCTGCACCTGCGACTACATCCTGACGATGACGATGCCGGTGCACGCGGACGACTCGCGCATGGTCGGCGTCATCGGCGCCGACGTCTCGGTGCGCCGACTCGAGCGCGAGCTGCTCGCCGCGTTCCTCGACGTGCCCGCACCGCTCGCCCTCGTGAACGACGAGGGCCGCGTCGTGCTCTCGACCGAGCCGTCCCTGCAGGTGGGGCAGCTGGCCGACCTCGCCGGCTCCGGCGAGCCCTGCCCCGGCACGCCGCTGCGAGTACTCGTCGACCCCGCGTCATCCGGGTCGATCTGAATCATCCGCTGATATATCTTTGAAGTCGAGCGTATGCACGGCGGCAGACGAGCTCTGGCGTGTGTGCAGTGTGTGCACCCCGAGAAGGAGAAACCCATGCCCTATGCCGTGACCAACCCCGCCACCGGCGAGACGGTCGAGTCCTACGACACCATCACCGACGAGGGCCTGCAGGCCGCCATCGCCGCGGCCACCGAGGCGCACCGCACCTGGTCGAAGAACACCACGGTCGCCGAGCGCGCCGCCCTCGTGCGTCGCGTCGCCGAACTGCACAACGAGCGCGCCCAGGAGCTCGGCGAGATCATCGTGCGCGAGATGGGCAAGCCGATCGAGCAGGCCGTCGGCGAGGTCGAGTTCTCGGCCGCGATCTACGAGTACTACGCCGACAACGCCGAGTCGCTGCTCGCCGACGAGAAGATCGACCTGCTGGCCGGTGAGGGTTCGGCCCTCATCCGCCGCTCGTCGCTCGGCCCGCTCCTCGGCATCATGCCGTGGAACTTCCCGTACTACCAGGTCGCCCGCTTCGCCGGCCCGAACCTCATCATCGGCAACACGATCCTGCTCAAGCACGCCGAGCAGTGCCCCGAGTCGGCCGCCGCGATCGAGCAGATCTTCCTCGACGCCGGCTTCCCGGTCGGCGCCTACGTCAACATCTACGCCTCGCACGAGCAGATCGAGACCGTCATCGCCGACCCGCGTGTGCAGGGCATCTCGCTCACCGGTTCCGAGCGGGCCGGCGCGATCGTCGCCGAGATCGCCGGTCGCCACCTGAAGAAGGTCGTGCTCGAGCTCGGCGGCTCCGACCCCTTCATCCTGCTCTCGACCGACGACCTCGACGCCACGGTCGGCGCCGCCGTCTTCGCCCGCGTCGACAACAACGGCCAGGCCTGCAACGCGGCCAAGCGGTTCATCGTCGTCGAAGACCTCTACGAGCCGTTCCTCGAGAAGTTCACCGCGGCGATGAGCGAGGTCGAGCAGGGCGACCCCGCCCAGGCCGGCACCGCACTCGGCCCGCTGTCGTCGGCCAAGGCCGCCGAGGGCCTCGCCGAGCAGGTCGAGCGGGCCGTCGCACAGGGCGCAACGCTCCACCACGGCGGCGCGCGCGACGGCAACTACTACTCGGCCACGATCCTCACCGACGTGCAGCCCGGCTCCGACGCCTTCCACGAGGAGTTCTTCGGCCCGGTCGCGCAGGTCTTCAAGGTCGCCGACGAAGCCGCGGCGGTCGAGCTCGCGAACAACACCCCGTTCGGCCTCGGCTCCTACGTCTTCACGACGGACTCCGAGCAGGCCCTCCGCGTCGCCGACAAGATCGAGGCCGGCATGGTCTTCGTGAACCTGGTCGGCGCCGACGGCGCAGAGCTGCCCTTCGGCGGCGTCAAGCGCTCGGGCTCGGGCCGCGAGCTCGGCCGCTTCGGCGCCGACGAGTTCGTCAACAAGAAGATGATCCGCATCGGCTGATCACCGCGAACGCGCACTGAACGGATGCCCCGGGGCCCTGGCCCCGGGGCATCCGTCGTCTGAGCCTCAGCGCTGGAAGCGCACCTCGCCGCCGACCACCGTGGTGGCGACCTGCAGGTCGCGGAGCTCGGTCGGCTCCACCTCGAACGGGTCCCGCTCGAGCGCGACGAAGTCCGCGAGCCTGCCGACGGCGAGCGTTCCCTGCCGGTGGTCGCGGTGGGCGGCGTAGGCGCTGCCCGCAGAATGGGCCGCGAGGGCCTCGGCGACGGTCACTCGCTGCTCGGGTTCCCAGCCTCCGGCCGGCTCCCCTGCGGCGTTCTCCCGAGTGACGGCGGCGTGCACCGCGTGCATCGGATTCGGGCTCTCCACCGGGGCATCCGAGCCGAAGGCCACGTGCGCACCGGAATCGGCGAGGGCACGCCACGCGTAGTTCGCGAGGTCGCGTCCGGCGAGCAGGGTCGACGCGAGCGCGATGTCCGAGGTGCAGTGCGTCGGTTGCAGGGACGGGATCACGCCGAGCTCCGCGAATCGGGGAAGGTCGTCCCAGCGGATGTGCTGGGCGTGCTCGATGCGATGCCTGAGGCCTGCGGCGCGACTGAGCTCGACGATCTCGGCGTAGGCGTTCAGCACGAGATGGTTCGCCTCGTCGCCGATCGCGTGCGTGGCGACCGCGATGCCCGCGCGGGCCGCCGTGCGCACGAGCTCGCGCAGCCGGGCGTACGGGATCACCTCGATGCCGCGATTGCCGGACTCCCCGACGAACGCCTCGCCCATGTGCGAGGTGTGCGAGCCGAGCGCGCCGTCGGAGAAGAGCTTGACCGGGCCGGTCTGGAACCAGTCGTCGCCCTGGCCCGTGTACCGGCCCTCGGCGATCGCCGCATCGAGGTGGACGGCGGGGATGGCCTTGTGGACGCGGAGCCTCAGGCGACCGCTCCGATGCAGCTCGAGGTAGGCGGCGCGGGCGTCTTCGCCGTCGATGTCGTGCACGCCCGTGAGACCGACGGCGAGCAGGTGCTCCTGCTCGACCGCGAGCTGTTCGACGAGGTCGGCGACCGACGGCGCGCCGATCACGGCATCGAGCGGGCGCTGCGCCTCCTCTCGGAGGATGCCGGTGGGCTCGCCCCGCGCATCCCGCACGATCTCGCCTCCGACCGGATCGGGCGTCGCCGCCGTGATCCCGGCTGCGGCGAGGGCGAAGCTGTTGGCCCAGACGGTGTGCCCGTCGATGCTCGGAAGCACGACTGGTCGGTCGGGGCAGATGCGGTCGAGGCTGTGGCGATCGGGCTGCACGGGCACGGCCCACGTGTTGGAGTCCCAGCTGCCCCAAAAGATGCCGCGACCCCCCGGCAGGCCCGCCGCATGGGACCGGATCGCCGCCAGCGCCTCGTCGAGGCTTCGGACGCCCCGCAGATCGAGCTGTCCTCGCTCGCCGGCGAGCAGTGCGGTGTGGATGTGCGCATCGATGAACCCCGGCACGACCGCGAGACCGCCGAGATCGACCTCGATCGTGCCCGGGCCGGCGAGTGCGCCGACCTCGGGGTCTTCGCCGATCGCCACGATCTCGCCATCGACGGCGAGCAGCGCCTCGGCGGGCTTCTTCTCGCCGGTCAGCGTGTGGATGCGGGCATTGCGGAAGAGCTTCGACGGCAACGGCGTTCCTCGGGTCGGGGGCGGATCGCGCAGTGCGCGCGGAGAACGAGACGGCTAGCGCTTCTTCTTCTCGTCGATCTCGTCGCGGCGCAGCAGGATGATGCGGTCGACGAGCGAGTCGGGCAGCGGATGCTCGGGGGTGAACCGGATCGTCCCCTTCGCCCACGAGTACCCGTCGAGCTCCGACGAGATCGCCTCGATCACGGGAGGGCTGTACGGATAGAGCCCGATGTGGGCCTTCGCCTTCATGATGCTGAGCAGCGGCGAATCGCGATACCGCAGTGCCGGCATGCCGTAGCTCACCCCCTCGACCGCATCGGGCACGAGCGAGACCGCCCTGGCCCTGATGCGTTCGATGATGTCGCGCTCGGGCTCCTCGAGACCGGCGATGTAGTCGCTGACTTCCCCCATGGCGGCCATGCTACGCCGAGCGGATGCCGCGGCATCCGCTCACTCGCGAATCCGCGCCGCAATAAATCATCCGGAACTATAGCTTTACGACCGGATGTCTGGCTATGCTGGCGCGACACCACGACGATGTGGTGTCGCCGGTTGGGGGCGGCCGGCGCAGCGATGACAGTGGAAGGCAGTGATGTCTGAAGATCGCGGGCCCGCAGCGGGCCTCTCCGACGGCGAACACCTGAGCGTGCTCGGCTACGAGGACACGTTCAATCGATCCATGAGCCTCTGGGCGAACTTCGCCCTCGGCTTCACCTACCTCTCGCCCCTCGTCGGCGTCTACTCGCTCTTCGCAGTGGCGCTCTCGATCGGCGGCCCGCCCTCGATCTGGTGGATCGTGATCGTCGGCGCCGGCCAGTTGCTGGTCTCGTTCGTGTTCGGCGAGGTCGTCTCGCAGTACCCGATCCACGGCGGCATCTACCCCTGGGCCCGACGCCTCTGGGGCCGGCGCTACGCCTGGATGGCGGCGTGGGTCTACATCTGGGCGATGATCGTGACCATCACCGCGGTCGCCGAATTCGGCTCGGGGTTCGCGGCGAGCCTGTTCGGCATCGAGATCACGAATGCGTCGACGCTGTGGATCACGCTCGCGTTCCTCCTCATCGCCCTCGCCATCAACTTCACCGGCACGAAGTGGCTCGCCCGCGTGGCTCGCATCGGCCTCGCGGCCGAGCTCATCGGTGTCATCGGCCTCGGCCTCTACCTGCTGATCTTCCAGCGCAAGCAGGAGTTCAGCGTCTTCTTCGACACCATGGGCGTCGAGGGCGACGGCAGCTACACGGCGGCCTTCATGGGCGCCGCCCTCGCCGGCCTCTTCCTCTTCTACGGCTTCGAGGCCTGCGGCGACGTCGCCGAAGAGGTCGCGAACCCCGCGCGTCGCATCCCCAAGGCCATGATGATGACGATCCTCGTCGGCGGCGTCTCCGCGCTCTTCTCGTTCGGCGGCTACGTGCTCGCGGCGCCCGACCTCGCGTCGATCGTCAACGGTGAGGACGCGGACCCCATCCCCGGCATCCTCGAGGCGACCCTCGGGCCGGTGGGCGCGAAGCTGTTCCTCGTGATCGCGATCACGGCGTTCCTCTCGTGCGTGCTGAGCCTGCAGGCCGCGGCAAGCCGCCTGTTGTTCTCCTTCGCCCGCGACGGCATGATCCCGGGCCACCGCTGGCTCTCGAAGGTCTCGCCGACCACGAAGGTGCCGACGAACGCCCTCATCGTGGCGTGCACCGTGCCCGCGCTCATCGCCGTGCTCATCTGGGCGAACAACGACCTCCTGGTGCCGGTCACCTCCTTCGCGGTGCTCGGCATCTACGTCGCGTTCCAGATGGTCGTGCTGGCCTCGCTCCGGCAGCGCCTCAAGGGCTGGCGGCCTGCCGGTCCGTTCTCGCTCGGCTCGTGGGGGTTCCTCGTGAACGTCCTCGCGCTCGCCTACGGCGTCTTCGCGATGGTGCTGCTCTCGCTGCCGGGTTCGACGGGCGACTTCCTCACCGACTACGTCGTGCTGATCGGCCTCGGTGTCGTCGTCGTGACGGGCCTCGCCTACCTGTTCATCGCACGCCCCGACCGCAAGTCGGATGCCCCGTCGGGTGACGCGATCGCCGTCGCCGACGAGATCCGCCTGCGCACCGGCGCGACGAGCGTGGTCGACGTGCACTGACGACGTCACGCTCCATCCGGCGGCGGGCAGGCGAGCGGAGGCTCCCCTGCCCGCCGCTCGGATGCCCGGGCTCGCTCACCGGCGCCGGCATGACCGGAGCACGACGCTCACGGCGACCATTCGAAGCCGTGGTGCCGATCCCCGTCGTCCTCCGCGTCGCGGTCCTCCGGTTGATGCCGTTCGTGGCGCACGAGCAGCCAGACGACGACGCCCGCCAACACGACCGTGAAGGCGACGAGCCCCCATGCGCCGAGACGCGCCAGCCAGATGCCGACGCCGATCGCGACGACGACGACCCCGCCGCCGGCGATGACGGCCGTCATCCGCTCGCTCATGACTGGATGCTACCGCCGCTGCCGACGCGGCGGTGCGTTCGAACGCCTTCCGGCGGCGCGCAGCGGAGGCCTACGCTGGTCGGGTGATCCGCCGACACGTCATCGTGCACGGCTCCGTGCAGGGCGTCGGGTTCCGTTACTCGGCCGCCCTCGAAGCTCGGCGCCTGGGCGTCGCCGGCTGGGCGCGCAACCGCCCCGAGGGCACGGTCGAACTCGAGATCGAGGGCGCTGAGGCATCCGTCGACGCGATGCTCGACTGGCTCACGACCGGCCCGCAGGGCGCGGTCGTCGAGCGCACGGATGTCTCGGCGCGCGAGCCGGACGGCGAGAGCGGGTTCGGCATCACCGGGTGAGCAGGTCGCCTCCAGAACGACCTCGAGCAAGTCGCCCGAGAACGACGAAGGGCCCGCCGGCGAACCGGCGAGCCCTTCGTGCAGTCTGCGGTGAGACTAGATGGCGTTGACGTCCAGCGGGATGCCGGGGCCGAACGTGGTCGACACGGCGCCCTTCTGGATGTAGCGGCCCTTCGAGCTCGACGGCTTCAGACGCAGGACCTCTTCGAGAGCCGCCTTGGCGTTCTCTTCGAGCTGCTCCTGCGAGAACGAGGCCTTGCCGACGACGAAGTGCACGTTGGCGTGCTTGTCGACGCGGAACTCGATCTTGCCGCCCTTGATGTCGGAGACGGCCTGGCCGACGTTCGGCGTGACGGTGCCGGTCTTCGGGTTGGGCATGAGGCCACGCGGGCCGAGCACCTTGCCGAGACGGCCGACCTGGCCCATGAGCTCGGGGGTCGAGACCGCCGAGTCGAACGCGGTGTAGCCACCGGCGACCTTCTCGATGAGCTCGGCGCCGCCGACCTCGTCAGCGCCGGCTGCGATTGCGGCTTCGGCAGCAGGGCCGGTCGCGAACACGATGACGCGAGCGGTCTTGCCGGTGCCGTGCGGGAGGATGACGGTGCCGCGCACCATCTGGTCGGCCTTGCGGGGGTCGACGCCGAGCTTCAGCGCGACCTCGACGGTCGAGTCGAACTTCGCGGAGCCGGTCTCCTTCGCGAGGGCCACTGCCTCGGTGGGGGTGTAGAACTTGCCGTCTTCGATCTTGTCGGCCGCGGCGCGGTAGGCCTTGGACTTCTTTGCCATGTTGCTTCTCCTTGAGAGAGTGTGGTCATCTGCGCCTGGCGGGCGCTGCCACTGAATGCTGAGTTCTGGTGAACGGATGCCGCGTGGCATCCGTCGGTCTCGGGGTCTCGATGCGCGCTTCGCGCTCCTCGACCGACGAGAGGGGGCCTATTCGACCGTGATGCCCATCGAGCGAGCGGTGCCAGCGATGATCTTCGACGCTGCGTCGAGGTCGTTCGCGTTGAGGTCGACCATCTTCGACTCGGCGATCTCGCGCACCTGTGCCTGGGTCAGCTTGCCGACCTTGGTGGTGTGGGGAACGCCGGAGCCCTTTGCGACGCCGGCAGCCTTCTTGATGAGCTCTGCGGCGGGCGGGGTCTTCAGGATGAAGGTGAACGAACGGTCTTCGTAGACCGTGATCTCAACGGGGATGACGTTGCCGCGCTGGGCTTCGGTCGCCGCGTTGTAGGCCTTGCAGAACTCCATGATGTTCACGCCGTGCTGACCCAGGGCCGGGCCGATGGGCGGGGCCGGGTTCGCGGCGCCGGCCTTGATCTGAAGCTTGATCAGACCGGTGACCTTCTTCTTCGGTGCCATGATTTCTCTCTTTCTGTTCGAACGCCCCGTTCGCCGGGGCACTCTCCCGCAACCCGGCCGTTCCGGGATGCGGTGATCTGTTGTGCTTGAAACAAGCGCGTGCCTGACGCAGCACAACCCTCCGATTGTACCGGAGGGCCGCTGCGTGCTGTCTGGGAGGTGTTAGAGCTTGGTGACCTGGTCGAAGCTGAGCTCGACCGGGGTCTCGCGCTCGAACAGCGAGACGAGCACGATGAGCTTGCCGCTCTCGGGCTTGATCTCGCTGATCGTGCCGGGCAGGCCCGCGAACGAGCCGTCCTTGATCGTGATGGTCTCGCCGACCTCGAAGTCGACCTCGGCGGGGATCGCGCGGGCGGCACCGGTTGCGGCGCCGGCCTTCGCACCCTTGACGGGGGCGACGTCCTTGATCTCGACGAGGCTCTTCAGCATGCCGAAGGCCTCTTCGAAGCGGAGGGGGGTCGGGTTGTGCGCGTTGCCGACGAAGCCGGTGACACCGGGCGTGTGGCGGATGACCGACCACGAGTCCTCGTTGAGGTCCATGCGCACGAGCACGTAGCCGGGGATGCGGACGCGCGTGACCATCTTGCGCTGGCCGTTCTTGATCTCGACGACGTCTTCCATCGGCACTTCGACCTGGTAGATGTAGTCGGCCATGGCCATGGACTCGCGGCGCTGCTCGATGTTCGCCTTCACGCGGCGCTCGAAGCCCGCGTACGAGTGGATGACGTACCACTTGCCGGGGAGGAAGCGGAGCTCGGCGCGGAACTCCGCGTACGGGTCTGCCTGCTCTTCGTCTTCTTCGATGACGGCTTCGACGGCGGCCTCGGCCTCTTCGACCGAGTCGATGTCGAGTGCGTCGTCGACCACGGCGTCGGCCTCGGGGTCGCTCGACTCGGCGATCGCGTCGAGAACGGCGTCGAGGTCGACCTCGTTGCCCTCGTCGTCGACGACGTGCACGGCACGCTGTTCGGCCGGCTCGACCGACTCCTCTTCGTGCTCGAGGGTGTTGCCCGTCTGCGCCTCGTCGTCTTCGGCCGACTGCTCGGCAGCCGTGGCCCAGTCGACGTCGTCGCGCTCAGTCCTTGACACTTCTCTCAATCCTTTTCTCCGGTGCGCCAGCGGCGAACCGGATCCGTCGAACCCGAAGGTCCGATCAGACCCCCGGTGTTCCGAAGACGTACAGCACCAGCCAGCCGAACACCTGATCGAACGCCCACACGATCGCCATCATGATGATGACGAACACGAGCACCACAGCCGTGAAGCTGACGAGCTCCTTGCGGGTCGGCGTGACGACCTTCTTCAGCTCGGCGATGACCTGCCGGATGAACAGGGCGACGCGCGAAAAGGGGTTCCGACGCGCGGCGCGATCGCGCTTCGCGTTGGCGACGACGTCTTCACTCGGTTCGTCGATTACTTTTCGTGCCACCTCGTACACCTTTCGTGGGCCGGCAATCACTGCCGGCTCGCAGGGCGGACAGGACTCGAACCTGCAACCTGCGGTTTTGGAGACCGCTGCTCTACCAATTGAGCCACCGCCCTATGGAACGACCGGGTGACCGGGGCTGTTCCACTGGTTGCCGAGCGCCACGATTCACTGCGTTTCTCACCAGGTGAATGCCCGAAAATAGGCGCAATGAATCTTGGCTGACTTCAACAACCTCACCAAGTGTATGCGACGCCGCAGGCAGAGTAAAGCCGAGCGGATGCCCCGCCCTCGGCGACCGCTCCGAGGCATCCGAGTCGGGCGCCTCGACGGGGGCTTCAGCATGCTGGTTCTCCGCATCGACGGGGCGCTCGGCCTAGATTGGGCGCATGACGATCGACCGCGCATCGCGCCTCGTACCGGAGCCGCGCAGCAGCGCCGAGGTCACCGGCGAGCACTCGCAGTTCCGACTCGACCTCGAGCGCATCCGGTTCTCGCCGTACTTCTCGCGGCTCTCCGCCGTCACCCAGGTCATCGCGCAGCCGGGCGCCGGGCCCCTCATCCACAACCGGCTCACGCACTCCATCAAGGTCACCGCGGTCGCCAGGGCGATCGCGGTCAAGCTGACGGATGCCGCGTCGCCGGCCCGCGACTTCGCGCTCGAGCACGGCTGCGACGCCGTCGTCGTGCAGGCCGCGGCGAGCGCCCACGACCTCGGGCACCCGCCGTTCGGCCACCTCGGCGAACGCGTGCTCGACCGGCTCGCGCGCGAGACGCTCGGACTCGTCGACGGCTTCGAGGGCAACGCGCAGAGCTACCGCATCCTCACCGCGCTCGACGTCAGCGAGGCCGCCCCCCGCGGGCTGAATCTCACCGCGGCGGTGCGCACTGCCGTCGCGAAGTACCCGTGGACCCGGTACATCGACGCCTCCTCCTTCGGCGACGGGCCGCTGCCGCGCGGCCTTCGCCGCACCGCGCAGGGCGTCGAGGTGCCCAAGTACTCGGCATACGGCATCGACGCGCTCGACCTCGAGCAGGCCCGAGCCGGGCTGCCGCCGATGCAGCAGTCGCTCGAGTGCTCGATCATGGACATCGCCGACGACGTCGCCTACTCGATCCACGACGTCGACGACTTCTACCGGGCGGGCGTGCTCAGCCAGGGCGCCGTGGCGCGGGAGTTCCGCGGCTGGGTCGAGGGCGGATCGGAGCTGCGGCAGCTCGATGAAGCCCAGATCGGCGCCCGCACCGCCCCTGCGGGCAGCGCCCTCGAGGCGCTCCGCCGCAAGTTCGCGCGCGACGACCCGTGGGTGGCCGACGACGACGCGTTCGCCGACGCCGTCGACGTCGTGGCCGACGACCTCGTCGACGGCCTGCTGGCGACGCCGTTCGACGGGTCGATCGCCTCCGAGCGCGCCCTGTCGTCGTTCACCAACCGCTGGATCAGCCACCTGCAGTCATCGGTGGTGCCCGCGCCGCGCGACGTCGTGCGATCGGGCCTCGTGACCCTCGATCGACAGGCCTGGCACGAGGTCGAGATCCTGAAGTTCGTGCATCGCCACTTCATCCTCGACCGCGCCGACATCGTCATGTACCAGCGCGGACTCAGCCGGGTGCTCGCCCGCGCCGTCAAGGGGCTCACCGCATGGGCGACCGACGAGCACGACCGCGACCGGGTGCCGCAACGGCTGAAGGAGCTCGTGGAGATCGCGACCGACGGGTACGCGGCCGTGCGCCATGAGCGCCCCGCCGATGTCCCGATCCCCGCAGCGGGCGATGTGCGCCGCCTCGGGGTCGGTCGCGGCGTGATCGACTACGTCGCCTCGCTCTCCGACGATCAGGCGCTCGCGGTGTCGGAGGCGCTCGACGGCCGCCCCGACCGGCTCTGGGACATCGGCCAGAACCTCTGACCCAGCGCGATGCAGGTCGCACCCGCCGCGACGAGCACGCCGCCGGCGATCGCGACCCACCAGGCGGTGTCGGCCGGGATGTCGAGGTAGACGCTGATGCCGAGGATGCGAGAGAGCCCCCACGGCAGCAGGGCCATCTCGTCGTTCCACACGGTGAGCGCCGCCTCGAGGTCGATCAGGCCGATCAGCGAGCCGAAGACGGCGAGCACGGCGCCGATGCCGGCGACGGCCGCCCCGGTGGCCAGGAGCGCGCCCCGCTCGACGGCGAGCGCCCACGCGGCGGCCACGACGACCCATCCGAACGCGGCGAACGCGAACGCGATGTACACCGAGCGTCCGACGGGGTTCGTCCAGAACTCGAACCAGTAGCCGCCCGGGCCGGTCGGGGTGAGCACTGCCAGGAGCAGCGCCACCCGGAGCATCGCGGCGCCGCCGACGGCGGCGACCACCGGCCACGCCGACCGGCGACCGAGCGCGAGCCAGAGCACACCGACGAACACCGCCCAGCCGCCGAGGGTCACGATCAGGTGCGACGGCGCCAGGAACCAGGTCTGGATGCCGCGGCTCGCCACGAGGAAGGCGGCGGGCACGGCGGCGAGCAGCACCCGGTCGAGGCGGCCGAGCCCCTCGACGACCTCGCGGGCGCGCCACGGCCGGGTGCCGGCGATCCACAGCGCACGTGCGGCCCGGGCCCCGGGCCATCCGGTGCTCCTCCGGCCGCCGATGATGCCGTAGGCGAGCCAGAGCACGAGGAGCCCGAGCACGATCCTGGCCGCCCACGCCATGGGCAGGTCTCGCACCGCCCGCTCGACGCCGAGCTCGGCCGCCGTGAGGTTGTACGCGGGCAGGTACGGGTCGCCGGCGTACGCGGCCTCGTGGGCGGCGGCCGATGCCTCGAACGCCCGCCGCGCGGCATCCCACCGCTCGTAGGCGACGGGGTCGCCCGTGTCGTGCCACTCGGCCTGCCGGAGGAACATCTCGCGGTAGTCGCCGAGCATGGCGTAGGTGTTGGCCTGGTAGTCGAGCGTGTCGAGGAACGCCGTACGCCCTGCGGGGTCGCGCCAGCTCGCGGCATCCGTCGCCTCGATCGCCGCCTGCATGCGCTCGACCGCGGCGATCGCGCGGTCGCCGCCCGCGATCGCCTCGTCGAGCTCGTCGCGGCTGATCTCGTAGATGACGTTCAGCACGGCGCTGTCGCCGGTGAGGATGTCCCACTCGAAGATCCACATCATGGGCGGCGGCTCGAGGCCGATCGCGAAGACCCTGCGGTCGGCGAAGGGGCCGATGTAGAGCCCGTCGGCGATGGCCTCGCGCGACTGGGACATCGCCTCGCCGATCGCCGCGACGGTCGCCGGGTCGCCCGAGAACCAGCGCCTGGCCCAGTCGGCCGTGATCGCGGCGGGGTCGGCTTCGGGGTCGCGTGCGAGGCGCACCGTGAGCTCGGTGTTGAGCTCGTAGAGCTGCCAGAACCCGGCCTTCAGCTCGAGCGAGAGCGGCCCGGCGCGCCAGGGGCCGCCGTCCTGCGTCCACGTCCAGATGCCCTCGACGTGCGGGTTCGCCGCGATGAAGCGCTGCACGGCCTCCTGCGAGAGCACCCCGAGATCGTTCGGGAACGCGCCGAAGTTCTCGAACTCCCGCCGGCTCTGGAACTCGACGATGCGGCGCTGCTCGCCGATCTCGAGGGTGTGGTTCAGCGGCAGGTGGCTGTAGAAGTCGCCGAGCGTGTACTTCGTCGAGACGATGAGCGCCTCGGAGTCGATGCCGCCGAGCACCGCCTCGTACGAGGCGTCGTTCGTGTGCATGTCGCCGACGGCGCCGACGCCGACGCTCCACGAGCGGAAGATCACCTCGCGGTCGACGCGCTCGGCCTGCTCGGTGAACGCCGTGAGCATGGCGCGAACCGAGTCGACCGTCGTGACGGCGAGCTTCGAGTAGTAGTCCCACCCGGGCAGGTCGTAGACGCGGCCCGCCTCGCCGATGCGGATGAGCACGCCGTCGAGGTAGGGCATCTCGGCGTAGAGCTCGTCGAGGCCCGCCGAGTAGACGTCCCAGAACTCGGGGTCCTCGGTCGCGAGGCCGCCGAAGCGGTCGACGAGGTACTCCTCGAGCGGCGTCGTGAGGGTGAGCATGTCGGTGCGGAAGTACACATCGAGCCCCGCGTCGTGGGCGTACTCCCACATCGGCCCGAACGCCTCGCGCATGGCGTGCGCGCGGGCGACGTGCGTGTCGTCGGCGCCGTAGACCTCGGTGCCGTCGCCGACGCCCGAGAAGGTGAGGTACTCGACGAACCCCGGGATGGCGATCGCGTTGTAGCCCTCGGCGAGCGCGTGGCGCACGTACGCCTCGAAGTCGGTACGGGCGACCGCGAGCGCGGCGTCGTCGATGTACGGCGCCTCGGCGAGGATGACGTCGGCGAACGCCTTCGAGTTGTGCGAATAGTCGTCGCCGGCCGCCCACTCCGACTCGTCGACCGTCACTCCGACGGCGCCGAGGTCGACCATGCGGAACCCGAGTCGCGATTCGACGGTCTCACCCAGGTGCTCGGCCACGCTCCGGCGGTCGCGCACCGCGGCGGCGAGGTCGTAGACGCCGAGCACCGCACCGGCTTCGGATGCCGCGACCACGCGCAGCGCGTCGGGAGCACCCTCGAGCCGGTACGACTCGTCATCGTCGCTCCCCTCGCCGACGACGACCTCGAGGGCGGCGGAACCGTCGGTGGTCTCCGCCTCGGCGACGGCGGCGCGCAGTTCGTCGACCGCGAGATCCATGCGGAGCGAGGGCGGCGCGGTGATCGCCGTGAACTCGGGCGGAGCGATCGACGCCGTCTCGGGGGCGGCCGTCAGCGCCTCGGCAGGGATGTCGGACGACTCGCTGCGGATGCCGAGCTCGTCGGCGAGCACGACGGCGATGCCGGCGCCGAGCGCCACGAGCACCGTGAGCGCGACTCCGGCGAGGAGACCCCGTCGGGTTCGCGCCATCACGAGGGCAGCGTAGCAAGAGTGGGACGCGCGTCCCAGAGAAATCTTCAACCGGACGGATTGCCCGTGGTTCGCGTCGATTTCGGGTCACCCTGCGTCTGTCACACGGCATACCCCACGCCGTAGGCTTGGGGCGTGACCGAACACCCTCGCCTCTCCGCCCGCATCGCCGCCATCGCCGAGTCCGCGACCCTCAAGGTCGATGCGAAGGCGAAGGCCCTCCAGGCCGAGGGGCGCCCGGTCATCTCGTACGCGGCGGGCGAGCCCGACTTCGCGACGCCCGAGTACATCGTCGAGGCGGCGCTCGCGGCCACGCACGACCCGAAGAACTACCGGTACACGCCCGCCGCCGGTCTGCCCGAGCTGCGCGAGGCCGTCGCGGCGAAGACGCTGCGCGACTCGGGCCTCGAGGTCTCGCCCGGCCAGGTCGTCGTCACCAACGGCGGCAAGCAGGCGGTCTACCAGGCGTTCCAGACGCTGCTCGACCCGGGCGACGAGGTGCTCGTGCCGACGCCGTACTGGACCACGTACCCCGAGGCGATCAAGCTCGCCGGCGGCCGCCAGGTCGACGTCTTCGCCGGCTCCGACCAGGGCTACCTCGTGACCGTCGAACAGCTCGAGGCCGCCCGCACCGACCGCACCAAGGTGCTGCTCTTCGTCTCGCCGTCGAACCCGACCGGCGCCGTGTACTCCCCCGAGCAGACCCGCGAGATCGGCGAGTGGGCGCTCGAGCACGGCATCTGGGTCGTCGCCGACGAGATCTATCAGAACCTCACCTACGCCGAGGACCCCGACGGCGTGCCGCCGCGCGCCGTCTCGATCGTCGAGGCCGTGCCCGAGCTCGCGAACCAGACGATCCTCGTCAACGGCGTCGCGAAGACGTACGCGATGACGGGTTGGCGCCTCGGTTGGATGGTCGGTCCCGCCGACGTCATCAAGGGCGCCGCGAACCTGCAGTCGCACCTCTCGTCCAACGTGTCGAACATCTCGCAGCGTGCCGCGATCGCCGCGCTCAACGGCCCGCAGGACGCCGTGGAAGAGATGCGCCGAGCGTTCGACCGCCGCCGCCGCACGATCGTCGCCGAACTCTCGAAGATCGACGGCATGACCGTGCCGGTGCCGCAGGGCGCGTTCTACGTGTACCCCGACGTCACGGGCCTGCTCGGCCGCGAGTGGGGCGGTGTCACGCCGACCACCTCGCTCGAGCTCGCCGACCTGATCCTCGACCAGGCCGAGGTCGCCGCGGTACCGGGTGAGGCGTTCGGCCCGTCGGGCTACCTGCGCCTCAGCTACGCCCTCGGCGACGCCCCGCTGCTCGAGGGTGTGCAGCGGCTGCAGCGCCTCTTCGCCTGAGCGAGCGGTCGCGGAGTAACCTCGGCATCAGCGGGTACAACGGCGTCCCCCGCCAGAGGAGCGCACCATGACCAATCACACCTACCGCGTCACTGAGATCGTCGGCACGTCACCCGACGGCATCGACGCGGCCATCAAGAACGGCATCGCCCGCGCATCGGCGACGATACGCAACATGGACTGGTTCGAGGTGGTCTCGGTGCGCGGAGAGATCGAAGATGGCGCCGTCGCGCACTTCCAGGTCACGATCAAGGTCGGGTTCAAGATCGAAGATCCCACGTAGCACCGACGGTCACGTGCGCAGCTCGCGCCGCGCCTCGGCGATCACCGCCTCGGCGATCGCGTCGAGCAGCGGGGAGCGCAGGTTCCACTGCTGCCAGTAGAGCGGCACGTCGACGGGTGTTCCACCGAGCCGCACGAGTCCACCGTGCTCGAGTTCGACCGACGACTGGAACGCGGGCAGCAGGCCCCAGCCGAGGCCGAGCTTGATCGCCGTTGCGAAGTCGTTCGACGCCGGCACGTAGTGCCGCGGCGGGCGATGCGGGTCGACGCCGCGGCCGCTGAGGTACTCGCGCTGCAGGTCGTCGCGGCGATCGAAGTCGACGACGGGCGCAGCGGCGAGCGCGACGAGGACGGAACCGTCGGCCGCGCCCGGTACGAGACCCCAGCGTTCGGCGAAGGCGGGCGTCGCCACGGCCTCGTAGCGCATGACGCCCAGGGGGCGCACGAGGCATCCGGCCACCGGCGCGGACTGCGAGGTCACCGCACCCAGCACCGTGCCCGACTCGAGCAGCCCCGCGGTGAAGTCCTGATCGTCGCGGTGCAGGTCGAAGACGACCGGGTGGCGCTCCCCCACGCGAGCGAGCGCGGGCAGGAACCAGGTCGCGAGCGAGTCGGCATTGACGGCGAGGGCGAGCGAGATCGGCCGAGCGGATGCCTCGTCGAGCCCGAACTCCGCGAGGGCGTCGTGTTCGAGCAGCGCGACCTGGCGTGCGAGTCGCACGATCGGCGCCCCGGCCTCGGTGGCCCTGACCGGCTTCGATCGCACGACGAGCACCCGCCCGAGCTGCTGCTCGAGCGCCTTGACGCGCTGCGAGACCGCCGAGGGCGTGATGCGCAGTCGCCTGGCCGCCGCATCGAACGTGCCCTCGTCGATGACGACGGCGAGCGTGCGAGCGAGGTCGAGCGGAATCTCCATCTGAAGTCATGCTAATGCCGATGAAGAATCTTGAGCTGGAGTAAGGCCGGTTCGCCGCCTACGGTCGATCCGTGCCCCTCTCCTCCGTGCTCGCCGGCTTCGGCCTCGGCCTCTCGCTCATCGTCGCGATCGGCGCGCAGAACGTCTTCGTGCTTCGGCAGGGCATCCGGCGAGAGCACGTCTTCGCGGTTGCCGCGATCTGCGCGCTGAGCGACCTCGCGCTCATCATGGTCGGCGTCTCGGGCATCGGCGTCGTTCTGACGGCCGTGCCGTGGCTCGTCGACGTCATCCGCTGGGCGGGCGCGGCGTTCCTCGTCGCCTACGGGCTGCTCGCCGCGCGCCGCGCGATCCGGCCGAGCGGCGCGACGCTCGAGGCGGCATCGGCCGAGCGCGAGGTGGACTCGGCCGAGGCGGATGCCGCGGGGCTCGTGGACGCCGGGGCCGGGACACCCGCGGCACCCGCGGACCCCGCGGCATCCGTCTCGACGTCGCTGGCCCGACGGAGCACCGGCCTCGCCGCAGCCGTGCTGACCTGCCTCGCCCTCACCTGGCTGAACCCGCACGTGTACCTCGACACGGTGTTCCTGCTCGGCTCGGTCGCGAATACCCACGGCGACGCCCGCTGGGCGTTCGCGGCGGGTGCCGGCATTGCGAGCATCGTCTGGTTCTTCGGCCTCGCCTACGGCGCACGGCTCCTCGGCGGCGTGCTCTCGAGCCCCCGCGCGTGGCGCGTGCTCGACGCCGTCATCGCCGTCGTCATGGTCGGCCTCGGCGTCATGCTCGTGCTGCCGCACTGAGCGGCTTCCGCACCGGATCCCGCCGATCACCGCACCGGTGTCGAGAACGGCTATCGCCGTTCGTCGTACTTGCGTAGCGTGACCGAGAGAGAGGATTCCACCATGGAATACGCACTGTTCTACGCCGAGGGCGACGACCCCGTCGCCTATGTTCCGGCGGCCGACGACATCGGCGACTGGGTCGACGACCTCGAGGCCAGGGGCGCGTCCGAGTACGGCGAGCGACTGCGGCCCGACCGGGATGCCACGACCGTGCGGGTCCGCGAGGGGCAGCTGCTCGTCACCGACGGCCCGTTCACCGAGTCGAAGGAATCGATCGGCGGCTTCGACATCATCGACGTCGCCGACCTCGACGAGGCGATCGAGATCGCGTCGCGGCATCCTGCCGCCGCCTTCGGGCGTGTCGAGGTGCGCCCGTTCATGCAGTGGCCGGGTGCCGACCCCGCGGCGCGCGTCGTTCCGGCCGGTTTCCGTGAGCGAGTGGCGAACGGCCGTCGGTACCTCATGCTCGTGGTCGCCGATCAGCATGCCGAGCTCGCGGTCATCGGCGACATCGGCGACGGCGAGGCGGCTCCGAGCGAAGACGGGGCGACCGACGATCCCGACGCCTGGGTCGACGAGATGGACGGCCGCGGAACCCGCCTCTTCGGCGAGGTGCTGCGCGGTCCCGACGATGCGACGTTCGTGCGTCGACGCGCAGGCGAGGTGCTCGTCAGCGACGGCCCGTTCTCCGAGTCGAAGGAGTGGGTCGCGGGCTTCGACGTGCTCGAGGTGCGCGACCTCTCCGAGGCGATCGAGGTGGCGTCGAAGCATCCGATGGCCAGGGGCGGCACGCTCGAGCTGCGCCCGCTCTGGCCGTTCGACGTGCACGACGACCACGTCGCCCGCCACGAACGGGAGGCCGCCGAGCACGGCATCCGGGTCGAACCGACTGCCGCCGAAGCGCTCGACGCGGTGGGGGCGGGCCGCTGAGCCCCGAAGGCATGGCGGCCGCGGGGCCGGCGCGCGGGGAGGGAGCCGACGGGCTCGCGCCCGAGGTCGCGTCGGCCCTCCGGTCCGCGTTCGACGCGGACTGGGCGAGGGTCGTCGCGACGCTCATCCGCACGACGGGCGACTGGGATGTCGCCGAAGACGCGGCATCGGGGGCGTTCGAACGCGCGGCGGCCACGTGGCCCCGCGACGGCGTGCCGTCGAATCCGGGCGCGTGGCTCACGACCGCCGCCCGCAATCTCGCACTCGACCGGCTCCGGCGTCGCGGCGTCGAGTCGGGCAAGGTCAGGGAGTGGATCTCGATGGAGGCATTCGCGGGACGCACCGGCGGGCCGCCGGACCCGGCCGACGTCGCGGTCGCCCACGACGAACCCGAGTGGGATGATCGCCTGCGCCTCATCTTCACGTGCGCGCACCCGGCGCTGCCGATCGAGTCCCGAGTCGCGCTCACCCTGCGCACGGTGGGCGGTCTCGAGACAGGCGAGATCGCACGCGCGTTCTTCGTGCCCGAGCCGACGATGGCGCAACGCCTCGTGCGTGCGAAGCGGAAGATCCGGCATGCGGGCATCCCCTACCGCGTGCCGCCGCCCGAAGCCCTGCCCGCTCGGCTCGACGGGGTGCTCGCGGTGCTCTACCTCGTCGCCAACGAGGGCTACGTCGCGTCGTCGGGCGACCGCCTGCAACGCGTCGATCTTTCCGTCGAGGCGATCCGGCTCACGCGACTCGTCGTCGACCTGCTCCCCGATGCCTCGGAACCGCGCGCACTGCTGGCGATCATGCTGCTGCAGCACGCGCGGGCGGCGACGCGCGTCGATGCCGACGGGGAGCTCGTGCCCCTCGAGGAGCAGGATCGCGAACGATGGAACCGAGCGCTCATCACCGAAGGACTCGCCCTGCTCGGCCCGATCCAGCCGGGCGGGCGCGGCCCGTACCGGCTTCAGGCGGAGATACAGGCCGTGCACGTTCGCGCACGCACAGCCGAGGAGACGGACTGGGCAGCGATCGTGCGCCGCTACGACGAGTTCGCGATGCTCACGAACGGCGCATCCCCGTTCGTCGAACTCGCCCGCGCGATCGCGATCGGCATGGCGGACGGCGCCGATGCCGGTCTCGCGGCACTCGCGGCACTCGAATCGACCGGCCGCCTCGACGGGTACCACCTGCTGCCGGCCGCGCAGGCCGACTTCCTGCGCCGCTCCGGGAGAACAGCGTCGGCAGCCGCCCGATATCGCGAGGCGATCCCCCTCGCGCCGACGGCACCGGAGCGACGCTTCCTCGAACGCCGTCTCGCCGAGTTGGAGGCCTCAGGCTCCGTTCCGCCCGATCGCTGATCCCCGCCATCCACCGATCGGTGGAGGCCGGAATCGAACCGACGGGGGCTGCCGGCCACCGTGCAGCCGCGAGATGCTCTTGGTATGAACACGACACGCACGGATGCCGCGGTGCGAATCCGCGGGCTCCGCAAGGTCTACGGCGAAGTGACCGCCGTCGACGACCTCGACCTCGACATCGCCCACGGCGAGACGTTCGCCCTGCTCGGCCCCAACGGCGCCGGCAAGTCGACCACGGTCGAGATCCTCGAGGGCTACCGGCTCCGCACCTCGGGCGAGGTGAGCGTGCTCGGCGTCGACCCCGCGCGCGGCGGCCTCGACTGGAAGTCGCGCATCGGCATCGTGCTGCAGTCGAGCGGCGAGACCGGACTCCTCACCGTGACCGAGATACTGCGGCACTTCGCCTCGCTCTACCCGAACCCCCGCGACGTCGACGAGGTCATCGCCGCCGTCGGCCTCGAGGCGAAGGCGAAGACCCGCATCGCGAAGCTCTCGGGCGGCCAGCAGCGCCGCGTCGACGTCGCGCTGGGCATCGTGGGCCGACCCGAGCTGCTCTTCCTCGACGAGCCGACCACGGGCTTCGACCCCGAGGCGCGGCGTCAGTTCTGGGGGCTCATCCGCTCGCTGAAGGCCGAGGGCACGACGATCCTGCTCACGACCCACTATCTCGACGAGGCGGCGCAGCTGGCCGATCGCGCCGGCATCATCGCGGGCGGCCGACTCGTCGACGTCGGCGCCATCGATGAGATCGGCGGGGCCGACGCTCGCCGGCCCATCGTGCGCTGGCGCGACGCGGCCGGCACCACTCGTGAGGTGCGCACCGACGAGCCGGGGTTGCACGTGGCATCCGTCGTCGCCGAACTCGGCCGCGAACCGGCCGGCCTCGAAGTGATCCGCCCGACGCTCGAAGACATCTACCTCGGGCTCGTGCACGACGCTTCGACAGGCGCTGCGAACGAAATCGACGACACCGAGGAGGCCCTCGCATGAGCACCAACCTGATGACCCAGGGCGCGTCCCGCGTCGGCGTCGAGACGAAGACCTACTTCCGGGCCGCCGACACCCTGTTCTTCACCTTCCTCTTCCCGTTCGTGATGCTCGCCATCTTCTCGGCCGCATTCAGCGCCTCGGGCGAGGTCGGTCCCCCCGGGGCCGAGATCTCGATCGCGGCGCTCTACCTGCCGGCGATGATCGCCTCCGGCATCTTCCTGTCGGGCGTGCAGAACCTCGCCATCGACATCGCCCTGGAGAAGTCGAACGGCACGCTGAAGCGACTGGGCGGCACTCCCCTCTCACCCATCGGGTACTTCGCCGGCAAGATCGGCCAGGTCTTCGTCACCGGCACGCTGCAGGCGGGCCTGCTGATCCTCGCCGGATGGCTCGTGCTCGGCATCGACCTGCCGACCGATCCGGCGAAGTGGGTCACGTTCGCCTGGGTGTTCGTGCTCGGCCTCACGACCTGCGCACTGCTCGGCATCGCCCTCTCGGCGCTGCCGCGCTCGGGCAAGAGCGCCGCCGCGGTCGTGATCCCGGTCGGGCTGATCCTCCAGTTCATCTCGGGCGTGTACCTGCAGTGGAACATGCTGCCCGACTGGCTGCAGAACTTCGCGAGCCTGTTCCCGCTCAAGTGGATCGCCCAGGGCATGCGCTCGGTGTTCCTGCCCGAGGGGTGGGAGTCGCTCGAACAGAACGGCTCGTGGAACCTCCCCGGCGTCGCGATCGCCCTCGGCATCTGGCTCGTCGTGGGCTTCGTGCTCTCGCGCATCACCTTCCGGTGGATCCGGCGCGACGCCTAGGGCGCGTGCCAGACTCGCAACATGCTGAACCGACGATGGTGGGATGTCGCGGCGATCGCCGTGGCATCCATCCTCGTGCTCTTCACCCTGTTCGACCCGCCGCCGTACGGACCGAACGACTGGGGCGTCTGGGCCACGACCGGCGCGTTCCTCGTCTTCTACTTCGCCTACGCCAGGGCCCATCTCGGCGTCGACCGGCTCGCACCGCACCTCGTGATCTCGATCGCGTTCGCCGTGCTCGTCGGCGTCGGCGCCTCGTTCGAGCCTTCCTTCGCGATCATCCAGGTGTTCGTCTACCCGTTCATCTGGACGACCGCGCCGTCGATCCGCAGCGCCCTCGTGTCGAACGTGCTCATCGGCGTCGCACTCGCAGCGGGCTACATCGTGCACTTCGGCCCGAGCGGCATCGTCGCGGGGGTCATCAGCGCGATGGTCTCGGTCGGCTTCAGCATCGCACTCGGGCTCTGGATCACGAACATCGCCCTCTACGGCCAGGAGCGCGGCCGCCTGCTCGATGAGCTGCAGGCGGCGCAGGGCCAGCTCGCCGCGATGCACCGCGATGCCGGAGTCGTCGAGGAGCGCGCACGGCTCGCCCGTGAGATCCACGACACGATCGCGCAGAGCCTGACCGGCCTCGTCATGGTCGCGCAGCGCACGGGCACACGTCTCGGCGGGGTCGACGGCGAGACCGCGGCATCCGCTCGCACCGACGTCGAGCTCATGGAGCAGATGGCGCGCGAGGCGCTCACCGAGGCGCGCGGGCTCGTCGCCTCGCTCGCCCCGGTCGAACCGGGGGCCGGGCTCGGTGACGCGCTCGAGCGACTCGCGGCGAGCTTCGAGCGGGAGACGGGCGTCGTCGTGACGGTGACGGCGAGCGCGACCGGCCTCAGCCGCGAACACGAGGTCGTGCTGCTGCGCTCGGCGCAGGAGGGGCTCGCGAACGTGCGCAAGCACGCCAACGCCGGGCACGCGGCTGTGACCGTCGAGTCCATCGGCGGCGAGGTCGTGCTCACGGTCGCCGACGACGGGGTCGGGCCCGGAGCGGCGGCGCCCGGCACCTCGGGCTTCGGCCTCGCCGGCATCCGCGACCGCACCGCGCTCGTCGGCGGATCGTTCGCGATCGAGCCGGGCGACGGCGGTGGCACGGTGCTGCGCGTCGGCATCCCCCGTGCGGATGCCGCGACCGACCCGTCCGCGCTGCCACCGGAGGAAACCGCATGACCATCCGCATCGTCGTCGCCGACGACCACCCGATCGTGCGCGCCGGCATCATCGGCCTGCTCGAGGCCGAGCGGGGGCTCGAAGTCGTCGGCGAGGCCGCGGACGGCGCCGAGGCGGTGAGGGTCGCGGCATCCGAACGTCCCGACCTCGTGCTCATGGACCTGCGGATGCCGCACCTCGACGGCGCCGCGGCGACTGCCCGCATCGTCGCCGAAGTGCCGGGCACCCGAGTGCTCGTGCTCACGACGTACGAGACCGACGACCACATCCTCGCGGCGATCGAGGCGGGGGCGAGCGGCTACCTGCTGAAGGCGGCGCCGCAGGCCGAGATCGTCGCCGGCATCCGCGCCGTGGCGGCAGGTGAGACGGTGCTCGCCCCGTCGATTGCAGCCAAGCTCGTCTCGAGGGTGCGCGCGGACGCGGCATCCGTGACCCCGCCCTCGCTCTCGCCGCGAGAGCTCGAGGTGCTGCGCCTCGTCGCCGACGGCCGCTCGAACCCCGAGATCGCCCGCGCGCTCTTCATCGGCGAGGCGACGGTGAAGACGCACCTGCTGCACGTGTTCGAGAAGCTCGAGGTGAACGATCGCACCCGCGCCGTCACCCGGGCGATGGAGCTCGGCCTGATCTGATCGCGACACCGCAGAGAAGTTGACCGAGCTGATTTTGCACTCTTGATCGAATAGTGCAAACTTGCACTCCATGGACGAGAGTGCAACGAAAACCGGCGGGGTTCGCGAACAGCGCCGCGAGCGCACCCGACGTGATCTCACCAGGTACGCGCGACGCCTCACCGTCGAGCGCGGACTCTCGGGCTTCACCGTCGAGGAGCTCTGCGAACTCGTCGGCGTCTCCCGGCGCACCTTCTTCAACTACTTCCACTCGAAGGACGACGCCGTCGTCGGCCACCGTGACGACACCCTCGACGAGCAGGCGCTCACCGACTTCGTGAACGCCAGGCCGAGCGGCTGCAGCGGCATCTCCCCCACCCTCCTCGACGACCTCGTCGCCCTCGCGATCGCGAGCATCCCGTTCGACGACGACCCGGGCGACGACGAGCCGAACCCCGACCTGATCGTCGAGCGCGAGCCGCAGCTCCTGCCGAAGTTCATCCGCGAGGGCGCGGAGCTCGAACGCACACTCACCGGCGTCATCGCGGTGCGCGAGGGCATCGAGCCCGACGACCCGCGCGCGGCCATGGCCGTGCAGCTCATCGGCACCCTCGTGCGCCGTTCGGCCACCGTCTACTTCTCGCCCGGCAACACGACCCCGTTCTCCGCGCTGCTCGTCGAGTCGCTCGCAGCGGCTCGCGCCGTCTTCACCCCCGCCCCAGAAGGAACCGCATGACCACCGCACCACCCGCAGCGCAGGCGCCAGCCCCGCTGCTGCTCACCAAGCGCCGCATCTGGATCATCTTCTCGGCGCTCATCGCCGGCATGCTGCTCTCGAGCCTCGACCAGACGATCGTCTCGACCGCGATGCCGACCATCGTCGGCCAGCTCGGCGGCGTCGAGCACCAGGCGTGGATCACGACGGCCTACCTCCTCGCGACCACGATCGTGATGCCGATCTACGGCAAGTTCGGCGACGTGCTCGGCCGGCGCAGCCTCTTCCTCATCGCGATCGCGCTCTTCACGATCGCCTCGATCGGCTGCGCGTTCGCGGGCGACTTCTGGAGCTTCGTCGCGTTCCGCGCCATGCAGGGACTCGGCGGCGGCGGACTCATGATCCTCTCCCAGGCGATCATCGCCGACATCGTGCCGGCCTCGGAACGCGGCAAGTACATGGGCCCGCTCGGCGGCATCTTCGGGCTCGCCGCCGTCGCCGGCCCGCTGCTCGGCGGCTACTTCGTCGACCACCTCACGTGGCAGTGGGCGTTTTACATCAACATCCCGGTCGGCATCGCGGCCTTCGCGATCGCCTGGTTCACGCTCACCCTGCCGAGCAAGAAGGCCGAGAAGCGCATCGACATCCTCGGGGTGATGCTGCTGTCGATGGCGACCGTCTGCCTCATCTTCTTCACCGACTTCGGCGGCAGCGCCGACCACGGCTGGGACGCCCTCGAGACCTGGGCCTGGGGGCTCGGCCTGCTCGCCGCGGCATCCGCGTTCGTGTGGGCGGAGGCCAAGGCGGAGGACCCGATCATCCCCCTCTCGCTCTTCAAGAACCCGATCTTCATCAACGCGACCGCGATCGGCTTCACCCTCGGCCTCGGCATGTTCTCGGCGATCGCGTTCGTGCCGACCTTCCTGCAGATGTCGTCGGGCACCTCGGCCGCCGCCTCCGGCCTCCTGATGCTGCCGATGATGGTCGGCATGATGGGCACCTCCATCTGGTCGGGCATCGCGATCGCGAAGAGCGGTCGCTACCGGATGTACCCGATCGTCGGCACCCTCGTCACGGCGATCGCGATGCTCGCGATGACCACGCTGGCCGCGTCGACGCCGATCTGGCTCATCTGCATCTACCTGTTCGTCTTCGGCGCGGGGCTCGGCCTCATCATGCAGGTGGTCGTGCTCGTCGTGCAGAACGCGGTACCCGCCACGATGGTCGGCACGGCGACGAGCACGAACAACTACTTCCGCGAAGTGGGCGCCTCGCTCGGCGTCGCGATCTTCGGCGCGCTGTTCACCACGCGCCTCTCGGAGAACCTCACGAAGGTGTTCACCGATGCCGGAGCCTCGGCCGCCGACGCCGGCAACGCCACCGCGACGCTCGACCCGCAGACACTGGCCGAGCTGCCCGACCCGATCCGCGACGGCATCGTGACCGCATACGCCGACTCGCTCGCGCCCGTGTTCTGGTACCTCATCCCGTTCATCCTCATCGCGTTCCTCTTCGCGCTCTTCCTCAAGCAGATCCCCCTGTCGGAGCAGTCCGGCATGGTCGCCCGCGGCGAGGCGCTCGAGGGCGAGGAGGCGATCGCGGCCGAGCGCGCACTGCACGCCGCCCAGGACGAGGTCGTGTCAGCGACGACCGGGTCGACGCCCGCGCAACGGTAGGTCGCCGCAGGCCGGGCCGGGATGCACGGTTCGGGCACAGCGGATGCCGCCTACGCTGGAGGGTGGCATCCGCACGCGACCGTGGCGCAGACCATGCGCGCCCGCGATCGGCGCGCGCAGGGTGGCCGTGAGAGGCACGTATGAATCCGTACGAACACCGGCCGTGGCTCGCCCACTACGCAGACGGGGTGCCGTCGGCGATCGAGGAGCCGACCCAGACCCTCGTCGACATGATCGACGACGCCGTGCGCCGCTTCCGGCGCCGCACCGCACTCGAGTTCTTCGGCGCCGAGACGAGCTACAGGGAGCTCGGCGAGCAGATCGCCTCGGCCGCAGAGGGGCTGCGCCGCCTCGGCGTCGTCGCGGGCGACCGGGTCGCGCTCGTGCTGCCGAACTGCCCGCAGCACGTGGCCGCGTTCTATGCGGTGCTGCGCCTCGGCGCGATCGTCGTCGAGCACAACCCGCTCTACACGCCGCCCGAGCTGCGGCACCAGTTCGAAGACCACGGCGCCCGTGTCGCGATCGTCTGGAACAGCGTGGCCGACACGGTCGCCGAGTTCCCCAGCGACATCCGGCCCGACCACATCGTGTCGGTCGACCTGACCCGAGCACTGCCCTTCGGCAAGCGGATGGCGCTGCGCCTGCCGATCCCGAAGGCCCGGCGCTCCCGCGCCGCCCTCACGACGACGCCGCGGGCACGCGGACTCGTGGAGTGGAAGCGCCTCACCTCGCGGCGGGCGCTCGCCACGCGGCATCCGCGCCCCTCGCTCGACGACACCGCCGTGCTGCAGTACACGAGCGGCACCACCGGCACCCCGAAGGGCGCCGTGCTCAGCCACCGGAACCTGCGCGCCAACGCGATGCAGGGCCGCGCCTGGGTGCCCGGCCTCGCCGAGGGCGAAGAGGTCTTCTACGGGGTGCTGCCCCTCTTCCACGCGTACGGCATGACGCTCTGCCTGACCTTCGCGATGAGCATCGGCGCACGGCTCGTGCTGTTCCCGAAGTTCGACTCGGGCCTCGTGCTCGACGCCGCGCGCCACTCGCCGCCGACGTTCCTGCCCGCGGTGCCGCCGATCTACGACCAGCTCGTGCACGCCGCGGCACGCCACCCGCGCGCGCTCGAACGCATCCGCTTCGCCATCTCGGGTGCGATGAGCCTGCCGATCGCGACGGTCGACCGCTGGGAGAGCGCGACCGGCGGGCTCCTCGTCGAGGGCTACGGCATGACCGAGTCCTCGCCGATCTCCGTCGGCAACCCGATGGGACCGACCCGGCGGCCGGGCACCGTCGGGGTGCCGTTCCCGAGCACCGAGATCCGCGTCGTCGACCCCGACGAGCCCGACGCCGACCGGCCGGCGGGCGAGGCCGGGGAGCTGCTCGTGCGGGGGCCGCAGGTCTTCCAGGGCTACTGGCGCCGACCGACCGAGACCGCCGAGACGCTGCTGCCCGGCGGGTGGCTCCGCACGGGCGATATCGTGCACGTCTCGGATGACGGGTTCGTCACGATCGTCGACCGGGTGAAGGAGCTCATCATCACGGGCGGCTTCAACGTCTCGCCGTCGGAGGTCGAGGCGGCCCTGCTCGCCCACCCCGACGTGCGCGGCGCCGCGGTCGTCGGGCTGCCGCGGGCCTCAGGCGGCGAGGCGGTCGCCGCGGGCGTCGAGCTCCGCGAAGGCGCCGTCTTCGACGAGGCCGCCCTGCGCGACTTCTGCCGCACGAGCCTCACGCCCTACAAGGTGCCGCGTCGCATCGAGCTCTTCGACGAGCTGCCGCGCTCGCTGATCGGCAAGGTGCTGCGGCGCGCGGTGCGCGATGAGCTGATCGAGCAGGGCTGAGCCCGCGGGGATGACACGACGAAGCTCCCCTCCACCGCGTCGGAGACGGGTGGAGGGGAGCTTCGCGTGAGCGCTCGGGCCTCGGGCTACGGGCTACGAGATCTTGCGCCGGTAGATCGACATCGCCCACACGTAGGCGACGACGAGGATGCCGACGAGCCAGGCGAGCGCGACCCAGATCTCGCTGCCGACTGGCTCACCGGCGAACAGGGCCCGCGTGGAGTTCACGATCGAGGTCACGGGCTGGTTCTCGGCGAACCAGGCGACCGGGGCCGGCATCGAGTCGGTCGGCACGAACGCCGAGCTGATGAACGGCAGGAAGATCAGGGGGTAGCTGAACGCGCTCGCCCCGTCGACCGTCTTCGCCGAGAGACCGGCGACCACGGCGAGCCAGGTCAGCGCGAGGGTGAACATGGCCAGGATGCCGGCGACGGCGAGCCATGCGCCGACGGACGCCCCGGTGCGGAAGCCCATGATGAGGGCGACGCCGATGACGATCGCGACCGACACGAGGTTCGCCACCACCGAGGTGAGCACGTGCGCCCAGAGCACACTCGACCGCGCGATCGGCATCGACTGGAACCGCTCGAAGATGCCGCCCTGCAGATCGAGGAACAGGCGGTACGCGGTGTACGCGATGCCCGACGCGATCGTGATGAGCAGGATTCCGGGGAGCATGTAGTTGATGTACGACTCGTCGGATCCGGTGTTGATCGCCCCGCCGAGCACGTAGACGAAGAGCAGCATCAGCGCGATCGGCGTGACCGCGGTGGTGATGATCGTGTCGGGGCTGCGGAGGATGTGGGTCAGCGATCGGCCGGTGAGGACACGGGTGTCGCTGAGGACGTGGGTGGTCATCGTGATTCCTTTCCTGCCTTGGCCGCGCTGCCTGCGCGGTCGGCATCGTCCGTTTCGGTCTCGCCGGTGTCTCCGACGAGGGTGAGGAAGACCTCTTCGAGCGTGGGCTGCTTCTCGACGTACTCGACCGTGGCGGCCGGGAGGAGCTGCTTGAGTTCGGAGAGGGTGCCGTTCTGGATGATCGTGCCCTTGTGCAGGATCGCGATGCGGTCGGCGAGCTGTTCGGCCTCGTCGAGGTACTGCGTCGTGAGCAGCACGGTCGTGCCCGCTTCGGCGAGCTTCTTGACGGTCTGCCACACCTCGATGCGCGCCTGCGGGTCGAGGCCGGTGGTCGGCTCGTCGAGGAAGATGATCGGCGGGTTGCCGATCAGGCTCATCGCGATGTCGAGCCGGCGGCGCATGCCTCCGGAGTAGGTCGCCGTCTTTCGGCCACCCGCCTCGGTGAGCGAGAAGCGGGCGAGCAGCTCGTCGGCGATGGCGCCCGGGTTCTTCAGGTGCCGCAGCTTCGCGATGAGCACGAGGTTCTCGCGCCCCGTGAGCACCTCGTCGACGGCGGCGAACTGGCCGGTCAGGCTGATCGCCTCACGCACGTCGCCCGGGCTGGCGGCGACGTCGAGGCCGTTGACGGTCGCGGTGCCGGCGTCGGCCTTCGCAAGCGTCGAGAGGATGCGGACGAGGGTGGTCTTGCCCGCTCCGTTCGAGCCGAGCAGGGCGAAGATGCTGCCCCGCGCGACGTCGAAGTCGACGCCCCGCAGCACGTGCAGGTCTTTGAACGACTTCTCGATGCCCCGTACTCGGATGGCTGCTTCGGTGGTCATCGTTCTTCCTTCCCTTCGAGGTTCTGGATGGTTTCGGTGAGGCGGTTGCGCTCCTTGTCGATCCAGCGCTTGCCGGCGTACGCCGCGGCGAATGCCTCGGCGAACTCGACCGGGTCGTCGCCGACGATGTCCTCGACCGGCGTCTGGTCGACGGCGGCCCGCTCCCACAGATCGGCGAAGTCGTTCAGCATCGTGAGCATCACGGCGGAGTCGCCGTCGGTGATGCCGCCGTTGTACATGAAGTAGCGCTCGAAGGCCTTCGCGGCGGTGCCGTAGGGCTCGGGCAGGGCCGCGATGCGGGCCTTGTACCGGCGGTACGCCTTCTTGTCGTCGAGCGATCCGGTGATCAACTCGTACCACTTCGCAGCCATGGTCATTCTCCTTCTTCGTTCGTGCGTTCGATGCGGTGGTGCAGCTGTTCGATTCGTTCTGCGAGGAAGCTCCACGTCCTCCAGAACTCATCGAGGTATGCGCCGCCCTGTGCGTTGATCGTGTAGACCTTGCGCGGCGGGCCCTTCTCCGACGGAACCTTCTCGACGTCGACGAGGCCGCGCTGCTCGATCCTGACCAGCAGGGCGTAGACGGTGCCCTCGGCGATGTCGGAGAAGCCCTCGTCGCGAAGTCGGGCCGTGATCTCGTACCCGTAGGCCGGACTCACGGCCAGGATCGCAAGGACGATGCCCTCGAGCGTGCCCTTCAGCATCTCGGTGGTCTGCTTGCCCATGGAGCCCCTCCTTTCACTACTTGGTGTGACTGATTACTGGTACATAGTAAGCATGAGTACCGGTAGATAGCAACACTGAATAGCAGAATTCTTTTCAGAGCGTCCGGCTCCGCGGCCGGCGGCGCAACCCGTCGACGGCGCGGCGCACCGCGCCTACGATGGCGGCGTGATCTTCCGCAGCGTTCGCATCGCCGTCCAACGGACGAGGATCCTGCCAGCCTGGGTCCGGCGAGCGGATGCCGCGGCCGCACGTGCGGTGAACGCCCGCCGCACGCACCCCATGGCCGATCGCTTCTGGTCGCGCGTCTCGGGCTTCGCCGACCGCGGCGTGCTCTGGTGGACCATCGCGGGCGTGCTCGCCGTGCTCGGACACCGACGCACGGCAGCGCGCGCCCTCGGTTCGCTGCTCGTCGCGAGCGCGCTCACCAACGTGATCGCCAAGCAGCTCTTCGGGGGCGACCGGCCCCTGCTCGCCGATGTGCCGATCGGGCGGCACCTGCCGAGGCCGCCCGTCACCCCCTCGTTCCCGTCGGGGCACTCGGCGAGCGCCGCGGCCTTCGTGACCGGCATCGCGATCGAGCAGCCTCGCCTCGGCGCCGCATTGGCACCGGTCGCGCTCGGGGTCGCCTACTCGCGGCTGCACACCGGCGCGCACTGGCTGTCCGACGTCGTCGGCGGGCTCGCGCTCGGCGCCGGAGTCGCGGGCCTGAGCGCCGCCATCGCGCGCCCGGGCGCAGGAGACGTCGACGCCCCGGCGCCGAGCGGTGCCGACCGCCGCCTGCCCGAATCGCCCGACGGCGCCGGCGTCTTCATCGTCGTCAACCGGGCGTCGGGCACGAGCGTGCTTCGCACCGACCCGATGCAGGTGCTCGAGCGACGCCTGCCGCGAGCCGAGCTGCACGTGCTCGACGGCGACGACCCCGCCACCGCCGTGCGTGCAGCGCTGGCCCGCGACGAACCGCCGCGCATCGTGGGAGTGTGCGGCGGCGACGGCTCGGTCGCCGCCGTGGCACACGAGGCTCGCGCGGCCGGAGTCCCGCTCCTCGTCGTGCCCGGAGGCACGTTCAACCACTTCGCGCGCACGGCGGGCGCGGCATCCGTCGACCTCGCGGTCGATGCCCTGCAGCGCGGCGAGGGCGTGCGAGCGGATGTCGCCGAGCTCCGCTTCGCCGACGGGCCGCCGATCACGGTGCTGAACACCGCCTCGGTCGGGCTCTACCCCGATTTCGTCGCCGAGCGCGAGCGGCACGAGAAGCGGTGGGGCAAGTGGCTCGCCGCCGTCGCCGCGGCAGCGCGGGTGCTGCGCCGCTCGGCTCCGGTGACCGTGATCGTCGGCGGGCGGCGGGCGCGCGTCTGGACCCTGTACGTGGGCGTCGGGCCCAACGACCCCGGCATCGCCGCGCCCATGCAGCGTCGACGACTCGACGGGGGCGTGCTCGACGTGCGGATCCTCCACGCCGGCTCGCGGGTTCGGGCCGCCGGAGCGCTCGCCTTCGGTCGTCGCACGAGTGCCGTGCTCCGGCGCATCCGCCTGCTGCCGGAGCGCCTCGAGTCGTTCACGACCGCATCGATCGAGGTGCTCGTGCGGCCCCGGCACGGGCAGCCGCCCGGATTCGCCCACGACGGCGAGGTGGCGCTCGAGGCGCCGGCCGAGGCATCCGCCCGCACCGCATCGCCGGGCTACCGCACGAGCGTGCGGATCGTGCCGGCGGCGCTCGACGTGTATCGGCCGGCGAGCGACGGCACGGCGAGAGCAGGCGCTACAGCAGGCGCCGCGCGTTCGCCCAGGCCGTGAGCTCGTGTCGGCTCGAGAGCTGGAGCTTGCGCAGCACCGCCGACACGTGCGTCTCGACGGTCTTGGTCGAGATGAAGAGCTCGGCGGCCACCTCCTTGTAGGCGTAGCCGCGGGCGATCAGCCGCATGACCTCCTGCTCGCGCGCCGAGAGCCGGTCGAGTTCATCGTTCGCCGACGCGGTCTCCCCCACCGGGGCGCCGAACGCGTCGAGCACGAAGCCCGCGAGCTTCGGCGAGAACACGGCGTCGCCGCCGGCCACGGCGTGCACCGCTCGGCTGACATCGGCGCCCGATGAGCCCTTCGTGATGTAGCCGCGGGCGCCGGCGCGGATGACACCGACGACGTCTTCGGCCTTGTCCGAGACCGAGAGCGCGAGGAACCGCGTCGAGGTCTCGGCGCCGTCCTGAGCCTGTCGAAGGGATGCCGCGGCGCGCCGGATCACCTCTGCGCCGCCGCTCGTGCCCACCGGCACGGCCACCCCGGGCAGGTGCACGTCGAGGAGCACCACGTCGGGCGCGGCATCCGTCACCACTGCGACCGCGGACTCGACGTCATGGGCCTCGCCGACGACCTCGATGGTCTCGTCGAGGTCGGCCTTCAGACCCGACCGGAAGATCGAGTGGTCGTCGACGATCACGACCCGCACCCGCTCAGCCACGATTGCCCTCCACCCGTTCGGCGGCCGGGAACCGCAGTCGCACCTCGGTGCCCACGCCGCCCACGCCCGGGCGCACCTCGCCCGAACCGCCGGCGCGGCGCATGCGGCCGATGATCGACTCGCGCACCCCGAGCCGGTCGCCGGGCACGTCGGCGAGCGCGAAGCCGGGGCCGCGGTCGCGCACGAACACCTCGACGGACTCCGGCGTCGACTCGACGTACACCGACACCTCGCCGCCCGCGTGCCGCGCGGCGTTCAGCATCGCCTCGCGGGCGGCCGCCGCCATCTCGCCGCTCGCGCGCTCCCGCGACTCCCCCACGACGACGACGTCGACCGTCACCGCGTAGTCGATCTCGAGCGCGGCGCCGAAGTCGCGGAGGTCGGTGCCGAGGTCGCTGTCGGCGGGAGTGTCGCCCGCGAAGAGCCAGTCGCGCAACTCCCGCTCCTGCGCCCGGGCGATGCGGGCGACCTCGCTCGTGGCGCCAGCCCGGTTCTGGATGAGCGCGAGCGTCTGCAGCACCGAGTCGTGCAGGTGCGCGGCGATCTCGCTGCGCTGCTCCTCGCGGATGCGCTTCGTGCGCTCGGCGGTGAGGTCGCGCCACGAGGCGATGAGCGTGGGCACGTAGACGAGGGCGATGCCGATGACCGCGGCGAGCGCGGCGACGAATGCGGGCACCGGGAACCAATGGGCGGCCGGGCCGAGCACGACGAGCAGCGCGGTCATGGCGAGCAACGTCGTCGCGACGATGCGGATCGCCAATTCGTTGCGCGGTCCGCGCTCGGGATCCGGTCGGTCGATGAAGGTCGCCCACATGCCCGCGGAGACGGTCAGGACGACACCACCGAGCGTGACGAGCATCCAGGGGCCGAGTCCGTCGTACGTCGACGGCGTCACCGCTCCGGCTGTGGCCATGCTGATCACGAGCAGAACCGTGCCGCCCACGAGCAGGAGCCAGGCGACCGGAGCGCGCCGGGTCGGGCGCTCCTCGCCCGGCGCCCACGGCGTGAACACCCAGAGCCAGAGGTAGAGCAGCAGCCCGGCGCCGCTCGCGAGGCTCGTCACGACGAACGCGGTGCGCACGATCCAGACGGGCCAGCCGAGATGGGCCGCGAGCCCCGCCGAGACGCCGGTGGCCATGCAGGCACGCGGCCTCGTCAGCCGGGGAGCGGATGCCGCGGCGTCGGGGGGCACGGATGCCGCGGCATCCGTCACCTCTTCCGCACGCGACTCCATGCCTGCAATCCAAGCAGACGAGCGGGCGTGCGCCCCGGCCCCGGCTCCCCGATCAGGGTCGAATCAGGGATTCACCCCATGGCGGCCCATCCGTCGCCCCTGCCAGCATCGAAGCATGGAGACGAACCCGACCGCCCCCGAGGCGGACCCAGTGCAGGACGACGTGAAGGGGGACTCCACGGCGTCCGGCCCGAATGCCCACGGGGCGGCGGGAGCGACTCCATCCTCCGGTGACCCCGGCGCGGCGACACCCGCGCCGGGCACCGGCACCGGCCTCTACGACTGGCTCCGCCGACTCGGCGTGCCCCGTCGCGCCGGCTGGCTCGGCGGCGTCTGCGCCGGCGTCGCCGCCCGCCTCGGCATCGACCCGATCATCGTGCGCGGCATCGTCGTCGTCGTCGCGGTGCTCGGTGCCCCATTCGTGCTGCTCTACGCGATCGCGTGGCTGCTGCTGCCCGACACCGAGGGCGAGATCCACGTCGAGCGGCTGATCCGCGGCATCGTCGACCCGGCGATCGTCGGCATCGCCGTGATGGGCGTCATCGGCCTCATCCCCCTCGTCCAGGGCGGGTGGCTCGGCTGGCGCTGGTGGCCGGACTGGCCGACGTTCATCGACCCGATCTTCGGCTTGGACCTCGCCTGGCCGCTCCGGGTGCTGTGGGTGCTCATCGTCATCGTCGCGATCGTCGCGTTCGTCGTCTGGCTCGCGCAGCGGGCCTCCCAGAACTCCCCGAGCGGCGTCGGCGCGCGAATGGCTTCCGCGGCCGCCGGCGCCGCTCCGGGGCACCCCTCGACCGCCGCATTCGCAGCAGCGGCTGCACCGGCCACGGCGTCGGCACCGGCTCCCGCCGACTCCCCCGGCGCAGCGACGGACGCCTCGACGGCCGTGCCGACCACGGAACCACCGGTTCCCGCCGAAGGCGCTGACGCCGCGGCGATCGCCGAGTGGCGGGCCCAGCACGAGGCGTGGCGCGTCTCGCACGCCGAGTGGAAGTCGGGTCAGGAGCAGGCCGAACGAGCCGCCCGGGCACAGGCGGCAGCGGAGAACAAGGCGAAGGCGCGCGAGCTGACCGCTCAGGCGGATGCCGCACGCGCAGCGCGCCGCGCCAGTCGCCCCAGGGCGAGCGCCGCGTTCGTGTTCACCGTGCTCGGCCTGGCGCTGGTCGGCGGCTCGATCGCCGCGATCTGGGCGCTCAACACGCCCGACGTGGCCGGGTTCGCGATCCCGATCGCCCTGGCGGTCGCGACGCTGCTGCTCGCGGTCGGCATGGTCGTCGCGGCGCTCCGGCGACGACGCAGCGGCGCCCTCGCCTTCACGACGCTGCTCTCCGCCCTCGCGATGACGGTGGCCGTGATCGCCGCGTCGGTCCTGCCGGCCGGCGTGCTGGTGCCGCCGAACTACAGCGTCTCGCTCGACCGCTCCCAACGACTCGTGCAGCCATACGGCGACGCCTACGTCTACGCCACCCCGTGGTTCCGCGATGTGGCGCCCGTCGTCGAGCTCACACAGGGCACCGGCGACACCTGGATCACGATCGACCCCGACACCGAGGTCGTGCTCGACGCGAGCCGGGCCGGCGAGATCGAGATCACCGCGTACTCGCAGGACTTCTCCTCGACCACCACACCGCAGATCGGCGGCCTCGATCGCGGCGCGCTGATCCTCGGCGGCGAGGACATCGTGCGCGAGTTCCACGCGAGCGATGAACCCGTCGACGCGAAGATCGTGCTCGAGCAGGGCTCCGGCATGGTGCACATCGAGATCCGCGAAGGGGAATGACCATGACCACGAACAGCCAGGACTCCCGCGAGCCGGCCTCCGCAGCGGATGCCGCGACCACTGCGATCCTCCCCGACTGGAGCGACCCGGCCGATGGCTCGGTGACGAGTCCGACCGCCGGCACGGCCCCCGCCGCGGCCGGACCGACCGTGCGCTGGGGCGCGCTCGTCTGGGCGCTGCTCTTCGGCGGGGCGTCGGCGGCGACCCTCTGGGTGCTCGTCGACCCCATGCGACGCGACGCCGTCGGCGACTGGGTGCTCACGCTGAACCCGCTCACCGCGACCCTCACTGTGATCGTCGTCGTGGGTGTCGTCGTGGCGCTCTTCGGCATCGTCGGACTCATCCGCCGCGGCGAGCGCTCCCGCCGCTGACCGCGAGCCCTGCGCCCGGATCAGCGCGGTGCGCGCCGCCGAGATGACAGAAGTCGTCGCCGGTCCGGTCGGACGGGCGGCGATTTCTGTCATGTCGGCGAGCGTGAGGGCGTGAGGGCGCGAGGGCGTGAGGGCCGGCGCGAGGGCTTGGCGGGGGGCCGGGGGGCCGCGGATGGCGGCCGCAACGGGGCGCGGCCGCAACGGGGCGCGGCCGCAACGGGGTGCGGACGGCGGACGGCGCTACAGCTCGACGCCGACGAGCACGGGCTCGGGTCGCAGCACGATGCCGAACTCGGCCTGCACCCGCCCCTGCACGAACCGCGCGAGCGTCGCGACCTCTTCAGCCGAAGCGCCGCCGCGGTTCGTGAGCGACAGCGTGTGCTTCGACGAGATCGCCGCACGCGAACCGGGCAGTGCGAAGCCGCGACGGATGCCCGCATGCTCGATGAGCCACGCCGCCGAAAGCTTCACGAGCGGTTCGGCGTCGATGTGTTCAGCCACGGTGACGTCGTCGTCGAACTCCTCGAGCTCGGCCTGATGCGCGAGGAACACGTCGAGCGGCGACCCGGAGGCGAGCGAACCGAGCGGCGTCACCACGTCGGGCGCCTCGGGCTCGACGTACCAGCGAGGCGCCGCGCCCGGCAGCGTGCGGGCGACGTGCTCCCCCACGATCGGGTTCGTGAAGAACGAGCCCGCGCTCACCGAGTCGGCGTCGTCGGGGTCGAGCACCATGCCCTTCGAGGCGCGCAGGGCGAGCACGCTCGCGCGCACGTCGGCGATCGCGACGCGATCGCCCTGCTGCACGTGCAGTGCGTCGGCGAGCTGCCCGTAGGCGATCGGCTGGCCGAGCGCCTCGCCGAGCACCGCGCGCTCGGCGGCGGTGTCGTGCAGTTCGAGTTCGACGGTCACGACGATGCCCGCGAGCCCCTGCTTCAGCACCGAGGTGCGGTAGCCGAGCTCGAGTTCGGCGGCCGTCATGCGGCGGGGCGCCTCGGCACCCTCGTCGAGGAACTCGATCGCGACGAGCGTGGCGGCGAGCTCCTGCCCGTAGGCGCCGATGTTCTGCACGGGCGCGGCGCCGACCGAGCCGGGAATGCCCGAGAGCGCCTCGATGCCCGAGTAGCCGTGCTCGACGGTCCACGCGACGAGGTCGTCCCACGACTCGCCCGCCTGCACGCGCAGGCGAACGGCGCCGTCCTGAGTCGGTCGAGCGGATGCCTCGGCGCCCGTCGCCGGGGGCAGCACCTCGATGCCGCGGGTGGCGACCCGGATCACGGTGCCCGCGAAGCCCTCGTCGCCCACGAGGAGGTTCGAGCCGCCGCCGAGCACGAGCCACGCGTCATCCGTCGCCCAGGTCTCGGTCGCGAGGTCGACGAGGTCGCGCTGCGTCGTCGCCGTGACCAGCCGGCCGATCGGCCCGCCGACCTGCAGCGTCGTGAGGTCCGCGAAACGGATGTCGCCGCTCATGTCAGCCGAGCACGACGCGCACTTGCGCCTTGCCGAGCACCGTGTCGTCGCCGACCTTCACCGTGAGGTCGATGCGTGCGACCGTGGCGGCCTCGTCGAGCTGGCCGACCTTCGCCGAGACCGTGACGGTCGCGCCGGTCTTCGGGTCGACGATCACGGGGCGGGTGAAGCGCACCTGGTAGTCGGCGACGCGGCCGGGGTCTCCGGCCCAGTCGACGACCGGCTGCACCGCGAGGCCCATGGTGAGCATGCCGTGGGCGAGCACGCCCGGCAGGCCGACCTCGGCCGCGATGTCGTCGCGGTAGTGGATCGGGTTGAAGTCGCCCGAGGCGCCGGCGTACCGCACGAGCGAGTCGCGGGTCAGCGGGAACGACCGCTCGGCGACGACGTCGCCGACGGTGAGGGTTGCGAAGTCGGGGGCGGGCATCATTCGTCTCCTCGCACGACGAGGGTGGAGACGGCGGTGACGACGTGCGCGCCGTCGGCGTCGGTGATGGCGGACTCGGCCGTGACCATCGAGTGGCCGCCGAGGCTCTTCACGCTCGCCACCGTGAGCGTCGCGGTGAGCAGGTCGCCCGCGACGATCGGCCGGGTCGAGGTGAAGCGCTGGTCGCCGTGCACGACGCGCGAGAAGTCGATGCCCGACTCGGGGTCGGCCAGCAGCTGGGCGAGCGTCTGCTCCTGCACGACCACGGCGAAGGTGGGCGGCGCGACGACGTCGGCGTAGCCCGCTGCGCGTGCGGCCTCGGGGTCGAGGTTGATCGGGTTCGTCGCGAACACGGCGCGGGCGAACTCGCGCACCTTCTCACGACCGACGAGGTAGGGCTCGGTGGGCGGGAAGGTCCGCCCCTGGAGCTCGGGGTTCACTGGCACCCCGCCAGTCTATGCGCGGCGTGTCTCGTGAGCTGGGCTCGTGCGAGGTGTGCAGGTTGAGCCCGTCGAAACCTGCCCGCTCGGCAGGGGTTTCGACGAGCTCAACCCGCAGTTCGACGAGCTCAACCCGCAGTTTCGACGAGCTCAACCCGCGGTTTCGACGGGCTCAACCCGCAGTTCGACGAGCCCAACCCGCAGATAGGTCAGCGCTTGCCGCCGCCCAGCAGGCCGCCGAGCAGATCGCCGAGGCCGCCGCCCGAGCTCGAGCCGCCCGAGCCGCCGCCGAGGAGGCCGCCGAGCACGTCGCCGAGGCCGCCGCCGGCGCCGCCCGACGAGCCCGAGCCGCCGCCGAGGAGGCCGCCGAGCAGATCGCCGATGCCACCGCCCGACGACGCCGGCGCCGCAGCATCCGCTTCGGGCTTCTTCGCGAACTGCGCGGCGAGGAAGCTCAGCACGATCGGCGCGAGGATCGGCAGGAGCTTGCCGATGAGGTCACCCGCTCCGCCCTCCTTCTTGTCGAGCGCCGTGACGACCTGGTCGGTCTTGTCGCCGAAGACGTTCTTCACGATCTTCTTGCCGTCCTCCTCGTCGACGTCGGCGAGGTTCACGCCGCCCTCGATGAGCTTCGGGTCGTGCTTCGCGACGGCCTTCTCGAGCGATGCAGCACCCGCGGGGTCGGCGGCGTTCGCGCCCAGGCCGGCGAGCAGTGCGGGCAGCGCGTCGTTGACTGCCTGCTTCGCGGTCGCCTCGTCGACGCCGAGCTTCGCGGCGATGTCGCCGATCGGGAGGTTGGCGACGATGTCGTCGAGTGCAGCCATTCGGGTTCCCCATTCCGGCGCCCGCGGTCGGGGCGTCCACGGTTCACCGTAGCGACACGGATGCCTCGGGGGAAAGTGCCATCGGCTCAGTCGAGATCGAGGCGACCGAGGCGCAGCCGCAGGGCGTCGAGCAGGAGCTCGAGCCCGATCTCGAACACCTGGTCGGAGCGTTCGCGACCCTTTGCGGTGACCTCGAGCAGGCGCCCGAGCGAGGTCGTCGGCGTCTCGGGCCTCCAGATGTCGTCGGGCGACGCGAGGTCGAGGCCGAAGCCGAGCGCGAACGAGTCGAGGATCGCGATCACCGTGATCACCTCGTCGTCGGGGAACCCGGCGCCGACGAGCGCGGTGGCGAGGCGGTCGTAGCTCTCGATCACCGCGGGGTGCGTGATGGTCTTGCCCACGAGCAGCGGCACGATCGACGGGTGCTCGGCGTACATGCGGCGCGAGGCGCGCATGGTGTGCGTCACGACGTCGACCCAGTCGCCGCTCGGCGCATCCGCCAGGTACGACTCCCCCAGCCGGCCGCGCATGAGCTCGATGATGCCGTCGCGGCCGTCGACGTGGTTGTAGAGCGACGACGGGGTGACGCCCAGCTGCCGCGCGAGCGCGTTGACGCCGAACGCCTGGCCCGAATCGACGAGCTCGATGGCCGCGTCGGCGATGCGCTCGGTCGACAGCAGGGGCACTCTGGGCCGGGCCACGGTACCTCCTCGTTCGGTCGCCTGGTTCAGCCTAGGGGTGGCCGTTCGGAATCCACTCTTCCCATCGCGGGCACTCGTATGCATAATAAACGAACACCATTCACTTATCGCGACGACACCCCCTGCCGCGTCCGAACCCGGCACATCGACGTGCCCGAGCATCTCCGGAGATCTCCGTGTCCAACGACCTCACCGTGCGCGTGCCGCTCCGCCTGCCGAGCGCCACCGCGACCTTCACGATCGGCATCGCCGGCTACCTCGGCGTGAACCTCTCGCCCTACATGATCAGCGCGCTGCAGCAGGCGATCGGCGCCGACGTGCTCACCGCGAGCTGGATCATCACCGCGACCCTCCTCGCCACCGCGGTCACCGGCCTCGCCATCGCGCCGCTCTGCGCCGGCCCGCGTCGCCTCGCCGTCGCCCGCGCCGGGCTCGCCCTCTCGGTGCTCGGCTTCGCCACGGCGGCGCTCGTGCCGGCGCCCGGTGCCGTCATCGGCGGCCTCATCGTCGGCGGCATCGGCGCCGGCGGCGCCGTCGCGTCGGGCGGCGCCGCCATCGCCGCCTTCACCAACCCCGACCGCGTGGCGGGCTTCAACGGCCTCGCGAACCGCGCTGTCGTGACCGTGATCCTCGCGATCATCCCGCTCATCGGCCTCGCGCCGATCGACGTGTTCGGCGCACTCGCGATCTTCTCGGTCGTCGCCCTCCTCGTGAGCGGCTGGCTCCCCGCCGCACCCGTCATCGCCCCGAAGTCGCCGGTCGCCGTCGCCGAGGCCGTGCCCGTCGAGGTGCCGCCGACCGCGGCCGTGCCCGCCCTCGAAGCCGCCGCCGCGACGTCGCGCGCGCTCCCCTCGCCTCGTGCCGTGAGGATCGCGGGCTTCACCCTGCTCGTCACCTTCGCCCTCTGGGCCGTGAGCGAGGACTCGCTCTGGGCCATGGCCGGCGTCATGGGCGGCGCGCAGGCGTCGCTCACGCCCGAGGGCCTCGGCCTCGCGCTCAGCGGCGCGACCGCGGGCGGACTCATCGGCTCGGTGCTGCTCATGATCGTCGGCAACCGCCTCGGCCGGGCCGTGCCGCTCGCGGTGCTGCTCGTCGGCGGCGGCATCCTGAAGATCGTCGAGGGCTTCGTCACCGACCAGACCACCTTCATCGTCGTCTTCATCGCGTGGAACACGCTCTACGCGCTCGCCTTCATGTACTTCGTCTCGACCTCGTCGGCGCTCGACGCCGACGGTCGCTGGTCGGCGCCGCTGCTCGCCGTGTACCTCGTCGGCTCGAGCCTGACGCCGGTCATCGGCGCCGCCCTCGTCGAGGTCTTCGGCTTCCAGGGCTTCGCCGTGGTGCTCGGCGTCGCGAGCTTCGTGCTCGCCGTGCCGGTGGCCGCCGTGGCCGCATTCTCGACCCGGCGCGAGCGCGCCGAGGCGGCCGCTGCCGCCGCCGAACTCCAGGAGGTTCCCGCGTGACCCGCACGCTCGTCACCAATGCCCGCATCTTCACCGCCGACCCCGCCAACGAGTGGGCCGAGGCCCTCGTCGTCGACGGCGACACGCTCGCCTATGTCGGCGACGCACACGGCGCACGCACCGCAGCGGGCACGGATGCCGCGACGATCGACCTCGACGGCCGGCTCGTGCTGCCCGGCTTCACCGACGCGCACACGCACCTCGTCATGATGGGCGAGGCGCTCGGTCGCGTCGGACTCACCGATGCCCGATCGCTCGACGAGATCCAGGCGCGGCTCCGCGCCGCCCGCGAGACCGCACCGGATGCGCCTCGGCTCCTCGGCCGCGGCTGGCTGTTCGACTCCCTGCCGGGCGGCGCCCCGACGGCGGCGATGATCGACGCCGTCGTCGCCGACGTGCCCGTCTACCTCGACGCGAACGACTACCACTCGGTCTGGGTGAACTCCGCTGCGCTCGCCGAGCTCGGCATCACGCGCGACACCCCCGACCCGATCGGCGGCTCGATCGGACGCGACGCCGACGGCGAGCCCGACGGCATGCTCTTCGAGACCGCCGCGCAGCAGTTCGTGTGGAGCCACCTCGCCTCGATCGCGACCGACGCCGACCGCGACGCCGCCGTCGAGCGCACGATCGCGGCGTACCTCGCGACGGGCGTCACCGCCGTGGTCGACATGGCGTTCGACGAGCTCGGGCTCGCCGCGTTCCAGCGCGCGGCAGCACGCCGCGGCGGCTCCCTGCCGATCCGGGTCGTCGGCCACTGGTTCGTCGCCAACACGGGCGACGACGCCGAGAACCTCGAACAGGTGGGGCGGGCCGTGGAGCTGGCCGGCGAGATCGAGTCGCCGTGGCTGCGGGTCGCGGGCATCAAGCTCGTGCTCGACGGCGTCATCGACGCGTGTACGGCGGCCATGCGGCATCCGTACGCCGACGGCTCGAACGCCGACCCGATCTGGCCGCTCGACCGGCTGAAGCCCGTCGTCGCGGCCGCCGACGCCGCAGGCCTGCAGGTCGCGATGCACGCGATCGGCGACCTCGCGAGCGACCACGCGCTCGACGCGCTCGAGCACGCGCACGAGGTCAACGGCGAGCCGGCCCGCCGGCACCGCATCGAGCACCTCGAGTACGCTGCGCCGGGCACGGCAGAGCGGATGGCGCGACTCGGCGTCACCGCGTCGATGCAGCCCGTGCACGCCGACCCCGCCATCTGGGCGAACTGGGCCGCGATGCTGGGCGACGAGCGCGCCGACCGCGGTTTCGCCTGGCCCGAGTACGTCGACGCGGGCGCACTGCTCGCCTTCTCGACCGATGCGCCGACCGCTCCGCACGATGCCCTGCCGAACATGTACGTCGCCGCCACCCGGCGCTCGGCGCTCGACCCGTCGTTCGCGCCGATCCAGCCCGAGTTCGCGCTGCCGCTCGCCGAGTCGATCGTGCACGCGACGCGCGACGCAGCGGCGTCATGCGGTGATGAGAGTGCCCGCGGCAGCCTCGCCGCCGGCCTCGCGGCCGACTTCGCGGTGCTCGACACCGACGTCTTCGCGGCCGGCGAGGAGTCGCTGCTCACGGCGCGCGTCGTGCGCACCGTGGTTGCGGGGTCGACGGTGCACGAGGCCTGAGGCGGCGCACCGGAGCCGTGGCGCGGCATCCGCTCGCTGCGGTGCACCTGCCTGCACTCGCGCAACCGCCTCTACTGCCTCAGTCGTCTCAGTCGTCTCAGTCGTCTCAACCGTCGCAACCGTCGCAACCGTCGCAACCGTCGCAGTCAGATTCCGTGAGCCTCGTGTGAGAACCGCCTCATGTGAGGCGGAACTCACACGAGCATCTTGGAAGATCGGTGCGGCTGTTGCGGGCTGCGCCGCCCCCTACGCGGATGCCTCGTCGCGCGGGTCGGGCAGGTAGGCCGAGATGTCGAGCGGCTGCGTCGGCGGCAGCTCGAGGTCGGCGGGGTCGATGCGGTTGGCGTTCATGTCGAAGCTCCGCTGCGCGACGACATCGGGCGTCCACCCGAGCCAGTCGATCACCGCGGGCGCGGCGGCCGCCGCGGTCACACCGAGACCCAGGATGCCCAGGCTGAGCGCCGCACCGCCGAGGAACGCGCCGCGGCGCGACATCCGCCGCCCGTTGCGTTCTGCGGCGGCCACCGCGTGCGCGACGGCGACCGCCTCGCTCGCGGCGACGGGCTCCGCTCCCAGCGGCCGCGGCGCGCCCCGCCGCACCGCTTCGTCCAGCCAGTCATCCATCGCGCGCCCTTCCGTCAGATGCCCTCACAGTAGGTATGTCCGGCAGCGGCCCATTCGGCACAAACTTCTCGCGAATGCCTCCATGACGCAGAACGAGGCCGCCCCCTGGTGTCGCAGGGGGCGGCCTCGTCTGTGCTGAGCCTGGGCTCAGTCCTCTGCGACCGCGCGCGAGAGCGTCTCGCCGCGGAAGAACGCCGGGCGCTTGCGCCACTGCCAGAGCATCACCGCTGCACCGCCGAGCAGCACGACCATGCCGAGGATGAACACGAGGCCCACGCCGCCGATGTTGGAGCCGCTGCCGTAGGAGGGATCCATGCTGTCGATCAGCGTCGTGACGAAGAGCACGGCCAGGATGACTCCGCCGACGAGCGGGGCGAGCAGCGTGAAGAAGACGTTGCGCACCGAGCGGAACCACACCGAGCGGAAGAACCACACACATGCGAAGGCCGTGATGCCGTAGTAGAAGCAGATCATCATGCCGAGCGCGGTGATCGTGTCCCAGAGCACGTTCTCGCTCAGCAGGCGCATGACGGCGTAGAAGACGGATGCAACGACCGCCGACACGATCGTCGCATACCCCGGCGTGAAGAAGCGCGGGCTCACGCTCGCGAACTTCTCGGGGAGCGCGCCGTAGTGGCCCATCGCGAGCAGCGTACGGGCGGGACCCACGAACGTCGACTGCAGGCTCGACGCCGAGCTCGTGAGCACGGCGAGCGAGACGAGCACCGCGAACGGGCCGAGGATCGGACCGGCGAGGTGGAAGAACACGTTGTCCTGGATGTCGGGGTTGCCGAGTCCGAACTCGCCCTCGCCGACGCCCGCGTAGGAGATGAGCGACACGGCGATGAGCAGGTAGAGCACGAAGATCGTGACGACCGTGATCGTCGCGGCCCGGCCCGGCGTCTTCTCCGACCCCCTCGTCTCCTCGTTCATCGTGAGCGTGACATCCCAGCCCCAGAAGATGAAGATCGAGAGCGAGAGACCGGCGACGACCGCCGAGAACGATCCGACGGCGAACGGGTTGAACCACGACCATTCGATCGGCGTCGCGTCGAACGCATTGCCGTTCGCGACCTCGACGAGTGCGGCGACCGAGAACAGGATGAGCACCGCGACCTGGAACCCGACGAGCCAGTACTGCACCTTCTGGGTGGTCTGCATGTCGCGGTACGAGATCCACGTCGCGCCGAGCATGAACAGCAGGCAGACGGCGACGTTGATGAACGGGTTCGCGGCGAGGTCGGCGATCTCGGGATTGCCCGAGACCTGCGCGATCAGGAGGAACAGGAAGTCCACCGCGATGCCCGCGAGATTGGACAGCACGAGGATCGTCGCCGCGATGAGGCCCCAGCCGGCCATCCAGCCCACCCAGGGTCCGAAGGCGCGCGTCGCCCAGGTGAACGAGGTACCGGAGTCCGGCATCCGCTTGTTCAGCTCGCGGTAGCCGAGCGCGACGAGCAGCATCGGGATGAAGCCGACGAGGATGATCGCCGGTACCTGCACGCCGACCTCCGACACCGTCGGGCCGAGGGCGGCCGTCAGCGTGTAGGCGGGCGCGATGCACGAGATGCCGATGACGATCGCGCCGATGAGGCCGACCGAACCCGCCGACAGCCCTTTCTTCGAGATGCCGTGATCGGAGCCGTCGACCGCGGCGCTCGCCGTGGTCAACGGCGCGTGCGGTTCGGTGTGCTGCTGGTGGGGTTCTTGGTGCGTCATTGCGTGATCCTTCAGGAGGTGGAGCGCGGCACGACGATCATCGGCACCGGCAGCTCGCGCAGCATCTTCGATGCCGTCGAGCCCAGGAAGAGGCGGCTGGGGGTCGCGAGGCGGCTCGAGCCGACGAGCACGACCTCGCCGGCGTGCCACTCGAGCGCAGCGACCGCCTGCTCGATCGTGTCGCCGGAGGCGACGACCGCGGTGGCCGTCGTGCCGGCGGGCAGCGCCCGGCGGGCCTCCTCGAGCACGTCGTCGGCGTGGGCGGTGCTCGCGAGCGAGGCGAGCTCCTCGTCCATGCCGGCCGGCAGGTCGATCGAGACGAGCGACACGAGCCGCAGCGGCGCGTGGGTGAGCCGGGCGAGGCGCACCGAGATGTCGAGCACCGACCCCGCCCCCGAGCGCGTGCCGACCGCACCCGTGATGCGGGTGACGCCGAGCGTGACGGGCGTCTCGCGGGAGCCCGCCGGGGCGAGCGCCACGGGCACGTCGGACGCGTGCAGCAGGTCGTTGGCCACCGAACCGATGCGCGACCGGCCGAGCAACCCGCCGCGCGCGGCGCCGACGACGATGAGCGAGGCGCCGAACTCGTGCGCCGCGGCCACGAGGCCCTCGGCGAACGACTCGGCGTAGCGGATGTGCAGCGCCTGCTCGACGCCGTCGCCGAGGCGCGCCGACGCCTCGGCCAGCCAGCCCCGCGAGCGCTCCTTCAGGTGGCGCTCGTATCCGGTGTCGGGCGGCACGACGGCGCCGCGCGCCTCGATGGGGAGCACCATCACGACTTCGACGAGCGCCTCACTGGCCGCCGCGAGTCGCCCGCCGAGGGCGAGCGCGTCGGCGCCGGATTCGTTCGCCGTGTAGCCGACGACGATGCGGGTGGTCATCAGTTCGCGCCGAGGATCTCGTCGGCGACCTCGCGACCGACGCGGATCGCGCCGTCGACGTGCTGGTAGCCCTTGCCTGCCATGTCGGAGCACGAGAAGTGGATCGGCCCGACGGGGGTGCGGAGGTCCGCACCGTAGCGCGCGAGGCCGCCCATGTCGAAGCTCGCCGCGTAGGCGCCGCGGGTCCACTCCTCGGAACCCCAGTCGCTCTCGTAGTAGACGACCGGGTTCAGGGCCTCGGGGCCGTAGTAGTGCGAGATCGACTCGAGGATCCGGGCCTTGCGCTCCTCGGCCGAGAGCGTGAAGACGCCGTCGGCCTCCTCGTCGGAGACGAAGCCGACGAGCGTGCCGCGGGGGTCGCCGTGGTTCGTGTTGTCGTAGGCCTCGTGGCAGAGCTCGTAGGGGCTGAACGCGGTGCCCGAGAGCCCCTGCTCGCGCCAGAACGGCGTCTCGTAGACCGCGTGCACCTTGATGACGAAGCCCATCGAGAGGTGCTGGTGCATCTGGTGCTGGCGACGGGGCAGCGGCGGCTCGTACGAGATGCGGCTGATGAGGATGGGCGGCAGCGCGAGCACGACGTGCTTCGCGTGCACCTCGATGGAGTCGGTGACCGCGACGACGCCGGCGTCGGGGGCATCCGGCGTCCAGCGGATCGTGCGCACGGGCTGGCCGGTGCGCACGGCGTCGCCGAGGCGCTCCGCGAGGAGGAGCGGCACCTGCTGGAGGCCGCCGACGACGCGCTTGTCGAGGATGAAGTCGGCGTCGACGAGGTTCGAGAACGAACCGGCGGATGCCGCCATGAGCAGTGCCTGCAGCGCCGAGAACGCGTGCGCGGGCTTGGTGAGCATGGCACCGGCGATGAACATGCCGATGTTGAGCTTCGCCTCTTCGTCGTCGGTCTGGGTGCCCAGCCATTCGGCGAACGAGACCTCGTCGAGCTCCTTCGCGCGCGGGTGGGTCCACGGCGCGTCGGGGTCGATCTCGGCGACGAGCTCGTCGAGCTTCTCGATGAGGCCGACGATCTCGCCCTCGGTCTTGGCAGGAACCGGGAAGATGTCGCCCTCGAAGAGTCGTCGTTCGCCGTTCTCGGCGATGTAGACGTTCTCGCCCGCGCGGTAGCGCTCGTACGTCGCGAGGCCGAGCTCGTCGAGCGTCTCGACGAGCGCGTCCTGGTCGGGCGAGACCCACTGGCCGCCGATCTCGAGCATGGCGCCGTCGATGTCGTCGGTCCAGAGGCGGCCGCCGATGCGGTCGCGCGCCTCGAGCACGACGACGGACTTGCCGGCCGCCTTCAGCTTGGTGGCGGCGGTGAGGCCGGAGGCCCCGGCGCCGACGATGACGACGTCGCAGTCGATGCGTTCCATGGTTCTACGTACTTCCTTCGATTCTGGTGCTGGTCGAGTGGGCCCGTCGGGGCTGTATCGAGACCCGGGCGAGCGGATGCCGCGGCGCGAGCTGCGGCATCCGCTCAGGTGGTTCAGCTCACCGGGATGAGCGTGTACTTCGTGTCGAGGTACTCGTGGATGCCCTCGAGCCCGCCTTCGCGGCCGATGCCCGACTGCTTGATGCCGCCGAACGGCGCGGCGGCGTTCGAGACGAGGCCGGTGTTCAGGCCCATCATTCCCGTGGCGAGGCGGTCGATCATGCGGTGGCCGCGCGCCAGGTCCTGCGTGAAGACGTAGGAGACGAGACCGTACTCGGTGTCGTTGGCGAGGCGCACGGCCTCGTCTTCGGTCGAGAACGTCGTGATGCCGAGCACCGGGCCGAAGATCTCCTCGCGGAGGAGGCGGGCGTCGGCCGGCACGGAGCCGAGCACGGTCGGGGCGTAGAACGTGCCCTCGCCCTCGATCACGGTGCCGCCGGTGAGCACCGTGGCGCCCTTGGCGACGGCGTCGCCGACGAGCTCGTCGGTCGAGGCGACCGCCTTCGCGTCGATCAGCGGGCCGATGGCGATGCCGTCTTCGGTGCCGCGGCCGACGCGCATGGCCTGCACGCGTTCGGCGACGCGCTTGCCGAACTCGGCGGCCACCGACTCGTGCACGATGAAGCGGTTGGCGGCGGTGCAGGCCTGTCCGATGTTGCGGAACTTGGCGAGCATCGCGCCGTCGACGGCCTTGTCGAGGTCGGCGTCCTCGAAGATGACGAACGGCGCGTTGCCGCCGAGCTCCATCGAAGTGCGGAGGATGCCCTGTGCGGCCTCCTTCATCAGGCTGCGGCCGACCTCGGTCGAACCCGTGAAGCTGAGTTTGCGCAGCCGCGGGTCGGCGATGATCGGGCCCGAGACCTTCGACGAGGTCGACGTCGCGATGACGTTGACGACGCCGGCCGGCAGGCCGACCTCTTCGAGCAGCTGCACGAACGCGAGCGTCGTGAGCGGCGTCAGGGCCGGGGGCTTGATGACGACGGTGCAGCCTGCGGCGAGCGCGGGTGCGATCTTGCGGGTCGCCATCGCGAGCGGGAAGTTCCACGGCGTGATGAAGAACGACGGGCCGACCGGGCGCTGCGAGACGATCATGTTGCCGGTGCCCTCGGGGTTCAGCCCGTAGCGGCCCGAGATGCGCACGGCCTCCTCGCTGAACCAGCGCAGGAACTCGCCGCCGTAGGCGACCTCTCCGCGCGCCTCGGCGAGGGGCTTGCCCATCTCCATGGTCATGAGGAGCGCGAACTCCTCCTTGCGCTCCTGCAGCAGGTCGAACGCCCGGCGCAGCAGCTCGCCGCGCTCGCGCGGAGCCGTCGCGGCCCACGCGTCCTGCGCGGCGACCGCGGAGTCGAGCGCCTTGATGCCATCGGCGACGGATGCATCGGCGATCTCCTTGATCGTCGCACCGGTCGCGGGGTCGATGACGGCGAGGGTCTTGCCGCCCTCGGCGTCGACCCATTCGCCGCCGATGAAGAGCCCGCCGTTGATGCGGTCGAGCACGGTCGCTTCCTGTGTTGCAGTCGTCATGCGTGTGAGTTCCGTTCGGTGTGTCGGGGTGACGGTGTCGAGAGCGGTGCGGCGTTCGCGATCAGGGGTAGAGGCCGCGCAGCTTGTGCGCTTCGGCGACGCGTTCGACCGCGAGCGCCGTCGCGGCGGTGCGAAGCGAGAGCCCCCGCGCCTCGGCATAGCCCAGCACGTGCTGCCACGCGCTGAGCATCCGCTCCTCCAGTCTGGACTCCACTTCGTCGGCACGCCACCAGTAGGCCTGGTTGGCCTGCACCCACTCGAAGTACGAGACGATGACGCCGCCCGCGTTCGCGAGGATGTCGGGCACGACGAGCACGCCGTTCTCGCGGAGGATGCGGTCGGCACCCGGCGTCGTCGGGCCGTTCGCGCCCTCGACGATGACGGTGGCCTGCACCGACGCCGCGTTGCCCTCGTGCAGCACGCCCTCGACGGCGGCCGGCACGAGCAGGTCGACGTCGAGCGTGATGAGCTGCGCGCCGTCGATCGCCTCGGCGCCGGCGAAGCCGACGACCGAACCGGTGGCGCGCACGTGGTCGGAGAGCGCCTCGATGTCGAGGCCCGCCGCGTTGAACACGGCGCCGTACTGGTCGCTCACCCCGGCGACGCGCACGCCGGCCTCGGAGAGGAACCGCGCGGCATCCGCACCGACCTTGCCGAAGCCCTGCACCGCAGCGGTCGCCCGCGACGGCTCGATGCCGCGGTGGCGGAGCGCGGCGAGCGCGATGTGGGTCACCCCACGCGAGGTCGCGCTCGCCCGCCCCTGCGAACCGCCGAGCGCGATGGGCTTTCCGGTCACGATGCCGGGCACCGTGTAGCCGCTGGTCACGGAGTAGGTGTCCATGATCCAGGCCATCGTCTGCTCGTCGGTGCCGATGTCGGGCGCGGGGATGTCGCGCTCCGGGCCGATGATCGGCAGGATCTCGCTCGTGTAGCGACGGGTCACGCGCTCGAGCTCGGCCTTGGAGTGCTCGCGGGGGTCGATCGCGATTCCGCCCTTCGCGCCGCCGTACGGCACGTCGAGCAGGGCGCACTTCCAGGTCATCCACATCGCGAGGGCCCGCACCTCGTCGATGTTGACGTTCGGCGCGTAGCGCAGGCCGCCCTTGGCCGGGCCTCGCGAGAAGTTGTGCTGCACGCGGTGGCCGATGTAGAGCCGGCTCTCACCCGAGTCCATGCGCAGCGGCACGGCGACGGTGAGTTCGCGGCGCGGGGTCGCGAGCATCTGGTGCAGGCCGTCGGTGTAGCCGAGCAGGCCGACCGCCTCGGCGAGCTGGGCGCGCGCGTCGGTGAGGGGCGTCGCGATGTGCTGCGCGGCGGAGCCCGCTGCGATCAGCGGGCTCGCCGGGGCATCCGTTGCGGTCGACGTCGTCGTCGCCGCCAGGAGGTCGGTCATGCGTTCTTCAGTCCTTCCGCGACGACCGAGAGGCCGTCGATGAGCAGTTCGTCGGAGATGGTGAGCGGCGGCAGGAATCGGATGACGTTGCCGTAGGTGCCGCAGGTCAGCACGACGACGCCGTTGGCGTGGGCGTACTTGGCGACCGCGTTCGTGAGCGCAGCGTCGGGAGCGCCGGTGGCGGGGTCGACGAGCTCGATCGCGACCATGGCGCCGCGGCCGCGGACGTCGCCGATGCGGGGGTCGGCGGTGCGCAGTGCGTTCAGGCGGCCGATGAGCACGGCGCCGATCTCGCGGGCGCGCTCGATGAGGCCGTCCTCTTCGTACGTCTCGATGGTGGCGAGCGCCGCGGCGCAGGCGAGCGGGTTGCCGCCGTAGGTGCCGCCGAGGCCGCCGGCCATCGCGGAGTCCATGATGTCGGCACGGCCGGTGACCGCCGAGAGGGGCAGGCCGCCGGCGATGCCCTTGGCCGCCACGACGAGGTCGGGCACGATGCCCTCGTGCTCGCTCGCGAACCAGGCGCCGGTGCGGGCGAAGCCCGTCTGCACCTCGTCGGCGATGAAGACGACGTTGTTCGCGGCCGCCCACTCGACGAGCGCGGGGAGGAAGCCCTGCGCGGGGACGATGAAGCCGCCCTCGCCCTGGATGGGCTCGATGATGATCGCGGCGAGGTTCTCGGCGCCGATCTGCTTCTCGATGACGGAGATGGCGCGGGCCGCGGCCTCGGCGCCCGACAGGCCGCCGTCGCGGAAGGGGTAGCTGAGCGGTGCGCGGTACACCTCGGAGGCGAACGGGCCGAATCCGCTCTTGTACGGGATGTTCTTCGCGGTGAGGCCCATGGTCAGGTTCGTGCGGCCGTGGTAGGCGTGGTCGAACGCGACGACGGCCTGCTTCTTCGTGAAGTGGCGGGCGATCTTGACCGCGTTCTCGACGGCCTCCGCACCCGAGTTGAAGAGGGCCGAGCGCTTGACGTGGTCGCCGGGGGTGAGCTCGTTGAGCTTCTCGGCGACGGCGACGTAGCCCTCGTACGGCGAGACGGTGAAGCACGTGTGGGTGAAGGAGTTCAGCTGCGCGGTGACGGCGTCGACGACGCGGGGCGCCGAGTTGCCGACACCGGTGACGGCGATGCCCGAGCCGAGGTCGATGAGCGAGTTGCCGTCGGCGTCGACGATGACGCCTCCGCCCGCTGCGACGACCGAGATGGGCAGGGTGTGGCCGACGCCCGAGGCGACGGCTGCGGCCTTGCGGGCCATGAGCTCCTGCGAGCGCGGGCCGGGGATGGCGGTGACGAGACGGCGCTCCTGGGCGAGCGCGGGTCCTCCGGTCATGGTGGCCGGGGTGTCGACGAGAGTCATGAGTGCTCCGATGCGGGGTGACGACGGTGGCGGATGCCGCCAATGCTAGGTCGGGCCGAGCGGATGCCTCAGCGCCCGCCTGTACACCCAACGCCATCTGGTTGGACGTCGCGTACACTTGGGTTCGTCGTCGCCGACGGTCGCACCGATCGCCGCGACGCCACCCCACCGCTCGCCAGGAGCCTCGAAGGAGCCCGCCGTGCAGCCGACCGTGCAGACCCTGCTCGACCGCCCCGAGCTCGCACTCGGCCTGCTCACCGCTCCGTCCGGCCTGCCCGACGGCGCGCTCGCCGCACGCGTCGTGTGGGCGCACAGCTCCGACCTCGCCGACCCCACCCCGTTCCTCGACGCCGGGCACGTGCTGCTGACGACCGGCACGCAGTTCGGCGACGACGCCGAGGCCGGCTTCGCCGCCGCCTACGTCGAGCGGCTGCGCCAGACCGGCGTCGCCGCGCTCGGCTTCGGCACCGAGGTGATCCGCGAGGGCATGCCCGAGTCGCTCGTCGAGGCGTGCGCCGCGCAGGGGCTCCCCCTCTTCGAGGTGCCCTACCGGGTGCCGTTCATCGCGATCGCCCGCACGGTCGCCGACCTCATCGCCGAAGACGCCTACGCGCGACAGGCCTGGGCGCTGAACGCGCAGCGCGCGATCTCGCTCGCGGCACTGCGACCCGACGGGCTCTCGGCCACGCTCGCCGAACTCTCCCACCGCCTCGGCGCCTGGGTCGGGCTCATCGACGCGACCGGGTCGCTCGACCGCGAGGCGCCGGCCGACGGCCTCGGCCAGCCGCTGCTCGGCGAGGTCGTCGGCGAGGCTCGCTCGATGCTCCGCCGCGGGCAGCGCGCCAGCCGCACGCTGCTCGCCGGCGAGTCGACCGCATCACCGCAGCGCATGACCCTGCAGACGCTCGGCGGCGGCGGGGCGCTCCGCGGGGTGCTCGCGATCGGCGACTCCCCCGAGCTCGACCAGGCCGGCCGCGAGGTCGTCACCTCGGTGATCGCGCTCGCGGGGCTCGCCCTCGAGCAGAACCGCGACCTCGACCGGGCACGCGGCCACCTGCGGTCGGGGCTGCTCCGCGGCATCCTGGCCGGCGACCTGACGCTCGCCGAGCGGGTCGCGACCGAGATGTGGGGGCCGCTGCCGTCGGCGCCGATGCGCATCGCCGTGACGGATGCCCCGCTCACCGCCGTCGACCGACTGACCGAGCTGCTCGAGCTGCGCGTCGAGGAGCGCGGCGGCCGGCTCTTCTTCGGCCGCGACGACGAGCAGTTCGTGCTCGTGCTGGAGGAGGCCGACTCCGGTCTCGCCGACGAGCTCGCCGCCGAGTTCGACCTGCCCGTCGGCCTCTCCGACCCCGTCGGCACGGGCGGCATCGCACTCGCCCACGAGCAGGCGCTGCGCGCGGTCGAGCGGGCCCGCGAGTCGGGCTCGGGCGTCGTGCACTTCGACGAGATCAGTCGCCAAGGAGTGCTGGCGTTCCTCGCCCGCACCGATGCCCGCGCCGTCGCGCTCGCGACCCTCGCCCCGCTCACCGAGCACGACGCCGAGAGCGGCACCGCCCTGCTCACGACGACCCGCACCTGGCTCGAGCACGGCGGCCAGTTCGACGCCACCGCGCAGGCGCTCGGCGTGCACCGGCACACGGTGCGCAGCCGCATCGCCCTCGCGGAGCGGCTGCTCGGCCGCGACCTCTCGGGCTTCCACGCCCGGGCCGACCTGTGGGCGGCGCTGCTCGCCGTCGACTAGCGCGACGCCGCGATGCGGTCGCGGTACCAGGCGTACGAGTCCTTCGGGGTGCGCTCGCCGGTCTCGAAGTCGACGTGCACGAGTCCGAATCGCTGCGTGTACCCCTCGGCCCACTCGAAGTTGTCGGTGAGCGACCACAGGTAGTAGCCCCGCACGTCGACGCCTTGGTCGATCGCGTGCCGCACCGCCGTGATGTGCCGGTCGACGTAGTCGATGCGCCGCTCGTCGTGCACGGCGCCGGTCACCGCACCGCCCACGACCTCGTCGGGGAACGACGCGCCGTTCTCGGTGATCACGACGGGAGGCAGCCGGTCGCCGTAGTCGCGTGCGAACGAGACGAGCAGCTCGGTGAACGTCTCGGGCATGATCGGCCAGTCGAAGCCCGTGGTCGGAACGTTCTCGAACTCGACGGGCTCGAACGGCAGGCCGGCCGCCGCGAACTCAGAGCCCTCGCGCGGCGCCGCCACCAGGGTCGGGTTGTAGAAGTTGATGCCGTAGAAGTCGATCGGCGCGCCGATCAACTCGAGGTCGCCGTCTTCGAGGCCCGGCATCGCCTCGAGGCCGAAGCCCGAGAGGTCGGGGTACGCGCCCGTGAGCACGGGGTCGGCGAAGATGCGGTTGTAGATCAGGTCGAAGGCGCCGGCCGCGAACTGGTCGGCGGGGGCGTCCGATGCCGGCACCATCAGCGTGTGGTTGTTCGTGATGCCGACCTCGGCGTCGCCGCGCTCGCGGATCGCCGCGACGGCGAGACCGTGCGCCAGCAGCTGGTGGTGGGCGGTCGGCAGGGAACCCATCATGAGCGCGTGGCCCGGGGCCTGACTGCCGAGCGCGTAGCCCTGCAGGGTCGTCATCGCGGGCTCGTTGAGGGTGATCCAGCGCTGCACCCGGTCGCCGAGCCGGTCGACCACGAGCCCCGCGTAGTCGGCGAGGCGGTAGGCGGTGTCACGGTTCAGCCAGCCGCCGGCGGCCTCGAGCTCCTGCGGGAGATCCCAGTGGTAGAGGGTCGGCACCGGCGCGATGCCCGCGGTGAGCAGTTCGTCGACGAGACGGTCGTAGTACGCGAGCCCCGCCTCGTTCGCCGGGCCCGTGCCGCCGGGCTGCACGCGCGGCCACGAGATCGAGAAGCGGTAGTCGTCGGCGTCGAGGCCCGCGAGCAGCGCGACGTCGTCGCGGTAGCGCCGGTAGCTGTCGGCGGCGAGTTCGGCGTTCGAGCCGTCGATCACGAGGCCGGGCGTGCGGGTGAAGACGTCCCAGATCGACTCGCCGCGGCCGCCCGCGCTCGTCGATCCCTCGATCTGGAAGGCCGCCGTGGCGGCGCCCCAGCGGAATCCCTGCGGGAAGGCCAGCGTCTCGGCCGTGGTGTCGGGGGTGGCGGCATCGGCCATGGGGAACCTCGCTGTTCGTCGACTGGCGGCGGTGAGCGGATGCCGCGGCATCCGCTCTGCTCGAAAGTGGGACGTTTGACCCACTCGGCAACCCTAGCCGCCGAACGCGTCCGTGGGAAGGGTCGGAACGACGCCCGGCGCAGCCCTACCGTGGCAGTGGCCACCGGCGTACGCTGGAAGGACTCGGAGGAGGACGCGATGCACGCAACCGTCGGAGAACACCTCACCATCCAGGGCAAGCAGGTCGGCCAGGCGCCGCGGCGCGGCGAGATCCTCGAGGTGCGCGGCGAAGACGGCGGCCCGCCCTACCTCGTTCGGTTCGACGACGGGCACGAGACGCTGCTCTTCCCCGGCGCCGACTGCGTCTTCGAGCACGAGCAGCACGCGCGCTGAGCTGCGCGCTTCCCGCACCGCACCGCGCGGCCCGCGATAGCGTGGAGGCATGTTCCACTCCTACGCGGCGATCGGCGACAGCTTCACCGAGGGCGTCGGCGACGAGATGCCCGACGGGTCGGTGCGCGGCTGGGCGGACTTCGTGGCGATCGGCCTCGCCGCCGCGGCGCGCGAGCCCATCGGGTACGCGAACCTCGCGATCCGCGGCCGCAAGCTCGGCCCGATCATCGACGAGCAGCTCGACCCGGCGATCGCCCTGCGCCCCGAACTCCTGAGCTTCAACGGCGGCGGCAACGACATGCTGCGACCCCGCATGGACGAGCAGGTCACGGCCTCGCGCTTCCGCGACGCGATCGAGCGCATCCGCGCCGAGGGCATCCACGTGCTCATGCTGAGCGGCGCGAACCCGACCGACCACCTGCCCATGGGCAAGGTGTTCGACGCGCGCGGTGCCCGCCTCACCGCGGCCCTCGTCGACCTCGCCGACCGCCCCGGTGTCACGTTCGTCGACAACTTCAATGACGTGGGCCTCCGCGACATCCGCTACTGGTCGCCCGACAAGCTGCACCTGAACGCACTCGGCCACGCGCGCGTCGCGAGCAACGTGCTGACGGGGCTGGGCGTGGCAGTGCCCGTCGAGTGGGGCGTCGAAGAGGTCGCTGCGGCGCCCGCCGGCCCCAAGAGCCGCAACACCGCCGCGTACTACCGCGAGTTCGTGCTGCCGTGGATCGGGCGGCGACTCACGGGCCGCTCCTCGGGTGACGGACGCGCGGCGAAGCGGCCGACGCTCGCGCCGGTTCCGGATGCCGCTGCCTGACGCCTGATCGATCAGCCGACGCCGAGCACCTCGGCGACGAACGCCCGCGTGCGGCGCGCGAGCCCCTCGATGCGCTCGAGTTCGTGCGCGCTCGGCAGCACCTCCGACGGCGCAGGCGGTCGGCCGAGGCGCACGGTCTCCTGACAGGCGAGGTCGGCGCAGATGTAGGTGCCGATGCTGTCGCCGCGTTCGCCGGCCGCGCCCGCACGGCGGGCTGAGAACAGCTCGACCTGGTCGCCCGGCTGATGCGTGTGGCAGAGGTTGCAGATGGCGGCCCGATGGTGCGACCCGGTGCGGTCGGCGGCCCGGAGCACGATGCCCGCGGGCATCCCCTCGAGCTCGGTGACGAGGTAGCCGCGCGACGGGATGCGGGGGTCTCGCCACCCGAAGGCGTCGAGCGGCGCCCACTCGGTCACGAAGAAGCGCACGGGCAACGCGAGCTGCTCGAGCTCGGATGCGTTCGCGTTGCCGAAGAGCGAGCGGACATCCTTCTCGTCGAGCGGCTGCATGCCTCCCCCTCCGTGCGTGACCCGCCCAGTCTACGAATCCGCGCGGGTCGCCGGCACCTGCGCGCCGGCATGCCGGAGGTCAGCTCGCGGGCTCCCCCGCTTCGGCCCGGGCGGCGGGCATCGCGTCTGCCGCGGCATCCGCTCGCTCGGGTGCCGGGCCCCGCCGGCGGATCAGGAAGCCGAAGCCGAGCGCCACGAAGAACATCAGCACGCCGTAGACCGCGGCGGGCAGGCTCATCTCGACGCTGCCGATGACGGTCTGGGCGATCACGATCGCGAGCGTCGCGTTGTGGATGCCGATCTCGAACGAGCTCGCGATCGACTGGGCGGGCCCGACGCGCAGCAGGCGCGGCACGAGGTAGCCGATCGTCAGGCTCAGCACGCAGAAGAGCACGGTGATCGCTGCGAGGCTGCCGAAGTTCTCGAGCAGCAGCTCGAGGTTCGACACGATCGCGCCGGCGATGACGATCACGAGGATCACGACGGAGGCGATGCGCACGGGCTTGTCCATGCGATCGGCGAAGCCCGGGCGCCACCAGCGCACGAGCATGCCGAGCACCACGGGCAGCAGCACGATCGCGAACACCTCGACGACCTTGGCGAGCTGCAGCCCGAGTCCGTCGTCACCGGGCAGGAAGTACGCGATCGCGAGGTTCGTGATGAGCGGCAGCGTGAAGACGGCGAGCACCGAGTTGATGGCCGTGAGCGAGATGTTCAGGGCGACGTCGCCGCGGAACAGGTGGCTGTAGAGGTTCGCCGTCGTGCCGCCGGGCGACGCGGCGAGCAGCATCATGCCGACCGCGAGCACCGGCGGCAGCTGGAAGACCATCACGAGCCCGAGGCAGAGCGCCGGCAGCAGGAGCAGCTGGCAGACGAGGGCGATGATCACCGCCTTCGGATGCTTCGCCACCCGCGCGAAATCGCCCGGGGTGAGTGAGAGTCCGAGCCCGAACATGATGATGCCGAGGGCGACGGGGAGTCCGATGGTGGTCAACGCTGATCCCATGCGCCAAGTGTGGACCACGACGGGCGGCCGTTGCGTATCGATTCGGTGACGGATGCCCCGGAGTCCCGGCGCCCCGGCGACATGCGAGAGCCCCCGCGGAGTGGTCTCAAGCGAGGGCGAAGTCGGGGCGAGGGCGGTCGTCGACGCGCGGACACCAGCCCTCGGGCGAGCGGTCGTAGGCGTGGGCCGGGCCGTCGGCGATGAGCGTCGCCAGCGCGTCGAGGAACCGGTCGACGTCGTCGGCCGAGCTGCCGGCGCCGAGGCTCGCACGGAGGCCGTTCGCCCGGGTCGCCGTGCGCTCGAAGAAGGGGTGCGCGCAGAACCGTCCGGCGCGCACCGAGATGCCGTGCTCCGCACCGAGCGCCGCGGCGAGGAGGCCGACGGAGCCGCGTTCGAGTTCGATCGTCGCGATGCCGAGGCGGTCGCCGAACCCGTCGCCGAACCCGCTGAGCACGCGCACCCCCTGCTGTGCTGCGAGCCCCTCGTGCAGCCGCCGGGTGAGCGCCTGCTCGTGGTCGTGCCGCGCATCGTCGCCGAGCCGATCGAGCTCGGCGAGCGCGCGGGCGAGCGCGACGGCGCCGATGACGTTGGGGGTGCCGGCCTCGTGGCGTTCGACCCCGTGCTTCCAGTCGACCCCGTCGACCCGCACCGCGTCGACGGCCCCGCCGCCGGCGAGGTAGGCGGGGGCGGCGTCGAGCCAGTCGGACCGGCCGACGAGGGCGCCGGCGCCGAAGGGGGCATACGCCTTGTGACCCGAGAATGCGAGGTAGTCGATGCCCGATGCCGCGACGTCGACCCGGCGGTGCGGCAGCAGCTGCGCCGCGTCGACGGCGATGCGCGCGCCGCGGGCGTGCGCGATCTCGGCGAGCCGGTCGATGGGCAGCACCTCGCCGGTGACGTTCGACGCACCGGTCACCGACAGCAGCGCGGCCGGCGTGCGGGCGAGTTCGGCGTCGAGGGCGTCGAGGGTCGCGGCGATCGTCGCCCGCCCCTCGACGAGCCGGCGCGAGCGCCAGGGCAGCAGGTTGGCGTGGTGCTCGAGGTCGAGCACCACGGTGTCGCCGGGCACGGCGCCGGCGAGCAGGTTCAGGGCGTCGGTCGTGTTGCGGGTGAAGACCACGAGGTCGTCGTCGCGGGCGCCGACGTGACGGGCCACCGCGAGCCGCGCGTCTTCGACGAGCGAGGTCGACAGCTGCGACGGGTACCCCGAGCCGCGGTGCACGCTCGCGTAGTACGGCAGCACGCGCGTCACCTGCTGCGCCACGACCTCGAGCGCGGGCGCCGACGCGGCGACGTCGAGGTTCACGTGCCGCACGAACCGGCCGCCGAGCACGGGCACCTCGAGACCCTCGTCGGCGAGGACCGCGAGCGGGCCGGGGCCGGCGGGGCGGGGCCGAGCCGCGGCGTCCGTCGCCGTCGCCTGCGTCGCCGGCGCACGGCGCACGGCCTCGCGCGTCGCGAACTGCTCGGTGACCGTCACGGGTGCTCCTCGATTGCGGGTGTGTGCGATGAGGCTACGGATCGCGGGAATCGCGCTCAACCGTCCCTCGCCGCGCAGGGTCACACCGCGACACATTGCGACACACAAGGGCGGGCACGCGGGCTACGGATGTCTCCGCGCCGACGCGAGCCGTCCGCGCGACCCGTGCCGCTGCCCGGCGGCGGCCACCGGGTCGCCGGCCGCGTGCACGCTCTCGGGCCGGGCGAGTCCGAGGTGCTCGCGGAGCGTCGCGCCCTCGTACTCGGTCGGCAGGAGCCCCCGCCGCTGCAGCTCCGGAACGACCTGGAACGCGAACGCCTCGAACTGCTGCGGCTGCACGGCCGAGAGCACGTTGAACCCGTCGACGGCCCCCGCGTCGCCCCACGCCTCGAACTCGGCGGCGATGTCGTCGGCGGTGCCGACGATCATCGAGGCGTTGACGGATGCCGCGACGACGAGATGCCGCAGGGTCGGCGGTCGCTCGCTCGAGGGGCTCCGCCCAGTGCGCTCGGCGACGATCTCGACGAGCTCCTGCCCGGCGGCGCTGAACTCGGCGACGAGGGGCGGCGTGACCGAACGGTCGGGCGAGAGCCCGGCGAGGTCGACCCCCACGAGCAGCGAGAGCTGTGCGAGCGAACGGTTCGACGGGAACGCCGGCGGCGGGCCGCCCGGCCAGTCCTCGGCGATCTGCACGAGCTCGCTGAGCTCGTCGGCGATCGACTGGGCGTGCTCCCGCGTCTCCCCAACGATCGGCAGCACGGGCGCGATGACCTTCAGCGTGCGGTCGTCGCGGCCCGACTCGAAGGCGAGCGAGCGCAGCTCCTCGCGGATCGCGATCGCCTGCTCTCGATCGCCGACGGCGACCAGCGCGAGGTCGGCGCTCTGCGCGGCGAACAGCCGCGACCGCGGCGAGATGCCCGCGTGCACGATCGGCAGGTGGCCCTGCACCGGGCGCGGCACGTTGAGCGGACCGGTCACGCTGAGGTGCTCGCCGTGGAAGTCGGCGGCGTGCAGCTTCTGCGGGTCGAGGTACACGCCGCTCGAGGCATCCGCGACGATCGCGTCGTCGTCGAAGGAATCCCAGAGGCGCCGCAGCACGATCTCGAACTCGACCGCGCGGTCGTAGCGCGCCTCGTTGGCGGTGTGGAAGTCGACGCCGTGGTTCGCGGCGGCGCGCGGCTCGGCGCCCGTGACGAGGTTGAGGCCGGCCCTGCCGCCCGAGAGCAGGTCGACCGACGCCGTCGCGCGGGCGAGCGTGTACGGGTCGGAGTAGCTCGTGTTCGCGGTCGCGATGAGCCCGATGCGGGAGGTGACGCCCGCGAGGTAGGTGATCGCCGAGATCGGGTCGACCCGGGCGACGAGGTAGGGGTCGTGGTACTCGAGGTCGTGCCCCGTCGCGAGCCAGTCGCCGAAGAACAGGTAGTCGAGTCTCGCCGCCTCGGCCACCTCTGCGGCGCGACGCAGCACCGCCGCATCGCCGCGGGGGTCGCGGTGCGCGCCCGGGTACCGCCACCCCGAGGGGTACGCGCCGATGGCCCTGATCATCGCGCCGATGATGAGTCGTGTCATGTCGACCTCCTGACCCGACCGTAAAGAGGGCGAGCGGATGCCGCGAGGCCGCCCGTCACACGTGTCAACGCGAGGTCACGCGGCGTCACGCGCGACGGCTCAGATGCTCGCTCTCGCCGCCAGGAGGGGGCACTCGAACGGGTCGCGCTCGCCGAGGCCGACGCGGTTGATGTATCGGAACACGATCGCGTACGAATGCCACAGGGTGGTCTGCGTGTAGGGCACGTCGTGCTGGTGCAGGTAGTCGGCGATGAGCGGTGCGGCCCGTCGCAGGTGCGGCCGGGGCATCGACGGGAACAGGTGGTGCTCGATCTGGTAGTTCAACCCGCCCATCGCGAAGTCGAGCACGCGGTTGCCGCGGATGTTGCGGCTCATGAGCGCCTGGCGGCGCAGGAAGTCGAGCTTCATGCCCGCCGGAACGAGCGGCATCCCCTTGTGGTTCGGGGCGAACGACATGCCCATGTAGAACCCGAACACCCCGAGCTGGATCGCGAGGAACACGACGGCCTTGTCGGGCGAGAGCACGAGGAAGACGATCGCGAGGTACCCGATGAGGCGCACCGCGAGGAAGGTGATCTCGACCGGGCGCCGCGCGAGGTGTTCGCGAGCGAGCACCCGGTGCACGCTCGACGCGTGCAGTGAGAGGCCCTCGAGCAGCAGTATCGGGAAGAAGAACAGCCCCTGGTGCGCGATGATCCAGCGGAAGAAGGCCGCCCGATCCTGCGCCGCCTGCTCGGGAGTGAACGCGACGACCGGCAGGTCGATGTCGGGGTCGGCGCCGATCTGGTTGGGGTTCGCGTGGTGGCGCGTGTGCTTGTGCTGCCACCAGCCGTAGCTCATGCCGACGAAGCCGCCGAGGATGAGGCTCGCCCAGTCGTTCCACTTGCCCGAGCGGAAGATCTGGCGGTGGGCGGCGTCGTGACCGAGGAACGCCGTCTGCGTGAAGAGCACGGCGAAGCCGACCGCGGTGAACATCTGCCACCACGTGTCGCCGATCCACACGAAGAGCATGATCGCGCCGCCGGTGGCGACGGGCACCGCGATGAGCTTCGTCCAGTAGTAGCCGTAGCGCCGGCGCATGAGGCCGGCCAACTTCACGAGCCGGGCGAGCTCGGTGAAGTCGCTGTTGCCCGGCGAACCGCCTGCCGCGACGGGGGGTCTGGGCCGGGTCGGGATCGTCTGGCTGGTCATGATGACCTTCTTCCTGCCGTTCCCGGGTGTTCGGGGAACGATACGGAAGGCGGGACGACGCCGTCCGCACGATTTCACGCTACGCCTCGATGCGGACGGGTCGACAAATCCTCGTGAAACTCACAGGCCCCGAGACGTCAGCCGGCGAGGCCTCGCACCTGCCGCGAGGCGTCGACGACGCGAAGCAGTGTCGCGACGGCCGCCTGCAGCTCCGCCGCGCCCACCGCCGCGCCCACGGCGTCGGCCCATGCGCGCTGGGCCGCACCCAGGCGCTCGACGGCCGCCCGCCCGCCAGCCGTGGGCCGCAGCAGTTTCGCGCGACGGTGCCGCGGGTTCTCGTCGTACTCGGCCCACCCGCGCTCGACGAGGAGGTCGGCGGTGCGCTGCACGCTCTGCCTGGCGAGCCCGAGGCCGACCCGTCGCGCGATCTCGGCGACGGGAAGGCCCTCGTCGAGGGTCGCGCCGAGCACCTGCCACTCCGCCGGCGTGAGACCCTCGGGCCCCGCGATGTCGCGAGCGGCCTCGAGGAACTCGCCATTGAGCTCGAACACCGGCAGCACGAGTGCGGTGAGCGCATCGCCCGCCGCACTGCGCCGGGTGGTCACGCGGCACCCACGAGCGCATCGAAGTACCGGCGCTCACCGGTGGTGTAGAGGCCGTACCAGGCGTCGACCACTGGCTGCGGCATGGCGCCGAGCGCCTCGAAGATCGCCTTGGCGAACTCGAGCGGGGCCGTGGCGCCCGCCGTGATCACTCCGCCGTCGACGACCGCACGCTCGTCGGAGTAGTGCGCGGCCCCGGCGTACCCGTCGGCCATGGCGAGGAAGTCGGGGGCGTTGCTCGTGTGCCGCCGCTCGTCGAGCAGGCCGACCCGGGCGAGCCCGAGGGTGCCGCCGCAGATCGCCGCGATCGGGGTGCCCGAGTCGGCGAGACGGGAGGCGAGCGCGAGCACCTGCTCGTGCCCCTCTGCCCACGTGTCGGCGCCGGGGAGCACGAGCATGGCGATGTCATCGGGATCGAGGTCGGCGAGCGCGGCATCGGGACGCACGTGGAGCCCGCCCATCGTGTCGACCTCGGCCGCGGTCTCGCCCGCCGCCACGAGGCGGATCGCGCCACCGGCCATGCCGAGCCCGGCAGTGAGGTAGCCGTACTCCCAGTCGGCCATGGTGTTCGTGGCGTAGAGCACGACGAGCTTCTCGTTCGATTCGGTGTTTGTCAGCATGCTGTCATGCTTCCACAATGACAGCATGCTGTCAATAGTCGGCGATGGACACGGTCGCCGACGCCCGTGCGCTGCGTACAATCAGAGCACCGCGCAATCGCGCTTCACCCACCCCCTGGAGGCCACTGCTTCGTGACGAGACCCGACCGCGATCGAACCCCTGACCGGCAGCAGCACGACGGACACGCGTTCGCGAGGAGGGAAGCGACGCCCGCCCCGCCGATGCGGCTCTCCGACGCGTCCGAACTCGTGCTCGTGGCATCCGCCGGTCGTGCACTCCGCTTCGACCGCGACGATCTCGTGCTGCGCAAGGGCCAGTACGCCCTGCGGAACGGCCACATGACGCCGCAGGAGTCGATGGCCGAAGACCTGCTCGCACTCGGCGCGGCGCTCGACGAGGCCGAGATCCCGTTCCTCCTCGTGCGCGGCAACAACGACCGCCCGATCATCGCCGTCGACCGCGCCGAACGCAAGGCCGTCGCGCGCGCGTTCGCGGCGGCGTTCGCCGACGAGCCGTTCTACGCCACGACCCTCGCGCCGAAGCGCGCCGCGGAGACCCACCCCGTGCTCCTCGCCGACGGCCGGCTCTCCGCCGGCCGCAAGCCGACGATGCTCCGCGTCTACCGCCCCCGTGTCGAACCGATCGGGCGCCTGCGCTATGGCAGTGAGACCGGCGTGCAGCTCGAGTTCTGGCGCTTCGGCGACGAGACGATCGAGGCGCCCGCCGAGAACGTGCTGATGCGCCGCACCCTCCAGCGCTCCGAGACCACCGACGACGTCGTGCACCTGCACGGCCGCGACTGGCCGACTCTCGAGCACATGTGGGAGCCGCTCGCGAGCGACGTCGACTTCGAGATCGACATGGTCTTCTCCTGGGTCGACGGCTCGAGCGACGAGTTCATCCGCGAGCGGGCCAAGCGCATGCAGAGCTACGTCGTCGGCGAAGGCGACGACTCCGAGGCCCGCTACCGGCAGATCGACGAGCTGAAGTACGCCCTGCGCTCGGTGCACCTCTTCGCACCGTGGGTGCGCCGCATCTTCATCGCGACCGACTCGGGCGCACCGGCGTGGCTCGCGAAGCACCCCAAGGTCACGATCGTGCCGAGCGAGGCGATGTTCGCCGACACCTCGGTGCTGCCGACCCACAACTCGCACGCGGTCGAGAGCCAGCTGCACCACATCGAGGGCCTCGCCGAGCACTTCCTCTACTCGAACGACGACATGTTCTTCGGTCGCCCGCTGAGTCCGTCGCTCTTCTTCTCCCCCGGCGGCATCACGAAGTTCGTCGAGGCCGCGACCCGCATCGGCCTCGGTTCGACCCACCCCGGCCGCAGCGGGTTCGAGAATGCCGCGCGGGTGAACCGGGCGCTCCTGCGCGAACGGTTCGGCAAGGTCACGACCCGGCACCTCGAGCACTGCGCCGCCCCGCTCCGCAAGAGCGTCATGGCCGAGCTCGAGGCCACCTTCCCCGAGGAGTTCCGGCGCACGGCGGCGAGCCGCTTCCGCTCGGCGACCGACATCTCGGTGACGAACTCGCTGTACCACTACTACTCGCTGCTCGCCGGGCACGCCGTCGAGCAGCGCGATGCACGCGTCAAGTACGTCGAGACGACGCTGCGCCAGGCGCTGCCCGCGATGAAGGAGCTCCTGAAGCACCGCGACCACGACATGTTCTGCCTGAACGACGGCAGCTTCCCCGAGATCTCGGTCGAAGAGCGCACGGCGGCCGTCATCGACTTCCTCGAGCGCTACTTCCCGTTCCCGGCCCCATGGGAGAAGGCGGCGACGGATGCCTCGGAGCAGGCGGACGCCGCGGCATCCGCCGTGCCCGACCGCATCGCCTGAGGCGGGTCGCCGGGGCTACTGCAGCGCCGAGGTGAGCCGCGCGACCCCGTCGAGGAACGTCGCCGAACCGGGCTCGCGGTCCCACTCCTCGAGCGTGAGCTGGCGGCCCGCGTCGCGGTACCCCTGCTCGACGGCCCGCATCTGCTCGACGAACGACCGGCCGCGCACGAGCAGCGACACCTCGGAGTTCAGGCTGAACGAGCGGATGTCCATGTTGCTCGACCCGATCACGGCGACGTCGTCGTCGATCGAGAGGTGCTTCGAGTGCAGGATGTACGGGCCCGGGTAGAGCCAGATCTTCACCCCCGCCTGCAGCAGGTCGCGGTAGTACGAGCGCTGCGCGTGCCAGACCGAGCCCTGGTCGCCGATCTCGGAGACGAAGAGCTGCACGTCGAGTCCGCGGTAGCAGGCCGAGGTGATCGCGTAGAGCATCGCCTCGTCGGGCACGAAGTACGGGCTCGTGATGATGGCCTGCCGCTGCGCCGAGTTGATGAGCGTGAGGAAGAGCCGCAGTCCGTTCTCGGCGTCGTAGCCGGGGCCGCTCGGCACGACCTGGCAGACGAGCGCGTCGGGTGCGGTGCTCGCCGGCACGGCCGCGGCGGGCACGTTCTCTTCGTCGCCGAGGATCTCGTCGGTCTCGAGGTACCAGTCCGACATGAACACGGTGTTGATCGCGGTCACGACGGGGCCCGTGACGCGCGTCACGAGCTCCTGCCACATGAGCCCCCGCTTGATGTTCTTGGGCGAGTTGTAGCTGCGTGCGATGAGGTTCTGCGAGCCCATGAACCCGACGAGCCCGTCGACGACGACGAGCTTGCGGTGGTTGCGCAGGTCGGGTCGCTGGTACTGCCCCTTGCGCAGGCGCACCGGCAGCATCGAGCTCCACTTCGCCCCGATGCGGTCGAGCTCGGCGTACGTCGCGTCGTGATCGGCGGTGCGGTTCGTCGCCACCGCGTCGAGCAGCACCCGCACGGTGACGCCGCGCTGCACCGCGCGCTCCATCGCCGCGAAGAAGCCGCGCGTCGTGTCGTCGAACGAGACGATGTAGAACTCGACGTGCACGAACCTGGCAGCGGTGTCGATCTCGGCCGCCATGGCGTCGATCGAGGCCTGGTAGTCGCCGATGAGGTGGGCCGTGTTGCCGCCGACCGCCGGCAGTGCGCCGAGCGTGCGGTTCTGCTCGGTGAGCGTGGCGAACCACTCGGGCCACGTGGCGCGGTCGGGAGTGAGGTCGACGCCCTGGGTCTTCGCGGCGATCATGGCGTTGATCTCGCGCTGCTTCTCGCGCCGCCGCTTCGGCAGCTTCACGCTGCCGATCAGCAGGAAGAAGGCGATGCCGACGAACGGGATCAGGAAGATCGCGAGGAGCCACGCCATCGCGGCAGTGGGCTTGCGCCCCCGCGGCACGATGATGAGCGCGGCGATGCGGATCGCCCAGTCGGCGAGCACCAGCACCACTCCGATGATCGCGGCGAGCTCCGTGCTCATACGCCACCTCCCCAGGTCGTCTGCTCGCCTCGCGCGTCGTGCAGGGCCGGAGCGGTCGGGAGAAGTCGTCTGAGTATTGCAGTTCGCGCCGATCACGAGGAAGGACGCGCGGACGAACCGCGGAGGCCGGCCTGTCGCCGGCTCGCGCGTGGTCGCGGTGCTCAGCCCGCGAGCACCGGGATCGGCATGGTGAACGGCGGGTCCTTCGGCACCGGCGTGGTCGCGGCATCCGCGATGCCGATGCCGGAGGACGCGAGGCGCCGCGCGCTCTCCTCCGCGTCGATCCAGTCGAGCGGCGCGTACGACCCGAGCGGCACGACCGAGTGCAGCACCGTGGTCGGATACACGTGCACGAGGTTGAAGGCGCGCGCGCCGTCGCGCCCGCGGGTGCCGCCGACGGGCACGTTGAGGTCTTGCGTGTAGCAACTGGCCGAGGCCACCGAGACGGGAACGCCCGCGAACGTCGCGGTCGACGAGTAGTGCAGGTGACCGGCGATGATCGAGCGGATGTCGCTGCCCTCGACCACCTCGGCGAGCCCGCCCTGATCGCGCAGCTCGACGGCGACGGCGAGGTCGAGCACGCTCGGCACCGGCGGGTGGTGCATGGCGAGGATCGTGCCGTGCGGCGCGGGCATCGAGAGCTCTTCGGCGAGCCAGTCGAGCTGGTCGGAGGCGATCTCGCCGTGGTGCTGCCCGGGCACCGTGGAGTCGAGCGTGATGACGCGCAGTCCGTTCACGTCGTCGACCCGGTCGACCGGCCGCACCCCGCCATCGCCGCTCGTGCCGAGCTCGCCGAGCAGTCCGCGGCGGAACGCCGACCGCTCGTCGTGGTTGCCCATGACCCAGATCACCTTCGAATCGAGCCGCTCGGCGACGGGGTCGACGATGCGCCGGATGCGGTCGTACGCGTCGGGCTCGCCCTTGTCGGCGAGGTCGCCCGTGAAGACGATCGCCTCGGGCCTGCCGCCGGATGCCTCGAACTCCTCGAAGAGGGCCTGCAGGTGCCGCTCGCTGGCGACCCGGTCGTAGAGCATGCCGCCGCCGGCGAGCACGTGCGTGTCGCTGATGTGGAGGAGGAAGTGGTCCGGCCGGGGGTACTCGGCCGTACGGCTCGTCACGATTCATCCCATCGATCGGTGGTGGACGCGCGACCTCGGGCGTCTGGCATGGACACTAGCCGACCATGCCAGTCTGAACGGCGCATGAACGCGGCCTGTGCCGAAGCCCGGACACGACCCGCGACCGCCCTCAGTGCTCTCGGAGCCCCCGTGGATAGGCTCGAGAGCATGTCAGACCCGCGCAGGCCAGGGGGGAGCGGATGACTCGCATCGCGCTGCCCGACGGCCGCCACTTCGCCGTCACCTGGTCGATCCCCGATGCCTTCGGGGGCATGACCGATGCGATGCTGCGCCGATCCGCCGCGTTCCATCGCGTCGCCGGGGTCGACGTCGACGTGCTGACCTTCGACGCCCGGCCCGACACTCCGGACGTCGAACGGATGCTGCGGGAGCGCGGCGTGCTCGCGCCCGGAGTGCGCATCGTCAACCTCTACGACTGGCTCCGGAGCCATCCGCTGCCCGGTGGTTCGCTGCGCCACGACCCCGAGACGTTCACGCCGCTCGCACCCGACGAGGCGACGGAGGTGCGGCGGCGCGGCGATCACGTGATGAGCCGTTCGCGGCTCGACGTCGACGGCACCACCCTGCAGACCGACCACTATCGCGACGACGGCACGCTGCTGCTCAGCGACCGGCACGACACTCGCGAGCGCGGCGTGCTCGGCGGCCGATCGGTGGTGCTCTGCGACGGCGAGGGGCGGCCGGTGCGCTCGTGGCGGCGCCTCTGGACCCTCTACCGGGCGTGGCTCGACGCCCTGACCGCGGGCGAGCCGACCTTCGCGATCGTCGACAGCAAGACGATGGCGCCGTTCATGCTCGAGTACCGCCGGCCGCACGTGATCACCGCGCACGTCGTGCACGCGTCGCATCGCTCCGGACCTTCGGAGGAGCACCCCATCCGACAATCGCGGCGCGAGGTGCTCGAGCACCTCGACGACTTCGACCTCGTGGCGGTGCTCTCCGAGCGGCAACGCCACGACCTCGAGCAGATCATCGGCCGGCACGACCATCTCGTCGTGATCCCGAATCCGCGACCGCTCCCGCCCGAGGGCTCCGAGGCGCCCTCGCCGTCGCCCCGCGACCCCGCCCGGGGTGTGGTGCTCGCCGCACTCACCCGTCGCAAGCGCGTCTCGCACGCGATCGCCGCGGTGCAGGCGGCGAACACGCGCGCTGACGTCGACGTGCACCTCGACGTGTACGGCGAAGGCGAGAGCCGCCCGGCGCTCGAACGACGCATCACCGACCCGGCGGCGATCGAGCTGCACGGCTTCGACCCCGATGCGCGCCGGCACCTTCCCGACGCGTCGTTCCTGCTGCTCACCTCGCACTCCGAGGGATTCCCGCTCGTGCTCGTCGAGGCGATGGCCGCCGGCTGCCTGCCGATCGCCTACGACATCCCCTACGGGCCCGCCGACCTGATCCGCGACGGACGAAACGGCTTCCTCGTGCCGCCCGGCGACGTCGACGGGCTGGCCGACGCGATCGTTCGACTGCAGCGGATGCCGCCGCGACACGTCGCCCGCATGCGAGCCGCCGCCGTGCGCACCGCGAGGCGCTTCGACGAGGAGCGGGTGACCCGCATCTGGGCCCGGGAACTGCATCACGCCGAGGTGCGCAAGGAGGTGCGGCGCACGGCCCGATTCGGCCGCGCACGCGCCGCCGCCGCGCGCCTGCCCCTGCCCCGGCCGGTCCGGACGGCCGGGGTGGGCGTCGTCTCGGCGATCGACCGAGCCGTTCGACGCCTCAGGCGCGTGGGCTAGACTCTGCCGTCGGGCCTGCCACCGAGCGGCCCCTGATGCGAGAGGCGGTGAGGGCGATGGCCGATCATAGTACCGACGCCGCCACCCATGCTGCGTCGTCGCTGCGTTCCCGCCTGCGCTGAGCCCCTGCTCGCCCACGCACGAACGCGCTCCGATCCGCACCCGGCTGGCGGCGTCATCCGCTCACCTGCCGAACCCGGCGCGCTGCCGTGCGCCCTGCGAGAACGGATCGCTCATGTCACCTCTGGTCGACAACGGCGTCTACGTCGACGGACGTCGCGTCGAGACACCCACGAACCTCGACGACACCTACCGCCTCATGGACGACCATGACGGCCTCGCCTGGATCGGGCTCTACCGGCCGAGTCCGCGCGAGGTCGCCTCGGTCGCCCGCGAGTTCGACCTGCACCCGCTCGCCGTCGAAGACGCGCTGACCGGCCATCAGCGATCGAAGCTCGAACGCTACGGCGACACCCTCTTCGCTGTGCTGCGGCCGGCGCGGTACCGCGACGAGCTCGAGACGGTCGAGTTCGGCGAGCTGCACCTCTTCGTCGGCCCCGACTTCGTCGTCACGATCCGCCATGCCGAGTCGCCCGACCTCGCGGCCGTGCGCCGGCGCATGGAGTCGAGCCCCGAGCTGCTCGCGATGGGGCCGGAGGCGGTGCTCTACGCGATCCTCGACGAGGTCGTCGACGAGTACGAGCCGGTCGTCGCCGGTCTCGAGAACGACATCGACGAGATCGAGGACCAGCTCTTCGGCGACAGCGACGACGATGCGCTCTCGCGGCGCATCTACGAGCTCTCGCGCGAGGTGATCAACTTCCAGCGCGCCGTGCAGCCGCTCGCGGCGATGCTCGAGTGGCTGCGCCGCGGCTCCGAGAAGTACCGTGTCGACGTCGAGCTGCAGCGCTCGCTCCGCGACGTGCTCGACCACGCCATCCGCATCAACGAGCGGGTCGGCTCGTTCCGCGCCATCCTCGACAACGCCCTCACCGTGCACTCCGCGCTCGTCGCGCGCCGTCAGACGGATACGAGCCTGAAGCAGAACGACGAGATCAAGAAGATCTCGTCGTGGGCGGCGATCATCTTCGCGCCGACGCTCATCGGCACGGTCTACGGCATGAACTTCGACGACATGCCCGAGACGCACTGGGAGTTCGGCTACCCGGCGGCGCTCGCCGCGATGGTGCTGTTCGGCGTGGGGCTCTACGCGGTCTTCAAGTTCAAGAAGTGGCTCTGACGCGGCCGTGACACCCGGGGGTCACCGGGGCTTCTTCGGTCCTCTGCCCTGACCGGGGTGGTCGTCGGGCGTCTCAGGGGTCGCCGTCGGTTCGATCGGCTCCACCGGCTCGTCGTCGTCGACCGGCGGCTCGACGATCTCGTCGGGCGCCGGGGTCGGCGTCGGAACCGGTGTCGGAGGCACCGGCGTCGGCAGCACGGGCCCGTAGGGGCTCGGCGCTACCGGCGTCTTCGACGTCGGTCGAGGGTCGTCGATCGACGTCGACGCCTCGTTCCCGGGGCCGCTCCCGCCGGGCGCCTGCATGAGCGCGATGCCGGCCCCGCCCATGATGACGACGACCAGACCGGTGGCGGAGATCATCGCGCCCAACCGGTGACGCGTCAGCCATGCGACCGAGGCGGCCACGTAGGGCAGCACCGGTTCGAGCATCGTGCCGATGCGGGAGGCGGGTGCCGCACGTCGGCCGCGAGGGCGGCGCGAGGCGTCACCGAGCCCGTCGTGTTCGGACATGGTCACCCGCCTCTCCGTCGCGTTCGAGAACTCCGTCCGCCATCGAGGGTACCCAACCCGCACGGTTCGCATCGAGACGGTTCAGTCCTCGACGACGGATGACGCGGCGACGCGTGCGGTGCCGACGAGCACGAGCTGCACGACGAACGCGAGCACGGCGCCGGCCGCGTAGGCGACGAGGTCGATCGGGTCGAAGGCGCTGCCGAGCAGCAGCCGCGACGGCGGGAACGCGTCGACCACACGCTGCGGCAGCTCGGTCAGCTGCGACAGCTCGACGACCGTCGCGAACCCGAATGCCGTCGCCGCGCTGCCCGCGGCCCCGAACCCCGGCCAGATCGCGCGCAGCAGGCAGGCGATGAACACGATGTAGACGACGCTGCCGAGCACGTCGATGACGGGCGTGCGGTCGAGGAGCTGCAGGCCGAGCCCGAGTGCGAGACCGACGGCCGCGGCCAGCGCGCTCCGCACCCGGGTGCCGTGCGCGCCGGCCGTCGTCAGCGTCATGCGCCGGCTCAGCCCTTGTGGCGGGGCTTCCGGTACGACTTGTCGCCGTCGCCTCCGCCATCGCCGCCGCGGTCGTTCGACCGACGCGTGGGGCCGCCGCGGTCGGGGCGCAGCTCGATGAGCCGGCCCGAGATGCGGGTGCCGTCGAGCTTCTCGAGGGTCTCGCGGGGCAGGTTCGCGGGCAGCTCGACGAGCGAGAACTCCGGACGGATCTGGATCGAGCCGAAGTCTTCGCGGCTGAGTCCGCCCTCGTTCGCGAGCGCTCCGACGATCTGGCGCGGCTCGACCTTGTGGCGCTTGCCGACGGCGATACGGTACGTGGCCATGGGGCCGCTGCTCGGGCGCTGACGGCGCTCGGGGCGGTCGCCCCGGTCGCCACCGCGATCGAAGCGATCGCCGCGGTCGCGACGTTCACCGCGTTCGGGCTTGTCTCCGCGAGGCGGACGATCGCTCCACTCGCGCTCGGCGCGGCGTGCGGCCTCGGGCTCGAGCAGCAGGGGCGCCTCGCCCTGAGCCACGACGGCGAGCGCCGCCGCGACATCGGCTTCGGGCACGTCGTGGTTGCGCACGTAGTGGGCGATGATGTCGCGGAAGCCGTCGATGCGCTCGTTCTGACCGAGCGCCGCGGTGATGCGGTCGTCGAAGCGAGCGAGACGCGTGACGTTGACGTCGTCGACGCTCGGCAGCTGCATCTGCACGATCGGCTGGCGCGTGGCCTTCTCGATGCGGGCGAGGAGGCTGCGCTCGCGCGGCGTGACGAAGCTGATCGCGTCGCCCGTGCGGCCGGCGCGGCCCGTGCGGCCGATGCGGTGCACGTAGGGCTCACTGTCGGTGGGGATGTCGAAGTTCACCACGTGGCTGATGCGCTCGACGTCGAGGCCGCGCGCCGCGACATCCGTGGCCACCAGGATGTCGAGCTTGCCCGACTTCAACTGGTTGACCGTGCGCTCGCGCTGCACCTGGGCGATGTCGCCGTTGATGGCGGCGGCCGAGTACCCGCGGGCGCGCAGCTTCTCGGCGAGTTCCTCGGTGACGCTCTTCGTGCGCACGAAGACGATCATGCCCTCGAAGTTCTCGACCTCGAGGATGCGGGTGAGGGCGTCGACCTTCTGCTGGTACGAGACGATGAGGTAGCGCTGGCTGATGTTCGCCGAGGTCTGCGTCTTCGTCTTGACGGTGATCTCTTCGGGGTCGTGCAGGTACTGCTTCGACATGCGGCGGATCGCCGCGGGCATGGTCGCCGAGAAGAGGGCGACCTGCTTGGTGTCGGGGGTGTCGGCGAGGATCGTCTCGACGTCTTCGGCGAAGCCCATCTTGAGCATCTCGTCGGCCTCGTCGAGCACGAGGTACTTGAGCTCCGAGAGGTCGAGGGTGCCCTTGTCGAGGTGGTCCATGATGCGACCCGGGGTGCCGACGACGATGTGCACGCCGCGGCGCAGCGCCGAGAGCTGCACGCCGTAGCCCTGACCGCCGTAGACGGGGAGGATGTGCACGCCCTTGAGGTGCGAGGCGTACTTCTCGAACGCCTCGCAGACCTGCAGCGCGAGCTCGCGGGTCGGGGCGAGCACGAGGGCCTGGGGGGTCTTCTGGGAGAGGTCGAGGCGCGAGAGGATCGGCAGCGCGAATGCGGCCGTCTTGCCGGTGCCGGTCTGGGCCAGGCCCACCACGTCGCGCCCGGCGAGCAGCGACGGAATCGTCGCGGCCTGGATCGCGGAAGGGGTCTCGTAGCCGACATCGGCGAGGGCTTTCAGGACCGCGCCATCGAGTCCGAGGTCGGAGAATGTCGTCGCGGCGGGCTCTTCTGGAGCCTCCACCTCGACCGGAGCTTCGTCAGCAGTCACGCTTCAGGGTAGTCCGTGGAGCTGGGAGAACGCAGCCCAGCCGCTTCGGGCATCCATCGAATGACGCATTGGCATCGAGTTTCCCTGGGCATACGGTGGGAAATGACGGGCTGGCCCGACGGGGGGACGACGAGATGAACGGCACGGCAACCGCGCCCGAAACCACGGGCGCACGGCGATGGATCGGGCTCGGCGTGCTCGCCGCAGCGCTCTCGATGATCGTGCTCGACGGCACCATCGTGGGCATCGCGCTGCCGACGATCATCAACGACCTGAAGCTCGACTTCAGCGAGGCGCAGTGGGTGAACGGCATCTACTCGGTGATCTTCGCGGCGCTGCTGCTGACCGCCGGGCGGCTCGGCGATCGCCTCGGCCGGCGCCGCGCGATGGTGGCCGGCATCCTGGTCTTCCTGGCCGGCAGCCTGCTGGCGGCCCTCGCGACCGGCGGCACCTCGCTCATCCTCGCCCGGTTCGTACAGGGCATCGGCGGCGCGTTCATCCTCCCGACGACGCTGTCGACGGTCAACGCCACGTTCCGCGGCCGCGATCGCGCGGTCGCCTTCGGCATCTGGGGTGCCGTCATCTCGGGTGTCGCCGCGCTCGGCCCGCTGCTCGGCGGCTGGCTGACCCAGTCGTTCGGGTGGGAGTGGATCTTCCTCGTCAACCTGCCGTTCGGCGCGATCATCCTCGTCGCTGCCTTCCTCACGGTGCCCGAGACGCGTGCGGTCATCACCTCGAAGGGCCTCGACGTCGACGGCCTGCTGCTCTCGGCCATCGGCTTCGGCGCGCTCGTGTTCGGGCTCATCGAGGGCGGCTCGCTCGGCTGGTGGGCGCCGAAGCAGCAGTTCGAGCTCTTCGGCTGGACCTGGCCCACCTCGTGGCCGATCTCCCCCGTGCCGGTGGCGATCGCGATCGGCCTCGTCGCACTCGTGCTCTTCTTCTTCTGGGAACGGCATCGGGCGAGGAACGGACGCTCGGCGATCCTCGACGTGCACCTGTTCTCGGTGCCCACCTTCACGTGGGGCAACCTCGTCGCGATGTGCGTCGCGATCGGCGAGTTCGGCATCCTCTTCGTGCTCCCCCTCTTCACGGTCAACGCGCTCGGGCTGTCGACGCTCGCGGCCGGATTCGTGCTCGCGGCCATGGGACTCGGTGCATTCGTCTCCGGCGCCATGGCCCGCCACGTCGCCGAACGGTTCGGCGCACCGACGGTCGTCGTGATCGGCCTCGCCCTCGAGGTCGCCGGCGCGGTGATCGCCGCGGTGCTGCTGTCGTCGGAGATGAACGCCTGGCTGCTCGCCGCCGTGCTCGCCCTCTACGGCCTCGGCCTCGGCCTCGCCTCGGCGCAGCTCACGGGCACCGTGCTCGCCGACATCCCTCCCGAGGAGTCGGGCCAGGGCTCGGCGACCCAGAGCACCGGGCGCCAGGTCGGCTCCGCCCTCGGCACGGCGATCATCGGCGCCGTGCTCGCGGCGGGACTCGCGGTCGCGCTGCCGGCGCAGGTCGACACCGTCGAGGGCGTGCCCGCCGCGGCATCCGAGCAGATCGTCTCCGCGACGGAGGAATCGGCCGGCGGCACCATCCCCCAGGTACGGGCGGAAGGCGACGACGGCAAGCTCGGTTCGGCCGGGCCCGCCGTCGCCGACGCGCTCGCCGAGGGCATGGCGGATGCCTCGCGCTGGGCGCTGCTCGCGGCCGCCGGGTTCCTCGTGCTCGGCGGGGCGTTCGCCCTGCGGCTCCGCGCGGTGGCGAAGCGGTCGGTCGCGGCATCCGGAACCGGGGCCGAACCCGCGTCATGATCCACGTCTCCCTGCGTCTCTTCAGGTGAAGGGGGCCGAACATGTGGGGTAGGCGCAAGCAGCAGGGGCCGGTCGAGCACGTCGAGTTCGTGACGTCCGTCGACGGCGGCCGGATGTCGGTGCGGTGCGGCTGCCCGCGCGATCTCGACCACGACCGGCCCACCTCGGCGGCGCTGGCCGCATCCGGACGCGCCGTCGACGCGTACGCGTTCGCCGCCTGAGCTCGGGCAGCGGCCTCCGGGCTGCGACCGCCCGCCTCCGATATCGTGTGCTCAGCGGCGCTGCAAGTGCTGCGGCTTGCCACGGGTCAGGGGGTGCGGCTGAATGCTGCAGGCGATAGGGCACATCCTTCCGATCGCGCTGGCGGTCGCCCTCAGCTCGGTGCCGCTCATGGCGACGATCGTGATCCTGCTGTCGCCGAAGCGCGAGTCGGCCTTGCCGTACCTCATCGGGTGGGTGCTCGGCATGGCGGCGCTGGTCTTCATCTGCACGGTCTCGACGCAGGCGGTGCCGACGCCGCGTTCCGCACGGCAGCCCGATGTGGCCGTCGGCGTCGGCGAGATGATCGTCGGGGCCGGGCTGATCGTCATCGGCATCATCTCCTGGCGACGTGCGCGCAGGAACCCCACCGACGCGATGCCCGCGTGGCTCGGCAAGATGGAGTCGATCGGCCCCTGGAGCGCATTCGGGCTCGGGGTCGCGCTGAACATCCGCCCCAAGGAGATCCTGCTCGCGCTCGCCGCGGGCCTCGCGGTGCGCGGCGCCGGACTCTCGGGCTCCGAGGCGGCGATCGTGATCCTCGTCTACACGCTCATCGGCGCATCGACCGTGGCGGTGCCCGTCATCGCGACGCTCATCGACGCGAAGGGCATGCAGCCGAGGCTCCTGAAGATGAAGGAGTGGCTCACCCGCAACAACCGCGTGGTGACCTCGCTCATCCTGCTGATGGTCGGCGTGTTCATCATCGGAAGCGGCCTCGCGCGGTTGTGAGGCGCGGCGTCACGCGAACCACCCGCGGGGAACACGAAAGCCCCGGAACTTCCGTGGAAATCCGGGGCTGTTGTAGCGAGGGCGGGACTCGAACCCGCGACACCACGATTATGAGCCGTGTGCTCTAACCACCTGAGCTACCCCGCCGGGTAGGCTTCCCCGTCCGACCGAACGGTCGAACCGAAGAGAACCAGAGCCCCGAGTCAGGATTGAACTGACGACCCCTTCCTTACCATGGAAGTGCTCTACCACTGAGCTATCGGGGCGCGTTGCCGCACTTGGCAACCGTACGAGGATATCACCTCTCGGCGGTACCTCCGAACCAGTGCCGTAACCCGTCGACAGAGCCGACGACGCGGCTGCCGGTCACGCGATTCCAGCCTGCCACGACGGCGCCGCGACGCCCGGCAGACTCCACGCGGCGAAGCCGGCCTCGTCGGTTTCCAGCGTCACGAGACCAGCGGATGCCGCGACTCGCGCCTGCCCGGAGAGGGGCGCCGCGACATCCGCCGCACTGCGCCCGCCGAGCGCCGAATCGTCAAACGACAGCGTCGCCCCCGACCGCGCCGCGAACACGAGCACCGACTCCTCGGCCGACTCGCGCACGAAGGCCACGGCGTCGTCGCCGACGGCGAGCCAGCGGATGCCGCCGGTGGCGAGCACCGGGTGCTCGCGGCGCAGCCGGAGCAGTGACCGATACGTCTCGAGCACGGGCGCCACCTCGGGCGAGCTCTCGCTCCCCCACGGCATGGGCGTGCGCGAGGCCTCGCCGTCGTCGCCGGTCAAGCCGAACTCGTCGCCGGCCCAGACGACGGGGATGCCGGGCAGGGTCACCGCGAGTCCGAGCGCGGCGGGCAGGGCGCCGGTGCGCGCGTGCGTCCCGAAGCGCGGGGTGTCGTGGGTGTCGAGCGCGTTCATGGTCGCGAGGCGCGTACGCCACGGGAATCCCGCCGCGAACCGCGTGTGCGCAGCGTGGAAGTCGCCGCCGGTGAAGGTCGGCACCCGCTGCAGCGCGAAGCCGAGGCCGCCGCCGGCAGGGCTGCCCGGCTCGAGCAACCAGCTCCAGAGCGGACGGGTGAACGGCGTGTACGTCATCGCGCCGTGCCACGCGTCGCCTTGGAAGTCGCTCGCGGCGTCGTTCGTCGACTCCCCCAGCAGCAGCGTGTCGGGCTTCACCTCGAGCATCGTGCGCCGGATCGTCTGCCGCACCTCGGCGTTCAGGTCGGCGGAGCCGAGCCGGCCCGTCATGTTGGCGACGTCGATGCGCCACCCGTCGAGGTTGAACGGCGCACCGAGGAACCGCGCGACGACGGAGTCGGGGCCCTCGATGAAGCGGCGCCGCAGCTCGGCGGAGCTCCAGTCGAACTTCGGCAGGCTCGGCACCCCGAGCCACGACTCGTAGCCTGCTGTGCTCCCTGAGCCTGCCGAAGGGTGGAAGAAGTAGAACTCGCGCTCGGGCGCGGAGGCATCGGCCTGTGCAGCCCGGAACCACTCGTGCGCGTCGCCCGAGTGATTCGAGGTCAGGTCGCCGATGACGCGGATGCCTCGGGCGTGCGCGGCCTCGACGAGCCGCACGAGCGCTTCGTCGCCGCCGAGCAGCGGGTCGACGAGGTCGAAGGTCGTGGCGTCGTAGCGGTGGTTCGAGCGCGCCGGGAAGACCGGCGTCAGATAGAGCAGGTCGACGCCGAGCGACGTGAGGTGGTCGAGCTGCTCGCGCACGCCGTCGAGGTCGCCGCCGAAGAGCTGCTTCGACCGGCCCGGGTACACGGGGTCGACCGGGTCGCTCCAGTCGGCCGCGATCGCCCACTCGGGCAGCTCGCCGGCCGCTCTGAGTTCGTCGAACGGCGCCGCCCCCGACTTCGCGAAGCGATCGGGGAAGACCTGGTACATCACGCTCGACGCCGCCCATTCGGGCGCGGGCTCGTGCGCGACGAGCCGGAAGTCGTCGTGGTCGCGGGTCTCGACCGTCGACAGGCCGAGCTGGTTCAGCCAGTGCTGCCGGCCGTCGGCGCCGACGAGCAGCCAGCGGTAGCCGTGCACGGGGTTCTCGACCTCGACGGCCGCCTCCCACCACTGCCAGCCGTCGGCGGCCCCGACGACGGATGCCTCGTCGAACCGCGGCTCCCGGTTCGGGTTCGACCGGGTGCCGACCCACGCGAGCGGCCCGAACGACTCGGGCACGCGCAGGCGCACCCGCACCGTCTCGCCGAGCGCGGGCGCCTGCGTCGAGACGTGCAGCGGGGACCCGTCGTGGTGCGGAGCCGGCGGGGCGTGCGAGGCCAGAGGGGTCGACGGGGTCATGCCATCACCTTTCCACCTGCGTGTGACGCGCAGGTGCGTCGCCGCGCCGCCCGGGTGGCCGGCGGCTACTTCACGGCGCCGGCGGTCAGACCGCCGACGATGTACTTCTGCAGGAAGAGGAAGAGCGCCACGACCGGCAGCGCGGCGATGACGGCACCGGCCGAGAAGGCGCTCCAGTCGGCGTAGCGCGGGTTCGAGACGAGCTTCGTGAGGCCCACTGCGAGCGTCTGCTTGTCGGTGTCGATGAGCAGCACGGATGCCACGACGAACTCGTTGACCGAGGCGATGAACGACAGCAGCGCCACCACCGCGAGGATCGGCGCCACGAGCCGCAGGATGATCGTGAAGAAGATGCGGGCGTGGCCCGCGCCGTCGATCTTCGCGGCCTCGTCGATCGACGCCGGCACCGTGTTGAAGAAGCCGTACATGAGGTACGTGTTCACGCCGAGCGCACCGCCCAGGTAGACCATGATCAGGCCGATGTGGGTGTTCAGGCCGATCGCGGGGAACCAGTCGCCGATCGCGCTCATGAGCAGGAAGATCGCGACGACGGCGAGCAACTGCGGGAACATCTGCACGACGACGATCGAGATGAGGCCGAAGCGACGGCCGGTGAAGCGCATGCGCGAGAAGGAATACGCCGCGAGCGCGCCGAGGAACACGGTCAGCACGGCCGTGATGCCGGCGATCATGAGCGTGTTGCCGAACCAGGTGAGGAACGGCACCTGCGGGTCGGTGAGGATGCGCACGTAGCTGTCGAGGCCGATCGCCGAGAACAGCGCGTTCGAGCCGGTGAGCGTGCCGTGCGGGTTCAGCGACGACGAGATCACGAACACGATCGGGAACAGCGAGAAGACGACCATGACGACGCCGACGACGTGCCGCCACCCGGTCGCGAAGAACCAGCGACGGAAGTTGAACGGCTTGCGCGGAAGCTCGCGGCCGGCACCGCCGCCACGGCCATCGCGAGCGATCGAGACGCTCGCGCGCGTCGAGGCATCCGCGAACTCCTCCGCCTCGCCGATGACGAGGCCGGTCTGGGTTCCGGGAACGGGCTGCTGGGCGGCCATCAGTTCAGCTCCTCGAGCGACTTGGTGCGGCGGAAGGCGATGACCGAGATCACGGCCACGATGACGAAGATGATGATCGAATAGGCGCTGGCGAGACCGTAGTCGCGCGTCTGCCCGGTGAAGGCCACCTTGTAGACCATCGAGATCAGGATGTCGGTGAACCCGACCGGGATGGGCGCGTTCGAGTCCCTCGGCCCGCCGTCGGTGAGCATGTAGATCACGTTGAAGTTGTTGAAGTTGAACGCGAACGACGCGATGAGCAGCGGGGCCACCGACACGAGCAGCAGCGGCAGCTTGATGAGCCGGAACACCGCCCACGGCCTCGCGCCGTCGACCGTCGCGGCCTCCTGCAGCTCCTCGGGGATCGACTGCAGGGCGCCGGTGCACACGAGGAACATGTACGGGAAGCCGAGCCACAGGTTCACGAGCAGCACCGAGAACTTGGCGAGCACCGGATCGGTCAGCCAGGGAATGGACGCCCCGCCGAACAGCACCTGGTTGATGAAGCCGAAGCTCTCGTTCATCATGCCGGCCCAGATCAGCGCCGAGAGGAACGACGGGATCGCGTACGGGAGGATCATCAGCACGCGGTAGTACTTGCGACCCTTCATGCGCATGTCGTTGAAGACGATCGCGAGGAAGAGGCCGAGGAAGAACGTCGACGCGACCGAGATGAGCGCGAACGCGAACGTCCAGAGCGTGACGTAGACGAGCGGGCCGGCGAGGCGCTCGTCGGTGACGGCGCGCACGAAGTTGTCGAAGCCGACGACGATCTGCCAGCCCGGCAGCAGCTCCTCGCCGCTGTCGGAGGTGAACGCGCCGGTGCCGATGTCGGAGTAGACGGTGCCGGTGTCGAGGTTCGTCATCGTGCCGGCGGCCTCGTCGTACTCGAGGTTCGAGAGGTAGAGGTAGGCGCTCGAGCCGTCGGGGGTGCGCAGCGCCCCGTCGTTCGGGTCGTCGGAGAACGGCACGGCGAGGGCGGTGATCTCGTCGGTGCGGGTGACCACCTCGCCGAACTGCAGGGTCGTCCAGCCGTCGACGGCGACCGCCTTGTCGCCGTCCATCTCGGCGTCGACGGGGGCGAGCGGCGCGTCGTTGGTGCCGAGCAGCGCCTCGCCGTCGGGGTCCGTCACGAGCAGGCCGAGCGTGCCGCCCTGGTCGACGACGGTGACGGGGTAGGTGGGCGAGTCCTCGACGCGCTGCAACGACGAGGCCATGAGCGACGAGACCGCCTGCTCCTTCGAGCCGTTGTGGCCCGTGCCGTAGTTCGTGAAGGCGATGTAGCCCGTGTAGACGAGCACGAACACCTGGAACACGACGAGGAAGATCACGCCGGGCGCGAGGTACTTCGCGGGGAGCTTGCGCCGCGAGAAGTAGATCCAGTTGACGATCACCGCGACGACCGCGACGATCGCCGCGACGAGCCACTGCTCGGCGCTCGCCAGGATGATGACCCCGTAGATCGCGATCGCGTCGACGAGGCCGAGCATCAGCAGCTTCACGAGCAGCATCTTCAGCCCGCCGGATGCCGCGTCGGCGATGTTCGCGGCACGCCGCTGCTTCTTCGTCGGCTGCTGCGGCGTCTCCGCCGAGACCTCGTCGTCGATCGTGGTGCTCATCCTGCTCGCTCTTCTCGTCGAACGTGACTGCTCCGGGCCGGACGCCAAGCGGCATCCGGCCCGGAGCATTCAGTCGTTACTTGCTGATCGCGGCCTGCACGTCGGCGGCAAGCTTCTGCCACGTCGTGACCGGGTCGGCACCGTTGATGATGTCGGCCTCGGCGATGCCCCAGTACTGCCAGACGGCACCCATCGCGGGGATCGCGGGCATGGGCACTGCCTCGGCACCGACGGCGGCGAAGCCGGCGACGATCGGGTCGCTCGACGCGGCCTCAGCGGCAGCCGAGAGCGCGGGGAGCACGTTGCCGGCCTTGAAGAGCTCGAGCTGAACGTCTTCGGTGCCGATGTAGTTCACGAGGAAGTCGTTCGCGGCGACCTTGTTCTTCGACTCGGAGGAGACGAAGAAGCCCTTGACGCCGGCGAACGGCGACGCGACCTCGGCGGTCGGGCTCGGCACGGTGTCGATCGCGACGTTGATGCCGGCGTCGGTCGCAGCGCCGACGTTCCACGGACCGGTCAGCCAGAAGGCCGCGGTGCCGTCGATGAAGGCCTGCTTGGCGATGTCGCCGTCGATGTCGGTGTTGAAGACGCCGGTGCCGTTCTTGCCCTGGCTGCCGAGCCACGTGGCGAACTGCTCGCCGCCCGCGTTGCCGATCTGCAGGTCGGTCGGGTCGTAGCCCTCGTCGTTGCTGCCGAAGACGGGAGCGCCGAACGCGGTCTGGAACGGGTACAGGTGGTAGGGGTTGCCCTCTGCACCCTGCTCGACGACGAACGGCTGGGTGAGGCCGGCGGCCTGGCCCTTGGCGATCATGTCGTCGAAGCTCGTGGCGGCCTCGGGAACGAGGTCGGCGTTGCGGAGCACCGCGATGTTCTCCACCGCGTAGGGGAGCATGTAGGTCGTGCCCTCGTAGGTCGACGCGTCGATCGCGACCGGGAGGTAGTCGGCAGCCGAGTCGCCGAGCTCGATGGGGGCGACGACGCCGTTGGTCGAGAGCTCGCCGAGCCAGTCGTGGGCGCCCATGGTGATGTCGGGGCCCTTGCCGGTCGGAACCTGCTGGATGAAGTCGTCCTTGATGTCGGCGTTGTCCTTGCCGACGAGCTCGACCTTGACGCCCTTCTCCTCGGAGTAGGCGTCGGCTGCTGCCTGCAGCGCGTCGACGCGCTCGGCGTCGACCCAGACGGTCAGCGTGCCACTCGACGAGGCCTCGCCTTCGGAGCCGCTGTCGCCGGCGGAGCAGCTCGCGAGGCCGAGGGTCGCGATGACTGCGACGGCTCCGGCGGCGAGCAGGCTCTTCTTGTTCACCCTCATTGGTGTGCCCTTCTCAGTGTGCGTGAGATCGGCGCCTTCGCCTGGATGAGTCTCCCCGTTCCGCTGTTGAAACGGGGCACCGCGCCCGAAAGGCCGTTCTTCCGTATGGAGTGCTCGCTTGGTGCAAGCGATTACAGGTATACCTTGCCTCGTGCCCATTACCAAACCGGGGGGCGCGCATTGATACCGGTTTGTAACCATCACATGACGCACGCAAACTGCAAGCGTTTCCATCATGTATCGGGATGACGTACAGTTTCCGCATGACTTCCGAATGGTGGCGCACCGCCGCGATCTACCAGATCTACCCCCGGTCGTTCGCCGACGCGAACGGCGACGGCATGGGCGACCTCGCCGGCATCACCTCGCGCCTCGGTGCGCTGCAGGAGCTCGGCATCGACGCGATCTGGCTCTCCCCCTTCTACACCTCGCCGCAACGGGACGCCGGCTACGACGTCGCCGACTACTGCGACGTCGACCCGCTCTTCGGCACCCTGGCCGACTTCGACGCGATGGTCGCCGAAGCGCACGCCCGTGGCATCCGCGTCATCGTCGACCTCGTGCCGAACCACTCCTCCGACGCGCACGAGTGGTTCCAGGCGGCGCTCGCCGCTGCACCGGGCAGCGCCGAGCGCGCCCGTTACTTGTTCCGCGACGGCCGCGGTGCCGACGGCTCCGAGGCGCCCAACAACTGGGAGTCCGTCTTCGGCGGACCGGCATGGAGCCGCGTCGTCGAGGCCGACGGCACGCCCGGCCAGTGGTACCTGCACCTCTTCGACAGCTCGCAGCCCGACTTCGACTGGACCAACGACGAGGTGCGCGAGGAGTTCCGCCGCATCCTTCGCTTCTGGCTCGACCGCGGTGTCGACGGCTTCCGCGTCGACGTGGCCCACGGCATGATCAAGGCCGAGGGCCTCCCCGACTTCACTCCCCCGGCAGAGGGCGGCAGCATGGGCGGAGCGGCGACCTCCGGCGTGCCGCTCGAGCCCGAGATCTCTGCGGAGCCCGGCGACAGTGCCCCCTACTGGGGCCAGGACGGCGTGCACGAGATCTACCGCGATTGGCGGAAGCTGCTCGACGAGTACCCCGACGACCGCGTGCTCGCGGCCGAGGCGTGGGTCGACCCGCTGCCCCGACTCGCGAAGTGGGTGCGCCCCGACGAGATGCACCAGGCGTTCAACTTCGCCTACCTCGAGACGCCGTGGAACGCCGACGCGCTGCGCCACGTCATCGACGACTCGCTCGCGGCCTTCGCCGCGGTCGGCGCACCCTCGACCTGGGTGCTCTCGAACCACGACGTCGTGCGCCACGCGACCCGGCTCTCGGTCACCGAGGCGAACCCGCAGGGCCACGGCCTCGGGCCTCGCTCGAAGGGCCTGCCCGAGTACGCGCCCGGCCTGCGCCGCGCCCGCGCCGCGACCGCGCTCATGCTCGCGCTGCCGGGCTCGGTCTACCTCTACCAGGGCGAGGAGCTCGGCCTGCCCGAGGTCATCGACGTGCCCGACGACGCCCGTCAGGACCCGACCTGGTTCCGCACGAACGGCGAGCGCTACGGGCGCGACGGATGCCGCGTGCCCCTGCCCTGGGAATCCACGGCTCCCTCGTACGGCTTCGGCCCGACGGATGCCTCGTGGCTCCCCCAGCCCGAGCAGTGGGCCGAGCTCGCACGCGACGCGCAGCAGGGCGACCCCGCCTCGACGCTCTCGCTCTACCGCGACGCCCTCGCGGTGCGGCGCACGCACGACCTCGGCGCCGGCACCCTGGAGTGGCTGCCGGGCTACCCCGAGTCGATCGTGGCGTTCCGCAACGGCGACGTCGTCGTGATCGCCAACACCGGCGACTCACCCGTCGAGCTCCCGGCAGGCGAGGTGCTGCTCTCGAGCGAGCCGTTCGAGGCTCGCGCGCTGCCCGCCGACACGACGGTCTGGCTCGCGGCCTAGCGGTTCGAGCCGCCTTGCGGCACCGCGGCCGGAGACTGCTCCGGCCGCGGTCCTACTGCTCGAAGTAGAGCTCCCAGTGCAGGCGGCAGCCCGGGTTGAACTCCGCGGCGCAGGCCGGGCACGACTCGGCGGCGCGGTACTCGGTCACCGAGAGCTCGGTGCCGCAGGCGCCGCACAGGATGCCGGGCGCATCCCATTCGGTGCGCGGCCGGACGACGACCGGGTGCGACTCCGCCTCCTCGTGGCAGGCGTGGCACGGGTAGTAGCGATCGCAGCAGGCGAAGCGTATGGCGATGATGTCGACCGCCGTCGCGTAGTGCACGCAACGAGTCTCGTCGTCGATCGTGCTCCCGTGCACGTGCGGCCGCACGTCAGTTGGTGTTGTCGTAGAGCCACTGGAGCGGGTCGACCTTGGTGCCGTCCATGCCGCCGAGACGGATCTCGAAGTGCAGGTGCGGGCCCGTCGACATGCCGGTGTCGCCGGTGTTGCCGATGACGTCGCCGACGCTGACCGTGTCGCCGACCTCGAAGCGGCGCGACTCGTACTCCATGTGCGCGTAGACGCTCGTGACGAGTTCGCCGTCGATGATGTGATCGATCATCATGACCACGCCGAGCGATCCGCCGGAGTCGGTCGAGTTCGCGACGACGCCGTCGGCGATCGCCTGGATCTCGGCGCCGAGGCCGGGGTTGAAGTCCTGGCCGCCGTGGTCGCTCGAGCAACCGGCGCAGTCGCGGTAGCCGAACTGGTCGCCGATGTGCACGCCGACCGCGAACGGCCACTGGATCGTGCCCGACGGGTTGTTCGTGAAGGTCGCCTCGGGCCGGATGCCGGCCGCGCGGGCGTACTCGTCGATGGTCTGCGTCTCGTAGCCGTCGCGCTGCACGGTCTGCGCGAGGGTGCCGCTGTTGATCTCGACCTGCTGACCGGGCTCGGTGCCGAAGGTGGCCTGCTCGAGCGCCATGGCCTGCACGTCGGCGGGCGACAGCAGCGAGAGCGACGGCACCGAAGTCGTGACCGCGAGCAGCGCCGCGAAGCTCATCGCCGCGAAGCCGCTCGACATGCGTGCGATTCGCCCGACGCGCTTCACCCGTCGCTTGGCCGGCGGCCGGGGAGTGCCGGCGGCAGGGCCGGAGGCCGCGGTGCCGCTTCCGGTCGAACGCCTGGCAGCGACGGAGTCGGAGCCGGAGGAACGGCGGGGGCGCTGCTCGGCGGAGACGCCGGTCGACGGCTGCCAGGCCGCCGTGGGCGCGAACTGCTCCGCCGACTGCGGGTCGGGGGCGGGGATCGGGGCCGGCGCAGCGACACGAGCCATCGCGGAGGCGGCGATCACGGCGGCGAAGTCGTCGGATGCCGTAGCCCCTGCGTCGGGTGCGGCGATCGGCACGACCGGGGGTCGCGCCGGGGCGCCGGAGCGCACCGGGGCCGCTGAGCGCGCGGCCTTCGCAGCCTTCTCGGCCTTGCGCTCGGCCCGCGACAGGCGAGCGGAACGAGCGGATGTCGCCGCACGGCGCCCAGCCGGCTCGACCTCCGCCTCGGGCTCGTCGCCGAGGTCGGCGAAGAGCGCGTCGAATCCGCCGCTCGGCTCGGAACCGGAGTCGGCCCGTGAGACACGGCCTGCCCGCGAACCGGCGTCTGCCGGCGAAACGGCGAAGGCCGAGTTCCTGTCGACCGAGTGGTCGACCGGCTCGGCCTGTGGCATCGGAGCGGGTGCTGCGGGAGCTGCGGAGAGTGCGAATGCTGAGACTGCGGGAGCGGAGCGTTCCGAGGGAACGGCGCGTTCCGAGGGGGCCGACGGGGCGGGCGAGTGCGGGGCCGTCTCGGGGGCCGAGCGCCTGGGCCGCAACCCGCCGGTCACGACTGCCGCCCCAGCCTGATCGGGATACCACGCGGCCTCGGGCGTCGGCGCGACGGGAGCCTGGGTGTACTCAGGAGCGGACGCGGCCGTCGGAGCCGGCGTGAACGCCGGAGCCGGCGTGAATGGAACCGGAGCAGCCGCCGGGGCCTGCGCGTACGCCGGAGCCGGAGCCGCCGGTGTCAGCAACGCCTGCCACGAGGCATCCGCCTGCTGTGCAACCGGTGCGACCGGTGCCGCGGGCCCGGCCGGTGCGGTCGCCTGCTGCCCCATCGCCGCGGCATGCTGCACTGCGGCCGTCTCGCGCTCACGAAGCTCACGACGAGTCAGGGGTCTCTCGGGCCGCGAAAGGGCCTGGGTGCCTGGCGTGGAATCGTCGGGCACGAGGGGGGACTCGAGCACGTGGGGGAACTCTCGGCTTCGTGGATGACCGGATAGGGACGGGGAGGTGAACATCTCGACAGCACGCCGAAATAACAGGTTGGTAAAGACTAACCGGTCTCGGCCGTGCACGCCATGTCGAACAACGATTTCCGCCTGTCAGAACGCTGCAAGTCCACGGCATCCGCGGCGTGCGGCCTCTTGCGGCTCAGGCGTCGACTCCGGCGCGTCGCAGCGCGGCGGCCAGCTCCTCGTACAGCGCCGGCGGCGCGGCGAGCACGAGTTCGGCGGTGGCCGCTCCCCCGCCGGGGCCGCCGACCCTCGCGCCGGCCTCCCGGGCGATCAACGCCCCCGCGGCGTGGTCCCACGGGTTCAGCCCGCGCTCGTAGAAGGCGTCGAGGCGACCCGCGGCCACCGAGCACAGATCGAGGGCACACGACCCGATGCGGCGGATGTCCCGCGCGAGCGGCAGCACCTCGAGCAGCACTTCGGCCTGCGCGCGACGAGTCTCTGCCGAGTACGAGAAGCCGGTGCCGACGAGGGCGTGGCTGAGCGGGACCTCCGTGTTCACCTGCAGCGGCCGCCCGTCGAGCCGGGCGCCTCCGCCGGCTCGCGCCTCGAACACCTCGCCGGTGGTCGGATTGACGACGACGCCCGCGAGCGCCGTCCACCCCGTCGGGTCGGTCGACCCCTCGACCACCGCGACGCTGATCGACCAGGCGGGAATGCCGTAGAGGAAGTTCACGGTGCCGTCGATCGGATCGACGACCCAGTTGACGCCGCTCGTGCCGATGCGGGCGTCGTCCTCTTCGCCCACGATGCCGTCGTCGGGTCGTGCCTCGAGCACGAGCCGGCGGATGAGCGCCTCGGTGTCGCGATCGACCGCGGTGACGATGTCGATGGGCGACGACTTCGTCGCAGCGACGCTCACCCCGCCGCGGCGCGCGTCGCGCGCGAACTCCGCCGCCTGCAGGGCGATGCTCCGGGCGAGGTCGAGCAGGGCAGCGGATGCGTCTTCACTCATGCCGACACGCTAGCCCGACACGATGAACACCGCACCGCGGCATCCGTCGCCGGCTGGGATCCGATCCGTCCGCTACGCCTGGTCGTCGCGCGAGTCCGACACGCGGCCCGGGCGCGGAGACCGGCGCCGCACATGATCGGCGACCAGCCCGAGGAGGCGTGCGAGTTCGTCGCGGTCGGCGTCGCCGAGCGCGTCGACGAGCACATCGCGCACCACCTCGACATGGCCGGGCAGGACGCGTTCGAGGAGGGAGGCGCCCTCGGGCGAGAGCGTCACATTCACGCCGCGCTCGTCCCGCGTCGACGGCACGCGCACCACGAGACCCGCCCGCTCGAGCTGACCGACCTGGTAGGTCAGGCCGCTCTTGCTGTGCACGAGCCGGTCGGCGAGCTCGGTCATGCTCCGCGGCGAAGACGGGTCCTCGCCGCAGATGGCGAGGATCTGGAACTGCACGAAGCTGAGGTCTCCGTGATCGCGCAGCTGGCCCTGCACGCCGCGTTGCACCAGGGCGCTCACTTCGAGGAGCGCGAAGTACACGCCGAACTCGGCGGGCATGGCCGGCGGAACGGTTGGCTCAGACATGTGCGAATCCTATTTCACTCATTTAGTTCGAATTGGAAATAGATCCAGCTCGGACCGCGTTGTCCAGCACCGGAAGGTAGTTCGAATTCGAAGGAGTTAGCTGGAATGAACGCATCAGACGCATCGACCATGGAAGCCCTCTGGTCGCCGACGACACTTGGGAGCATCCACCTGGCGCACCGGGTGGCCATGGCCCCGATGACCCGCAGCCGTGCAACCGGAGACGGCATCGTGACGCAGCTCACGCGCACGTACTACGCGCAGCGCGCCTCGCTCTCGATGCTCATCACCGAGGGCACCCAGCCATCGGCGGATGGGCAGGGATACCTCGCGACGCCCGGTATCCACACCGGAGAGCAGGCGGACGCATGGCGCACGGTCGCCGATGCCGTACATGATGCCGGCTCGACCCTCGTCGTGCAGCTCATGCACGTCGGCCGTGTCTCGCACCCCTCGAACACCCCACACGGGCGTCAGGCGCTCGCGCCGTCGGCCATCGCGGCCGCCGGCGACATGTTCACGGCATCCGGCCCGCAGGCGATGCCCGTGCCGCGCAAGATGACGAGGGCCGACGTCGCACAGACGATCTCCGATTTCCGGCGGGCAGCTCGGCTCGCCGTCGACGCGGGCGCCGATGGCGTCGAACTGCACGGCGCGAACGGCTACCTGCTCCAGCAGTTCCTGAGCACCAACGCCAACCTCCGCACCGACGAGTACGGCGGCGACATCGCCGGCCGCATCCGCTTCCCCATCGAAGTGGCCGCTGCGGTCGCCGACGAGATCGGCGCCGACCGGGTCGGATTCCGCATCAGCCCCGGAAGTCCGCTCGGCGACATCGAGGAGACGGATGCCGCCGAGCTCTATCCCGCTCTGGTCGCGGGCCTCGCGCCGCTGAGACTCGCCTACCTGCACGTCGTTCACCTCGGCGACGATGGGCTGCTCCGCAGCCTCCGCGACGGATGGCCCACGGGGCTCGTACTCAACCGCGCAGGCGCCGATATGGAACGCCGCGCACAGGACGTGCGCGATGGCCTCGCAGACGTCGTGAGCGTCGGCCAACTCGCCCTCGCGAATCCCGACCTCATCGACCGCATCGTCGCCGGCGCGCCGATGAACTCACCCGACCGCGGCACGCTCTACGGCGGCGATGAGCGCGGCTACACCGACTACCCGCGTCTCGCGGCGTGACTCGCATCGACCCCGACTTCCTCTCAATGAAAGGCGACACCATGCATGCCCACCTCCTCACCCGGTACGGCCCAGACGGTCTCGAGCCGGGAAGCGTCCCCGAGCGCGCCCCGGCTCCCGGCGAGGTCGCCATCCGCCTCGACGCCATCGCCGTGAACCCGCTCGACTGGAAGATCAGTCACGGCTGGCTCGCTCAGATGATCCCGTTGGCGCTGCCGGCCGTGATCGGCTCGGAAGGGGCGGGCACCGTACTGAGCGTCGGCGCCGATGTCACGGACTTCGCGGTCGGAGACAGGGTGGCGGGCTTCTTCGACAGCGGGGCCTTCGCCGAGATCGCCGTCACCCGGGCCACCCGTCTCGTGCGGATCCCAGCGGGACTGTCCATCTCGCAGGCCGCGGCCCTGCCGACCGCCGCCGAGACCGCGACGCGAATCCTCGGACTGCTCCAGCCCGAAGCCGCATCGACCGTCGTCGTCAACGGTGCCGCCGGTGCCGTCGGCAGCATGGTCACGCAGCTGCTGGCCCGTGACGGACACACCGTGATCGGTACCGCCGGCGCCGAGAACCACGACTACGTCCGCTCGCTCGGCGCAAGCCCGATCGGCTATGGTCCGAACCTGGTCTCCGACCTCCGACGCCTCGCGGTCGCAGGCATCGACGCCGGCTATGACACGACCGGACACGGATTCATCGACCGGGTCGCGGACCTCGTCGACGCTCGCCGAATCGTCACCATCGCCGACTTCGCCGCCGGAGCCGGAGGCGCCATCGTCGCGGGCGGGGACCCGACCCGGTTGAGCATCACTCGTGCGGTCCGCGACGTCTTCGATCTCGCCGCAAGCGGCGAGATCCACGTCGAGATCGCAGCGACGTACCCGTTCGAAGCTCTCAACGAAGCGCTCGGGTTCAGCGAGCAGGGCCACCTGCGAGGCAAGGTCATCGTCGCCGGACACGACCGCAAGCCTGCAGACATCGGCCTCGCCTGACACTGACGGGAGAAGCCCGGTCTCCGCGACTCCTGCGGCGTTCCGGGCTTCTTCTGATGGTGGCGAGTGAGGGATTCGAACCCCCGAATGCTGAGCAGTCTGATTTACAGTCAGATCCCTTTGGCCGCTTGGGTAACTCGCCATCGCACCCGACCACGTTCTGCACACAACCGGGGGCCTGTCAATGGTACCCGCCGAGGGCCGGTGCGAGAAATCGACGGCCTACGACCGCCACCAGGGCATCTCGGCGGTGTCGTTCGGGTCGCGCGGCGGGGTCGTGTCGTAGCGATCGGGCCGCGGCGCGGGGTCGTAGCGCTGCGGTGCCGGCGTCGGCGTCGGCGCCGTGTCGAACTGCTCGCTGCGGCCCATCTGCCGGGCGGGTCCGCGCAGGCCCGAGCGCTGGATGACGCGCTGGATGGTCGCGCCGCGCTGGTCGGGCGAGCCCACGAAGCGGATCTCTCGGAGCCCCTGGTCCTGCGCGGCCGACTCGAAGACGAAGTGGCCGTAGCCGAACACCCGGCCGATGAGCGGGGTGTGCACCGAGATGTCGAGGATGCGGGAGATCGGCATGGTCGCGATGCGCTGCGACAGGATGCCGTGCACGCGGAACACGCGCATGTTCGTGATCACGAAGCGGTCCATTCGGGCCTGCAGCACCCGCCACAACCCGTGCACGAAGAGGAAGAGCGCGAGGAAGAGGGGGAACCAGTACAACTGCTGCGGCACCCAGGCGAGCAGGAGCAGTGCGGGAACGGCCGCGCACATCTCGAGCACGGCGCCGACGACCGCAGCCCAGTGCTTGCGCACCTCGTCGACGATCACCTCGCCCTCATCGGCGATGAGGTGGCGCTCGACGCGCGGATCGAACCCGAACACGCTCATGGCGTCATGAGGCGAGCGAGGTGAAGAACCTGCCGACGGCCTCGGTGGCCGAGACGACTGCGCCGAACGCGCCCTGCACCACGTTCGCAGCGTCTTCGGGACGACTGATCATGTAGAACAAGGCGAAGATCACGACCAACGCCACGGCGATGCCCTTGAGCCACTTCACGGGTGCTTTCCCTTCGAGACGGCGACAAGGGGCGAGCCGCCACCCCCGTGAGCCAGCCCCGACTCGTATTTCTATCCCACCCGTCGCGCGGAGACAACGCGCCACGCGGGGCACTGCGGGCACGGCCGAGTAGGATTCCTCTGACTCGGCATGGCCGGGGAACGACTCGGCATGGCCGGGAATGAGGAGCCATGGCCGGCATCGAAGAGGTCGCGAGACTCGCGGGAGTCTCCACCGCGACGGTCTCGCGCGCCCTCAGCGGCCGCGGCCACGTCTCCCCCGGATCGAAGGCGAAGGTCGAAGAGGCCGCTGCCCGGCTCGGCTACGTCGTCTCCTCCAACGCCTCGAGCCTCGCATCGGGCCGCACCCGCAACATCGGCGTCGTCGTGCCGTTCCTGAACCGATGGTTCTTCTCCTCGGTGCTCGAGGGCGCCCAGCAGGCGCTGCTGCGCCGCGGGTACGACCTCACCCTCTACAACCTCTCGGGCGACGGCCGCGAGCGCTCGAGCGTGTTCGAGCACTTCCTGCTGCGCCAGCGCGTCGACGCGGTCATCGCCGTCTCGCTCGAGCTCACGGAGCCCGAGGTCGCACGCCTGCACGAACTCGGCAAGCCGCTCGTCGGCGTCGGCGGTCCCATCCCCGGCGTGCGCACCCTCACGATCGACGACGTCGCCGTCGCGCGCCTCGCGACCGAGCACCTCATCGGCCTCGGCCACACCCGCATCGCGCACATCGGCGGCGACCTCGAGTTCGACATGGACTTCCACCTGCCGACCAACCGCCGCATCGGCTACGAGGGGGCGCTCCGCGACGCCGGCCTCGACGTCGACCCCCGGCTCTTCGCGCCTGCCGACTTCACGATCCGGGGCGGGTACCACGCGGCGAAGCAGCTGCTCGGCGCCCCGCACGGCCGGCCCACCGCGATCTTCGCGGCCTCCGACGAGATGGCCATCGGCTCGATCCTCGCCGCCCGCGACCTCGGGCTCGTCGTGCCGCGCGACGTCTCGATCGCCGGCATCGACGACCACGACCTCTCCGACTTCTTCGGCCTCACGACGGTCGCGCAGTTCCCGCGCGTGCAGGGCGAGATGGCGGTCGAGATCCTGATGGACGAGCTCGAGCCGGGCACAACGGATGCCGCGACGCCCGCCGCCACTCCCCTGCCGTACGAGTTGCAGGTGCGCTCGTCGACGGCCCGCCCGCCGGTGTGACCCCCTCTGCGGGGTGAGGAGGCGCTTCAGCGCCGTCTCGAACCCCCTGCCACGCGGCATCCCCTCGTCGTTTCGCTCTCGTCGGTACACTGGGCGGCATGGCTGATGCAACGTTCGACATCGTTTCCAAGGTCGACCAGATGGAGGCCGACAACGCCCTCCACCAGGCGCAGAAAGAGGTCGCGCAGCGCTACGACTTCAAGAACGTCGGCGCGTCGATCGAGCAGTCCGGCGAGAAGGTGCTGATCAAGGCCAACAGCGAGGAGCGCGCGAAGGCGATCCTCGAGGTCTACGAGGCCAAGCTCATCAAGCGCGGCATCTCGCTGCGTTCGCTCGACGCCGGGGAGCCGTTCGCGTCGGGCAAGGAGTTCCGCATCGAGACCACGATGAAGGCCGGCATCGACTCCGAGAACGCGAAGAAGATCAACAAGATCATCCGCGACGAGGCGCCGAAGAGCGTGAAGAGCCAGACGCAGGGCGACGAGGTGCGGGTCTCCTCGAAGAGCCGCGACGACCTGCAGGCGACGATGGCGCTCCTCAAGGGCAAGGACCTCGAGGTCGCCCTGCAGTTCGTCAACTTCCGCTAGCGCGCACCGCGCGCACCGCGCACCGTGCTCGCCGCGCACCGCGCTACCGCTTGCGCTCGCCGCGCACCGCGCTACCGCTTGCGCTCGCTTTGCCCGCCCGAGTACCCCATGCGCGGTGGAGTGCCGCGGCATCCGCTCACTCGCGGGACTCGGACGCCGATCGGGTACTCGTGCGCCACGGCGGCAGTCAGAGCAGTACTCGCGGGCGGCGCACGACCGGCAACCCGGCGCCGCGCAGCTTGGTGAAGAGCACGGTTCTGCCCCAGGCCTCTGCCCAGTCCCATCGCGCGAACCCGCGCAGTTGCCGGCGAACGGCGTCTTCCCGATCCTTCTCGCGGAGCACCGTTTCGATGGTCGTCTCGACGCCGCCGGGGCCGAGGTACTTGCCACGCCCATCAGCCTCCGCGCCGATGCCGTGGTCGGGCCAGTGGAAGTCGAGGAACGCGCTCCGGCCGAGCTCGGGAAGCCAGAGCTCGTGCTGCAGTTCGGGTGCCGGAAATCCGAGCTCTTCGATCACGAGCCGGCTCACGGTCTCGAGCGGCGTCTCGGCGAACGGCGTGGCTCGCTCGAGCACCGCGGCGACGCGGAGGCTCCGCGGATACGGCAGGAGGCGCTCATGCTCCGCATGGATGCGCTCGAGCGTGGTTCGGGCGGGAGCCCGAGTGCGCGACACGTGGATCGCCGCATCGACCGCGGTGAGTGCGGCAGCGAGCGGCGCCCGCCGGCACATCTGGATCAGGCTGAACTCCAGAGCGGTCACGGCGAATCCGCCCGACGATTCGACCGGCACCTCGCGGGTTCGAGCGACGGATGTCACGCCCGCACGCCGGTGCCCGAACTCGTTCTTCGACAGCACGAACACCTCGTTCGGCCACCTCCCGACGATGGGCAGCTGCGCGAGCGCAACGGCGGAGTGGCCGGTGAAGATCGGCGTCGTCAGCGTCTGCGCCACTGCACGTACCACGCTGCGATAGGCCTCCGCCCACTGCTCCGGCGCACTGAGCGACGGATCGGGCCGGACCGTCGGGCGATAGACGCCCGTGCGCACGCGTTCGACCCTTCCGTCGAGCACCGCGGCCCGGAGGCCCGCGAGTCGGCCGACTGATCGCACGTCGCGAGCGAGGATGAACCCGTCGACGTTGATGGGGAGCGATTCGGTCATGCCGACATCGTGTCGCTCGCGGTTGGCCGGTGGACACGCTCTGGCCGCACGCCCCACGGTCTGCGCCGACGTGCACCTGTTGAGGGCGAGTACCCGATGTGCGCGCGAGTGCCCCTTCGGCGGCGGCATACGGGTACTCCGCCGCCGATCGGGTCCTCAGGCGAGGACGCGATGGCGCGGGAGGCGCGCGGGCGCGGGAGGCGCGCGCGGGAGGCGCGACGCGGACGAGCGGATGCCGCGGCGCACGGGCGGCGTCAGCGGCGCACGGGCGGCGTCAGCGGCGGTGCGGGCGGCGTCAGCGGCGGTGCGGGGCGTAGCCGCGCAGCCACTGCGTGATCGCAGCGTACGCCGCCTCGCGCACGGGCGCGCGCGAGAGGAACACGTCGTGCAACGCCTCGTCGATGCGCACCACAGCGCCGACCTGGCTGAGCCGCAGCGTGCGCTCGGCGACCTCGTCGACGACGAGCACGATGTCGCTCGACGCCATCGCCGGATCCCATCGCGCCTGCAGCGTCGAGCGCTTCGACAGCAGGGTGAGCACCGGCGCACCGACGTCGATGCGCGAGGCGACGGTGGCGTGCCCGGCGAGCACGGCGTTCAGCCAGGCCGGATGCACCGTGAACCCGCGATCGGGCCGCCAGGCGTGGTTGTACTCCCACTCGCCGTCGAACTCCTTCGCGACGGTGCGCGTGTAGAAGCCGAGGTCGACGTTCGGCAGCGGCGCGAGCGGGTTCACCTTGGCACCCCAGCCGATGACCGGCGCGAGCGCCTCGCGCCCCACCCTGCTCGCCTGGAACTCGAGCCACGGGCTGTTGAGCACGAGCGCCGCGGCACGCCCCCGATGCCGCGCGGCCCAGAGACTGAGCGTGAGCCCGCCCGTCGAGTGCCCGAGCAGGATGAGCGGTCGCCCGTTGCTGCCCCTCGACGCGGCATCCCCGCCATCGGATCCGTCGGGCGCACCGTGGCCCATCGCGGCGAGCGCGGCGGCGATGTCGGCGTCGTAGTCGGCGAGGTCGGTGATGAACCCGGGCGTCTGGCCGGGGCGGAGGCTCCGGCCGTACTTGCGCAGGTCGAGTGCGAAGAAGCGCGCGCCGGCGTTCGACCAGTACTCGGCGAGACCGGGGTTGAAGAAGTAGTCGCTCCAGCCGTGCACGTAGAGCACGTCGGCTCCGGATGCCGCGCCTCGCGTCAATCGCATGCGCCACGGCGGCCGGTGCCGCACGAGGGTGGCCACGACCTCGCCCTCGTTGTCGCTGCCGAGCGGCAAGGTGAGCTGTTCGAAGCCGGGGCCGAGTACGTCGGGCCGCCAGGTCTCGGGGTTCTCGGTTTCGGGGTGCTCGGGCTCCGCCATGCCACCTCCCCTCGGTCTGCGCCCAGCCTAGCGACGACGACCGAGAACGCCGGGAGCCCTACGGGCCGCCGATACTGCCGCTGAACGAGTTCATCATGTTGAGCGCCGCCGGCGTGAGCAGCACGATGAAGAGCACCGGCAGCAGGCAGAACACGAGCGGGAAGAGGATCTTGACGCTCACCTTCATCGCCTGCTCCTCTGCGCGCTGCTTGCGCTTCAGCCGCATCTCGGCCGACTGCACGCGCAGCACGTCGCCGATCGACACACCGTACTGGTCGGCCTGGATGACGGCGCGGATGAATCGGCGCAGGTCTTCGACGTTCGTGCGCCGTTCGAGCTCCATGAACGAGTCGCGGCGAGTGCGCCCGATCGACATGTCCTGCAGCACTCGGATCATCTCTTCTGCGAGCGGCCCCTTGCCGTTGCGCGCGGCCTTGGCCATCGCGGCGTCGAAGCCGAGCCCGGCTTCGACGGCGATCGTCATCTGGTCGAGCACGTCGGGCAGCGAGAGCTTGATCGCCTCCTGGCGGTCATGGGCTCGACTGTTGATCATCACGTCGGGGAGGAAGAACAGCATCGGCGGCGCGGCGATGGCGATGAGCACACCCCAACCGGAGATGCCACCGCTGAACGCGAACATCAGCACGAACAGCACACCGGCGATCGCGAGGAGGATCTTCCAGACGACGATGCCGTTGACCGACCAGCCGGAAGGGCGCCCGGCATACACGAGCTGCCGTTCGATCCATGCGATGTACCCGCTCGGGGCAGCCGCGACCAGCGACGCGCTGATGGACCCCTGCTGTACCGGGCCGAGGGTGGGATGCTCCTCCACCACGGCGGTCGTCGTGGCTTCACGTCGGGCCGGGAAGAGCAGGAACACGAAGACGCCGAAGGCGAGCGCGGTGACGCCGATCAGCACGTAGACGAGCACTGCAGACAGCTCCATGTCAGAACTTCACTCTCACCGTGAGGGCGGTCCAGATCGACCCGATCACGAGGAGCACGCCTGCGACGATGAGGGCGACGATCCCGAGGGGGTTCTGGAAGAAGGAGCTGAAGTACGTCGGCTGCACGATGACGAGGAACAGGAAGACCAGGATCGGCAGAGCCACGAGCACGATGGCCGACAATCGCCCCTCGGCGCTCAGCGCCCGCACCTGACGTCGGATCTCGTTGCGGTCGCGGATCGTCTTGCCGACCTGGTCGAGCACCTCTGCGAGGTTGCCGCCGGTCTCCTGGTTGATCGCGATCGCCTGGGCGACCCACTCGAAGTCCTCGCTCCGCATGCGCTGCGCGGTGATGGCGAGCGAATCGGAGAGGTTCCGGCCGAGCCGCACCTCGTTCACCACACGCGCGAGCTCTTCGCTCGTCGGGTCCTCGGCATCGCTCGCAACTCCCGCGAGGCTGCGATTGAGGCCGTGGCCGGCGCGCAGGCTGCCGGCAACGAGTTGCACGGTGTCGTCGACCTGGTCGGCGAATCGGGCGCGCCGCTTGCTCGTGCGCGACGAGATGATGAGCTTCGCACCCACCGGGGCGAGCAGCGCGAGCAGGACGGCCCAGATGAACCAGGTTCCATTCGCGAAGCCGACCAGCACGCCGATGAGGGCGAACACGCTGGCGGCGGAAGCGACGATCACCACGAAGCTCGACGGATCCGTCTTGATGCCGGCGAGTTCGAGCTCCTGTGGACCGAACATCCGGCTCGAACGCTTCGACGCCACCGACTCGATCGCCGCCGTCGTCCGCTGCGTGACCCTCGTCAGCGCCGAGACGTGCTCGACCCCGGGAGCCAGGCGGCGGTCGCGGGCGACCCGGGGGGCAGGAGGCGCGATCACGTAGAAGATCAGCACCAGGAGCGCAAGCAGCGCGACTCCGACGCCGAGTCCGAGCACCACCGGATTCATCGGATCGCCCCGAGCATGTCGCCGATGTCGGGCTGGAAGAGCGAGATCGGCAGGGCGATGCCGTAGTCGGCGATGCGTTCGGCGAACCTGGGCCGAACACCGGTCGGCTCGATGCGCCCGCGCAGCCGTCCCTCTTCGTCGTACCCCTTGGAGTAGTCGAAGCTGAACGCGTCCTGCAGGGTGATGATGTCGCCCTCCATGCCGTGCACCTCGGTGATGTGGGTGATCCGGCGCACGCCGTCCTTATGACGGGTGATCTGCACGATGATGTCGATGGCCGAGGAGATCTGCTCGCGGATGGCGCGGAGCGGCAGGTCCATCCCGGCCATGAGCACCAGCGTCTCCATGCGCGAGACGGCGTCTCGCGGCGAGTTGGCGTGCAGCGTCGAGATCGATCCCTCGTGTCCGGTATTCATCGCCTGCAGCATGTCGAGCGACTCCGCCCCGCGCACCTCGCCGACGACGATGCGGTCGGGTCGCATGCGCAGCGAGTTGCGCACGAGGTCGCGGATCGTGATCTCGCCGCGCCCCTCGATGTTCGGCGGGCGCGACTCGAGTCGCACGACGTGCTCCTGCTGCAGCTGCAACTCGACGGCGTCTTCGATCGTGATGATGCGCTCGTCACCGGGGATGAACGCCGAGAGCACATTGAGCAGGGTGGTCTTACCCGTGCCGGTTCCGCCCGAGACGAGGATGTTCATCTTCGCCCGCACCGCGGCATCGAGCACTGTCGCGACCTCGCGCGTCATGCTGCCGAAGTCGATGAGGTCGTTCACCGTGTACGGGGTTCCCGCGAACTTGCGGATGGTCAATGAGGCGCCGTCGACGGCGAGCGGCGGGATGATCGCGTTGACGCGGGAACCGTCGTCGAGGCGGGCGTCGACGAGCGGCGAGGACTCGTCGATGCGGCGACCGACCCGGGCGACGATGCGCTCGATGACGCGACGCAGCTGCGGTTCCCCGGTGAAACGGTGCGCGGTCTCCTGCAGGCGGCCGTTGCGCTCGACGTAGAGCCGGTCGAAGCGGTTGACCATGATCTCGCTCACGGTCGGATCGGCGAGCAACGGCTCGAGCGGTCCGTAGCCGAGCACGTCAGCGCCGATGTCGTCGATGAGCCGGTTGCGCTCAGCGGTCGAGAGCGCGAGCTGTTCGCCGGCGACGATGTCGGCGAGCTCGGCCCGAGCGAGCAGGTGCAGCTGCTCCTCGGTGAGCGAGGCGTCGTTGAGGCGCGATCCGATGCGCCCGAAGAGTTCTTCTGCGGCCTTCTCCTTCACCGCCGCGAGCGGGTCGAGCGCCCCTGAGGGTCGTGGTGCGGCTGCGCGCGGCTGGGCAGGAGGCTGGAACATCGCGGGCTCGGTGGCGGCGGTGGGGAGTTGCGTCTCGGTCGCCGATTCGGTGTCGGCCGCGGGCGGCTGTGCGGAAGCCTCGGCCGGACTCGACTCGTCGTTGGTCACCGGTTCTGCGGCAGCGAACGGGTTTGCCGGCGCTGTCGCCTGCGTCTTGCCGAGCGCACTCAGCCGATCATTCAGGTTCACTGGTTCGCCGCCTTCTCTGGATCTTGCTTCGCTTGGGGAACGCCTCCGGTGCGATGCGCAGCACGATCGACCGGATCGCCTTCGCGGCCGGGTCGCGCACGTCGTCGTGAATGAGCGGCACGCCACGGTTGCTCGCGAGCAGCACCGCCGACGACTTCGGCACTTCGACATCGACCGGCGCGCCGATGATGTGCTCGACGTCCTTGATGGTGAGTCCGCTGTTCTTGTCGGTCTGGTTGACCACGAGATGCCGGTTGCCCGGCATGAGGCCGAGCCGCGTCAGCAGTTCGAACTCGGTGCGCATCGCTCGAAGGCTCGGTACACCCATATTCGTCACGAACACCGCGTCGGTCACGTGCTCGAGTGTGACGAGCGTGTGCTCGCCAAGCCCCGGTGTCGTGTCGACGATCACGTAGCGGAACGTGGCGCGAAGCCGTTCGATGAGGCGGGCGAGCGCGAGCGGGGCGACCTGATCTCCGAGTTCGGGCGATGGAGCACTCGCGATGACGAAGAACCCGTCGTCGTGGTGGGTGAGCGTGGTCTTCAAGACGATCTCGTCGGCCGCGACATCCGCCACCGCATCGACGATCGTGCGCGTCGGCTCGAGCGCGAGCGCCGCGGTGATGTCGCCGAACTGCAGGTCGGCGTCGACGAGCACGACCGAGTTCGGGGCGACTTCAGCGAGGCCGGTGGCCAGGTTGATCGCGATGGTCGTCTTGCCCTGCCCGCCCTTCGGCGCGACGACGGCGATCGCCTCCGACGGGGTGCCGGCTTCGAGCGGCGGGAACTCCCATTCCGGCACGGCAGGCTCGGGCTCAGGCTCCGCTTCGGGTACGGCGGCGATGTCATCGGCTCCCACCGACTCGTCGACGAGCTCGACGAACGGCATGTCGTCGACTTCCAGGGCCAGCGGCGCATCGAAATCGTGCACTTCGGCGCGGCCGTTGGCGACGAGCCAGGCCGACAGCCGATCGAGCAGGGCGAGGGTCGTGTCGTCGCTGGCGTCGGGGCTCAGCACGGCGTGGAGTGAGAGCTCGTCGACCCAGTCCTCGAGGTCCGATCGCTGTTCGCGCACGACGATGAGGCCGAGGTCGGGATGCTTCACGGCGAGCGCCTCGACGAGCCCCTTCGTCTCCTCGTAGTTCAGCACCGGCCCGAGCAGTGCCACGCGCGGCTGCCCATTGGTGCGACTCACGACGGCATCGGGGCCGAACGTGAGGAACTCGCCCGGAATCACGGCAAGCCGTTCGCCGAGCAGGGCCCGGAGCCGGGTCTCATACTCGGCGGAACGACTGACCAGGAGGTACGGGAGCACTAGAACGCGTTGCTTCCGGTCACCGGCGACGTGCCGCTGTTGTCGGTCAGTTCGTTCTCGAGCGTGAGCCACATCTGCGCATAACCAGCCGACTCCCCCTCGGTGAACCAGACCCATCGCTCGATGTCATGAGCCGACAGGGCGATCGTCAGCATGATGCTGTCGCCCGCGCCCTGTTCGACCTGCGTGTCGGCCTCTGCGTCGGGGGTCACGACACCCTGCACCTTGGTCACCAGCACACCGTGGAACGCGAAGCTCGTGACCGGGTCGACGACGTCCGATTCTTCGCCGAGCTCGTCGGGGTCGACGGTCCCCACCAGTCCGATCGTGTTGCCGGCGCGCACCTGGCCTCCGACCACGCGGTCGGCGGGCAGGGTGAACGACACGAGCTGCATGCCGTCGGGAACGGGTACGTCCCCGCTCGAGGCGAGTTCGGCCGGGTCGACGAACCGTGCCGAGAGCAACTGCTCGCCCGGCAGGATGTCGGCGACGGCGACCAGCCCGGCGAGGTCCTCGAGGTTCGTCACGACACCGTCTGCGACATTGCGGGTGGGCATCGAATCCAGTTCGACGAAGTCGGCGACCTCTTCACCCAGGGCTCCCCTTGGGATCGACTCCTGGACGACGTACACATCCGTGAGCTCAGCGCCCTGCGCTGCTCGCGCATCGGCGCCGCGCACGTATCCGACGAGCAGGATGACGCCGAGTACGGCCAGGAGGAGGGCGACGATCGCCCCGATGATTCGGGTCTTCATAGATCAGTACCTTCGATAACCGTTGCAGTAGGGTGCCGGTCGGCACTCAGTCCTTGAGCCTGACGATCGTCACTCCGCCGTCCGGGGCGTCGCCCAGCTCGTAGCCGTCGCCGAGTTCGACGTACTCGATGAACTCGCCCTGGATGCCGGTGCAGGAGCGGGTGCACGGCGGAGCGGCGGGGTCGGGGCGGTTGATGCCGGGGAACACCATTCCGGTGATGCGGAACGCGGCGAACGTGATGAGGTGGAACTCGTTGTTGGCACCGGGGCAGTCGCCCGCCCCGGATGACACCGTTCCGATACGCCGGCAGTCGTCGTAGATCGGCACGAGCTGCACCGTCCCGATCATGCTCTCGAGGTAGGCGTTCCGTTCCGGGTCGGTGTGGAGCACATCGGAGCAGATTCCAGAGCCTGCGGCACCGGTCGTCCCGTCGACCCACGGGTCCGCGATGTTGATCTCGACCGTGCAGTCCGGGCTGACGAGCCAGCCGAAGCCGCCCCGCGCGAAGGTGCCTTCGCAGTCGCGCCGCTCGGTCGTGTTGTTCTGGACGAGGATGAGCGCGCCGGGTGTCGCGTCGAGGAACTCGCAGTACCCGAAGGCGAGCACGAACGTGCCACCCGAGATCGGGTTGCCCCATTCGGCGGTGGCGTCGGCTCGAACGGTCGTCGAGTTCGGGTCGCTGTCGCCATCGATGAGCGACGCGAAGAAGTGCGGGAAGTCCGCGCTCGCGACGACCTGCACCTCGTTGTCATCCGTGTTCGGCACCGCGCTCTCGACTTCGCCGGCGACCGGCGTTCCGTTGTTCGCCTCGAGGAATTCGGTGCTGAGCGCTGTCGAGCCGGCGGCGCAGGTGCCCTCGTCTCGGGCACACGATGACGCGACGGCGATCGCCGCCGCATCGACGCCCCGCTGAATCTGCTGGCGCTCGGCATGCTGTGCCGAGACGTCGAGGGCGAGTGCACCGAACCCCATCATGGGTACCAGCAGGAACACGATCAGGACGGCGTTGGCCCCGCGTTCGCTTCGGATCAACCGCCGAAGGTGGTGCTTCATCCGCCGCACGGGGAGACTCCTCTCGCCTTCAGCTCGATGGGGTCTCCGAGCGTGTCGCTGAACCAGCCGCTGAGCGACCCGGGCAGCACCGAGAGGTCCGACGTCACGACGCCCGAACCGCCGTCGCCGCAATCCGGCGTGATGATCATGTCGACCTCCGACCAGTCGCCGAGCCACGGAATGGCTTCGACCTCGTCGGTGGCGTTGCCGACGGGGTCGGCCACCGCGGGATCGTCGAGGTGGATCGCGACGTATCGGGCCGACATGCCGGCCGCGTCCGACAGCGTCGCCTGCATGTTCCAGAGTCGCGAGAATTCGATCACCGTGAGCAACAGCATGATGACGAGCGGGAACACCAGGGCGAACTCCACCGCCGCGGCCCCTCGTTCGTTCTTGCGAATGCGCATCTCCACCTCAACTGACGCTGGGGTCCGGGACGCATGACGCTGCCCCGAACCCCGTTCCCCATGAAGACGAGCGGCTATTCGCCGACTTTCTGGCCGTCCATCCAGCTGCCGATGTCAGCGACGAAGCTGCCGAGGATGGGCGTCAGCGCGACCGCGGCGACGACGAGGGCGATCGCGACGAGTCCGAGCACGAGCGCGTACTCGGTCGCGGTCGCGCCTTCTTCTTCGGAACGGACGGAGTTGAGTCGCGCCTGGAGCGCGGCGTATGCCTTGAGCATGGGGGACCCCTTCGGGTAGCAGGTACACACCTGCACCACCCGGGACGGGTGGTGCATCGCGCATGCGGGTACATGCGGTGGAATGAAGCTATCCATCGTTCTGCGGGTGACCTATGCCCCACTTTGGGGGAGAGTGCCCGGCAACAACGCAACGGATGTCACGGATCCGCCTGATTCCTCGCAACATCCGACCGCCTGTCCCCCAGTTTGGGGGTACATTCCGTCCGTCAAATGGGGTACACGCGAGGTGCAAAGTGGGGGACAAGCATCAGGCGAAGCGGGGACAGCGCCTGATCATTCACGCACCCAGAGCGTGTATCCCGCCTCTGAATCCACCCGCGACCACCCCGGTCGCTCATCGAGTGAGTTGGCGAGCCACTGATCGATCGGTTCCGATGAGAGCACCACGCAGTCGGTGCCCTCAGGCAGCTGTCCCTCCGGCGTCAAGGTCGTGAGGTACGCGATGAGATGATCGCGTCCGTAGAAATCCGCCCGGCCGTCGAACCAGACCTTGACGTCGGGGCGAAGGAGGATCGTGGAGCTGCCGACCGTATGGGTGGCCCACAGGCGACACTCGCGCGGGAGGGCGCTGATCACGCTCGCCTCAGGTGTGGTCGCCCCTTGGGCGACATTGATCGCGACCAGTGGCGTCACCAGGATCATCAGCCCTGTCAGGATCACCGTCCAGAACCGACCCGACGTGTACTCCATCGCCTTCGGGCGGGAAAGGAGACCGACTCCGCGCGCCTGACGGCGATGCAGGGCGTTGATGAGACTCGTCGCGGCCCCCGCGAAGACGGGCAGCAGCAGCAGCATCCCCACGAGCGTGAAGCGCAGCGTATCGAGCCCCGCCACGAGTGCCGGCACGCCGATGGCGGCCAGAGGAACGATGATCCGCACTCTCGGGTCGAACCGACCGCTCGTGCGCAGGACGTGGATGACCCAGAGCGGCGCGACGATCGCCAGCACGACGACGACGACGGTGAACGGAACGAAGCGGAAACCTTGAACGCCCAGGAGATCGACGATCGATTGCCATTCGCTGATCAGGCCACGACAGGCCTCAGCGACGACGCGCGCACGTTCGAGGGTCAGCGGGATCCCGAACGGGGAGGCAACACACCCGAGCAGGAGCCCGGTCGTTCCCGCAGCAGTCAGCGAGAGCCATCGTGTACCGCGGACGCCCGGGCTCGCCCACCAGCCGATCGCCCACATCACCGCGATCGCCGCGGACATGAGCATGAACGAGAGGTGAAGCCAGTTCCCGAGCAGTGACAACGCGAAGCCGGCCCCGCCGACGACCGCGATCGATGTGAACATGCCGGTTCGACCGGCCCTGCCGCCCCACCACCACACGAAGAGCACCGCGAGGAACAGGAGGGACTGCACGATCATCGTGGCACGGGGCGTGAACGCCGAGAAACCGAACATCAGCACCGGCGCGAAGCCGACGAGCGTGGGAAAGGCACGCGCTCCAGCGAGCCGCGCGAGCAGCAGCGCGAGTGCGAAGAACGCCGCGATCGACACGAAGCCGACCCAGAACAGCCCCCAGAATCCCCCCGCCTGCCAACCGATGCCGAGCACGATGTTCCACAACGGGGAGTTCGGAACCCACTCGCCTTCCTTCGACCACGACCAGGTGTCCGGCCGGATCAGCGGCATTCCCTGCAGGTTCTCGATTCCCGCTCGTGCCGACCAGAAGTGGTCGCGCTCGTGCGGGGTCGCTGCACGCACTGCCGCGATCATCACGAGAACGATGAACACCAACCACCAGCGGAAGCGCTCGGTCGCCATCATCGACCGGAAGCGGTCCAGCCGGGTCGGCAGTTCGGAGGTGTCGGGCATCCGTAGGGGGTCCTTCGTCCGGTCGGCGGTGGGTGATCTGATCGATGCTGACCGTTCGGGATCATTCGCGGATCAATTCAGGGAACCCTGCCGGAACCCGTCGTCGCCAGTCCCATTTCGGGTGGCGTCGACTGAGACACCCGAACTCAGCCCACTGGCCCGACCAGCAGCACCGCGATGAGGGCCCCCACGAGCATCGACGGCCCGAACGGGATCGACCCGCGCAGCGTCACCCGTTTCAGCACGAGCGCGACGATCGCGATCACTCCCCCGACCACGAACGCCGCGAGCAACCCCACGAGCCAAGCCGACATCCCGAACCAGCCGAGCAGCAGCCCGATCACGAGCGCGAGCTTCACGTCGCCCATGCCCATCGACGACGGCGAGATGAGGGCCAGCACGAAGTACACGGCGAACATGGCCGCAGAACCCACGAGGGCCCAGACGAGTGACATCCATATGCCCGTCGCCCACGTCGCCGGCACGAGCAGCACCGCCACGGCACCCAACGCCGGGAAGACGACCGCGTTCGGCAGGCGCTTCTCGGCGAGGTCGACGATCGACAGCACGGTGGCGCACGCGGCGAAGGCGAGCAGTGCGGGCAGCGTCCACGAGAGGCCGAAGCGCCAGGCGAGCACGCCGAACACGACGGCCGTGGTGATCGCGGCGGTGAGGCGCAACGTGCGCCGCGGCATCCGTTCGCCCGTCATCGACCGCTCGGTCCAGGCGGCGAGCGGCCACCAGCCGAGCGCGAAGCCGAGCAGCACCGCGACGACCGTCACGATGAGGCTCGACCACGCGAAGGGCATGGTGAGCAGCGTAGTGGCACGACGCACGGATGGGTTTCGGCAGACTCAACCCACAGGGGCAGGCTCAACCCCCAGAGGCAGGCTCAACCCCCAGGGGCAGGCTCAACCCCCAGGGGCAGGCTCAACCCACAGGGGCAGGCTCGGCCCGCAGAAGCCCCTACGCCTCGGCGCGCGAGATGTCGACCATCTCGTCGCGGGGCACGACCTTCACGCGCACGCGGCCCTCGGCCGAACCGAGCGCCTGCTCGTGCTCGTCGAGTCGGTGCCAGCCGTCGAGGTCGGTCCAGCGGATGCCGCGCGACTCGAGCAGCTCGATGACCGACTCCTCCGACGGGGACTCGGGGTCCCACCAGTTGCCGAGGTCGTTGATGAGGTGCTTGATGGTCTCCATCGCGTCGGACTTGGTGTGCCCGATGAGGCCCACGGGCCCGCGCTTGATCCAGCCGGTCGCGTAGACGCCGTACATCTGGCGCGGCTCACCGGTCTCCTTGTCGCGCATGAGCACCTGGCCCTCGTGGTTCGGGATCACGCCGAACTTCTTGTCGAAGGGGATGCCGGGCAGCTGCGAGCCGAAGTAGCCGACGGCGCGGTACACGGCCTGCACGGGCAGCTCGCGGATCTCGCCGGTGCCGACCACGCCGCCCTCGCCGTCGGGCGCGGTGCGCTCCCAGCGGATGGCGCCGACGTGGCCCTCGCCGTCGTCGACGAGCTCGAGCGGCTTCGCGAAGAAGTGCAGGTGCAGGCGGCGCGACGCCTCGCCGACCTCGCGCTGGCGCCACTGGTTCAGCACCTTATCGATGACGAAGACCTGCTTGTTGCCGGCGACGGCCGCGCGGGCTGCGTCGTCGTAGTCGAAGTCCTCGTCGTACAGGATCATGTCGACGTCGCGCAGCTCGCCGAGCTCGCGCAGTTCGAGCGGCGTGAACTTCACCGAGGTCGGGCCGCGACGGCCGAACACGTGCACGTCGGTGACGGGCGATGCCGCGAGGCCGGCCGCGACGTTCGCGGGGATCTCGGTCGACATGAGGTCTTCGACGTGCTTGGCGAGGATGCGCGCCACGTCGAGGGCGACATTGCCGTTGCCGATGACCGCGACCTCCTTCGCGTCGAGCGGCCACGTGCGCGGGAAGTCGGGGTGCCCGTCGAACCAGCTGACGAACTCGGCCGCGCCGTAGGAGCCCTCGAGCTCGGAGCCCGGGATGTTCAGCGAGGCGTCCTTCACGGCGCCGGTCGCGAAGATCACGGCGTTGTAGTGCTTCTTCAGGTCTTCGAGCGTGATGTCCTCGCCGAACTTCACGTTGCCGAAGATGCGGATGTCGCCGCGGTCGAGCACCTCGCGAAGGGCGGTGATGATGCCCTTGATGCGCGGGTGGTCGGGGGCGACGCCGTAGCGCACGAGCCCGTAGGGCGCGGGCAGGTGATCGAAGAGGTCGATCGAGACGTCGAAGTTGCGTTCGGCCTTCAGCAGGATGTCTGCGGCGTAGATGCCGGCGGGGCCTGCCCCGACGATCGCCAGTCTCAGCTTGTTCCTCGTCACGTGCGTGGTCTCTCCATCAGCTCTCGCGCTCGACGACCGTCTCTGCGAATCGTGTGAGCGCCTTCTTCACACTGCCCTCTGGCAGCGGCGCGAGGGCGGCGACCGCCTCGCGCGCCCAACGGTGGGCCTCAGCGAGCGTAGCGCGCGTAGCTTCGTGTTCCCGGAGTTCGGCGACGATCGCATCGATCGTCTCCTTCGAGGGCACGATGCGCGAGGCCATCGTGTTCGTGTCGATCGGGTCGGCAGCAGCGGCCGGGCCGGTGGCGATGACCACGTCGCGTTCGATGCGCTCGAGCAGGGCAGCGGATGCCGCGTCGCTGCGGGCGTGCTCGGCGAGCCGCAGCATCGGCAGCGTCACGACGCCCGCGCGCAGGTCGGTGCCGGGCACCTTGCCGGTCTCGGCCGGCTGCGGCGAGAGGTCGATGACGTCGTCGACGAGCTGGAAGGCCACGCCGATCTTCTCGCCGAACTCGATGATGGGGGCTTCGAAGCCCGGGTCGGCGCCCGAGAAGATGATGCCCGACTGCGCGGCCGCCGCGATGAGCGACCCGGTCTTGTCGGCGAGCACCTGGATGTAGTGCTCGATGGGGTCGTCGCCCGGCTGCGGGCCGACGGTCTCGTGCAGCTGGCCGAGCACGAGCCGCTCGAAGGTGCGCGCCTGCATGCGGATCGCGCCCTCGCCGAGGCCGGCCATGAGCTGGCTGGCGCGGGCGAAGAGCAGGTCGCCGGTGAGGATGGCGACGGAGTTGCCCCACACCGCCTGCGCGCTGGGCACGCCGCGGCGGCGGTCGGCGTCGTCCATGACGTCGTCGTGGTAGAGGCTCGCGAGGTGCGTGATCTCGATGGCCTCGGCCGCGGTGACGACGTCGTCGGTCACCCCGGCGCCGAGCTGCGCGGTGAGCAGCGTCAGCATCGGGCGCACGCGCTTGCCGCCCGCCTGGAGCAGGTAGCGCGTGGAGACGTCCGCGATGGTGTCGGCGAACCGCACCTCTTCGAGGAGGCCGGCTTCGACGCGATCGAGCCCTGCGTCGATCGCCTTCACCATGGCCTTGTCGGCCGAGGTCGCGAAGACGCGCTCGCTGAGGCCGAGATTGGCGGCGAGCGATGAGCCTCGACGGGCGACCGGGTGACTCGGTTTCACGCTCACTAGCCTATCGGGGTGCGAACGGGAGCTCGTTCTGCGGGTTGAGCTCGCCGAAACCCCACGAGTGGGTGGGCGGACTCAGGTTTCGACGGGCTCAACCAGCAGCGGCACGGCTCAGGCGGCAGCTGGCTTGGTCGCGCGGTGCAGGGCGACGACGCCGAGGGTGAGGTTGCGCCACGCGACCTCCGTGTAGCCGACCTCTCGGATCCACGCCGCGAGCGTGCGCTGGTCGGGCCACGCGTTGATCGACTCGTTGAGGTAGTCGTAGGCCGTGTCGTTCGAGCTCGAGAGCTTCACGAGCGGCGGCATGACGTAGCGCTGGTAGACGCCGTAGCCGGTGCGCACGAGCGGTGCGGGCGGGGTCGAGAACTCGCAGATGACGAGGCGACCGCCCGGCTTGGTGACGCGGAAGAACTCGGCGAGGGCCTTCTTCGGCTCGTTGACGTTGCGCAGGCCGAACGAGATCGTGACCGCGTCGAACTCGTCGTCGGCGAACGGCAGCTGCGTGGCGTCGGCCTCGACGAACACGAGGTTCTGCACGCCGGCCTGCCGCTTGCGGCCGACCTCGATCATGCCGGGCGAGAAGTCGGCGGCGACGACGGATGCCCCGGACTTCGCGAGGCTCGCACTCGAGGTGCCCGTGCCGGCCGCGACGTCGAGGATGCGCTGACCCGGCTTCGGGTCGACGGCACGGGTCGTGGCGACGCGCCAGAGCGGGGCGTTGCCCACCGAGAGCACGTTGTTGGTGCGGTCGTAGCTCGCGGCGACGCGATCGAACATCGCCGACACCTGGTCGGGCTGCTTGCCGAGATCTGCGCGGGTCATGCCTCGATCCTACGGCGCGCGGCCGGGCGTAGGCTGGGGCGGTGAGTCAGACGGATGACGCGGTGCAGGCCGCGAGTGCTCGGCTCGTCGTTCGCACCGTGGCCGTCGATGAGACGGAGCCGCTGATCCCGCGCGCCGATCCGCGGCATCCGCTCGTGTGGATGCGCCGCGGCGAGGGCATCGTGGGGCTCGGCGAGGTCGTGCGCATCGAGGCCACCGGCCCGACCCGGGTCGAAGACGCCGCCGCCGCGTGGACCTCGCTCGCCGCGCGCGCCGAGGTCGACGACCGGGTGGGCCTGCCGGGCACGGGGCTCGTGGCGTTCGGCGCCTTCGCGTTCGCCGACGAGTCCGAGGCGACGAGCGTGCTCATCGTGCCCGAGCTCGTCATGGGCCGGCGCGACGGCCGCGCGTGGGTCACGCGCATCTCGCTCGACCCGGTCGACGAGACGGATGCCTCCGGCTCCGCCGACCCCGCCGAGCTCGACGTCGAGCTTCCCGAGCCCGCGCCGAAGCGACAGGTGCCGCGTGTGGCGTTCACGCCGGGCTCGCTGCCGCCCGAGGCCTACGAGACGGCCGTCGCCGAGGCCGTGCGCCGCATCGACGCCGGCGAACTCGAGAAGGTCGTGCTCGCGCGCCAGCTCGTGGGCGAACTGCACGAGGACGCCGGGCTGCGGGCGACCATCAACCGGCTCGCCGAGGACTACCCCGACACCTGGGTCTTCGCCGTAGACGGGCTCATCGGCGCGAGCCCCGAGACGCTCGTGCGCGTCGACCACGGCACCGTCTCGGCACGCGTGCTCGCCGGCACCGCCTCGCGCGGCGCGGGCGACGCCTCCGACCGCGAGCGCGCGCTCGCCCTCGCGGCCTCGGAGAAGGACCGCGCCGAGCACGCCCTCGCCGTCGAGAGCGCGGTGAAGCGCCTCGCCCCGCACACCGCCCGACTCGACACGAGCCCCGAGCCGTTCACCCTGCAACTGCCGAACCTGTGGCACCTCGCGACCGACCTCAAGGGCACGCTCGGCGACGGATCGAGTTCACTCGACCTCGTGCGCGCCGTGCATCCGACGGCCGCCGTGGCCGGCACCCCGCGCCGCATCGCGCTGCCCGCGATCGCGGAGCTCGAGGGCTTCGACCGCGGCCGCTACGCCGGCCCGGTGGGCTGGATCGACGGCGGCGGCGACGGCGAGTGGGCCATCGCACTGCGCTGCGCGCAGGTCGACCCCGACGGCACCGTCACGGCATATGCCGGTTGCGGCATCGTGCACGACTCGGTGCCCGCCGACGAGCTCGCCGAGACCGTGATGAAGTTCCGCCCGATCGTCGAGGCCTTCGGCGGCTGAGCTGCTCCTGCTGCGGGTTGAGCCCGTCGAAACCCCTGCGGGTTGAGCCCGTCGAAACCCCTGCGGGTTGAGCCCGTCGAAACCCTCACCCGGCAAACTCGGTTTCGACAAGCTCAACCCACACACAGGCCTGTCGAAACCCCACCCCCGCAACACCCACTCGGCCTCGACAGCCGTCGGGCCTCCACCAGCGCCCCCGAAAACGACGGCCATCGAGCCGCGCAGCCCACACCTGCCAGCATCGGCACATGCCGCACATGTACATCCTGGAATGCGCCGACGGGAGCTTCTACGTCGGAAGCACTCGCAACCTCGACCACCGACTCGCACAGCACGAACTCGGTGCGGTTCACTCCTACACGAGCACGCGTCTTCCCATCAGGCTCGTGTACGTCGAGGAGTGGAAGCACATGCACGAAGCGTATGCGCGTGAGAAGCAGGTGCAGGGGTGGAGCCGAGCGAAGCGGCGAGCGCTCATCGAGGGGCGCCACGGCGATCTCCCCGGTTTGAGCCGTTCGACGGAGGGGTGATGTCGTCCGGTGGGGGTTTCGACGAGCTCAACCCGCAGAGGGTTTCGACAGGCCGGTCTCGACAGGCTCGACCCGCAGAGGGTCTCGATACGCTCCTTCGTCGCTACCCGACCGGCGCCAGCTCGACCGTTGTCAGCTGGCGGCGAGTCGCGCCTGCTGCTCGGCGACGTCGTAGTCGGCCTTCGGCCACTCGAGCTGCATGGCCTCGAGCGCGTCGATCAGCAGGTGCTGCACGGCCAGCCGCGCGTACCACTTGCGGTCGGCGGGCACGACGAACCACGGGGCATCCGTCGTCGCCGTGCGCTCGAAGACGAGCTGGTACGCCGCCGCGTAGTCGTCCCACCGCAGTCGCTCGTCGACGTCGCCGGGGTTGAACTTCCAGTGCTTGTCGGCGCGGGCGAGCCGCTCGGTGAGCCGCGCCTTCTGCTCGTCGCGCGAGATGTGCAGCATGACCTTGATGATCGTGGTGCCGGTGGCGGCGAGCTCGGCCTCGAACTCGTTGATCGCCTCGTAGCGGCGCTCGATCTCCTCGGGCGAGGCGAGCGAGCGCACCCGGCCGATGAGCACGTCTTCGTAGTGCGAGCGGTCGAACACGCCGATCATGCCGGCGCCGGGGGCGCGCTTGTGGATGCGCCAGAGGAAGTCGTGCTCGAGCTCTTCGTCCGTGGGCTTCTTGAACGCCGAGAGCTGCACGCCCTGCGGGTCGACGGCGCCCATGACGTGCTTGACGATGCCGCCCTTGCCCGCCGTGTCCATGGCCTGCAGCACGAGCAGGATGCGCCGCTCGTCGCCGCCCATGCGGCTCATCGCGAAGAGCTGCTCCTGCAGGTCGGCGAGGATCTCGGCGCCCTCGGCGAGCGCCTCCTGCCCCGCGGCCTTGTCGCCGTCGAACCCGGGGTTCGCACGGGTGCCGGTCTTCGACAGTTCGAACCCCTCACCGACGCGCAGCAGGTCGGCGGGGTCGGCGGTCCAGTACGTCTCGCGGCTCATACGTCCATCCTGCCGAGCGAGCGGATGCCGCGGCAAGCGTCAGCGCGGAAGCGGGACCTCGAGGATCGACGGCCCGTCGACCCGGGTGCCGAGCGCGTCATGCAGCTCGGCTCGCGTGGCGGCCCGCGTGTACGACCAGCCGTAGGCGGCGGCGAGGGCCGCGAGGTCGACGTGCTGCGGCGTGAACTGCACCCGGTCGAAGGCCTCGGCAGGGGCGGATGCCGCGACCTCGAGCGAATCGAAGATGGTGCCGCCGCCGTCGTTGCCGACGATGAGCTGCACCCGCGGGCGCTGCTCGCCCTCGCCGAGCAGCATCGACCCGACGTCGTGCAGCAGGGTGAGGTCGCCGATGAGGGCGCGGGTCACGCCGCCCCTGGCCGTGTTCGCCGTCGACGCGGCGACGGCCGCGGCATCCGCGTCGCCCGACGGCTCGCCCGACGTCGCCACCGACGCCTCGCCCGGAAGCGCGCATTGGGTCGCGATCGCGATGCCGACGGCCGTCGCGACGGTGCCGTCGATGCCCGCGAGCCCGCGGTTGGCGTGCACGGGGATGCGGCGACCGGGCACCGCGCGGTCGGCATCCCTGATGAGGCGCGAGGCGCCGAAGAGGAGCCGGTCGTGCGGCCAGGTCGCCGACCAGACGGCGTCGACGAGCATGCGCCGGGTGACGGGCGCCCGCATCGCGGCGAGCTGGGCCTTCATGTACTCGCGCTGCGCCTCGAAGTCGGAGACGTGGCCGGTCTCGTCGATGCCGTCGCGCTGCAGCGGCGCCGTCGGGAGCCCGGCGTCGACGAGTATGCGGCTCGCCCGCACCCAGCGGCCGACCCACGCACGCTCCTCATCGCTCTGCGGGCGCGGTTCGGTGCGCACGGCGCGTTCGAACCGGGCGACGCGCCGCCCCGGGTTGAACCACTCGATGCCCCACGGCGCCACGGCGATCGTCTCGACGCCGTCGCGCTGCACGAGCGCGGGCACCTCCCTCGAGAGCGTCGGGTGGCCGAAGACCACGACCCGCTCGATCTCGTCGCCGAAGCCCGGCTCGCCCAGCAGTTCGCGGTAGGCGACGACGAGGTTCGGTCCGAAGTGGGCGCCGCTCGAGACCTCGGCGATGAGCGGCCAGCCGCCGTCGCGGGCGAACTCCTCGGCGCCGGGGCCGGCGCCGGCGCCGGCCACGACGATCGTGCGCGGGCCGGGCGCGATCAGCGCGGGCGCCGCTGCCCCGTCGCCGATGGTCGGTGCGGGCACGTCTGGCAGGTCGGCGGCAGCGACGGCTGCCGCCGACAGCAGCGGCGAATCGGCCGGGATCGCCGCGGACAGCGGCTCGCGCAGCTGCAGGTTGAGATGCACCGGGCCGGGGCCGGGATGCGGCACGGGCCGCCCGTCGGCATCACGGCCGAGGGCGGCGGCGACGGCCTCGCGGGCGAGGCGCGCCGCGGCATCCGCTTCACCGGGCGCCCCCTCTGGAGCGACGACGTCGCGTTCGAGCCGCGCCGCCCCCGCGAAGATGCCCGGCTGCATGGTCGTCTGGTTCGAGCGGATGCCGCGCAGCTCCGCCGGCCGGTCGGCCGAGAGCACGATCAGCGGCACGCCGGAGTGGTGCGCCTCGAGCACCGCGGGATGCAGGTTCGCGACCGCCGTGCCCGAGGTCGTGATGATCGGCACCGGCCGACCCGACTCGACGGCGAGACCGAGGGCGAGGAACGCGGCGCCGCGCTCGTCGATGCGCACGTGCAGGCGCACGGCGCCGGCCCGTTCGAGCTCGGCCGCGGCGAGCGCGAGTGCCTGCGACCGCGAGCCGGGTGCCACGACGAGGTCGACGACGCCCTCGCCCACAAACGCTGCGAGCAGCGCCAGCGCGCTGTCGCTCGCGGGGCTCGCTGAGGTTCGGCGGTCGGATTCAGCCATTCGGGCGGCCGGACGGACCGGACTCACCCGGCGTCTCGGGGGTGTCGGGTCGCTTGCGCTCGGTGCCCGCGGCACCGTCGGGCTGCCCGCCGTCGCCGGACGCGCCGTCGCGGTCGAGGTCGGCGAGCTCCTGCTCCATGCGGCGGATGCGCTCGGCCTGTTCGGCCTCGGTGCCGAGTCGGCGCAGGAAGTCGGCGTCGTCGTCGGGAGCGACGGTGCGAGTGCGCCCGCCGCCCGATGAGCGCCCGGCCCGGCCCCGCCCGATGATGAACCAGAGCAGCCCGCCGATGATCGGCACGAAGATGATGACGACGATCCACCAGCCGCGGCTCAGCCCGCGGACCCGTGAACGGTCGAAGAAGGCGCAGTCAGCGACGGCGTAGATCGAAAAGACCACCGCGGCAACGATGAGCACCACGTACAACCGCACCATGGCCCCAGTCTAGGCGCGCTCGGCGCCTCCCCGGCTGTGAGTGCGTTCAGCCGCGCCGACCTAGACTGATCGGGTGAAATCCGTGCCCGTCTGGATCTGGTACACCGCGCTGCGGGTGCTGCTGTTCGCCGTTCCGCTCGCGGTGCTCCTCATGGCGGGCGTCAACGTCTGGGTCTCGACCGCGATCGCCGCACTGTTCGGGCTGAGCGCGTCGCTCATCTTCCTGCGCCGGGCGCGCGAATCGATGTCGAGCGACCTCTACGCCGCCCGCCACCGCGAGACGCCGGTCGTGCACGAAGACGCCGAGGCCGAAGACGCCGCGATCGAACGCGGCGCCGACGAGCGCTGATCAGAGCGCTCGCTGATCAGAGCGCGAACGCCAGACCGAGTCCGATGCCGTAGACGAGCGCCGTGAGGCTCGCGAGCTGCAGCGCGATGATCAGCTCTCGAGGGGTCTTCGCCGTGAGCACGATGAGGCACGCGGGCAGCGCCGCGAGCAGCGCGAACATGACGAGCCACGCCGTCGGGTAGAACAGCGCGAAGAACACGGCGATCGCGAACGGCACGAGCATGAAGACCGCGAACAGGATGCGTCCCGCGAGCGGGCCGACGAGCACGGCGAGGGTGCGCTTGCCCGCGACCTTGTCTTGCGCCACGTCGCGCAGGTTGTTGGCCATGAGCACCGCGCAGGCGATGAGGCCCACTCCGACGCCGCCGAGCCAGGCCTCGAGGTTGACGCTGAGCGCCTGCACGAACGCCGAACCCGCGGTCGCGACGAGACCGAAGAAGACGAAGACGAAGAGCTCGCCGAGGCCGTAGTAGCCGTAGGGACGCTTGCCGCCGGTGTAGAACCAGGCGGCGACGATCGCGACCGCGCCGACGGCGAGCAGCCACCACTGGCCCGTCACGATCGTGAGCGCGAGGCCGGCGAGGGCCGCGAGGGCGAAGAAGCTCAGCGCGACGGCGAGCACCTGCTTGGGCTTGGCGACGCCTGAGCCCGTGAGGCGGGCCGGGCCCACCCGGTGCTCGTCGGTGCCGCGCACGCCGTCGGAGTAGTCGTTGGCGTAGTTGACGCCGATCTGCAGCGCGAGCGCGACCACGAGGGCCAGCAGTGCCCGCGCGGGGTGCCACGGACCGTCGGCGATCGCGATGACGCCCGCCCCCGTGCCGAGGGCGACCGGTGCGATGGCGAGCGGCAGGGTGCGCAGTCTCGCGCCCGAGACCCAGTCGGCGGCCGTGGCGCGATCGCGCGATGGCGCCTTCGGCGATGACGCGCCTCGGGCGGCCTTGGCCGGGTTGCCGCTGCGCGCCGGCGTGCCGGACTTCCCGGTGAGGTCGGCGGCGGGATTCAGGCGTTGGGGTTTCGGGCGGGCCACACGAACATGCTAGTTCGCGCGCCCGCCTGGAACCTCGGTGTTCCCCGACCCCGCCGATTCGGCGAGCATTCGTGCGAGCTGCCGCCGGTCGGGCTTGCCCGAGGCGAGCTGCGGCAGTGCGTCGAGTCGCAGCAGCCGCACGGGCCGGGCGGCGGGCGCGAGCCCCGCGGCATCCGTCGCGGTCGCGAGGGCCGCGACGTCCGCCCCCTCGACGTGACGCGAAGCGTCGTTCCGCCCACGAGGAAGGTCGATTCGCGTCATCTCACGCGACGCGACCGCGACCGCGGGCCGCTGACCCCAGTCGGCGTCGTCGACCGCGACCACGACGGCCTCGGCGAACCCCGGAACGCCGCGGATGGCGCGTTCGACCTCGCCGAGTGCGACCTTCACGCCGCCCGAGATGATGACGTCGTCGGCGCGGCCGCGAATGCTGAGGAGCCCGTCGGGCGCCAGGTCGCCGAGGTCGCCCGTGCGATACCAGCGGGTGCCGCGGGCGTCGGTCGTGAAGGTCGCGGCGGTGCGCTCCGGGGCCCCGAGATAGCCCGCGGCGAGCATCGGTCCCGAGAGCTCCACGAGCCCGTCGACGAGGCGCACGCCGACGCCGTCGAGCGGGCGACCGTCGTAGACGCAGCCGCCCGCGGTCTCGCTCGAGCCGTAGGTGCGCACGACCCGCGCACCGAGCCGGTCGGCCCTGATGACGAGTTCCGGAGCGAGCGCCTGCCCTCCGACGAGCACCGCGTCGTAGCCGCTGAGCGCCGCGGCCACGAATGCGTCGCGCTCGGCCCGGTCGAGGATCCGGGCCAGTTGCACCGGCACCAGGGAGGTGTAGCGCGGGGTCTCGGCACTGAGTCGAGCGGATGCCGCGGCGAACCCCTCTGGCGTGAACGGCCCGTCATCGACCGGCACGGGCGCGGTGCCGGCGAGGATCGACCGCACGAGCACCTGAGCACCCGCCACGTAGTGCCCGGGCAGGGCGAGCAGCCACCGGCCCGGGCCGTCGAGGCGATCGGCGGTGGCATCGGCGCTCGCGATCAGCGCGTCGGCCGAGAGCATCACGCGCTTCGGGGCATCCGTCGACCCGCTCGTCTCGACGACGAGCGCCATGTCGTCGTCGACTTCCGTGGGTCGAGGAGGGCGACCCGCGCCCGTCTCGAGACCTGCCGCGTCGGAGACCGGCCACACGGCGTCACCGCCCGCGAGTGCCTCGCGGAGCGCCTCGGTCAGCCCCGCGACGTCGGCCGCCGAAACCTGACGGAGGGGTTTCATCGACGGCGCCGCCGCATCAGTAGTGCCACGGGTACGGGCCCCAGTCGGGGTCGCGCTTCTCGAGGAAGGCGTCGCGGCCCTCGACGGCCTCGTCGGTGCCGTAGGCGAGACGCGTGGCCTCGCCCGCGAAGACCTGCTGGCCGACCATGCCGTCGTCGACCGCGTTGAACGCGAACTTCAGCATGCGCACCGCGGTCGGCGACTTCGTGAGGATCGTGCGGGCCATCGCGATGGCCTCGCGCTCGAGCTCCGCGTGCGGCACGACCCGGTTCACCGCGCCCATCTCGTAGGCCCGCTCGGCCGAGTACTCCTCGGCGAGGAAGAACACCTCGCGCGCGAACTTCTGGCCGATCTGGCGTGCGAAGTACGCCGAGCCGTAGCCGGCGTCGAAGCTGCCCACATCGGCGTCGGTCTGCTTGAACCGGCCCTGCTCGCGGCTCGCGATGGTCAGGTCGCAGACGACGTGCAGCGAGTGGCCGCCACCGGCCGCCCAGCCGGGCACGACCGCGATGACGACCTTCGGCATGAAGCGGATGAGCCGCTGCACCTCGAGGATGTGCAGGCGCCCCGTGCTGGCCGCCGCTGCGGGGTCGCGCACGACCTCGGTCTCGTCGGCCGAGTACTGGTAGCCGTCGCGCCCGCGGATGCGCTGGTCGCCGCCCGAGCAGAACGCCCAGCCGCCGTCCTTCGCGCTCGGCCCGTTGCCGGTCAGCAGCACGACGCCGATGCGCGGGTTCGTGCGCGCGTCTTCGAGGGCGCGGTAGAGCTCGTCGACCGTGTGCGGGCGGAACGCGTTGCGCACCTCGGGCCGGTCGAACGCGATGCGCGCGATGCGGCCGTCGTTCGAGTGGTGGTACGTGATGTCGGTGAATCCGACCGCGGATGCCGCCTCGATCCACTCGCTCGCATCGAACAGTTCAGACACCTCGGCGCTCATGCCCCAAGCCTATTCCGCGGGCGTCGCGTCGATTCAGTCCCCGCCGAGGAAGCCGATCATGCCGGATTCGAAGAACCACGTGACGTACGTCGTGACGACGAACACGACCGTGATGACCGCTGCGGTGATCGGGATCAGCGCCGCGATCACCAGCAGCACTCCCCCGACGCCGATGAGCACGTTCTTCGAGACCGGCTCCTCGGGCATCTCGACGCCGTCGATGCCGAGCTGCTGCAGTCCGTCCATGTGCACCTCCCGTGGGCGTTCACCCTGAGCAGACGTGCTGCTGTCCGCCAATGCGACACCTCCTCGTGGGCGTTCACCCTAACAGGCCGCCCTCTTCGCGACCCGGGGTGCGAGACTGGGCACATGCTGCCCGAGCCGAACGAACTGCTCGCCACCGCAAGAGTCGTGGCCCTCCCTCTCGTGACGCGGTTCCGCGGCATCGACGTGCGCGAGGCGCTGCTCTTCGAAGGGCCCGAGGGCTGGACCGAGTTCTCCCCGTTCGCCGAGTACGGCGACGACGAGGCATCCGCCTGGCTGGCGGCCGCGATCGACTTCGGCTGGACGGCCCCGCCGCCCGCGTTCCGCGACCGCATCCCGGTGAACGCGACCGTACCGGCGGTCGACCCCGACAGCGTCGCCGCCGTGCTCGCGCGTTTCCCCGGATGCCGTACGGCGAAAGTCAAGGTCGGAAGCCCCGACCAGACGCTCGCACAGGATGTCGCCCGTGTGCGCGCCGTGCGCGAGGCGCTCGGCCCCGAGGGCCGCATCCGGGTCGACGCCAACGCCGGATGGAACGTCGACGAGGCCGAGCACGCGATCCACGCGCTCGCGCCGTTCGACCTCGAGTACGTCGAGCAGCCGTGCGCGAGCGTCGAGGAGCTCGCCGAGATCCGCCGCCGCACGAAGTACATGGGGGTGCCGATCGCCGCCGACGAGAGCGTGCGCCGCGCCGACGACCCGCTCGCGGTCGCCGAGGCCGGTGCCGCCGACCTGCTCGTGATCAAGGCGCCGCCGCTCGGCGGCATCCACCGCGCGCTCGAGCTCATCGGCCGCACGGGCCTGCCCGTCGTGGTGTCGAGCGCCCTCGACACGAGCATCGGCCTGTCGATGGGCGCGCACCTCGCGGCATCCGTGCCCGCGCTCGAATTCGACTGCGGGCTCGGCACCGCGTCGCTCCTGGCAGCGGATGTCACGCGGTCGCCGTTGCTGCCCGAAGACGGGTCGATCCCCGTGCGTCGAGTGCTGCCCCACCTCGACCTGCTCGAGCGGTACGCCGCGTCGCCCGAGCGCACCGAGTGGTGGTTCGAGCGCATCGTGCGCTGCCATGCGGTGCTCGCCGAGGCCGCGGCCGGGCGGCACGCGGAGCGGACCCCGTAGGCAGACCCCCACATCTGGGGAGGGAAACATGAGCCCCACTCCGCTATTCAGGGAGAGCACGGATGCCTCGCGCCGAACCGGGCGCGACCGTGGGGTCTGTGCGCGCATGCGAATTGCGCACCTCACTTACCCGGAGGAATCACATGTTCAAGCGAACTCTGACCAACATCGGCGCAGGCGTCGCGCTTGCCGCGGCCGTCGCGCTCGGCACCGGCACGGCGGCCTACGCGCACGAGTGCTTCAACCCGAACCGCTCCGAGCAGGGCAATGCCGGGGCGTCGAACTCGCAGGCCTGGTTCACGGTCCACGTCGAGGAACTCACGACCGGCCTGCCCGAGGCCGACGCGGAGTGCGTGCTCGACGCCTACGCGGCGACCGGCGCGCCCATGTCGTTCACCATCCATGTGAAGGGTGCGAATGGCCAGGATGGCGTCGTCGCCGGCAACAACCCGCACGAGGACAAGGCCGGCGACGGCCAGGGCATCGACGAGATCTTCGCCGCGCACGGGGCTGACATCGTCAGCAGCTTCGAGACGTGCGGCGTCGACCTTCCGTTCCCCGTCTGATCCACGGCGAGCCTCGAACGACCGAGCGCCGCGGGCCGGATGGGAGATCTCCCACCCGACCCGTGGCGTCGTCACGACGCCGGCGTCACCCCGTGACGGTCGCTCGCTCGAGGTAGGTCGTGATCGCGTCGCGGTTCTTCGCGAGGCATCCGATGCGCTGATCGAGTTGGGCGCGGCGCTCGGCGAGGGTCTCGGCGAGTTCTCGCTGGATGACGGGCGCCTCGACGAGCGAGGTGTTCGCGAGGCACGGCAGCATGTCGCGGATCACCGCGGTCGGGATGCCCGCCTCGATGAGGCCGCGCACCTGGTTCACCCGTTCGATCGCCGCGTCGGCGTAGTCGCGGTAGCCGTTGTGCTCGCGCGTCGAGCTCACGAGCCCCTGCTCCTCGTAGTAGCGGAGCAGGCGCGTCGCCACGCCGGTTCGCGTCGAGAGTTCGCCGATGCGCATGCCGCCTCCTGTGTCGTCGCGTGGCTCGCGACTTGACCTTCACACTAGTGTCAAGGTTCGACACTGTCGACATGGCATCACCGATCACCGACCGTTCCACCCCGCCATCACTCGCCGCGCCGGACCGCGCACGCCGACCGCGCACGCGCCTGCCGCTCAACGGGCTGCTCGCCCTCGCCGCCGTCGTGTTCACCGGGGTCGTCACCGAGATCCTCCCGGCCGGGCTCCTGCCGCAGATGAGCGCCGACCTCGGGGCGTCCGAATCGCAGATCGGCCAGCTCGTGGCGATCTACGCGGTCACCACCGCGATCACCGCGATCCCGCTCACCGCCGTCACCCGCAGCCTGCCGCGGAAGCCCCTGCTCGTCGGGCTCGTCATCGGGTTCGCCCTCGTCAACGGCGTCACGGCGATCGCCGACTCCTACACGGTGATCCTCATCGCCCGCATGTTCGGCGGCATGCTCGCCGGACTGCTCTGGGCGATGGCGGCGGGCTACGCCATGCGGACCGTCGAGCCCGAGCACTCCGGCCGCGCCCTGTCGATCGCCATGGTCGGCACCCCGCTCGCCTTCGCGTTCGGCCTGCCGATCGCGACGACCCTCGGCGCCGCGATCGGCTGGCGGGCCGCCTTCGGCGTCATCGCCGTCGTGGGAGTCGGGCTCGCGATCTGGGCCGCAGCCGCACTGCCCTCGTTCCCGGGCGAGCGCTCCGGGCAGCGGCCCGGCCTGGCATCCGTGCTGCGGATGCCGGGACTCGTCGCCGTGCTCGCGACGACCGGCCTGTTCGTGCTCGCCCACAACATCGCGTACACCTACATCGCCCCGATCACCGTGGCCTCGGGCATCGACCGGCACCTCGACCTGGCGCTGCTCGTCTTCGGCGTGCTGGCCGTGATCGGCGTGATCGGCGCCGGCGCCCTCGTCGACCGCTGGATGCGCTCGATGGTGCTCGTCGCGACGGCCCTGCTCGGCCTCGCCATGATCGCCATCGGCCTCTTCGCGGGCCAGCCCGTCGTCGTCTTCGTGGCGCTCGCGGTGTGGGGCATCGCCTACGGCAGCGCCCCGACCCTGCTGCAGGCGGCACCGGCGCGCATCGCGGGCGATGCGGCGGATGTCGCGCAGTCCATGGTCGTCGCGACGTGGAACGGCGCGATCGCGGCCGGTGCCTTCCTCGGCGGCCTCGCCCTCGACGAGGTAGGGGTCGAGGTGCTGCCGTGGCTCGCACTGGCGCTGCTCGCCGTCGCCGCGCTCATCGCCGCGACGGCGCGTGCGGCCTTCCGGCCGGTTCGGGCCGGGGAATGATCCCGGCCCGAACCGATCACCAGAGGATGAGCGGCACCGTGAACGACTGCGAGTCCGCGTAGCCCTCGCCGCCGTCGAACACCGCCCGCACGAGGTGCAGGCCTCGCGGCAGCTTCGGCAGCTTGACGTCGATGCGCCCCTCGTCGCTCGCGGCGAGGTCGGCCTCGGCGATGAGCGTGCCGCCGTCGTACACGCGCACGGTGCCGACCGCCGCACTGCCGTCGAGGGCGAACACCGTGCCCCGCAGCTTCACCGCCGACCCGGCCTTCGCGAACAGCTTGGTCGGCGCGGCGACCGTGACGGTCGTCACCGCCGGCGGCGGCTGCTCGTCGACGAGCACGGCGACGCTGCGCGCCGGAACGGTGACCGAGCCCGTCGCGGCATCCCACGTGGTGGTCTTCACGACGGCGTCGGCACCGTTGGCCTGCGCCTCGGCGAGCGCGAACTCGCGACCGGCCAGCCCGGCGACCGTCTCGGTGACCGGCTCGGGCGAGGCGTTGAAGACGACGAGCGCACCGTCGAGCTCGGGGTCGACGTCGTCGCCCACGAGGTCGTCGATCTGCATCGCGATCACGCCGGGGGTCGCGTCGGGCCCGCTGTTCGGGAACGACACCTTCTCATCGATGAGCTCGGCCGAACCGAGCTGCAGCAGGTCGACCGTCGAACGCACGCGCAGCAGGTCGAGGGCGGATGCCTCGGCCGCAGCGATGTCCGCAGCGCCCGGCTTGAGCGCCGGGTCGGCGAGGAGCGGCGCCATGGCCTCCCACTTGCCGCCGTTGTCGGCCTCACCCGGGAGGCCCGACCCGAAGGTCGACTCCTGGCCGGTCCAGTCGATGCGGTTGAACCAGTCGCCCGAGTTGTAGCTGTTGCGGTCGAGCGACTTCGAGCGCAGCAGCTCGGTGCCGGCGTGCCAGAACGAGGGCGACTGCGACAGCGTCACGGTCGCGAGTTCGAGCGTGTTCATGCGCACCCGGTCGGCCATCGTCGTGTCGGTCGGCAGCTTGAACACCGAGAGGTCGTAGAGCGTCTCGTTGTCATGGGCGTCGACGTAGTTGATGACCTCGTCGGGCTGATCGGCGTATCCGGCCGGCGCACCCCGGTAGTCGAGCGCGTCGCCGCGCACGAGCTGCCCCGAGGCATCCGTCAGCTCGTAGCCGCGGAGGTTGCCCGCGAGGCCGAGCTTCACCAGGTCGGTCTGGTGGCCGAGGTCGGTGAGCTGGTCGGCCTGCGACGGCGTGCCCGGCCGGCCGTTGGGGTCGGTGCCGAGCCCGGTGCCGAAGCCCTGCTGGAACGTCGATGCGCCGTCGACCGGGCTGCCGCCGTGCACGGCGTCGCGCAGCCGGTCGTTGAAGGTGCCGATGCCCGTGCCGCCGAGCTGGCCCTGCGTGGCCTGCTCGAACAGGGCGTTGTTCGCGACCTCGCCGAAGTTCCAGCCCTCGCCGTAGAGGTAGACCGCCTTGCCGTCGACGCCGTCCTCCTCGAGCGTGAGCTCGTCGAGGGCTGCACGCACCGCCAGCATGTTGGCCTTCGAGTGGTGACCCATGAGGTCGAAGCGGAAGCCGTCGACCTTGTACTCCCTCGCCCACAGCACGACGGAGTCGACCATGAGCTTCTGCGCCACGTCGTGCTCGGTCGCCACGTTCTGGCAGCACGTCGAGGTCTCGACGTTTCCGGCCGCGTTCAGGCGCTGGTAGTAGCCGGGCACGATCTTGTCGAGCACCGACTTGCCGCCCTGGCCCGCCTCGGCGGTGTGGTTGTAGACCTCGTCGAGCACGACCGCGAGGCCCGTGGCGTGCAGCGCGCCGACCATCTCGCGGAACTCGGAGACCCGGGCACCGCCGTCGGGGTCGACGGCGTACGAGCCCTCGGGCGCCTGGAAGTGGAACGGGTCGTACCCCCAGTTGAAGCCGTCGAGATCGCGCACCGCATCGATGCACGCCTGCTGCTCGGGCGATGCCGGACCGAACGACGCGAGGTCGCAGTCGGGCGTCGCCTGAGCGGCCCGGTTCTCCTCGATCGTGGCGATGTCGAACGTCGGCAGCAGGTGCACCGTGTTGATGCCGGCGTCGGCGAGCTGCTCCAGCTGGGCGGTGCCGGCCGAGTCCCGCGTGAAGGCGCGGTAGGTGCCGCGCTCCTCAGCCGGCACGGTCTCGTCGCCGATCGAGAAGTCGCGCACGTGCAGTTCGTAGATCGCACGGTCGACCGCGCGATCGACGACGGGCGCCGCCGTCTCCTCCCACTGCTCGGGGCGGAGCGACTCGTCGTCGAGGTCGACGACGACCGAGCGCACCGAGTTCGCCGTGAGCGCGACCGAGTACGGGTCGGTCACCGAGTTCGTCTCGATCCCGCCGGTGCTCGGCGCGTAGACCTCGACCGACCAGCGGTACTCGTCGCCGGCCGCGAGCGGCCCGCCGTCGGCACCGTCGGCACCCTCGACCGACCAGACGCCGGTCTCGTCGTCGAAGACGGCGGGGGTCGCGACGGGCTCGCCGCTCTCGCCGGTCGGGAAGACCTCGAGCGCGACCGACTGCGCCGTCGGCGCCCAGAGGGCCAGCGTCGGTTCGCCGCCCTGCCAGTCGACGCCGAGCGAGACGGATGCCACGGCCTCGCCGTAGAGCGCGTCGAGCACGCCGGGCAGCTGCACGCCGGTGAAGGCGGTCAGCTCGTCGTTCGTCGAGCCCGTCGACCCTTGGAGAGGCTCAGGGAGCGAACGCTGCGCGACCGCGAGCTGCTCGGTGAGGAGCCCCTGCACCTCGCCGCGGTCGAGCCCGACCGGGCGCAGGGCGAGGTAGCCCTCGAGTGCCGGGAACGTCGCGAGCTGCTCGTCGGAGAGCCCGTCGGGGTCGAGTTCGAGCTCGATCGGGTCGCCGCCGCCGGTGACGACGCCGCCCTCGACGGCCAGCGCGGCGTCGCCCGAGTGCTCGAGGGTCCACGAGGCATCCGCTGCCTCGGCGCCGCCGAGGAGTTCCGCGGGCCACGCGAGCGTGTCCTCGCCGACCCAGTGCGCGCGCGTCTCACCGGTGCCGGCGAGCGGCGGGTCGGTGACGACGATCTCGAGCACGTGCGTGGCGAGCGTGTATCGGAACTCGACGAGCTTGCCCGTGGTGGCGGTGAACTGGTAATTCGCCCCGCCCGGCGCGCCGCCGACGCCGTAGTTCTCGTCCCAGCTGCGGCCGTGGGCGACCTTCGTCTCGTAGGCGCCGTCGGGGATCTCGTCGGTCGCGAAGGTCAGGACGCCGTCCTTGTCGCCGTCCTGCATGAGCGAGGCGAGGCAGTCGGGCTGCCAGTCGTCGGAGCATCCGACCTCGGACTGGAAGCTGCCGGGCAGCGTCACGACGGGGCCCTCGGCGGTCGACGAGACCACCTTCGTGCCGGGGTTCCAGAAGAACGTGATCGGCCCGCCCGGGTGCGAGTAGGTGACGTTGCCGCCGTTGGGCTCGCCGTTCGCACCGTAGTTCAGGTCCCAGCTGCCGTTGATCGCGACCTTGTACTCGTAGTCGCCGGCCGCCACGTCGAAGGTGCCGGCGTAGATGCCGTCGGCGCGGAGCGTGAGCTTCGCCGCCTCGCAGCCGGGAGCCCAGTCGCCCGCGCAGCCCATCTCGGAGTTGTGCGAACCGGGCACCGTCACGAGGTCGATCGGCTGCTCGGGCTCCTCCTCCTCGACGAGGTTCACGGCGTTGCCGACGCTCGCATACGTCGAGGCGGCGGCGCGGTTGCCGGCGGCATCCGTCGAGATCGCGCGGTACTCGAGCAGGGTGCCCTGCGCGAGGCCCGCCGTGTCGTGGAAGACGCGGGGGCTCGTGTCTTCAGCGGTGCCGAGCGCGTGCCACGCATCGTCGCCGGTGGCACCGGCGACCCGCCACGCGAAGCTCGTCTCCTGCCAGGTGGCGTCGTCGACGTCGGCGACGACGGGGGTGATGCCGGAGACACCGGCGCCGGCGACCGGCGTCGACACCGAGATGGCGGATGCCGCGTCAGGCGCGCTCACCGGACGGTCGGCCTTCCAGACGACCGCACCGAGCGGCGGCACGGTGATCGAGGCGATGCCGTCGGCGTTCGCGGTGACGGCCTCTGCTGCCTGAGCCTGTCGAAGGCCGCCCGAGAGCACCGAGAACTCGCCGCCCTTCGTGAGCGTCGAGACGTCGACCGTCTTCGCGGCCGCCCCGTTGTTCGCGGCCACGAGGTACTCGACCTGCTCGGTGCGGTCGACCCGGCTGAAGGCGTAGATGCCTGCTCCGTTGTCGACGTAGCGCTCGATCTGCGCGCCGGTCGCGAGGGCCGGGTGGGCCGAGCGGAGCGCGGCGAGCTCGGAGATGTGCTCGTAGAGCGGGGCATCCGTCGCGTAGCGGTCGACGCTGCCGGCCGTCTCGCCCGTGACGAGCGGCTGGTTCTGATACTCGGCCACCTGGCTCGCGAAGAGCGTCTGCCGGGCGTCCTTGTCGCCGCCGGTGCCTGCGAAGCCCTGCTCGTCGCCGTAGTAGACGACGGGCTGACCGCGCGTGAGGAAGAGCAGCTCGTGCGCGAGTTCGTCACGCTGCAACGGGGCATCCGTCGAGTTCAGGAAGTAGCCCACACGGCCCATGTCGTGGTTGCCGAGGAAGGTCGGCAGCGCCGTCGCCGACGAGTCGGGGGTCGTGTAGTAGTCGTCGCCGGCGAAGAGCGACTGCAGGTTCTTGGCCGAGTTGCCCGCCGCGAAGCTCACGGCCTGCGACTGGAAGGTGAAGTCGAGCACGGAGTTCATGTCGGTCTTCCGCACGTACGGCGAGAGCTTCTGCGGGTCGGCGTCGTAGACCTCGCCGAACATGAAGAAGTCCTGCTTGCCAAGGCCGTGCGCGTAGTCGAGCACCTCGGTCGACCACTGCTCCCAGAACTCGAAGTTCACGTGCTTGGCGGTGTCGATGCGGAAGCCGTCGATGCCGAGGTCGATCCACTGCTGGTAGACGTCGACGAACCCGTTCACGACGGTCGGGTGCTCGGTCATGAGGTCGTCGAGGCCCGAGAAGTCGCCGTAGGTGACCGACTCCCCCTCCCACGTCGAGTCGCCGCGGTTGTGGTAGAGCGTGGGGTCGTTGAGCCAGGCCGGCACCTTGAGTTCGGTGTCGTCGGCCGTGAGGCTCGGCGTGTACGGGAAGCTCGTCGCGGCATCGAGCGCCGGGAAGTCGGCACCGGTGTCGGCGTCCGCGAAGTCGGCGGGTTCGAACGCGGCGCCGTCGGCGTCGAGGTAGGGGCTCGTGGCCTGGTCGACGTAGGAGTACTGCTGCTCCTCGTAGTCGATGACGTCGGCCGTGTGGTTCGTGATGATGTCGAAGTAGACCTTGATGCCCTTGTCGTGGGCCTCGGCGATGAGTGCCTCGAGCTCGGCGTTCGTGCCGAGGTGCGGGTCGATCTGGGTGAAGTCGGTGATCCAGTAGCCGTGGTATCCGGCGCTCGCATTCGAGCCCTCGCCCTGCACGGGGCGGTTCTTGAAGCTCGGAGTGAGCCAGATCGCGGTCGTGCCGAGCCCGTCGATGTAGTCGAGCTGCGCCCGCAGGCCCGCGAGGTCGCCGCCGTTGTAGAAGCCCTTGTCGGTGGGGTCGTAGCCCGTCGCCATGCGGTCGCCCTCGAGGCCGCCCTGGTCGTTCGCGGGGTCGCCGTTGGCGAAGCGGTCGGTCATGACGAAGTAGAACACCTCGTCGCTGCCGGGCTGGCGCACGGGGTCGGCCACGAGCCCGGCGTCGGATGCCTCCTCGTAGGCACCGCGCAGCGTCGCCTCGGTCGCCTCGAGCCCGACCTTCTTGAGGTTGTCGTCGAAGACGACGCGCACCGCGGTGTCGCCGGCGACGGTCAGCGGGATGTTGTCTCCCCCGCCGTTCAGCCCGTACGCCTCGTCCCAGCTGTCGTTCACGGCGACCTTGTACTCCCAGCTGCCCGCGGGGATCGTGAAGTCGGCCGCGAAGACGCCGGGAGTGCCGGTGGCGGTCAGCTCGGTCTCGGCGCAGTCGGGCGCCCAGTCGGCCGCGCATCCGAGCTCGCTCTGCAGCGAGCCGACGAGGGCGAAGGTGCGCGCCTCGTCCGCCGTGGCGGCGAGGCCCGGGATCACGGTGAGCACGGATGCCGCGAGCCCCCCTGCGACCACGAGGGCGAACCAGCTGCGAGCACGTGCGCGTTGCGTCATCCTTGACTCCCGATTCCCGGCACGACCGCGTGCCACCGACCACTGGCGGCGACGCTAGCAGCGGATCAGGAGTTAATGCAAGCGCTTACAGCTTGATTGGCCGGAACACATGCGCATCGCGCTCGCCCGGGCGCGCGAGAGTGCAAACGCTCTCACCCTGTCTCGTGCTCACGCGGGAGTACCCGATGGGCGCGTGAGTGAGATCCGAGCGCGACGAACGGGGACTCCCGCGCCGAACGGGTACTCACGCGCGAAGGCTCGGGTGGATCAGAGACCCGAGTACGCGTGCAGGCCCTTGAAGAAGAGGTTGACCACGGTGAAGTTGAAGAGCACCGTCGAGAAGCCGATGATCGCGAGCCACGCCGAGCGGGAGCCCCGCCAGCCGCGCGTCGCACGGGCGTGGATGTAGCCGGCGTAGACCACCCAGATGATGAAGGTCCACACCTCCTTGGTGTCCCAGCCCCAGTAGCGACCCCAGGCCTTCTCGGCCCAGACGGAGCCCGCCATGAGGGTGAAGGTCCACATGATGAAGCCGATGATGTTGATGCGGTACGCGAGGTTCTCGAGCGTGACCGAGTCGGGCAGCGTCGCGAGGAAGGTGAGCTTCGCCGCCTTCGCCGTCGCCGCGATCGACTCGCGGCGCGCCTGCATGAGCTGCACGACCGAGAGCGCGAAGCCGAGGGCGAAGAGGCCGACCGACGCGCTCGCCACGAACACGTGGATGACGAGCCACACCGACTGCAGCGCCGGCGGCAGCGGCACCGGGCTGACGTAGAAGTTCAGCGCCGCGACGCCGAGCAGCACGAGCACCAGGCCCGTGATGAAGGTGCCGAGGAACCGCAGGTCCTGCTTCACGATCACGATGACGATGAGGAAGACCGTGGTGATGATGAGCGTGCCCGTGAGCGCGAACTCGTACATGTTCGCCCACGGCACCCGGCCGGCGGCGAGGCCGCGCAGCACCGTGGCCGAGAGGTGCAGGATCCACGCGAGCACCGTCATCGCGACGCCGACGCGCAGCGCGGGCGAACGGCCGTAGGCGACGGATGCCGCCGGCTTCGCCGCGACCGCCGAGCGCTGGCCGCCGGAGGCACCGACGGCGACGGCCTCGTTCACTTCGACGCGCGCCGCGGCATCCGCTGCCGCCGTGGCCGCCGCCGAGCGCCTCGCGAGGTCGATCGAGAACGCGATGAACGCGATCGCGTACACGACCATGGCCGAATACACGCAGAGGATGGAGATCTCGTCGAGGGTCAACTGCACTGTTCTACCTTACGTCGAAGTGTCTGCGCTGCGGGTTGAGCCCGTCGAAACCGGCAAGGGCGGTTTCGAGCTCGGGTTTCGACAGGCTCAACCCGCAGCCTCTCGTGGCCCGGCGTGCTTGTCGGCGAACCCGGTCACGGCGTCTTCGAGACCCGGGTCCTCGCCGCGGGCGAGCGCGGCGTACTCGAGCACGACACGGCCGTCGGCCTTCGTCACGGCCTTGACCCACATGCGGCGACGCGGCACGAAGAGCGAGACGAGCAGACCGCCGAGGATGAGCACCGCGAAGGTGAGCACCCACATCTGCGTCGGGTCGTGATGGATGTCGAAGCTCGCGAAGCGCGGGACGCTCTGCGCGTAGTTTCGCTCGTCGGCGGCAGCGGCGTCGGGGTCGGCGTCCACGTCGACCGCGGGGGCGGCGCCCGGCGTGACGTCGTCGAACGTCACCGTGCCGAGACCGTTCGGCAGCTCGGCGGTCTGGCCGGGCTTCAGCTCGATCGACTCGACGCCGGTCTTGCCGCCGCTCAGCTGCTCGAGCGTCGAGGTGTCGAGCTCGTACACCGAGGTTGGCGTGCCCTCGTCGATGCCGAGATCGCCCTGGTAGACGTTGAGCGTCAGCACCGGCAGGATCAGGTCGGGGTAGCTCGAGGTGTACGCCCCCGAGGTGAGCTCCGTCTGCGTCGGGTAGAAGAAGCCCACCATGCCGAGCTGCTCGGGCATGCCGTCGGGCACCTTCACGACGCCGATCGAGGTGAGGTTCGCGTCCTGCGGCAGGAACGGCACGGCGTCGGTGAAGACGACCTCGCCCTCGGCGTTCTTCACGGTGATCGTCGGGGCGTAGCCGTTGCCGAGCAGGTAGACGTCGGTGCCGTGCGTGTAGAGCGGCTCGTTGACCTTCACCGTGCGGTCCTCGGGCTCGCCGTCCTGATCCTGCACGGTCACGTGCGCCGTGAAGTCGATGGGCTGGCCGATCGCGTCTTGATTCCGCGTCTCGTAGACCGCGTCGAGGCTCTCGAGCGAGAGCTTGTAGGGCGTGAGCCGGGTGTCGGTGAAGAAGCGCCCGGGGTTGAACGAGTCGTAGGCCGCGAGCGTATTCACGAAGGTCTGGCCCTCGACGATCACGCGCTGGCCCGAGAAGCCGAAGCCGCCGCCGAAGCCCACGGCCACGAGCACGCCGACGAGGGCGGTGTGGAAGACGAGGTTGCCGGTCTCGCGGAGGTAGCCGCGCTCGGCCGAGACGGATGGCTCGCCGCGCACCTCGTACTGTTCGACGCGGTAGCCCGCCTGGCGCAGCTGCTTCGCAGCGGAGTCGATCGCGGCGGCCGCAGCTTCGCTGGTTGAGCCTGTCGAAACCGGCAGCGGCCGTTCGGTGTAGCCCGCGAGACGCGAGAGCCGCACCGGCGTGCGCGGCGGCCGGGCCCGCAGCGCCTCGAAGTGGTGCTTCGTGCGCGGGATGATGCAGCCGATGAGCGAGACGAAGAGCAGCAGGTAGATCGCCGAGAACCACGCGGAGGTGTACACGTCGAACATCTGGACGCCGTCGAGGATCGGCGCGAGCCTCGGGTTGTCGTCGAAGTACTGCGTGACGCCGTTGGGGTCGCTCGACCGCTGCGGCACGAGCGAGCCGGGCACCGCGGCGATCGCGAGGAGCAGCAACAGCAGCAGCGCCGTGCGCATGCTCGTGAGCTGACGCCAGGCGAAGCGCAGCCAGCCGACGAAGCCGAGCTTCGGCTGGTTGACGGGCGTCTCGCCGGGGTCGGCCTCGGTCGAGTCGATGTGGTCGGCGGGCCGCGAGGGCGCGCCGGGATCAGATTGCGGGGTCAAAGCCCGTGATCACCGCCTGCAGTTCGTACATCCAGATGGACCAGATGCCCGTCACCATGAGCACGCCGATCACGATGAGCAGCGCACCCCCCGCGATGTTGATCGCGCGGATGTGACGACGGAGGAATGCGAGGGAGCCCGTGACCCAGCTGAAGCCGGCCGCCACGAGCAGGAACGGGATGCCGAGGCCGACGCAGTAGGCGAGGCCGAGCAGCACGCCGCGGCCGGCCGAGGCGGAGTCGGCGCTGAGCGCGAGCACGACGGCGAGGGTCGGGCCGATGCACGGAGTCCAGCCGAGGCCGAACACCATGCCGAGCAGCGGCGCCCCGGCGAGGCCCGTCGCCGGGCGCCACGAGGGTTTGATCGTGCGCTGCAGGAACGTGAACTGGCCGATGAAGACGAGCCCCATGACGATGAGCAGCACTCCGGCGATGCGCACGATCAGGTCGGCGTACTGCACGAGCCACGACCCGGCGAAGCCCGCGACGAGGTTGAAGCTGACGAAGACGACGGTGAACCCGGCGATGAAGAGCAGCACGCCGAGCAGCAGCCGTCGGCGGTTCTTCCGCTCCGTGGCGGCGTCGGCAGAGGCATCGGTGAAGCCGCCCAGGTAACCGAGGTAGCCGGGCACGAGGGGCAGCACGCACGGAGAGAGGAACGAGACGAGCCCGGCGGCGATCGCGATCGGCATCGCCGCGAGCAGCTGCCCGTTCAACACGATCTCGCCCATGCGCTAGGCCTGCTCGGCGAGGAGGTCGTCGATGATCGTCTGCAGGATCGAGGCGTCCTCGAGCTGGCCGAGCACGCGGGCCGCGACCCGGCCGCTCTGGTCGAGCACGATCGTCGTCGGCACGGCGGCGGGCGGCACCTTGCCCGCGAAGGCGAGCTGCGCCACGCCGGTCTCGACGTCGAGCACCGACGGGTACGTGACGCCGTAGTCCTTCTCGAACGGCGCGGCGGTTCCCGCCTGGTCGCGCACGTTCACCCCGACGAAGCTCACCTCGTCGGCGTCGACCGACTCGTGCACCTCCTGCAGGATGGGCGCCTCGGCGCGGCACGGCGCGCAGCCCGCGTACCAGAAGTTGACGACCTGCACCTTGCCCGCGTCATCCGCCGAGTCGTACTGCTCGCCCTCGACGGTCTCACCGTCGAACTCGATGGGATCGCCGCGATCGGCGGCGTCGTACACCGTGATCGTGCCGTCACCGGCGATGTAGTTCTTGCCGCTGCCCTCGCGGAACTGGTCGGCGAGCGGGTCGCTCGTGCACCCGGTCAGCAGCAGGGCGGATGCCACGACGACCGCCGTCAACGACCAACGACTGCGCATCACACGGCTCCGACATCTGTGGCTTGGGCGGCGAGTCCCGCCGCGGGATCGGTGTAGCCGACCTCGACGAACCCATGCTTGCTGCCTGAGCCGGTCGAAGGTTCGAGCGTCGTGATGCTCGACAGTGCGCAGCGCCGACGACGGGGGTCGTGCGCGAGGGAGAGGCCGGCGAGGCGGCGGTGCACCATCCAGATCGGCAACTGGTGGCTGACGATCACGACGTCGCCGCCATCGACCGACTGCCACGCGTCGCCGATGGCGGCGAGCATGCGATCGGCGATCGAGCGGAACGGCTCGCCCCAGCTCGGCTCCCACGGGTTCACGAGCAGGGGCCAGTTGCGGACGTCGCGGAGCGCACCGTCGTGGCCGCGCATGCGCTTGCCCTCGAAGCGGTTCTCGGGCTCGATCACGCGCTCGTCGAGCGTCGGTTCGAGGCCGAATGCCGCGGCGATCGGCTCGGCCGACTGCTGCGTGCGCTGCAGCGGCGAGGAGACGAGTGCGCCGACCGCGCGATCACGGGCGACGAGGTCGTCGGCGGCGGCCTGCGCCATCGCGCGACCGAGGTCGGAGAGTCCGAATCCCGAGAGTCGTCCGTAGAGCACACCCTGGGGGTTGAACACCTCGCCATGGCGCACGAGATGGATCTGTTCGGCCGGCACGGCTTCCAGTCTAGAGAGCGGCTTCCTTTGAATCCGCCGTGCGTCCCGCTCGTCGTCGCCACCGGCGCACGGCGATCGTCAGTCGCCGTCGGCGAGCGCCTCGAGCAGATGGAGCGGCGGCACGAAGAACGTGCCGCCCGTCGTGGCGGTCGACACGTCGAGGATGCGGTCGTGGTACCCGGGCGGATCACCGAGGAACATGCGCTGCAGCATCCGCTCGATGACCCACAAGCGGCGGGAGTACCCGATGAAGTACGTGCCCATCTCGCCGCTCGCGGGGCTGCCGAACGGCATGTTGTCACGCAGGATCTCGAGCTCCTCGCCGTCGTCGCCGGTGATCGTCGCGAGCGTCTTGTGCGCCCGCTGCGGTTCGGTGTCGTCGAGTTCGAGGTTGTCGGCCTTCCTCCTTCCGATCACCGCCTCCTGCTGCTCGGTCGTCATCGCGTTCCAGACGGCGAGGTCGTGCAGGTACTTCTGCACGACGACGTAGCTCCCACCGGCGAATGCCGGGTCCTCGTCGCCGATGAGGGTCGCCTCCGCCATGCCTGCGCCCGACGGGTTCGCGGTGCCGTCGACGAACCCGAGCAGGTCGCGCGCATCGAAGTAGCGGAACCCGTTGACCTCGTCGACCACCTCGACCGCGTCGCCGAGCTGCTCGAGCAGCAGCCGTTCGAACTCGAAGCAGAAGTCGGCCCGGTCCGCGCGGATGTGGAACAGCAGGTCGCCCGGGGTCGCCGGTGCGCGGTGCTCCCCGTTCACGATCTGCGTGAACGGACGCAGCTCGGCCGGCCGGTCGGTTCGACCCAGCCGGTCCCAGAGGTCCGAGCCGATGCCGACGACGCACGAGAGGTTGGCCCCGAGGTCGCGGAATCCGACGGACTTGACGAGATCGTCGATGCCGGCGACGACCTCGAGCGCGGTGCGCAGCACGTCGTCGCCCGACGGGATCGTCACCACGAGGAAGACTGCCGAGCGCGAGAGCGGCGCCGCCACCTGCTGCGCGTCGATCGGCACTCGACGATCGCTTCCGTCCATGACCGTGCTCCCCCCGAAGCTCCGGCGCTCGCGGCCCCTGCGACCGCGCGTCTCCCGCCACCCTATGCCCGACGTGCGATCGCCCGACAGGACGCGTCGCGAACACCCACGGGTAGGATGGTCGATCGTGAGCACCCGCACCCTCGTCAAGAACCTCGCCGCCCTCCCCGACGGCCCCGTCACCGTGTCCGGATGGGTCGAGACCGTGCGCGATCAGAAGAAGGTGCAGTTCGTCATCCTTCGCGACGAGTCGGGTGCCGTGCAGCTCGTGAACCCCGCGACGCGCGAGGTCGACCCCTCGCTCACTGAGCCTGCCGAAGTGGCCGAGGCATCCGCTCGCCTGGCGACGACCGAGACGATCTCGGCGCTCGCGCACGGCTCCTTCATCACCGTCACCGGCGAGCTGAAGCACGACGAGCGCGTCAAGCTCGGCGGCCTCGAGGTGAAGATCGCCTCGCTCGAGGTCGTCACCGCAGCCAACCCCGAGACGCCGATCGCGGCCGACTCGAGCCTCGACAAGCGCATGGACTGGCGCTTCCTCGACCTGCGTCACCCCAAGCAGGCCCTCATCTTCCGCATCCAGACCACCTTCCTCCACGCGCTCCGCGGCGTGTGGGTCGAGAAGGGCCTCATCGAGATCCAGACCCCGAAGCTGATGGCCTCGGCGTCGGAGTCGCGCGCAGAACTCTTCGAGGTCGAGTACTTCGAGGGCAAGGCGTACCTCGCGCAGAGCCCCCAATTCTTCAAGCAGATGGCGCAGGCGGCCGGCTTCGGCGGCGTCTTCGAGGTCGGGCCCGCGTTCCGCGCCGACCCCTCGTTCACCTCGCGCCACGCGACCGAGTTCACCTCGGTCGACACCGAGATCAGCTGGATCGACTCGCACGAAGACGTCATGGCCCTGCACGAGGAACTCATCGTCGCGGGCTTCCAGGCCGTCGTCGACAAGCACGGCGCCGAGATCGCCGAGCTCTTCGGCATCGAGCTCACGGTGCCGACGCGCCCGTTCCCGCGCATCCCGCTCGCCGAGGCGAAGCAGATCGTCGCCGACCGCGGCTACGTCATCCCGCGCACCGACGACGACATGGACCCCGAGGGCGAGCGCCAGATCTCGGCGTACGTGAAGGAGGCGTTCGGCCACGACTTCGTCTTCCTCACCGACTACGCGGCGAGCATCCGGCCGTTCTACCACATGCGGCACGAGGGCGACCCGAGTCTCACGAACTCCTACGACCTCATCTACAACGGCGTCGAGATCTCGACGGGCGCGCAGCGCGAGCACCGCATCGACGTGCTCGTCGAGCAGGCTCGCGACAAGGGCATGGACCCTGAGGAGCTCGAGTTCTACCTCGACTTCTTCCGCTACGGCGTGCCGCCGCACGGCGGCTTCGGCATGGGCCTCGCGCGCGTGCTGATGCTCATGCTGAACGAGCACTCGATCCGCGAGACCACGTACCTGTTCCGCGGCCCGACGCGCCTGCAGCCGTAGTCACCCGTCGTAGGCTCGAAGACATGACCGAGCCCACGCCCATGATCCGCATCGAGGGCGGCACGTTCCGCATGGGCTCCGACGAGTTCTACGCCGACGAGACGCCCGTGCACGAGCGCACGGTGGGCTCGTTCGAACTCGACGTGCACCCGGTCACGAACGAGCAGTTCGCCGCGTTCGTCGAGGCGACCGGCTATGTCACCGTGGCCGAACGCCCGCTCGACCCGGCCGACTTCCCCGGCGTCGACCCGGCCGACCTCGTGCCCGGCGGGCTCGTGTTCACGCCCACCCCGGGCCCCGTCGATCTGCGCGAGTGGCGGCAGTGGTGGCGTTGGGGCGCCGGCGCGAGCTGGCGGCACCCGTTCGGCCCCGAGGCATCCGTTCGGCAGGCTCAGTTCGGCGCCGTCGACGCGCTCGTCGACCGCCCGACCCATCCGGTCGTGCAGGTGAGCTTCGAGGATGCCTCGGCCTACGCCGCCTGGGCGGGCAAGCGTCTGCCGACCGAGGCCGAGCTCGAGTTCGCCGCGCGCGGCGGGCTCGACGGCGCGCGCTTCGCCTGGGGCGATGAGGAGTTCCCCGACGGCCGGCTGATGGTCAACCGCTGGCAGGGCTCGTTCCCCTACCGCAACACCGGCGCCGAGGGCTGGGCGGGCACCTCGCCCGTGAAGACCTTCCCGGCGAACGGCTACGGGCTCTTCGACGTCACCGGCAACGTGTGGGAGTGGACGACCGACTTCTACACCGCGCGCCACAACCCGCCGGGCGTCGATGCGGTCGACGCCGAGCGGCGCCCGAACCTGCTCGCCGCAGCGTCGGCCGAGCCCGGCTCGCGCATCCCGCGCCGGGTGCTCAAGGGCGGCTCGCACCTGTGCTCCCCCGACTACTGCCTGCGCTACCGGCCGGCGGCCCGCTCACCGCAGGCCGACGACTCGGCGACGACGCACATCGGGTTCCGCTGCGCCCGCGATTCCTGACCCGGCGCTACCCGGCCGGCCGAGCCCCGACCGCGACCGCGGCCTCGAGCGTCGGGTAGACCCGCCCGGCGGCCTCGAGCCCGGCGAACCAGCTCGTGCGACGCGCGATCACCGCCCCCGGCTCGGGCACGGCGGCAAGTCGCAGCTCGACGCCGGTCGCGGCGAGTTCGCGATCGAGGTCGGCGAGCGTGTCGAGCACCGTGATCGACGTCGCCGAGAGCCGGGTGAGTTCGAGGGCGACCGCCCGGATGCCCGCGCCATCGGCAGCTGCCTCCTCGGCGGCGGCCGCGGCGGCGAGCACCGCGTTCTCGTTGGCGACCACGTTCGCGGTGTAGAGCGGGCCCATGAGGCGCACGGGCAGCACGCCGTCGACCGGCTCGGCCACGTCGATGCGCAGCCGGTCGAGCTCGCGCAGCACCACGACGAACGTCGCGAGGACGCCGACGACGACCGCGAGCAGCAGGCCCGCGGTGAGCCCCACGAACGCCGTGGCCGCGGCGATCCAGAAGTCGTTCCGGCTGATGCGCCAGAACCGCACGAGCGAGCCGACGTCGATGAGGCTGATCACGGCGACGAAGACGAGTGCGGCGAGCGTCGCCTGCGGCAGCAGGCTCAGCACCGGCCCGAGGAACAGCGCCACGAGCACCGCGAGCACGACCGTCACGATCGTCGCGAGCTGCGTGCGCGCACCGGCGCCCTGGTTCACCGCGCTCTGCGAGAAGCCGCCGGCGGCGGGCAGCACCTGGAAGAACGAGCCGACGGTGTTGGCTGCGCCGGTCGCGAAGAGCTCCTGGTCGCTGTCGATCTGCGGTTCGCCGGGCTTGCGGATGCCCCGCGCCACCGCGGCGGACTCGAGGAACGCCATCACCGCGATCGCGAGCGCACCCGGTATGAGCTCGGGCACGTGCGCGAACGAGGGCAGTGACGGCGGCGGGAAGCCCTGCGGCACCGGCGGGATGAGCTCGACGCCCGCACCCTCGAGGCCGGCGAACGCGACGAGCAGGATGCCCGCGGCGACGACGATCAGCGGCCCGGGCACCCGCGGGGCGAAGCGCTTCAGCAGGAAGAGCACGACGATCGATCCGGCCGAGAGGGCGATCGTCACCGGGTTCGCACCGGGCACGGCCTCGACGACGGCGACGAGCGAGCGGATGAATCCATGGCCCGAGAAGTTCGACGTCTCGCCGAGCAGCTTCGGCAGCTGGCCGACCGCGACGGTCGCGCCGACGCCGACCTGGATGCCGACGATCGTCGCCTTCGAGATGTTCTCGACGAGGGAGCCGAGCCGCAGCAGCCGGCAGACGAGCAGGAGCAGCCCGACCATGAGCGTGAGCGCCATGAGGTCGGGCACGGGGTCGTCGGAGCCCGCGGCGACACCCGCCGACACGAGCGTCGTCGCGGTCAGCGTCGCGATCGTCGACGTCGTCGACACGCTCATCGCCCGTGAGCCGCCGAGCATCGCGTAGACGAGCATCGGCACCATGCACGTGTAGAGCCCGACCTGCACCGGCAGGTTCGCGATCGTCGCGTACGCCATCGCCTGAGGGATGACGACGGCCCCGGCCGACAGCCCCGCGAGCAGGTCGGCCCCGAGCCAGCCGCGCTGATAGCCGCGAAGGGTCGGGAACAGCAACGGTCGCCGCCGCGATGCAACGGTGGTGCGCGACATCCGCTCGCCTATGCTGCCGGGTCGGGGAAGACGCTCGCCCAGTCGTGCGCGACGCTCACGACCGTGAAGCCGTGCTCGGATGCCGCGGCGAGCGCCTGCTCGGCCCCCTTGTCGTAGGGGGTGTCGCCACGACCGGTGTCGTCGTCGTGGTGCACGAGCAGGGTGAGGTGCTGCGCGCTGCCCTGCGTGTAGCGGAGCATCTGGATGTCGCCGTTGGAGTTGCCGGCGGCGAAGATCGGGCGGCGCCCGATGCGCGTCCAGATGCGCACCGGTTTCACGGGGCCGTCGTCCATGAAGTCGAACGTCGAGTGATAGTGCACCTGGTTCGACGCCTCGTCGTAGCCGAGCCCGAGGGCCGACCCGATGACGCGCTCGGGCGGGATTCCGTAGTACTCCGCCGTCATCGGCCGCATGAAGTCGCGGTCGCCGCCCGACACGATGTAGTTCGAGAAGCCGTTGGCCTCGAGGTACCGCAGCAGCTCCACCATGGGCTGGTAGACCACCTCGGCGTACGGCCGGTGCAGGGTCAGGTGCCGGGCGTCGCGGTAGAAGTCGGCGACCATCGCGGCGTACTGTTCCACGCCCAGATCGGCGGTCGACCCGAGGATCGCGCCGATCATGACCTTCACATCCGAGTCGTCGCCGGCGTAGTGCTTGTCGACCGCTCCCCCGAGCCACGCGAGGTCGCCGGTGACGGCCGCCTTGTAGGGCTGCTGCTCGGCGAGCGACGGGTCGGCCGCGGCTGCCGCGGCCCACTGCTGCACGATGAAGTGCAACTGCGTGGGCATGGGCTTCTCGGTCCAGAGCGTGCCGTCGTTGTCGAAGACCGCGACGCGTTCCTCGACCGGCACGGCGCCGGGGCCGTCGGTGACCGATGCCACGAAGTCGATGATCGCGTCACGGGTCGCACCGTCCGTCCACGACGGCAGCGCCCGCACGGAGTCGTTCGCGCTCACTGCCGGGTCATCGCGATCTGCATCTGGTGGGCGGGGTCGATGAGGTGGTCGTGGTTGTCGTCGCCGACATCGATGCGCACCCACGAGATCTTGCCCGAGAATGCGTTGCCGGTCGCCTCGTAGTCTGCCGACACCGGTGACGCGACATCCACGCCGACGTCGACCGTCTCGTCCATCGAGAAGAAGAACGGCAGTGTGCGGCTCACCCGGCCCTCGCCGAGCTTCGTCTCGCCGTCGAAGAGCGTTACTGCGCCACCCTTGCCGAGGCCCCCGCCGTCGTACGCGAAGTGCACGCGGAGCTCGTGAGCACCCGGCTCGAGCACCGCCTCGGAGGTCGTGTAGTCGGTCTCGATGCCCATGATGTTGTACGCGAAGCGCAGCGTTCCCTCGTGCAGGTACAGGCTCCACCCGCCGTAGGAGCCGCCCTGCGCGATGATCACGCCGGCCGCGCCCGACTCGGGGATGGTCACCTTCGCGGTCACCGTGAACGACTTGTTCTTGATGTTGACGACCGAGTTCTCGCTGAGGCGCTTCATGCCCGAGTACAGGGTCTGCGAGGTGCCCTTCACGAGGGCGGGCCGCCCGGCGATCTCCTCGTTGAACCGCTCGGCCGAGCGGATGTCCATGGGCAGCACGTTGAATCGCGCGGCCTGGATCAGGAAGAGCCGCTGCAGCTCGGCGAGCTTGGCGGGTTCCTTCGCCGCGAGGTCGTTGGACTGGGTCCAGTCCTCCTCGACGTTGTAGAGCTCCCACACGTCGTCGTCGAGGCCGTGGCTCGACGCGAGCCACGGGTCCTTGTGCTTGGCGACCGCCGTCCACCCCTTGTGGAAGATCGCCCGGTTGCCGAGCATCTCGAAGTACTGGGTGGTGTGCGTCTCCTCCGCGTCGGCAGAGGCGAACGATGAGTTCATCGGCGTGCCCTCGTAGGGCCGTTGCGTGACGCCGTGCACGGTCGCCGGCTCGGGGATGCCGGCAGCCTCGAGCACCGTCGGCGCCACGTCGATGACGTGCGCGAACTGGTTGCGGATCTCGCCGCGAGCGGCGATGCCGTTCGGCCACGAGACGATCGTGCCGTTGCGGGTGCCTCCCCAGTGGCTCGCCACCTGCTTGGTCCACTGGTAGGGCGTGTCCATCGCGTGCGCCCAGCCGATCGCGTAGTGGTTGTACGAACGGGGGGTGCCCAGGTCGTCCTGGTGCTCGATGAGGTAGGCGTCGTCTTCGAGCTCGTTCATGTGGTTGATCGTGAACGCCTCGTTCGTCGTGCCCTTCATGGTGCCCTCGGCGGATGCCCCGTTGTCGCCGATGATCACGTAGACGAGCGTGTCGTCGAGCACGTCGAGCTCCTCGAGGGCGTCGAGCAACTCGCCGACGTAGTGGTCGGCGTACTCGAGGTACCCGGCGTAGACCTCCATCTCGCGGGCGAGCACGGGGTGCAGCTCGGGGTTCATCTCGTCCCACGCGGGGATGCCGGGGCTGCGCTCGGTGAGCACCGCGTTCTCGGGGACGACGCCGAGCGCCTTCTGCCGCGCGAAGGTCTCCTCACGCAGGGCGTCCCAGCCCTGGTCGAACTTGCCCGCGTACTTGTCGGCCCACTCGGCGGGCACGTGGTGCGGGGCGTGGGTCGCGCCCGGCGCGAAGTAGGTGAAGAAGGGCTTGTCGGGGGCGAGCGCCTTCTGCTGCTTCGTCCAGTCGATGGCCTTCTGGGTCATGTCGGCCATGAAGTGGTAGCCCTCTTCAGGGGTGCCCCACGGCTCGACCGGCGTCGTGCCCTCGTAGATCGCGGGGTACCACTGGTTGGTCTCGCCGCCGATGAAGCCGTAGAAGTACTCGAAGCCGCCGCCGGGGCTCGGCCACTGGTCGAACGGGCCGACGGGGCTCGACTGCCAGACGGGCACCTCGTGGCACTTGCCGAACTGGGCGGTGCTGTATCCGTTGAGCTTCAACGTCTCGGCGAGCGGCGCGCAGTTGTTCGGGCGCAGCGAGTTGTAGCCGGGCGCGCTCGTGGCGATCTCGGTGATGCCGCCCATGCCGACCGTGTGGTGATTGCGGCCCGAGAGCAGCGCAGCACGAGTCGGCGAGCAGAGCGCGGTCGTGTGGAAGCGCGTGTACTTCAGCCCCTGCGCGGCGACCCGCTCGAAGTTCGGCGTGTGCACGGGCCCGCCGAAGGCGCTCGATGCGCCGAAGCCGGTGTCGTCGATGAGCACCACGAGCACGTTGGGTGCACCCTCGGGGGGAAGCAGCCGCTCGATCGGCGGGTAGTGCGTGTCGGGGTCGGTCGCGTCGTACGTCACCGTGCCCGTGTAGGCCAGGTCCGGAATCGGCAGTGTCGAACGCTGGACGTCGGGCTTGGTGCTCACAGTCGGTCTCCCAGGTCTGGGAGGGCGATGACGAGGGCGGGATGCCCCGGCACACGCCCTTCCCGCTCAGAAGCCGTCGACCCCCGACGGCTACCCGTCAACCGTGCCACAGCGCGCGTCGAGTGACAACGCGACACGATCGCGGATCGGGAGTCAGCCGGCGAGCAGTGCCGTCTTCAGCCGCACCGGGTCGATGCGCCAGTAGTTGTGCACGACGTCGTCGATGAGCACGACGGGGATCTCCTCGGCGTAGCGGGCGCGCAGTTCGTCGTCGTCGAGGATCGAGCGCTCGTCGAGCACGATGCGCGGCGGGGCATCCGTCGCCTCGATCTCGGCCACCACGGCCTGCACGACCTCCCGTGCGTCGTCGCAGAGGTGGCAGCCGGGCTTGCCGATGAGCGTGAGTCGGATGTCGCGTCGGGTCACCGTCTCAGGGTACGCCGCCGATGCCGGGCGCCGGCCGAGGGCGACCGGTTTCCGGGTACAGCGAAAAGCGCCAGGCCGCAGGGCCTGACGCTCAGCCGTCGTCTCGAAGGACTACTTCTTGTTGCGACGCTGGTGGCGCGTCTTGCGAAGCAGCTTGCGGTGCTTCTTCTTCGCCATACGCTTGCGGCGCTTCTTGATGACGGAACCCATCAGAACCTCACAGAAAAGATCGAGTCGGACGCGCGTGCCGCGGCCGGAGGCCAGAAAGCCTCGGGGTAGTCTACCGGATCCGAACGGCAGCCTTCGCCCGATGGGTTAGCGTCGAGGGATGCCCCGCCCCGATCTCGTGATCCGAACCACCGAGGAAGCCGACTGGCAAGCCGTGCGAGCCCTCCGCCTCGAGATGCTGCGGGACACCCCGCTGGCCTACGGCGAGACCCTCGCCACGGCCCTCGACGCCGACGAGGCGACCTGGCGGGCGCGGGCCGCACGAGGCACCACGCCCCGGCAGACCTCGATCGTCGCGATCGACGGCGAGCGCTGGATCGGGCACATGGGCGGCTACATTCCGGATGCCACGTCGGGCCCGATGCTCGTCGGCGTCTACGTCGCACCCGAGCACCGCGGCGACGAGGCCGGCGTCTCGCGCCGGTTGCTCGAAGCGGTCGAGCATTGGGCGCGCGAGTTCGGCGGCACGCTGCGCCTCGAGGTGCACGAGCACAACCCGCGGGCGATCCGCTTCTACGAGAAGCTCGGCTTCACGCTCACCGGCCGCAGCCGCGAGTACGAGCTCGCGCCGGGCGGGCTCGAACTCGAGATGATCAAGCCGCTGCACTGAGTTCCTCCGATGGTTGAGCCCGCCTGCCGGTTGAGCTCGTCGAAACCTTCCTCTGCCGGTTGAGCTCGTCGGAACCCGCACGGCAGACTGGGCGCATGCCCGCATCGCTGGAAGTGCTGCTCGTCGTCGCGATCCTCGGCACCGGCCTCGTCGCCGGCGTCTTCTTCGCCTTCTCGGGCTTCGTCACCCAGGGCATCGGGCGTCTGCCCGCCGCTGACGCCGCGCGGGCGATGCGCGAGATCAACGTCACCGCCGTGCGCGCCCCGCTCATGCTCGCGATCTTCGGCACGGCGCTCGTGGTGGCGGTGCTCGCCGTGTTCGCGTTCCTGGGCGAACCCGAAGGGGCGACGTGGTGGTCGCTCGGCGGCGCGGCGCTCTACCTGGTCGGCGTGGTCGGCGTGACGGGCGGCGCGAACGTGCCGCGCAACAACCGCTTGGCGGCCGCTGCCGAAACGGATGCCTCGGCGCTCGCCGCCGCATGGACGGCGTTCCGCCCGGGCTGGCTCGCGTGGAACCACGTGCGCACGATCGCGTCGACCGCGGCGTGCCTCGCGTTCGTGCTCGCCCTCGTGGGCTGAGGAGGGAGCCGGCTCAGCGGCGCTTCTTGGGTGCGACGACCGCGGTGACCTGGTGCGCGGTCTCGGCGAACGCCTTGCCGATGGCGGCGGCGAAGGCGAACTGCTCGTTGTTCAGGGCGACCTCGTCGCGGGCACCGGCGCTCGCGAGCGTCGCGGCGTCGGCCGCGGCATCCGTCGAGACGAATGGGATCAGCCAGTCCTCGAGCGTCTCGAGCGGCGTGCGGTCCAGCTTGTAGTAGCGGTGCTGGCCCTCTTCACGCACGGCGACGAGGCCCGATTCGCGCAGCACCTTCAGGTGCTTCGAGACCGTCGGCTGACTCGCGCCGAGCGCGCTCACGATCTCGGAGACGCTGATCTCACCGCCCGACGACGGCACCTCCGCTTCGCGCTCGAGGAGCACTGCGAGGATGTCGCGTCGCGTCGAGTCCGCCACCACGTCGAAGATGTCCGCCATGCCCCAAGGTTAGTCACTCCGCGTGGGGAGTACCATGACTCACGCGTTCGGTGACGGCGGAGGGGGCTCGATGCGCGCACAGCCGATGGGTCGACTCGGCCGAGTCGACCGCCGGTCGTGGCTCGGCAAGGTTCGCGACGCGGTCGACACGCTCATGAAGCACTCGCCGTCGCGATTCGCGATCCTCATCTTCGCGGCGCTCATCGTGCTCTTCACCGTGCTGTTCTCGCTGCCGATCGCGAGCGCCGACCGGCAGGTCACGCCGCTCCATGACGCGGTGTTCACCGCGGTCTCGGTCATCTGCGTCACCGGCCTCGCGACGGTCGACATGGCGACGCACTGGTCGCCGTTCGGCAACGTGCTCGTCTTCATCGGCGTGAACATCGGCGGCGTCGGCGTGCTGACGCTCGCGTCCATCCTCGGCCTCGTGATCTCCCGGCGTCTCGGCCTGCGGGCCAAGCTCATCGCCGCGAGCGACTCGAACCCCTCGCGCATCCACGTCGGCCCGGTCTCCGAACGCCAGGCGGTGCGCCTCGGCGAGGTCGGCGGGCTGCTCGCGACCGTCGCGATCAGCGCACTCGTCATCGAGGTGACGATCGCGATCGGCATGATCCCGAGCATGCTCGCGGCGGGCTACGACGCGTGGCACTCGTTCTGGTACAGCTTCTACTACTCGGCCATGGCGTTCACGAACACCGGGTTCAGCCCGAACCCGGGCGGCCTCGAGCCGCTCGTCGGCGACTACTGGTTCCAGTCGCTGCTCATGCTCGGCGTGTTCCTCGGCAGCCTCGGCTTCCCCGTGATCTTCGCGTTGGCGCGGGCCTGGCGTCAGCCGCGCCGCTGGAGCGTGCACGTGAAGCTCACGCTCGCGACGACCTCGATCCTCTTCGTCGCCGGTGCCGCGATGTTCCTGCTGCTCGAGTACGGCAACCCGAAGACCTACGGCCAGCTCGACGCCGGCCCGACGGTCTTCCAGTCCTTCTTCATGTCGATGATGACGAGGTCGGGCGGGTTCTCGACGATCAACATGCACGACCTCAACGGCTCGAGCCTGCTCGTCTCCGACATGCTCATGTTCATCGGCGGTGGCTCGGCGTCGACCGCCGGCGGCATCAAGGTCACGACCCTCGCAGTGCTGTTCCTCGCGGCCTTCGCCGAGGCCCGCGGCGCCCCCTCGATGGAGGCGTTCGGCCGGCGCATCCCGCGCGACATGCTGCGCCTCTCGGTCAGCGTGGTGCTCTGGGGTGCGACGATCGTCGCCGTCTCGTCGATCGCCATCCTGCAGATCACGAAGCAGCCCTTCGATTACGTGCTCTTCGACGTGATCTCGGCGTTCGCCACGTGCGGGCTCTCGACGGGCCTCACGGCCGAGCTGCCGCCCGAGGGCGTCTACGTCATGGCGGCCACGATGTTCATGGGGCGGGTTGGTACAGTGACACTCGCCGCGGCCCTGGCGGCGAGCCAGCGCCGGCAGTTGTTCAAACGTCCGGAAGAGAGGCCCATCGTTGGTTGATCGAATCAGGCACGACGCCCCGGTGCTCGTGATCGGCCTCGGCCGCTTCGGAGCCGCCACCGCGGGTCAGCTCGACCGTCTCGGCCGCGAGGTGCTCGCCGTCGACGAGAACGAGGGCCTCGTTCAGAAGTGGTCGGAGCGGGTCACCCACGCCGTCGTCGCCGACGCCAAGTCGATCGATGCGCTGAAGCAGATCGGCGCGCAGGACTTCTCCATCGCGGTGTGCGCGGTGGGCTCGTCGATCGAGGCATCCGTGCTCATCACGGCCAACCTCGTCGACCTGAAGATCCCGCAGATCTGGGCGAAGGCGATCTCGGCCTCGCACGGCAAGATCCTGCAGCGCATCGGCGCCAACCATGTCATCTACCCCGAGCGCGAGGCCGGCGAGCGCACCGCGCATCTCGTGAGCGGCCGCATGCTCGACTTCATCGAGTTCGACGACGACTTCGCCCTGGTGAAGATGTATCCGCCGAAGCCGATCCGCGGCAAGAACCTCACCGAGTCGGGCGTGCGCTCGAAGTACCGCGTGACCGTCGTCGGCGTGAAGAGCCCGGGCAAGCCGTTCACCTACGCGACCGAGCAGACGGTGGTCTCCAACCACGACCTCATCATCGTCTCGGGCACCGAGGGCGACATCGAGCGCTTCGCGGCGCTCGAGTAGGGCTCAGCCGACGAACATCAGCACGATGCCGATGACGGCGGATGCCGCGGCGATGCCGAGGAACACGATGCCGAGAATGCGGATGACCCGTCGACCCGTCGGCGGTTCGTGGAGTCGCAGTCGGTACGGCTCCCGCTCCTTGTAGAACGCGGGCTCCTCGTCGGGGTTGGTGACGTGCGCACGCTCGTCGGCGCTCAGCCGACGCGACTGGAAGCCGTCGTCGGTGAACCACCGCACGATGCTGCCGCCGCCGTCGTCATCGACGACGACCGCCTCGGTGCGCAACCAGCGGCCGTCGGCCACGCGGATGAGCAGCGCGAGCAGCAGGCACCCGAGCCCCGCGGCGAGCGCGAACCATCCGATCACCTCGGTGATGACCGAGATGGTGTCCGCCGCGTTCATGTAGCCAAAGGTATCGCCCCGCGGGCACTGCCGACGTCACGTGAGCGGCGCATTCGGATCGCCCGACGAGGCGTTAGGGGTCCGTGAGGATCGGCGCCGGGGCATCCGCTCGGGTGTTGCATCGGATCTGCCGGTTGAGCCTGTCGAAACCTGCCCGCATGCCGCGACCGCGGCCCGCGGAACTCCCGAACCTGGAGTCTTCGTGCTCGACGTCGTCTACATTCTCGGCATCATCGCCGTGTTCGTACTCGTCGGCCTCATCGCCAGGGGGGTCGAGAAGCTGTGATCTTCTTCGAACTCCTCGCTGCCGCGTTGGGTGTCGCCGCTGTGGTGTACCTCGTGTACGCCCTCGTCAAACCTGAGCGGTTCTGATGGAGGGCCTCTTCGCCGTCATGCAGGCGGCCACCCTCGCCCTGATCCTCGCCCTCCTCTACCGCCCGCTCGGCGACTACATGGCGCGCCTCTACACGAGCGATCGCGACTGGAGGTTCGAGCGCGGCCTCTACCGCCTCATCGGCGTCGACCCGCGCTCGGAGCAGTCCTGGCCCGCCTACCTCCGCGGCGTGCTCGCGTTCTCGGTCGTCGGGCTGCTGTTCGTCTACGTGCTGCAGCGCGCCCAGGCGGTGCTGCCCTACTCGCTGGGCCTGCCTGCCGTGCCCGAGGGGCTGTCGTTCAACACCGCGGCGTCCTTCGTCGCGAACACGAACTGGCAGTCGTACTCGCCTGAGCTCACGATGGGCTACACCGTGCAGCTCGCGGGCCTCGCGGTGCAGAACTTCGTCTCGGCCGCCGTCGGCATCGCCGTCGCCGTGGCGCTCGTTCGCGGCTTCGCTCGGCGTGGCTCCGGCACGATCGGCAACTTCTGGGTCGACCTGTTCCGCGGCGCGTTCCGCCTGCTGCTGCCGCTCTCGGTCGTCGGCGCGATCGTGCTGCTCATCGGCGGCGTCGTGCAGAACTTCAACGGCTTCACCGAGATCACGACCCTCGCGGGCAACACCCAGAACCTGCCCGGCGGCCCGGTCGCCTCGCAGGAGGTCATCAAGCTGCTCGGCACGAACGGCGGCGGGTTCTTCAATGCGAACTCCGCCCACCCGTTCGAGAACCCAACCGCCTGGACGAGCCTCTTCCAGAACGTGCTCATGCTCGCGATCCCCTTCGCCCTGCCCCGAACCTTCGGCAGGATGGTCGGCTCCAACAAGCAGGGCTACGCGATCCTCGCCGTCATGGCGACGCTCTACCTGATCTCGCTCTTCGCGCTCAGCGCGCTCGAGTCGGGCGGCAACGGCACCGCTCCCGAGCTCGCCGGTGGCGCGCTCGAAGGCAAGGAGGCGCGCTTCGGCATCTTCGGTTCGGCGCTCTTCGGCACCACGTCGACGCTCACCTCGACCGGCGCCGTGAACTCCATGCACGACTCGTTCACCGCCCTCGGCGGCATGATGCCGATGCTGAACATGATGCTCGGCGAGGTCGCCCCCGGCGGCGTCGGCTCGGGCCTCTACGGCATGCTCGTGCTCGCGATCATCGCGGTGTTCATCGCCGGCCTCCTCGTCGGCCGCACGCCCGAGTACCTCGGCAAGAAGATCGGCCCGCGCGAGATCAAGCTCGCGAGCCTCTACATCCTCGTCACGCCGACGCTCGTGCTCGTGGGCACCGCCCTCAGCTTCGCGATCCCCGGCATCCGCGAGGACGTCGAGTCGGTCTCGATCTGGAACCCCGGCATCCACGGCATGAGCGAGGTGCTCTACGCGTTCACCAGCGCGTCGAACAACAACGGCTCGGCGTTCGCGGGCCTCACCGCGAACACCCCGTGGTTCAACACGGCGCTCGGCGTCGCGATGCTGCTCGGCCGGTTCATCCCGATCGTGCTGGTGCTCGCCCTCGCCGGCAGCCTCGCCGCGCAGGACAGGGTGCCCGCCACCGCAGGCACCCTGCCCACCCACCGGCCGCAGTTCGTCGGCCTCCTCGTGGGCGTCACGGTCATCGTGACCGCGCTCACCTACTTCCCCGTTCTCACGCTGGGTCCCCTGGCTGAAGGGCTGAACTGATCCATGTCCACCACCATCACTACGCTCCCCGAGCCTGTCGAAGGGCCCGAGCAGGCGGAGCACACCCCCCGTCAGATGGGCTCCCCCTCGAAGCGCCCCGCAGGCGCGTTCGGACCCGCGCAGATCGTCGCGGCCCTGCCCGGCGCGTTCCGCAAGCTCGACCCGAGGCAGATGTGGCACAACCCCGTCATGTTCCTCGTCGAGGTCGGCGCCGCGCTCACGACCGTGCTCGCGATCGCCGAGCCGTTCCTCGGCGGCCCCGAGTCATCGGGCGGCACCGCCGTGCCGCTCTCATTCACCTGGGCGATCGCCGTCTGGCTCTGGCTCACCGTGCTCTTCGCGAACCTCGCGGAGTCGGTGGCCGAGGGGCGCGGCAAGGCGCAGGCCGACACGCTGCGGCAGACCCGTACGTCGACGGTCGCGCGCCGCGTCACGGCGTACGACGAGGTATCGGATGCCGCGGCCGAGCGCTCCGCGATCGCCGAGGTCCCCTCGGGCGACCTCCGGCTCGGCGACATCGTCGTCGTGACGGCGGGCGAGTCGATCCCGGGCGACGGCGACATCATCCACGGCATCGCCTCGGTCGACGAGTCGGCGATCACGGGCGAGTCGGCCCCGGTCGTGCGCGAGTCGGGCGGTGACCGCTCGGCGGTCACCGGCGGCACCCGCGTGCTCTCCGACCGCATCGTGGTGCGCATCACCTCGAAGCCCGGCGAGACCTTCGTCGATCGCATGATCGCGCTCGTCGAGGGTGCGTCGCGCCAGAAGACGCCGAACGAGATCGCGCTGAACATCCTGCTCGCGAGCCTCTCGATCATCTTCGTGATCGTCACGCTCACGTTGAACCCGATCGCCTCGTACGCGGCGTCGCCGGTCTCGATCCCGGTGCTCATCGCACTGCTCGTCTGCCTCATCCCGACGACGATCGGCGCCCTGCTCTCGGCCATCGGCATCGCGGGCATGGACCGCCTCGTGCAGCGCAACGTGCTCGCGATGTCGGGCCGGGCCGTCGAGGCGGCGGGCGACGTCACGACGCTGCTGCTCGACAAGACCGGCACCATCACCTACGGCAACCGCCGTGCCAGCGAGTTCGTGCCGATGCCGGGCGTCGACGTCTCAGAGCTCGAGCGGGCCGCGGCCCTCTCGTCGCTCGCCGACCCCACCCCCGAGGGATCGTCGATCGTCGACCTGGCGGCGGAACGCGGCATCCGCTTCGAACCTTCGACCGGCTCAGGGAACGGGGTGGCCGGCGAGGTCGTGCCGTTCACGGCGCAGACCCGCATGTCGGGGCTCGACCTGCCCGACGGCTCGAGCATCCGCAAGGGCGCCGGCTCAGCGGTCATCGCGTGGGTCGAGGCATCCGGTCGCATCGCCTCGTCGACGTACGACGAGCTCGAGCAACGGGTCGAGGCGATCTCGAACAGCGGCGGCACGCCGCTCGTCGTGGCCGCGAAGGACGCGGACGGCGAGGCGCGCCTGCTCGGCGTCGTGCACCTGAAGGACGTCGTGAAGGACGGCCTCACCGAGCGCTTCGCCGAGCTCCGCGCCATGGGCATCCGCACGGTCATGATCACGGGCGACAACCCGCTCACGGCAAAGGCGATCGCGGCCGAGGCCGGCGTCGACGACTACCTCGCCGAGGCCACGCCCGAAGACAAGATGGCGCTCATCAAGCGCGAACAGGCGGGCGGCAACCTCGTCGCCATGACCGGCGACGGCACGAACGACGCCCCGGCGCTCGCGCAGGCCGACGTCGGCGTCGCGATGAACACGGGCACGTCGGCCGCGAAGGAGGCCGGCAACATGGTCGACCTCGACAGCGACCCGACGAAGCTCATCGAGATCGTGCGCATCGGCAAGCAGCTGCTCATCACGCGCGGCGCGCTCACGACGTTCTCGATCGCCAACGACGTCGCGAAGTACTTCGCGATCATCCCGGCGATGTTCGCGGGCGTCTTCCCAGGGCTCGCCGTGCTGAACCTCATGCAGCTGCACTCCCCCGCCTCGGCGATCCTGTCGGCGATCATCTTCAACGCGATCATCATCGTGATCCTGATCCCGCTCGCACTTCGAGGGGCGAAGTACAAGGCCGGCGGCGCGTCCGCGATCCTCAGCCGCAACCTGCTGATCTACGGCCTCGGCGGCATCATCGCCCCCTTCATCGGCATCAAGCTGATCGACCTCGTCGTCAGCCTCATCCCCGGGTTCTAGGCCCGGGAGCGAAAGGAAAACACACCATGAGCTCCACTCGCACTGCGGTCCGCACCCACTGGGTGGCGGTTCGCGCGATGCTCATCTTCACCGCCGTGCTCGGCGTCGCCTACACGCTCCTCATCACGGGCATCGGGCAGGTCGTCCTGCCCGCCCAGGCGAACGGCTCGCTCATCCGGTCTGGCGACGAGGTCGTGGGCTCCACCCTCATCGGCCAGTCGTTCACGGATGCTTCCGGCGAGCCGCTTCCCGAGTGGTTCCAGCCCCGCCCGTCGGCGGCCGGCGACGGGTACGACGGCGGCGCGTCGAGCGGCAGCAACCACGGCCCCGAGAACGCCGACCTCATCGCCGCGATCGAAGAGCGGAAGGCGCAGGTCGCCGAGTTCAACGGCGTCTCCGAAGCGGATGTCCCGGCCGACGCGGTCACCGCATCGGCGTCGGGTCTCGACCCGCACATCAGCCCGGAGTACGCCCTGCTGCAGGTGGCGCGGGTCGCCGACGAGCGCGGCCTCCCCGAATCCGAGGTGCGCGAACTCGTGGAGTCTAGGATTCAGGCACGGGATCTCGGGTACCTGGGCGAGCCGACCGTCAACGTGCTGCAGCTGAACCTCGCCCTCTCCGAGCTGGGCTGAGGGGCAGATTCATGAAACGGGGGCGGCTTCGCGTGCTGCTCGGCGCCGCCCCCGGCGTCGGCAAGACCTACTCCATGCTCGAAGAGGGCCGGCGCCTGCGGGGCGATGGTCACGACGTCGTGGTGGCCTTCGTCGAGACGCACGGTCGCAAGGCGACGGCCTCGATGGTCGCCGGCCTCGAGGTACTGCCGCGCACCACGGTCGAGCACCGCGGCATGGGCCTCGACGAGATGGACCTCGACGCGGTGCTCATGCGCCGGCCAGAGATCGCCCTCGTCGACGAGCTCGCCCACACCAATGCGCCGGGGTCGCGGCACACCAAGCGCTGGCAGGACGTCGACGAGCTGCTCGACGCCGGCATCGACGTGATCTCGACGGTCAACACCCAGCACATCGAGTCGCTCGGCGACGTCGTGCAGCAGATCACGGGGGTCGCCCAGCGCGAGACGATCCCCGATGCCGTGCTGCGGGCGGCCGACCAGATCGAGGTCGTCGACCTCGCCCCGCAGGCTTTACGCGACCGGCTCGCGGGCGGCCTCGTCTACCCGGCCGAGCGCATCGACGCGGCGCTCTCGAACTACTTCCGTCTCGGCAACCTGACCGCGCTCCGCGAGCTCGCCCTGCTCTGGCTCGCCGACGAGGTCGACTCGGCGCTCAAGGCCTACCGCGTCGAGCACGGCATCGACCGCAAGTGGGAGGCGCGCGAACGCGTCGTCGTCGCCCTCACCGGCGGCCCCGAGGGCGAGACGCTCCTGCGCCGCGGTGCCCGCATCGCCTCGCGATCGTCGGGCGGCGAGCTCATCGCGGTGCACGTCACGAATCCCGACGGCATGCGGGCGCGGCATCCTGGCGCCCTCGATGGCCAGCGCACGCTCGTCGAACAGCTCGGCGGCACCTTCCACCAGGTCGTCGGTGAGGACGTACCGCGTGCGCTCGTCGACTTCGCGAGAGCGGCGAACGCCACGCAGCTCGTCATCGGCGTGAGCCGCCGATCGCGACTCGCGGCGGCATTCACGGGACCGGGCATCGGGGCGACGGTCATCCGCGAGTCGGGTGACATCGACGTGCACATCGTCACGCACGCGGCGGCCGGCTCGGGGTTCTCGCTCCCGAAGCTCGGCGGGGCGCTCAGCCGCGGGCGCATGCTCGTCGGCTTCGCCGTGGCCCTCATCGCCGGGCCGCTGCTCAGCTGGCTGCTCGTGACGTTCCACACCGAGACGTCGATCACGAGCGACGTGCTCGCGTACCAGTTGCTCGTCATCGTCGTCGCCCTCATCGGAGGCATCTGGCCCGGTCTCTTCGCCGCCGTGCTCTCGGGCCTCACCCTCAACTTCCTGTTCGTGCAGCCGACGCACACGCTGACGATCAGCGACCCGAGGCAGTTCCTCGCCCTCGTGTTCTACGTCGCCAACGCCCTGCTCGTGAGCTACGTCGTCGACCAGGCCGCACGCCGCACGCGCATCGCCCGGCGGGCGGCCGCCGAGTCGCAACTGCTCGCGACGCTCGCGGGCAGCGTGCTCCGCGGTGAGGACGCCCTGCAGGCGATGGTCACCCGCACCCGCGAGGCGTTCGGCCTCACTGGCGTGCGCCTCCTCGTCGACGGCGAGCCCCGGGTGGCCGACGGCGAGCCGACGCGCGACGACCGGGTCACCGAGATCCCCATCGGCAGTCGCGGCGTGCTCGAACTGCACGGGCAGGACCTCGAGGCATCCGAGCGCCGCCTGTTGCAGGTCATCGCGACCCAGATGGATGCCGCGATCGAGCACGGCGCGCTCGCGACCGCCGCATCGGCGGCCGACGCCCTCGTCGAAACCGATCGTGTGCGCTCGGCCCTGCTCGCCGCCGTCGGCCACGACCTGCGGCGCCCGCTCACCTCGGCGTCGGCGGCGATCAGCGCCCTGCGCTCACGCGAGGTCGAGCTGCCGGTCGCCCAACGGGAGGAACTTCTCGCGACCGCCTCCGAGAGCCTCGACGCCCTCGCCGAGCTCGTCACCAACCTGCTCGACGTGAGCCGGGTGCAGGCCGGGGCGCTCGCGGTCACCCTCGCCCCGACCGAAGTCGCCGATGTCGTCCTGCCCGCCCTCGACGAGCTCGCACTCGGGCCGGGCGACATCGAGCTCGACCTCGCCGACGACCTCGTGCCGGTGCTCGCCGACGGCGTGCTGCTGCAGCGCGTCGTGGTCAACCTGCTCGCGAACGCCGTGCGGCACAGCCCCGACGACGAGCGCGTGCGTCTCGCCGCGAGCTCGTTCCAGGGCCGCACCGAGCTGCGCGTCGTCGACCGCGGCCCCGGCATCCCCGTCGAACGCCGCGACGAGGTGTTCACCCCGTTCCAGCGCCTCGGCGACACCGACAACGACACCGGCCTCGGGCTCGGACTCGCCCTGTCGAAGGGCTTCGTCGAGGGAATGGACGGCACACTGGAGGTCGAGGACACCCCCGGCGGCGGCCTGACCATGGTCGTCACCCTGCCCTCCGCCCCGAGCACGCCGACCACCGAGGAGCTGCGATGAGGATCCTCCTCGCCGACGACGACGACCAGCTGCAGCGCGCGCTGCGCATCACGCTCGTCGCGCGCGGCTACGAGGTCGTCGCCGCTCGCGACGGCGCCGAGGCGATCGACCTGGCCGCGAACGCGCACCCCGACCTGATCCTCCTCGACCTCGGCATGCCTCGCGTCGACGGCCTCGACGTCATCCGGGCCGTGCGCGCGTGGTCGAAGGTGCCGATTCTCGTGCTCTCGGGTCGCACCGACTCCGCCGAGAAGGTCGACGCGCTCGACGCCGGCGCCGACGACTACGTGACGAAGCCCTTTGCGATGGATGAGCTCCTCGCACGCATCCGCGCGCGTGCCCGGTCGACGAGCGGCGAAGCGGATGCCGCGGCCTACGCGATCGGCGCCCTCACCGTCGACCTCGCCGCCAAGACCATCAGGTCGACGGATGCCTCGGGGCACGCGACATCCGTGCGCCTGACGCCGACCGAGTGGCGGCTGCTCGAGCTGTTCCTCAAGAACCCGGGCAAGCTCCTCACCCGGCAGATGCTGCTGAGCGAGGTATGGGGGCCATTCCATGCGAACGACGCCGGGTACCTGCGCCTCTACGTCGCGCAGCTGCGGCGAAAGCTCGAGCCGACGCCGTCGGAGCCGCGGTTCTTCCTCACGGAGCCCGGCATGGGGTATCGCTTCGAGCCGGGGGCGGTCGACGCCACCGGCGCCTGAGGTCAGCCCGCCGCGGCGGGTCAGGCCGCAGCGACCCTGGCCACTCGAGCCACGGGCGCCACGGGTGCACCGCTCGCTCCATACCTCGGCACTCGTCGCCGATTGCCGGGGCGTGGTCGCTGCTGCGGATCGAGATGCACCGGAGGGGTGAACCACGTCTGCGCATCGCGCACCGTGATGACCCAGCCGTCGTCATGCACGCGGTGATGATGGTGCGAGCACAACATGATGCCGTTGCCGATGTCGGTGCGGCCGCGATGACGCTTCCACCACCTGATGTGATGCGCCTGCGTGTGCGATGGCGGCCTGTTGCACGCCGGCCAGGCGCAACCGCCGTCACGCTCGACCAGAGCCAGCTTCTGCGCGGGCGTGAAGAGTCGGGCCGCGCGGCCGAGCTCGAGCGGCTCGGAGCGGTGATCGAGCAACAGCGGGCTGATGCCGGCCGACATCGCCAGCTCACGCACGGTCGCGACCGAGATCGGCTGATCGATGCCGTCGATCGTGGCATGACCCTGACCGGTGACGAGCGAGTCAGCGTCGATGCGCGCGACCACCGTGGCCTGCCTGAGCACCGCTGGCGCCTGCTTCGCCCCGAGCGAGAGTCGGGCGATGTCGGCGAGGGCATCGGCATTCATCTGCGCGATCGTGCGCTGCTCGTCGAAGATCTCATCGGGCTCGCCGAGCACATCGGGCTCGCCATCGGCGCGGGCGTGCTCACCATCGACCGACACGCCGAAGCCGCGCTTCGCATCGCGCGCCCGGTGCAGCTCCGCGCTGACGAGCGCCTCGACCGCGAGCTTGATCGGCGCACCGTTCGCCGGGTCGAACGCACCCTGCAGTTGGATCATGCCGGCGCGATCCTCCCAGATGCGCAGGCCCCGCTGCGAACGCAGCTCGTCTTCGCGCGGCTTCACCCCGTCGGGGTCGAGTCGCGCCTGCAGCTGCTTGACCAGCCTGGTGAGCCCGTCGACGCCGACCAGCGGCGCCCGCTCGACGAGGAACCGCTCGGCGTCACCGAGTTCGATTCGGTCGGCACGCACGGCGACGCCGTCGAGGAACCGACGGATCGTGTCGGCAGCATCGACGCACAGCGTGCCGTTCTCCAGACCGAAGGCCAGATGCGGATGCCGTGCCGGCAGCGTCTCGCCGGTGAACGAGGCACGCGACGCGGTCGCCTCCCCTACTGCCACGAGCTTGGCCGCGTCGCTGAACCTGCCGCCGGTGACCGACGCGATCAGACGCGCGGGCGAGGCGTAGCCGTGGCGGCGCGCGACATCGTCATCGCCGCCCATGCGAGAGCGACGCGCGAGCTCAGCGGCGCACTTGGTCTGCAACGCCTGCACGCGACGCTCCAGCTCGGCCAGCGACTCCGTCACCCGCACCAGACCATCACCGCTCATGGCGCGAACGTCGCGCTCCGCTTCGATCGATCCACCCGGCAATGCCTGCGCCCAGATGTCGTCGACTTCGGAGCACGCCGACCGCAACTCGGTGAGTGCGGCGGTCGCATCGGGCATGCCTCATTCTACCGCGGAACGGGCCGAGAATGGAAGAAATATTCGAGAGTATCACACCAAATGTTCGCCAAAAATGGAAGAGAGATTCGAGTAGTTCGAGGCAGAACGGTTACCCTCTCCCTCATGGAACTTCATGCCGTCGAAGATGCCGTCGAGTCGGTATCGCGCACCTATGCCGCGAAGTTCGACCTGAACCGCACGGACGAATGGTTCATGCTCAAGCTGCAGGAGGAGGTCGGCGAACTCACTCAGGCGTTCGTGGATCTGAAGGGCATGGGGCGCGACCGCGGCTTGAGCGAGGAGGAGAAGCGCGAGGCATTCGGGAACGAATGCGCCGACGTGCTCGCTCACCTCCTCCTCCTGGCTCGCAGCCAGGGCGTCGACCTTCCCGCCGCGATCGAGGCGAAGTGGCTTCGTTGGGCGGAGGCGGCCGCCCCACCGTCGTGACTCCGCGCGTGACCGCTGCTCCGGCGATCAACCGAGACGCACCAACTGCGCAAGCCACCCCGCAGCCGTCGCCCCGTCGAACGGCGCCTCGCGCCGCTGCACCGCCGCCAGCACGGCATCGGCATCGGCACGCGCGCGCGCCACGACCTCGGGCGGATATCCGAACTCCACCGCGTGCTCGGCGAACTCGTCTTCGTCCTCGATGAACGCCGGCGCCCCGGCGCGCTCGACGACGTCGAGATCGAGGTCCACGTAGGAGAGCGTCGACCCCGACGCATCCGCTCGCCACACGGGAACCGTCGCGATGTCGACGTAGATGCCGAGCCCCCGCGGATGCCCCGTGTTGAACGCGGCCGCCCAGCCCGCGCGCGGGAAGAGCGTGACCGAGTCCCACGTCGCGGTGAAACCATGCCCCGGTCGCTCGAACCGGGTGCCCGCGGGGAACCCGACCCAGTCGCCGTGCTCGTCGGAGCCGAGCCAGCGCCCGTCGAACTCCCAGTGCGGCTGCTCGGGCCACTTCATCGCGCGCACGCGCACGAGATCGCCGGGCACGCGTGAAATCGGGGCACGGGGTCGGTCGTCGTCGGCAGGCACGTGAACAACGTAGCCCCAGGCCGGTTTCGGCAGGCTCGACCCACAGCCCCAGGCCGGTTTCGGCAGGCTCGGCCCACAGCCCAGGGCAGCTCGACCCGTATCCGCGCCTACGCTGGAACCCGTGGACTGCTCCTACTTCGACGCCGGGCGCTGCCGGTCGTGCTCGCTCATGGGGCAGCCCTACGAGCGGCAGCTCGCCGACAAGCAGCGGCACGCCGAAGACCTCCTGCGGGCCCACGACGGCCTCGACTGGCTGGCGCCGATCGGCAGCCGCGAAGACGGCTACCGCAACAAGGCGAAGATGGTGATCGGCGGCACGACGGCGGCCCCCACCATCGGCATCCTCGATGCCGACGGCCACGGCATCAACCTCGAGGCCTGCGGCATCTGCTCCCCCGGCCACCGGGCGGCCTTCCCGGTGATCGCCGCGTTCATCACGCGCGCCGGGCTCACGCCCTACGACGTGCCGAGCCGCACCGGCGAGCTCAAGCACCTGATCCTCACCGAATCGCCCGACGGCGAGCTCATGATCCGCTTCGTCGTGCGCTCGACCGAGCCGGTGGGCCGCATCCGCAAGCACCTGCCGTGGCTCCTCGAACAGCTGCCGAACGCCCGCGTGGTCACCGCGAACGTGCTGCCCGAGCACAAGGCCGTGCTCGAGGGCGAGCACGAGATCGTCTTCACCGAGAACGAGACGCTGCCGATGCGACTCGGCGACGTGACCATGCACCTGCGGCCGCAGAGCTTCTTCCAGACGAACACCGAGATCGCCGAGGCGCTCTACATCGAGGCGCGCGACTGGGTGCGCGGGCTCGCGCCCGACTCGGCGTGGGACCTCTACTCGGGCGTCGGCGGCTTCGCCCTGCACATCGCGGATGCCGCGGCATCCGTCACCGGCATCGAGACGAGCGTCGAGGCCGTGGCCAGCGCAGAACTCAGCCGAACGGATGCCGCGCTCTCACGTGTGCGGTTCGAGTCCGGCGACGCCACGGCCTTCGCCCTCGGCGCCGAGACTGCCCCCGACCTCGTGATCGTGAACCCGCCCCGGCGGGGCATCGGCCGCGAGCTCAGCGGATGGCTCGAGGCATCCGACGTGCGTCACGTGCTCTACTCGAGCTGCAACGCGTCCTCGCTCGCACGCGACCTCGAGGCGATGCCGTCACTGCGGCCGGTGCGCGGCCGGGTGTTCGACATGTTCCCGCAGACGACGCACTTCGAGGTCATGGTGCTGCTCGAACGGGTCTGACCTCGAGGCCCGAGTCGGCGGCCGAGCGCCCGGTTGCTCGCGCCCGGCCGCCTCGGCGTCAGCGCTTGCGCGGCTTGACGATGCCGTCTTCGGCCTTCTCGCGCTTCAGTGCTCGCTTCTCTTTCAACGAGAGCTGGGCTTGCTTCTTGGCGGTGTTTCCGCGGGCGTTCTTCTCGGACATGCTGGGCTCGCTTCCCTTCATCAGCTGGCGGGCTTCCGATGACCATAGCCCACCCCCCAGGGGAAGTCACTTCGGCAGCCACCGCCCCGTGCCCGCGTTTCGAAACCGGCCCGGTTCAGGCATTTCCTTGCGCGTGGGCTATACTGGCAGGTCACGCCAAAGGAGGCGACATGAAGAGGATCCCAACATTCCTCGCGACGATGGTCGTCGCGACCTGGCTGTTCATGATCGGCTTCGCAGCCGGTTTCGAGAGTGAACTCGCCGCCCACCCGACGCTCACCCGCGAACACCCCGACGCACTGGTCGCCGGACTCACCATGGGCATCAGCGCCGTCGGCGCCATGCTGGTGATCGTCGCCAGTGTGCGAGTCGCGAAGTCGCTGGTCAGGGCACGAACCCGCGAAGTGCCCACGGCACTGTAGGGCCCACCGCGGGGCGAGGAGACAACGAAGCGAGCCACCGGAATCCGGCCCTCGAGCCTCAGTGCTCGGGGCCGGTTCCGGAGACGGCGCCGGCGCGTCTCCTCACCCCGCGGACGTGCTCAACCCGCGGCCAGCTCTCGCGCGCGGGCCAGCGCGGCGTCGGTGGCGCGGTCGAAGGTCTGCTTCAACCCGGCCTCCTCGAGCACGGCGACGGCACGCTCGGTGGTGCCCTTGGGGCTCGTGACGCGGCGGCGCAGCTCGGCGGGCCCGTCGTCGGACGCGGCGAGCAGTTCGCTCGCCCCGCGGAACGTGCCCTCGACCATGACGGCCGCCTGCTCGGGGGTGAAGCCCTTGTCGATCGCCGCGGCCGTCAGCTGCTCGATCAGGTAGAAGACGTAGGCCGGGCCAGAGCCCGAGATCGTCGAGAGCGCGTCGATCTGCCCCTCGGGCACGAGGAGCACCTCGCCGACGGTCTCGAAGAGCGCCACGGCGAGCGCGAGGTCGTCGTCGCTCGATCGGGTACCGGCCGAGATGCCGGTGACGGCGCGGCCGACCACGGCCGGCGTGTTCGGCATCGAACGGATCACCGCGACCGACTCGGGCAGCAGCGACTCGAAGGTCGCGACCGTGACGCCGGCCGCGACGCTCACGACGATCGCACCGGGCTCGAGCGCGTCGGCGATCTCCTCGAGGAGCGCGGGCACCATCGCGGGCTTCACGGCGACGACCACGAGCTTCGCGCCGGCGACGGCCGTGCGGTTGGCCGCGGCATCCGTCTCGGTGGCGTACGCGACGACCCCCGGAAGCGCCGCGAGCTCGGCCGCCTTCTCGGCGCTGCGGTTCGTGGCGCGGATGCCGCCGTCGACCTCGATGCCCGGCTGCAACAGGCCGGTGAGGATGGCGCGGGCCATCGAACCGGCCCCCAGGAACGCGATCGCGGGCAGTCTGACGGGGGCCTCGGCACTCATGCGACCCATCCTAGATTCGGGACCTGATGCTGTGGCCTCGCGCAGACGATTCGTCCCGGCACGTCCCCTTCGGGGTTGCTTCATGAGCGCTTCGGGCTCGACGCGAATGCAGCCGATCATCCGCCTTTAGGATTGCTGCATGAGCGCATCGGGCGGCACCAAGGCAATCATCGCGGCGTTCCTCGCCAATACGGGCATCGCCCTGACGAAGTTCATCGCGTGGTTCTTCTCGGGTTCCGCCTCGATGCTCGCCGAGGGTGTGCACTCGGTCGCCGACGCCGGCAACCAGCTGCTGCTGATCCTCGGCGGCCGCAAGGCGAAGAAGGCCGCCGACAAGGAGCACCCCTTCGGCTACGGCCGCGAGCGGTACGTGTACGCCTTCGTCGTCTCGATCATCCTGTTCTCGGTCGGCGGCATCTTCTCGATCTACGAGGGCGTCGACAAGCTGACGCACCCCCACGAGCTCGAGAACGCCTGGCTGCCGCTCCTCGTGCTCTCGATCGCGATCGTGCTCGAGTCGTTCTCGCTGCGCACCGCGGTCAAGGAGTCGAACCACATCCGCGGTCGCCAGAGCTGGGTGCAGTTCGTGCGCCGGGCGAAGGCGCCCGAGCTGCCCGTCGTGCTGCTCGAAGACGTCGCGGCACTCATCGGCCTCGTCTTCGCGTTCATCGCCGTCGGTCTCACGGTGCTCACCGGCAACCCGGTCTTCGACGCCATCGGCACCCTCATGATCGGTACCCTCCTCGTGCTCGTGGCGATCGTGCTCGGCATCGAGACGAAGTCGCTCCTCGTCGGCGAGGGCGCCAACGACGACGACCTGGCCCGCATCGAGCAGGCGATCCTCGCCGGCCCCGAGGCCGAGCGCATCATCCACATGAAGACCCTCTACCTCGGCCCCGACGAGCTGCTCATCGCCGCGAAGCTCGGGTTCGCAGCCGACCAGCGCCTGCTCGAGGTGGCGGTGGCGACCAACGTGATCGAGCAGCGCATCCGCGACGCGGTGCCGTCGGCGCGCGCCATCTACATCGAACCCGACGTCTACGTCGAGCCGAACCAGCCTGCACCGCCCACCGACGCCATCGTCATCAAGGGCCTCGAGTGACGGCTGCCCGTGGCACCGCCCTGGTGCTGCGCCACGACTCCGCGATCGGCCTCGGCAACCTCGGCCCAACGCTCGAGGCGCACGGCTACGAGATCGTCACGGTCGACGCTCCGTCGACGGATGTCTCTGCACTCGACGCCCTCGCGCCCGACCTCGTCGTGGTGCTCGGCGGCGACGAGGGAGCCTACGAGATCGACTTGTATCCGTACCTCGCCGACGAGATCGCACTGCTCCGCACCCGCATCGACGCCGAGGCGCCGATCTTCGGCGTGTGCCTCGGCGCGCAGTTGCTCGCCAGCTCGCTCGGCGCCGAGGTCTTCAAGGGCCCGCGGAAGGAAGTCGGCTGGCTGACCGTCGAGCCGACCGAGGCCGGGGCGAACTCGCCCGTGCGGCACTTCGCCGGGGTGCCGACGGTGCAGTGGCACGGCGACACCTTCGAGCTGCCCGAGGGCGTCGAACGGCTCGCCTCGTCGGGCGCCTACGAGAACCAGGCGTTCGCGAAGGGCGAGTGGCTGCTCGCGGTACAGTTCCACCCCGAGGTCACCGACGAGATCCACGAGGAGTGGCTGCAGGAGTGGGGCGACGAGCTGCCCGAGTACGGCCTCAGCCGCGAGCAGCTGCGCGAGGAGCGCGCGTCGTTCGGGCCGCTCGCGCAGGAGGCATCCGCTCGGCTGCTCGGCGAGTACCTCGAAGGGCTCGCAGCGCGGTCCACCGGCCGCCCTGTGAACGACGACGAGGTGGCGCGAACCGACGTCTCCGCCTGAGCGGGGCCGGCTCGCACCACCTCGTGAGGTGCCCGGTGCTGAGTGGCGACTAGAAGTGCGTGCCGCCGTCGATGCGCACCTCGGTGCCGGTGATGAACGCACCGTCTTCGCTCGCGAGCATCGCGACGACGCCGGCGACGGTCTCGGGGCTGGCCATGCCCTGCGCGATCGCCGGGGTGAGCTTCATGAAGAGGCTGAAGTCGGCGTCGGCGGGCAGGCCCGGGCCCTGGCTCTGCTTGCTCTCGCCGCTGCCGTCGGTCATGCCCGACGAGATCGAGCCCGGCTGCACCGAGTTGAAGCGGATGCCCTGCTTGCCGTACTCGGCGGCGAGCGCGTGGGTCATCGACTGCACGCCGCCCTTGCTGGCCGCGTAGGCCGACATGTACGGGTGCGCGAAGGCGGCCGACGTCGAGCTGAAGTTCACGACTGCGGAGCCGTTGCCCACGAGGAGGGCGGGGATCGACTCGCGGATCATGAGGAACGTGCCGACGAGGTTCACGTTGATGACCTGCTGGAACTGCTCGAGCGTGGTCTCGTGGGTGTGCGAGGAGCGGAGGATGCCGGCGGCGTTGACGAGCACGTCGAGCCCGCCGAGCGCCTGCACGGCGGCCGCGACGCCCTCGCGCACGGATGCCTCGTCGGAGATGTTCACGACGACCGTCGTGAGGCGGTCGGCGGCGGCGCCGGCCTTCGCCACGGTGTCGGCGAGGCCGGCCTCGCTCACATCGGCGGCGACGACGTTGCCGCCCTCGGCGAGCATGCGCAGCACGGTGGCCTGGCCGATGCCGGAGCCTCCGCCGGTGACGATCGCGCGGCGTCCTTCGTAACGGTTCATGACTGGTGACCTTTCGATGATCGGGAAGATGTACTACACGCTACGCCACAGTGGCACGTTGTGCCAGTGTGGCGATGAGCGCCACGTTGTCGTCATCATCGCGTACGCTTCGAACGTGGAAGAGAAACCCCCGACGCTGACCGAACGCCGCAAGGCCGCGACCCAGCTCGAGCTCGCCCGCGCCGCCGCCCGCCTCTTCACCGATCGCGGCCCCGACGCGACGACCGCCGAGGAGATCGCTGCCGCCGGTGGCGTGGCACTGCGCACCTTCTACCGGTACTTCCGCACCAAGGAGGATGCGGTCGCCCCCCTCCTCTCGGTCGGCGCCGAGCACTGGCGCGCACTGCTCGCAGCATCCGATCGCTCGGTCGACCTGCTCACCGCGGTCGAGCGGACCATCGCCGAAGCCCTCACGCCCCCCGACGCCGAGGTCGAGGGCGTGCACTGGACCCGTGGCCTCCTGCGCGCCGGCGCCGACGACCCCGCGCTCATGAACGTCTGGTACCGGGTCAACCGCGAGTCCGAGACGAAGCTGCGCGGCGTCATCCTCGAGCTCGGCGGGCCGTCGGTCGACGAGACGACCGCGCGACTCGTCGCTGCCGCGGCCACCGATGCGATCCGCATCGCGCTCGAGGCCTGGGCTGAGACGGATGACCCCGAGCTCGGGCCGGGCTCACCGGCCGAGCGGGCCGTGCAGAACTTCCGGCGTCTCTCGGCGGGCCTCAGCGCCTGAGCGGGTCCTCGAAGACGTCGAGCAGCCGTCGCGCCGCGATATCCACTCGCCTCACGAGCGCCTGAGCGGGTCCTCGAAGAAGTCGAGCAGCAATCGCGCCGCGGCCTCCGCCTCGACGCCGGCGAACACCTCGACCCGGTGGTTGAGCCTGCGGTCGCGCAGCACGTCGTAGAGCGAGCCGGCGGCGCCCGCCTTCTCGTCCCAGGCACCGAACACGACCGTCGGGATGCGGGCAGCGAGGATCGCCCCGGCGCACATGACGCAGGGTTCCAGCGTGACGACGAGCGTGCAGTCGGTCAGCCTCCAGTCGCCCGTGACCTCCGCGGCCGACCGGAGCACCAGGAGCTCGGCGTGGGCCGTCGGATCACCGTGCAGCTCGCGCTCGTTGCGACGCGCGGCGATGACCTCCCCGGCGGCGTCGACCACGATCGCCCCAACCGGCACATCGCGCGTCGCGGGCGCCTGGGCCGCCTCGGCGAGCGCGAGGCGCATCCAATCCCGGTGCTGCGGCAGCTCCACGATCTCCCCCCTCCGCGCGACGATCCTCCCGAACTAGAATCGAGCCTATGCGAGTCCACGTTGCCGACCACCCGCTCATCACCCACAAGCTGACGGTGCTCCGCGACAAGAACACCCCGTCGCCGGTGTTCCGCTCGCTCGTCGAAGAGCTCATGACCCTGCTCGCCTACGAGGGCACCCGCGGCGTGCGGGTCGAGCCGGTCGACATCGAGACGCCGGTCTCCCCCACCACGGGCGTGCGCATCGCCGACCCGAAGCCGCTCATCGTGCCGATCCTCCGCGCGGGGCTCGGCATGCTCGAGGGCATGGTGAAGCTCGTGCCCACGGCCGAAGTCGGCTTCCTGGGCATGGCGCGCAACGAAGAGACGCTCGAGCCCACGACCTACGCCGAGCGCCTGCCCGACGACCTCAGCGACCGCCAGTGCTTCGTGCTCGACCCGATGCTCGCCACGGGCGGCTCGCTCATCGCGGCGATCGAGTTCCTGCTGAAGCGCGGGGCGACGGATGTCACGGCGATCTGCATCCTCGCGGCACCCGAGGGCCTCGCGGCGGTCGAGCAGGCGATGGAGGGTCGCGGCGAGGTGTCCGTCGTGCTCGGCGCCGTCGACGAGCGCCTGAACGAACTCGGGTACATCGTGCCCGGTCTCGGCGACGCGGGCGATCGCCTGTACGGCACGGTATAAGCGCCGCCGCGAATCCCGTTCACCGAAGGATCTTCGAGCCTCGACACGCCGGGGCGAGAATCCGACGCGGATCATTTCTGAAACTGCGTATTCATCGCAGAATCTTGCAGGCATTGCGATGGGCTGACTGATCCTGCCGGATGCCTCTCGGCATCGCGCACCGCGTGCGATGTCACACCCCGTCACGCGACGGTCACGAATTGACACATGCTCGGTGATCGGTTTGACTGACGCTCATGACAGACACCGCACGCAACCTGACCGCCCACGGCGCTCTCAGGACGACCGGCATGATGATGCCGGCACGTGCAGCCATGTGTTGTCGAATGTGCCGCTGACCGCGACCCCACCGCCGAGTTCCGCAGCCGATCCGCACCCAGATCGACGCCGACTCCTCTGAACCCGCCGCATCCGGGGGTTCGCCCGGCCGAACGGCCATTCGCTCCGACCCCGACTCCAGGGGTCCGTCGCTGCACCCTTCACGCAAGGATTCTCCGTCATGTCTCTCGCACTCGCACCCGCTCCCATCCGCACCGTCCAGGCCCGCACCGCACCGTCGCTCGCCGCAGCGCCGGCGCAGGTGTCGGTGCCGCTCCGCTCCGTGCCCACCGAGGTCGCCCAGTCCGGCGCCGCAGCGTCGGCCGAGTCCGCGTCGACTGCCCGCGGCCCGCGGGTCCGCGCCGTGCCCGAGGGCACCGAAGCGCGCGGCTTCGTGCTCTACGTCGGCATCGATGAGGCCAAGGCCCTCTCCGACGGCACGACCCTCCACCGCATCGTCGAGGCGCTGCGCGCACTCACCGCCGAGGTGTCCCCCTCCGCCGAGACGTACGCCGCGGTGGCCTTGGCGCCCGAAGGAGCCGGCGGCCGCGACGTCGACGTCGTTCGGCTCGCCCTGCAGGACCCGGCGGCGCTCGCCAAGCAGCGCGAGGGTCAGGGCGTCCGCGACGATGCCGACCGGCACCCCAACGGCGTGATCATCGACATCTCGCGCAAGCGCGTGCTGCTCGACGGCGAGGCCGCCGGCCTCACCTACAAGGAGTTCGAGCTGCTGCAGTACCTCGTGTTGCGCGAGGGCCGCACGATCGACCGCCACGAGCTCATCGACAACCTGTGGGACGCCGACGACGAGGCCCCGAGCGAGCGCACCATCGACGTGCACGTGCGTCGCCTGCGCTCGAAGCTCGCGCACTACCAGGACATCGTGCGCACCGTTCGCGGCGTCGGCTACCGCTTCGACCGCCACGCGGATGTCTCGATCCGCCAGGCGTCGACGCCCTCCCCCGACCTGTACTGAGGCTGCTTGCAGTCCTTGATCGGATCCACGGCGCTACGCTGACCTCGACGAGGGAGGTCGGATGCCGCTGGGCTTCTCCGTACAGCGCGTGGATCTGCCGCGCCGGGCAGATCCGCACCCTGCCTACCCCTCGCACCTTCGCCGCCTTCCCGACGCCACCCTCGTCACCACTTGGATCGAGGGAACCGCTGCGGTGCGCCTTGCCGTCATCGATCCTCGAAGCGGGGCGGTGACGGTCCGCAAGGGTATCCGGGGGCAACTTCGAGACGTCGTCGTCTCCGAGGCCGGCGATCGTGCGTGGCTCATCTGCACGCACGGGGTTCACGAGTTCGACGTCGCGACATCGACCGTGCGACGCACGCTGACGAAAGGACTCGGCGTCGAGGCGTCCCGCCCGCTGCGCCTCGACGAGGACACGGTCCTGCTCGTGCAGCGTTTCGCGGCGACGTCTGCGATCGTGTCGCTCGAACGCATGGAGGTGATCGGCAGATTGCGTTTCGACCGCCCCGACTTCGTGCACCGACGCGGTGAGCACCGCATGCTCCTGAGCTTCGCGGACGGACACGGCCGAACACTCGGCGCGGACAACCGCCTCGTGCGGGGCGGCGGAATCGGCGTCCCGATCGGGATCGACGCGATCGACCTCGGTGATCGCATCGCCGTCGTCTCCGGCACGCGACATGCTTGGCACAACCCGCACGGGCTCGACCCTGAACGCCATGCCAGAGTGGAGCCGGAAGGCGTGATCGCGATGCTCGATCCCACCACGTTGGCCGTCACTCGACGCGGCGCGAACATCGGGATGCGCCGGCTCATCGGCCCCGACGACGCGGGACGACTCGTCGGAACGGATTTCGAGTTCCAGGGGCGCGGGCGGCGACTGATCATCTCAGACCGCGATGGCAGCCGGATGATCAGTGAACTCGTATTCGACGAGCCGGTGCTGGAAGGCATCGCCCTGGATGGGACATCCGTCGCCATCAATCACGATGCCGGAGACGGCTCCGCATCGCCCTACATCTCCATCACGAACTGGTTCGAAAAATAACGGAACGATAACTAGCGCCTGTTACCGATCCGTTATATATTCGGAACTGCGCCGCTTGTTTGCTGTGGCAGGCGGCGCGGAATGTGATTGCAGGACACTCTTGGTGCAAGGGAGAGGGTCGGTCGCCAGCCTCTGCGACCGACCCTCAACCGTCCTCCCACCCCGCACCCGATTCCTGCTGCGGTTCCCTATTGTGGGATCAGCCCACAATCGGAAGGACCCCGCATGGCAGATCGCGCGATCACGGTGGCCGCTTGGGAATCGCTGTTCCGTGCGCAGGTCTCGATCATGCGCGCTCTCGCGGCCGAGTTCCCCAGCGACGTCATCTCGCTCAACGAGTACGACGTGCTCTTCAACATCACCCGCGCGCCGGGTCGGCGCCTGCGCCTCAAGGATCTGAACCACAACGTGCTCATCACCCAGCCGAGCGTGAGCCGGCTCGTCGATCGCCTCACCGCCCGAGGGCTCGTCGCGAAGCTGCCCGATCCGCGCGACGGTCGCGGCACGATCGTCGCGATCACCGACGAGGGCTTCGACCTCTTCCGCCGGGTCGCGATCACGCACATGGACGCGATCAATCGCCAGTTCGGCGACAGCCTGTCCGAAGACGAACTCCGAACACTCGCCGACCTCTGCAATCGGCTGCGCCCCGAACTCGACCGGGCCTGACAGCCGGCCGATCCGCGGATTCGTGCGCGAAAACTCGGTATAGACGAGCGGCTCTCCACGGCGTTACTCTCAGCTCAGACAGTGGGTCTGGCTGGGTTCCTGGGGGGAAGTCATGGACATCGTGCTCGTCATCCTGCAAGCCTGCATCGTCATCGGCGCGATCGTGCTCGGTGTCCGAACCGGCGGCATCGGCCTGGGCCTGTGGGGCGTCGTCGGCACCGTGATCCTCGTGTTCGTCTTCCAACTGCCACCGGGCGCCATCCCGATCGACGCGTTCTTCATCATCATCGCGGTGATCACGGCGTCGTCGGCGATGCAGGCGGCCGGCGGCATCGACTATCTCGTGGCGATCGCGTCGAAGATCATCCAGCGCAATCCGAAGCGGCTCACCTACGTCGCGCCGCTCGTGGCGTTCGTCTTCACCGTGCTCTCGGGCACCTCGAACATCTTCTTCGCACTGATCCCCGTGATCTACGAGACGGCGTACCGCAATGGGCAGCGACCGGAGCGGGCCCTCGCCGCTTCGACGGTCACCTCGGGCCTCGGCATCACCGCCAGCCCGGTGTCAGCGGCAATGGCGGCCTACCTCGTGCTCATGGACGGCACCGGTTACGGACTGCCGCAGATCCTCCTCATCACGGTGCCCGCGGCGATCGTCGCCTGCATCGTCACCTCCCTCGTGCAGCAGCGCGTGGGCAAGGACCTGCTCGACGACCCGGTGTTCCTGAAGCGGGTCGCCGACGGCACCGTCGAGGTGCCCGCCGCGCTGCAGGCCCGCTACGCGGCCAAGGTCGGCGGCGGCGCACCGGTCGCGGCAGGCGGCACCGGCACGGCGACGGCGACCGGCGGTTCGGATGCCGCGGCAGACGTGCCGCCCGCACGCATCGAGCACCCCGTGCCCCCGGGCGGCGCGACCGCGGCGTGGATCTTCGTCACCGGCACCCTGCTGATCGTGCTGCTCGGCCTCTTCCCGGGCCTGCGCCCCGCCTTCCCCGATGAGACCGGCGAGCTCGTGCCGCTCGGCATGTCGACCATCATCGAGATGATCATGTTCACGGTGGCCCTCGTCATCATCCTCGTGCGCAAGGTGAAGCCGTCGCTGGTGGTCGAACAGCCCCTGCTGCGGGCCGGCTTCGTCGCCGCGGTCGCACTGTTCGGCATCGCCTGGATGGCCGACACCTTCATCTCCGCCAACGAGGAGACGATCATCGAGCCGCTCGGCGCGATGATCGAGGCCAACCCGCTGCTCCTGGCCGTGGCGCTCTTCATCGTCTGCGGCCTCACCACGAGCCAGTCGGCGACGACGAACACGATGATCCCGATCGCCCTCGCCGCCGGGCTCGCCCCGGGCGTCATCACCGCGATGTGGCCGTCGCTCATCGGCGTCTGGCTGTTCCCGGCCAACGGCTCGCAGATCGCCGCCGTCGAGACCGACCTGACGGGGTCGACGAAGCTGACCCAGGTGCCGGTCTGGCACTCGTTCACGATCCCGATGCTCGTGTCGTGGGTCGCCGTCGTCGGGGCGGGCCTGCTGATCCAGCTCGTCGTCCCCGCCTGACTCGGCGCCGAGTCACGACGACCGGCGCCCGAAGCTTCCCTACCATCCAGCCGAGGAGGAACCCATGACCGACGCCGACGACGTGAAGTCCGCCGCAGCGCAGTTGATGCCCGAGGTGCTCGAGCGCCTCGAGACGCTCGTGCGCATCCCATCCGTCGCGTTCCCTGGGTTCGACCCCGAGCCCGTGCACCGCATGGGGGCGGCCGTCGTCGAGCTCTTCGAAGCGGCAGGTGCCGCGGGCGTGAAGCTGCTCGACGTGCCCGACGGCTACCCGTGCGTCTACGCGGATCTGCCGGGCCCCGAGGGCTCGCCGACCGTGCTGCTCTACGCCCACTACGACGTGCAGCCGGCCGCCGGGAGCCAGGGCTGGTCGACCGAGCCGTTCGAGCCGGTGACCAAGGACGACGGGCGCATCTACGGCCGCGGGGCCGCCGACGACAAGTCGGGCCTCGTCATCCACTACGGCACCCTGAAGCTGCTCGGAGCCGACCGGCCGTGCCGGGTGAAGATCCTCGTCGAGGGCGAGGAGGAGACGATCTCCCACCTCGAGGCGTTCGTCGAGGCGAACCCCGATCTCTTCGCCGCCGACGCCTACGTCATCGCCGACATCGGCCCGCAGCGCGTTGGCCGGCCGGGCCTCACGACCGCCCTTCGAGGGGATGTCGCGTGCACGGTCACCGTGCGCACCCTCGGCAACCCCGTGCACTCGGGCATGTTCGGCGGCGCGGCGCCCGACGCCATGACGGCGATGATCCGCATCCTCGACACGCTGCACGACGAGCACGGCGACACCGTCATCCCCGGCGTCGACAGTGGCCACTGGAGCGGTGCCGACATGGAGGAGGACGTCTACCGCGAGGGCTCGGCCGTGCTGCCCGGGGTGGAGTTCCTCGGCACGGGCTCGCTCTCCGACCGCATCTGGGCGAAGCCGTCGGTGACCGTGCTCGGCATGGACCTGCCGAACACCGCCGAGGCCTCGAACGTGCTGCTGCCCTCCGTGACCGCGAAGCTCTCGATGCGCATCGTGCCCGGCGCCGACGCCGACGCGCAGCTCGACGCGCTCATGGCGCACCTCCGCGCCCAGCGACCGTGGAACTGCGAGGTCGAGGTCGAGAAGGTGAAGACGGGGCATCCGTTCGCCGTCGACGCCTCGCATCCGGCGATCGTCGCCGCCTCGGCGGCACTCGAAGCGGCCTACGGCGCGCCCGTGGAATCGATCGGCAGCGGCGCATCCATCCCGCTCGTGGCTTCACTGCAGAAGGTCGCCCCGGGTTCGGCGATCGTGCTCTGGGGCGCCGAGGACACCGCTCAGTCGCGCATCCACGCGTCCGACGAGTCCGTCGACCCCGGTGAGATCGAGCGGATGATCGCCGCGCAGACCCTCTTCATCCAGGGACTCGCGGCAGCAGACCGCTCCTGACCGGACCTGACGGCTCGGCGCTCGCACACGGGACGGCGGGGCGGGAACCCTACCTCCCGCCCCACCGCGGTCTCCTTGGAGACCACTCCCGCCGAGCGACCCGAACTGAGCCCGGCGAGCTTGTCCCGGCGATCGGAGGAATGCTCCATCGCGCTGCTCGCGGGGGTCAGCGCGGGCAGGTCGGCACGGGGGTCGACTCGGGTCTGCTCGAATCGTAGCCGCAGGGATGCCCGCTGGATACTGCCCCGATTGGGGGGTGAGAACGCTTCCACGCCGGCCGCTGCGGCAACGGCTCGGGCACGCGGGTGCCGACGGTCAGGGCCAGTCGACGGATGCCTCGTACTCCTCGTGTCGACGAAGGTAGGCGGCGATGAACGGGCATTCGGGCACGATGCGCTCACCGCGGGCGACGGCGTCGTCGAGCGCGGTCCTGGCGAGCTTGCTGCCGAGGCCGCGGCCCTCGAACTCGGGCAGCACCACGGTGTGCGTGAAGACGATCGCGCCGTCTTCGAGTCGGTACTGCGCGAAACCCGCACGCTCGCCCCCGAACGTCAGGTCGTAGCGGTGACGGTCATCGTTGCGGACGATCTCGACGATGTCGGTGGCCATGGCGCGACTCTACTCGACCGTCGCGGCGGACGCGCCGCGACCGGCGCAGGCCCCGCCGTCGCGGCGCGGTCGCCGCAGGCGTCGCCGCCGCGCTCAATCGCACGGTTCGGGCGGGTACGACGTGGCGCCGTCGCCCGGCGCAGGGCGTGCGGACGGCCACGGTGAGCGTGCGCGCACGCACCGCAGCGTCGGGCCGGGCGGCTCGAACGACGGCGAGCGGTTCGGGTGCGCCGCGCGCCGCACCGACGGGCCGTGACATGCAGCGGCGGATGCGCCGCACGGGCACCGCGGCATCCGACTTGCCCTCTCCGTGCTCGTGCACGGTTGCCACCACGAGCGCGATCAACCAGGCGAACACGAGCGTGAACGCCACGAGTTCGAACACGGTCAGGTTGAAGAGGCCGAGCCCGTCGTAGGCGACCATCGCGGCCGCCTCCACCGTGAGCGCGAGATACGAGAACCGGGCGAACCAGCGGGGAACCCGCGGTGCGAAGAGCTGGATACCGAGGCAGAGCAGCGCGAATGCCGCTGCGGCGCCGACGGCGAACGTGTTGTGCAGGTCGGTGTCGGTGTCGATCGGCACGAGTCCGACGCCCATGAGGCTGAACCCGACGAGCGCGATGAGCAGGCGCATCACGGTGCGCCCGACCGGCCGGAGCGCGAACGGCCCGTGCGCGAGCGCGCGGGTGAGCATCGCCGAGAGGCCCGCCATGCCGAAGCCCGACATGATGATCGCGACGTTGAAGCACGCGGCCGCCAGGTCGTTCGAGGTGCCCAGGGTGCTGAAGTTGCGCGTCCACCACTCGCCGGTGGGGGTGATGCTCATGCTCGCGAGACTGCCGGCGGCGAGCAGCATCGCCACGAGGTTGAAGGTGCGGTACGCCTCGTGCTCGATCGCGCGATGGTGCAGGCGGAACGTTCCGACACCGAACACGACGCCGAGGAGCACGCCGTACAACTCGTGCCCACCGGGGAGGCCGTCGAACGCCGAGGCGGTGAAGTGCACGGCGAGCAGCGCGATCGCCGCCCAGGTCAGTCCGTTGGCGATCGCCCGCCACTCGGCGCGCAGCGCCGGCAGCCCGAGGCGCGCGAGCCGCGCGAGCGCGTGGTTCGACGCCGATGCCACCACGAGGCCCGCGCCGACCGCCGCCCCGCCGGCGAGCGCCGGCACCACCCAGACGACGTCGATCACGTGGGAGCCGCTCGTCGCCGAGAACCGGGGGTCGAGGGCGCGATACAACACGATCGACACCGCCACGGCGATCAGCAGGGCGTAGACACGTCGCATGTGAGCGGCCAACCGACGCGAGCGTACGACTCCGAGCCGAACGTGCCCCACACGTCCGGCGGTGCCGGCGCCCGTCGCACGCGTCGGCACGACGAGGATCCGATTCGACGACTCCGGAGCGACCCCGGCGAACGCACCCCTCATATCCGAACTCTCGATCCCCAGAATCAGATGTGTTCGCGAGCCTAACCGGCGCCCTGCGACCGAGTCATCCCGGAGTTGCGTCCCCCACGCCTATACCCAGCAGACTCTCAGCAAACTGCGGGCGGCCATGAAGCACGTGCACAGTGGAGCGAGGTGTCCGGGAAAACAAGAACGGCCCGCTTTCGCGAGCCGTTCTCTCTCTGTCTCAACCAGAGTGCGCCCGGAGGGATTCGAACCCCCAACCTTCTGATCCGTAGTCAGAGTCACGGCGTCCACGGTCGTCCATCACTTACGATTCTGCGCGGGACAGAATCCGCGCGATGTGGTTCGGACATCAGCAGACGCCCTCGCGTTGCTGTGGCGGTAGCTGTCAGGATGCAGATCGATGAGTGAGCGCGCGGGCCCAATCCTGATCAACGGCATGCACGGATACGGGGACATGATCGGCGTCTCGATCGATAGCCTGCAACGTAAGCCTGACGTCTCCAAGGTTGAGAAGTGGAGCCCCCACCTGGTGTACATCATCAACATCATGGACGAGGGGCTGCACAAAGTTGGAGTCACCCGATCGACGACAGGCCGGCTCTCGAGACTCGCTACGGGTACGCGCCGCGTTGTCGAGGTGATCGAGGTAGCCAACCGCCCAGTCGCGCAGCTCCTCGAGGCAACGGTTCTCGTGCTTCGGGGATCGAAACGTGAGCGGGCCACCACGATCCGACACTTGCGCGGGGTGACTGAATGCTGGCGTGAAGACGGCGACGTGCCATCGCTCGCAAAGCTCGAGCGATCGCTCTACGAGCTTTGGGAGGCTCCCCCGAACTGGCACTTATCGGTGCGCTCGTAGTCCGGAAGTCCAGGCTCCCGAAGCGGTCAGCTCAGATGCTGGCCGCTTCGCTGCGTATACCGATCTATCAAGCCGTATAACGAAATTTGCAGTTCGTTATACGGCGCTCCTCGTACCAGTGGGTGAGGAGCGCCCGGACCGCAGCGAAGCGAGGACCGGACGCACCGCAACCCGCTGGGCCGCCGGCCGCTTGCGGCCGGCGCTTGAACGAGTAAAGAAAGTTCTCACGAATGAGCGCGGTCTTCTTCTTCATCGGCTGACACCGCGTCTTCCGCGGCGTCATCGTCGGCATCCAACACATGCAGTGATTCGATTAACCCGTCCAGCTTCTTCGCTACCGCGCTGGCGTCGAGGTAGTCCTGATACTGGTTGCGAGCATTTTCAATGAGCTCGTCGTAGAGCTGGTAGCTGCCATTGATTGGATCCAGCACGAGACGGCGATACTCTTCGGCTGACTTCAGGGCCTTTCCCTTCACCCCCGGATGGTCGCCGAGGACGAAAATGACCTCGATCTTTGCGATCTCGTTCTCGCGGTTCTGCTTGCTGAGGACGCTGGACAGAGCGTTCACGTACTTCGTACCTTGCTCGGCGAGCACAGTGACGTCTGTACGCACCGAATAGCGCTTGAGTTCCACAATCACATGGCGGCCGGAGAGAGTTGCGTAGCGGATGTCGATCCGGCCAAAGATCTCCTTCCCCTCGTCATCGGTGGCGAACACTCCCTCCTCGATCTTTCGGAGATTCTCTTCCATCGTCTCGCTGCCCGTCGCCCGTTCCCACGAAGGGTCAACCAGCCAAAGGTGGTTAAAGAGGTGCTTTTGAAGGACTACTTCCTTCTCGTCGGCATTGGTGAGGCCGCGAAGCTGCTCGATTGCTCCCACTCGGGATCGCAGGATGTCCACCCAAAGCCCTGCCTCGTATGCATCTTGTTGTCCGAGAAGCGGAAGTAGATCAGCAGCTGTGAGGTCACCCAACTTTGTGAGGTCCTCTGCTGACTGCCGAAGCCCTACGCGTTCGAACGCGAGAACGCCCGACCGTAAGAGGGCAGCACGGTCCTCTGCCTCATGCTTCTCGAAGTCGAGGCTAGCGATCGTACCGATCATCTTTTGCGCGGCATCCTTCTGCCAGTCCGGCCGTTCATCGAGCCATTCTTGGAGGCGAGGGTAGCTCTTTAGCGTGTCCTTCGCCTCCTTCTTTGGCCTCGCATCACTCCACTGATCGGCTGCAATTACGAATGCTCGACGCAGAAACTCTTGGAGCGCGACGACTCGCTCATCATCCTCGATCAGACGCTGTCGGTCGCTCGTCGCAATATCGTCATAGTCTGGATCGTCCAGGTCGAGAAAGTCCGCTTCAATCTGACCAGTGACGTAGTTGCCAAAAAGTCGGCTGAAGTCAAGTTTCTCGATGATGCCCTCTTGAATGGGGCGCTTGCGTGCGAGAACGATGATGTTCTTTAGCGAACCAGCGTCCTTGTCGTCCACGAGATCTGTCGGTTTCTTTGTCGTTCCGATCCAACCCGTAACTTTCCATCCCTTTTCGTCATCAACGTAACTGGAGGGGAGAACGAACCGCACGCAGTCTGGTGGCAGGTACTCATCCGGAATCGTCTTCGTTCCGAACTCCCATATGAACTCAAGCCTCTTAAGTTCTTGACGGTCAGCCCAGGTGATCGGCTTTTGATTGACGACGATTCGGAAGCCACCTTCGGCTGCTGGACGCGTGTCGAGCACGTCAAAGCGACGAGCCAAGCGCTTACGAAGAGCCATCGCAGTCAGCGAGGATCGTTTTTTCTTGAGATCGCTGAGCACGAGTGTGGTGCCGCGCTTTCGATACGCGGCTGGCACATCCACTGATTCGGGGTGGTAATCCTTCTGGTCACGAATCGCCTGCTCAAGGTCAGATACGACGATTCGCAACCCGTTCGATTCTTCATTCGCCGTCGTGCTGAAGACTTCCACCGTCTGCGCCAGAGAGAAGACCGAAAGCTTGCCGATGCCTTTGCGACCCATGAACGGGCGATTCCAGATCGGCGACAGCGTGCCTTCATGATCTCGCTTCTTATACCCGGCCGTAAGGAACCTTTCGTTCAGCTCCGCCACAGTCATGCCGCACCCGTCGTCGGAAACGAGGACCTCCTGGAGCGCTGATTCTGGCTTCTCCGGATCGCTCTCGGAGTCCCCATCGCTTGGAGTCTCCAGAACTGCGCGCGGCTGCCAGGTGATATTCACCTCCCCGGCATCCGCGTCGTACGCGTTAGCTACTAGTTCTGAAAGCACCGCCGCCGCGTTGCTGTAGAGGTTGATGCCAAGTGACTCAAGGACGGACAATTCGACCGTCATCGTGTACATCGGTTCTGTTGCCTCGCTCAAACAGGTACCCCGTTCACATTGCTAAGAATGGTCTCGCCGACGGCCTTTGCAATTGGCGGCGGAACTGCGTTTCCGATGAGGCGACCGATTTCAGCCGCACTTACTCGGCGGGCATCGCTCACAAGCTTGTAGTCCCGAGGAAATCCCTGAAGTAGCGCGGCTTCGCGAAGACTGATGGGCCGGTCCTGCTCAGGATGCCCGAATCGCCCGGCGCCGAAGTTATGCGCGAGCGTCGTGATCGTGGGTGACGGCTGATCCCACTCCATGCGCGCATAAACATTCTTGAACGATGCCCCTGTGGCTCGACGGTGGCAATCTGCGCGGAGTTCCTCGGGCCAGTCTTCCCAAGTTCCTCCAGGTACAGACGCTGCGATTCTCTGCATGTTGATTGGCGAAAGCCGGCGTGCGACATGTAGACGGTCGTTTGCGTCTTTGCCGCCAGACTCAAGCGCAGGCAGGCTTCCAATCGCATCACGGACGGTGCGGTAGGAACCTTGTTCCAGGTCACCGTTGGGCACCTCAATTCTTCCGACTAGAGAGGCAATCAAGACCAGTCGACGTCTGTGTTGCGGGAGCCCAAATCGTGGTCCATAACAGCTCTGCCAGCTCACTTCGTAGCCGAGCCCCTTGAGGTCGTCAACGAACTCAGCAAAGATCGCGGAGGTACCGATCCGGGCCACGTTTTCCATCGTTACCAGTTCGGGCCGCACCTCTTCGACTAGCCGCGCGAACTCTCGAAGAAGGGGCCATTGCGCCTCCTTCGATGTGTCTATCCCCCGCCGATACGGGGAGAAGGGCTGACACGGGGCGCATCCCGCCAACAGTCGGATAGAGCCTTCGGACCAGAGCGGTTCAAGATGCGCAGCCGTCAAGTTACGAACATCCATCTCAATGAAAGGCGCTTCGATATTCGACTCGAAGGGAAAGGCGCAAGCAGGGTCAATGTCGATACCAGCGACCACCTGGATGCCAGCCTCTAGGAGTCCTTGCGACAACCCCCCTGCGCCACAAAAGAGATCGACTGCCGAGATGCGGACCTTTTCGCTTACCACACCGATGACATTACGGGAGAGGAGCCGATCCGTCGACGACCCGAGCTGAACCGCTTGAAGACGTGGTTAACCCTGTGGTGGAGGACAGGTCGGGGTGTTGCGCCGTTGCAGTGAAAGCACAAAGCAAGAGCGTTCGGATCTCAGTGATACTTGATCGCACGCGAAAGCGAGCAGTCTCTTTGAGCGCAACTTGCGCACTGACTCTCCGCGATTCGCCGAACTAGCTCTGCGAAGTGCCGTTCAGCAGTCCTTCGCGGATAGACGCAATGTTCTCGTCAGTGGGCTCGATGTCAACTTCGACGAGCAGGTCGTGAACCTGCTGCATGTCGGGCTTGAGCCCGTTGACGGCTGCAACAGCCTCAAGCACTTCGAGCACGTGTGCCAAGCGATCCTCATAGGGCGAAGACGCTGAGGCTGACGTAATCCTGGCGTGTGCATCTCGGAGGGCACGGTCAATTGGAGTACTCAGACCTCGGAGGTCTACGAGCCGGAGGCTTGGGAACGCATCTAGAATCACCGCGATCTGTGGTTCGTCAGAGAGCAATTCATCGATCGCATCCCGCGTTGATTGCTTGTAGCGCTTGTAGAGGCCCTGCGGAGTAGCGCCTTGGGCTCGTGCTAGATCGCTGAAGTTTGGCTTCGGCTGGTGGTACTTGTGCGCCCAAGCCGAGACCAGCGACCGCAAATCTGTCGTTGTCTCATGCAGCGCCTGGGTGGCTGCCAACGTCTTGCGAAAGTACGGATCGAAGTCTGAGGGCGTATCAGCCGGCGGCCATTCGCTGACATCTTGGCCGTCTGCGATTGCGCGGGCCTTTTCAGTCAGCCGCACCAGGAGCCGATGGACCGGCCCAGGAATGACGCCCCAGCCCTGCTTTTCAGGCCGGCCGGCACCGCCCGCCGACTGCGCTGAGTCTGCCATCGAATGCTCCATCTGCTCGCCGTCAATCTACCAGCGAATAGCTAGCTAAATGGGAGAACTGCTTTTCCAGTTCTTGACATGTTTTAACTTTGGTGAAAAGCTGTCGCCAAGGCGTACATCAGTACCCGGTGGACGAATACAGAGGAGTACGAACATGGCAATCAAGTCAGCAATCCCGGTGGACTTCGGGGCGTTCTTTCCGGCCGGCGCATTCATGGTCGGCGAAGTCGAGCGCGTCATCGACTGGACCGAGGATGGTCAGCAGGCGGGCCAGCAGCACGACAAGGTCAGCGGCAAGCCGATGTGGACCGTGCGTGTCATCGACGCCGATCCGGAAGCCCGCAAGGGTCAGGGCGAGGTCAGCGTCAAGATCGCCTCGGCCGTGGAACCGACCCCGCCGCCGGAGATGAACGGCCTGCCGTTCCGGCCCGTCGTCTTCGACGGTCTCTCGGTGACGCCCTACGTGAAGGAAGGTGGCGGCCGCCCACGCGTCGCGTTCTCCCTTCGTGCCACCGACATGAAGCCAGCGATCGCAGCCAAGCGGGGCGAGTGATGTCCGTCGACCTCGGGGGCGAGCTTCGGTGGTGGGGTCAAGCGCTGGCAGATACCTGGTCGCGTCATCGCGCCCTCTCCGTGATCTACACGGTCGCGGTTGTCCTCGTCGGTTGGATCACCGAAGTCACGCTCGCCCTCGGGGTCATGGCGGCCGGGTGGGTCGTGGTTCACCTGTTCCGCCGCTATCGCCACGGCCTGACACTGGACGACCACCAGCGCCATCGCAGGAACGCCAACTACATCCAATGGCTCAGTGGCGCGTGGCCGGAGCTCATGATTCGGCTGGGCTGTTCGGTCCAGGTCACGAACGGACCTCGCGTGGCTCCGGAATTCACCCGCTACTCGTGGGGACCCGACGTTCTCTGGATGACCGTGAGCATCCCGCTGGGAATGACTCGTGAGCAGCTCGCACTCAACGCTGACGCGATCGCACAGAATCTCGGCGCACGTCGCGTCTCGGTCTCATCGTCATCAGCCGGGACATCCGTGATGGTCGCCTTCCACGACCCGCTCGAAGAGCCGTTCATCGTCGAGATTTCGGAAGGCGCAGAGCTTCGAGCGATCCCGCTCGGCCTTCGCGAGGACGGGGCGCTCTGGACGATGCGGCTTGGTCCCCAAACTCTCGTGGCCGGCTCGTCTGGGTCTGGCAAGGCTTCGCTCGTGTGGGGCCTCATCCTCGGTCTCGCACCTTCCATCAGGTCTGGTCTCGTGCAGGTGCACGGTATCGACCTCAAGTCGGCAATGGAGCTCGGGATGGGGACGGAACTGCTCACCCGTTTCGCTCGCACCCCTGAATCGGCCGTCCAGCTCCTCGAGGAAGCAGTCGCTGCGATGCAGGCTCGGGCACTCGAGCTTTCGGGTAACACGAGACAGCACGCGGCATCTCTCGAGAGTCCGCACGTCGTGGTGCTGATCGACGAGATGGCAGCGCTCACCGCCTACCAAGCCGACCGCGACCTTATGCGTCGAGCGAACAATGCGATTGCGCTGCTGTGTTCGCAAGGCCGCGCGGTCGGCTACACCGTGTTCGCATGCCTGCAGGATCCCCGGAAGGAGACGCTGCCCGCTCGCGGACTCTTCACGCAGACGATCGGACTGCGTCTCCGGGATGCGATGGAGACCGCAATGGTCCTCGGTGAGGGCATGCGCGAGAAGGGCGCCCTCTGCCATCACATTCCTCCGACCATGCCGGGAGTCGGGTTCGTGGTTCCAGAAGACGGCAGCGATCCCGTCCGTGTACGCGCCGGCATCGTGACGGACGAGATGATCCGCGACGCTGCACGTGACTTCGCAGCGCCCGAGCAGATCCCCATCGTCGTCCCAGAACCCGCCGCGGCAGAACCCGCCTCGGCTTCACGGTCGCGTCGTTCACGGCGCACCACGAAAGGAGAAGAAGAATGAATACGAAACGTCGGCTCGCGATGCTTGCGGCTCCCGCAGCGCTCGCGCTCGCAGCAGGGGTCTTCATGGCCGGCCATGCGGTCGGGAGCAACACCTACGACGCCGGGTCCACCTCCTATTCGGCGGGTTACGACAAAGCTCGCTACGACTTCTGCAACCTCAAGCTGGGCGCGGACCAAGCCAGCCTTCTGGACAGCCGGCGGGTTCCGGGGCTCGACGACACTCTCGTCGTTGCCGATGCGAGCTGCGAGGACTGGCAGATCGAGGCGTGGAACTCCGCACAGGAACGAGAGGGAGACGAGCAGCGCGCCTGCCGATTCCACGAACACGAAGCACACTTCGCGGCTCGACTCGATGTCGTGCCCTGCACGGCCCTGGTTGACCTGAACTGACATGGCCTACATCGACGAGGTGACGAACCGGCTGCGCCGGCCCGACTTCGAGCGCTGGATGAACCAGGCCTCGAGCACGGGATTCTGCGCGCAGCCGGTTCGGCTCGTCGGCACGACATCAACATTCGATGCACGCACCGGCGACCAGATCGCCCACTACTCGTCGACCGCTGAGCCCGATGGCATCACCTATGTTCGCTGCGGCAACCGGCGCGCAGCTCGCTGCCCATCGTGCAGCTACGAATACAAAGCGGACATGTGGCACCTCGTCGTCGCGGGTGCAGCCGGTGGATCAAAGGGTGTTCCCGACTCGGTCGGCGAGCATCCCCTTGCCTTCGTCACGCTCACCGCGCCTTCCTTCGGTGCCGTTCATGCCGCGAAGAAGCCGGGTCAAGGTTCCGCGCGCTGTCGCCCCCGTGCACGCAAGCTGTGTTCCCACGGCCGGCCCACATGGTGCATGTCCATTCACGACCACGACTCCCCCGCCGTTGGCGAGCCCCTGTGCGTCGAGTGCTACGACTACGAATCGCACATCACGTGGCAATGGCACGCGCCCGAACTCTGGCGGCGCTTCATCATTCGGCTGCGCCGCGAACTTGCGGCCTCTCTCGGTGTGAGCGAGTCATCGGCCAGGAAGCTCGTGCGAGTGCAGTTCGCGAAGGTCGCAGAATTTCAACGGCGCGGCGTCGTTCACTTCCACGCGCTCATCCGCCTCGACGGTGATGGTACTGAGCTCGATCCCTTCCCTTCGCCTCTCGTGCCCACCTCCGCCGACCAGCTCGCAGATCTTGCGCGCCGTGCTGCCCGAGGTGTTGAGGTCGTCGCTGCTCCGCTTCCCGGCGAGCTGACAGCGCGGTCGCTCCGGTGGGGTTCCCAATGCGATGCCAGGCCGGTCTACCGACAGGTCGAGACGGAGGATGGACGACTGACTGACCGCGCTGTCGCCGCCTACATCGCCAAGTACGCCACCAAGGCGACCGAAGACCTGTCGGCCGGAGCCTCAGGCACGGCAAGGCCCCACATCTCGACGATTCGACGGATCGTTGCCGACGCTGGTCGAATCGCCGCTCTCGATGATGAGAGTGACTACCGCCTACTCGGTCGCTGGGAGTCGATGCTCGGCTTCCGAGGCCACTTCTCCACCAAATCGCGCCGCTACTCGACGACGCTCGGCCGCCTGCGCTCGGCGCGTCGGGACTGGCAGCGCAAGCGCTCCCAGACGCCCACCGTCATCGATCCGGCTTCTGCCGACGCTGAGGAAACGACGCTCGTCGTCAGCCAGTGGAGCTTCGCCGGCATGGGCTGGCTGTCAGCTGGAGACGCCGCCCTCGCCGCAGAATCCGCCGCTGCCGCTCGCGAGTGGCGAGATAGCCGCCGCAGTAACAAGCCAACCAACAACGAAGAGAGGTGATGAGATGGAAAAGCTGATGCTGACCCCCGAGGAGGTCGCCGACGCGCTGGGCATCGGCCGTTCGACCGTGTACGACCTGATGCGACTCAACGCGATCGCGAGCGTGAAGATCGGTCGATCGCGGCGGATCCCGGTGATTGCTGTTCGGGAGTATGCCGAACGACTCACTCAGGCGAGTACCGTCCGATGAGCAAGCGCGCGAACGGCGAAGGAAGCGTCTATCAACGCAAAGACGGCCGCTGGGTGGGATCGAGCTATGTCCTGCGGCCCGACGGTGCACGCGTCCGCAAGGAGGTGTACGGACGAACCCGCGCTGAGGTCAACGCCAAGCTCCGCGAGCTGATTGCCAACACCGAACGCGGCGTGCCGATGGCCGGTTCGAGCTGGACCGTCGACACTTACTCAACTCACTGGCTCACCAATGGAGCTGCGACGCTGAGGCCTGCCACGCTTTCGAACTACGGGTGGGTGCTGCGGAAGTACATCATTCCGAGCCTCGGGGACGTTCGCCTCGAGCGCCTCACCCCGGCTCATGTACGCAAGCTCCATCTGGCTGTACAGGCAACTGGGGTGTCGGCAAGAACCACTCAGCTGACGCACGCAGTGCTCCGCTCGATGCTGTCGGAGGCGATGCGGGAAGAGATCGTCTCCCGGAACGTCGGAACGCTCGTGCGTCCACCACGCCTGGAGAAATCTGAACGCCGGCCATGGTCTGGGGAGGAGGTCGCACAGTTCCGCACGATCTCAGTCGGGCATCGGCTTCATTCGCTGTTCGAACTCGCCTACTCAGTCGGGCTGCGACGCGGTGAGCTGCTCGGCCTCCGCTGGTCAGATGTCGATCTCGACGCGCGTCTGCTTCATATTCGGCAGACGATGCAGCGACTCGGTTCGGATCATGGCCGCGTCTTCGGACCGCCGAAGTCGGCACGATCTCGTCGCAGTGTTCCGATCCCGGAATCCGCCGCGCGGTCACTCGAGCTGCATCGCGCCTCGCAGACTGCCGAACTGCAGGGCACTGATCGGACGAACGCGCTCGATCTCGTCTTCACCACGTCACTCGGAACCCCGATCGAACCGAGCAACCTGCGCCGAGACTTCGAGGCCCTCATCCTGGCGGCCGGTGTCCCGCGGATCCGATTCCACGATCTGCGGCACACGTGCGCCTCGCTGCTCTTCGAACGAGGCGTGCCGCCGCGCGTGGTCATGGACCTTCTCGGGCATTCAACGCTCAGCATCACGACCGATCTCTACGCGCACGTGATGCCGACGACACTTGCCAACGCTGCCTCGGCGATGGATGAGCTGCTGACAGAGGTCGCCGCTACGGTGCGATCGGAGGAACACGATGGATGACGAGGACGCCGTTTTCAACGAGCTCGAGCACGCTGACCTCATCATGCGGAATCTCGAGACAGGGCGTGGTGGTCCGATCGTCGAGATCTCGATTCACGCAGCCGGCATCGTGGGCATCGCGATGTACTGGTCGGCGATGACCTTCGTTCTCTTCGCGCTGCAGTCGCTGGGCATCGCCGGACGCCTCAAGGACCCGACCCTCGATGCAGACGGCAACCTCGTGCTGCTCCTCAGCGATCCCGATGGAGCTGCAGTCGATCCGTCTGTGGTGTGGCGCAGGCTCGATGAGATGGGCTTCCGGGCGACGCTCGTCGGCACCGCCAGAACCGGCTGACCGCCGCCGTTGCTGTCGCGGTTGCTGTCACTAGCCCAGGCGAATGCCCAACGGCTCAACGGACCAAATGGCCAACAAACCGCCGGCCTAATTGAACGAGAGGAAGAAACCCCGATGAACCGCCAGAAAACGAAAACGGCCCGCTTTCGCGAGCCGTTCTCTTACTGTCTCAACCAGTGTGCGCCCGGAGGGATTCGAACCCCCAACCTTCTGATCCGTAGTCAGATGCTCTATCCGTTGAGCTACGGGCGCAGTCATGTCGCCTGCGCTTCCTTCGCGATCAGGCAACCACGTAACTCTAACGCACCCGCTCGGATCTCGCCAATCGAGCGCCGCCGCGACTCCGAGCGCCCCGCCTCGACCGACCCGGCGCCGCCTTCGCGACGGAACGACCGGCGCAGCTCAGCCGTCGGCGTGCTCGGGACGCAGCGCGTCGAGCGCCGTGAGCTGGCGGCGGTTCGCGACCTGGCGGTACGAGGTCTCGATGAGCTCGGCCAGAAGCCGCCAGTCGGTGTCGGGCCGATCGAGGTCGACGCCGACCCAGCGGTCGCGGTCGTAGTAGGGCGGGCCGAAGAACCGCCCGTCTTGCACGAGCGCGTGATGCTCGTCGGGGTCGGTCTTCAGCACGATCGAGAGCGGGCGCTCCATCGAGGCGCTCACGTGCACGAAGATCGGTTTCGCCGCGCGGAACGTCGGCCGGCCCCACGCCTCGACCTCGACCGCTTCGGGCAGCGCGAGGCACACGGCGCGCACGCGCTCGACGAGCGGATGCCGCGGGTCGACGACTCGGGGGTGCTCCACGAGCCCACGGTACGCCGCACCGGCGACACCGCGCGAGCCGCGGCATCCGCTGCCGTCAGCCCTTGACCGCTCCCCCGAGCCCCGCCGACCGCAGGAAGACCCCCTGGAAGAGGAGGAACAGCACGACCGGGATGAGCGTCGAGATCGCGAGCGCCGCGAGGAACACGTCGAGCTCGATCGATCCCTGCACGGCGGGCAGACGCACCGAGAGCGGCTGCACGGCGGGGTCCGGCAGCACGAGCATCGGCCAGAGGAAGTCCTTCCACGCGGCGATGATCGCGAACACCGACACGACGCCGAGGATGGGCTTCGACATCGGCAGCACGATCGACCAGAAGAGGCGGAACGGGCCCGCCCCATCGGTCTTCGCCGCCTCGAACACCTCACGCGGCAGCGCGTCGAAGAAGCGCTTCACGAGCAGGATGTTGAAGGCGTTCGCCGCCGCCGGCAGCCACACCGCGAGGTAGTTGTTGAGCAGCGACACCTCGCCGAGCAGCGGCGGGTTCACGATCGTGAGGTACAGCGGCACGAGCAGCACGACGGCCGGGATGAAGAGCGTGACGAGGATCGCGCCGTTCAGGATCGGCGCGTACCGCGGCCGCAGCACCGACAGCGCGAAGCCCGCGGTCGTCGCCACGAGCAGCTGGAAGAACCAGGAGCCGGCGGCGATCACGATCGTGTTCCAGAAGAACTGGTCGATGTGCACCTCGACCCACGCCGACTGCAGGTTCTGCCAGTCGATGCCGTTCGGCCAGAGCGCGAGCGGCTGGCGCAGCGTGTCCTGCGTCGGCGTCACCGCGGACTTCGCGAGCCAGAGCAGCGGGCCGAGGCCGGCGACGACGAGGCCGACGAAGAGCGCGAAGTGCACACCGCCCATGCCGAGCCTGACCCCGCGCTTCTTGCCGTCGAAGTCCGAGACGATGCCGCGGTCGCGCGATTCGTCGTCGAAGCGCTTCGCCTTTCGAGACGTCAGCGAGAGCCGGGGCAGCCGGATGTCCCGTGCGGTCGGGGTGGTCGTCATGAGGTGCTCCAGCGGTTCGTGAGCTTGAAGTAGAGCCAGCTGAGCAGTGCGAGCACGACCGCGAGCATCACGCTGAGGGCCGTCGCCTCGCCGTAGTCGCCGCCGAGGCTGTTCTGGAAGGCGTAGCGGTAGATGAGGAGCAGGATCGTCACGGTCGCGTTGTTCGGCCCCCCGCCGGTGAAGAGGTAGGGCTCGAGGAACACCTGCGCGGTCGCGATGACCTGCAGGATCAGCATGATGAACAGGATGCCGCGGAGCTGCGGCAGTGTGACGTGCCAGATCTTGTTCCAGATCGAGGCGCCGTCGACCTCCGCCGCGTCGTAGAGCTCCGGCGGCACGGCGAGCAGGGCGGCGAGGTAGATGATGATCGAGCCGCCGGCTGCGGCCCAGGTCGCCTCGAGCACGAGCGAGGGCATCGCCGTCGCGGATGACTGCAGCCACGGCTGTGCCGGGATGCCGAACCAGCCGAGGATCGTGTTGAAGAGCCCGGTCGGGCTCGCGTCGTAGAAGACCTTCCAGAGCAGCACCGCGACGACCGGCGGCACGACGACCGGCAGGTACGCGAGTGCGCTGTAGAAGCCCTTGCCGCGCCGCACCTCGCTCATCAGCACGGCGACGAGGATCGGCAGCGGGAACCCGAAGAGCAGCGCCAGCACGGCGAAGTACAGCGTGTTGAGGATCGCGGTGCCGAGCAGCGGGTCGCTCAGCACGGCGGCGAAGTTGTCGAGGCCGACCCAGGTGGGCGGGTCGAGGAGGTTCGTCTGCTGGAAGCTCATGACGATCGACTGCACGATCGGCGACCAGCTGAAGATCGCGAAGACGATGAGCATCGGCGCGAGGAAGGCGAGGGTCGAGAGGCCGCCGCCCTGCACCCAGGTGCGGAGGTTCCGCGTGCGCCTGCGCGGTGCGGGGGTCGAGGGCGGGGCGGGCTCGCCTGCGGACGGGGCCGCGGCGGGCGGTTTCGCGGTGAGGGTCATCTGGGTCCTTCGTGCTCGGGGAGAGCGGATGCCGCGGCGCGGGCGGTTCGGGGGAAGGCCCGCGCCGCGGCATCCGCTCAGTGCGCTACTCGTCGAGCAGCGCCTGCGCCTCGGCGTCGGCCTGCTCGAGCAGGGCGTCGATGTCGGCGTTCTGATCGGTGAGCACGGCCTGCACCACCGGGTCGAGCAGGGCGTAGATCTCCTGCGTCTTGCCCTTCGGCTCGCCCACCGGCGTCTGCTCCCAGATGCCGTCGATGAACGGGGTCATCTGGTCGCGCGGCACGTTGATGTAGGGCTCGATCCAGACGAGCGACTGCTCGTAGGCCTCGCGGTTCAGCACCGGGAGGAGGGGCGTGCCGACGGCCTGGTCGCTCTCGGCGAGCGTCTTCGCGTCGAGCACGGCCGCATCCTCGTCGAGGAGCTTCTGCATGTAGAACCAGTCGATCCAGGTGATCGCCGCGGCCTTCGTCTCGTCGTCGACCGTGGGGCTCACGACGGCGATGTCGCCGCCGCCGAGGGTGCCGCCGTCGTTCTCGATGGGGATGACCGTCAGTCCGTAGTCATCGGGGTTCAGCGAGAAGTCGCGCACGAGCGCCGTGTAGATGTCGGAGCCGGTCGTGTACATGCCGATGTTGCCGGCCGCGAACTCCTGGTTGATGCTGCCCCAGTCGAGCAGGAAGTTCGACCCGAGCGAGTCGTCCTCCCACCGCAGTTCCTTCAGGAACTCGAGCGACGCCTTCGTGCCGTCGTTCGCGATCGTCGACGTGTAGGTGCCGTCGCCGTTGTCGGTCTGCGTGCTGCCGCCGCGAGCGACGGTGGCCGCGGTCAACTGCCAGCCGCCCGTGTTGTTCTGGGTCATCTGCATGTAGCCGGCCTTGCCGGTCTCGTCGGCGATGACCTTCGCGTCCTCGCGCACCTCGTCCCACGTGGTGGGCGGGCTGTCTGGGTCGAGCCCGGCCTGCTCGAACAGGGTGCGGTTGTAGTGCAGGCCCATGGCGTACGCCTGGCGCGGGAACCCGAAGATGCGGCCGTCGGCGTCGGTGACGCCGTCGAGGATCACGGGGTTGAAGCTGTCGGTGTAGCCGAGCTCCTCGATCTCGTCGGTCACGTCCATGAGCTGGCCGTTCTCGAGCAGGGTCTTCGAGTCGGTGAAGGGCACGGTGAAGACGTCGGGCAGGCTGCCGCCGGCGAGCTGCACGGCGAACGTCGGGCCCTCCCACTCGTACTCGACGCCGATGATGTCGATGTCGGGGTTCGCCTTCTCGAACTGCTTCTCCTGTGCGTCGAACGCCTCGTACGCCGCGGCGTCGGCCCCTGGCGGGAACGTCGCGACCCGCAGCTCGGTCTTGCCGCTCTCGCTGCCTCCCGAGCTGCAGGCGGCGAGGGCGCCGACCATCGCGAACGCGGCGATGCCGGCGATCACGACCTTGCGTGGTGACTTCATTGTCCAGTCCTTTCGGTGCTGTGTTCAGGTGTGATTGCTGGATGCGTGCCGCGGCATGGCGCTCGCCGCGGCCTCGACGGTCAGGCGCTCCGATGGAGCCAGGCCGTGGAGTCGGGTGGCAGCAGCCCGCCGACGAGCGGGGTGCTGGCGAGCAGGATGCTCTCGTGGTCGGGCAGCGCGACGGGCTCGCCGCCGAGGTTCGTGACGCTGGCGAACGTCTCGCCCCGGGTGAAGGCGAGCACCTGCGGGTCGCCGTCGAGCCAGGTCATCGGCCCGTCGCCGAGGGCCGCCTCGCGGTGCCGCAGGCGCAGCGCCTGCCGGTAGAGCCAGAGCATCGAGCCCGGGTCCGCCTCCTGCGCCTGCACCGTGAGCGCGGCCCAGTCGGCCGGCTGCGGCAACCAGGGGGCGACGGATGCTTCGGCGGGGCTGAACCCGAACGGCGCCTCGGTGCCGCGCCAGGGCAGGGGCACGCGGCATCCGTCGCGACCGGGGTCGACGCCGCCCGAGCGGAAGTGCATCGGGTCCTCGAGCACCTCGCGCGGGAGCTCTGCCTCGGGGAGGCCGAGCTCGTCGCCCTGGTAGAGGTAGAGCGATCCGGGCAGCGCCGCGGTGAGCAGGGCCGCCGCACGCGCGCGCCGCACGCCGAGCTCGAGGTCGGTCGGGGTGTCGAAGCGCTTCCTCGCGAAGGCGAAGCCCGAGTCCTCGCGGCCGTAGCGGGTGACGGGCCGGGTGACGTCGTGGTTCGAGAGCACCCACGTGCTCGGGGCGCCGACCGGGGCGTGCGCGGCGAGCATCAGGTCGATCGATCCGCGGAGTTCCGCGGCATCCCACGGGCGCGACATGAAGTCGAAGTTGAACGCGGTGTGCATCTCGTCGGGGCGGAGGTAGGCCGCGAAGCGGGAGGCATCCGGCACCCAGACCTCCCCGACGAGCACCCGGGTGCCCTCGTACGAGTCGGCGATGCGCCGCCATGCTCGATAGACCTCGTGCACCTCGTCGCGGTCCTCGGTGGGGTGCTGTCCGGGGGCGGGCTCGGCAGGCACCTCGGGCAGCTCCGGGTCCTTGATGAGCAGGCCCGCCGAGTCGATGCGCACGCCGGCGACGCCGCGGTCGAACCAGAACCGCAGGATCTCCTCGTGCTCGCGGCGCACGTCGGGGTGGTTCCAGTTCAGGTCGGGCTGCTCGGGGGTGAAGAGATGCAGGTACCAGTCCCCCGGGCTGCCGTCGGGGTTCGTCGTCCGGGTCCACGTGTCGCCCTGGAAGTTCGACACCCAGTTGGTGGGCATCTCGTCGCCATTCGGCCCCTTGCCCGGGTGGAACCAGAACCGCTCGCGCTCGGGCGAGCCCGGTCCTGCGGCGAGCGCCGCCCGGAACCAGGGGTGCTCGCTCGAGACGTGGTTCGGAACGACGTCGATGATCGTGCGGATGCCGAGGGCGAGCGCGTCGGCGATGAGGAGCTCGGCGTCTTCGAGGCTGCCGAAGGCCGGGTGGATGTCGCGGTAGTCGCTGACGTCGTAGCCGCCGTCGGCGAGCGGTGACGGGTACCACGGGTTGAACCAGAGCGCGTCGACGCCGAGCTCCTTCAGGTAGCCGAGTCGGCTGCGCACCCCGCGGAGGTCGCCCGTGCCGTCGCCGTCGGAGTCGGCGAAGCTGCGCACGTAGACCTGGTAGATCACCGCGCTCCGCCACCAGAGCGGGTCGGGCGCATCGTCAGCGGCGGCCGTGGTCGCCGATGCGGCATCCGTGAGGTGCATGGTCACGCGGTGCGTCTCCTCGTGTCGACGGGCTGGGCACGCCGTGTCGACAGAGGACGACGGCGTCAATGACCGTCAACGTAATGTGAGCAACAGAATGATGCAACTATTCAACAAATCGACATCAGTTTGCGTTGATTTGCGTGGAATTGCGGCATCCGCTTGCCGGATCCGCGCAAGCGGCGGAGAAGCCCGTGTCAGCGCTTGGCCGGCGCGGTCGAGCCGCGCACGACGAGCTCGGGCGCGAAGAAGACCTCGTCGCCGATCGCGCGCTCGCTCGACATCTGGCGCATGAGCAGCTCGATGATCATCTTGCCCATCGCTTCGATCGGCTGCCGAACGGTGGTCAGCGGCGGCTCGGTGCAGTTCATCAGCGCCGAGTCGTCGTAGCCGATCACCGAGACGTCCTCCGGCACGCGGAGCCCGGCTCGGCGCACCGCGCGCACGGCGCCGAGCGCCATCGGGTCGCTCGCGCAGACGATGCCCGTGACGCCCGCGGCGAGCAGCTTCGTCGCCGCCGTCTGGCCCGACTCGAGCGAGTAGAGCGAGTGCACGATGCGATCTTCGCCGAGTTCGAGGCCGTGCCGCTCCGCCATGCGGAGCGCCGCCGCGTGCTTGCGCTGCGATGGCACGTGGTCGCTCGGGCCGAGCAGGATGCCGATGCGCCCGTGCCCGAGCTGCACGAGATGCCCGAACGCCTGCTCCATCGAGGTCGCGTCGTCGCACGAGACCGTGGCGAAGTCGAGGCCGTCGATCGGGGCGTTCACGAGCACCGTCGGGAGCTTCAGTTCGCGGAGCCGCGCGTAGTGGTCGTGGTTCACCTCGGCCTGGGCGTACGCCCCGCCCGCGAAGATCACGCCCGAGACCTGCTGGTGCAGGAGCAGCTCGACGTAGTCGGATTCGGAGATGCCGCCGGCCGTCTGGATGCAGAGCACCGGCGTGTAGCCGTTCTGCGCGAGACCCCCGCCGATCGCCTCGGCGAGCGCGGGGAAGATGGGGTTCTGCAGCTCGGGCATGACGAGGCCCACGAGCCGGGCACGTTCGCCGCGGAGCTTCGTCGGGCGCTCGTAGCCGAGCACGTCGAGGGCGGTGAGCACCGCGTCGCGGGTCGACGCCGAGACGCCCGGCTTGCCGTTCAGCACCCGGCTGACGGTGGCTTCGCTGACTCCGACCTTGCGCGCGACATCCGCGAGTCTCCTCGACATGCCGTCATGCTACGTGAGGCAGCGCAAGAACTCGACAATCGAGCGGATGCCTCGGCGATCGGTGTCAAGCACTTGCCCGTCGTGCGCCGCAGCGTGAACATCGAGTCAGGGAAGGGGACGCGATGCCCGGAGTGGAAACCGACTCGATCTCCCGGGAGCGGAGTCGCACCGGACGGTGGCTGCACGAGCACGCACTGCTCCTCGTCTGCCTCGCGATCTTCCTGCTCTGCCTCGTCGGCATGGCCGTGAGCGGGTACCAGGTGTACACCGACGACCGGTTGGAGCACGGCGGAACCGCCATCGCCTTCGGCGACTACTTTCGCTCGGGGCACTTCATCGAGGCGACCTTCGAGAACTGGGAGTCCGAGTTCCTGCAGATGGGCGCCTACGTGGTGCTCACGATCTTCCTCTTCCAGAAGGGTTCCTCGGAGTCCAAGCCGATGGGCGAACGTACCCCACAGGACGAGGACCCGCGGCACGCGGCGGTCGGCCCCGGCACCCCGTGGCCGGTGCGCCGCGGGGGCATCTGGCTCGTGCTCTACGAGAACTCGCTCGCGATCTTCTTCTTCGTGCTGTTCGCCCTCTCGTTCTGGTTCCACGCCGTCGGCGGTGCGGAGGTGTACTCGGCAGAGCAGGCGCAGCACGGGCTGCCGACCGTCGGCGTCATCGAGTACCTCGGCACCTCGCAGTTCTGGTTCGAGTCGATGCAGAACTGGCAGAGCGAGTTCCTCGCCGTCGCGGCGATCGTCGGGGCATCGGTCTATCTCAGACAGCGCGGTTCACCTGAATCGAAGCCGGTCGCGACGCCCCATCACGAGACGGGTGCGTGAGGGTGCGCAGCGGTCGTCACGCGCGCCCTCAGGGCGGGCTAGAGTTCCTGCATGGGCAAGTTCATCTACAACGCGTCACCACGTGAGATCGAGATCGACGATCGCACCCTCGCCCACCTGCGCGTGGCGATCCTCAACAAGCTCCGCCGCTCCGAGAGCTTCGCGATGACGTGGGAGCACGGCGTCGAGAACGGCAGCGGCCGCACCACGATGTGGCTCCACGAGTCGGTGCCGCTGCAGTTCGTCTTCAGCGGCAACCGCCAGCCCACGCTGAACCGGCTCTGGATCGAGCAACTGCTGCTCTCGGCCAACAGCAGCGGAGGGCTGGTCAACGTACCCGAGCCCACGGAGAACGAACCGATCGACGGGGAGTAACGCCGCCACTGCGCCATCGCTCAGTCGACGGCCTCGATCTGCGTGATGATGAACGCCCGGGCGGCCGCGTCGAGACGATCGCCCGGCGGAACGCCGCAGAGTCCTTCGATCTCCGCAGCCGTCTCCGCATCGATGAGCGCGTCGAGATCGGCGAGCAACCGGTGCTTCGCACCGATCGACAACTTCGGCCACCAGTGCTCCGGATCGCCCTGCGATTCGTTCGCCATAGCGGCTCCTTCCTCGAGCGAGGCTCAGGCCGGCTGCGTCTCGCTGCCGGACTCGACCTCCTGCACGTCGACGCCGACCTGCACCGGCTGATCGGCGATGGTGGGGATCGGATCGGTGTCGAGGTGCTCGGGCACGAGGCGGATGCCGCCCGTGCTGTTCGCCGACCGCATCAGGTCTTCGATCCACTGCCGGCTGAGTTCGGGTGCCTCGGGTTCGTCGAAGACGAATCGCAACGGAATGCTGGGGTGCAGCCAGAGGGTGCTCCGGCCGCGCGGCTGGTCTTCGGCGTGCTGCCAGGAGAGCGTGAAGGACTCACCCCGACGGAGCTTCGTCGTGATGGCGACTTTCACATGTGCGAGCGCGCGGTCCTCGATGCCGATCGGGGTGCCGGAGTCGCCGTAGTACAGGGTTCCCACGAGTCCAGCTTAGGCCTTCGACACGCAGAACGGGCGGCCCGAAGGCCGCCCGTTCCGGTGAAGTGCTGCGCGGGGTCACACCGTGCGGTTCCCGCCGATGAAGCGAACGAGGAACACGATGAGCGCGATGACCGCCAGCACGACGCCGACCCAGATCAGGAAGTTCAGTGCCGGAACGGCACCACCGGTGATGAGCAGCACGACGGCGGCGACGGCGATGATGGCGACGAGGATGTTCATGATCTCTCCTTCATGTGTTCCGCTCTCGTGATCGACGAGTGCGGCGAGTGGTTCAGGCCCGACGGGCAGAACCTCGAGACGGGGGTACGCCTCGTCCCTCGACGCTATTGCGCCGGGACGACCTGCTGCTAGGGGTTGACCATCCTTCCGGCCCCGTGCTACCCGGACTCCGCGAGGCAGGCGGTCGGACACCATCCCGCGCCTGTCAATCCCCTCCCGTGAACTCCCGCCCACGCGTACCGTGTCCGTTGATGCGAGGAGGTCCCATGACCGACGACCGCCCGACCTATGACCGTCTGACCAATGAGCTGCTCATCGATCCGACGACGAAGCACACGACCGATCCGTTCCCGAGACAGGAGCAGGAGCCGCCGGGCCTCACCGAGCGGATGTCCCCGCTGCCCGATCACGGCGAACAGAGCTATCGGGGCAGCCGGCGTCTCGAGGGTCGGCGCGCCCTCATCACCGGTGGTGACTCCGGCATCGGCCGAGCTGTCGCGATCGCCTTCGCCCGCGAGGGCGCGCGGGTCGCCATCGCCTCGCTGCCGAGCGAGCAGGAGGACGCGGACGAGACCGCGAGGTGGATCTCGGACGCCGGGTCCGAACCGCTGCTGCTCTCGGGGGACCTTCGCAACGAGGCCCATTGCAAGGAACTCGTCGCCCGCACCCATCAGGCGTTCGGAGGACTCGACCTGTTGGTGCTGAACGCCGCCCACCAGCGTGAACGCGGCGGCATCGACACGATTCCGACGGACGACTTCGAGACCGTGATGCGGGTGAACCTCTTCGCGCCGGTCTTCCTCGCCCGCGCCGCCGTGCCGCTCATGGACGCCGGATCGAGCATCATCACGACGACCTCGATCCAGGGCTTCGACCCCTCCTCGGCGCTCGTCGACTACGCGATGACGAAGGCGGCGTTGGTGGCGTTCACGAAGGCCCTCGCGGAGGAACTCGGGCCACGCGGCATCCGTGTGAACGCCGTCGCTCCCGGTCCGATCTGGACGCCCCTGATCCCCACGACCGGCTGGCCCGACAAGCTCCCGGAGTTCGGGCACAATACGCCGCTCGGTCGGGCCGGGCAACCTGCCGAACTCGCCGGGGCCTACGTCTACCTCGCATCCGACGAGGCGTCGTACGTCTCGGGTGCGGTACTGCCGGTCACCGGCGGCCGCGGGCTGTGACGGCGCAACCACTGACCGGTCATCGCCGATGCCGCGCCTGAAGCGGGTCGAGCCCTACGTCTCCCCCGGCTACACCCGGGTGAGACGCGGGCGCGGATTCGGGTACGTGCACACCACCGGCGGCGACGCGAGCCGAGCCGAGCGAGCTCGCATCACCGATCTCGCGATCCCGCCGGCCTGGCAGGAGGTGTGGATCTCGGATGCCGCGAACGCCCACATCCTCGCCGTCGGGGTGGACGCCGCCGGTCGACGTCAGTACCTCTACCACCCGGCCTGGCGGGAACGGCAGGACGCCGAGAAGTTCCAGCGCATGACCGCACTCGCCGAGGCCCTGCCCGCGGCCCGGCGGAGCGCCGTCCGCGACCTCGCGCTCGACGGGTCGCCTCGCGAACGGGTGCTCGCTGCCGCGTTCCGCACGCTCGACCTCGGCGGCATCCGCATCGGCTCGGAGGAATCGCTCGCGGGCTTCCGCAGTCGCGGCCTGACCACGCTCCTGGTGCGCAACGCCAGGCTGGAGGACGACGAGACGGTGCGGTTCCGGTTCCGCGCGAAGGGCGGCATCGCGCAAGACCTGCGTGTGGCGGATGCCTCGCTCGCCGCGTTCATCGCGAGCACCGGCGAACGCTCGTCGGCCAGTCGTCTCTACGCGTGGTCGAGCGGACGGTCGATGCGCGCCGTGGCTCCCGTCGACGTGAACGACGACATCCGCGAGCGCACCGGCGGCGACTTCACCGCGAAGGACTTCCGCACCCTGCGCGGCACGATCGCCGCGGCCGATCGGCTCGCGGAGCTCGGCCCGGCCGGCACCGCCCGCGCCCGAACGGCAGCGGTCCGAACGGCGATCGAGGAGGCGTCGCAGGTGCTCGGCAACACACCGGCGATCGCCCGCGGCAGCTACGTCGACCCGCGAGTGCTCGTCGCCTACGAGCGCGGCGACGTCGTGGCATCCGGTGCCGATCGCGAACGGCGGTTGATCGAACTGCTCGGGCGCGTCGACGGGGCCTGAGTCGGCGCACCGGTTCGCGAGCCGTCAACTCTCGCGCACGACCTCGTCGGGCGACTTGTCGGGTCGAAGGCCCCGCCAGCGCGGATGCCGCGCGACCCCCGTGCTCGTCCAATCGCCGAGCTCGATCTCGCCCACGAGCTCGGGTCGCACCCAGACCGCATCGCTCATGTCGGCCGCCGGCACCTGCACGAAGGGCGATTCGGCCTGCTCGAGCGGCTCCAGCAGGGTCATCAGCCGCTCGAGTTGGCGTTCGCCGATTCCCGAGCCGACACGGCCGGCGTACTCGAGGCCGCCATCGCCCGGGATGCCGACGAGCAGCGAGCGGATGCGCCCCGTGCGGGTGCCCACGCCGCGTCGGTATCCGCCGATCACGACCTCCTGCGTGAGGGTGAGCTTCAGCTTCAGCCAGTCGCCGCTGCGGGCTCCGGGCAGGTACCGGGAGTCGGGTCGCTTCGCGACGAGCCCCTCGAGCCCGAGCCGGCGACTCTCCTCGAGCGCCTCGGCCGGGCTGCCGGTGGCGGGTGCTGGCACCTCGATCGGCACGCCGCGCTTCATCCTGACGAGTCCGGCCAGCCGTGCGCGGCGCTCGCGGTACGGCTCGTCGACCACGGCCCGGCCGTCGACCTCGAGCACGTCGAAGAGCAGCAGGCGCACGGGCACGGATGCTGCGACCCGTTCGATCTCGCGCGGCCTCGTGAGGTTCATCCGATGCTGCAGGCGACCGAAGTCGGGCCGCCCGTCGGCGTCGAGCGCGACGATCTCGCCGTCGAGGAGGGCATCACCGCGCACCACGGCCGGCAGCTGCGCGAGCTCGGGGTAGCGGTCGGTGATGTCGATCCCGTTGCGGCTGAGCAGTCGCACGCCGCCCGCCTCGACGCGCGCGAGCACGCGGATGCCGTCCCACTTCCACTCGAGCGCCCAGTCCTCCCCGGCGAGCATGCCGACGGTCGCCGCCGTCGCGAGCATCGGGCGCGCCTCCGTGGAATGAGCCGGTCGTGCGCTGCGGGTCGAGCCTGCAGGCTCGGAATCGACCGGCTCGGCTTCGACAGGCTCGGCTTCGACAGGCTCAACCGGCAGCACCTGCTCCGCGTGCATCGACTGGTCCTTCATGCGGTGCAGCAGCCACGAGCTCTTCTCGCCCTGCCCGTCGGTGCGGATCAGCGCGAGCCGCACCGACCCGCCGAGCGGCCCGCCCGGCCGCCCGTCGACATCGATGATGATCTCGTCGTCGCGCCACTTCTCGGTCGCGTACGTGCCCGCATCCCAGATCGTCATGGAGCCTGCACCGTACTCGCCCTTCGGGATCGTGCCCTCGAACACGGCGTACTCCATCGGGTGGTCCTCGGTCTGCACGGCGAGGTGGTTCGTGCCCGACGTCTCGGGCACGCCCTTCGGCACCGCCCAGCTCTTCAGCACGCCGTCGCGCTCGAGCCGCAGGTCGAAGTGCAGGCGGCGGGCGCGGTGCTCCTGGATCACGAAGCGCGGCTCCCCCGCACTCGCCTCACCCCATGCCGACGCCGGCATGGGCTCGGGCGTGGCCGCGGCGCTCCGCATCGACAAGTACTGCGCGAGCGGCCCGCCGTGCGAGCGCTCGGTGATCGCGCGCATCGGGTCGCCCATCACGGCGACCCGTTCGAGCACCTCGGATGCCTCGAGCTGACGCAGCCCGGAATCCTCGAGCTCCTCCCACGTGCGCGGTGCCGCGACCGTCGGTCGCGGGCGCCCGCGCAGCGAGTACGGCGCGATCGTCGTCTTCTTGCCGTTGTTCTGGCTCCAGTCGATGAGCACCCGACCCGTGCGCAGTGTCTTCCGCATGCTCGAGACGACGAGCTCGGGGCGGTCGGCCTCGAGCGCCCGCGCGAGCTCGTGCGCGACCGCCGAGACCTGATCCGAACTCTGCGAGCCGTCGAGCGCCGCGTAGAGGTGGATGCCCTTGCTGCCGCTCGTCACCGGCACCGCCTCGAGGCCCATGCCCGCGATGAGGTCGCGCACGAGCCTCGCGACCTCGGCGCATTCCGCGAGCCCCATGCCCTCACCGGGGTCGAGGTCGAAGACCATGCGGTCGGGCTTCGCGGGCTCCCCGCGGGCGTCGAAACGCCATTGCGGCACGTGCAGTTCGAGGGCCGCCTGCTGCGCGAGCCACACGAGCGTCGCCCGATCACCGGCGATCGGGTACGCCTTGTCGCCGTCGGAGTGGTGCTGGACGCCGCGGCGCACCCACTCGGGAGCGTGCTCGGCGAGGTTCTTCTCGAAGAACGGCTGCTCAGGGGCATCCGCTGTGCCGACGCCGTGCACCCACCGTTTGCGCGTGACCGGGCGCCCCGCGACGAGGGGCACCATGACGTCGGCGATCTCCGCGTAGTAGGAGATCACCTCGCCCTTCGTCATGCCCGTCTCGGGATACATGACCTTGTCGAGGTTCGTCAGCCGCAGGCGGCGGCCGTCGACCTCGACGAGTCGGCTTGCGCCATCGGCCATGCCAACCATCTTGCCGCCTGCGGGTTGAGCCTGTCGAAACCGCGACCGAATCGGTTTCGGCAAGCTCAACCCGCAGATGCGAGGGGTATCGCGCACGCATGCCCCTGGTGTGTACTGGAGGCATGCGAGCCGTCTGGAAGGGGGCGGTCACATTCGGCCTCGTCAATGTGCCCGTCAAGCTGTACAGCGCCACCGAAGACCACGACGTGTCACTGCACCAGGTGCACGACGAAGACGGTGGGCGCATCAGGTACCAACGCAAGTGCGAGGTCTGCGGCAAGGTCGTCGACTACAAGAACATCGACAAGGCCTACGACGACGGCGAGCAGACCGTCGTCATCACCGACGACGACCTGAAGTCGTTGCCGGCAGAACGCAGCCGCGAGATCGAGGTCGTCGAGTTCGTGCCGAGCGACCAGATCGACCCGATCATGTTCGACCGCAGCTACTACCTCGAGCCCGACTCGGCCTCGTCGAAGGCCTATGTGCTGCTGCGCGAGACGCTCGAGTCCACCGACCGCACCGCGATCGTGCAGATGGCGCTGCGGCAGAAGACCCGGCTCGCCGCACTCCGCGTGCACGGCGACGTGCTCATGGTGCAGACCCTGCTCTGGAGCGACGAGGTGCGCGCCGCCGACTTCGCTTCGCTCTCGGAGCCCGTGAAGATCTCGGCGAAGGAGCTCGACCTGTCGAAGCAGCTCGTCGAGAGCCTCGTCTCCGACTTCGACCCCGAGCAGTACGTCGACGAGTACCAGCAGGAGCTGCGCACCCTCATCGCCGCGAAGCTCGAGCAGGGCGAGGGCATCGACACCGCGGCGACCTTCGGCGAAGAGCCCGAAGAGGAGACCGGCGGCGAGGTCATCGACCTCATGGAGGCGCTGCGCCAGTCGATCGCCGCGAAGCGCGAGGGCTCCGAGGCGAAGCAGACGGGGTCCGACGCGAAGGCGAAGAAGACCGCCCCGAAGAAGACGGCGAGCACGCGAAAGCGCGCGGCCTCCGAGTGAACGGATGCCGCGCGCTCATCACGTGCGGAAGGAGTGACCGCTATTCGGCGGTGCACACCTCGGTGACCTTGACCGCTGCGGCCTGGATGTCCGCGGTCTGCGCAGCCTGAGCCTCGGCGTCGATCTCGGCGCCGGCCTCGATCTCGGCAGCGCTGGGCAGCGTCTCGGCCCAGTCGCTCGCGGCGTCGATCTTCTCGTCGAACGCGTCGAGCGCGTCGGCGAGAGCCGAGTCGTCGGCTGCCTGCTCGTCGAGCGCGTCGACGCGCTCGGAGAGGTCGTCGAGGTAGGCCTGGAGCTCGGCAGGGTCGGACACGGTCAGGATCGCGTTCTGCGCGCCGTTCGAGACGTCGCGAACCTCGACGCGCACGACCTCGCACGAGTCGGCGGATGCGCTCGCCTCGGTGCCGCCGCTTGTGGCGCAGCCCGAGAGAAGCAGGGCGCCCGCGAAAACGAGCGCAGTGGAAGTGATGATTCGTTGCATGTGCAATGCCCCTAAGGTCGAGTGACCAGAAGAGTCTACTCACAGGTGCGGATTCCGCGCGTGGACCGGCACCCCGCCTGTGGATGGATCGCCGGAACGGCGAAGGCCCCCGCAGATGTGCGGGGGCCTTCGAGAGCGGAGACGAGGGGATTTGAACCCCTGGTCCCCTTACGGGGACTCCACCTTAGCAGGGTGGTGCACTCGGCCGGACTATGCGACGTCTCCTCGCGCGCACTTGCGTGCATGCGCGACTGTCATCATAACCCGACGACCCCGCGGATGACGATTCGAGCGACCGGGCTACTGGTCGTCGAGCGTGCGGCCCGCGGAACAGCGGGTCTCCGCCGCGGTCTGACCGGTGACGTCGCTCGGCAGCGCCTCGACCGTCGGCGGGGGCGTGGCACCGTCGGCCGTGGCCGGCGCCTCCTCTTCGGCCGGTGCTTCGGCCTCGGGCGCGGGCGCGGCATCGACGGCTGTGGGATCGCCGGCCGAGGCGAACGCCGCTTCGTCGGCCTCGGGATCGAAGGCGACCGGCATGTCGTTCTGGAGGGCCGTGTTGACGATCTCCGCCGACCCCGACGGGATGAGGTCCCCGTCGGAATAGCCCGTCGGGTACTGCACGAACGCGATCTTGCTGAGGTCGGTGTCTTTCAGGGCGCTCGCGATCGAGATCATGGTCGTCGGGTCCATGAGGCTGTCGGAGAGCTGCATGTTCGCGAGCGCGGCCTTCGCAATGCCGTAGAGCTTCACCGGGTCGCTCAGCGTGCCGTTCGACTGCAGCGTCCGCGCGAGCGCCGACATGAACACCTGCTGGTTCGAGATGCGGCCGAGGTCGCTGCCGTCGCCCACCCCGTGGCGGGTGCGGAGGAACTGCAGGGCCTCCATGCCCGAGAGCTCCTGCGTGCCGGCGGGGAGGTAGAGATCGGTGTGCTCGTCTTCGATCGGTTCGGCGATGCACACGGGGACACCGCCCACCGCCTCGGAGAGTCCGGCGACGCCCAGGAACTGCACGGTGCCGGCGAACGGAATGGACACGCCGACGAGCTGCTCGACGGTCTTGACGACGCACGGCATGCCGCCGAGCGAGAGCACCGAGTTCATCTTCACGCCGTACTGCTCGTAGAGCGGATCACCGGCGGGGTCTGCGGGGTCGACGCACGCGGGCACATCGACCAGCATGTCGCGGGGGAAGCTGATGACCGAGGCGTTCGTGTGGTCTTCGGAGATGTGCAGGAGCATGGTGACGTCGTTGAGCACGGCCGTCTCTTCGTCGGGATCGCCGAACCCGTCGCCCTGACCCTCGCGGCTGTCGCTGCCGATGAGCAGCAGGTTCACGCCGCCGTCGATGGCCCCGACGTCGGGAACACCCTCGAGCACGTCTTCGTTGCCGAGGGTGATGCTGGGTTGGGCGGTGTTGGCGAGGTCCCACGCCGCATATGCCGCGACGGAGACGCCCGAGACCAGCGTGACCGCGACGAGGGTCGCCGTCACCTTCGCGAGCGTGCGCCAGATGCTCCGTCGCTTCAGGCGACCGTGACGCACCACCGGCGTCGACGATGCTGCGCGTCGTGCGCTGGATCGAAGCTCTTCTGCCACCGGTATCCTCTCGTCTCGTGGGATCGCGCGGAGGGCGTGGGATTCGAACCCACGAGGCATTGCTGCCCACTGGTTTTCAAGACCAGCTCCATCGGCCGCTCGGACAGCCCTCCAGGCCCGCGCGATCATGTGGATCGTACAGGCAGGCGCCCATTCTAGCCGCTGCGCGTTCCGATCAGCCTCTCAGCCGCTCCTGAGAGCACCCTGAAGCGGCCCGAGGGGCACGGATCAGCCCGCGTTCGCGGTCGTGCACCGAACTTCGTCGCCCGTGAGGCCGGTCACGTCGTCGGGCAGCGTCTCGGCGGGCGGCGATGTCGCCGGGGCGTCGGTCGCACCGGCGGGATCCGGTTCGGGCGCAGGCGCGGTCGGGTTGGCCACGGTGCCGAACTCGACGTTGTCGTTCGCGGTCGGATCGAGCGCGACGGGCCGATCCTCCTGCAGCGCGAGGTTGATCGCCTCGGCGGAATCGGTCGGCACGACGTGCTGGCCGTCGCCCGCCTCGGCGGTCGGGTACTGGATGAACGCGATCTTCGAGAGATCGGTGTCCTGCAGCGCCTTCGCGATCGAGATGAGGGTCGCCGGGTTCTGCAGCTCCTTCGAGAGCTCCATGTTCGAGAGCACGGCCTTCGCGATCGAGTACAGCTTCACCGGGTCGTTGAGCGTGCCGTCGCTCTGCACGGTGCGAGCCAGCGAGGCGAGGAACGCCTGCTGGCTCGCGATGCGGCCGAGGTCGCTGCCGTCGCCGACGGCCTTGCGGGTGCGGAGGAACGCGAGAGCGTCGTAGCCCGAGATGCTCTGGGTTCCCGCGGCGAGGTGGAGTCCGGATTCGGGGTCGTCGATCGGGTCGACCAGGCACACCTCGACGCCGCCGACCGCCTCCGAGAGGGCAGCGACCCCCTTGAACTCGACGACGCCGCCGACCGGGATCTTCGTACCGGTGAGCTGCTCGATCGTGAGCGAGACGCAGCCGAGTCCGCCGTGGCCGAGCACGCTGTTGAGCGGCACGCCCGACATCGCCGAGAGCGGCCCGGACTCGGGATCGATGGGGTCGGGGCACTCGGGCACCGGCACGATCATGTCGCGGGGGAAGCTCACGACCTCGACGTGCGAGTGATCCTGCGAGATGTGCAACAGCATGTTGACGTCGTTGAGCACGCCGGAATCCTCTTCGGGATCACCGAACGAACCGTCGAGCGGCCGCTTGTCGCTGCCGACGAGCAGGAAGTTCAGTCCGCCGTCCATCGCACCGATATCGGGCACGCCGTCGAGCATGTCGGCGTTCGCGAGCGAGACCCCGGGCTTGACCGAGCCGACCAGGTCGATGGCGGCATACGCGGCGACGGATGCCGCGCTCACGGCGAGCACCGCGACGATGGATGCCGCGAGCGTCAGGTACGTCGACGCGGCACTGCGTCTCGGCAGTCGCCCGTGGCGGGGCACCGCCGTCTGCTCAGCAGCAACCGCCTGCTCGGCAGCGGCCTGCTGGTCGCCCGTCTCGCTCATCGCACCCCTCCGACTCGGCCGATTCTATGCTGGCCCGCTCGGAGCCTCCCGACACCGGCGCGAAGCGCGGCGCGTCACGGCAGCGAGTCGAGCACCGCCGCGAGCCCCGCGTCGTCGACCGAACCGCCCACCTCGTTGGCGGCCGCCCGCACCTCGTCGGGTGCCTGGCCCATCGCGACGGCACGGCCCGCAGCACCGGCCCATGCGAACATCTCGAGGTCGTTGCGCCCGTCGCCGGCGGCGAGCACGCGGTCGATCGGCAGGTCGAGCCAACCGCGCACGCGCTCGAGCGCGGTCGCCTTGTTGACCCCGTCGGGGGCGATGTCGAGCCACGCCGTCCACCCGATGGCGTAGCTCACGTGATGCAGGCCCATCTGGTCGACGATGCCGAAGAACTCGTCGAGCCCGTGCTCGAGGCTCGTGACGACGACGCGCGTGGCGCGCTGGTCGAGCAGCTCGTCGAAGCGCACCTCGCGGGCGTTCTCGAGGTTCCACTCAGTCATGCCCTCGGTGTAGAGGCGGTACCCGTCGGGCAGCTCGACCATGAACTTGCCGGACGGCAGGAACGCGCGGATGCGCTCGAGCACCTGCGTCGGGTCGAACGTCTCGACGTGGCGTCGGATGTAGCCGTCGGGGGCCGAGTCGTCGCGCTGCATCGTGATGGCGCCGTTGGCGCACACCACGTACTCGGGCGAGAGCCCGAGCTGCTCGAGCACCGGGGCGGTGGTCGACCACGAGCGCCCGGTCGCGAGCGTGACGACGTGACCGCGGTCGCGGGTGGCGGCCACCGCGTCGACGACCGCGGGGTCGATCGACCCGTCTTCGTGCATGATCGTGCCGTCGACGTCGAGCGCGACGAACCACTGCTCGTCGACGGCGACGTCGGAGCGCGGCATCCGCTCGATGCTCATGCGACCGGCTCGAGCACCTCGAGGCCGCCGAGGTAGCCGCGAAGCGCCTCGGGCACCACCACCGAACCATCGACCTGCTGGTGGGTCTCGAGGATCGCGACGAGCCAGCGCGTCGTCGCGAGCGTGCCGTTGAGCGTCGCGACGGGCGCCGTCTTGCCGGTCTCGGTGCGGTGGCGGATCTCGAGGCGGCGCGCCTGGAACGTCGTGCAGTTCGAGGTGGAGGTGAGCTCGCGGTACGCGTTCTGCGTGGGCACCCAGGCCTCGACGTCGTACTTGCGAGCCGCGCTCGAGCCGAGGTCGCCGGCCGCCGTGTCGATCACGCGGTACGTGAGGCCGAGGTCTTGCAGCATGCCCTCCTGCCAGGCGAGCAGGCGCTCGTGCTCGGCCTCGGCGTCGGCCGGGTCGATGTAGGTGAACATCTCGAGCTTGTTGAACTGGTGCACGCGGATGATGCCGCGAGTGTCTTTGCCGTGGCTGCCGGCCTCGCTGCGATAGCAGGTCGACCAACCCGCGTAGCGGATGGGGCCGTTCGAGACGTCGAGGATCTCGTCGGCGTGGTAGCCGGCGAGTGCGACCTCGCTCGTGCCCGTGAGGTAGAGCTCCTGCTCGGGCAGGTAGTAGACCTCGTCGGCGTGGGCGCCGAGGAACCCGGTGCCCTGCATGATCTCTGGACGCACGAGCGTGGGCGTGATGAGCGGGGTGAAGCCCGCCGCGATCGCCCGGTCGAGGCCCATGTTCATGACCGCGAGCTCGAGGCGGGCGCCGATGCCCTTGAGGTAGTGGAAGCGCGCGCCCGAGACCTTCGCGCCGCGCTGCATGTCGATCGCGTCGAGCAGCTCGCCGATCTCGAGGTGGTCGCGGGGCTCGAAGTCGAACGCGGGGATCTCGCCGACCTCGCGCAGCACGATGAAGTCGTCTTCGCCACCGGCCGGCACGCCGTCGATGACGATGTTGCCGAGCCGCTGCACGGCGAGCGTGAATTCGGCCTCGGCGTCGCTCGCGGCCTGGTTCGCGGCCTTCACGCGGGCGGCGAGCTCCTGCGCCTCGGCGACGAGGGCCGCCTTGGCCTCTTTCGGCGCCTGCGCGACCTGCTTGCCGAAGGCGTTCTGCTCGGCGCGGAGCGCCTCGAAGACCGTGATCGCGGTGCGCCGCGCTGCATCGGCTTCGACGGCCGCGTCGACGAGCGCCACGGACTCGCCTCGGAGCTCTTGCGAGCGCTTGATGAGGTCGGGGTTCTCGCGGAGCAGCACGGGATCGATCACCCGAGCAAGTCTAGCCGCGGCATCCGACCACCTGATCTGCGGTTCCGCGACCCAGTGGCCTCGCGCCCCGGGTGCATTCACGGCGCGATGCAATACCGTTGGCTGCGTGACGGCAGACCAGCAGGGGGCGGCGGATGTCGCGGGCACGCGCCCGCGGGCCGCCGTGATCTTCAACCCCACCAAGCAGGGCGTCGAGACACTGCGTGCCGCAGTCGCCGCTGCAGAAGAGCGACAGCACTTCGCCCCGTCGCTCTGGATCGAGACCGCGGCCGACGATCCGGGCAAGGGAATGGCGCGCGAGGCCCTCGAGGCGGGCGTCGACCTCGTGATCGCCGCGGGCGGCGACGGCACCGTGCGCTCGGTCGCAGCCGCCCTGCGCGGCACCGGCATGCCGCTCGGCCTCGTGCCGATCGGCACGGGCAACCTCTTCGCCCGCAACCTCGAGATCCCCGTCAACGACCAGGCCGACGCCGTCGTGCTCGCCTTCGCCGGCCTCGACCGCGCCGTCGACGTCATCGTGGCCGACGTGACGCGCTCCGACGGCACCGAGGAGACCCACGTCTCACTCGTGATGAGCGGCATCGGCATCGACGCCGCGATGATCTCGAACACGAACCCCGACCTGAAGAAGCGCGTCGGCTGGCTCGCCTACGTCGACGCCGGCCTGCGGGCGCTGCCCGCGTCGAAGCCGTTCCGCGTCGTGCACCGGCTCGACGTCGGCCGGCACCACCGTTCGAAGGTCTCGAGCATCCTCGTCGCGAACCTCGGCTACCTGCCCGGCAACATCGAGCTGATCCCCGACGCGGAGATCGACGACGGCAAGCTCGACGTCGTGGTCCTGGCACCCCGCAACCTGTTCGGGTGGCTCCTCATCTGGCGCAAGATCACGTGGGAGAACCGGGTGCTGCGCAAGTCCGCGCTCGGCCGGCAGTTCCTCGACCTCACGGGCGGCAACCGGCGCAGCGAGATCGTCTACCTGCGCGGACGGGCGGTCGACCTCGAGATCGACGGTGCAGCCGAGGAGTTCGAGATCGACGGCGACGAGTTCGGCCTCGTCACCGCGGCGCGGTTCACGGTCGATCCGGCTGCGCTGATCGTACGAGTTCCGCGCTGATCGTCGCGCGACGCACCTCGACCGCCACGAGCCCCACGAACGCGGCGATCGCAGCGAGCGCGAGCGGGCCCACCAGGGTCTGCGCGAACTGGCCGAGCGCGATCTGGGCGAACACGTCCGCCTGCTCGCCGGTGGGCTCGCCGTTTCCGTTGAAGACGAGACCCGAGTTCGCACGCGACGCCTCGGACGCCCGGCCGACGGCCCACACGACGCCGACGACACCGAGCGCCGCGATCGAGACGAGCGCCCACCATGCCGTACCGCGACCGAACCGGCCCTGCGCAGCGTCGTCCGCGTCGAACGGGCCACGGAGGTGCAGGAACGCCGCCAGCGCCGTGACCACGACCACGCCGGTCGCACCTGCCATGATCAGCGACGGCGACAACGTCCAGCCGAGCTCTCGGAGCCACTGGTCCTCCGACGAGATCGCCCCGGTGTAGTACCCGATCTCGGAGTTCACCATCCACGACAGGTACGCCCCGGCCGCGAACGCCGCGATGGTGACCGCCCACCCGGCGATGAGCCAGCCGATCGCCGACCGGCCCGGTGAGACGACCTCGACGACGAACGCGTCGTCCTGCCCCTCGTGGTCGACCTCGTTGCGAGCCCGCTCGACGACGCGCTCGGCACGAGGATCCGAGACGACCGCGGCGACGGGGGCTCCGGGTGCCGACCCGCCCCCACCCGATGGCGGACGACCCACGTCGCTCGCCCCGATCGGCGCCGGCGCGGGCGCGGGCGCGGGCGGATCGGGAGCCCGCAGCCGCGCCGCAGGCATGGTCGGCGCGGCATCCGTCGTGATCTCTTCGCCGCCCGCGTAGCCTCGCTGGTATCGCGGATCGAACCGCGGATCGATACCGCTCGTGGCGCCTTCGCTCACGTCAGCTCCTCGGGTCAGGGCCGCCCGATCAGTCGGGTTCGCCGCTCAGCAGGCCGCGCAACCAGTCGCGCGCCTCGATGAAGATGCCGTCATCGTACTTCGAGTGGTAGGCGACCGTCTGCTCGTCGGCGCGGGGATACGAGCCGAGGAAGATGACGTTGGGGCTCGTGCGGCGCAGGCCGAGCAGCGCGTCGGCGACCCGCTCGTCGGCGATGTGCCCGTCGACGTCGACGACGAAGCGGTAGCGGCCGAGGGCGTCGCCGATGGGCCGCGACTGGATGAGCGAGAGGTTCACCCCCCGCGTCGAGAACTGCTCGAGCATCGCGAGCAGCGCGCCCGGCTCGTCGTCGGGCAGTTCGACGATGAGGCTCGTCTTGTCAGCTCCCGTGGGCTCGGGCAGGTCGCGCGAGCGGCTGACGAGCACGAAGCGCGTGACGGCGTTGGGGTTGTCTCCGATGTCGCGGGCCAGCACGTCGACGTCGAGGTGGTCGGTGATACCGGGCGGCGCGACGGCCGCGTCGGCCTGGCTGCCTTCGAAGAGGGATGCCGCGGCCGACACGTTGCTCGTCGCGGGGATGTGCCCGTGGTCGGGGAGTTCGCGCTCGAGCCAACCGCGCGACTGCGCGTACGCGACGGGGTGGGCGTTGACGACCCGCACGTCGGCGAGCGCGGTGCCGGGCCGGGCCACGAGTACGAAGTTCACCGGCACGAGGTACTCGCCGAGGATGCGGAGGCCCGGCACGGTCGCGAGCGCGTCCTGCGTGGCCGTCACGCCGCCGTCGATCGAGTTCTCGATCGCGATCATCGCGGCGGTCGAGCGACCGCTCGTGACGTCGGCGAGCGCCTCGCCGACGTTGTTGACGCCGCGCCAGTGCTTTCCGGATGCCGCGGCGACCTGCTTGAGCGCCGCCTCGGTGAACGTGCCCGCCGGCCCCAGGTAGGAGTAGGTCTCCTCGGGCGGTGTGGGCGCGGCATCCGTCATGCAGGCCAGCCTATCCACCGGGCCGCGAGCGAGCGGCTAGCGTCGACACCGTGCGACGCCGTGCGACCGCGGAGCGCCGTGCATCGTGAGGAGGGACCGATGACCACGATCGACGCGCACCGGATCGTGCCGACCGATGCCGAACGGCTCGCGGCGCTGCGCCGCATGAAGCGGGTCGCGACGGGACTGCTGATCGGCGCAGCCGTCGTCTTCGCGGTGTCGTTCGCCCTGCAGGACGAGGTGCCGTGGCTCGCCTACGTGCGCGCGGCCGCCGAGGGCGCCATGGTCGGCGCGATCGCCGACTGGTTCGCGGTGACGGCGCTGTTCCGCCATCCGCTCGGCATCCCGATCCCGCACACCGCGATCATCCCGAACCGCAAGGACGAGATCGGCGCGACGCTCGGCGCCTTCGTCGAGCACGAGTTCCTCTCCGACGAGGTCGTGCTCGGCAAGCTCCGCTCGATCGGCATCGCCCGCCGGCTCGGAGGCTGGCTCGCGACGCCCGCCAATGCCGAGCGGCTGACCGCCGAGGCATCCGTCGCCGCACGCGGCGTGCTCACCCTGCTCGGCGACGACGACGTCGAGGACGTGATCGAGCGGCTCGCCAGGCGCCACCTCTTCGAGCCCGAGTGGGGTCCGGCGATCGGCCGGGTCGGCGCCCGGCTCGTGGCCGCCGACCAGCAGCGCGCCGCCGTCGACGTCGTGCTCGAGAAGGCCGAGGCCTGGCTCGAGGCGCACCCCGAGGCGTTCGGCAGCATGGTCTCCGACCGGCTCCCCCGCTGGATGCCCGGCTTCGTCGACCGCCTCGTCGACGACCGCGCCGCGCGCGAGGTGCTCGCGTTCATCCGCGTGGTGCGCGCCGACCCTGCGCATCCGCTGCGCCTCGCGATCGACCGCTACCTCGCCGAGCTCGCCGACGCCCTGCAGCACGACCCGACGATGATCGCGCGCGTCGAGACGCTGAAGGACGAGCTGCTCGCGAGCCCGCGCGTGCGCGAGTTCGCCGGCGAGGCGTGGGCCTCGGTGAAGGCGACGCTCGACGCCTCGCTCGCCGACCCGTCGAGCGAGCTGCGAGCCGGGCTGACCTCGGCGGTCGTCGAGGTGGGCGCCCGGCTCGTCGCCGACGAGGGCCTGGCCGCGAAGGTCGACACCTGGGTGACGGATGCCGCGGCCTACGTCGTGCGCAACTACCGTCACGAGATCGCGGGGGTCATCACCGAGACCGTCGAGCGGTGGGACCCGCGCGAGACGACCGAGAAGCTCGAACTGCAGGTGGGCCGCGACCTGCAGTTCATCCGCATCAACGGCACGGTCGTGGGCGCGCTCGCGGGGCTCGCGATCTACTCCATCGCCACGGCGGTGCATGCGCTCGCCGGGTGAGGGCTTCACGTTCTGCGGGTTGAGCCTGCCGAAACCTGCTGATCGCGTACTGGTTTCGGCAGGCTCAACCCACAGATCGCGAGACGGCGCTGGCGCGCCTCATGAACGCACGGGAGACTATGAGCATGCACGAGCGCGCAGGCACCCCGGCCATCGAATCCGACCTCATCGACGTGGAGGCCCTCGTCAGGGCGTACTACGAGCTGCATCCCGATGCCTCCGTGCCCGAGCAGCGCGTCGCCTTCGGCACCTCGGGCCACCGCGGCTCCGCCTTCAACACCGCGTTCAACGAAGACCACATCCTCGCCATCACCCAGGCGATCGTCGAGTACCGCGCCTCGCAGGGCATCACGGGCCCGCTCTTCATCGGCGCCGACACCCATGCGCTCAGCGCCCCCGCGCAGACGACCGCGCTCGACGTGCTCGTGGGCAACCGGGTGCGCGTGCTCGCCGACGAGTTCGACGACTACGTGCCGACGCCCGCGCTCTCGCACGCCATCCTGAAGTGGAACAACGACCCGGCCAGGCGCGCAGAGGGCGAGGCCGACGGCATCGTCATCACGCCGTCGCACAACCCGCCGCAGGACGGCGGGTTCAAGTACAACCCGCCGCACGGCGGCCCCGCCGACTCCGACGCCACCTCGTGGATCGCGGCGCGCGCCAACGAGCTCATCGCCGACGGCCTGAAAGGGGTCCAGCAGGCCGAGCCGAGCGCCGTCGAGACCTACGACTTCCGCGGCAACTACGTCGACGACCTCGCGAACATCATCGACTTCGACGCGATCCGGGAGTCCGGCATCCGCATCGGCGCCGACCCGCTCGGCGGGGCGTCGGTCTCGTACTGGGGCGCGATCCGCGACCGCTACGAACTCGACCTGACGGTCGTCAACGAACGCGTCGACCCGGCCTGGTCGTTCATGACCCTCGACTGGGACGGCAAGATCCGCATGGACCCGTCATCGCCGAGCGCCATGGCCTCGGTGCTCGCGCACGAGGGCTACGACATCCTCACGGGCAACGACGCCGACGCCGACCGGCACGGCATCGTCACGCCCGACGGCGGCCTCATGAACCCCAACCACTACCTCGCGGTCGCGATCGAGTACCTCTTCGGCCACCGTCCGAACTGGCGAGCGGATGCCGCGATCGGCAAGACCCTCGTGTCGAGCTCGATGATCGACCGGGTCGCCGCGGCGCTCGGCCGTCGCCTCTGGGAAGTGCCGGTCGGCTTCAAGTGGTTCGTGCCCGGCCTCGTCGACGGCTCGGTCGGTTTCGGCGGCGAAGAGAGCGCGGGCGCCTCGTTCCTGCGGTTCGACGGCACCGTCTGGACGACCGACAAGGACGGCATCCTGCTGTGCCTGCTGGCCTCCGAGATCCGCGCGGTCACGGGCAAGTCGCCCTCCGCGCTCTACGCGGAACTCGTCGAGCGCTTCGGCGACCCCGCCTACGAGCGCACGGATGCCGCGGCATCCGCTGCCCAGAAGGCGGCACTCGGCAAGCTCGACGGCGACGCCATCGCGGCGACCGAGCTCGCCGGCGACCCGATCACGGCGAAGCTCTCGCACGCGCCGGGCAACGGCGCGGCGATCGGCGGGGTGAAGGTCGAGACGGCCGACGCGTGGTTCGCGGCGCGGCCGAGTGGCACCGAAGACGTCTACAAGATCTACGCCGAGTCGTTCAGGGGCGCAGAGCACCTGCGGCTCGTGCAGGCCGAGGCGAAGGCGATCGTCGACGCGGCCCTCGGAGGCTGAGCCTGCCGGCCCCTGCGGGGTCAGCCTGTCGAAACCGAGCTCTCGCCGACGTGGGTTTCGACAAGCTCAACCCGCAGAGCGAGGTCAGCGCAGCGAGAAGTAGGTGACGCTGCCGCCGCCCGAGGCGAGGGCCTCGTCGACGTTCCAGTAGTCGGCGTCCTTGGTGTGGCCGCCGACCCAGACGGCAGTGCCGTTCGCGGTGTGCTCGACGCGCGTGACGACGGCGGTGTGATCGCGGTCGCCCGAGCCGTCCCAGTCGAACTGGGCGATGTCGCCGACCTTCACGAGGCCGCGCTGCGAGTCGTCGAGGGGCGTCGCGAGGTCGGGGCGGCCGTACAGCCAGTCGCGCATCGCGGTCGAGCTCGACCAGCTCGGCGACATCGCGCCGGTCGCCCGGTCGTAGTACCAGCCGGCGTCCATCGCCCAGCCTCGGGCCACGAGCGACTGGCTCGTGAAGTTCGCGCAGTCGACACCGCTCAAGACGGTGTACTGGGCGGTGTTGTAACTGCTCCAGTAGGTGAGCACGTAGTCGCGCTGCGCGTCGATCGCGGGATTCGAGGTGTAGGTCAGGGTGAGCGACTGCGTCGGCGCGTGCAGCGCGGCCTCGTCGATCTCGATGAGCTGGGCGGCGAGCGAGGCCGGGGCGGCCGAGCCGGCCACGGTCGCGGTGCCGGGGGCGGCGACGGCGATCGGCGCGCCCGCGGCATCCGTGAACGCCACCGCGACGTCGCCGAGCGAGGTGTCGGCGACGGCGGGAACCTGGAACGTCAGCTGGTCGGGGGTCGCCGCGACGATCGGTGCGGCGACGCCGCCGACGGCGACCTGGGCGACCTGGTCGAGCTGTTCGCCCGCCACCGTGACCTGGGTGCCCCCGGTGAACGGCGCAGCCGCCGTGGAGAGTCCGCTCGTGACCGCCGGCCGAGCCGCGATCGAGACCGGTGCCGCGATGACGTCGCCGTCGGCGGCGGAGGGAGCGGAGTCCGCGGAGTCCGCGGACGCCACGGTGTCCGACGCGCCTTCACCCGACGCGAGCTTCGTGTCATCCACCGCGGATGCGGCGACGGCGCCGAACGCACTCACGCTCAGGATCGCGCTCGCACAGCCGAGCGCCATGAACCTCCGCGTCGCACCGCTCGACGGGCGACGGTTGCGCACGCGCTCGGCGCGGTGCCGCGCACGGCGCTCGGCACGGCGCTCGAGGTCGGCCGGCTCGGCCCGCAACGCGCCGGCGACGGGCGTGCCACCGGTCACGAGGGCGGCACCGTTCTCGGGGACGGCACCGGCATCGGGGGTCGCACCGGCATCCGCAGCCGCGGTGTCATCGGGGGTCACCTCCATCGTCGGGTCGGCCGAAGGCGTCGCGGCGCCCGCCGTGGGAGCGCGATAGGTCGAGCGGCGACGTGCGGGGGGTTCAGCGGGCGTGGAGGCAGACGAGAAGAAGGGGAAGGGCACAGGCGGGATTCCGGGTACGCGATCGGGGGGGGGAAGTCCACAACCCCATCATGCGAATTTGTGAGGAAGCCTCTCAAACTCTGGGAAGCCGATGAGAGCGCGCTCTCGCGCGGAAATCCGGGGCTCCGACGTCGCCGCCCGCCCGCGATCGCATCGACGCTCAAACTGTTCTAATATTTATAGAACAGTTGGAGAGGTTGTCCCGATGCTGATCCGAGTCGATCCGACGAGCGGAACGCCGATCTTCGCGCAGATCGCCGCTTCCGTCCACGCCGACGCCGCGGCCGGCCGGCTCAGGGTCGGCGACCGCCTGCCCTCGGCACGCGACGTCTCAGAAGCACTCGGCGTCAACCTGCACACGGTGCTCCGCGCCTACCAGCAGCTTCGCGACGAAGGGCTCGTCGACATGCGCCGCGGCCGAGGCGCCGTCGTCACCGATGCGGTCGAGCCCCTCGCGCACCTGCACCACGACATCGCCGCGCTCGTCGCGCGCGCCCGAACCCTCGGCCTCGGCGCCGACGCCCTCGCCGCCCTCGTGAAGGAGACCTACCGATGACCGCGCCAGCCGACGTCCGCACCGCCCGTCGCCGCTTCCTGCTGATCGGCTGCGCGCTGCCTGCGGCGATCACCCTCGTCGGTGTCGGACTGATGGTCGCGTGGCTCCCCCAGGTTCCGCCGACGGTCGCCACGCACTGGAGCGGCAGCGGCCCCGACGGGTTCGGCCCTGCATGGTCGGTCCCGCTCGGCACGGCCGTGCTCGGTTTCGGCCTCGTCGCGCTCTTCGCGGGCATCATGCTCGTCGGCACGCGCGACGGCCGGTGGGGTCCGATGCTGCGGCTGCTCGCCGCCCTCTCGCTCGGCACCGACGTGCTGCTCGTCGTGGGCATCACCTGGTCGTTCGGAATGCAGCGGGGCCTCGCCGACCCGCTCGACGCACCCGACATCGGGCTGCCGGTCCTCGTGAGCATCCTGCTCGCCCTCGGAGCGGGGGTCGGCGGATGGTTCGCCCAGCCGAACGTCACGACCGACGGACGCACCCCCGTGCGCACCGTCGAACCGCTCGACCTCGCCGCCCATGAGCGGGCGGTCTGGGTGCGCACCACGACGATGACCCGGGCGGGCATGGTTGCGATCGTCGTGAGCATCGTCGCGCTCGCGATCGGCACGGTCGTCGTCGCCGTCACCGGCTCGACCGCGTGGTGGGTGATGCTCGGGGTGACCGTGCTGCTCATCCTCCTCGCCGTCACGACCTTCGTCTTCAGGGTGCGCGTGGACGACCGCGGCCTCGTCGTCCGTTCACCCCTCGGCCTCCCGCGCTTCGGCGTGCCGCTCGAGGATGTCGCGGCGGTCGCCGTGCGGAACGTGCATCCGACCGCCGAGTTCGGAGGTTGGGGCATCCGCCTCGGTCCCGACGGCGCGTTCGGCATAGTGCTCCGAGCCGGCGAAGCCCTGCAGGTCACCCGCCGCAACGGCCGTCGATTCGTCGTGACCGTCGACGACGCCGCCACCGCGGCCGCCCTGCTCGAAGCGCTCAGCGCACGGGAGCGCGTCGACCCTCGCTGAGCCCCGAGCGGCGTGCACGCACCCCGGCGACGACGAGCGGCACGAGCACGAGCAGCGCCACGACGTTCACTCCGGCGAATCCCGCGGCCCCCAGCACGACCCCCGACAGGGCAGCGGATGCCGCGGCAGCGAGATTCATCGCGGCATCCGTCGCCCCCTGCAACGGCACCCGGATCGACGGTTCGACCGACGTCGTGAGCAGCGTCGAACCACCGATGAGTCCGCACGACCAACCGAGGCCGAGGAGGCCGAGCGCAAGCGGCACGAGCAGCATGTCGTCGGCGGGAGCCAGGATGCCGATGAGCGCCGCGGTCGTGAGGATGCCGATGCCGATGCCGATCACACGCGGCGAGCCGATGCGGTCGACGAGCCAGCCGACGAGGGGGCTGGCCCCGTACATGCCGATGATGTGGATGCTGATCACGACGCCGACGAGCGAGAGCGAGAGGCCGTGGGCGGTCATGTGCACCGGGGTCATCACCATGACGCCGACCATGACGGTGTGCGAGCACACGATCGCGAGGATCGCGAAGAGCGACCGCGGTTCGCGAACGGCGATGCGGAAGGCCGCCCACGCCCCGATGGGTTCGGCAGCGGGCGCCGCTCCCCCGGCGTCGACGACGTGGTCGGGGGCGAGCTCATCGGCCTGCGTCGCGGCGACCTCGGGAGCGCTGCTCGCGGCATCCGTCGCCATCGTGCCCGGCTTCGGCAGCCGCAGGAGCGTCGCCACGAGCAGGGTCGACAGCGCGAACGCGATGCCCGAGAACAGGAATGGGCCGACGAGCGGCGGCAGCCCGAGCGCGATGCCCACGGCGTCACCGGTCGCGGAGAGGAGCGGACCGGCGACCGATCCGATCGTCGTCGCCCAGAGCACGATCGACATGGAGCGCGCCTCGAAGCCCGCTGCGGCGACCTCGGTCGCGGCGAAGCGCGCCTGCAGCCCGGCGGCGCTGCCCGCGCCGAACGCGGCCAGGCCGAGGAAGACGAGGGGCACCCAGCCGCTCGCCGCGGCGGCGATCACGAGCACGGCGCCCGTCACGGCCAGCGCGTAGCCCGTCGCGAGGGCGACGTGCCGGCCCGAGCGCACCGCGAGCCGCGCGAGCGGGATGGCCACGATCGCGGCACCGAGCACGCTCGCCGACTGGGCGAGGCCGGCGAGGGCGACGACGCCCGTCAGCTCCTCGACGAGCAGCGCCGCGACGGCGATGCCGGAGGCCACGCCGACGCCGGCGAGCAGCTGGTTGACCACCAGCACCGTGAGGGCGAGGCCGCGATGCGGCACGCGCTCACTCATACTCGGGCGCTGCGGGCAGGCCGAAGAACTCCTCGAGCGTCGTGATGCCGGTCTCGTGCATCTCCGTCGAGAGCGGCACGCCGACGTAGCGGTAGTGCCACGGCTCGAACTCGTAGCCGGTCACGTCGGTCTTGCCGTCGGGGTAGCGCAGGATGAACCCGAACCGCCAGGCGTTGTCGCGCAGCCAGATGCCCTCGTCGGTGTCGGCGAAGCAGGTGTCGAGCGAGCAGTCGCCGCTGTCGGCGCCGATGTCCATGACGAGTCCGGTCTGGTGCTCGCTGAACCCCGGACGCGCGGTGAGCAGGTCGTCGCCGTCGTAGATCTCCTCCTGCGAGCTGTACGAGCGGTATGCGCTGTTCGAGGCGAGCCAGAGGTCGGCCTCGTCGGATGCCGCCTGGAACATCGCGACGATCGCATCGGAGGCCTCCTGCCGCAGCATGGGCTCCCAGGTGTGCGGCACGTCGACGTCGACGAGGTCGTCGGGCTCGAAGTCCTGCGGGTCCATGGGCCGCAGCTTGTTGACGACCACCCAGATGCTGTTCGGGTCGTCGAGCGAGTGCGCGGTGCGGTCGAACGTGTCGACGCTCGCGGGCGGCGGCGCCTCACCCGGCGCCGGGCGAGGCGTCGGCGTCTCGGTCGAACCGGATGCCCCTGCGCCCCCCGGCTCCGCGGCCGACCCGGCCGAAACGGCGCCGATCACGACGACGGCGACGGCGACCAGAACCAGACTCAGGGCGCCCGCGATCGTGAGTCGTCGTCGCTGCACCGCCTCGTCGGAGGCCTCGGAACGTTCACTCGATGACACCGTGCGAGTCTACGCCGGGCCTGCTGAGCGCTGCCCGGCAGGCATGCAGCCACCCGGCTGACGAGGTCTCGCCTCTCGTCGGAAATACTACGTGAGAGCGCTCTCTTGACAATTGCCCCAAGCCTGCATAGAGTCACCTCTCGAACCGTGAGAGCGCTCTCATCGTTCCCGACGAGAGCGCTCTCACGCACTGTGACACATTCCCGTCCACGCACACACAAAGGAGTGACCGTGAAGCTCTCACGCCACACGAAGGTTGCCGCAGCCGTAGCCGGCGCAGCGACCATCGCCCTCCTCGCCTCCGCCTGTTCCACAGGTGGCGGCGACGAGGCCGAAGGCGACATCACCCTGACCGTCACCACGTTCGGCACGTTCGGATACGACGACCTCTACACCGAGTACGAGGAAGCCAACCCGGGCGTCACGATCGAGGCCACCAACATCGACACGGGCGGCAACGCCCGCACCGACGCGTTCACCAAGCTCGCCGCGGGCTCGGGCCTCTCCGACGTCGTGGCGATCGAGGAGGGCTGGCTCGGCGCGATCATGGAGGTCTCCGACCAGTTCGTCGACCTCGCCGACTACGGCATCGCCGACCGCAAGGGCGACTGGGTCGACTGGAAGTACGAGCAGGCGACCGATCCCGAGGGCCGGGTCATCGGCTACGGCACCGACATCGGACCGACCGGCATCTGCTACAACGGCCCCGCACTCGAGGCCGCCGGCCTGGCGAGCGACCGCGAGAGCGTCGCCGAGCTGCTGAACGGCGACTGGGCGCACTACTTCGACGTCGGTCGCCAGTACCAGGAGGCCACCGGCAAGGCGTGGTTCGACCACTCCGGCTTCGTCTGGAACTCGATGGTCAACCAGATGTCCGAGGGCTACTACACCGCCGACGGCGAGCTGAACGTCGAGGACAACGCCGACCTCAAGGCGAACTACGACCTGCTCGCCGGCGCGGTCGGCGACGGCCTCTCGGCCGCGCAGACCGCCTGGGACTGGAACGGCGGCAAGTCGTTCGTCGACGGCACCTTCGCGACCTTCGTCTGCCCGGGCTGGATGCTCGGCGTCGTCCAGGGCCAGGTCGAGACCGGTGGCGGCGACGCCTCCACCGGCTGGGACTTCGCCGATGTCTTCCCCGGTGGCGCAGCCAACTGGGGCGGCGCGTTCCTCTCGGTCCCCGAGACCTCGGAGCACAAGGAAGCCGCCGCCAAGCTCGCCGACTGGCTCACGCAGCCCGAGCAGCAGGTGAAGCAGTCCGCCGCCGCGGGCAACTTCCCGAGCACCGTCGAGGCGCAGGAGACCCTCGCCTCCGAGGCGACGCCGAACGAGTTCTTCAACGGCGCCCCCACCGGAGCGATCCTCGCCGCCCGCGCAGAGGGTGTCGTCGCCCAGTTCAAGGGACCCGACGACTCGGTCATCCAGGAGAACGTCTTCGGCCCGCCGCTGTCGGCACTCGACCGCGGCGAGATCGACGCGGCCGCCGCTTGGGACCAGACCATCGAGCTGCTCCACGAGCTCGTCGGCGAGTAGTCCCACCTGAGGAATCGGAGGGCCCTCGGGCGCTGCCCCGGGGGCCCTCCCCTTCTCCGCCACCTCCCACGACTGGACACGCATGACCACGACCATCCGGCCCCCCGAGAGCGGGACCACCGGCCCCCAGCGCCGAGCCGCGGCATCCGACGCCCTGACCTTCCGTCAGCGCCTGTCTCGCTTCGACGTCAAGGCGAGCCCGTACTTCTACGTCTCGCCCTTCTTCATCCTCTTCGCCCTCGTCGGCCTCTTCCCGCTCGGCTACACGCTCGTCGTCTCGATGCACGAGTGGGACCTCCTGAAGGGCCAGGGCGCCTACGTCGGCCTCGACAACTTCGTCGAGATCCTCGGCGACGCCATGTTCTGGAACTCGATCGGCAACACCATCAGCATCTTCCTGCTGTCGTCGATCCCGCAGCTCGTCGTGGCGCTCGTCATCGCCTACCTGCTCGACCAGGGCCTGCGCGCACCGACCTTCTGGCGCATGAGCGTGCTGCTGCCCTACATCGTCACCCCGGTCGCCGTGGCGATCATCTTCTCGAGCGCGTTCAACGAGGCCGACGGCCTCGTGAACAACATCCTCAACGTCTTCGGCATCCCCGACCAGCAGTGGAAGCACGACACCTTCCTCAGCCACATCGCGATCGCCACGATGGTGAACTTCCGCTGGACCGGCTACAACGCCCTCATCCTGCTCGCGGCGATGCAGTCGGTGCCGCGCGACCTCTACGAGTCCGCCGCGATCGACGGCGCCGGAGCCGTGCGCCGCTTCTTCGCCATCACCATCCCCTCGATCCGCCCGACGCTCATCTTCGTCATCATCACCGCCACGATCGGCGGCCTGCAGATCTTCGCCGAGCCCCGACTCTTCGACGTGTCGACCGCGGGCGGCATCGGCGGCAGCGACCGTCAGTTCCAGACCACCGTGCTCTTCATGTGGGAGCTCGCCTTCTTCCGACGCGACTTCGGCGAAGCGGCCGCCGTCGCCTGGCTGCTGTTCCTGCTCATCGTCGGCGTCGGCCTCATCAACTTCCTGATCTCCCGGCGCATCGCGACCGGCGGCGACAAACCGACCCGCCGAACCCGCCGCGCACGCGAACGCGCCACCCGAGGAGGAGCGGCATGAGCACCCTGACCCCCGAACCCATCCCCGCCGTGATCGTCGAGGACGTCGAGCCCGATCGACCGGCTCGGCCCCGCTACGACGACGGCAGCGGTGCTCCGAGCCGCCGCCCCCGACGCGCGATGGGCACCGCCGGCATCGGCAGCCGACCGGGTTTCCTCACCTACGGCCTGCTCGCGGCGTTCATCATCGGCGGCGCCTACCCGCTGTGGTGGTCGGTCGTCGTCGGCAGCGGCACGAACGCCACCCGCGGCGAGACGCTCCCCCTCATTCCGGGCGGCAACTTCCTCACGAACGCGGCCAAGGTGCTCGACGCGATCCCGTTCTGGCTCGCGCTCGGCAACTCGATCGTCATCTCGGCGGTCATCACGATCTCGGTCGTGACGTTCTCGACGCTCGCCGGCTACGCGTTCGCCAAGCTCCGCTTCCGCGGCCGCGACGGGCTGATGGTCTTCGTCATCGCGACGATGGCGATCCCCACGCAGCTCGGCATCATCCCGCTCTTCATGGTGATGCGCGAGCTCGGCTGGACGGGCACGATCGGCGCCGTCATCGTGCCGACCCTCGTGACGGCGTTCGGCGTGTTCTTCATGCGCCAGTACCTCGTCGACGTCATCCCCGACGAGCTCATCGAGGCCGCACGCGTCGACGGCGCGAACCAGATCCGCACCTTCCTGAACGTGGCACTGCCCGCCGCCCGCCCCGCGATGGCGATCCTCGGCCTCTTCACCTTCATGATGGCGTGGACCGACTACCTGTGGCCGCTCATCGTGCTGAGCCCCGCCAACCCCACCCTGCAGACGGCGCTCAGCCAGTTGCAGTCGGGCTACTACGTCGACTACTCGGTCGTGCTCACCGGAGCGGTGCTGGCCACCATCCCCCTGCTCGTGCTGTTCGTCATCGCGGGCAAGCAACTCATCTCGGGAATCATGCAAGGAGCTGTGAAGGGTTGAACGTGAATCACGCGTCGTTCCGACGGAACTGGCCGACCGACTTCATCTGGGGCTCGGCGACCGCCGCGGCGCAGATCGAGGGCGCCGCACACGAGGGCGGCAAGGAGGATTCCATCTGGGACGCGTTCGCCCGCGTGCCCGGGGCGATCGCCGGCGGCGACACTCCCGACCGGGCGGTCGACCACTACCACCGCATGCCGGAGGACGTCGCGCTCATGAGCTCGCTCGGCCTCGACTCCTACCGGTTCTCGACGAGCTGGGCACGGGTCGTGCCCGGTGGCCGCAGCGTCAACCAGGAGGGCCTCGACTTCTACTCGCGACTCGTCGACGAACTGCTCGGCGCGGGCATCCTGCCCTGGCTCACGCTGTACCACTGGGATCTCCCCCAGGCGCTGCAGGAGCAGGGCGGCTGGGCGAACCGCGACACCGCCTTCCGCTTCGCGGAGTACGCCGAGGCCGTCTACGAGTCGCTCGGCGACCGCGTCACGCACTGGACGACGTTCAACGAACCGCTCTGCTCATCGCTCATCGGCTACGTCGGCGGCGAGCACGCGCCCGGCCTGAACGACCCCGAGGCGGGTCTGGCCGCCGTGCATCACCAGCACCTCGCGCACGGTCTCGCCGTCGAGCGGCTCAGGGGCCTCGCGGATGCCGCGGGGCGCGACATCCGGCTCGGCATCACGCTGAACCTCACGAACGCGGTGCCGAACGATCCGGCCGACCCCGTCGACCTCGAGGCCGCCCGACGCATCGACGCCCTCTGGAACCGCATGTACCTGGAGCCCCTGCTGCTCGGCGCGTACCCGAGCGACCTGCTCGCCGACGTGCGCGAGTTCGGGCTCGACGCGCGCGTGCTCCCCGGCGACCTGCAGCAGATCTCGCAACCGATCGACTTCCTCGGCGTGAACCACTACCACGACGACAACGTGTCGGGGCATCCGCTGCCCGCCGACGCCGCGCCGTCGCTGCGACCGACCGACCGGCCCGGCCGCTCGCCGTTCCCGGGCAGCGAGCACGTCTCGATGCCGTCTCGCAGCCTGCCGCGCACGGCGATGGACTGGGAGGTCAACCCCGCCGGCCTCACGAGCCTGCTCGTGCGACTGGGGGCGGAGTACCCCAATCTGCCGCCCCTGTACGTGACGGAGAACGGCGCTGCCTACGACGACGTCGTCTCCGACGACGGTGCCGTGCACGACGCGGAGCGGACCCGGTACGTGCTCGACCACGTCGACGCCATCGCGGAGGCGATCGAGCAGGGCGCCGACGTGCGCGGCTACTTCGTCTGGTCGCTGCTCGACAACTTCGAGTGGGCCTGGGGCTACGAGAAGCGGTTCGGCATCGTGCGCGTCGACTACGACACCTTCGAGCGCACACCGAAGGACAGTGCGCACGCATTCGCGGCACTGATCGCACAGGCGAAGAGGCAGCTCGCCGCGACCACTATCGTGGGGTGAACCGGAGCAGGGGAAGGGGCCCACGATGACGGGGAGCATTCCGGCCGGCCACGCGCCGACTCTCGAGATGGTCGCGGCCCGCGCCGGCGTCTCCCGCGCCACGGTCTCCCGGGTCGTCAACGGATCGCCGAAGGTGAGTCCCGAGGTCACGGAGGCCGTGCAGGCGGCGATCACCGCCCTGAACTACGTGCCGAACCGGGCCGCCCGCTCGCTCGCGAGCCGGCGCACGCAGGCCATCGCGCTCATCGTGCCCGAGTCGGCGGCACGCGTCTTCGACGACCCGTTCTTCGCCTCGATCGTGCAGGGCGCCGCGCTCGCCCTCGCGGGCACCGAGTACACGTTGAACATGCTCATCGAGTCGGAGCTCGACCCCGACAAGACCCGGCGCTACCTGCTCGGCGGCAACGTCGACGGCGCGCTCGTCGTCTCGCATCACACCGGTGACCACTCGTTCGCGCACCTCTCGCGCTCGCTGCCGCTCGTCTTCGGCGGACGCCCCCTCGGACCCGAGGAGTCGAGCGGGTACACCGTCGACGTCGACAACGAGCACGGTGCGGCGGCCGCAGCGCAGCACCTCGTCGATGCCGGACGCACCCGCATCGCGACGATCGCGGGCCCCCAGGACATGCCGCCCGGGGTCGATCGCCTGAACGGGTTCGCCGCCGTGGTCGCCCGGGCGGGGCTCGCCGACGACCTCGTCGACTTCGGCGACTTCACGGCCGCCTCGGGTGCTGCGGCCATGCACCGGCTGCTCGAGCGGGCACCCGATCTCGACGGCGTCTTCGCCGCGAACGACCAGATGGCGATGGGCGCCCTCTCGGCACTCGCCGAGACCGGGCGTTCGGTGCCCGACGACGTCGCCGTGGTCGGCTTCGACGACGACCGCTACGCCGCCACCGCGATGCCGCCGCTCACCACCGTGCGGCAGCCGTCCTCCGAGATGGGCGCCGAGATGGCTCGCAAGCTCGTGCGTCTCATCGCCGGCGAAGACGTCGAGCCCGCGACGATCCTGCCGACCGAGCTCGTGGTGCGCCAGTCGGGCTGACGCCGGCGGCATGCGCGCCGCGGCGCGTCAGCGCCCGGTCGGCCCCTGCTCGAACACGACCCCCGCGACATCCGTGAACCGGCCCTTCATGACCGCGATCGCCTCGGGGTTCTCGTCGACGAGCACGAAGCGGCGGCCGAGCGTGGCGGCGACGGCACCGGTCGTGCCCGACCCCGCGAAGAAGTCCAGCACCCAGTCGCCCTCGCGCGTCGACGCCTGCACGATGCGGCGGAGGATCCCCTCGGGCTTCTGCGTCGGGTAGCCCGTCTTCTCGCGCCCGGTCGGCGAGACGATCGTGTGCCACCACACGTCGGTCGGCAGCTTGCCGAGTTCGGCCTTCTCGGGCGTCACGAGTCCCGGCGCCATGTACGGCTCACGGTCGACCGCGGTCGAGTCGAACCAGTACGCCGACGGGTTCTTCACGTAGACGAGGATCGTGTCGTGCTTCGTCGGCCACTTTCGCTTCGCCTTGGCGCCGTAGTCGTAGGCCCAGATCAGCTCGTTGAGGAAGCTCTCGCGCCCGAACAGCGCGTCGAGCAGCACCTTCGCGTAGTGCGCCTCGCGGTAGTCGAGGTGCAGGTAGAGGGTGCCGTCGTCGGCGAGCAGCCGCCACGCCTCGACGAGCCGCGGCTCGAGGAAGCCCCAGTAGTCGTCGAAGCGGTCGTCGTAGCGCAGCAGGTCGCCGCGGATGCGCTCGTAGCGCTTGCCCGCGAACCCGGTGATGGTTCCGACAGCGCCCGCAGAACCCGGCTCCTGCGCCGCGTCATCCGTCGCCGCGACGCGCACGTGGCGGGTCGACTGCCGCGTCTGCGCCCGGCCGGTGTTGAACGGCGGGTCGAGGTAGACGAGCGTGAACCGGCCGTCGGGCAGGGTCGGCAGCACGGCGAGGTTGTCCGCATGGATGATGCGGTCGGGTTCGTCGCTGCTCACCCGACCAGTCTGTCAGTCCGATCACGGGCACGACGCGGACCGGGTCGTCGCGTCGTCCGTCGCCGACGCGGACCCGGCCCGTGCCGGTGCCGGCCCGCTCAGTGCTCGTGCACCTGCGCGTTCGCAGTTCCGCCGACGAGCGCGACCGGGTCGTGATCGGCGGGCCCGACCTCCTCGACGAGTCCGCCCGCGGAGTACACCGGCTCCCCGCCGACGATCGTGAGCTCGGCGTGCTCGTCGAGCAGGGCGGCCGGGTCGTCGTCGTGCGCCGTCAGGTCGCCCGACCACACGGCGAGGTCGGCGAGCATGCCGGGCCCGATGCGGCCGAGCGCGTGCTCGAGGTGCCATGCCCGCGCCCCGTGCACGGTGTACGCCTCGAGCGAGCGATCGATGCCGACGCGTTCGGCGCTCGTCCAGGCGTCGGAGCCGTCGAGGCCGGCCCGCGTGGCCGCTGAGTAGAGCCCGACGAGGGGGTCCATCTCGCCCACCTGCCAGTCGCTCGAGAAGGCGACGGTCGCGCCCGAGTCGAGCAGGCTCCGGAACCGCCAGGCACGACCCCATCGCTCTTCGCCGACGTTCTCCATCCACGTGCCCGCCACCAGGTCGGGCGAGCAGTGCCGCGGCTGCATCGCCGCCGTCACGCCGAGTCCACGGAAGCGCGGCAGATCGTCGGGATGCAGGCACTCGACGTGCACGATGCCGTGGCGCCGGTCGCGGGTGCCGTTGTTGCGCGCCGCGTGTTCGATCGCGTCGAGGGCGAGCCGGATGCCGCCGTCGCCCGTGGCATGCGTGTGGGTCTGGAACCCGAGCCGGTCGAGTTCGCCGATGACGCCCACCAGCTCACGGTCGGGGTAGCTCGGGCGACCGCGCACCCCGGGCCGGTTCGCGTAGTCCTCGAGCATCAGGGCGGTGTGCGGCTCGATCACGTCGTCGGCGTAGAGCTTGACCGGCCCGAACCGCAGCCGGTCGTCTGCTGGTGCCGAGTCGACGGCCTCGCGGAGCTGCGCGCGGAAGGCGGCATCCGCTCCGACCGGGTGGAAGAGCGCCGCGATGACCCGCGAACTCAATCGCCCCTCGCCGCTCGCGCGAGTGAAGAGGCCGAGTTCGGCGAGCGGCACCTGCGGTTCGACGACGGTCGTGATGCCGAGCGAGGTGGCCATGCGCATGCTCGCACAGAGCTTGCGATAGCGGCGCTCCGGCGAGTACATCGGGATGTCCCGTTGCAGCGCCGTGAGTCCGGCCTCGGTCATGGCGCTCGTGTAGAAGTCGGTCACCCAGCCGGTCGGCTCACCGGTGCGGGCATCTCGTTCGGGTCGGCCCCAGGTGATGTCGACGCCGTCGGCGATGCCGAGCACGCGGAGCGCGGTGCGATTCAACCAGACGGAGTGCTGGTCGTACGTCGTGACGAAGACCGGCCGGTCGGTCAATCCGTCGAGGTCGGCCGCGTTCGGCCGCCGGCCCTCGAGGATCGAATACACCGCGTTCTCGGCGCAGACCCAGTCGAGCTCGGGGCGGCGTGCCGCGAACTCGGAGATGCGCCGGCGCACCTCGGTGAGCTCGTGAGCACCCTCGAGCGAGACCGCGTCGGCGTCGAAGCCGAGCAGGAGATGATTGTGGCTGTCGATGATGCCGGGGGTCACGAGACGCCCGGTGGCGTCGATCGTCCGGCGCGCTGCCGGGGCATCCGCCGCGGTGCCGACGTAGGCGATGCGGTCGCCCTCGACCCCCACGGCGTCGGCCCAGGGCTGCGCGGGGTCGAAGGTGCGCACGCGCGCGCCGGTGATGAGCAGGTCGATGGTCATGCGCCGCGCCCTTCGCCGGTCACGACCGGAGTGCCATCGAGGTCGTCGGGGTCGTCGGATGCATCGATCAGGTGCAGCACGCCCGGGCGATGCCGGAGGTAGAGCACGTAGTACAGGTAGCCCGCGGCGACGATGCCGAACGCGATCGCGAGACTCAGCCACTGCGCCGGGTCGAGGATGCCGATCACGAAGATCGTGATGATCGCGACGAGCGCGAGCACGGGCGGCGCCGGCCAGAGCGGCATGCGGTACGTGCCTGGCGTGGCGGGCGAGCGGCGCACGACGAACGCCGCGAGTGCGATGAAGCCGTAGCTGAAGGCGAGGGTCGACCCGGTGGCGTTCAGCAGCACGTCGAAGGGGATGAAGCACGCCGCCAGCGCGATGACGCCCATCACGATGGTCGCGGCGACCGGCATGCTGGTGCGCGCCGACACTCGGCCGAGCGGCCGCGCGAGTGCGGCCGGCATCGCCTGGTCGCGGGCGGCGGCGAAGAGCAGCCGGCCCGACTGCAGGGCGATCGCGATGATGGCGTTGATGATGGCGAGTGCGATCGCGACGAGCACGACGACGGTCACCGTGTCACCAGCGCGGGAGGCGAGGAAGCTCTCGACCGGCAGCCCGGCACCGAACAGTTCCTCGAGCGAGTCGGCGCCGAGCAGCACGGCGGTCAGCGGCACGAGTTCGGCGATCACGGTGATGACGGCGCTCCAGAGCACGGCTCGCGCGATGGCGCGCTTCGCGTTCTTCGTCTCTTCGGCGAAGTAGACCGCGCCGCCGTAGCCGTTGTACGAGAAGATGCCCTGGGTCACGGCGAGCACGAGGCCGGCGATGCCGAGCGGCGCGAGCCCTCCCGTGGCCGCATCGAGCGCCTGCGGGTCGAACAGGTCGGTGATCGGCCGTTCGATGTGCACGAGACCGAGCACGGCGAGCAGGGCGAGTGCCGCGAGCTCGATGAAGAGGAAGACGCCGGTGACCCACGCGTTGGTGCGGATGTTGAAGCACGCCGTCACGGTGGCGAGGGCGATCACGATGAGCGCGGTCGCGAGCGGGTCGAGGCCGGCGAGCGCGAAGCCCAGGTAGTCGGCCACGCCGAGCGCGAAGATCGCGATGATGAGCGGCAGGCTCACCATGCCGATGAAGAACACCGCTGCGCCGGAGGCCGGGCCGAGCACCCGGCTGACGAGGGAGTAGTCGCCGCCGGCGATCGGGTGTCGCGAGGCGAGTTCGGCGTAGCAGAACGCGATGAGGATGCTGATCACGCCGGCGAGGGCGAAGCCCCAGAAGACGCCGGTGCCGTAGCCGGCGAGGGCCGCGCCGCCGAGGATGAAGACGCTCGAGGCCGGCGAGATGCCCGAGAGGGTGATGAGCACGTTGCCGCCGACGCCGAGCGAACGCGAGAGCTGACCGCCGTGCGTCGTCGTCGCGGCCGTGTCGAGGGTGGGTGATGCCGGGGCGGCAGTGCCGCTCGGGAGGTTCGGGCTGGACATGCTTCGATCTCTCTTCGTCGGGGGATCCGGGCGTTCAGGTTTTTTGACACTGGAGTCAAATAACTCATGCAGTGTTGCATGCCGATCGGATAGTGTCAACGACATGGCACGCCCCCGCACCCAGGAAGCACGACGGGCGGCCCTGATCGAAGCGACGTACGCGGCCGGACGCACCCACGGGTTGCGCTCGCTGTCGCTGACGGATGTCGCGGCGCAGGCCGGCCTCACCCGCGGCGCGATCCTCTACTACTACGAAGACCTCGACGCACTGCTCGTCGAGGCGCACGCGGCCGGCGTCGAGCGCTTCTGCGACGCGCGCGACGCCACGATCGCCGAGCTCGCCGATCCGCGCGCGCAGCTCGCGGCGGCCATCGACGCGGGGCTGCCGAGCGGCCCCGACGACGCACTGATGAGCCTGCTCTACGAATTCGACGTGCTCGCCGGCAACTCGGCACTGCACGACGAACTCGTGCAGAAGCTCTACCTGCGCCAGCTCGAGACCTACCGGGGCATCATCGCGGCGGGGCGCACCTCTGGCGCCTTCTCCCCCGGCCTCTCGGACGACGACTTGGCGATGACCTTCGTCGCGCTCGAAGACGCGTACGGGTTGCACATCGTCGGCGGGAACGCCCTCATGACCGTCGAGAAGGCGGCCGCCGCGATGCGCGCCGTCGCTGCGGAGCTCGGCTGCCCACCCGTCGGGTAGCGCAGCGAACCGATAGGTTCATTCGCGGTCGACGTCGAGGCGGATCGTGCCGCGGAAGCGATCGGCGCCGACGGGCGCGGGCCGCGAGGCATCCGTGCCGTCGTCGTCGAACGCGATGCCCTTGTCGCCGTCGCCCGGAATCGGCGCGGGAACCGGCAGGCGGCTCTGCCGGTCGAGCTCGACCTGCGCCTCGTGCTTGCGGGGCGCGAACACCTCGTCGCCGATCATCATGACGCCGCCGCCACCGCCGCCACGCTTGGTCTTGTCGGAGAGGTCGATCCAGCCGCGCCGCACGGCGAGCGCCACGAAGGCGACGACGAGCGCGGCGATGCCGACCCAGATCCACCACTCCACCCGGCGAGTCTAACGGGGATCGCTTGAGCCTTCCTCGCACGGTGTGGACAGGGCCCGGCGGGCTCAGGGAACCCGGTACAGCCACTCCCGCGTCGAGAACTTGGACTCGACGAGCGCCTCGGCCTCGGCCAGCTCGTCGGCGCTCACCGTGCCGGGGGTGGCTCCGTAGAGCGTCGTGAAGGTCTGCTTCAGGCTCTCGATGACGGCCGCGCGCGACAGCCCGGTCTGCGAGCGCAGCGGATCGACGCGCTTGGCGGCCGATGCGATGCCCTTGTCGCTGATCTTCTCGCGGCCGATGCGCAGCACTTCGAGCATCTTCTCGTTGTCGAGGTCGTACGACATCGTGACGTGGTGCAGCACGCCGCCCGAGCCGAGTCGCTTCTGCGCGGCGCCGCCGATCTTGCCGAGCGGGCTCGCGATGTCGTTGAGCGGCTGGTAGGTCGCCTCGATGCCGATCGCACGCAGGCCCTGGAGCACCCAGTCGTCGAGGAAGGCGTAGGAGTCGGCGAAGCTCATGCCCTGCACGAGTTCGCCCGGCACGTAGAGCGAGTACGTCACGACGTTGCCGCGCTCCATCATCATCGCGCCGCCGCCCGAGATGCGGCGCACGACGTCGAAGCCGTACTTCTCGGCGCCCTCGGGGTCGACCTCGTTCTTCACCGACTGGAAGCTGCCGATGACGACGGCCGACTCGTCCCACTCCCAGAAGCGCAGCGTCGGCTTGCGGCGCCCCTCGCCCACACGGGTCGCCAGCACCTCGTCGAGGGCGAGGTGCGTGCGCGGCGGCACGGCCGCGTCGTGCACGATCTCCCACTCGTAGTCGGCCCAGCTCGTGGCGTCCGTCATCGCCCGACGCACCGCGACCGCGATCGCCTCGGCAGAGAAGCCGAGCATGACGGCGTCGTGCCGCAGGCCGGCGGTGATCGCCGCGGCGATCTGCTTCGCATCGGATGCCGCGGAGAGCCCCGTGAGCGCGGCATCGAGGTCGCCCAGGGCCTCGTCAGGTTCGAGGAAGAAGTCGCCCGCGACGCGCGGGTTCACGATCACCCCGTCGCGCACCTCGAAATCGACGACCACGAGCTTGCCACCGGGCACCTTGTATTCACCGTGCATGCCGTACAGCCTACGGATGCCGCACCGCGAACGCCGCCCGGAAGCCGACATCGTCGCGAAGCGCCCACGACGCGGTGCGCCACCAGCCGAACGCGACGGCGACTGTCGTGGCGGGCGTCGCGATGAGCACGAAGATTGAGCCCTGCGAGCCGGGGAATTGCATGGTCGCGGTGGCGATCACGCTCGTTGCGAGCCCCACGACGAGCCCGAGCACGGCGAAGCCGACGAGATGCCATCGCATCGCGCGCACTCGGCGCAGCGAACGGCCGAGCAGCCATGCAGCGGGACCGCCGACGAGCATGAGCGCCCCGATCGACCACGGCATCGCATAGCCGAAGGAGAAGAGAAGCATGGCAGGCACGTAGCCGACCGCCGACTCGAACGACGAGAACCGATCGGGCTGAGCGAGAGAGGCGAAGGCCATTGCCACGCCCGTCGACGCATAACCCAACGAGAAGAGAGCTTGGAAGCCGAGCCACGCAAGACCCGCGCCGCGGGCGAACTCGGTGAAGCTGAACGCCATCGGCAGTTCGGGCGTGCGCAGCAGCATGCCGTAGCGCGAGGCGAGGCGCAGATCGCGCGGATCCGGACCGTCGGCACGGTCGGGTGCGCCGGATACGCCGGATGCGCCGGCTGCCTTGGCCGGCTCTGCCGGCACGGTCATGCCCGCACCTCGCCGATCAGTTCGACGAGCTCGCGCAGCGGCTTGCGCAGCAGTGGCAGCTTCACGAGCGGCAGCGCGAGCGCCAGGAGCTTGAGCCCGCGGTCGAGGAGGCGCAGCGTGCGCTCCTGTCCGGGCGACGTGTCGTACACCCAGAAGAGCGCGAGCAGCAGGTAGCCGAGCCAGAACACCTCGGGCAGGGAGCGCGCGAGGTCGTCGGGCAGCGAGTGACGGGCGCCGGCGACCGCCTCGTCGAACAACCCGACCGCGAGGTCACGTGCCTCGGTCGATTCGGCGGCGAGAGGGTTGATCGGCGACTTCGGCGAGACGGCCGCGCTCAGGAACCCCGGTGCAAAACGATGGAACGGTTCGAGGGTCGTGAGACCCGTGCGGTAGACGACGCCGAGTCGATCGATGAGATCAGTGGACTCGCCGAGCAGCGGTTCGGCGGCGGCCCGGTGCTCGCGCTGCACCTCGACGTACAGCTCCTGCACGAGGTGGTTCTTGGTCGGGAAGTAGTAGTACGCGTTGCCGAGCGAGACGCCGGCCTCCTGCGCGATCAGTCGCACCGTCGTCTCGTCGTACCCGCGTTCGCGGAAGGACGCCAGCGCGGTGTCGCGGATGCGGGCCCGCGTGCGTTCAGCCTTCGTGCGCGGGGCACCCGTCGTGTTTTCGAACATGTTCAAAACTTTAGCCGACCCTGCCGAGATGTCGACCCCTGCGTACGCTGGGCGCATGACGACGTTCTACCTGGCACGCCACGGCGAGACGACCTGGCACGCCGACCACCGGTACGCGGGCAATTCGGATGTCCCGCTGACGCGCCACGGTCTCGGACAGGCCGCCGCGCTCGGCGCCTGGGCCGTCGACGCGCAACTCGACGCGATCGTCGCCTCGCCGCTCAGCCGAGCCCGGCGCTCGGCCGCGCCATCCGTGGAGACGACCGGGCTCGCGCTGCGCATCGACGATCGGCTCGTCGAGATCGACTTCGGCGACGGCGAGGGGCTCACGCCGACCGAGCTCGCCGAGCGGTTCCCCGAGGAATGGGCGGCGTTCTGCCGTGCGCCGGCATCGAATCCGTTCCCCGGCGGCGAGCGCGGCCGCGACGGCATCGCCCGGGCGCTCCCGGTCTTCGACGAGCTCGTCGAGGAGTTCCCCGACGGGCGCGTGCTCGTCGTGGCGCACGCGACGCTCATCAGGCTGCTGTTCTGCGATCTCGCCGGCATGGACCCCGACGGCTACCGCGACCTGCTGCCGGTGCTCGGCAACTGCAACATCACCACGATCGTCTACCCGTGGGCGACGGAGTCGCAGGTCACGAGCCATCCGCGCATCAGGCTGCTCGGCTTCGACGTGCCTCCGGGACGCGCGGCGATCTGAACCACGGGTCCCGGCCGACCGCTCCTCGATAGCCTGACCGCATGCTCGTCATCGCCTCGGTGCTCATGCTCGTGCTCGCCATCGGCCATTCCCTGCTCGGTGAGCGCTTCATCCTCGTGCCGCTCTCGCGGCAGCACGAACTGCCGCGAGTGGCCGGAGCGGCGTTCCCGGTGGCAACGCTGCGGTTCGCCTGGCATGTGACGTCCGTGCTCGCCCTCGCCATCGCCGTCGCGCTGGCCCTGTTCGCATTCGGTGCAGGCGTCGATGCCGCGATCGCCGCGATCGGGTGGTGTCTCATCGCAGCGAGCCTGCTGCCGCTGGTGTTCAGCCGCGCACGGCACCCGTCGTGGATCGTGCTCGCCGCGGCCGGCGTGCTGTGCGTGGCGTGGGCGATGCTCGGGTGACGACGCCCGTCAGTCGGTCGCGAACCGCTCGTCGAGCCACTCGATGAGGTCGGAGCGCACCTCGGCGCGATTCGTCTCGTTGAAGATCTCGTGCCGGGCGCCCTCGTAGACGATGAGCTCGACGTCGACGAGGCCCGAGCGATGAACGTAGGCGTTCGCGAGCTTCGCAGCGCTCTCCTCGCCGCCGAGCGTGTCGTCGGAGCCGACCATGATGAGCAGCGGCAGCTCAGCGGGCAGGTGGCGTGCCGGCCGGCCGAGCAGGCGCAGCGCGTCGACCGTGCCGAAGAGCTTTCGCAGCGGCACGTCGGTCGTGTACGGGTCCGCCATGAAGGCGGCTGCGACGTCGGAGTCGCGGCTGAGCCACTCGACCGGGGTCGGCCCGAGGTGCTTGTGGCGGGCGTTCAGGTCGCCGCCGTTCATGTCGAAGAGCGTGCGATAGGCCGTGCCGGTGAGCACGACGCCGTCGTACTTCTCGGCGCTGCGGTTCACGATGATCTGCGACATGAGCGAGCCCCACGAGTGCCCGAGCAGCACGAGCGGAAGCTCAGACCCTTCGGTTTCGCGGATGACGCCGGTGAACTGCTCGACCGCGTCGATCGTCGCCCGGAGCCCGCCTGGGCCGAGGCGGCCCATGCGCGTCAGGTCGCCGCCGTGCTGTTCGAACCCGGTCTGCCCGTGACCGCGATGGTCGTCGGCCCAGACCGAGTAGCCGGCCACGTTCAGCGCCTCGATGAGCTCGGTGTACCGGCCGATGTGCTCGCCGACGCCGTGCGCGAGCTGGATCACCGCGGTCGCGTCGGGCACCCGCCAGGACTCGTAGTGGATCCGGACCCCGTGCTCATCGGTGAAGGTCGCCATGCCGACATCATGGCAGGCCACCCCTCCCGACGCTCGTCGAATCCCCGGTGGGTAGGCTCGGCGTGTGACCGACGTAGTTCCACACCTCGACCTCGCCGACCCCGCCTTCGACGTCACGTCGGAGCCCGTGATCGAGGCCCGCGATGCGGGCTGGTACGCCGAGACGCCATACGGCTGGGCGATCCTCCGCTACGACGAGGGCACGGCCGTCCTGAAGGATCGTCGGTTCCAGCAGGGCAATGCCCGCTGGCCGGCGCAGAACGGCATCCACGACGGGCCGTGGCAGGAGTGGTGGGGCGAGACGCTGCTGAGCATCGAGGGCGACGACCACCTGCGCCTGCGGCGACTGCTCGGCCCGGCGTTCCGGAGCAGGACGATCGAGGCCATGCGGCCGCAGTTCCAGGCACTCGCGAACGACCTCATCGACGGGTTCGCATCGCGCGGCCGCGTCGAGTTCGTCTCGGAGTTCGCCGAGCCCTACGCTTCCCGCATCCTCTGCCTGCTGCTCGGCCTGCCCGACGAGCAGTGGCCGCAGGTCGCGCACTGGGCCGACGACCTCGGCAAGTCGTTCGGCGTCAACGTGAAGAGCGACCTGCCGCGCATCGAGGCGGCACTCGAAGGTCTCACCGCCTACATCGAGGAGGTCATCGCCGACCGCGCGGCGAACCCGCGCGACGACCTCGTCACCACCCTGCTCACCGCCCACGAGAGCGACGACGCACTGAGCCGGCGCGAGCTCAGCGTCGCCCTGGTCTTCCTCGCGTTCGCCGGCATGGAGACGACGCGCAACCAGCTCGGTCTCGCCATGCAGACCTTCCTCGCGCACCCCGATCAGTGGGCCCTGCTCGCCGCCCGCCCCGACCTCGGCGGCCGTGCAGTCGAAGAGGTGATGCGGGTGAACCCCACCGTCACATGGGTCACCCGCGAAGCGCTCGAAGAGGTCGAGCTGCACGGCCTGCTCGTGCCGAAGGGCGGCATCGTGCAGGTGCTCTCGCACGCGATCGGCACCGATCCGCGCGCGATGGGCGAGGCATCCGACTTCGACCTGCTGGTCGAGGACCGCCCGCTGCACGCCGGCTTCGGCGGCGGCGTGCACCACTGCATCGGCCACTTCGTCGCGCGCACCGACATGAGCGCCGCGCTGCCACTGCTCGCGCAGCGCATGCCGGATGCCGCGCCCGACGGTGCCGGCGAGTGGTTGCCCGTCTCGGGGAACACCGGTCCGATCCGCTACCCGATCCGGTTCCGCGCGGGGTCGTAGCCGAGGCGGCCGGCCTCGACGCGGGAGCGAGCGGGACACGGCTGCGCCCGCTCACTCCGCCGCGCGCTCCCGGGAATCGGAGCGCCCCGGCGCCTCAGAGGGCCACGGTGCCGATGAGGTTGACCTTCACGCCGATGCGGTCGAGCATCGCGACCTTCGCCGCGAGCGCCTTGTCGGCGGTCTCGGCGTCGGGCGCGTACACGAGCTGGGCGTGGTTGGCCTTGTGGCGGGCCATGAACTGGTCGCGCGAGACGTCGTGCAGCACGACGTGCGCGATCGGCCACTCGGGGTTGGTCGCCTGCTTCCGACGCTCGGTCTCCTCGGCGGGCAGCTCGACGACGGTGCCGCGGAACACGTCGGCCTGCAGGATCCCGTCGGCGATGAACACCCGCGAGAGCACGATCTCGCCGGGCTTGGACACCCCGTTGATCGTCGCTCCGCCCGCGGGGAAGAACACCGGGTGCTGGCGCCAGCCCTCCGCGTTCGCCCAGCCGTCGAGGTGGGAGGCCGGCACCGAGCCCGAGATCTCGTACACCCAGACGAACTCGCCGTCGTACTCCTCGCCCCAGCGCACGTCGTGCAGGGTGTTGTCGGGCACGAGCCCCATCGCGGTCCAGACGCGATCGGTGATGAGCGCGTCGACGGCGACGCCCTCGTCGGCCTCGTTGAAGTGCGGGAAGGCACGACCGGCGTGGAGCTCCCGCGAACCGTCGCGCGAGAACACGGGCGGCCGCTCGGTCGAGTTGAGCACCCCCTCGGCGAGGTCTGACGCGGGCACGAGGTCCTTCAGACCCTGCTGGTACTGGATGCCGACGGCGTCGAGGCCGAAGTCGTCGGAGATGCGGAGTGCGGCGATGTACATCTTCATCTGCCAACGCACCTGCTCGACCGTGAGCTCGGTCGCGTCATCCGTGCCGAAGCGGAAGGTCATGCCCCGTTCGACGAGCCAGTCGCGGGCGGCATCGGCCTCGGCGTCGGGCACGGTCAGCATCTCGGCGTAGAGCGCCGACTGCGAGAGCCGCTCCTTGTAGATGCCGAGCGGGTTCAGCAGCTCGTCGTCGAAGACCGCGTTGTACATGCCCATGCAGCCCTCGTCGAAGACGCCGATGATCGCCTTGTCGGCGAGCAGCTGGTCGCCGAGGGCGCGTCCGAGTCGCACCTCGGGGGTGTCGGGCAGTTCAGGCAGCGGCCGCACGTGCGCGGCGTCGTGGGTGATGCGCCCGGTCTCGACCCATTCGCGGAGCCCGGCGCGGAACCACGCGTCGGTGAAGTCGACCGACCAGATCGTCGAGTAGGGCTTGCCCATCTTCGTCAGGCCGGCATTCAGGCCGAGCAGGCCCACGAGCCCCGGCCAGTCGCCCGCGAAGTTCGCCACGGTGAGGATGGGGCCGCGGTGAGTGCGGAGCCCGGCGAGCACGTGGTGCGAATACTGCCAGACCGCCTCGGCGACGATGAGCGGGGCATCGACGGGGATCGCCTTGAAGACCTCGAGCCCCATACGCTGGCTCGAGATGAAGCCATGGCCCGTAGCCGGGTCGACCCCGTTGGCGCGCACGATCCGCCAGCCGAGTTCGTCGAGGGCCGTCGCGACCTCCGCCTCCATCGCCGACTGGATCGCCCAGCCGGCGGTATTGGCCGATTCGCGCAGGTCGCCGCTCGCGATGAGGTAGGCGGTGTTCGGCGTCGCGACCGGCCGTTCGACGGTCTCGGGCAGGGTGTAACTCGTCATCGTGTCTCCTGGTGTTCGTGGTCGTGGGCCGCCGTGCGGACGGTGCTGCGGTCGCCGGCGGTCAGGTGCAGTGCTCCGGATGCCTCGCGCCCCCGCAGCACGACGCGCTCGACATCGAGCACGCCGCCGTCGAGGTGCAGGGTGAGTTCGTCGCCATCGATCTCGACGCGACCCCATGCCCCACCGGTCGTGAAGAGGTAGCGGCCGTCGGAGCCCGGGTCGAACGAGAGCGTGCGGGTCGGGGCATCCCATTGCACGCCGCTGAAGGCGAGCAGCAGCGCCCAGGACGCGAGCGAGCGGGCGTAGTGGTTGCCGCACTCGATCTCGTTCCACGGATTCCGCACGGTGCCGTCGTAGCGGGCGCGCAGCGTGCGCTCGACGAGCAGCGCGTCGTCGACGAGCCCGGCGTAGACGAGGCTCGCGGCGACCTGGTGCTCGATGCCCGTCCAGACCTCGTCGGAGTAGACGAACGGGATCGCCGGTCGTCCGCCGCGCGGCCACGACGCCAGGAGCAGCCCGCCCTCGTCGTTCAGGGCGTAGACCCGCTGCGTGCTCTCGTGCTCGGTGAGGTCGGCGCGGTGGTTGTGCCCGACGATCGCGCGGAGGGCACTCCGCACGTGATCGCCGGGCAGGATCTCGCCGAGGCCGTTGACCGAGGCGTGGAACTGGCCGAGCAGCTGATCGGAGAGCACGCCGTCGCCGTACTGGTAGCGGTGCGCGTCGACGTCGTCGACGACCTGGCGGTAGTACTCGCCGTTCCAGAGCACCGCCTCCATGCCTTCGGCGCAGCGCTCGGCACGCTCGAGCCAGTCGCTCGCGCGGTCCGTCTCGCCGAGATGGGCCGCCATGCGGGCGCCGGCGCGGAGCGCGGCCAGGAACATGCCGTTCGCGAGCGGCTCGATGCCGTGGAACTCGATGTCGTAGGTGTTGTGCAGCTCGCCGTCGAGCAAGCCGTCGCCGTCGCCGTCCCACTCGCGGATCGCGTAGTCGAGGGTGCGCACCGCGGCCGGCCAGAGCTCGCGGAGGAACTCGTCGTCGCCCGAGAACCGCCATTCGCGGTGCAGGCGCAGGAACGTGCCGAGCTGCCCGTCGACCGCCGGGCCCATGAACCAAGACGGACCGCCGAAGACCCGGTTCGAACGGAACTTCTGGGCGCCCGCGGCATCCGTCTCGAGCAGGAACTCGACCCGGCGCGCACTCCGCTCGAGCGACGGGAAGAGCCATGCCGCCGTCTGCGCGTACGACCAGACGTGGGTGCAGGTGCCCTCGCAAGATCCGCCGTGGTCGAACGAGCCCTCCCACGCGGCGAACACCGGTCCAGTGCCGAGCTCGGGGTTCGGCTGCTCGACGACGAAGCACGTCGTCGAGCGCAGCGCAGCGATGTTCGCGCCGACGGCGTCGGCGATCACGGGATCGAGGCTGCCGCCGTAGAGCGCCTCGACGAACGCACGCGTCGCCGCCTCGAGGGCGGGCAGCTCGCGATGCAGGTGGGATGCCGCCGCCCAGGCGTCGGGCCAGAGGGTGGCGTAGCGGTTGCGCACGACCCCTGCGGGGTCGGCGTCGCCGAAGACGATGTGGCCGTACCAGCCGCGTCGGCGGTTCGGGAAGCTCCAGGAGAGCACGAACTCGAAGTCGCGCTGCTCCCCCGGCGCGAGTTCGTGCACGATGCCGAGCGTGCCGGTGCGAAGGCGCGGGAGCTTCTCGAAGATGGCCTCCTCGGTCATCGGCGCGCCGTCGTCGGAGTCGGCGAACAGGCCGCGGGGGCGATCCTCGAGCGTCAGCCGCGGCTCGGGCTCGAGCAGACCGTCATCGCCGAGGTCGCTCCAGAAGAGGCGCGGGCCGTCGGGCCAGAACCCGGTCACCCACTGGGGCTTCGCGGTCGTCGAGGCATCCGTCGTGGTGAGGCTCATCGTGCCGTACCCGAAGTCGTCGGCGGGCAGCCCGATGCCGAAGTCGAGCCCGCGCACCGCGCCGTCGTCGCGCCAGCGCACGGTCTGGGCAGCGCGCATGCCGTACGGGCCCTCGCCTCGGCCGGCGGTGTGGGTGAGGGAGCCGGCGATCGTGACCGCGACGGGCACCTCCGCGGGATTCGTCACGCGGTAGCGCAGCACCGCGGCCGGGATGCCCGACGCGTCGGCGTCGAGCGGCACGAGCGGTGTGAAGGCGGTGAGCGACACCTCGACCGGCAGCACCTCGTCGTCGAAGTCGATGTCGACGACCGGGTACTCGCCGCGCATCGTGGCACCGGCGAGGCGCGGCAGCCCCGCGAGCCGGTCGAAGCCGTAGCCGGCGTCCCAGTCGTGGCGGCCGGTCAGCTTCGCCTCGAGCACACGGGTCACCGCGGCGGCACCCTCGGGCGCCGCGTGGATCGCGAAGAAGGTGTTGGGGTTCAGCCGCCCCTTGTCGGGCAGGTTCTCGAGCTCCCAGTCGCGCAGTTCGCCTCGGGCGCCGATCGAGACGTTCCCGGTGCCGATGCCACCGAGGGGGAACGCAGCGCGTTCCGCGGTGTGCGGGATGCCTCGTGCTCTGCCGGTCATCGCGCGCCCTCCTGATCGGCGTGGTCGTGAGTGTCTCCGGATGCACCGCGCTGCTCGGCTGCGAGCTCGTGCACGAGCTCCTTCGTCGAGGCGTAGAGGCGCAGGTAGCGCTCGAAGAGCACGTCGTAGTCGGCGGCGACCTCGGGCCGCGGACGGATCGTCGTCGCGACGGGGTTCCAGTCGGCGATGCGGGGCGGCGCCTCTGCCGCGGTCGCGGTCGCGGTCGCCGCGAGGAACGCGGCGCCGTAGCTCGCCCCGATCGTCGTCTGCGGCACCTCCTGCACGAGCCCCGTGACATCCGACACGATCTGCAGCCAGAGCGAGCCCTGCGTGCCGCCGCCGACGGCGACGATGCGGCGGATGTCGGCGCCTGCGGCGCGCATGGTCTCGACGTTGTGGCGCACGCCGAGGGCGGTCGCCTCGAGGGCGGCGCGGTAGAGGTCGCCGCGGGTGTGACCGAGGGTGAGCCCGGCGACGACACCGCGGGCGTCGGGATCGAGGATCGGGGTACGCTCCCCCGCGAAGTAGGGCAGCATCACGAGGCCGCGCGCGCCGACGTCGGACTCGGCCGCCTCGGCGAGCAGGGTCGGGTAGTCGCCCTCGGTGAGGTCCTTGAGCCAGCTCGTCAGCGCGCCCGAGGTCGCGAGCCCGCCCGCGAGGTTGCGGGTGCCCGCGAACGCGCCGACCGTCGTCCACATCGACGGCGTGCGCAGGGTCTGCTCCCCTGTCGCGATGAGGAACATCGTCGTGCCGTACATGAGCATGAGGTCGCCGGTGCCGTGGGCGCCGACGCTGACCGCCTCGGTCCACGCGTCGATCGTGCCGGCGATGACGGGCGTGCCGACCGGGATGCCGGTGGCGGCGGCCGCGGCCTCGGAGACCGTGCCGACGACGTCGCCCGCCCAGGCGAGCGGCGGCGGCTCGATGCCGTCGGCGAAGCGGTTCCACCAAGGCTCGTGCCACGTCTCGGCGTCGATGTCGTAGAGCGGCGAGACCTGGCTGGCCGACTGGTGGTCGAGCACGTACGCGCCGGTGAGCCTGCGGGCGAGCCACGAGGCGGGCATGAACAGGCGACGCGCCCGGGCGAAGGCCGCGGGCTCCTCGTCGGAGATCCACCCGATCTTCGGGCCGCCGGCCTGCGAGGTGAGGCTCGAGCCGCCGACCCGCGTGATCTCGTCGAGGCCGAGCTGCTGCGACATCCGCTCGATCTGCGCTGTCGCCCTCGTGTCGACGCCGTACAGGATCGCGGGGCGCACCGGCTCGTCGTGGTCGTCGACGAGAAGGATGCAGGGGCCCATGCCGCTGACCCCGACGCCGGCCACCTCGACCTCGATGCCGAGAGCGGATGCCTCGGCCAGCAGTCGCTGCGCGAGCTCGACGAACTCGTGCCACCAGATGCGGCCGTCCATCTCGACCCAGCCGGCTCGGGGGCGCGCCACCTCGTGCGCCACCGTGGCGGTCGCGATGATCTCGCCGTCGGCCGCGACGAGCACGCCCTTGCTGCTCGAGGTGCCGATGTCGACACCGAGCGTGCATCGCTTCGGCATGGCGTTCCTCCTCGATCGCGACCGGTACGACGTCATCGCAACTCCGCGACGTCGTCGTCGGCCACTCTATGCGAAATCGATTTCATGATCAATCAACGCGACGCGATCGACGTGGGGATCCGTCGAGACCCCCGCCGTCGGGGTTCGGTACACTCCACGCGTGGAGAGCCCGACAGCTGCCGTGGCGTCCGTCGCAGCGCACGCGATCGCCGAAGTGCTCGGCGTCGAGCCCGCAACCGTCGACCCGGTGATCCGGGAGTCGCGCTTCGCGGACCTGCAGAGCAATGCCGCCCTGTCGCTCGGCCCCGCGCACGGCCTGCGCCCGCGCGACCTCGCACAGCAGGTCGTCGAGCGGATCCCGGTCGACGGCCCGATCGCGCGCGCCGAGGTGACGGGGCCCGGGTACGTGAACCTCGAGCTCTCCACCGAGTGGATCGCGGAACGGCTCTCGTCGCTCGCGGTTCCGGAGCGGCACGACGCCACGGGTCGACGCATCGTGATCGACTACTCGTCGCCGAACGTGGCCAAGGAGATGCACGTCGGCCACCTGCGCACCACCGTCGTCGGCGACGCCCTGGCGCGCATGCTGGAGTGGAGCGGGCACACGGTCATCCGCCAGAACCACATCGGCGACTGGGGCACCCCGTTCGGCATGCTCATCGAGCACTCGATCGACCTCGGCCTCGGGTCGGCCGAGCTCGACCGGATGGCCCACGACCCCAACGCCTTCTACCGGGCGGCGCGCGCCAAGTTCGACGCCTCGCCCGCCTTCGCCGAGCGCGCCCGCCGGCGCGTGGTGCTCCTCCAGGCGGGCGACGCCGCCACGCTCGAGCGCTGGGCCGAGCTCGTCGACGCGTCGAAGGCCTACTTCCGAAGGGTCTACGCCAGCCTCGACGTGTCGCTGACCGACGAGCACCTGGCCGGCGAGAGCTCCTACAACGACGAACTCGCGGGCATCTGCGCCGAACTCGAAGCGCTCGGGCTCGCCCGAGTGAGCGACGGCGCCCTCTGCGCCTTCCCCGAGGGATTCACCGGGCGCGACGGCGCTCCGGCGCCGCTCATCATCCGGAAGCGTGATGGCGGATACGGCTACGCCACGACCGACCTGGCGACCATCCGATACCGCGTGACGGCGCTGCGGGCCGATCAGGCGGTCTACGTGATCGGCGAACCTCAGGCGACGCATCTGGAGATGGTCTGGGCCGTCGCCCGGGAAGCCGGATGGCTCCCGCCGACGACCGCGACCGTGCACGTGAAGATCGGCAACGTCGTGGGCGCCGACAACAAGCTGCTCCGCACCCGGAGTGGAGACGGCGCCACCCTGGCCGGCCTGATCGACGAGGCGTACCGTCGGGCGGCGGCGGCCACAGACCGCGAGCATGCGATCGAGGACGACGACGAACGCGGACGTGCGGCCCGCGCGGTCGCGATCGGCGCGATCAAGTACGCCGACCTCTCGGTGCCGCACGACACCGGCTACATGTTCGACCTCGACCGCATGCTCGCGCCGGTCGGCAACACCGGCCCCTACCTGCAGTACGCGGTGACCCGCGTCCGCTCGGTCTTCTCGCACGCCGGGTCGAAGGGGCACGATCCGAACGCCGCGATCGCCCTCGACCCCCCCGAGGCACGGGAGCTGGCGCTCCTGCTCCTCCACTTCGACGCCACCGCCCGAGCAGCGGCCGAGTCCTTCGAACCCCACCGCCTGTGCGCGCTGCTCCACCAGGTCGCCAAGCGATTCGCGGCCTTCTACGACGCCGTGCCGATCCTCCGTGCCGATCCGACCGACCGCGACGCGCGGCTTCGCCTCTGCCGCCAGACCGAAGCCGTGCTGGTGCGAGGTCTCGACCTACTGGGCATCAGCGCGCCGCTCCGGATGTGACCGGGCCCCTCGAGCCCGGCATCGTCACTTCGAGGTGGTGGAACCCGGCGCTTCGCCGGCCGGCCTGGCCGGTTGCACCTCGCCGCGGAGCACGACCGTGCGCGCCTGCTGGTCGTCGCCCGAGATGCGCTCGAGCAGCATCTTCGCCGCGGTCACACCCATGTGCCGCGCCGGGAGCTTCACGACGGTGACCGCGCTCGGCGACAGGGTCGTGAACGGCAGCGAGCCGACGACGGCGACCCCGAGCTTCGGCGGGGTGAGCCCGTGCTCGGTCAGCACCTGGATCGCGCCGACGCCGAGCAGGTTGTTGGCCGCGACAACCGCGTCGGGCGGCTCGGGAAGCGCGAGCAGCGCCTCCATCGACTCCCGGCCGCCGTCGACCCGGAAGGTCGAGTAGCGCAGCAGCTCGTCGACGTCGACCTCGGGGAGCTGCCGCGTCATGACCGAGCGCCAGCCCTGTGCGCGCTCGGCTGCCGTCTCGATGTGCTCCGGGCCGGTGATGCACGCGATGCGCCGATACCCGGCCTGCACGAGGTGCTCGGTCGCGGCCTGGCCCGCCGTGCGGTTGGCCATGACCACGCCGTCGATGTCGTAGCCGGTGCCGCGGTCGACCGCGACGACCGGCCGGCCTGCCGCGCGGATGTCGTCGAGATCGGTCTGGTCGGATGCCGCGGCGAGGATCACGCCCGCCATGTGCTCGGAGATCGCGATCTGGAGGTAGGTCGCCTCCTTGTCGAGCTGGGAGTCGGTGTTGCAGAGCACGACCGAGTAGCCGGCCTTCTGCGCGACGTCTTCGACTCCACGGGCGAGTTCGGTGAAGTACGGGTTCTCGATGTCGGGGATGACGAGCGCGATGACCTCGGACTCCTGCTTGCGCAGGGTACGGGCGGTGCGGTTGGGGGTGAACCTCAGCTGCTTCGCTGCGTCTCGCACCGCGGCCGACTTCTCGTCGGAGACCGCCACCCCGTTGAAGACGCGCGAGACCGTCGCCGGGGACACCCCGGCGAGCTTCGCCACCTCGTAGATCGTCGCCATGCGCCCTGCCCTGCGCCGGCTCGCGTTGACATGCCGGTGAGGCAACCATACAGTGTTGAAATCGATTCCAGCAGCGTTGGCACGTGCCGCGCCGACACGAGGAAGTGGCCGATCGTGAACGCCCCACACCCGCACAGTCCCGATCTCTCGTCGATCTCGGCGCTGCGCCGACTGCAGACGCGCTCGATCTCGCCGGAGAACTTCGACGGGGCGGTCGGCGGCGGCGCTCGCGCGACCGAGGGCACCGGGGCATCCGCTGCCCGCGATCTCGGCCCCGGCTGGAAGATCTCGCCGAGCGTCGACATCAACGCCGGTGAGACCTTCGACCTCGCGACGATCGACGGCCCGGGCAGGATCACGCACATCTGGATCACGACCCACACCGACAACTGGCGCACGCTCGTGCTGCGCGCGTACTGGGACGGCGCGGAGGAGCCCGCGGTCGAGGTGCCGTACGGCGACTTCTTCTGCAACGGCTGGGGCGTGTTCGCACAGGTGAACTCGCAGACGATCGCCGCGAACCCGCACGGCGGCTTCAACTCGTACTGGCCGATGCCGTTCAAGCAGGGCGCACGCCTCACGATCGAGAACACCTCGGTCGTCGACGTGCGCGTCTACTACCAGGTGACCTACGAGATCGGCGGCGACTACTCGGCCGACGGCTACTTCCACGCGCAGTGGCGCCGATCGAACCCGCTCGAGGAGCTCGTGCCGCACACGATCCTCGAGGGCATCGAGGGGCAGGGTCAGTACGTCGGCACCTACCTCGCGTGGGGCGCGAACTCCAACGGCTGGTGGGGCGAGGGCGAGATCAAGTTCTACCTCGACGACGACACCGACCACCCCACGATCTGCGGCACCGGCACCGAGGACTACTTCGGCGGCGCCTGGAACTTCGACATCCCCGGCCAGGGCTACTCCGAGTTCTCGACCCCCTACCTCGGCATGCCGCAGGTGATCCGCCCCGACGGCCTCTACGTCAGCCAGCAGCGCTTCGGCATGTACCGCTGGCACCTGCTCGACCCGATCTTCTTCGCGACCGGCATCCCCAAGGTCGACATCCAGGCGCTCGGATGGCGCAGCGGATGGCGCTACCTCCCGCTCCGCGACGACATCGCCTCGACGGCGCTCTTCTACCTCGACCGCCCCACCGCCCGGCGCCCGAAGTCGCCGACCGCCGACGACATGGAGGTGCACTTGGGCACCGCGCCGGTGCCCGACATCGGCGCCATGCCGCCGCGCGCGCCGAAGGACTGAGCGGGGCGGGGTGGGCCCGCAGGCGAGGGAGCCGGCGCGAAGCACGCCACCCCCTCGCTGCTCAGGCGGGCTGGTCGACCCACTGCACGAGCTGCCAGATGAGCCCGTTCGGATCGGCGAACTGGCAGAAGCGCTCACCCCACGGCTCGGTCTCCGGAGGTGTCACGACTCGGGCGCCGGCCGCCTCGATGCGCGCGAACTCGCCGTCGAGGTCGTCGACGACGAAGACGAGCAACAGCCCCTGCCCCGCTGAGCCCGCGATCTCGCTCGGCTTGAAGGTGGACAGACCCGTGGCCAGGAAGATCAGGTTCGTGTTCGAGTCGGGATGCCGAAGCGAGACGAACCCGTCGGCCGCCATGGCCGCCTCGTAACCGAAGAAGGACTCGGCGAAGCCCGCCGAGGCGTCGACGTCGGCGACGTTCAGCGAGAGAGCGGTCTGGGTGATGTTCATCGAGTCTCCTGTCAGTAACCCTGTACGGCGTACAGCACACTATACAACGTACAATGTTGTGGAAGTATTCCGAGGAAGGCCCCGCGATGCCCAGACCCTTGGTCGACCTGTTGTGGCGCGACCGCCCGAGTTCGCCGGCGGGCGGCAGCCGTGGACCCAGGGCGCGCTACTCGACCGGCGACGTCGTCGCACGCGCGATCGCCCTCGCCGACGAGGGCGGCCTCACCGCCGTCACCGTGCGCGCGCTCGCGCAGTCGCTCGAGATGACGGCGATGTCGGTGTACACCCACGTCAACAGCCGCGACGACCTGCTCGTGCTGATGGCCGACCACGCGTACGCGCGCATGACACCGACACTGTTCGGGCGGGCGGCGTGGCGCACTCGGGTGCGCCGGGTCGCCGACGACAACCTCGCGCTCCTGCGCGCCCACCCGTGGTTGCTCGACGTCGACGACCCGCGCACTGCCCTCGGCCCCGGGACGATCGCGAAGTACGACCACGAGCTGCGCGCCTTCGACGGCACGTCGATCGACGACATCCATCGCGATGCGGCGCTGACGTTCGTGCTCGACTTCGTGCGGTCGTCGGCCTCGAGAATCGTGGCGCGGCCTGGAACCCGCGAGTTCGGCGAGCTCTGGGAGGAGTCGGTCGCAAGCCTGGCCGGCTACGTGGGCGACGACTTCGCACTCGCGCAACGGGTCGGTCGCGCGGCCGGGGAGGCGATGGGCGGCCCGCACGATGCCGAGAGGGCATGGGAGTACGGGCTGGACCGGGTCATCACCGGACTTGGCGACGCGATCGGCGGCTAGTAACCCGCCCGAACCCGCCTCCGAGACTTCGTTCTCATTCGACCGGCCGGCCGGGGCGCCCGCGGCCTCCGTCAGCCCTCCCCCTGCGAGCTCCCACCGTCAGGGGCGGCCGGGCTTGCCCGGCTTGTCGGGCTTGCCCGGCTTGTCGGGGAACTCGGGACGCGGCGGCCGAGGGTCGTAGTGCACCGCGGAGAGGCTGAGCTCGCAGCCCGCGCACGACGTCAGGATCGCCCGCTCCGCCTCGGCCGCCGTCGTGACGACGAGCTCCGAATCGCCGCGCGACGCATCGCGCCGCACGGTCGCGGCGAAGCCGAGGTCAAGCCGCTCGTCGGGTGCGATCTCGCCCGACCAGCGCAGCACCGAGCCGTCGAGCACCGCCTCGCCGATCGAGGAGCGCACCGACGCGGCGTCCAGCGACGCGTCGTCGATGAGGCCGGCGAGTTCGACCGCGAGGGTGACCGGCTCCGGCTTCGTGCTGTCGGTCGACGCCTGCACCGTGTACGTCACGACGTCGTCGCGCACCACCTCGGAGCCGGCGACCGGATCGGAGGAGGCCGTGACCGTCAGCCCCGGCAACTGCTCCTTCGCCTTCACGAGCGAGAGGTCGTCGGTCTGCACCCAGCGGTCGCCGTTCAGGTACGTGCCGACGAAGGCCTGCACCGACGTGCGATCGCCGCTGTGGAAGGTCACCGAGTACCGCGTGTACGCACCGACCGATTCGAAGGATGCCTCGGCGAGCGTCGATCCGCCGGCGCCGAGCTCGCGCACCCCGATCGAACCGGGAGCGGGAGCGCCACCGGTCACGACGAAGCCGGTGAAGGTGTACGTGGTGTTCGGTTCGACCGCGACATCCTGGTGGATGTCGATCCACCCGGCGTTGTGACGCATCCAGCCCTGCTTGCTGCCGCCGTGCGCCCACGCGTGGTTGACGTCGATGCCGCAGTTGCCGGTGCACGCCCACGGCGCCGGCATGGCGCCGTCGACGGCCCGCTCGAACCCGGGGTCCTCGATGAGGTTCGGGTTCACGACGGCACCGCTCTCGTCGATCTCGGCGCGCATCAGGTAGACGTTGTAGGGGTCCCACTGCGACAGCGCGAAGTACAGCTCGCCGTCCTCCGACCACGGATGCAGGTAGCCGCCGTACAGGCCCGGGTAGTCGGCGAAGCTCGCCAGCCGCTGCGTATCGCTCCACGGCCCCTCGGCCGAGGGCGCAGTGCGCAGCACCAGGTCGAGGTCCTCGTTCAGGTAGGTCATCAGCCAGCCGCCGGTGTGCTCGCTGTATCGCACCGAGAGCTCGGCGGCGTTCGGCGGCACGATCGGCGCCGCGGCGGTGTCGTCGCCCAGCACCCAGCTCGACCCGGTCCAGTACGAGTAGGCCGACTTGTCGAGCACGGATGCCTCGGGAACGCGTGCGACGTGCACCGCACCGAATCGCCCGTTGGGAGTGCCGAACATGTAGACGAAGCCGTCATGACGCTCGAACGCGACCATCTGGAACGGGTGCTGACCGTCGGCGGTGTTCGCCCACTCCGGTCCGTCGGTCGAGTTCCAGGTCTCGCCGTCGTCGTCGGAGTAGGCGATGCGGCTGAAGTTCGTGTCCCACGCGCCCGGCGCACCCCACTGGCGCACCGACATGAAGGCGAGGTACTGCCGATCGCCCACGGAGATGCCGGCCGTCGGGATCGTCGTCATCTCCTGGCCGTTGATCTTCAGCGACGGGATGATCTCGCCGGCGTGACCGGGGGCGTCCTCGACCGCCGAGTCGAACGTCATGCCGTCGGAGAGATCGGTGTCGCTGCTGCGCAGCAGCACGTTCGAGCGCCAGTCGCCGCCACCGCCGCCCGGCCCGTTCCAGTCGCCGAACGTGTCGCCGAACGCGGTGAGCACCTCGCCCGAGCCGTTGTCCCACATGATGCCGAGGTCGGTGCCCGTCACTGCCCACCGGGTGTCGGTGGCGCTCAGCGACTTCGGCCCCGTCGTCTTGCTGACGAGCACAGCTGGTGAATGGTCGGGGGACGGCTCGGCGACCGCGCGCTCCGCAGGAGCGAGCGGTGCCGCGGCTGCGCCGATCGGCGCGATCACGCCGATCACGAGCGCGCCGACGGCGGCGAGGATGGCGGAGGTCCTTCGTACGGGTTGCATCGGTGCATCTCCCTGTCGGTGGAGGTTCGCGAGGTTGCGGGCTACTTCATTCCGGCGAGCCGCACGCCATTGACGATGTATCGCTGGAAGATCAGCACGAGGAGGATCGTGGGCAGGGCTGCGAGCGTCGACCCGGCCATCAGGAGCCCCCACTCGTTCCCGCGTTCCGAGCGGAAGCCCGCGATGTACTGCATGATCTGCTGCAGGCCGGGATCCTGAATCGTCAGGATCGGCCAGACATAGGCATTCCAGTAGGCCAGGAACGAGCCGACCCCGACGACGACGAACACACCCTGCGACTGCGGAAGGAAGATCGACCAGAAGATGCGCCAGCGGCCGGCGCCGTCGATCAGGGCCGCTTCCTCGATGGCGAGCGGGGTGTTCAGGTAGAACTGCCGGATGAAGAACATCTGCACTGCCGAGGCGGCACCGGGGATGATCAGGACGGCGAGGGTGTTGAGCATGCCGAGGTTCGACACCACGACGTAGGAGGTCAGCAGGATCGCCATGCCGGGGATGAACATGGGCGTGATGCAGTAGACCCACCAGAATCGCTTTCCCCGGAAGTCGAGCCGGGCGAACGCGTACGCGGCGATCGAGTTCACGACGAGGCTGAGCAGTGTGAAGAGGAGTGCGCCGGCGAAGGTCAGCGCCATCGACTGGAGGAACGCGGGATCCTGCAGGATCGCGGCGTAGTTCTGCCACATCCAGACGTCGGGGAAGAACTGGAACGGAGTCCGCAACACCTCGTTCCGACCCTTGAATCCCGAGATGAGCATCCACGCGAGCGGGAGCGTGGTGCTGATGACGATGAGCGCAGCGAGTGAGTAGGTGGCGACGCGTCGCCCGAGAGAGGCCTTCATTTCGAGATTCCTATGCGTCGATCGCTTTGTCGGAGCGGATGAGGCGGAAGATCAGCATGCTGATGCCACCCAGGACGAAGAAGAGGATGAGCGCCGCCGTCAGCGAGAAGCTCGTGGCGTACGGGGTGGGGTCCTTGAACTGGTTGAAGATGAACAGGTTGGGGGTCATGGTCGAGTTCGTCGGACCGCCCTGCGTCATGATGAGCGGAAGCTCGAACTGCTGCATGCCCGCGATCGTCGCCGTGACCAGCAGGTAGAGCAATACGTTCTTCATGAGCGGGATCGTGATGAACCACGTGCGCTGGAAGAAGTTCGCGCCCTCCAGCTGGGCGGCCTCGTAGTAGCTCTGCGGAATGTCGTACATGCCCGCGAGCATGATGAGCGTCGTGATTCCGAAGGCGAGCCAGATGCCCGGCACTGAGATCGCGGGGAGGGCGAGCTCGGGGTCGGAGAGGAAGGCGAACGGGCCGAGCCCGACGAACCCGATCAGCCAGTTGATGAGGCCGCCGTCGGCGCGATACATGAAGACGAACACCACCGACGTGATCACCGCGGAGACCACGGTGGGCACGTAGACCGTCGTCTTCAGCAGTCCGGCGACCTTTCGACCGACCGTTCGGATGAAGCTCGCGACGAGGAACGCGATGATCATGATCGCGGGGACGGTGTACAGCACGTAGGTGGCGCCGATGCCGATGGAATGCCAGAAGTCGGGATCTTCGAGCACGTACCCGTAGAACTGCAGTCCGACGAACACCGGCTCCTCGTAGAAGCTGATCTCGAACGTCGACAGGTAGAACGAGTACAGCAGCGGCCACCAGACGAAGATGCCGAGCAGCACCACCATCGGCGCGATCATCACGTATGCGGTGCGGTTGTCCATCACGTGCGTACTCAGACGCCCGACTCCGCGTCGACGCTTCCGTGCCGGGGCCGTGGTCTCCGGCTCGAGGGCGACGCTCGCGGCGGTCGCGAGGCGGTTGGTGGACTGCGGCGACATGGTCATCGCTGTTCTCCTTCGGGTTCGGTCGGGACTGAACGTCGGGCGGGTGCCGCGTGGCAGCACCCGCCCCACGTGATGAATCAGTCGCTGCCGGTGCCGGCCAACTTCTGCTTCTTGATCACATCCTCGATCGCCGCCTGGGCTTCGCTCATCGCGGCGGGGATGTCACCGCCCCGCATGGCCTTCTCGAGGCTCGTCGCGAAGGCGAGGCTGACATCCCAGGGGTAGGACGGCTCGGCCTTGGCGTAGGGCACGATGTCCTCGGTGATCGTCGCGAGGAACGGGTTGTCGGCCGCCTCGGGAGTCGCCGCAAGCGCTTCGGTGACCGAAACGCGCGCCGGATACTTCGAGAAGCCGGTCGCCGTGAAGAAGTCGACGAGCCGATCCGTGTCGTCGGCGAGGAGCCACTGGACGAACTCCGCGGACTCGTCCTGCACCTTCGACTTGGCATCGACGGTGAGCGTCCATCCGCCGAGGGTCGACGTCGGCGCCGTGGGGTCGCCATCGGACGACGGGAAGGCGGCGACGGCCGTGTTCTCCCACACGCCGGCCCAGTCGGGGTTCGCCGAGAGCTGGCCGAGCGCCCATGATCCGCATGCGCTCATGGCCACTTTGCCTTCACCGAAGAACGAGCAGTCGGCGTACGGATACGTCGCCTCCTGCGGCATCAGCTTCTCGGCGTAGAGCGTCTGGTAGAACTTCGCGAGGTCCTCATAGGCGGGATCGTCGGCAGAGGCCTCCGACCAGTCGCCGCGCAGCGGGAAGTCGCCGGCCACGTTGTACTGGAGCCCCCAGCTCGACCAGCCGAGATCTGGAGCGGTCTGCCCGATGTTCATGCCGTAGACATCGCCCGTCGTGAGCGTTCGCGCGTCGTCCACGAGCTCGTCCCACGTCGTCGGCGGCGCGTCGATGCCGGCCGCCGCGAGCAGGTCGGTGCGATAGAACAGCACCGTCGACGGCTCGACGAGCAGCGGGTACGCGTAGACCTCATCGTCGACCGTGACGAACGGAGCGATGTTCTCGGCGATGTCGTCGAATGCGTCTGCGTCCATCAGTTCGCTGAGATCGGCGATCTGACCGCTGGCCTGCATGGGCTTGACGTTCCCGTAGCTCGTGGTCTTCACATCGGGCGCCTTGCCCGCGGCCTGGGCGGCCTTGAGCTTCTGGTCCCAGGTGTCGGCCGGGACCACCAGGAGTTCGACCTCGACCTCATCCTGGCTCTTGTTGAACTCGGCGACCTGCGCCTTGAACCAGTCCTGCTGGTAGTCCTCGAACTTCTGCTGCCAGAAGACGACCTTGGACTTACCGTCTTCGGTCGTGTTGCTGCTCGCAGGCGTGCAACCGGCGAGCATGACCCCGACCGCTGCGGCCGCGATGCCGGCGGTGGCGAGCCTGCTGATTCTCTTGTGCATTCGTCCCTCCTCAGGAACTCGACTCATCGGTGAGTCGTTGCTGTGGCCGGTCAGGGAGCCCGGTCCGGTTCGATCAGACCGGCGCGCCGCCGCTGCGGATCGCCTCTGATCTCGTCTCGGCGTCAGCGTACGCGAAATCGATTTCATGCGCAAGAGCTCACGATGTCGCGCACGAGGACGCCGCCGCTCACTCCGCGCGCTCGAGATCCACCGAGAACCAGAAGACGTTGTACGGGCCCCAGAGCGACAGCGTGAAGTAGACGCGCCTGCCGCCGTCGCCGACGTACCGCGGATTCATGTACGGCGAATAGAGGCCCGGATAGTCGCTCGCGGAGACCATCTCGATCGGCTCGCCCCACGGCCCCCACGGCGTGATGCCCTCGCGCATGTACGCGTTGCCGTCGTCGGAGTAGGTCATGAGCCACCGGCCGAGGTAGTCCGACCACATGACCGAGAGCTCGCCGATCGTGCCGTCGACGATCGTCGTCGCGGCCGCCATGTCGCTGCCCCACTCGGGGGCGCCGTCGGCGGTCGTGCCGGTGAAGTACGAGTACGCCGCGGCATCCTCGACCGCCTCGACCGCCGCCGGCACGCGCATGAGCTGCACTCCCCCGAATCGCCCGGACGGGATCGACCAGAAGTAGACGTAGTCGATGCCGTCCTCCTCGACGTTCGCGGTGGCCACCTGGATGAAGTTCGAGTCGCCCGGCCATCGCGGCCCATCGAGCGCCGTCCAGTTCGCGCCCTCATCGGTCGACTTCGCGAGCCCCGCGTAATTCGCGTCCCACGCCCCCGGCTCACCCCAGAACGCGACCGACATGTACGAGAGGTAGAGCGTGTCGCCGACGGCGAAGCCATACGTCGGGATCTTCGTCACCTCTCCGGCGCCGTCGTTCGCGTCGTGATCGCCCTCGACGAGCGCACTCGCCCAGCCGAGGTCGTCGGCGGGCGCCCAGCCGTCGAACGTCAGCCCGTCGCTCGGGTCGTCATCCGTCGTCCATGCGGAGACGTTCGAGCGCCAGTTGCCGCCCTGCCCGCCGTAGGCGTCGGGGGCGCGGTCGCCGAACGTGTCGCCGAAGAGCAGGAACGTCTTCTCGCCCAGGTTCACCATGGAGCCGAGGTCGGTGCCGGCGACGGCGGCAGCTTCCGTGTCGTTGATCGCGTCGGGCCCGGTGAGCCTCGCGATCTCGGTCAGGTTGCCCACCCCTTCGAGCACGAAGGGCTTGTCGGAGTTCGGGTCGACGCTCACCGGGCCGCCTCCCGCCCCGCCGCCGACGCAGGCGCTGCAGGCGAGAAGGACCGATGCCCCGAGCGCGAAACTCCACGGGAATCGACTGGTGGTGGCATGGCGCATGATCCTCCTCGATCGTCACCGACACGATACGGCGACGGGCAGGATTTTGAAACCGATTTCAGGATTTGATGCGATCGACCCAGGTAATTAGCAAGGCTAATTTGTTACACTAAGCAATATGACGGATGTCTCGCGCCCTGCCCCGGTCGAACGAGCCACCCCGAACGCACCCGGCCGCGCGCCATCCGCTCGTCGCCGAACCCTCGCCGAGCAGAGCACCGAACTGCGCATCGCGATCATGCGCCTCTCCCGCCGCCTCAGGCAGGAGCGCACCGAGACCGAGCTCAGCGGCTCGCAGTTCTCGACCCTCGGCTGGATCTCGACCGAGGGCCCGCTCACCATCGGCCGGCTCGCCGAGCTCGAGCGCGTCACCGCGCCGTCGATGAACCGCACGGTCAACTGCCTCGTCGACGCGGGCTACGCCGCCCGTACCGCGTCGCCCGACGACGGCCGCAAGGTCATCGTCTCCGCCACCGAGGCAGGCGAGACGATCGTGCTCGAGACCCGCCGCCGCCGTGACGCCTGGCTCGCCAAGCGCTTCGCCGCACTCACCCCCGCCGAACGCGAGACGCTCGCCGAGGCCACGACCATCCTCAGGAGGCTCACCGACCAGTGAGTGCAATGTTCAGATCCCTCGCCCACCGCAACTATCGAATCTGGTTCATCGGCGCCCTCGTCTCGAACGTCGGCGCCTGGATGCAGGCCACCGCCCAGAACTGGGTGGTGCTCACCGAACTCACCGACAACGACGCCTTCGCCGTCGGCATCACCATGGCGCTGCAGTTCGCACCGCAGCTGCTGCTCGTGCCGATCACCGGCCTCATCGCCGATCGCTTCGACCGCCGCAAGATCCTCATGGTCACGCAGACCCTGCTCATGCTGCTCGGACTCGCGCTCGGTCTCCTGCTCGTCTTCGGCCACGCCGAGCTCTGGCACCTCTACCTCTTCGCGCTCGCCCTGGGCCTCGTGAACGCCATCGACAACCCCGCGCGGCAGACCTTCGTCTCCGACCTCGTCTCGAACTCCGACATGTCGAACGCGGTCGCCCTGAACTCGGCGTCGTTCAACACCGCTCGCATGATCGGCCCCGCCGTCGCGGGCTTCCTCATCGTGCTGGTCGGATCGGGCTGGGTCTTCATCATCAACGCCTTCACCTTCCTCGCGGTGCTCGGCGCGCTCGCGATGCTGAAGGGTCGGCAGCTGAAGCGCTCCCCCCGCGCGCCCCGCGCCAAGGGCCAGTTCGTCGCCGGCTTCCGCTACGTGGCGGGCCGGCCAGACCTCGTCGTCGTCTTCGTCATGGTGTTCCTGATCGGCGCGTTCGGCATGAACTTCCCGATCTTCTCCTCGACGATGGCCGTCGAGTTCGGCCGCGGCGCCGGCGAGTACGGGCTGCTCTCGTCGATCCTCGCGATCGGCTCGTTGACCGGCGCGCTCCTCGCCGCGCGACGCGAGCGGGCGCGCATCCGGGTGGTCATCCTCGCCTGCGCGTTCCTCGGCTTCGCGACGCTCACCGCCGCGCTCATGCCGACGTACTGGACCTTCGCCGCCTCGACGATCCTCATCGGCCTCGGCGCGGTGACGATCCTCACGACGGCGAACGGCTACGTGCAGACCACGACCGAGCCCGAGCTGCGCGGCCGGGTGATGGCGCTGTACATGGCGATCCTCGCGGGCGGCACGCCCATCGGCGCCCCGATCGTCGGCGCCGTCGCCGACGGCATGGGTCCGCGCTGGGCGCTCGGGCTCGCGGCAGTCGCCGCGATGGTCGCGGCGCTCATCGGCCTCGGCTGGCTCGTCATGTCTCGGGGAATGCGGCTGGCGCGGCATCCGCGGTACGCATGGCGCCCGACGGTGCAGTTCTCGGATGCCCCGACCGCGGCGATCGCAGCCGTGACCACGCAGGCAGTGCCGACCCTGCAGGTCGACACCCTCGAACGCGAGCTCGAGCGGGAGCTCGGCCGGGATCGCGACGCCGAGCGCGAACGCGCGGCCAGGCGCGAACGCGGGTCGGAGCCTGAGCGCGAGCGCGAGCTCGTGCCACGCGTGCCGAACGACCGGCTCGTGCCCGCCGACTTCTCCGAAGAGGTGGCGCTCACCTCGCCGATCCGCCTGCCGAAGCCGCGCAGCTAGCCCCGATCCTGCCCCTCCCCGGGCGCCCAGGCCGGCCCCGTTCCCCGCTCGACCCAGCTCTCCGCTCGTCCCCGCTCCCCGCTCGACCCGCTCCCCGCTCGGCCCGCTCCCCGCTCGTCCCCCTCCCCGCTCGGCCCGCTCCCCGCTCGGCCCGCTCCCCGCTCGTCATCGAGATGACACAAGTCGTCGGCGCGAGTGATGCAGACCCGACAGCAGATGTCATCTCGATGGCAGAGGCGCGCCGGTAAGCGCAGGACACGTGACTGCGCACGGGCAGCATGGGAGGGGACGCGGGCGCGTGGAGGCGACGCGGGCGCGTGGAGGCGACGCGGACGCGACGCGACGCAACGCGACGCGACGGCGCAGCGCAGCGCGACTGCGCGACGCAAACGCGGCGCGGCGCGACGGGTCAGATGACGCCGAGGGCGAGCATCGCGTCGGCGACGCGCGTGAATCCGGCGATGTTCGCACCGACCACGTAGTCGCCCGGCACGCCGTACTCGTCGGCGGTCGCGGCGGTGCGCTCGTGGATGCCCGCCATGATCTCCGACAGGCGCTCCTCGGTGTGCTCGAAGCCCCACGAGTCGCGCGACGCGTTCTGCTGCATCTCGAGCGCCGAGGTCGCGACGCCGCCGGCGTTCGCCGCCTTGCCCGGACCGAAGAGCACGCCGGCCTCGCGCAGCACTCGCAGTGCGCCCGGCGTCGTGGGCATGTTCGCACCCTCGGCGACGGCGACGACGCCCGAGGCGACGAGCTTCACGGCCTGCGCCTCGGAGATCTCGTTCTGCGTCGCGCACGGGAGCGCGACGTCGATGCGATCGTCGCTCTCGATGTCCCAGACGGATGCCCCGGGCAGGAACCTGACCCGCCCGCCGCGCTCGTCGGCGTAGACCGAGATGCGCTCACGGCGCCGTTCCTTGATGTCGCGCAGCAGCGCGAGGTCGATGCCGTCGGGGTCGTGGATCGCGCCCGACGAGTCGGAGGCGCCGACGACGATGCCGCCGAGGGCGTGCACCTTCTCGATCGCGTAGACGGCGACGTTGCCCGAGCCCGAGACCAGTACGCGGGCTCCGTCGAACGAACGGCCCTTCGTCGCGAGCATGTGCTCGGTGAAGAACACGGCGCCGTAGCCGGTGGCCTCGGTGCGCACGAGCGAGCCGCCCCAGGTCACGCCCTTACCGGTGAGCACGCCCGACTCGTAGCGGTTGGTGATGCGCTTGTACTGGCCGAAGAGGTAGCCGATCTCGCGCGCACCGACGCCGATGTCGCCGGCAGGGACATCCGTGTACTCGCCGATGTGGCGGTAGGCCTCCGTCATGAACGACTGGCAGAAGCGCATGATCTCGCCGTCGGAGCGCCCCTTGGGGTCGAAGTCGCTGCCGCCCTTGCCGCCGCCGATGGGCATGCCGGTGAGCGCGTTCTTGAAGACCTGCTCGAATCCGAGGAACTTCACCGTGCCGAGCAGCACCGTCGGGTGGAAGCGCAGCCCGCCCTTGTACGGGCCGAGCGCCGAGTTGAACTGCACGCGGAAGCCGCGGTTGATGCGCACCTGGCCGGCGTCGTCGACCCACGGCACGCGGAAGATGATCTGCCGCTCGGGCTCGCAGATGCGCTCGAGGATCGACGCCTGCACGTACTGCGGGTTCTTGTCGAGCACCCGCCCGAGCGAATCGAACACCTCGCGCACGGCCTGGTGGAACTCCACCTCGCCGGGGTTGCGCCGCAGCGTGTCGGCGTAGATGTCTTCGATGGTGCTGCGGTTCGGCAACGCGCGCCCTTCTGTCGAACGGATGCCACGTGGTGCAGGTCGCGCGCGGCCATTCCACACTACCCAGTGTCGAGGAAGACTCCGGACGTGTGACGTTGCGGCGGTCGGACCCCCGAGACCTAGCTTCGACCGCCGGTCGATTCGCGCACCACGAGCTCGGGCTGGAACACGACGCGCTCCTGCGCGGACTCCCCGCCGGCCTCCTTGAGCATGAGGTCGACGGCGGTGTAGCCGATGAGTGCCGCAGGCTGGCGGATCGACGAGAGCGGCACGACGGCCGCCGACGCGAAGTCGATGTCGTCGTAGCCGATGAGGGCGATCTCGCCCGGCACGTCGATGCCGCCCTGCATCATGAGCGCCTGCAGCACGCCCATGGCGAGCAGGTCGTTGGCAGCGAAGATCGCGTCGGGGCGATCGGATGTCTCGCGCTCCCTGATGCCCGCGGCGGCGGCGCGACCGGCGAGCACGGTGAGCGACTCGGTCGCGACGATCTCGAGCGTCGCCCCCGCCGATTCCGCGACGGCGCGGCGCGCGCCTGCCAGGCGATCGGCGACCTGGCGGATGCCCGCGGGTCCGCCGACGAAGGCGATGCGGGTGCGGCCGGTCTCGATGAGGTGGCGCACGGCGAGGTAGCCGCCGACCACGTCGTCGACCGAGACGGAGGAGAAGCTCTGGTCGGGGACCTCGCGGTCGACGAGCACGACGGTCGTGCCGCGATCGCGCAGTCGCTGCAGGCGGGGCAGGTCGTCGGCGAGCGGCGAGATGAGCACGCCGGCGACCCGCTGCTCCTCGAAGAGGTCGAGGTAGGCGCGTTCGCGATCGGTGTTCTCGTCGCTGTTGCCGAGCAGGATCGTCATGCCGTCTTCTGCTGCACGGTCTTCGGCGCCGCGGGCGACGTCGGTGAAGAACGGGTTGCGCACGTCGAGCACGACGAGGCCGATCGAGCGGCTGTGCCCGGCGCGGAGCTGCCGGGCGGCGTCATTGCGGATGAAGCCGAGCTCTTCGATGGCCGCGGTGACGCGGGCGACCGTGGCCGGCGCCACCTTGTCGGGGCGATTCAGCACGTTCGAGACGGTGCCCACCGAAACGGATGCCGCTGCCGCGACATCTCGGACACTCACCGCCATCTCCCCAGCCTCTCCCACGCTCGTCGGCGAACTCTGCAGTGAAACGTACCATCGGCCCGTTCGACGACTTGACATCGTTCCGCGGTCGCCGTAAATTGCTCACGTTCACCTGAATTAAAACGATTCAACCACGTGGGGTCCGCCCCCGCAGTTTAGGTCCAGATCAATGACGATTCCCCCCGGCGCTTCCGAGCCCGCTCCGGCGCTCGAACTTCGCGACATCCAGAAGTCGTTCGGCTCCGTCGTAGCCCTGCGCTCCGGCACCATCGAGGTGGACGCGGGTTCGATCCACGCCCTCGTCGGCGAGAACGGCGCAGGCAAGTCCACCCTCGTGAAGATCGTCGCCGGGCTCTATCGCCGCGACGCCGGCGTGTTCCGCCTCGAGGGCACCGACGTCGACTTCACCTCCACGGCCGAGTCGAAGGCCGCCGGCATCGCGGTCATCTACCAGGAGCCGACCCTCTTCCCCGACCTGTCGGTCACCGAGAACGTCTTCATGGGCCGCCAGCCGGTCGGCCGATTCGGCCGCATCGATCGCAAGGCCATGCGCGCCGAGGTCGATGGCCTCTTCCAGCGGCTCGGCGTGCGGATCGACCCCGAGCGTCCCGCCGACGGCCTCTCGATCGCCGACCAGCAGGTCATCGAGATCGCCAAGGCCATCTCGCTCGACGCCAAGGTGCTCATCATGGACGAGCCGACCGCTGCGCTCTCGGGCGTCGAGGTCGACCGCCTCTTCCAGATCGCGCGGAGCCTCCGCGACGAGGGCCGGGCGCTCATCTTCATCTCCCACCGCTTCGACGAGGTCTTCGACCTCTGCGACACCGTCACCGTGATGCGCGACGGCGCCTACATCTCGACGAACCGCATCGCCGACACGAACGTCGACGAGATCGTGCGCCAGATGGTCGGCCGCGACGTCACCGAGCTCTTCCCGAAGCAGGAGACCACGATCGGCGGCCCGCTGCTCGAGGTCGAGGGACTCACGAGCGCCGGGGTCTTCCACGACATCTCGCTCACCGTGCGCGCGGGCGAGATCGTCGGCCTCGCGGGCCTCGTCGGCGCAGGGCGCAGCGAGGTCGCCCGTGCGATCTTCGGGGTCGACCACTACCAGGCCGGCTCTGTGCGGCTGAACGGCACGCCGGTGCCGGCGAAGAGCCCGACCGCGGCGATGCGCCTCGGCCTCGCCCTCGTCCCCGAGGACCGCCGCAAGCAGGGCCTCGTGCTCGATTCGAGCGTCTCGCGCAACACGACCCTCGCCATCCGCTCGCAGCTCGCGAAGTTCGGCATCATCACCTCGGGCTTCGAGAACCGCGCCGCCCGGGTCTGGGCGAGCCGGCTCGAGGTCAAGACGAACGCGCTCAGCACGGTCGCGGGAACCCTCTCGGGCGGCAACCAGCAGAAGGTGGTGCTCGGCAAGTGGCTCGCGACCGAGCCCACCGTGCTCATCATCGACGAGCCGACCCGCGGCATCGACGTCGGCACGAAGGCCGAGGTGCACCGCCTGCTCTCCGAACTCGCCGGGCAGGGCATGGGCATCCTCATGATCTCGTCCGAACTGCCCGAGGTGCTCGGCATGGCCGACCGAGTGCTCGTGATGCGCGAGGGGCGCATCACCGCCGAGATCGACCGCGCCGACGCGACATCCGAGAACGTCATGTTCGCCGCGACCCACGCCGAGGAGCAGCACTCGTGAGCACCGCGACCACCACCCCCACCTCGAACGTGACGAAGCGCGTCAGCGCGATCGGCAAGGCCCGAGAACTCGGGATCCTCCTCGCCCTCGTCATCGTCGTGATCGCGGCGACCGCCGCGAACCCGAACTTCCTCTTCAGCGCAGACGGATGGCGCGACCTCCTGCTGACCCCGTCGATCCTCGTGCTCGTGGCGGTCGGCCAGGCGATCGTGCTCATCACCCGCAACGTCGACCTCTCGGTCGGCTCGGTGCTCGGCCTGACCGCGTACCTCACGGGCCGGCTGTTCATCGACCTCCCCGGCATCCCGATCGTCGCGGTCTTCGTCATTGCGGTCGCGTTCGGCGGCGTGCTCGGCCTCATCAACGGCGCACTCGTGGCGTTCGCGAAGGTGCCGGCCATGGTCATCACGCTCGGCACGCTCTACGCGTACCGCGGCATCAACGTGCTCTGGACCGGCAGCGACCGCATCAACGCCTCCGACCTGCCGAAGAGCTTCCTCGCGCTCGGCACCGAGCAGTTCCTGACGATCCCGATCCTCACGATCATCGCGCTCGTGGTGCTCATCATCGCCGGGTGGTACATGAAGAACACCCGCGGCGGCCGCGAGTTCTACGCGATCGGCTCCGACCCCGCCGCGGCCGAGCTCTACGGCCTGCGCGTCACGCGGCGCCTGCTCACCGCATTCGTGCTCTCGGGCGCCCTCGCCGGACTCGCCGGCGTGCTCTACGCGGCGCGCTACGGCACGATCAACTCGCAGGCCGGCTCCGGCTGGGAGCTCGACGCGGTCGGCGCGGCCGTCATCGGCGGCGTCGCGATCGTCGGCGGCGTCGGCTCCGTCTGGGGCGCGGCGATCGGCGCGGTGCTCCTGCTCACGATCAACCGGGCGCTGCCGATCCTCGGCATCCCCGACTTCTGGCAGCGCGCCGTCGTCGGCGTGCTCATCATCGGCGCGATCGTGCTCGACCGCGTGCTCGCGGTGCGACAGAAACGCAAGCTCATCGAGGCAAGGGACGACAGCTGATGTCGAGCATCACCCAGACCACGCCCGCTCCGGCATCGGTGCGGCGATACCGCGACTACGACCAACCGCTGTGGAAGCGCGTGCTGCTGACCCGCGAGATGGCCATCATCGCCCTGCTCATCGTCGTCGTGATCGTCGCGTCGATGACGGTGCGCGGCTTCGGCCAGCCGATCACGCTGACCTACCTGATCCTCGACGTCACGCCGATCCTGCTCATCGCCCTGCCGATGACCCTCATCATGATCACCGGCGAGATCGACCTGTCGGTGGCGAGCATCGTCGGGCTCTCGAGCGTGATCACCGGAGTGCTCACCCACGGCGGCATGCCCTTCGAGATCGCGGCGCTCATCGCCCTCCTCGTCGGCGGCATCGGCGGTGCGATCAACGGGTTCCTCGTCACGGTCGTCGGCCTGCCGTCACTCGCCGTCACGATCGGCACGCTCGCACTGTTCCGCGGCCTCGCGGTCGGCCTCCTCGGCACGACCGCGGTCACCGACTTCCCCGAGTTCTGGACCGACCTCGCCAAGGCGAAGCTCGGGGCCACCGGCATCCCGCTCGTGATCATCCCGTTCCTCGTGCTGCTCGCGATCTTCGCGGTGCTGCTGCACTTCACCCCGTTCGGTCGCGGAATCTACGCGATCGGCCTCTCGAAGGAGACGGCGGCGTTCTCGGGCGTCGACGTCGGGCGCACGAAGTTCATCCTCTTCGTGCTCGCGGGCTTCGTGTCGGCGCTCGCCGGCATCTACTACACGCTGCGCTTCGGCAGCGCCCGCGGCGACAACGCGACCGGCATGGAGCTGCAGGTCATCGCCGCCGTCGTGCTCGGCGGGGTCAGCGTGTTCGGCGGCCGCGGCGCGCTGCACGGCGTCATCGCCGGCGTGCTGCTGATCGGCGTGCTCGCGAGCGCCCTGCGCCTCGCCAACGTGACCTCCGACGTCATCAACATCATCACCGGGGCGCTGCTCGTGATCTCGGTGGTGTCGTCGAGCTTCCTGGCCTGGCTGCGAACGCGGCGCCAGGCCCCAGGAGGGAAACCGCGCGTCGAGGTCTCCACAGCAGGGTAACCAGACCGCACCACCGTCGATGCGACCAGGTCATCGACGCCATCCATATGAAGGGACGAACAACGATGTTGTTTCAGAAGAAGACCCGGGCAGCCGCCCTCGCCGCACTCGCGGTGAGCGTCGCGCTCGTCGCGACCGGCTGCGCCGCCGGCGACTCCGGCTCCGATGGTGCGGAGGGCGACGGCGGCAACCTGTCGATCACCTTCCTGCCGAAGAACCTCGGCAACCCCTACTTCGACACGTCGAACGCGGGCGGCAAGGAGGCCATCGAGGAGTTCGGCGGCACCTTCGCCGAGGTCGGCCCCGCCGAGGCCACGCCCGACGGCCAGGTCAGCTACATCAACACCCTCACCCAGCAGGGCGTCGGCGCGATCGCGGTCTCCGCGAACGACCCGAAGGCGATCTGCGACGCCCTCAACGAGGCGCGCGACGCCGGCGTCAAGGTCGTCACGTTCGACTCCGACACCAACGCCGACTGCCGCGACCTGTTCGTGAACCAGGCCGACTCCGAGGGCATCGCCAAGGTGCAGGTCGACCTCATCGCCGAGCAGATCGGCGACGCGGGCGAGATCGCCGTGCTGTCGGCCTCGGCCAACGCCACGAACCAGAACGCCTGGATCGACCTCATGAAGGAGGAGCTCGCCGCGAACCACCCCGACATCGAGCTCGTCGAGGTCGTCTACGGCGACGACGACGACCAGACGTCGTTCGACAAGACCGCGGCACTGCTGCAGACCCACCCGAACCTCAAGGGCATCGTCTCGCCGACCACCGTCGGCATCGCGGCGGCAGCTCGCTACCTGCAGACCTCGGAGTACCAGGGCAAGGTCGCACTGACCGGCCTCGGCACCCCGAACCAGATGCGCGAGTACGTCGAGGACGGCACCGTCACGGCGTTCGCCCTGTGGAACCCGGCCGACCTCGGCTACCTGGCCGCCTTCGCCTCGAAGGCGCTCATCGAGGGCGACATCACGGGCGCCGAGGGCGACACCTTCGACGCGGGCAAGCTCGGCGAGTACACGGTCGGCGCCGACGGCGTCGTGCTGCTCGGCGACCCCTTCGTGTTCGACGCGGAGAACATCGGCGAGTTCGACTTCTAGTCGATCGCGGGGCTCTGCGCGGCTGCCCGCTGCGCAGGGCCCCACCCCGTCTCCCGGCATCGCGCCGGGCGGCCAGGAGCCGGATTCCCACGCTTCGAGCGGTTGCGGAATCCGCGCACCGAACCTACCATTGAAACGATTCATTCAATGGGATGAATCGAAGAACCACCACAGGACGGAGCAGGCCATGAGCGAGGCGAACACCACGCAGCGCGTCTGCTTCCAGCTGCAGGTCGACGCCGCCCGCCTCGACGAGTACCGCGCCCGCCACGAGGCCGTCTGGCCCGACATGCTGCGCGCGATCGAGGCATCCGGTCGACGCAACTACTCGCTCTTCCTCAGGCCCGACGGCCTGCTCATCGGCTACTACGAGACCGATGACGACGCCGCATCGCAGGCGGCGCTCGAACTCGACCCGCGCACCGCAGCGTGGGAGGCCGACATGGCCGGATTCTTCATCTCCCTCGGCGGACGCCCCGACCAGTCCGCCCCACGACTTCCCGAGGTGTTCCACCTCGAAGACCAACTCGCCGCGCTCGACTCCGAGCACACCGCGACGCACGACTGAACACGCACCAGAAACCGGAAAGAGCCATCGTGAGCATCCTCCCCACCGACGTCCTCGGCCAGCTCGAGCAGCAGTCCATCGAACTCCCGAGCTGGGCGTTCGGCAACTCGGGCACCCGCTTCAAGGTCTTCGCGACGCCGGGCACCCCCCGCGACCCGTTCGAGAAGATCGCGGATGCCGCGCAGGTGCACCGGTTCACCGCACTCGCTCCGAAGGTCGCCCTGCACATCCCGTGGGACAAGGTCGACGACTACTCGGCGCTCCGAGCGCACGCCGAGGAGCACGGCGTCGAGCTCGGCACCGTCAACTCGAACACCTTCCAGGACGACGACTACAAGTTCGGCGCCCTCACCCACGAAGACGGCGCCGTGCGCCGCAAGGCGATCGACCACCACCTCGAGTGCATCGACATCATGCACGCGACCGGTTCGCGCGACCTCAAGATCTGGCTCGCCGAGGGCTCGAACTACCCAGGCCAGGCCGACCTGCGCGGCCGTCAGGACCGCCTGCAGGAGTCGCTCGAGGAGATCTACGCCCGTCTCGGCGACGAGCACCGCCTCGTGCTCGAGTACAAGTTCTTCGAGCCGGCGTTCTACCACACCGACGTTCCCGACTGGGGCACGAGCTACGCCCAGGTCGCGGCCCTCGGCCACAAGGCGATGGTCTGCCTCGACACCGGCCACCACGCACCGGGCACGAACATCGAGTTCATCGTCATGCAGCTGCTGCGGCTCGGCAAGCTCGGCAGCTTCGACTTCAACTCGCGCTTCTACGCCGACGACGACCTCATCGTGGGCGCGGCCGACCCGTACCAGCTGTTCCGCATCCTCTTCGAGGTCATCCGCGGCGGCGGCCTGAACAACCCCGATGTCGCCTTCATGCTCGACCAGTGCCACAACGTCGAAGACAAGGTGCCCGGCCAGATCCGCTCCGTGCTGAACGTGCAGGAGATGACGGCGCGCGCGCTCATCGTCGACACCGAGGCGCTGCGCGCCGCGCAGGTCTCGGGCGACGTGCTCGAGGCCAACCGCATCTTCATGGACGCCTTCTACACCGACGTGCGCCCGGCCCTCGCCGAATGGCGCGAGTCGCGGGGCCTGCCCGCCGACCCCATGGCCGCCTTCGCGGCATCCGGCTACCTGCAGCAGATCGCCGCCGACCGCGTCGGCGGCGTGCAGGCCAGCTGGGGCGCCTGAGCCTCCCCCGCCCACCCTCCGCACCACCGAAGGAACCTCTCATGACGAACCAGGCAGCAGCAGACCTCATCGCGCGGTCGAACCGCCTCGGCGCCGACCCGAAGAACACGAACTACGCGGGCGGCAACACCTCGGCCAAGGGCACCGAGACCGACCCGGTCACCGGCGAACCCGTCGAGCTCATGTGGGTCAAGGGGTCGGGCGGCGACCTCGGCACGCTCACCGAGCAGGGCCTCGCGGTGCTGCGCCTCGACCGCCTGCGTGCGCTCGAGGGCGTCTACCCGGGTCTCGACCGCGAAGACGAGATGGTCGCCGCGTTCGACTACACCCTGCACGGCAAGGGCGGTGCGGCGCCGTCGATCGACACCGCCATGCACGGTCTGGTCGACGCGGCGCACGTCGACCACCTGCACCCCGACTCGGGCATCGCCATCGCGACCGCGGCCGACGGCGAGGAGCTCACGGCGAAGATCTTCGGCGAGAGGGTCGTGTGGGTGCCGTGGCGCCGGCCCGGCTTCCAGCTCGGGCTCGACATCGCCTCGATCAAGGCGGCGAACCCCGCCGCGATCGGCTGCATCCTCGGCGGGCACGGCATCACGGCGTGGGGCGACACGTCCGAGGAGACCGAGGCGAACTCGCTCTGGATCATCGACACCGCCGCGACGTACATCGCCGAGCACGGCGCGGCCGAGCCGTTCGGCGCCGTGGTCGAGGGCTTCGAGCCCCTCGAGCCCGGTGAGCGCCGCGCGAAGGCCGCCGCCCTCGCGGCCACGGTCCGCGGACTCGCGAGCCACGACAAGCCCATGGTCGGCCACTTCACCGACGCCCCCGAGGTGCTCGACTTCCTCTCGCGCGAGAAGCTCGCCCCGCTCGCCGCGCTCGGCACGAGCTGCCCCGACCACTTCCTGCGCACGAAGGTCAAGCCGATGGTGCTCGACCTGCCGGCGTCGGCGAGCATCGAGGACTCGGTCGCCCGCCTGACGGAGCTGCACGGGGCCTACCGCGCCGACTACCAGGCGTACTACGACGCGCACGCGGATGCCTCGAGCCCCGCGATCCGCGGCGCCGACCCCCTCATCGTGCTCGTGCCCGGCGTCGGCATGTTCAGCTACGGCGCGAACAAGCAGACCGCACGCGTGGCCGGCGAGTTCTACGTCAACGCGATCAACGTCATGCGCGGCGCCGAGGCGCTCTCGACCTACTCCCCCATCAGCGACGCCGAGAAGTTCGCGATCGAGTACTGGGCGCTCGAGGAGGCGAAGCTCCAGCGGATGCCGAAGCCGAAGCCGCACGCGGGCCGCATCGCGCTCGTGACGGGCGCGGCCTCCGGCATCGGCAAGGCCATCGCGACCCGACTCGCGGCCGAGGGCGCGTGCGTCGTCATCGCCGACCTCGACCTCGAGAAGGCGCAGGCGGCGGCAGCAGAGCTCGGCACCGCGGATGTCGCGATCGGCGTGCAGGCGAACGTGACGGATGCCGCGGCGATCCAGCAGGCCATCGACGACGCCGTGCTCGCCTTCGGCGGCCTCGACCTCGTCGTGAACAATGCGGGTCTCTCGCTCTCCAAGCCCCTGCTCGAGACGACCGAGGCCGACTGGGACCTGCAGCACGACGTCATGGCGAAGGGCTCGTTCCTCGTATCGAAGGCCGCGGCACGCGTGCTCATCGACCAGGGCCTCGGCGGCGACATCATCTACATCTCCTCGAAGAACTCGGTGTTCGCGGGCCCGAACAACATCGCCTACTCGGCGACGAAGGCAGACCAGGCCCACCAGGTGCGTCTCCTCGCCGTCGAACTCGGCGAGTACGGCATCAAGGTCAACGGCATCAACCCCGACGGCGTCGTGCGCGGCTCCGGCATCTTCGCGAGCGGCTGGGGCGCGAACCGCGCGAAGACCTACGGCATCGAGGAGCAGGACCTCGGCAAGTTCTACGCCCAGCGCACGATCCTCAAGCGCGAAGTGCTCCCCGAGCACGTCGCGAACGCGGTCATCGTGCTCACCGGTCCCGAGCTCAGCCACACGACCGGCCTGCACATCCCCGTCGACGCGGGCGTCGCGGCCGCCTTCCTGCGATGAGCGGTTCGAGCGCGGGCACGGTCGCGGCCGTCGACCTCGGGGCGACGAGCGGACGCGTCATCCTCGGCCACGTCGACGGCCGCGCGGGCACGCTCGCGCTCGACCACGTCGCCCGATTCCCGAACGGCCCGGTGCGCCTGGCCTCGGGGCTGCATTGGGACTTCACGGGCCTCACGCGCGACCTGAACGCGGGCCTCGCCGAGGCGTTCCGGCGCGCCCCGTCGGCCGCCTCGATCGGCGTCGACTCCTGGGCGGTCGACTACGGCCTGCTGCGGGGCGGTCGCCTGCTCGGCGAACCGTTCCACTACCGCGACGAGCGGAACGACCGAGGTGTCGAGGCCGTGCACGCCGCCGTGCCGTTCGACGAGCTCTACCGCCGCAACGGCCTGCAGTTCCTGCCGTTCAACACCCTGTACCAGCTCGCTGCCGAGCGGGAGAGCGGATGGCTCGGCGTCGCCGACTCGCTCCTCCTCGTGCCCGACCTCGTCGGGTTCCAGCTCACGGGCGCCCGCCTGGCCGAGCGCACGAACGCCTCGACCACCGGCCTCGTCGGCATCGCGTCGGGCGAGTGGGACGACGAGCTCATCGAGCGGCTCGGGCTCCCGGCATCCGTGTTCGCACCGCTCGTGAGCCCCGGGGAGCCGTTCGGTCCGCTCCGCACCGCCGTCGCGGCCGAGCTCGGCGCCCCCTCGGGCATCGAGGTCGTCGCCGTCGGCTCGCACGACACCGCCTCGGCGGTCGTCGCGGTGCCGATGCGCGCCGAGTCGGCCGCCTACATCTCGTGCGGCACGTGGGGGCTCGTCGGCGTCGAGCTCGAGCAGCCGGTGACGACGGATGCCGCACGCGACGCGAACTTCACGAACGAGCGCGGTGTCGACGGCCGCGTGCGGTTCCTGCACAACGTCATGGGCCTCTGGCTGCTGTCTGAGTCGGTGCGCTGGTGGGAGCGCGACGGGGATCGCATCGACCTCTCCGAGCTGCTCGCGGCCGCGGCATCCGTCACCGCGCCCGTCGCCGTATTCGATGCCGACGATCCGCGCTTCCTCGCGCCGGGCGATCTTCCCGGCCGCATCGCCGAGTGGTGCGCGGAGCGGGGTGTCGCCGCGCCCGCGAACCGAGCCGAGTTCGCGCGGTCGATCATCGAGAGCCTCGCCGAGGCGTTCGCCGGCGCTGTGCGCACCGCATCGGTGCTCTCGGGCGTCGACGTCGAGACGATCCACGTCGTCGGCGGCGGGGCGCTCAACGAGCTGCTGTGCCGGCGCACCGCCGACCGTGCCGGCATCCCGGTGCTCGCCGGCCCCGTCGAGGCGACCGCGATCGGCAACGTGCTCGTGCAGGCGCGCGCGCAGGGATTCGTCGACGGCGACCTCGAGGCGCTGCGGGCACTCGTGGCGCAGGCGTTCGCACCGCGACGGTACGAGCCCGTCGGCCGCTGAGCTGCGGCGCGATCAGTGCGCGTGCGCGAGCTGCTGGAGCGCGATCACCGCGAAGCCGAGCCCGACGAGGATCACGAGCGCGATGCCCTGCTGCCACCACCGCAGGCGAGTGCGGCGCACCGCGAGGTAGCCGATCGCGGCGAGCGTCGCGACGTAGACGATGCTCGCCGCTCTGAGCGCGGTCGCGAGCTCGATGACGTCGACCCATGCCAGCACGAGCAGGATGAGCGGCACGGAGGCGGAGGCGACCGCTTCGCCCGAGACCCGGAGCATCCTGCGGAACTCGGCGCCCTCGGGGAACGCGGCATGCACGGCGAGAAACGAGACCACGTCGGCGACGAACCCGGCCGCGGTGATGCCGACGATGCCGACGAGCAGGGCGAGGGTGGCCTGCTGCGCGGAGAGGTGCTCGGCATTCGCGTGCTGCACGAGCACGATCGCGAGGCCCGTGAAGGTCGCGTAGACCCGCTCCTTCAGCGCCTCGGCGCGCTCTTCGACCGGGCGCCCCACGAAGCGCTCGCGCTTGCTTCGATGCCTCGACTTCGCTGCTGCCGCGGCCGGCTCCGCCCCGTCGTGCTCCATGGCCCGGACGTTACCAGTCCTCCGACCCGCTCTGGGAGGATCGAGGCATGACCGACTCCCCCGCCCTGCTCGTGACCGTGCCCGGTGCGACGCTCCGTCGCGCACTCGAGCAGACGCCCGGCGGCGTGCCCGCGGGCGTCGAGGTGGTCGAGTGGGACCTCACGGGCGCACCCCCCGCCGACCGCATCGACCTCGTCGTGCCGCCGTACATGGGTGCCGCCGCGCGACTCGCCGCGCTCGACGGCGTGACGACGCGGCTCGTGCAGTCGCAGTCGATCGGCTACGACGACGTGCCGGCGGCCCTGCCGGCGGGGCATATATTCGCCAACGCTGCGAGCGTGCACGAGACCTCGACCGCCGAGCTGACGCTCGCGCTGATCCTCGCAGCGCAGCGCGGCATCCCCGACTTCGTGCGGGCCGCCGACGAGGGCCGATGGGCGCCCGCGCGCTACGAGAGCCTCGCCGACCGCCGCGTGCTGCTGCTCGGCTACGGCGGCGTCGGGCGGGCGATCGAGGCGCGGCTCGCGCCGTTCGAGGTCGAGCTCACCCGGGTCGCGAGCCGTGCCCGCTCCGACGAGCAGGGCTTCATCCGCGGCATCGACGAGCTGCCGACCCTGCTGCCGAAGGCCGACATCGTGATCGTCGGCGTGCCCCTGACCGGCACCACGACCGGCCTCGTCGACGCCGCCTTCCTCGCGGCGCTGCCCGACGGCGCCCTTCTCGTCAACATCGCCCGCGGCAAGGTCGCCGACACCGACGCGATCATCGCCGAGGCGGTGTCGGGCCGGCTGCGGTTCGCGCTCGACGTCACCGACCCCGAGCCCCTGCCCGATGGGCATCCGCTCTTCGCGTTGCCGAACGTCCTCGTGAGCCCGCACGTCGGTGGCGCCTCGACGGCGATGATGCCCCGCATGGCGCGGCTGCTGCGCGAGCAGATCGAGCGGATGCTGCGCGGCGATGCCCCCCTCAACATCGTGTACCGCAGCTGATCCGGAAACCGAGCACCCGCCGCCGACCGCTCGGCCCCGGCGACCATCCCACGAGAGGACTCCATGCCCCGCTTCGATGACGCTTTCGACTGGGTGCGACGCCACGTCGCCCGCGAATCGCTCCCGACCGCCGTGCTCGGCATCGCCACGAGCGACGGCGTGGTCGCACTCGAGGCGTTCGGCAGCGAGCGCGGGCGCGCGGCATCCGTCGACGACCACTACCCGCTCTTCTCGGTGACGAAGCCGCTCGTCGGCCTCGCCGCCCTGCGCCTCATCGAGCGGGGGCTGCTCACTCCCGATTCGGCGCTCGCGAGCGCCGTGCCCGGGTTCGGCGCCGGCCGCGACGATGTCGTGAGGCTGCGGCACCTCGTGAGCCACAGCTCGGGCATCGCCGAGCCGCCGATGGACGAGGGCGGCCTGCGCGAGTCTCTGGTCGCGCCCGGCCGCGACTTCGCCGCCGGCACGGCGACGCGCTACTCGACGCTCGGGTTCGACGGCATCGCCGCGATGATCGAGCACGCGGGGGGCGAGCCGTGGTTCGACGCCGTGACCGCGGTCGCAGCGCGAGTCGGCGCCGCGGGCTTCACGCTCGACGCCGACGCGTCGCCGCACGAGGTCGTCGACGCCGCCGCGCAGGGCCTCGACTACCCTCGCTTCGCGGCACTCGGCCACCCGGGAGCCGGCGCGCTCGGACGGGCGGAGGACCTGCTCGCGATCGGCACGGCGCTGCTCCGCAACGACGGCTCGCTCGTCGCTCCGGTCACCATCGAGGCGATGCTGCGCCCGCTGACCGTCGGCATGACGAAGCTCGAGCCGTACCCGGCTTCGCGCGGGCAGGACTGGGGCTTCACCTGGAACCTGCGGAACAACGCCCCCGGCCTGCTCGCCCGCGACGGTTACGGCCACGGCGGATGGGGCGGATGCGAGTTCTGGATCACGCCGTCGCGCGATGCCTGCTTCGTGCTGCTCACCCACGTCGGCGGCGGGGTCAGGCGCCTCGGCGTCGAGACCGACGAACTGCACAACGCGGTGGTCGCCGCCGCCTGAGGCGACCGCGCGACTATTCGCTGACGCTGCCGACGGGCTGCACCTCCGCGTACCCCTCGAGCACCGACTGGATGCGCGCGAGCGCGGCCTCGTCGAGCTCGCCGTCGCCCGTGACCGCCTGCCAGCCGTCGAGCACGACGTCGCCGTAGTTGTGGCCGTGGCTGGCGGGCACGCTCTCGCCCATGAACATGTCGATGACGAGCTGCAGCGCGGTCACCCCCGGGATCCAGCGCATCGAGTCGCTGACCTCGTCGGCCCGCTCCTCGGGCGTGAGCCAGTCCGGCTCGGCCCAGAGCAGCTCGAGGCCGAGCCAGGTGACGGGGTCGTTCGCGTGCTGCAGGTACGCGACGCGGGGCGACTCCCACTCCGGGCCGAGCGCGTGGAAGTCGCCGGGCACCGACAGCCACCGCACCTCGCGTCCGCCGTCGACGACGGGTTGCCACTGCGGGCTGCCCTCATCGCGCTCCGCCGTGAGGGTGCGCCACATCGTCGAGCCGTTCGGGCTGCCGATGAGGAGCGCGCCCTCGGTGTTCGCACGCAGGTCGTCGAGCCCGTCGAAGGCCTCCTGCGTTCCGTGCGCGCCGAGGCTCAGGCCGTAGACCACGAGCTGCGGGCGGGTCGCCTCGGGCAGCGTCTCCCACTTCGCCTGCACCGCGTCGAACAGGGCGACCGATGACGCGACCGGCGCGTCGGGGTCGAAGAGGAACGACACCCAGCTCGGCGTGTACGCGTACTGCATCGACACGATCGCCGTGTCGCCGCCGTGCAGGTACTCGACGGCGTCGACGGCCTGGGGTTCCAGCCACCCCGACCCGGTGGTCGTGGCGACCACGAGCACGTCGCGGTCGAACGCCCCGGTGCGCTCCAGCTCGCGCACGGCGATGGCGGCGCGTTCCTCGACGGTCGGCGCGTTCGCCTGGCCGACGTAGACACGCACGGGTTCGAGCGCCGGGCGACCGGTGAGCTCCTCGATGTCGGCGGTCTTCGGACCGCCGCCGAGGAAGGCCGTACCGTGCCGGCCGACGAGATCCCACTCGACCTCCGAGTCGGGGCCGGCCGAGCGGAAGGCGCTCATCGGCTCCGTGACCCACGGCGCGGCCGGGCCGTTGTTCGCGAGGTAGAGCCGGTCGATGCCGAACATCACGACGGCCACGACCGCCACGGTCGAACCCACGACGATCGCCGTGGCGGCCGTCGTTCCCCAGCCCCGACCGAACCTGGCCCTCATCCGGACGCCGAGCCGCCGCTCGGCGCGGGCGAGTGCGAGGCCGACGAGCACGACGGGCACGAACCCCACGACGAAGATCAGCGCGTCGAACCCGTCGATCTCCGGCATCTCGACCGTTCGGCGAACCTCGTTCTGCCACCCGACCGAGGCGAACCCCAGCACGACCGCGAGCACCACGGCGAGGCCGAGATAGACCCACCACGCGATGCGGCGGTGCTCGGGCTTCGGGCGCCAGTGGACGAAGCGGCGCACCAGCCACCACACGAAGACCCCGATGCCGTACCCGATGAGGAATGCGAACGCGGTGATGATGCCCTGGAACAGCGCGGGGCGCGGCAGCAACGACGGCGTCATCGACAGCGCGGCGAAGAGCAGCCCGATGAGGGCGCCTCCGGGATCGAGTCTCCACCAGCGAGCGTGCATGCGTACCCCCTCCGGCGTCGCGCTCCGGCGACGTCACCGCATCATGGCACGGCGCGCGCGGCGAATCACGGCGACGCGGCCCTTCGCGAGTCGTGTCTCCGCGGCATCGGCCTGACGCCGTCGCGGGGTGTGCCTCCGGGTCGCGCACAGCCCACGGGGCGTAGCATCGGAGGCACACCCCCGATGGAAGGTCTTCATGCCCATCTCGGCAGAACCCCGCGTGGCCCTGTACTTCGATTTCGACAACATCGTCATCTCGCGGTACGACCAACTGCACGGCGACCCAGGTTCGCGCAGGGTCAGCGCTTACCGCAAGGACACCTCGACCAGCAAGGCACCCGCCGCCGGATCGGAGACGGCGAAGAAGCTCGCCGAGGCGACGGTCGACGTCGACGCCGTGCTCGACTTCGCGGCGACCTTCGGCACGATCGCGATCGCCCGCGCCTACGCCGACTGGTCGACCCCGGTGAACGCGAGCTACCGCGGCCAGCTCATCGACCGCGCCGTCGACCTCGTGCAGCTGTTCCCGCTGTCGGCGACGAAGAACGGCGCCGACATCCGCCTCGCGGTCGACGCCGTCGAGGACATGTTCCGCATCGACGACCTCACGCACATCGTGATCGTCGCCGGCGACTCCGACTACGTGGCGCTCGCGCAGAAGGCCAAGCGCCTCGGCCGTTACGTCGTCGGCATCGGCGTCGCAGGCGGCACGAGCCGGGCGCTCACCGCGGCGTGCGACGAGTACGCCGACTACGACACCCTGCTGGCGACGGATGCCGCGGTCGCCGAAGACGAGGCAGCGGATGCCGCGGCGCACGCAGCCCCCGAAGCAGCCGCGGCCCCGCCGGCGACGGGCCGCAGGTCGCGGGCGAAGTCGGCCGCATCCGAGACGACCGATGCGGCCGCGACCGACGCCCCGACGGAGCCGGTCGCCGAGTCGGCGCCCGCGCCGACCCGGCGTCGTCGAGCGACGTCGAAGTCCGTCGCTGAGGCGTCGGGCAAGACGGCGCCCGAGAAGCCCGAGACGACGGACGCACCCGAGACGCCGGTGAAGCGGGCCTCGGCGCGTGCCCTGCAGTTCGTCTCACCGACCGACCACGCGCCGGCCGACGAGACCGCCGGCGGCAGCCCCCGCAACCCCAGCCGCCTGCTGCTCAAGGCGCTCGAGCTCCTCCATGCGAAGAACGACGAGGAGTGGCAGTCGTCGAGCACGGTGAAGAACCAGATGATGCGCATGGACCCGAGCTTCCAGGAGCGCCGCCTCGGCTTCGCCTCGTTCACCGAATTCCTGAAGTCGCGCGGCGGTGTGGTCGAGCTCGACGAGACCGGCCGCGGGCGCGTACGCATCCGCCCGACGAAGGACTAGTCGCCGCGGCATCCGCTCGCCGTCGTTCACCGACACCGTTCAGGCCCGGGGAGAAGACTGGGGATGTCCGGCGTACTGGACGCCGGACGCGAACGGGAGGGTGCCATGAAGGCGGTGCAGTATCGGACCATCGGCGGATCACCGGAGGTCGTCGAGATCGAGGTTCCGGAGCCCGGACCGGGTGAGGTGCGGCTGAAGGTGACCGCCGCGGGCGCCTGCCACTCCGACAGCTTCGTCATGAGCCTGACCGAGGAGCAGTACACCTACGGCCTGCCGCTCACGCTCGGCCATGAGGGCGCCGGCATCGTCGACAAGCTCGGCGACGGCGTCACGGGCGTCGCGATCGGCGACTCCGTCGCCGTGTACGGCCCGCAGGGCTGCGGCCGCTGCTACCAGTGCGCCCAGGGCAAGGAGAACTACTGCGAGCGCGCGGCCGAACTCGGCATCGCGCCTCCCGGACTCGGCGCCCCCGGGGCGATGGCCGAATACATGATCGTGCGCAGCGATCGGCACCTGCTGCCGCTCGGCGACCTCGACCCGGTGCAGAACGTCGCGCTCACCGACGCCGGACTCACGCCGTACCACGCGATCAAGATGTCGCTGCCGAAGCTCGTGCCGGGCACGACCGCCGTCGTCATCGGCGCGGGCGGCCTCGGCCACGTCGCGATCCAGATCCTGCGGGCGATCACGCCGTCGACGGTCATCGCCCTCGACCTGAGCGAGGAGAAGCTCGCGCTCGCCCGCGAGGTCGGTGCGCACCACGCGTTCGCCTCCGACGCCGATGCCGCGGAGCGGATCCGCGAGGCCACGGGCGGTCGCCCGGTGACCGCGGTGTTCGACTTCGTCGCGATCCAGCCGACCATCGACCTCGGCCGCAGCGTCGCCGGCGTCGAGAGCGACCACGTGATCGTCGGCGTCGGTGTCGGGATGCTGCCGGTCGGCATGCTCGGGGCCCCGTACGACTCGACCGTGCGTGCGCCCTACTGGGGATCTCGCGCCGAGCTCTTCGAGGTGTTCGACCTCGCCCGCGCCGGGCTCGTGAAGGTGGAGACCGAGGTGTTCCCGATCGATGAGGCCCCCGAGGCGTACCGACGCCTGCACGACGGCACGCTGCGCGGTCGGGCGATCATCGTGCCGTAGCCATCGCCGTCGCTGCGTCACCGCACCAATGTGGTCTGACCACACATGCTAGTGTGGTCAGACCACAGACGCGGGAGGACGATCGGCATGGGCGCTGAGACATCCGACACCCCGCGCGCCTGGCGCACCGTGCTCGAGCACATCGAGACGCAACTGCTCGAGGGCGCCCTGCGCCCCGGCGATCGCCTGCCCGGCGAGCGCGCCCTCTCCGCCGAACTCGGCGTCGGCCGCTCGAGTGTGCGCGAGGCCCTTCGCGTGCTCGAGGTGCTCGGGCTCATCCGCACCGCCGCGGGATCGGGCCCGACCTCTGGCGCCATCATCATCGCGACGCCCGGCGGCGGCATGTCGGCGCTCATGCGCCTGCAGGTCGCGGCGAGCGGCTTCCCCGTCGCCGACATCGTGCGCACGCGCCTCATCCTCGAGACCTCGGTCGCGGGCGACCTGGCCGAGGCGGCGGCGTCCGCGCCCGACCTCGCCCCGGCCGAGTTCCTGCTCGACGCCATGGACTCCCCCGACCTCGCGCCGACCGAGTTCCTCGCGCTCGACGCCGCCTTCCATCTCGCGCTCGCCGAGGCCTCAGGCAACCAGGTGATCACCGCGACGATGGCCGGCCTCCGCAGCGGCATCGAGGGGTACGCCCTCGAGGGCGTCGCCGCGATCACCGACTGGCACGCGACATCCGACCGCCTCCGCGCCGAGCACCGCGGCATCGTCGAGGCCATCAGGCGAGCGGATGCCGCATCCGCCCGCACCCGAACCCACGACCACATCTCGGGCTACTACGCCGAGACGTTCGTCGACACCCCACCGAGATGACGCGAATCGACCTCCCCGGGTTGACGGAAGGTCGATTCGCGACATCTCGCCGGCCCTGAAAGAGAGCAGCACCGATGGTCCAGCGCCAGTTCCCGAACCCCAAGGAGCTCGCCGAGCTCATGCGCTTCAAGGCGCCGACCCTGAACGCGAAGCAGCGCCGCCTCGACAAGGCGCTCACGATCGGCGACCTCCGCGACATCGCGAAGCGCCGCACGCCGAAGGCGCCGTTCGACTACACCGAGGGCGCCGCCGAGGGCGAGATCTCGCTGCAGCGCGCCCGCCAGGCGTTCGAGGACATCGAGTTCCACCCGGCGATCCTCCGGAACGTCCCCGAGGTCGACATGAGCCGCGAGGTGCTCGGCGGCCCGACCGCCCTGCCGTTCGGCATCGCGCCCACGGGCTTCACGCGCATGATGCAGACCGAGGGCGAGACCGCCGGCGCCGGCGCCGCGGGTGCGGCCGGCATCCCCTTCACGCTGTCGACCATGGGCACGACCTCGATCGAAGACGTGAAGGCGGCGAACCCCACCGGCCGCAACTGGTTCCAGCTCTACGTCATGCGCGACCGCGAGAAGTCGTACGAGCTCGTGCGCCGTGCTGCCGCGGCCGGCTTCGACACGCTCTTCTTCACCGTCGACACGCCCGTCGCCGGCGCTCGCCTCCGCGACACCCGCAACGGCTTCTCGATCCCGCCGCAGCTGACGCCCGGTACCGTCGTCAACGCGATCCCCCGCCCCGAGTGGTGGATCAACTTCCTCACGACCCCGAAGCTCGAGTTCGCCTCGCTCTCCTCGACGGGCGGCACCGTCGGCGAGCTCATCGACGGCATGTTCGACCCGACCATCTCGTTCGACGACCTCGAGACGATCCGCGCCATGTGGCCGGGCAAGATCGTCGTCAAGGGCGTGCAGACCGTGCAGGACGCTCAGATCCTCGCCGGCAAGGGCGTCGACGGCATCGTGCTCTCCAACCACGGCGGTCGACAGCTCGACCGCGCGCCGATCCCCTTCCACCTGTTGCCGCACGTCGTGCGGGAGGTCGGCTCCGAGATGGAGGTGCACCTCGACACCGGCATCATGTCGGGCGCCGACATCGTGGCATCCGTCGCCCTCGGCGCGCGGTTCACGCTCATCGGCCGCGCCTACCTCTACGGCCTCATGGCCGGCGGCCGTGAGGGCGTCGACAAGACCATCTCGATCCTCTCGACCCAGATCGCCCGCACGATGAAGCTGCTCGAGGTGTCGACGCTCGACGAGCTCGGCCCGCAGCACGTCACGCAGCTGTCGCGCTTCACGGCACTGCCGAAGCCGATGACGGATGCCGCGGAGCAGGCCGTCGAGGCCAAGCCCAAGACCGTGCGCGCACCGCGTGCAGCCGGGTCGGCCGCGAAGTCCGCGACGAAGTCGGCGGCCGGCAAGTCGACGACTGCCGCGAAGCCCGCGACCGTCAAGAAGTAGTGCCGGTGCCCGTCGACGAGCCGCGCGCTCGTCGGCGGGCCACGGTCTCTCGCCGTTCGTTCCGTCGTTCGGCGTCGCTCGGCGTCGTGACCGCCGCGACGATGGTTCCCCGTGCGATGGCCTTGGCCATCTTCTGCGCCTGCTTCGCCTGTGCGCGATGCCGCTTGATCAGTTTCACCCTGGCCCGTGCCCGCTCGTCGGCGTCCAGCAGCGTCGACAACGGCGCTTCGTTCCCGCGGCGGAGACCGCTGATGCGGGTGGCGCGCTCGAGGCCGGCCACGGCACCGGCCGCACGATGCGCTGCGCGACGCGGGGCGATCCGGCGTTCGGCCTCCGCCGCCTTCCGATCGGCCCTCGCATCGGCGACGGCCCGTTCGAGCCATGCGCGAGAGGTCCCCCTCGGGAGCTCCTTCGCGAGACTCCGAACCTCGGACTCGGCCCGCTTCGACTGCGCGATCGCCCGCGTCGCCGCGGCACGCTCGGTCCTCGTCGTGGCTGCCATCGGTCAGCCCTCGTCGATCAGGCTCAGGAGCCGCTTCGCGGCGTCACGGATCTCGTCGTGATCGTGCTGACCGGCACGGCTCTCGAGCGAGATCACGGCGCACCGGTGCACTCTTCGGAAGTCGCCGTACGGGAACGAATAGGCCGCCTTCGTCTCCTCGTCGGCATCGTCGTCGATGCCGAGGTGCCAGTGGCGGAACTCGGTCCACCCCTCGCGTTCGATGAACGCGTTCTCCTCGTCGGCCGTCGGGGCGTCCTCGCTCCACGCATCGCGCTCGTCCTGCACCAGATCACCCTCGCGCACGAGGGTGCGCGCGTGGCGCAGCGCCGTCTCGTTCAGTCGGATCGACATCGTCGAGTTCCTCCTCCCTGCCCGCAACGCTGACGCGGACACGTTCCGGTCTACGCGAAATGCGGACGCTGCGACAGGGGGTTGCGGATCTCGGTCCTTCGAGTGCCGCGCGGGAACGCAGGAACCACACGAGCATGAGCAACGAGGCGACGACGTAGAAGGAGTGCAGGAACCAGATCGGCCCGAACGGCAGGCTGAACACGTAGGCGGAGTACACCGCATTGCCCGCGTTCGTGATCGCGAGGTTGCCGAGGCTGTACGACGTGAGGTCCTTCGTGCGCGCGGCCTTCGCCAGCATGGGCACGTAGCTCATGGCGAAGAGGCCGGTCGAGACGACGCCGGCGAACACGGCGAGATCCATGGCACCGACGGTACGGATGGCGCACGCCCACGACATCGGGAGAATCACCCATTCGAGATCTCCGAATGGAGCGAAACCGCCTGGCCGCGCGGGTTCCTGGTCAGGAATTCAGATCAGGGCGTGCTCGTAGGCGTACGCCGTGGCCGCAGCGCGCGACGAGATGCCGAGCTTCGCGAACACGTTGCTGAGGTGCCGGTCGACGGTCTTCTCGCTGAGGTAGAGCTGGCCCGCGATGGCTCGGTTCGTCTTGCCCTCGGCGACGAGGCGGACGACCTCCACCTCCCGTGCCGTCAGGGCGATCGGCCCGCTGCCGGGCGAACGGCGCGCCAGCTCGTCCACGCGCAGCACGTCGGGCACCGCGCCGAGCGCGGCGAACACCTCCCGTGCCGCCGCCAGGTCCATCGCGGCCGACGCGTCGTCACCGAGCGACCGCGCCGCCTGCGCGGCGAGCACCCGGCACCGGGCGGCCTCGTACGGCGCGTCGAGTTCCTGCCACAGCGCCCACGCGGCGCGAAGCACCGGCAGTGCGCCGAGGGCGTCGCCTTCCCCGAGGCGCACGGCCGCCTCCGACCTCGCAGCGATCGCGCGCGTCATCGGGATCTCGGCGACGGCGGCGGCCGCGACCAGCTCGTCGGCGACCTGCCTGGCCGCCACGAGGTCGCCCGCCGCGAGGTCGATCTCGACGAGGGCGGCAAGCAGCCCCCGCCGGGTCGCGGGGTCGGCCTGCTCCGCTGCTTCGTCGATGCTCGACCGCGCAAGGCGGATCCTCCCCTGTGCGAGCCGCAGCAGCGCGAGCCCCGGTTGCGCCGGGTACCCGGTCTCGGCCGCACGATGGAACGCATGTTCGGCCGCGTCGAAATCGCCGCGCAGGCGATGCACCTCGCCCTCCTGGTACCAGGCCCCGAACGAGCCGGTCCAGTCGCCCAGCCGCACGCGGTCCTGGGCAACCCGCGCCGCCGTGACGGCGTCGCCCCACGCCCCGTGCAATTGGTACAGCTCGGCACGGTGCGCCTGGCACTGCCCGGTGAACATCACCATCTCGGGCCGGTCGCCGCACCAGCGGTCGAGCGCGATCGTCCACTGCTGGGCCCGCCGCACGTCGAAGGCCAGGTGGCAGGTGTTGATGACCGAGCAGTAGACGACGCCGGATGCCACGGGTGAGATCTCGCCCGCGGTGACGGCGACCATCGCCTCGTCGAGGAGCGCGAGCCCGCCGACCGGGTCGCCGAGCATCAGCCGCGCCTGGCCCTGTCCGAGCTGCGCGAGCGCGGTCGCATCCCGGTCGCGCACGCGTTCGGCGATCACGAACGCCTCGGCGAAGGTGCGGGCTGCCCGGTCGGGTTCTCCGGCGTAGAGGTCGTCGAGCGCGGCGGCGACGAGCAGGAGCGCGGTCGAGGATTCGGCGCCGGCCTCCGACGTGTCGGCGATCCGCCGCGCGCGGGCGAGCCAGCCGTTGCCCCGGGCGTCGTCGCCCTTGCCCATGAGGTAGATGCCGATCCAGGTCGCAATGCGGGCTGCGCCCGCGGCATCCTCGGCCTCGAGGTAGGCCTCGTGCGCGCGCGTCGCGAGGTCGATGCCCTCGGCGTCGCGCCCCAGAAGCAGGGTCGTTGTGGAGAGCCGCTCGAGGTCGGCCGGAGCGAGCCCCCGCTCGTGATCGGCCCGCGACAGGTCTTCGAACGCCGCACCCCAGCGGTGTTCGGCGAACGCTGCTCGACCGTGATCGAGCGAAGCGGAGGTCGTCATGGCCCTTCCAGCCCGGGGCGGCGCAGCTCGCGCCCGACGGCGCGCCGGCACCCGTCGTTGGAGTCACGGTAACCCCGCGCCTCCGCCCCCGCAAGGGCGCGGGCGCGAGCGCTCCCGGTCAGCTGGTGCGAAGGGTCACCCGCCTGCTCGAGCCGTCGAGGGGCGAGTGGTTCGTGACGACCTCCGGCACGGCGAAACGCGGGTCCGCGGCGAGCGCGCGCACCTCGTCGAGCGTGACCGCCGGGTCGGCGAGCCGGACGGCGATACGGTCGAGATCGGCGGCGAGCGCGGCATCCGGAGCCTCGGCACTGAACGCGTCGAGCACGCCCCAGGTCTCCCAGAGCAGCGCCTCGTGGCCCGCTCGGGCGACGAGGTCGAGCACGAGATTGTGCGCGAGGTACGGCCACGACCGGAGCGCCGGGATCTCGAGGCCGACCGCGACGACGCTGCGCTCGGGGTCGATGCGCCCGGCACGCGCCGCGAGCCAGGCCTCGTCGCCAGTGAGGAATCGAGCGCGGGGCACGTCGACCAGGTCGAGCGGCGCCCCCGTCGCCCAGTCGACGAAGCCCGCCTGGAGTTGCGGCTCGACGAGGCGCCAGCGCGCGGCGTCCGCGTCCCAGATCTCGGCGACGACGTGATCGATCCACCAGCCGTCGTCGAAGTAGCCGGCGAAGCCCACCCGCGATCGAGCCGGGATGCCGGCGCGGCGCGCGAGCGAGACGACGAGCAGGGTGAAGTCACGGCAGCATCCGAGGATGCGCTCCGTCGCCGCACGCGGGGTCTCGAGCGGACCGGCCCGCAGCTCGGCGAGTCGGGCGAACTGCTCCTCGGCGTATCGCAGGTCGATCTCTGGGAGGCGGTCGTCGTCGAAGCCGTGCTGCTTCAGCTCGCCGTTCGCCCGGTAGTGGAAGATCAGGCCCGAGGCGAGACGGCGCAGCTCGGCGAGGTCGCTGGGCGGCTCGCCGACCCACTCGGCCATGCGGCCGGGGTCGCTGCAGACGGTCTGGGTGCGGTATGCGGCGAGTTCGTCATCGAGGAGCACCCGACAGGTCTATCACCCGCCACCCCCGCGAGATGACGCCGGTCGTCGGATGCCCTGTGCACCACCCGACGACCGGCGTCATCTCGGCGCGGGACTAGATCGACGGCCGGCGCACGTACTCGGAGACGACGACCCCGGACTCGTACGCCGTCGTGGCCACCTCCTCGAAGGCACGCGGGCGGTACGCCCCCGGCGCGAACAACGGGATGCCGTCGCCGAAGAGCAGCGGGTTGCGCTTCAGCACGAGGCGGTCGATCTCCTCGGCGAGCACGGTGGCGAGCGCTCCCCCGCCGCAGAGCCAGATCGACGCGCCCGGTTCGGCCTTCAGCCGGCGCACGACCGCGACGGGATCCTCGTCGGTGAGCGTGAGATTCGGGTGCTCGCCCGGGATGTCCGCCTCGCTGCGCGTTCGCGAGAACACGAACTGCCGGAGGTGCCGGTACGGGCTCGGCGCGACGGGCAGGCCCACCGCATAGGTGTTCCAGCCCATGACGACGGTGTCGAAGGTCGTGCCGTCACGTTCGATGCCGAGGGCATCCGCGATGTGCGTCGGCACGGCGTCGGCGAACCGCGCGTTGAGGTGCTGCATGTGATCGCCCTCGACGGGGAAGGCGTCGAACTCGCCGGCGGGGCCGGCGATGTAGCCGTCGATGCTGACGGCGGCGTAGTAGACGAGTTCTCGCATCATTTCCTATCCACAATGTTTGTAGTGGTTGCGAGACTACAACATCGGTAGTGGTTTGCGCTACGGTCGAACCATGGCGCGGAACACGGAACGACGAGCGGCGATCGCCGATGCCGGGCTGAGCGTGCTCGCACGCGACGGCGCCAGGGGCCTCACCCACCGTGCTGTCGACACCGCGGCCGGGGTGCCGGCGGGCACGACCTCCAACTACTTCCGCAGCCGCGACGCACTCGTCTCGGGTCTCGTCACCCGCATCGGCGAGCGTCTCGCACCGACCCCGGCCGATCTCGAGCTGCGCGCAGGCCGGCCGCCGAGTCGCGAGCTCTTCGCCGAATACCTCCACGACATCGTTCGACGACTGACCCAACAACGCGAGGTGACCCTCGCCCTCTTCGAGCTCCGACTCGAGGGGGTGCGCCGTCCCGAGATCGCCGAACTGCTCTCCGCATGGCAGCACGCCGCATTCGACGGCGACGTCGCGTTCAACACGGCGGCGGGCCTGCCCGGCGGCCGGGCCGAGATCGCGCTGTTCCACTACGCGATCGACGGCCTGCTGCTCGATCGACTCACGACGCCGCTCGACCCGGAGACCTCGACCGACGACATCGTCGATGCCCTCGTGGCCGGGCTCCTGCCTGCCGAGTGAGGTCCCGCGACCCGGTCGCATGAGGCGCCGCGACGACGAACGGCCGCCCCCGAAGGGACGGCCGTTCACGTTCGCTGCGGGCGACTACGCCTGCTGCGAGTTCGACAGGTCGATCAGCTGCTGGATCTGCTCGGGCGTCACGGGAACACCCGGGAAGCCGGCGAGCTTGCCGATCGGGAACGACGCCATCATCTTGTCGAGGCCACCCTCGTCGAAGATGTCGGTGTCGGCCATGCCCGACGCGAACGAACCCATCGCCTGCATGACGATCGGGCCCGCGATCGGGTCGGCCGCGAGCTCGGCGATCGACGACTCGAGCGAGAGCGGGATGCGCACCTGCTCGCCCTCGACCTCGACGACGGCGCTGAGACGGATGTCGCGGCTCGACGCGCCCACCTCGACGCTGTAGGCACCGGGCTCGACGATCCAACGGTCGACGCGGATGTCCCAGTACGCGAGGTCCTCGTTGCGAACGGCGATCTCGACCTGACGCGACTCGCCGGCCTCGAGGGCGACGTTCGCGAAGGCCTTGATCTCGCGCGGAGCGCGCTGCACGCCCGAGGCGGCGAGGCCCGTGTAGACCTGCACGACCTCGCGGCCGGCGCGGTCGCCGGTGTTCGTCACGGTGACGCGCACCGTGAGGCCCGCGGCATCCGCTGCCACCGACAGGTCGGAGTAGCCGAACGTCGTGTACGACAGACCGTGGCCGAACGGGTAGCGCACCTCGGCGTCGCGCGCGTCGTACCAGCGGTAGCCCACGAAGAGGCCCTCGCCGTAGCGCACGTGGCCGAAGTCGCCCGGGAAGTTCAGGTAGGCGGGGGTGTCGGCCAGCTTCACCGGGATGGTCTCGGCAAGACGGCCCGAGGGGTTCACTGCGCCGTAGAGCACGTCGGCGATGGCGGATCCGCCGGCCTGGCCGCCGAGCCAGCCCTCGAGGATCGCGGGCACGTCATCGGCGAACGGCAGTTCGACGACGCCGCCGTTGGCGAGCACGACGACCGTGCGCGGGTTCGCCGCGACGACCGACTCGAGCAGCGCGAGTTGCTCGGCCGGCAGGTGCAGGTCCTCGCGGTCGAAGCCCTCGGACTCGTACGAGCCCGGCAGGCCGAGGAACAGCACGACGACGTCCTTCGACGCGGCGAGCTCGACGGCGGGGGCCGCGAGGGCGGCGCCGTCGGAACCGTCGGTCGTGAAGCCGGCGGCGAAGGCCACGTTGTCCTGACCGGCGTACTCGGTGATCGCGTCGAGCGCGTTGTCGAGCTTGGTCGGGTTGATGAGCGACGAGCCGGCGCCCTGGTAGCGCGGCTTCTCGGCGAACGCACCGATCACGGCGACCGAGGTCGACGCGTCGAGCGGCAGGATGGCGTCGTCGTTCTTCAGCAGCACGGCGCCGCGGCCTGCGGCCTCGCGGGCGAGAGCGTGGTGCGCGTCGACGTCGTAGGCGGCGTCGACTGAGCCTGTCGATGAGCGGGCACCGGCGACGGCCTTCTGCACGAGCTCGACGACGCGGCGGGCGCCGACGTCGAGCGCCGACTCGTCGAGCGAGCCGTCGGCGACGGCGGCGATGAGCTTCGCCGCCGAGCGGCCGTCGGACGACGGCATCTCGAGGTCGAGACCGGCGGGGAGGCCCACGACGCGGTCGTTGACGGCTCCCCAGTCGCTGACGACGAGGCCCTCGAAGCCCCAGTCGTCGCGCAGCACCGTGTTCAGCAGCCACGGGTCCTCGCTGGTGTAGACGCCGTTCAGGCGGTTGTACGAGCACATGACGGTCCACGGCTGCGCGTCCTCGACGACGCGCTGGAAGCCGCGCAGGTAGATCTCGCGTAGCGGCCGCGGGTCGACGTCGCTCGACGACGACATGCGGTCGTGCTCCTGGTTGTTCGCCGCGAAGTGCTTCAACGAACCGCCGACGCCCTGCGACTGCAGGCCGTTCACGAGGGCCGCGCCGAGCACGCCCGAGATGATCGGGTCCTCGGAGAGGTACTCGAAGTTGCGGCCGCAGAGCGGCGAGCGCTTGATGTTCACGCCCGGGCCGAGCAGCACGCCGACGCCTTCGGCGCGTGCCTCCTCACCGAGGGCCGTGCCGACGCGCTCGAGCAGCTCGGGGTCGAAGGTCGAGCCGAGTGCCACGGCGGGCGGGAAGCAGGTGGCCGGCACGCTGTCGCCGATGCCGAGGTGGTCGGCGCTGCCCTTCTGCAGTCGCACGCCGTGGGGGCCGTCGGTCAGCACGATCGCGGGGATGCCCGCACGCTCGATGCCCTGCGTCGTCCAGAAGCTCGCTCCGCTCGTGAGCGACGCCTTCTCCTCGACGGTGAGGCCCGCCACGATGTCGGCGGCGGGGGCTTCGAGACCCGTGCCGGTGTTCAGGGTGTCCGTCATGATGCTCCTTCGATTGCCGGTGCTTCGATACTCCGCCGGAAGAGTGGTTTTCCATAGTCCTTCTGCAGCAGGGTCGCGAACGCCCACCAGAGGATGAGGGTTGCGGATGCCCCGCCGATGATGCCGAACAGGGCGTCCGAGAGCCAGTGCGCGTTGATGAGGGTGCGCTGCCAGATCATGCCGACCACGAGCAGTGCGCCGATGATCCACCACACGAGTCGCTTCGCGGGCGGGAACAGCGCGGCGACCGCGACGAGCAGGATGCCCGCGCTCACGGCGTGGCCTGAGGGGAACGACCCGTGGTCGACCTCGAACAGCGGGCCGTACAGGCCGCCGGCGAGATCGTCGGCCGGACGCGGCCGGTCGACGAGGTTCTTCGTGAGCTGCGAGACGCCGAAGTTGCCGACGAGCTCCGCGGTGAGGAAGAACAGCGCTGAACGCCAGCGGCGGATCACGAACAGCCAGATCGGGATGAGCAGCAGCGTCAGCACCGCACCGGGGATCTGGCCGAGGTGCTGGAAGAGCATCGGCAGCGCCCATGCCTCACCGCCCGTGCCGGGCTCGAGCCCGACGAGGGCGCGCCAGGCGTCGTCGACGGCCTGCGTGAACGGACTCGACGGATTCGCGGCGACCGCGAAGCCGAAGATCACGAACAGCGCCAGGCCGATGAGGCCGGTGACGAGCAGCCAGCGTGGGCGACGGGCAGCGGATGCCGCCGGCTCGCCCGCCCCGGGAGCGGTCACGTCGGTCGAGGTCGAAGCGGAAGCGGAAGCGGAAGCGGCATCCGACATCACTTCACCGCCTTGATCGGCCAGACGGCGAACGCGCCGAGGATCGAGAGCACGATGGCGACGGGGAACAGCCCTGCATACCCGAACGCGAGCACGATCGCACCGGCGACGCCGGGCGCGAGGGTCTGCGGCAGGGTCGCCGCGATATTGACGACGCCGAGGTCCTTCGCGAAGGACTTCGCCGACGGCAGCACCTCGCTCATGAGTGCCGTGTCGACGGCCTGGAACATGCCGAAGCCGAGACCGGAGATGAACGTCATGATCATCCAGGCGGTGAGGTCGGGCCAGACCCACGGCAGCAGGAACGCGATGCCGGTGACGATCGAGGAGACGAAGACGAAGACCTTGCGACGGCCGAGCTTGTCGGAGAGCGGGCCCGAGACCGCGGTCGCGATCAGGATGCCGGCGAGGCTGATGAGGCCGAGCATGGGGATGACCTCGCCCGGCTTCTCGACGCCGAAGTAGTCGGTGAGCAGGTAGAACTGGAAGCCGACCACAGCGAAGTAACCGGTGTAGAGCAGCAGTCGCCCGGTGAAGGCCCAGAAGAAGTCGGGGTGCTTGATCGGGTTGACCCAGAACGTGCGCAGGAAGTCGCCGAGCTTGAACGGCTCTCGCTCGAGCTCCTTCGACGAGTAGTCGGGGTTGAAGATCATGAACAGCGTGAGGATGACGAGCGAGAACACCGCGAAGGTGACGTAACCGGCTGCGATGCTGCCGAGGAACATCGATCCGACGATCTGGCCGCCGATGGCACCGACCATGAGGCCGATGCCCGAGAGTGCTGCGAAGGTGCCTCGGCGATTGAGAGGAACACGGTCGGGCATGACCGCGCTGAGCGGGCCCTGCGCGATGTTGTAGGTGATCTGCACGAGGCTCCACGCGATGATGACGCCGACGAGGCTGTTCGCGAACGCGAGACCGACGAGGGCCAGGCCGCCGGCGAGCGAGCCGATGAAGATCCACGGCGCGCGACGGCCGAACCGAGAGCGGGTGCGGTCGGAGATCTGGCCGGCGATCGGCTGCGCGAGCATGGAGCAGAACGCCCCGATCGTTGCCACGATCGTGAGATTCGCGACCTTGTCGGCCTCACCGAACTGGGCGGCGATCTGGGCGGGCAGGAGGATGCCGGGAACGGCACCCCAGATGAGGAAGATGCCGAAGTTCGCGGGGATGATCCACGCGAGGAGGCGGCGGACGCCCTTGATCGGGGTGGGCGGGTCGTCGTTGCCTGCAGCGTCCTCGATGAAGGCGAGGGCCTCTTCAGGTTCGTCGAGGCTCGGGTCGGCAGCAGGCTGGGGGGCAGACGCCATTGTCATGTCTACAGGGTCCTTTCAGAGCCTCGGCACCGAGGCGGGTGGCAAAACCATACATCGCTCGGTTTTCAATCGCAAGCGACTAGCATTCACATATGGCACGCAGAGGTTCATACGCGAAGGGCGTCGCGAAGCGCGAGGAGATCCTCACCACGGCGCTCGACGTCATCGCGCGCAACGGCTACCGGCGCACGAGCGTGCGCGAACTCGCCGAAGCCGTGGGCCTCAGCCAGGCCGGGCTGCTCCACTACTTCTCGTCGAAGGAGGAGCTCTTCCAGGAGATCCTCCGCAAACGCGACCAGGTCGACGCCGCCGCGTTCGACATCGAGGTCGCGCAGCCGATCGAGGTGTTCTTCGAGGTGATCCGGCACAACAGCGAGGTTCCAGGCCTCGTGCAGCTCTACGCCCAGCTTTCGACCGAGGCCGGCGATGCCGACCACCCGGCCCACGAGTTCTTCGTCGAGCGCTACGTGCAGTTCCGCGCCCTGTTCGGCGGCATGCTCCGCGACGAGCAGGCAGCCGGCCGACTCGACCCCGACCTCGACATCGAGCGCATCGGCAACCTCTTCCTCGCGGCCGCCGACGGCCTGCAGACCCAGTGGATGCTCGACCCCTCGATCGACATGGCCGAGCACGTCGCCTACCTCTGGCACCTCATCACGCGCAAGGCCTGAGCGGATGCCCCGGCTGCCTCGCTCGCTCGTCTCCGGCGATGTGCGTCGACACAACCTCGCATTGGTGCTCGAGCACCTCGTGCGCTCCGGCCCGAGCGCGCGCAGCGAGATCGCCGAGGCGACCGGGCTCACCCGGGGTTCCATCACCGCGCTCGCGACTGCGCTGACCAAGGCCGGCGTGCTGCGCGAGACGGACCCGATCGCGAGCGGCAACGGCCGACCGATCACCAGACTCGAGCTCGCAGCATCCGATCTCGCCATCCTCGTCGCCCAGGTCGACGCCGACAGCGCGACGGCGTTGCTCGCGACCATCGCCGGCGACGAGCTCTACCGGGCCTCCGAACGGCACGGCCGCCCGATGGGCAACCCAGACGCGGTGCTCGACGTGCTCGCAATTGTGGTCGCCGATGCACTGGCCGCCGCCATCGAGCTCCGTCGCCGAGTAGTCGAGCTGCCGATCGTCGTCTTCGCGCCGGTCGGCGGCGAACCGCCCGTCGTGCTCACCGACACCGATCTCGGATGGGGCGAAGTCGATGTCATCGGCGGATTGCGTTCGCGCCTTGCGTCGCTTCCCGGGCCGGTGAGCCTCGAGTCCGACGCCTGGCTCGCCGCACTCGCAGAACGCTCGGTGCTCTCGAGCACCGAGAGCATGCTCTACATCAAGAGCAACTCGGGCATCGGCGGCGCCATCCTCTTGGAGGGACGACTCGTCGAAGGTGCGCACGGAGTGGGCGGGGCGCTCGGCCACATCGTCATCGTGCCCGACGGCGAGCTCTGCGACTGCGGCCAGCACGGATGCCTCGTGACCGTCGCCGGCCCCGACGTGCTGCTCGAACGGGCCGGCCTCGCCGACCTCGTGGCCGAGCGCGGCCTCGCCGCGGCGATCGACGAGCTCTCGTCGCAGATCGCTGCCGGAGCGACACCCGCCGCCGCCGCGTGGGACGACGCCCTGCCGTGGATCGCGCGTTCACTCCAGGTGCTCTCGATGGCGACCGACCCCGAAGCCATCGTCATCGGCGGGTTCTGGGCAGCGCACACCGCATCGATCGAGCAGGCGTTCCGAGCGAATCGTCCGACGCTCGCCGGACCACGTGAGGGCGCTCCTGCAATCCCCGCCGTGGTGGCCGGACGGCTCGGCGCGGATGCCGCCCTGCTCGGGGCGACGTGGGCGGCTCGAGACCGACTCCTCGCCGACCCCGGCCGTCTCGGCGTCTGACCCCGCGCACGGCCCGCCTCCTCGACGTTCATCCGACCTTTTAGTTCAACGGTTGAATTTTGAAGGGAATCGGCGCATACTCATTGCCGAGCGCCATTCGGTTTTCGCGCGAATGTGCGCGCCCGCACCAGGCCGTTCTCAACGAAGAGGAGCCCCCAATTGTCCATTCAGCCCGCAGCGCCAGGCGACCCCACCGCCCTCATCGCCCCCACCGGCGCCATCTCGTCGACCGAGCCGCTCCCCGGTGAAGCCCCCGCGAGCCCGCCTCCTACGAAGCGAACGCTCCCCGGCATCCTGCTCGTCGCGCTCACCCTGTTCGGCACATACGGCGGCCTGATCGCCATCCTGCTGCCGCTCCAGGTCGCGATCATCGACGAGGAGAACAAGGTCGCGAACCTCGCGTTCGTCTCGACGATCTCGTTCGTGTTCACGCTCTTCGCCCAGCCGATCGTCGGCGCGATCAGCGACCGCACACGCTCGCGCTTCGGGCGCCGTGCACCGTGGATGGTCGGCGGCGCGCTCATCGGCGGCGTGCTCCTGCTCGGCATGGGCTTCCTCGACTCGATCGTCTGGATCGCGATCTTCTGGGTGCTCATCCAGGTCTCGCTCAACGCGATCCAAGGTCCGCTCTCGGCGATCACCCCCGACCGCTTCCCGCGCGACAAGCGCGGTGCCGCGAGCGCCATGTTCGGCATCGGCATGCAGGTCGGCATGACGCTCGGAATCATGGTCGCCGGGCAGTTCGCCGCGAACTTCGGCTTGGGCTACGCCGTCTTCGGCATCGCCATCATCGTCGTCACCGTGGCGTACGTGGTCATCGACCGCGATTGGTCGTCGAAGCAGGCCGCGGTCGAACCGTGGAGCTGGAAGACGTTCTTCGGCGGCTTCTGGATCAACCCGCGCACGAACCCCGACTTCTTCTGGGCCTTCACGGCGCGCTTCCTGCTCATGCTCGGCTACTTCGTGGTCGCGGCATTCCAGTTCTACATCCTCACCGACTACATCGGCATGAAGCTCGTGGAGGCGACCGGAGCGGTCGTCACCCTGACCCTCGTCGCGCTCGTGCCGACGCTCGTCGCCATCGCCGTCTCGGGTTGGTGGAGCGACAAGGCCGGTCGGCGCAAGGTCTTCATCTACGTGGCGTCGGCCATCATGGTCGTGGGCTTCATCATGCCGCTCCTCATGCCGAACATGACCGGCATGATCCTCATGAGCATCATCAACGGCATCGGCTTCGGTCTCTACATGTCCGTCGACACCGCGCTCATGACCGAGGTGCTGCCCGGCGGAGGCTCGGCGGCCGCCAAGGACCTCGGCATCCTGAACATCGCCACCAACATCCCCCAGGCCATGAGCGCCGCGATCGCCGGCATCATCATCGGTACGCTCGGCGGGTACCCGATGCTGTTCGTCTTCGGCGGCGTCTTCGTCGTCATCGCGGCCCTGGCCGTCATCCCCATCAAGAGCGTTCGTTAGGAGCACCACCCCATGACCCAGACCAGCATCGGCACCTTCGTCGAGGTCGACACCACCGCGGGACGCGTTCGCGGCGCCTGGCGCGGCGAGCCCGGCGAGGCATCCGCTTCGGCCGCGTTCCTCGGCATCCCCTTCGCCGAGGCTCCCGTGGGCGAGCTGCGCTTCGCCGCTCCGGTGCCGAAGGCGCCGTGGGAGGGCGTGCGCGACGCGCTCGAGTTCGGCGCGACCGCGCAGCGCGGCGACCCCGGAGTGACGCTCATCCCCGAGCCGAGCGTGCCCGGCGAGTCGACGTTGAACGTCAACGTCTTCACTCCGGCGCCCGCGACCGACGCGGCGCTGCCGGTGCTGGTCTGGATCCACGGCGGAGGCTTCTTCGCCGGTTCGCCCGCGAGCCTCTGGTACGACGGCGGCCGCTTCAACCGCGACGGCGTCGTGACCGTGACGATCTCGTACCGCCTCGGCTTCGACGGCTTCGGCTGGATCTCGGACGCCCCGTCGAACCGCGGCGTGCGCGACTGGCTCCTCGCCCTCCAGTGGGTGCAGGAGAACATCGCGTCGTTCGGCGGCGACCCGTCGCGCGTGACCATCGCCGGCCAGTCGGCCGGCGGCGGCGCCGTGCTCACCCTGCTCGGCATGGAGTCGGCGCAGCACCTCTTCCACGGGGTCTACGCGATCTCCGGCGCACTCGCCGACGTCACGCCCGAGCGGGGCGAGAAGTTCGGCCGTGAACTCGCAGCGGCCGGCGGCGTCGAGCCCACCGTCGCCGGGTTCTCGAGCCTGAGCGAGGAGCGCATCCTCGAGCTGCAGAAGAAGGCGACCGAGCTCGGCCCCGACTCCCTCCAGAGCATGATCGACGAGGGGCTGGGCCTCGGCCCGGCGATCGACGGCGAGCTGCTCACCCGCTCGACGAAGGATTCCCTCGCGGCGGGCGTCGGCGCCGACAAGCCGCTCGTCATCGGCGCGACCGACGACGAGTTCACGATGGCCTTCGCCGAAGCCGAGAAGAAGCTCCGCTGGATCCCGAAGTCGTTGATGCTGAAGAAGCTCGGCATGCCGAAGCCGAAGCTGAAGCCCTACCTCGCGGCGAACGCCGAGGTCGCCCGCAAGGGCACTGCGCGCATCGCCGGCCGCTTCCTGACCGACCAGATGTTCCGCACCGCCCTGGTCAAGATCGTCGCCCTGCGCGGCGACGCCCCCACCTGGGTGTATCGGTTCTCGTGGCCGTCGGGCACGTTCGGCTTCGCCGAGCACTGCCTCGACGTGCCGTTCTTCTTCGACTGCCTCGACTCGATCGCGATGGAGCCGCTCGCCGGGCCGAACCCGCCGCAGCAGCTCGCCGACCAGGTGCACGGCGGCGCCGTGGCATTCGTCTCGACGGGCGACCCGGGCTGGCCGCGCTACACCGAGCCCGGGCGCGAGACCCGTGTCTTCGACACCCCGTCGACCATGGTGTCCGACGGCTATGCGAGCGTGCGCCCGCTGCTCGCGGACTGATTCCGGCACCGCCTCGGGGCCTTCGGGTCGTGTCCCCCGATTGGGGTACGTGACCCGGAGGCCCCGTTGCACGCATGCTTCTCACATGACTACGGCCGGCGAGACCTCAGTTCCCACCACCACCGGCCCGCTCGACGAGGTGCACCGCGAGCAGTCCGCGCGCCTCGTCGACCACCTCGTCGACCACGGCCCGGCGACCCGGAGCGAGCTCGCCGCAGCGACCGGCCTCGGGCGCGGTGCGATCGCCGGGCTCACCGCCCGACTGCTCGACGCGGGCGTGCTGCGACCCGAGGCTGCGGATGCCTCGGGCGACCACCGCACCGCACCGTTGACGCTCGCCGCGGCCGACCATGTGCTCGTCACCGCCCACCTCGGCCCCGACGACGCGGTCGCCACCATCGCCTCGCTCGGCGGCGATGAACTGGCCCGGTTCACCGCGCCGCTCCGCCCCGCCGACTCCCCCGCCGGCGAGTCGGCGCCCGCGCCGACTCCGCTCGAACTCCTCGCGGTCGTGCTGGGCCGGGCGATCGCCCGAGCCGAGCGGGCAGAGCGGCCGATCGCCGACGTCACCGTGCTCGTCGACGGGGCGGTCGCCGGAACGCCCGCGGTCGTGCTCACCGACGATCGGATCGGCGTCGAGCCGGTCGACGTGCTCGGCGAGCTCCGTGCGCGCACGCCCGGGCTCGCCGACGTCGAAGCCGAGCTCCCCGTGCCGATCGCGCTCGTGCCCACTGCGGTGGCCGCGGCATCCGTCGAACTGACCGGGAGCGCCGCCCGCGATCTGCTCTACCTCGCCGGTGACACCGGGATCGTCGCCGCGGCGATCGTCGACGGCCGGCCCCTGCGCGGCGCCCACGGCCTCGGCGCGACCTTCGCGCACCTGCCGATCGTGCCCGGCGGCGTGCGCTGCAGCTGCGGGCAGCGCGGATGCCTCGCGACGGTCGCCTCCCCCGAGATCGTGCTCGAGCGGGCCGGCCTCGCCGCATTCGCGGCCGCGCACGGCCGTCTCGCCGCCCTCGACGAACTCGTCGTGCGGGTCGACGCGGCCGACGATCGCGCCCGTTGGTCGTGGCTCGACGCGGCACTGTGGATCGGTCGCTCACTGCAGGTGGTGGCGCCCACCCTCGACCCGGCGACCATCGTCGTCGGCGGCTACTGGGCGGCGCTCATCGGCGACATCGAGACGTCCTTCCGCGACAACCGCCCGACCATCGGCGGCGGAGCCCTCGAGTCGATCCCGACGATCATGGCGTCGCAGCACGGCGGTGAGGCGGCCGTCGCCGGCGCCCGCCGTCAGGCGCGCGAGCGCCTGGTCTCCGAGCCGTTGCTGCTCGCGGGCTGAGGCAGCCCCCGGCCGAACCTGCTGCGGAGGCCCCAGCCGGTCACCCGCATCATCGCCTCGATCACGATGCCCGCACTCATCTTCGAGCGCCCGCGCTGGCGCTCGACGAAGGTGACGGGCACCTCCACCACGACGAGACCGGCCTCGCGTGCATGCCAGAGCATGTCGACCTGGAACCCGTAGCCGCGGGTGTGCACGTCGTCGAGCCGGATGCGTCGCAACGCGTCGGCCCGGAAGGCGCGGTAGCCGGCGGTCGCGTCCCTCGTGGGCAGGCGCAGCACCCAGCGCGCGTAGGCGCTGCCGCCGCGCGAGAGCCACTGGCGACGACGCGGCCAGTTCTCGATCGAGCCGCCGTCGATCCAGCGCGAGCCGATGACGAGGTCGACCGGCCGGTCGGCGCCCGCACCGGCTCCGGCGTCCACGCCGCCCGAGAGCGGGTCGAGCAGCCGCCCGAGCTGCTCGGGCTGGTGCGAGCCGTCGGCGTCCATCTGCACGATCGGGTCGAACCCCTCGGCGAGCGCCCAGGCGAACGCGTCGAGGTAGGCGGCCCCGAGGCCGTTCTTCTCGGTGCGGTGCAGCACCTGCACCGCAGCATCCGTCGCCGCCATCTCGTCGGCGATGACGCCGGTGCCGTCGGGCGAGGAGTCGTCGACGACGAGCACGGACGCCGCCGGTACGGCCGTGCGCACGCGGGCCACGATCGCGGCGATGTTCTCGCGCTCGTTGTAGGTGGGAATCACCACCAGGGCTCGGGTCATCACTCGAATCGTAGTCGCCCGCGGCCCCTGCTCGTGTCAGGGGCCGATGACGGCGCCGGCGCTCAGCGCACGCCGGCCATGAGCTTCAGCACGCCGCGGCTGCCCACCGCGAGCGCGATGCCGAGCACGATCGCGATGCCGCCGAGCACGCCGAAGTAGACCACCTCGGTGTCGGCCGAGTAGAACGTCGCGAGCTGGCCCGAGATCGCCGTGCCGAGCGAGACCGACAGGAAGAACAGGGCCACCATCTGCGTGTGGAACACCTTCGGCGCGAGCTTCGTCGTCACCGAGAGCCCGACCGGCGAGAGCAGCAGTTCGGCCACCGTGAAGATGAAGAGGATGCCGATGATCGCGAGCAGCGGCGTCGAGTTCGCCGCGCCGCCGGCGAACGGGATGAAGAGCAGGAACGCGACACCCATGATCGCCGTGCCGAGCGCGAACTTGATGGGCGTCGACGGCTGGCGGTCGCCGAGCTTCGTCCAGATCGCGGCGAAGACGCCCGACAGGATGATGATGAAGATCGGGTTGATCGACTGCACCCACGAGACGGGCATCTCCCAGCCGAAGAGGTCGCGGTTCAACTGCTTGTCGGAGTAGATCGTGAGCACCGTGAACTGCTGCTGGTAGAGCGACCAGAAGGCGACGCTCGCGACGAACAGCGGGATGAAGCCGAACACGCGGCTGCGCTCGACCGTCGTGATGCGCTTGCTCGAGAGGATCACCGCGAAGTAGGCGACCGCGGCGACGATCACCGAGGCGATCACCCAGGTGACGAGGTTCGTCGGGGTGACGAGACCGGTCATGACGAGCACGACGACGGCCGCCACGCCCGCGACGGCGATGCCGATCGCCATGCCGATGCGGTCGCGAGGCAGCGGGTTCGGCACGACGGATGCCTCGGCCGGCAGGCGCTTGCGCCCGAACGAGTACTGGGTGAGGCCGATCGCCATGCCGACCGCGGCGAGCGCGAAGCCCCAGTGGAAGCCGAGCGTCGACGCGAGCAGGCCGGTGAGGATCGGGCCGAAGAAGGCGCCGAGGTTGATGCCGAGGTAGAAGATCGAGAACCCGGCGTCGCGACGCGGGTCGTGCTCGGAGTACAGCGTGCCGACGACGCTCGTCGCATTCGCCTTGAGCCCGCCGGAACCGAACGCCACGAGGATCAGGCCGACCCCGACGCCGAAGAACCCGGGAAGGAGGGCGAGCGCGATATGGCCGGCCATGATGACGATGGCACTGTAGAACAGCACCTTCTCGCTGCCGAGCACGCGGTCGGCGAGCCAGGCGCCGAGGATCGTCGAGAGGTAGACGCCGCCGCCGTAGGCGCCGACGATGCCGGCCGCCGCGGTCTCCTCCATGCCGAGGCCGCCCTCGGCCACGGAGTAGTACAGGTAGATCAGCAGGATCCCCTGCATGCCGTAGAAGCTGAACCGCTCCCACATCTCGACGCCGAAGATGTTGGCGAGCGACCGCGGTTGCCCGAAGAACCCGTGGTCGCGCTTGATATCGCTCGGCTCCGAGACCGGCTCGGTGACACTGCCCATGGAGGTTAAGCCTACCGGAACCGCTTGCAGCGCCTCCGTCGTCGATCGTCAGCCGCGAACGATCCAGCCACGTTCGGAGGCGTGCCAGCCGAGCTGCAGCCGACTCGAGACGCCGGCGAGCTGCATGAGTCCCCGAACGCGCCGCTGCACGGTGCGCTGCCCCATGTCGAGATGCTTCGCGATGCTCGCATCGGTGAACCCGCCGAGGAGCAGCGACAGCACCTGCAGGTCGAGCACGTCGAGACCGCTCTCGCCCTCGACGGCCTCGTCGGAGCCCGGACCGCCCAGCACGAGCGGCGTGGCGTCGCGCCACACCGATTCGAACAGGCCGGCCAGCGAGTCGACCAGACCGCTGGCATGGATCACGAGGGCTGCCGGCTCGGAGTGATTGCCGTTGAGCGGCACCATCGCGAGCGACCGGTCGGCGATCATCAGCTTGGTCGGCACCCGATCGACCACCCGGACGTTGACGTCGGAGCCGAGCGCAGCCGACACCTCGGCGAACTCGGCCGGTGAGGTGAGCACGGCGCGTTCGACCACGATCCGGTAGGAGACGCCGCGGGCGACCGCCACTCCTTCGGCCTGATTGTCGGGCCCGGACACGGCCACCGAGTGTTCGGTCACGAACGACATGACCTCCTGCGTCGCACCCAGATGCAACTGCAGGAAGCGTTGCGACACCGCGGCAGCGCCGACGACCACCTCGACGAGATCACGGGCATCCGACTCGGACGCCTCGGCGAGGTACTCCTCGGCGAGCGCCACCGCCGTCAGCTCGGCCTCCTCGAGCTCGAGCCGCTGCTGGATCAGGAGCGGACGCAGTGCCACGCCCGGGGGCGCCGCGACCCATCGTCCCCCGGACTCGACCGAGGACTGCGTGGCCAGCCCGCGCAGCTCGAGTGCACGGAGCCGCCGCCCGGTCTCGTCTTCGCCCATTCCGAGCCGCCGGTTCAGGTGACCGAGATCGGCGGCGCCGAGCGCGAGGAGGAGCCGGTAGACGGACTCCTCCCCTTCGTCGAGCCCGATGGCTGACAGCATGCGAACACTCCTCGGTCGCGGATGTCTCAGGGTGGCGGGAAGCGGCCACGGCGTAGTCCCGCCCGCCCCCATTCTTCCGTTCCGGTCGCCGGTACTGCGAGCCTGACGGCCAAGCCCGGCAGACGCAGACCGATCCGGCCATCGTCACGGACTCACCAGAAGGAAGGAAACCGATGCGCCCCATCTGGCGTAGCACCATCACGGCGGCCACCGTCGCCGTCATGGTAGCCACCACTGCAAGTCCGTCCAACGCCGTCGAATCGAACGAGGCCGGCGAGCAGCCGCCGATCGTCGGAAGCACCGCCTGGCTCGGCCAACAGGCCGCCCCTCCGGTCACGGTCACGCTGGTCAACGGCGACCGGGTGCTCGTGACCAATGGCACCACCGTCACGGTGCTGCCCCGCGAAGACGGCTCGCAGCCGATCGTGGAGACCCGCCGCGTCGGCGACGACGTCTACGTCTACCCGGCCGACGTGATCGACGCGCTGGCCGCCGGCAAGGTCGACGAGGAGCTCTTCAACGTCACCGGCCTCGTGCGTCAGGGCTACGACGACGCGCACAGCGCCTCGATGCCGCTCATCGCCCAGTACGCCGATCCCGCCGCCCCGGTGGTGACCCCCCGCGGCGCCGAAGCGGGAATCGTGCTCGAATCGATCGGCAGCGCCGCGCTCAGCGCGGACAAGGCCGACGCCGCGGCCTTCTGGGCCGATCTGACCAACCCGCGGAGTCGATCCGCCGGTTCGATCGAGAAGCTCTGGCTCGATCGCAAGGTCGAGGCCGCCCTCGATCAGTCGACCGCGCAGGTCAACGCCCCCGACGCCTGGGCTGCCGGACTCGACGGCGCCGGCGCGACCGTCGCCATCCTCGACACCGGAGCCGACGCCGAGCATCCCGATCTCCAGGGCCGCATCATCGCCGGGGAGGACTTCACCGACTCGGGGTCGTGGAACGACGGCAATGGACACGGCACGCACGTCGCGTCGACGGTCGGCGGTTCCGGCGCGGCCAGCGACGGCGCGAAGCGCGGCGTGGCACCGCAGGCTGATCTGCTCGTCGGCAAGGTCCTCTCCGACTTCGGCTCCGGCTCGACGTCGGGCATCATCGCGGGCATGGAGTGGGCGGTCGCGCAAGGCGCGGACGTCGTGTCGATGAGCCTCGGCAGCACCGGCCCGGTCGACGGCTGCGCCGACCCGATGGCGATGGCCGCCGGGTCGCTCTCCGAGAGCAGCGACAGCCTCTTCGTGATCGCGGCCGGCAACGTGGGGCCGGGCAACAACACGGTCTCCTCCCCCGGTTGCGCGCCGGCGGTGCTCACGGTCGGCGCGGTCGACCGCGACGACAGCACGGCGGTCTTCTCCAGCCGCGGGCCGGTCGCCGGCACCCACGTCCTGAAGCCCGAGATCACCGCGCCCGGCGTGGGCATCTCCGCTGCAGCGACCGGCGGGCGGGGCGAATACGCGTACCGGTCCATGTCGGGCACCTCCATGGCGACGCCGCACGTCGCGGGAGCGGCCGCGATCGTCAAGCAGCGCCACCCGGAGTGGGACGGCGAGCAGATCAAGGCCGCCCTCGTGTCGTCGGCCGAGACCGACATCCCCGGCGACGTGCGCGAGACCGGCGGTGGCCGTCTCGACGTGAGTGCGGCGATCGACGAGACCGTGACGGGCGCGCCGGCACTGCAGGCGGGCTCCTTCGACTGGCCGCACACGACCGACGAGGCCGTCGCGATCGACGTGCCCTACACGAACGTGTCCGACGCCCCGGTGACCCTGCGGCTCGAGATCGAGGGTCTGACCGGCAACGACGGCTCTGCCGTCAAGGGCAAGCTCGCGAAGCTCGAGCAGGACTCCGTGACGATCGCGGCAGGCGAGACGGCGACCGTGCCGCTGCGGGTCGACCCGTCGGCGAAGCTGTCGGCCGCGCAGTACGGCGACGTCACCGGCCGGATCGTCGCGACCGGCGACGCCACGGTCTCGACGCCCTTCTCGCTGTACGTGCAGCCCGAAACCGTGCAGGTCACGGTCAAGGTGGTCGACCGCAACGGCGACCCCGCCGCCGGCGCCTCCTCGCTCGACATCGTCAACACCGACACGAGCAGCGGCAGCCGCTGGTACAACGGCGGCGCAGAGGAGCAGGTCGTCGACGTGCGACCGGGGCGCTTCTTCGTCTCGAGCTTCATCGCCACACCTGACGCCGACGGCACCACGAAGCTCGTGGATTCGGTCAGCTACGTGGCACGTCCCGAGCTGTCGATCACCGACGACACGACCGTGGTGCTCGACGCACGCGACGCCGACCGCATCACCGTCAAGACCGATCGTCGCAGCGAGACACGGGCCATGAGCCTCTCCTTCGCCCGCAGCTGGGACGACATGTGGGGGCACTCGGGCACGCTCACCGCGGGCGCCACCGTGACGTCGGTCTACGCGGACGTGCAGGGCACGGCTCACGACGGCGACTTCGAGTTCGGGCACTACTGGCGCAAGGCCGCGCCGCTGGTCGAAGACCTGTCGGTGGTCGGCGGCGACGCGCTCCACCCCATCCCCGCGGGCTACTCCTCGATGAACCTCACGGGAACGGGCCGACTGCCGGTCGTCGACGCGGGCAGCGGCACCGACGCCGAACTCGCGGCGGCCGACGTCGCCGGCAAGATCGCCCTCGTCCGCATCGCGGACGGCACTGGCTCGGTCTACGCCGAAGTCGTCGCGGCCGGCAAGGCGGGCGCCAAGGCCGTGGTGGCCTTCCACGAGGCGACCGGGCGCTGGCAGCCCCTGACCGGCTCATCCGGCGGTCAGGTGCCGGCGTACTCGATTCCGTCCGACGAGGCCGCCGCCCTGCGGGAACGGCTCGCCGCCGGACCCGTCGAGCTGCAGTGGAGCTTCACCTCGTCGAGCCCGTTCGTCTACAACCTCGGGTTCAGCCAGGACACGCCGTTCACCGATGCCAAGGAGTTCGTGGTGCGCGACAAGAAGCTCGGGCGCACCGAAGCGACGTTCCGGTCGATGGGCACGGCCGTCGACCGCCTCGACCTGGTCACGGCGGTCGACGCGTCGGGCAACGGCGTCGGCGTGGGTCAGTTCCAGCCGGTGCAGGCGCCCTCGAAGCGCACCGAGTTGTACACGGCGGGCGAGCTCCGGTGGCAGTCCGCCGTACTGGGGTACTTCCCGTTCGGTGAGGTGATGCTCGACCAGGTACGCCAGTACGAGCCCGGCAGCGTGCGCTCCGACACGTGGTACGACGGGGTCATCGCACCCAGCGCCGCTGAGTCGTACACCGGCGAGGTGCAACTGGCCGCCGAGCGGCAGGGCAACCTGATGGGCTTCGCGAGCGGAATGTGGGCCGACAGTTCCGGCCACTGGGCGGGCCCCGGCTCGTTCGGCGACATCGGCAACCTCGTCCTGCGCCGAAACGGTGAGGAGATCGGGCGATCGGCCTACATCTCCGACGTCTTCGAGGTGCCCGCCGACGATGCCGAGTACGAGCTGCAGCTGTTCACGGAGAAGATCGGCCGCCAGACGAACACCTGGCAGCGCTCCTCGGCGGTGACGACGGTCTGGAAGTTCCGTTCGCACCTCGACGAGAGCACCTACTCGCAGGGTCTGCCGGTCATGTTCCCCCGCGTCGACCTCCCCGAGGACGGCATGAAGACGCTGGCGGCGAATGCCGACCAGAGGCTGCAGCTGAACGTCGCCGGCCACGCGGGCTACACGCCCGGCACGATCACGAGCGCCGGCCTCGCGTACTCCTACGACGGGGAGACGTGGGTGGATGCCACGACCCTCCAGGAAGACGGCGAGTGGGTCGCGATCGTCGACCACTCCGGCGCATCCGGTCAACCGGTGAGCCTTCGGGTGACCCTGACCGACAGCAACGACAACTCGGTGACGCAGACCGTCGTTCGGGCGTACGACGTGCGCTGATCACCGCGGAACACGGCCTCGCGGCCACTCGGACTCACGCGAGTCGGAGTGGCCGCGAGGTCGTTTCGCGGCCATGCCCCGAAGCCACCTTGCGGGGGCGTACGCCGCAGTGGTGGGCCGGGCGAGCGGCGCGCCGAACTACTCCTCGGCCACTGCGAGCTTCGACTTCGCGTAGTGCCTGCGGGCCTTCACCCGGTTGCCGCAGGTCTCCATCGAGTGCCATTTGCGGGCGTTGGCACGGCTCTCGTCGATGAGGAAGTGCTGGCAGTCGTGTGCCGCGCACGGCCGGATGCGCGAGCCCTGATCACCCTGCAGCGCCGACCACTCGCCCACGGCCCTCGCCCCGATCGCGCGTTCGGGGTCGACCTCGTCGATCCACTCGAGCCCGCTCGCGCCGACGCGGGCACGCTTGCGCATCGCGTCGGCCCACGGCTCGAGCGCCGCGGCATCCGCTTCACCGCGAAGGAAGGGCACGAGCGCGGCGCGCACCGCCCGGGCGTCGGCGACCTCGGCCGGCGAGCCGAGCGCGCCGTGCACGCGCAGCCATGCGGATGCCGCTGCGTCGTCGCCGAGCTCGTCGTGAACCTCGTCGCCGATCACGAGCCGCGAGTTCACGAGGTCGAGCAAGAGGGAGGCGGACATGGGCTCTCGATTCTGAACGGAAGGTTATAACCATCATAACGCGCTAGACAGGTTGGAATGATCGCGCTATGGTGACGTTATAACCAACACACCGAACCACACCGGTTAGGTAGAAGTCACAAGGAGCACGATATGTCGACCATCACCGTCGGAACCGAGAACAGCACCCCCATCGAGCTGTACTACGAAGACCACGGCTCGGGACAGCCCGTCGTGCTGATCCACGGCTACCCGCTCAACGGCCGCTCATGGGAGAAGCAGTCCGCCGCTCTCCTCGACGCCGGCTACCGGGTCATCACGTACGATCGCCGCGGGTTCGGGCTCTCGAGCCAGCCGACCACGGGGTACGACTACGACACCTTCGCCGCCGACCTGAACACGGTGCTCGAAACCCTCGACGTGCGGGGCGCCGTGCTCGTCGGCTTCTCGATGGGAACCGGTGAGGTCGCGCGCTACCTGAGCACCTACGGCAGCGAGCGCGTGGCGAAGGCCGCGTTCCTCGCTTCGCTCGAACCGTTCCTGCTGCAGACCGACGACAACGCCACGGGTGTGCCCGCCTCGGTGTTCGAGGGCATCGAGCAGACGGCCAAGTCCGACCGCTACGCCTGGTTCGACGCGTTCTTCCAGGACTTCTACAACCTCGACGAGACGCTCGGATCGCGCATCAGCGAGGGGGCGTTGCGCGGCAGCTGGAACGTCGCGGCCGGCTCATCGTGGTTCGCCTCCTCAGCGGTCGTGCAGTCGTGGCTCACCGACTTCCGCGGCGACATCGAGAAGGTCGACGTGCCGTCGCTCATCCTGCACGGCACCGCCGACCGCATCCTGCCGATCGACGCGACCGCCCGCGAATTCACGAAGCGCCTGCCTGCCGCCGACTACGTCGAGATCGAGGGCGCACCGCACGGCCTGCTCTGGACCCACGGCGCCGAGGTCAACGACGCACTGCTCGCCTTCCTCGCGAAGTAGTGAGGCCGCACCCGACACGGGGGTTTCGGGGGCATGCCCCCGTGCGGGCGCGGCACCGACCTCGTTAGGGTCGAAGGCGGGCGAGAGGACCGCCCGAGGGGGAACCATGACTCGCACAGCGCGCACGATCGCGATCGGCGCCGTCATCGCAACGGCGGCACTCGCCCTGAGCGGATGCGGCCTGCTGACCCCGCCCGAACGGTTCAGCGACGACGCCACCCTCGACGACCAGGTGCACACGATCGAGATCGACCAGCCCGCCGGCAGCGTGACGGTGCGCGGCGACGAGGACGCCACGGACGTCGAGGTCGCTCGCACGGTCTCGTACCACGGCGACCGCGAGGTCGGATCGACGTTCGAGGTCGACGACGGCGTGCTCGTGCTCAGCGGGTGCGGCCGGAACTGCACGGTCGACTACTCGATCGCGCTGCCGACCGGAGTCGATGTGCGCGGGGCCACCTCGAACGGCTCGATCGAGCTCACGAAGGTGGGCGAGGTCGACGTCTCGACGAACAACGGCGGCATCGAACTCGACGACGTGGCCGGTGCGGTCGAGGTCGAGACGAGCAACGGGCGCATCGAGGGGCGAGGGCTGGCCGGCACCGGCGTGCGGGCGTCGACCTCGAACGGCGCGATCGAGCTGCGCCTCGACGCTCCGCAAGACGTGGACGCGCGCACCTCCAACGGAGCGATCGACCTCGCGGTGCCGGAGGGCGAGGCGGGCTACCGCGTCACGCCCGACACCTCGAACGGCTCGATCGACGTCGACATCGACGAGGACTCCGACGGCGAGTTCACGCTCGACCTCGCCACCTCGAACGGAGCGATCCGGGTCACCGGTCGCTGACCGCGAACTCCTCGAGCACCTCGGCGAGCTGATCGACGGCCCAGTCGAGGTCGGCCTGCTCGACCACGATCGGCGGTGCCAGACGGATGGTCGAGCCGTGCGTGTCCTTCGCGAGCACCCCGCGGCGCATGAGCGCCTCGCAGGCCTCGCGACCGGTCGCGAGCTCGGGGTCGATGTCGATGCCGGCCCAGAGGCCGGCACCCCGCACCTCCACGACGCCGCGTCCGACGAGCGAGCGCAGGCGCGACTGCAGGTGGTCGCCGAGCTCGCGCGCACGCTCCTGCGGCTGACCGCTCGCGAGCATGCGCACGACTTCGAGGCCGACGGATGCCGCGAGCGGATTGCCCCCGAAGGTCGATCCGTGCTCGCCCGGGCGGAGCACCCCGAGGACCTCGCGGTCGCCGACGACCGCTGAGACCGGCACGATGCCGCCGCCGAGCGCCTTGCCGAGCAGGTACAGGTCGGGAACGACCCCGACGAGGTCGCAGGCGAACGTCGCCCCCACCCGGCCGAGACCCGACTGGATCTCGTCGGCGACGAGCAGCACCCGCTGTTCGGTGCAGAGCGCCCGCAGGGTCGGCAGGAAGTCGGCCGGTGGCACGACGATGCCGGCCTCGCCCTGGATCGGCTCGACGAGCACCGCGACGGTGTTCTCGTCGATCGCGGCGGCGACCGCGGCGGCGTCGCCGTAGGGCACCGTGCGGAAGCCGGGCGTGTACGGCCCGAAGTCGTCGCGGGCATCGGGGTCGTCGCTGAACGAGATGATCGTCGTCGTGCGGCCGTGGAAGTTGCCGGCCATCACGACGATGTTCGCGGAATCGGCTGCGACGCCCTTCACCCGGTAGCCCCAGGCGCGCGCCACCTTGATGGCCGACTCCACGGCCTCGGCGCCCGTGTTCATGGGCAGCACCATGTCCTTGCTGCAGAGGGCCGCGAGTTCGGTGACGAACGGGCCGAGCCGGTCGTTGTGGAACGCGCGGCTCGTGAGCGTGATGCGGCCGAGCTGCTCGCGGGCGGCCTCGACGAGGCGCGGGTTGCCGTGGCCGAAGTTCACCGCCGAGTAGGCGGCGAGGCAGTCGAGGTAGCGACGCCCCTCGACATCCGTCACCCAGGCGCCCTCGCCCGAGGCGACGACGACCGGCAGCGGATGGTAGTTGTGGGCGGCGTGCTCTTCCTCCTCGTGAATGGCCGCGGCAGTCCGACCCGAAGGCTCCGCCCGTAGACGCCCGACCACACCCGAGCCTTCGGCTCGGACTGCCGCGTCCAGGTCGTTGATCACGTCGTTGCTGGTGGGGTTCATCGGCGCAGCTCCAGGGTGCAGCACTTGACGCCGCCCCCGCCGAGCAGCAGCTCGGAGAGGTCGACGCCGATCGGGTGGTATCCGTGTTCACGGAGTTGTCGTTCGAAGTCGGTCGCCCGCGAGGCGATGACGACGTGGTAGCCGTCGCTGAACGAGTTGAGTCCGAGCACCGCGGCATCCGCCTCGTTCACGATGATCGCGTCGGGGAAGCGCGCCTGGAGGAGGGCGACGGATGCCTCGTCGAACGCACTCGGCAGGTAGGCGATGTGCTCCTGGCCGGGGGTCGGGTCGAGCACGGCGACCGCGGTGTCGAGGTGGTAGAAGCTCGGGTTCACGAGGCGCAGCGTCACGACCTCGCGGCCGAAGATCGCGGCGAGCTCCTCGTGCGAGCGCGAGTCGCTGCGGAACCCGGTGCCCGCGAGGATCGCGTCGCCGACGAGCAGGAAGTCGCCCTCGCCCTCGTTGACCTCCACCGGCTCGCGCACGTCGAAGCCCGCCTCGCGGAACCACTCCATGTACGCCGGGCCCTCGGGCTGCCGCTCGGGATAGGTGAACTTCGCGCCGTACGCGATGCCGCCGACGACGAAGCCGCCGTTCGCCGCGTAGACCATGTCGGGAAGTCCCTCGATCGGGTCGATGAGCTGCACGTCGTAGCCGAGCCCGACGAACGTGTCGTGCAACACCTGCCACTGCGCGACCGCGAGGCCCGTATCGGTCGGCTCGGCCGGATTCATCCACGGGTTGATGCGGTAGACGACCGTGAAGTGCTCGGGGCGGCACATGAGCACGGTGCGGGCGGTGGGTCGGCGCTCCGGGCGCGCGACGGCCTGCTCGGCGGCCTGCTCGGCGGGCTGGCCGCCGGTTGCGATCATCGTCGACATCTCGCTCCTTCGAAAGGGGAGCGGATGCCGCTGGGGGCCCGCGGCATCCGCTCCGTGCATCGTCGGCATACCGACTCGCGTTCGCGAGTCCGACGGCGGCGTTCGGGTTCGCCGCCGCCGGGTCGCCTGGTTCAAGTGTGCGGGCAATCGCGGCGCGGTTGGCGGCGTGCTGCGCAATTATCGTGCTCGTTCAGCGTCGAAGCGCGGCATCCGTGCGTGGCGGAGCGGAGGGACGGCACGTCTGACGCGTTCCCCCTTCGGTTGCCGTCGGCCCGGCGCTGAGGCATGCTGAACTGCACCCGGACCGCGCGACCCGAAGCGCCCCTGCCGGGCGGAACGACGGAGACCGGCATGGGCGACGAAGACGACGACCGTTCCGCCGCCGCCGGCCACCTCATCCGCCTGCAGCGCATCGCCTTCGGCGCCGACGCCTCGGAGTCGGAGCGGCACGCGGCCGTCACCGAACTCGACGAACTGCAGCGCGCAGCAGCGGATGCCGCTGCGGCGCGCGCCGCCCTTTCGGCGCCTGCATCCCACGTCGATGCCCGCACACGCCACGATCTCCCCCATGCGGGTGAGTCGGATGCGCCCCTGTTCGAGCCGCCCGCACCCTCGACGCCGACGGATGCCCGCGGCATCCGCTGGGCGATCGTGGGCGGCGCCGTTGCGCTCGCGCTGGGCCTCGGCATCGGGTGGCAGCTCGGCGGCCGTTCGGTGCCACCCTCGGAGATCACGTCGACTGCTGGCCCGATTGCCTCGGTCGCCGTGCCGACCGCACCAGCCACCGTTCCACTCAGCGAGACGTCGATGGCCGGCTCGCTCGACCGAGCTCAGGTTGAATCCGACCTCCTCGACCCGGAGCTCGTGCGGATGCACCTGCTCGACGGCCAGAGCACCCGACGGTTGCTCAGCCTGCCCGACGGGCTCGTGGTCTACTCGGCGGTCCGCGATGGCGACCTCTGCCTCATCGCGAGCTGGACGGCCGGCGCGGACGATGGCGCACCAGCCTGCACCACCGCTCAGATCGTGAACGGCGCGGGTCTGCGCACAACGGTCATGAACGGGGCGACGGCGACGACCGTGCACTGGCGACGCGACGGCACGGTGGAACTGACTCCGGCCGGCGAGTCGGCCGCCGAGCGCGCGATCGCCGATGACGAGGCGGTGGGCGCGGAATGACCGACGACCGAATCGCTGATCTCGAACGGCTCGCCTACGGCTCGGGCACGAGCGACATCGAGCGAGAGGATGCCGTGCGCGAACTCCTCGAGCTGCGGGCGTTGGCGACAGACGAGAACGCCGCTGCCGACGCCGGTGCGACCACTGCGACGACCGAACCATCCGGCATCGATGCCGCGGGTGCCGCCGGAGCCGCCGGTCTGGCCGTCGTGCCGGTCGCGTCCACCGCCGCCGACCCCCGCCGCCGCACGCGACGCGTGATCATCGCGGCGAGCGCGGCACTCGTCGTCGGCGTGTTCGCCGGCTGGCAGTTCGGGGCGCGCGAGGCGACGCAGCGGGCCGAGCTCGCGGCAGCGGCCGACTCGGCGTTCCCGGGGGCGCAGACGCAGGCCGAGTACCTCGCTTCCTTCCCGGTCGCGGCGGACACCCTCGCGGCGAGGGTGTTCGACCGGCCCGCCACGACGGCCGATACGCCCCCGAACCCGTGGACGGACGCCGTCGGCGAGGAACAGGCCGAGTACCGCCTGCTCGCGACGCGAGCCGATGGGTCGCCCGTCTACGCGGCCCGTGACGGCTCCGACTACTGCCTCCTCGTCGTGATGCCGGGCGGGGCGGGCGCAAGCTCGACGTGCACCGACGACGGCCGCTTCCCACCCGATGGGCTGCACATGGGCATGGGAGTGGAGGGCGAACCCGACGCGAGCGTCGAAGTGGGATGGCGGCCCGACGGGTCGCTCACGATGCTGGTGCCGCCCTTCGAGGGATGGATCCCGGCCGAGTAGCACTCGCCCGCGCGCTCAGCCGTTCTTCGCGTCGCGCCAGGCCAGCCAGCGCCGCACCGGGTCGAGGTCGTAGGCCGGGCCGCCGATGCCGATCGTGAAGAGCCGCACGCCGCCGGCGAAGAGCGCGTCAGCGTGCTCGACGTCGTGGCCGGCGCGGTCGAGCTCGTTCGAGACGGTGATCTCCGTGACATCCCGACCGACCTCGTCGCCCCAGCGGGCGAGCACGTCGAGCTTGTGCCGCAGTTCGTCGGGCGCGACGAAGGAGTGCCAGATGTCGGCGTGCCGGGCGACGATGCGCAGCGTCTTCTGCTCGCCCTTGCCGCCGATCATGATGGGGATGCGACGGGTCGGCGCGGGGTTCAGCTTCGCCCAGCGGGCCTCGATGCGCGGCATGGCGCCGGGAAGCGCGTTCAGCCGCGATCCGCGGGTGCCGAACTCGTAGCCGTACTCGTCGTAGTCGCGCTCGAACCAGCCCGACCCGGTGCCGAAGATGAACCGGCCGGTGCCGCCCTTCGCGCTGATGTGGTCGAGGGTGCGGGCCATGTCGGCCTGCAGGTCGGCGCCGCGGTACGAGTTGCAGTTCACGAGCGTGCCGAACTCGATGCGCTCGGTCTGCTCCGCCCACGCGCCGAGCATGGTCCACGCCTCGAAGTGCAGGCCGTCGGGGTCGCCCGTGAGTGGGAAGAAGTGGTCCCAGTTGAAGACCACGTCGACGCCGAGCTCCTCGAGGCGCAGGACGGTGTCGCGGATGGCGGGATACTCGGCGTGCTGCGGCTGCACCTGCACGGCCAGGCGAACGGGGGAATCAAGAGGCATCCAGCCAGCCTAGGGCGGGAATCCGCGTGAGGCGCAGGAAATCTGCGCGAGGTTCTACGCGAACGCAACGGATCGACATACAATCCGAGAATGGACAACCTCGATCGCGCCATCCTCGATCTGCTCCGGCAGAACTCCCGGGCAGGGTACGGCGACATCGGATCGTCCGTCGGCCTCTCTGCCTCGGCCGTCAAGCGACGCGTCGACCGGCTCGTCGCCGACGGGGTCATCCGCTCGTTCACCATCCAGGTCGACCCGACCGTCGACGGCATGTCGACGGAGGCCTACGTCGAGCTCTTCTGCCGCGGCACCGTCGCGCCCGACGAACTCCAGCGCATCCTGCAGGGCGTGCCCGAGGTCGTCTACGCGGGCACCGTCACCGGCAGCGCCGACGCGATCGTGCACATGCGCGCCCGCGACATCGCCTCACTCGAAGACGCGCTCGAACGCGTGCGCATCGCGCCGAACGTCGACCACACCCGCAGCGCGATCGTGCTCTCGCGGCTCGTGAACCGCAACCGGGACTGATCATGACGGATGCCGCGGGCGCGGAGCTTCGCGCATGAAGCTGTCGATCGACCCCGCCGCCTCAGCTCCGCCGTTCGAGCAGCTGCGCCGTCAGGTGATCGACGCCGTGGGCGACGGGACGCTCGCGCCCGGCACGCGGATGCCGACCGTGCGGGCACTCGCGGCCGAGCTCGGAATCGCCGTGAACACCGTCGCCAAGGCGTACCGCGCGCTCGAGGACGACCACGTGATCGAGGGTCGCGGGCGCGCAGGCACCTTCGTCTCCGAGACGGGCGACGCCGTCACGCGCGAGGCGCAGGCGGCGGCCATCGCGTTCGCCGACCGGGTGCACCGCCTCGGCATCGACCGCGACACGGCGCTCGCGCTGGTCGGGTCGGCGCTCGACGCCGAGCGCTGATCGGTCGCGGGCCTCATGTGAAACGCGCCTCACATGAGGCGGTCTTCACACGAGCGAACTGCGGCACATCGTGGAACTCAGCGCGCCGCGGCATCCGCTCGCCTCACCGATCGCCGAAGCGAACGAGCCGGCTCATTCCTCGGGGATCGGCTGCTTCGGGAGCTTGCGCACCTTCGACCGACGGCGCCGGCGCTCGGGGATCATCGAGCGCATCTCCTCCAGCTTGCCGAAGCAGAGCAGGCGGTCTTCGCCCTCGAGCACGACGCCCTTTCGCGGGTTCGGAATGACCGTGGTGCCGCGGTGCAGCGTGAGCACCGTGATGTCGCGCTCCCAGAGGCCCGATTCGCCGAGGGTCGTGCCCACGAGGTCGGCGCCGCCGTGCACCATCAGCTCCGCCACCCCGTAGCCGGTCGAGACGGTGAGCCGCTGGCGCACGTCGATCTCGGGGAAGGCGACCTGGTTGGCGATGTGGTCGATGATCGCGCCGGCGACGTCGAGCTTCGTGGCCGTCTCGATGCCCTCGAGGCCGGGCGAGGAGTTGACCTCCATGACGAGCGGCCCGTCGTCGCCCTCGAGCATGTCGACGCCCGCGACGCGCAGACCCATGATCTGCGCCGAACGCACGGCCGCCTGCTCGTACTCGGGCGTCAGCTCGACCGCCTCGACGGTGCCGCCGCGGTGCACGTTCGAGCGGAACTCGTCGCCGCTCGCGCTGCGCCGCATCGCCGCGACCACGCGGTCGCCGACGACGAGGGCACGGATGTCGCGGCCCCTGCTCTCCTTGATGAAGCGCTGGATCAGCACGTTCTGCTTCGTCGAGTGCAGCGTCTCGATGATCGCCTCTGCGACCTTGACCTCGGGCGCGAGGATCACGCCGATGCCCTGCGTGCCCTCGAGCAGCTTGATGACGACGGGCGCTCCACCGACGCGTTCGATCGCGGGCCGCACGTCGGCGCGGTTGCGCACGAACGCCGTCGCGGGCATGCCGATGTTGTGGCGCGAGAGGATCTGGTTCGCGCGCAGCTTGTCGCGCGAGTTCGTGATGCCGTTCGCGGTGTTCGGCGTGTAGACGTCCATCTGCTCGAACTGGCGCACCACGGCGGTGCCGAAGTACGTCACCGAGTTGCCGATGCGAGGCAGCACGGCGTCGTAGTCGGAGAGCCGGCGACCCCGGTACTGCAGGTCGGGCTCGGCCCCCGAGAGGTCGATCGCGAAGCGCAGGGTGTCGAGCACCTTGACCTCGTGACCGCGCTGTTGAGCGGCCGTGCGGAGCCGTTGGGTGGAATACGCCTGAGGGGCGCGCGAGAGGATCGCCAGTTTCATCGTGTGCCCCTGCGAAGATGGTGGAGTGACAGAGCCCGTCTATTCAAACACCATCGCGGGATGGCGCGAATGGGTGAGCCTGCCCGGAGCCGGAGTGCCGTGGATCAAGGCCAAGCTCGACACGGGCGCGCGCACCTCGTCGCTGCACGCCTTCGACCTCGAAGAGGTGCAGCGCGGCGACGAGTCGATCGTGCGGTTCGGGGTGCACCCGTGGCAGAACTCCGATGAAGACGCCGTCATCGTCGAGTGCCCCGTCCACGATCGCCGCTCGGTCCGCAGCTCCTCGGGCCACACCGAGGAGCGCATCGTCGTGCTCATGGACGTCGTGCTCATGGGCCGCACGATGACGGCCGAGGTGACGCTCACGAACCGCGACGAGATGGGCTTCCGCATGCTCATCGGTCGCGAGGCGCTGCGGCAGGGCTTCATCGTCGACTCGGCACGCTCCTTCGTCGGCGGACGCGCGCCGCGAGGCATCCGTCGCCGCAATCGCGGCCGCACCGCAGCGCGGGCTTGAGCCGAACCCGCCGGGGCGCCGGCACGACGACCGCTCCCGCCGTGGTCGAGACCGCCGCCGCCCGCGCCCCGCGCCGGCGGCGGCTCGTGGGCAGTCCGCTCGCGTGGGCGGCCCTCTGCCTCGCACTGGCGGTGCCGTGGGCGCTCGCCGGCCAGGCGATGGAGTTGATCCCGTACCTGCTCATGCTCGTCGGGGGCTGGCTGTGCGGCTTCTCGTTCGTCAACGCGACGCTCCGCATGACGCCGAAACGGCGCGGGGTGGTCGTGCACGTGATCGGTGCGGTCGCGTCGGCGGCGCTGGTCGTGAGCGCCGTCGAATACGGCGGCCCGCTCGTCGCCACCGCGCCGGAGTGGGCGCGCATCTCGCTCGTGATCGTGCAGTTCGCCGCGATCCCCGCGGCGGGCTGGATCTGGCTCGGCCTGATCGGGCGGGTCTCGGCCGCCGTGGGCACGTCGAAGGCGCAGCCCGCGCCGACCGCGCCCGAGTGGGTGCGTGCCGAGCACGGGCACGGCTCCGAGGTGCGGTTCTCGGCCGTGCCGATCGCGATGCGCACGCTCACCACGGCCATCGTCGTGATCGTCGTGGTGATGGGCGGCCTCGCCGGGCTGGCGCTCGTCGCCGCCGGCGACCTCGTATACGCCCTCGGGGCCCGACTCACGATCATCGTCATCGGGGTCGTCTTCGCACTGCCCGCGTACTTCGCGTTCCTGACCGTCGTGCGGCGACGCACCGTCTCGTGCACGATCGGGTTCGGGAACGATCGGCTGTGGCTCCGCACCGGGCCGACGACGACGATCGTGGCGTTCCGCGACCTCGAGCAGCTCGTCTGGCGGCGCAGCAGCGACGCCGCGCGGGTCGAAGTGCGCGGCGCCGGCATCGACGTGTCACTCGTCACCGGCATGGCCAAGCCCGCGACGGGGACCACCGCCGAGCTCCCGGCCCTCCCCCGGCGCGTGCTCGGCCGGTTGCAGGACGAGGGCTTCACGCTCGAGCGTGCGCGACGCGGCGAGGTGCTGACGTTCCGGCGCGCCGGCTGAGCCGACGCGCCGGGTCACGCCGTCAGATCACTCCGTCGGAGAGCGTGGTCGGGTTGCCGAAGCGGTGGTTCGTGATCGAGATCGCCTGCTCGTGCAGGAACGGGAGCAGCTCGACGCGGCCCGAGGGCGTGACGGGGTGCGACCACACCGCGACATCCGGAGTGCCGCCGAGCGCCTCGGCCAGGGCGGATGCCCCGCCGCCGACCAGACGCACGCGCGACGTCGCGATGCCCTGCTTCGCTGCGCGACCGAGCCACGCCGCGTCGCCCTCGCGCACGACCCGGAAGTCGCGCGCCGAGAGCAGCGTGCGCACGCCCTTCGGCAGCTCGACCGCGGTCGAGACCGTGAGGGGCGACTTCGCGAGGAGACCGGCCGCGATGACGCGGAGCCCCTCGGCGAGGCTCGCCTGCTCACCGATGCGCACCGTCACCGGCAGCGGCCGGTAGCGGAAGAGGTTGCGCTCGGCGCCGACGCCCGAGACGTCCTTCACGACGCCGTACTCCTCGGCCCAGGCGAGCTCGTCGGAGAGGGCCGAACGACGCAGCACGTCGAACGACTCGTAGTCGAGCGCGGACTGCGACGCCTCGATGAGCTCGGCGACGCGCTTCTCGAGCCCGCGCAGGTGCAGGGTGCTCGAGGAGGTGCCGTGCTGGGGCAGCCACTCGCCGAGGCCGAACAGGTAGTTCGGGCCGCCGGCCTTGGCGCCGGCGCCGACGGCCGAGCGCTTCCAGCCGCCGAACGGCTGACGCTCGACGATCGCGCCGGTGATGCCGCGGTTGACGTAGAGGTTGCCCGCCTCGACACGGTCGAGCCACGTGGCGAGCTCGTTGGCGTCGAGCGAGTGGAGCCCTGCGGTCAGGCCGTAGTCGACGGCGTTCTGCAGGCGGATCGCCTCGTCGAGGTCCTTCGCGTGCATGATGCCGAGCACGGGGCCGAAGAACTCGGTGAGATGGAAGTACGAACCGCCGGCGACGCCCGAGCGGATGCCGGGCGACCAGAGCCGGCCGGTGTCATCGAGCTGCTGGGGCTCGACGAGCCACTCCTCGCCGATGCCGAGCTGGGTGAGGGCGTGCAGCAGCTTGCCGTTCGCGGGCTCGACGATCGGGCCCATCTGGCTCGTCGCCTGCTCGGGCCAGCCGACCCGCAGCGAACGCGTCGCGTCGACGAGCTGGCGGCGGAAGCGCTCGGACTTCGCGACCGATCCGACGAGGATCACGAGCGAGGCCGCCGAGCACTTCTGGCCGGCGTGCCCGAAGGCGCTCTTGACGACATCGGATGCCGCGAGGTCGAGGTCGGCCGACGGCGTCACGATGATCGCGTTCTTGCCGCTCGTCTCGGCGAGCAGCGGCAGGTCCTTGCGGAACGAGCGGAAGAGCTGCGCCGTCTCGTACGCACCGGTGAGGATGACCCGGTCGACCGCGGGGTGGGAGACGAGCTCCTTGCCGAGCTCGCGTTCGCCGATGTCGACGAGGGTGAGGAGCTCGCGCGGGATGCCGGCCTCCCACAGCGCCTCGACCATGACCGCACCCGAGCGCTGCGCGAGCTTCGCGGGCTTGATGATGACGCCCGAGCCCGCGGCGAGCGCGGAGAGCACGCCGCCGGCGGGGATCGCGACGGGGAAGTTCCACGGCGGCGTGATGACGGTGAGCTTCGACGGCACGAAGACGGCACCCTGCACGTGGTCGAGCTCGCGGGCGCGCTCGGCGTAGTAGTGCGCGAAGTCGATCGCCTCGCTGATCTCGGGGTCGGCCTCGGCGATGGTCTTGCCGGTCTCGGCGGCCATGACCTCGATCAGGCGGTCGCGGTTCGCTGCGAGCGCGTAGCCGGCGCGGTGCAGCACGGCGGCGCGCTCGGCGCCGGGCAGTTCGCCCCAGGCGCGGCCGCGGGCGGCGACGGTCTGGATGATGCGCTCGAGGGTCGCCGCGTCGTCGACGCGGGCCGCGGCGATCGTGTTCATGCCGAGCGTCGAGCCGGGCACCCGCTCGAGGATGCGGCGACCCCATTCGCGGTTCGGGGCGAGGGCCGGGTCGGTGTCGGGCTCATTGCGGAAGCCCGGCGTCACGCCGGAGCCCATCCTGCTGGTTGAGCCTGTCGAAACCGAGCCTGTCGAAACCGAGCCCGTCGAAACCGATGCCGCCTGCCCTTCGACACGCTCAGGGAGCAGTTCTGACCCGCGGGTGATGCCGAGCACGACGCTCGTGAGCGAGGGGTCGTCTTCGTGCTCGGTGCCGGGCGCCGGGGCATCCGGAACCGTCATCGCGGCGGCGAGGGTCTCGTCGGTCCACTCGGTGTGACGGTTCTGGGTGCGGTTCGGCGCGGGCGCCGCCACGACCGTCGGCTCGAGGGCCGCGAGCGAGGCGAGGTAGCGGGCCTGCTCGCGCTGGAACAGCGGCTCGCTCGTGGTGAGCTCGAACACGGCCGACATGAAGTTGTCCTGGCTCGCGTTCTCTTCGAGGCGGCGGATCAGGTAGGCGATGGCGACGTCGAACTCGCTCGGGTTCACGACGGGCGTGTAGAGCAGCAGGTTGCCGACGTCGCGGCGCACCGCCTCGGCCTGGCCGGTCGCCATGCCGAGCAGCATCTCGAACTCGACGCGCGAGTCGACGCCGCGTTCGCGGGCGGTGAGCCACGCGTGGGCGACGTCGAAGAGGTTGTGGCCGGCGACGCCGAGCTTGACGGCGTCGGTGCGCTCGGGAGTCATCGACCAGTCGAGCACGCGCTTGTAGTTCGTGTCGGAGTCCTGCTTGGAGTCGTAGGTCGCGAGCGGCCAGCCGTGCACCGCGGCGTCGACGTGCTCCATCGCGAGGTTCGCGCCCTTGACGACGCGCACCTTGATGGGGGCGCCGCCCTGCGCGCGACGGTCCTTCGCCCACGCGGTGAGCTCCTGCATCGCGCCGAGCGCGTCGGGCAGGTAGGTCTGCAGCACGATGCCCGCCTCGAGGCCGCGCAGCTGCGGCTGGTCGAGCAGGGTCGTGAAGACCGCGATCGTCAGGTCGAGGTCGCGGTACTCCTCCATGTCGAGGTTGATGAACTTGCCCCTGCCGGCTGAGCCTGTCGAAGCCTTCGCGGCGAGCTCGTAGAGCGGCGTGAGCTTCGCGACGACCTTGGCGACGGCCTCGTCGAACGACCACATCGAGAGCTGGCTGACGACGCTCGAGACCTTGATCGACACGTAGTCGACGTCGTCGCGGGCGAGGAACTCGTAGGTGCCCGAGAGGCGGCGGTCGGCCTCCTCCTCACCGAGCACCGCCTCGCCGAGGAGGTTCAGGTTCAGGCGGTTGCCCGACTCGCGCAGGGTCGCGATGGCCGGGCCGAGCTTCTCGGGGGTCGCGTCGAGCACGAGGTGGCCGACCATGGCGCGCAGCACCCGGCGGGCGATCGGAATGACGATCCACGGCAGAACCGGCGCGACGACGCCGCCGACGCGGATCGCGGCCTTCAGGTACCAGGGCAGGAACTTCGGCGTGAGCTTCGCGACCTGCTCGAGGTTGCGGCCGGCGACGCCGAGGTCTTCGGGGCGCATGACGCCGTCGACGAAGCCGACGGTGAAGTCGAGGCCGCGCGGGTCCTTCAGCACGCCGGCGAGGCGCTCGGCGGCGGGGTCGGCCGGGTGCTCCGAGCTCTCGGCGAGCCACCGGCGCACGAGGGCGACGACGTGATCGGTGTTCGGCCGGGCGTCTGTGGCGGCGTTCGACATGGTCACGAGGGTACTGTCCTTTGCTTCGAGCGCGCCGGGGGTCGCGCGCCTGTCGGGTTCAGTATGCGCTGCGACATACGTTCGGTAAAGCGAATGAATCTGAACGATACTGTTCGGAAGAACCGAATGATCAGCGGATGCCCGGAGGTGCCCATGCTCGACGTGCGACGCCTGCGCCTGCTCGTCGAGCTCAGCGACCGCGGCACGCTCTCGGCGGTCGCCGAAGCCCTGTCGTACAGCCCCTCCTCGGTGTCGCAGCAACTCAGCCAGCTCGAGCGCGAGGCCGGCGTGCCGCTGCTCGTGCAGGTCGGGCGCCGCGTGCAGTTGACCCCGCAGGCCGAGGTGCTCGTGGGGCACGCCCGCGCCGTGCTCGACCGGCTCGAGGAGGCCGAGTCCGAGGTCGCCCGCTCGCTCACCGCGGTCGGCGGCACCGTGCGCATCGCCGTGTTCCAGTCGGCGGCGCACGCCGTGGTGCCGCAGGCGCTCACCCTGCTGCGAGCCGAGCACCCCGCCCTGCGGGTCGAGGTCACCGAGCGCGAGCCCGACGTCGGGCTCTTCGAGGTCTCGGCGCGCGACTTCGACCTCGTGATCGCCGAGCAGTACCCGGGGCACACGCGCGCGCACCGCGAGGAGCTCGACCGCGTGCACCTCGTCGCCGACGCCATCCGGCTCGCACTGCCGCCGCACCCCGCTCATTCCAGCGGATATACGATCCGGCGCGCCGACGAATCGGGCACCCCGGGCGGCGTGGCGGATCGTATATCCGCAGGTGCGCACAGCATGCGGGGTGGCACGGATGCCTCGCGCGAGCAGTCGCGCGTCGCGGCATCCGATCGCTCGCTGCTGGCCGCCGCGACGATGCCCTGGGTGCTCGAGCCCGAGGGCACCGCCTCGCGCGACTGGGCCGAGCAGCTCTGCCGCGAGGCGGGCTTCGAGCCCGACGTGCGGTTCGAGACCGCCGACCTGATGGCGCACATCCGCCTGATCCGGTCGGGCAACGCCGTCGGGCTCCTCCCCGACCTCGTGTGGGCGGGCGAGGCGCCGAGCGTCACGCTCGTCGACCTGCCGGGGCATCCCGAGCGCGAGGTGTTCACCTCGACGAGGCACGCCGCCGCGGCACGGCCGGCGGTCGTCGCCTGCCGCGACGCCCTCGCCCGGGCGGCACGCGCGACGGCGACGCCTTCGGTTCGCTGACGGGTCGGATCGATACGCTGTGCCCATGTCACGAACGCTGCAGCGCCTCGCCCTGTCCGGCACGATCCTGCTCGCGGCGACGCTGCTGAGCGCCTGCGCCGGCAACTCCGGCACCGCGCCGGTCGAGACCGTCGATCCCGTCGGCACCTGGGGCGACGTCTCGGCGACGGGTGAGCCCTCGCTCGCGTTCGGCAACGGCGGCTCGCTGAGCGGCACCGACGGCTGCAACCGCCTGGTCGGCAGCTGGACCGCCGAGGGCGACACGGTCACGTTCGTCGAGGTCGCGTCGACGCGCATGCTGTGCGAGGGCGTCGACCCGTGGCTCTCAGCGCTCGCGACCGCCACGGTCTCCGGCGACACGCTCACCGTCTTCGACGAGTCGGGTGCCGAGATCGGCACCCTGCCGCGCACGGCGTAGTCGTCACCCCCGAGCGGATGCCTCCGCGAAGCGCTCGGCCTGCATCGCGAGGAAGTCGAGCAGTTCGACCGGCCCCTCGATGCGATAGCGCACGCCGCGCGGCAGCCACATGAGCGCCATCGACAAGTTCTCGACCGAGTCCGCCTCGAGCGGCCACGCGCAGTGCCCGGCGTCGATCGCCACGACGTCGCGGCCGTACCAGCCGAGGTGCTCGACGAGGTCCGCCTGCGGCATCTCGGCGACGACCCGCGCCTTCACGCCCCGGTCGCGCCAGCGCACCGCCGCCTCGACCCGCGCCCGGGCGTCGTCGTCGGTCATGGGCCGGGGCTCGAACCGCACCCGCGTCGGGAACACCTCGCTCATGCGGTCGAGCCGGAACGTGCGCCAGTCCTCGCGCTGGCGATCCCAGGCGAGCAGGTACCAGCGCCGGGCGACAGGCACGAGCCGGTACGGCTCGACCACTCGAGCCGAGGCCTCGCCCGCGGCATCCGTGTAGGTGAAGCGCAGCCGCTCGGAGTCGCGGCACCCGAGGGCGAGGAGGCCGAGGAGTTCGGCGTCGATCTCGGGCGTCGGCCGACCGGAACGAGCCGAACCCGGTCCGACCGTGCCCACCGCCGCATGCGACTGCAGCGCCTCGATGCGACGGCGCAGGGCCGGCGGCAGCACCTGCTCGATCTTCGCGAGGGCGCTGAGCGTCGTGTGCTCGGCGCCGCGCAGCCCTGCCGTCGCCTGGGAGCGCAGGCCGACGGCGATCGCGACCCCCTCGTCGTCGCTGAGCAGCAGCGGCGGCAGCCCGGTGCCGGCCTCGAGGCGGTAGCCGCCGGTCGAGCCGCGCGCCGACTCGATGCCGTAGCCGAGCTCGCGCAACCGGTCGACGTCGCGCCGCAGCGTGCGGTCGGAGACGCCGAGCCGGTCGACGAGTTCGCGCGCCGACCAGTGCCGGTGGCTCTGCAGCAGGGAGAGCAGTTCGAGGGTTCGCGAGGTCGTTGCGGCCATGCTCCAAGTTTCCCATCCATGCGGACGAAAACTGACCGGATGCCTCGGAAGACTGCAGATATGACGAACCAGATGATCTCCGCTCAGGGCCTCACGAAGACGTTCCCCGCCAAGGGGAAGGTCGTCGAGGCCGTCCGTTCCGTCGACCTCGAGGTCGGCGCCGGCGAGCTCGTCGCCTTCCTCGGCCCGAACGGCGCCGGCAAGTCGACGACGCTCCGCATGCTCACCACCCTGCTGCCGCCGACGAGCGGCGAGGCGATCGTCGCCGGCTCCGACATCCGCCGGGATCCAGCCGGCGTGCGCCGCCGCATCGGCTACGTCGGGCAGGGCAACTCGGGCGGGCACACCCAGCGCGTGCGCGACGAGCTGCACGCCCAGGGAGCCTTCTACGGCATGGGCCGCCGCGAGACCCGGGCTCGCGCGGCCGAGCTGATCGAGTCGCTCGAGCTCGGCCAGGTCGCCGGCCGGCAGGTGCAGTCGCTCTCGGGCGGCCAGAAGCGCCGGCTCGACATCGCGCTCGGACTCATCCACCGGCCCGAGCTGCTCTTCCTCGACGAGCCGTCGACGGGCCTCGACCCGCACAGCCGCGCGAACCTGTGGGAGCACATCGTCGACCTCCGCCGCGAGACGGGCACGACGATCTTCCTCACGACCCACTACCTCGACGAGGCCGACCAGCTCGCCGAGCGCGTCATGGTGATGGACCACGGCCAGGTCATCGCCGACGACACCGCCTGGGCGCTCAAGGAGTCGCTCGCGGGCGACCGCGTGAGTCTCACCTTCGAGACGGCGGCGGATGCCGCGGCAGCCGCCGCCCGCATCGGCGGCGAGGCCTCGGGGCAGGTCGTCACGGTGACGGCTCCCGGCGGCGATCGGGCGCTGCCCCGGTACATCCGCTCGCTCGGCGACGCCGGCCTCGAGGTGGTCGCGGCGACGCATCGGCAGCCGACCCTCGACGACGTGTTCCTCGCCCTCACCGGGCGCACCCTCCGCGAGGAGGCGGCGCACGCCGAGCCGGCACTCGCCTGACCACCCTCTCCTCCCTCTCCACCCTCTCCTCCCCCCTCACCCTGACCAACGCGAAAACAGGAAGACACGCCGCATCGGCACCGAGAGCAGGCCCGACCATCCGGTCCTGAGCACGAGTTCCTGTTTTCACACCATGAAGGAGCACCGAAATGACCACCATCGACACCACCGCCCGCCCCACCGGATTCGTGCGCGACACCGCCTCGGTCTTCGTCCGCGAGTCGCGCCCGCTCGTGCGCGACCCGTTCAGCGTGATGTTCTCGCTCGTGCAGCCGCTCGTCTTCCTCGGCCTGTTCGGCCCGCTGCTCATCGGCGCCTCGGGCGGCGACGCCGCAGGCACGCTGCAGTGGTTCGTGCCGGGCATCCTCGTGATGGTCGCGCTGTTCGGCACGGCCTCGACGGGCGCGAACCTGCTCTTCGAGATGCAGACCGGCTCGCACGAGCGCACCCTCGTGGCGCCGCTCTCGCGCAGCGCCCTGCTCGTCGGCCGCGCCCTCAAGGAGGTCGTGCCGCTCGTCATCCAGGGCACGATCGTCGTGCTCGTCGCCGTGCCGTTCGGCTTCTCGCTCGACGTGCCGGGGCTCATCGCCGGCCTCGCGGTGCTCGCCGTCTTCGGCATCGGCTTCGGCGCCCTGAGCTACTCGCTCGCGCTCGCCTGCCGCAACCGGGACTGGATGTTCTGGATGGTGCACCAGACGCTGCTGTTCCCGCTCATGATCCTCTCGGGCATGCTGCTGCCGCTCGAAGACGGCCCCGCGTGGATGCAGGTCGCCGCGGCGATCAACCCGCTGAGCTACCTCGTCGGCGCCGAGCGGGCGCTGCTCTCGGGAGACTTCGGCGCACCGGCGGTCGTCGGCGGCATCATCGCCGCAGCCGTGACGTGCGCGATCGGCGTCGTGGTCGGCGTGCGTTCGATGAAGCGCGCGGCCTGAGGCCTGCCTGACGAGGGCGAGCGGATGCCCCATCCGCTCGCCCTCGCTCGTCTACGCTCGTGGGATGCCCCACGACGTCGTGATCATCGGCGGTGGCCACAACGGCCTCACCGCAGCCGCCTACCTCGCCCGCGCCGGCAAGCGGGTGCTGCTGCTCGAGCGCAGCGACCACCTCGGCGGCGCCGCCGTCTCGGCCGACGCATTCGAGGGCGTCGACGCGCGCCTCTCGCGCTACTCCTACCTCGTGAGCCTCCTGCCGCAGCGCATCATCGACGACCTCGGCCTCGACGTGCGGCTCGTGCGGCGGCGCTTCTCGTCGTACACGCCCGACCCGAGCGACCCCGCTCGCGGCCTGCTCGTCGACAACGAGGCCCCTTCGACAGGCTCGGGGAGCACGGCGGCCGCCTTCGCCCGGGTCGACGCCGAACCCGACGCCGCAGCCTGGCAGGCCTTCTACGCCGACACGGCGCACGTGGCCGAGCGCCTCTTCCCGACGCTCACCGAGCCGCTGCCGACCCGCGACGAGGCGCGGGATCTGATCGGCGACGAGCGGCTGTGGCGCGAGTTCGTCGAACGGCCCCTCGGCGAGGTGATCGACGCCCGCTTCGCGAGCGACCTCGTGCGCGGGGTCGTCGCGACCGACGGGCTCATCGGCACCTTCACCGAACTCGACGACCCCGCACTCGATGCGAACCGCTGCTTCCTCTACCACGTGATCGGCGGCGGCACCGGAGACTGGGACGTGCCTGTCGGCGGCATGGGCGCCGTCACCGGCGAGCTCGCGAGGGCAGCCCGCGAGGCGGGCGCCGAGCTCGTGACGGGCGCCGAGGTCGTCTCGGTCGACCCGGCGGGCGAGGTGCGCTGGCGGCAGGGCGACGAGTCGGGTGAGCGCATGGCGCACGCCGACGTCATCCTCGCGAATGTCGCGCCCGCCGTGCTCGACCGACTGCTCGAGGCCGGCGCGCAGGCGTCACCGGCGTCACCGGCGGCCACCGTCGGCGTGCCCTCGGTCGTGCGCGAGCGACTGCGCCACCTGCACGCACCCGAGGGCGCGCAGGTGAAGGTGAACCTGCTGCTCACCCGACTGCCGAGGCTCCGCGACACCTCGGTCGCGCCCGAGGCCGCGTTCGCCGGCACCTTCCACATCAACGAGCTCGAGACGCAACTCGACTCGGCGTATCGCACGGCCGCTCGCGGCGGCATCCCGTCGCCGCTGCCCTGTGAGATCTACTGCCACACCCTGAGCGACCCGTCGATCCTCTCGCCCGAGCTCGCGGCATCCGGCGCCCACACCCTGACCGTCTTCGGCCTGCACGTGCCGCACCGGCTGCTCGAGCGTTTCGGCAACGACGAACTGCGCGAGCGGCTGCAGTCGGCGGTGCTCGCCTCGCTGGACTCGGTGCTCGCCGAGCCGATCGAGGGCGTCATCGCGACGGATGCCGCGGGCCTCCCCTGCATCGAGACGAAGACGACCCTCGACCTCGAGGAGGCGCTCGCGATGCCGGGCGGCAACATCTTCCACGGCCCGTTGTCATGGCCGTGGGCCGAGCCGGGCGCCGCCCTCTCGACACCGGCCGAGCGCTGGGGCGTCGCGACCGCGCACCCGGGCGTGCTGCTGTGCGGTTCGGGTGCGGTGCGCGGCGGTGCGGTGAGCGGCATCGGCGGCCACAACGCGGCGATGGCAGTGCTCGAGGCATCCGTCGCCTGACCGCGAGCCCCCGGCGTGCGGATCAGCCGAGCAGCACCCAGCCGACGCCCACGAGCAGGGCGACGATGCCGAGCACGAGGCTCGGAGCGAACGACTCCTTGCGCTTCACGTGCAGCGCCACGGCGAAGACCATGGTGATCGCGAGCGCGAACGCCGCAACGGGCGTGAGCCACGGCAGGATGCCGGTCGCGGCGGGCAGCACGAGGCCGATCGCGCCGAGCACCTCGAGCAGGCCGATGGTCTTGAGCTGGCCGGCGCTCACGTCTTCGACCCACGGCATGTTCGCGAGCACCGCCTCGCGCGACCTGGTGGCCTTCATGGCGCCGGCCATGCCGAACAGCAGGGCGAGCAGCCCGGTGACGATCCACAGTGCGATGAGCAAGTTGTTCTCCCAAGTCCGAGTTACTGTCAGTGCGTAACGCACGAACGGTGACTCTAACTCACGGAGGCCGCGCACTTCACCGTGCGTGACGCACCACGAGGTGCGTAACACGGACCCGGGTGAATGAGTCGAGCCTGTCGAAACAGGGTTTCGACAGGCTCGCCCGGCAGAGTTCGCCGGTGTCCTAGAAGACGAAGACCTGGCCGAGCACCATGATCGCGATCACGAAGAGCACGATGACCGCGCCGACGATCGTCAGCGACTTCACCGAGAGCTTCGCGACGCCGTAGCCGACGAGGAACGGCAGCGCGAAGAGGAAGATCGTCACGGTCCACCAGAAGAACTGGTAGCCGCCCTGGGTCGCGTCGGAGAGCCGACCGGCGAAGAGCTGCTGCGAGTGCGGGGTCGTCGCGAACGTGAACGCGGCCGACAGCGGGATGGCGATGAGCGCGAACACGATCAGGCCGGCCAGGGCACCCCAGAGCCCGGACTTGTTGTTCTCGGGGTCGATGTCGAGCGCGTGCTCCTCGTGCGCCGACTGCCCACCCGTTGACGTCTTCACGCCCGATGACGCCTGTCCACTCGACGCGCGCTTGCGTCCACCACTCGATCCCATGGCCACACTCTAGTGGGCGGTGGCCCACTCTGGCGGTTGACGCGCAGCGGGATTAGCCTGAGGGAACCAGCGAACGGGGGCTGAAGATGACCGCGAGACCGACCGGACACTACGTGCTGAAGGACGACGGCCTGTACCTGCAGTTCGACCGCCTGTTCTACGCCCCCATCGAAGACGTCTGGTTCAGCCTCACGAATCCGAATGCCATGCGCGCCTGGATCGGCACCTACACCGGCAGCCCGGCGACGGGCGGTGTGCGGTTCCGCATGGAGGCCGAGGGCGAGGGCGAGTGGCAGAACGTCACGATCCTCGAGTGCGCGGCACCGCACCGGTTCACCGCCGACTCCGGCTCGGGCCCGACCGGCATCCGCCTCTTCTGCCATCTGGTGGAGGGCGGCGGCATGACGACGCTCACGCTCGGCCAGCGACTCCACGACCCGTCGGAGTCTGCCGATATGGGGCCCGGCTGGGACTACTACCTCGACCGCCTCGCGGCCGCGCGCGCCGGCACGCCGCAACCCGCGTGGGAGACCTACTTCCCGGCGTTCTCCCGCCACTACCGGGAGCTCGACGTCCCGACCACCGCGAGCCGCTGACGGCCTGGAAGGCCGGCCCGGCGCGCTCCTCCTGCACCGGGAGCGCCCAGCCCTAGACTGACGCCGTGAAGAGCATCGAGCGCCGAGCGCGCGAGACCGAGGCCACCCCGGGCTGGCGCGAGCGCCAGACGAACCTGATGGCGAACAAGCCGTTCCAGTGGGCGTTCGTCGCGACCCTCGGCGTCGTGGTCGCGCTCGGCATCGCGGCGGCGTTCGCGAGCATCTCGAGCGTCGTCTTCTCGGTGCTCGCCGCGGCGTTCATCACGCTCGGGCTCGACCCGCTCGTGCGCTGGTTCGAGCGCCGGGGACTGAAGCGCGGCGCCGCCATCGTCACGGTCATCATCCTGTTCATCCTCGTGATCGCCGGGATGCTCTGGCTCGTGCTCCCCATCGTCATCAGCCAGGCGAGCGCGTTCATCAACAGCCTTCCCACCATGTACAAGAACCTGCAGACGCAGGACTGGTTCCAAGACGTGCAGGCCGGCTCGGGCGGGGTGCTGGGCTCGGTCTACAAGTGGGTCGTCGACACCATCAGCGACCCGAACTTCTGGGCGACCATCGGCGGCGGGGCCCTGAACGTCGGCTTCGCGATCCTCGGCGGCCTCTCGAGCGCGTTCTTCATCTTCATCCTGACCATCTACTTCACCGCGACCCTCGACTCCTCGAAGCGGGCGATCTACACGCTCATCTCGGCGTCGCACCGAGAGCGCGTCGTCGGCTACGCCGAGCGCATCATGCAGAACGTCGGCCGCTACCTCAGCGGCATGGTGGTGCTCGCGTTCTTCAACGCGGTCTACAGCTTCATCCTGCTGCTGCTCGTCGGAGTGCCGTTCGCACTCGTGATCGCGGTCGCGGCGTTCTTCATCACGCTCATCCCGCTCATCGGAACCGTGCTCACCACGGCGGTCATGACGGTGATCGCCCTGTTCGTCTCGCCGGTCGCGGCCCTCATCGTGCTCATCGCGATGCTCATCTACATGCAGGTGGAGGCGTACATCCTCACCCCGAAGGTCATGAGCAAGGCCGTGCAGGTGCCCGGCTCGATCGTGCTCATCGCAGCCCTCGCCGGCGGCACGCTGGGCGGCCTGCCCGGAGCACTCGTCGCGATCCCCGTCGCCGCCGGCATCCTGCTCATCATCAAGGAGGTCGTCGTGCCGAGGAAGGCGCTGAGCTGACCGCAGCGCCTCGTCAGCGCCAGACCGACGGGGCCGCCGCACGGGTGGCGGGCAGTGCGACATCCGCGCCCCACCGCTCCATCCAGTCGGGGATCTCGTCGGCGCCCGAGACGCCGAGCACCTCGGCGATCTCGGACATCGGCACCGTGCCGCCCGCCTTCTTGAGGAAGCGCGCGCGAATGAAACCCTGCGCGTAGATCTCGGGTTCGCCGTCGGCACCCGGACGCACGTAGCGCTGCTCCATGTAGACGGCCTTGTCGTCATGGCCGACGAGGCGGGACTCGATCGTGAAGCGGTCCCAGAGCTGCAGGGACTTGCGGAACGTGATCGTCTCGCTCGCGACGACGGGGTACCAGTTCTTCTCGCGCATCATCGCCCAGACGCCGTTGCGCACGAGCATGTCGAAGCGCGCGACATCCATGATCGAGAAGTAGACGCCGTTGTTCATGTGGCGGTTGATGTCGAGATCGGTCGGCAGGGTGATGAAGTTCGTGCGCGCGACATCCCAGTGCCCGAGGTCGGGCTTGCGCCGCGAGAGGAACAGGACGTGCAGCAGCGTGCGGAAGAACATGTGCATGATCCACGACTGTATGACGGAATCGTGGTGGATCATCCAACATTGGCGGAAGCCACAGTCACAGAACGGATGCCGCGGCTCCCGTTGTGCGAGCCCGCGATGACTACCCGAGCACCGTCGGCAACCGGTAGCGCAGGTGCGTCGCCCGTGCCCCCTGAACCGCGGAGACGGGCTCGAGCTCGACCCGGTTCGGAGCCGAGTCGGGGAAGAGCCGGTCGCCGCCGCCGAGGAGCACCGGCACGATGTGGAGCAGCGCCTCGTCCACGAGTCCGAGGGCGAGCGCCTGCCTCGCGACATCCGCACCGCCGATGACGCAGACGGATGCCGCACTCGCGGCCGCGCTGGCACGGGCGATCGCTTCGGCGACCCCGCCCGTGACGAACTCGTAGCGCGAGCCTCCGCGCACGTACGACTCGTGAGGGCGACTCGTCACGACGAAGCACGGGCGCCCCTGGAACACCGGCTCGTCGCCCCAGACGGCCTCCCGGACATCGAGCGTGCGGCGGCCGAGCACGAATGCGCCCGTCGACTCGTAGAGTTGCGCGACGGCGTCGCGATCGACGTCTTCGCCGGTGTCGTCGATGACGCCGTCGCGGTCGTCGTCACCGGGCGGCGCACCGGTGAACACCGAGTCGCGCATCCACGAGTGCACGCGCTCCCCGTCGAGCCCGAAGGGATGCTCGAGGCTCACGCCCACCGCCGCGGTGAACCCGTCGACGGTCATCGTCATCTCGAGGAAGACGTGGGACACCGGGTCAGCCCTTCACGGGCACGTGCCGCTCGTCGACGCCGTTGTAGACCGACAGCGGACGGATGAGCGCGTTCGACGCCGCCTGCTCCATGATGTGCGCCGTCCAGCCGGTGATGCGGCTCGCGACGAACAGCGGCGTGAACGTCAGGGTGTCGAATCCCATCAGGTGGTAGGCGGGGCCGGCCGGATAGTCGAGGTTCGGCCTGATGCCCTTGCGCTCGGCCATGGCCTGCTCGAGGCCGACGTACAGCTCGAGCAGGTCGGGCCGATCGTAGTACTCGACCATGCGCTCCATCGCGTCGCGCATCGTGGGCACCCGGGAGTCGCCGTTCTTGTAGACACGGTGCCCGAAACCCATGATCTTGCGCTTCTCGGCGAGCGCCGCGTCGAGCCAGGCGGCAGCTCGCTCGGCGCCCCCGGGGCCCGCACCGATCTCGTCGAAGGCGTGCATGACGGCCTCGTTCGCGCCGCCGTGCAGCGGGCCCTTGAGTGCGCCGATCGCTCCGGTGACCGCCGAGTAGAGGTCGGCGAGCGTCGAGGTGATGACCCTCGCGGTGAACGTCGAGGCGTTGAACGAGTGCTCGGCGTAGAGGATCATCGACACGTCGAACGCGCTCACGACCGGCAGCTCCGGCAGCTCGCCGAACGTCTGCCAGAGGAAGTTCGCCGAGAAGCCGAGGTCGCCCCGCGGCTCGACGAACTCGAGCTCGTGCCGACGCCGCTGGTCGTACGAGACGATCGACGGCAGCTTCGCGAGCAGGCGGATCGACTTGTCGAGGTTGGCGTCGACGCTGTCGTCGGGGGTCGCCGGGTCGCTCGCGCCGATGACCGAGACGGCGGTGCGCACGACGTCCATCGGGTGGGCGGTGAGCGGCAGCTCGTCGATGATGCGCTTGACCTCGTGGTCGAGGCCGCGCAGCGATCGCTCGCGTTCCTCGAATTCGGCCAGCTGGGTGTCATCGGGCAGCTCGCCGTACCAGAGCAGGTACGCGACCTCCTCGAACGTCGTGGAGGCCGCGAGCTCCTGCACCGGGTAGCCGCGGTAGAGCAGCGAGTTCGACTCGGGGTTCACCTTCGAGATCGCGGTGTAGTCGACCGGCACACCGGCCAGACCCTTGTAGATCTCGGGCGGTACTGCGATCTCCTGCTCAGCCAATGTCTGCTCCCTTGCGTTGGCGTGGTCTCGATACGACGCTGGTGCGCCTATGCGATCGGCGTCTTGGTGACCGTGAAGTTGAAGATACCCGTATCGAAGCGGTTGTAGCCCTCGTAGTCGATGAGTTCGTAGAGATCGGCCCGGTGCTGCATCTCGTCGAGCTTGCCGACGAGCGAGCCCGTCGCCTCGATCTCGTCGAGGCCGCGCACGGCGGACCCCATCGCGAGGCGCAGCAGCGACACCGGCCAGATGACGATGTTCATGCCGACGTCGGCGAGCTGCTGCACCGTGAAGAGCTCGCTCTTGCCGAACTCGGTCATGTTCGCGAGCAGCGGCACGTCGACCGCGGCGCGCACCGCCTCGAACTCGGCGAGCGACCGCATCGCCTCGGGGAAGATCGCGTCGGCACCGGCGTCGACGAGCGCCTTCGCGCGATCGACCGCCGCGGAGAGACCGTCGACCGCGGCGATGTCGGTGCGCGCCATGACGAGGAAGTTCGGGTCGCGGCGGGCATCGACGGCCGCGCGGATGCGCTGCAGCGCGGTCGCCTCGTCGACGACCTGCTTGCCGTCGAGGTGTCCGCACCGCTTCGGGTTCACCTGGTCCTCGATGTGGAGGCCGGCGAGCCCGGCATCCTCCATCTCCTGCACCGTGCGGGCGACGTTCATGGGCTCGCCGAACCCGGTGTCGGCGTCGATGATCGCCGGCAGCTCCGTCATGCGGGCGATCTGCCTGCCGCGGCCCGCCACTTCGGTGAGCGTCGTGAGCCCGATGTCGGGCAGGCCGAGGTCGGCGCTCAGCACCGCACCGGAGATGTAGACGCCCTCGAAGCCCTTCTGCTCGATGAGCCGCGCCGAGAGCGGGTTGAAGGCGCCGGGGAACCGCATGATCTCGCCGGTCGCGAGCCGCTCGCGGAAGAGCCGGCGCTTCTCGGAGGACGGGGTCGTGGAGTACAGCATCAGAACAGCCCCTCGGGGACCTCGACGCCGACGAGTGCGCCAGGGGCCACGTTGAACGTGAGGCCGCCGAGCTCGTCGGGGCCGAGCTCGGGCAGTCGCTGTGCGACGTCGAGGAAGCGCTCGATCTCTTCGGGCGTCAGCGCCCACTCGGCGAGCGTGCGGAACTTCTGCACGTACTGCTCGCGGGCGAACGGGCGAGCACCGAGCGGATGCGCGTCGGCCACGGCGATCTCGTCGACGATCTCGCCGCCGTCGGCGAGCTTGATGACGACACGTCCGCCGAACGCCTTCTCGGCGATGTCGTTCGAGTGGTAGCGGCGCGTCCACTCCTCGTCTTCGACGGTCGTGACCTTCTTCCACAGCTCGACGGTGTCGGGGCGGTGCGCGCGCTCGGGCGAGTACGACTCGGCGTGATCCCACGAGCCGTCCTGCAGGGCGACGGTGAAGATGTACGGGATCGAGTGGTCGAGCGTCTCGCGCGAGGCATCCGGGTCGTACTTCTGCGGGTCGTTCGCACCCGAACCGATCACGTAGTGCGTGTGGTGCGAGGTGTGCAGGGTGATCGACTCGATGCGCGACGGGTCGTCGAGGATCAGCGGGTACTCGTCGTGGAGCTTGCGGGCGAGGTCGATCCAGGCCTGCGCCTGGTACTCCGCCGAGTGCTCCTTCGTGTAGGAGTCGAGGATGGCGCGCTTGGCCTCCCCCACCTCGGGCAGCGGCACCTCGTAGGAGCCATCCGGCCCGTCGAGGAGCCACGCGATGACGCCGTCCTCACCCTCGTAGATCGGCACGGGGCTCGTCTGGCCGCGCATGGCCCGGTCGACCGCCTCGACGGCCATCTTGCCGGCGAACGCCGGGGCGTGCGCCTTCCACGTCGAGATCTCGCCCTTGCGGGACTGGCGCGTGGCCGTGGTCGTGTGCAGCGCCTGGCCGATGGCCTGGAAGATCGTCTCCTGGTCGAGGCCGAGCAGGGTGCCGATGCCGGCGGCAGCCGACGGGCCGAGGTGGGCGACGTGGTCGATCTTGTGCTTGTGGAGCGAGATCGCCTTCACGAGGTCGATCTGGATCTCGTAGCCCGTCGCGATGCCGCGCACGACGTCGCGACCCGTGAGGCCGCGGTTCGCGGCGAGGTGCTGGGCGACCGCGACGATCGGCGGGATGTTGTCGCCGGGGTGCGAGTAGTCCGCCGCGAGGAAGGTGTCGTGGAAGTCGAGTTCACGCACGGCCACCCCGTTGGCCCACGCGGCCCACTCGGGCGAGGTGCGGCGCGCGGCATCCGCACCGAAGACCGTTGCGCCGTCGCCGCCGATCGAGACGGGGTGGGCGAGCGCCTGGCTGCGCGCCGAGACGACGGGACCGCGGGCGATCGAGGCGGCCGCGACGGCCGCGTTGTCGATCACGCGGTTCACCACCATGTCGACGACGTCGTCGTCGAGCTCGACCGGGTCGGTCGCGACGCTCGCGAGTTTCCAGGCGAGCTGTCCCTCGCGGGCGAGGTTCTCGTCACTGCGGTGGGTGCGGAGGTGGTGGAGGTGCATGTTGACGGCCCTTTCAGAACTGTTCCATCGGTCAGGCTACGCGGTGCCCGTCGGGCTGACGAGACTCGATGGATGCGAGTGCGTGACGAAGACTCATGTGCAGGTGCACGTGGCTGGCGTGGGCGGCGAGCGAGGCGTCGCCGGCGATGATCGCCTCGACGATCAGGAGGTGCTCGGATGCCGCGGCGCGGAGGCGCTCGGGATTGTGACGGGCCAGTCGCCGCACCCGCGCGGAGTGCAGGCGCGCGCTGCGGAGCGCTGCGACGAGCATCGGGTTCGCAGTCGCGGCGTCGATCTCCTCGTCGAGCGCGTCGACGGTGTCGTAATAGGTGCGCAGGCCCTCGTCGCCGCCGTCGAGCAGCTCGGGCGCTGCGGCGAGCCGGTCGTGGAGCTCGGTGAACCGCGCCGGGTCGCGCCGGGTGGCCGCGAGCCTGGCCGCCTGCTCCTCGAGCGCCTCGCGCAGTTCGTAGAGCGCGATGATGCTCGCGGGCGAGAGTTCGCTCACCTGCAGCAGCCGGGCGGAGGCCGCGGTCGCGAGTCCGTCGGCCTCGAGTCGGGCGAGGGCTTCGCGCACCGGGGTGCGGGAGACGCCGAGCCGGTTCGCCTGTTCGACCTCGGCGAGCGCGGTGCCCGGCGCGAGCACGCCGTCGAGGATCTCCTCGCGGAGTTCCCGATACGCGCGTTCGCTGGCTCTCATGCCCACCTCCTCACTTATGTATACGCTGTGATGGAGGAACGTGCAAACTCTCGCCTAGTCAACGCTTGGTGTATACAAACGCTACGCAGGCCAGACCGGTTCGAAGCGTGCGTCGTCGAGCACGAGCGCCGCGAGCCCTGGTTCGACGGCGTCGAGCGTCGACGGGTTCCAACGGGGGTTGCGGTCCTTGTCGATGACCTGGGCGCGGATGCCCTCGCGCAGGTCGTGCTGCTCGATGAACCACGAGACGAGGCGGAACTCCTGCTCGAGGGCGTCCTCGAGGCTCCGCAGCGTGCGGGCTCGGCGCACGGCCTCGAGCGTCACGGTGAGCGCCGTCGGCGAGAGGGTCTCGAGCTCGTCGGCGGCGGCGGCCGCGTAGGCGGTCGCGCCGGGGTCGAGCGGATGCTGCGGGAACGAACTCGACGAGACGTTCTCCGTGGGCTCGGTCGCTCGACCCTCGGCGAAGGCGCGCAGACGCTCGATGACCTCGGCGACGGTGGGCGCGGAGTAGCAGGCGTCGACCCAGTCGCGCGCGAGGGCGAGCGCCGACGGGCCGGGCGTCTCGTCGAAGAGCATGACGATCTCGGCCGGGGTGCCGGGATCGGCCCGCTCGGCGAGCGCCTGGATGACGTGCGGCAGCCGCTCCGACGGCACGAAGAAGTCGGCGAATCCGGCGTGGATCGCATCGGCCGCGTCCATCGTGCGGGAGTTCAGCGCGAGGTGCACGCCGAGCTCGCCCGGGGCCTTCGCGAGCAGCCAGCTGCCGCCGACATCCGGGGTGAAGCCGATGCGGGTCTCGGGCATCGCGATGCGCGATCGCTCGGTGACGATGCGGATCGAGGCGTGGCCGGCGAGGCCGATGCCGCCGCCCATCGTGATGCCGTCCATGAGCGCCACGACGGGCTTGGGGTAGCGCGCGATCATCGCGTCGAGCCGGTACTCCGCGCGGAAGAACTCCCGGGCTTCGGCGTGGTCGTCGTTCGAGGCGTACGTGTAGAGCTCGCGGATGTCGCCGCCGGCGCAGAAGCCGCGCTCCCCCGCGCCGTCGAGCACGACGACGCCGACCTCGGAGTCGGTCCGCCAGAGCTCGAAGATCGCGGCGAGTTCGCGGATCATCTCGTAGCTCAGGGCGTTCAGCGCCTGCGGACGGTCGAGCGTGACGTGGCCGACACCGTCGGCGACGCTCGCGGAGATGTGGTCGCTCACGAGTGCCACCGTAGCCGCATCCCGCCGCGCGTGCGGGGAGCGTGCGGGTAGCATGCGGGGATGGTCCCCCTGGAGAACCTCTGGGCATTCGTCGTCGCGTCGGTCGTGCTCATCGTCATCCCCGGTCCGAGCGTGCTGTTCGTGATCGGGCGCTCGCTCGCGCTCGGCCGGCTCGGCGGGCTGCTCAGCGTGGTCGGCAACGCGCTCGGCATGGTGCCGCTCGTCGCGGCCGTCGCGCTCGGCGTCGGCGCGATCGTCGCCCAGTCGGTCGTGCTCTTCACGATCATCAAGTTCGCGGGCGCCGCCTACCTCGTCTACCTCGGGGTGCAGGCCATCAGGCACCGAGCGGATGCCGCGGCATCCGTCGACGGCAAGGCCGCGCCGCGCTCGCACTGGCGACAGCTCGGCGAGGGGTTCATCGTCGGCGTCACGAACCCCAAGACCATCGCGTTCTTCGTGGCCGTGCTGCCGCAGTTCGTGTCGTTCTCGGCGGGGTCGATCCCGCTGCAGCTCTTCGAGCTCGGCCTCGTGTTCATCGTGCTCGCCCTGCTGTGCGACTCGGTGTGGGCACTCGCCGCGAGCGCCGCGCGCGGATGGTTCGCCCGCTCCCCCAAGCGCCTCGAGCACCTCTCGGCGACGGGCGGCGTCATGATGATCGGCCTCGGCGGGGTGCTCGCGCTCAGCGGCAACAAGCACTGAGCGCGCCCTCGTCGCGTCTGCCGCCTGACGCGCCTGTGGACAAGGCGAGGACGGCCTGCCGCTCGCTCGGTACGCTGCCGCGATGATGCACGCGTTCGAGATCGTCGCCGAGCCGGTTCGCCGGAGGATCATCGAGGTGCTCGCGGTCGGCGAGCACCCGGTGGGCGTCCTGAACGACGTCATCGCACAGGAGTTCTCGATCTCCCGATCGGCCGTCTCGCATCATCTTCGGATCCTGCGAGACGAAGGTGTCGTCAGCGTCGCACCCGACCGGGGCCTGCCGCAGTCGCGGCTGTACGTCGTGAACGGCGAGTACCTCGCGCGACTCGATGACGCCGTCGGCGAGCTTTTCGCCCTATGGGAACAGCGCTACGGCACCGGCGTCGGGCGTGCACCGCAGTTCCCGGCGCGACTGGCGCCACCAGTGCGGAAGCCGCGCGCGCACCGCGCCGGCCACCGCGGGCAGCGCGGCCGCCGCCATGGCTGGTTCGACGAGCCGTCTGCGTCAGAGGATCGCGACTGACGGGCTGGCTGGCCTGCCTCCACACGCCGGCGCAGGCGCCGACCGATGTCGTCTGATTCGGTATGCCAGTTCCCCCTCATCGCTGAAGGGGAACTGGCATACGCGAGAGCGTGAGCGATCCGAAGGCGCAAGCGTTCCAGGTCAGATCGGGGGTCGTCCATTCACGGCCGCGCTCGTCGATCATGGCGGCATCCGTGCGGGCGCTGAAGGGAACTGGCATACGCGAGAGTGAGCGATCCGAAGGCGCGAGCGTTCCAGGTCGGATCAGCGAGTGGGCCGCGAGGGCGCCGTACCGAGCTCGCCCCCACGAGATCTCGATACGGCCGCCTCGCGGCCCACTCCGTGCGGCGGGGCCGCGGCCCACTCCGTGCGGCCTACTCGGCCGCGGGCCGGGTCGCGCCCGGCGCAACGACCGGCGACGCGACCGGTGCCGCGGCATCCGTCGCCGTCGCTGCGACGACGTCGGCGTCGGTGTCGGCCACCTCGTCCTCGTAGCGGCCGGCGAGGCGGTCGTTCCAGATCTTCAGCACCGAGGCCGGGGTCCTCGGCGTGAGCAGGCTGACGACGATGTAGACGAGCAGGCTTGCGGCGAGGCCGAAGTAGATCGGCTCGTTCGCGAGCACGTTGCCCATGATCGCCATCGTGCCGAGGGTGACGACCGTTCCCACGCCCATCGACCAGAGTGCTCCGGCACCGGTCGCGCGCTTCCAGACGAATCCGCCGAGGATGGCCACGAGCAGGCCGCCGACGAGGATGTCGTAGGCGACGGTGAGCGCCGCGACCACGTCGTTCAGCAGGGCCGCCACGATGATCACGGCGATGCCGAGCACCATCACGTACAGGCGGTTCGAGCGCACATCGTGCTCGGGGTTGGCGTTGGCCGCGGCATCCGCTGCGCTGCGACCGAAGAGCCGCTTGACGAGCGGCATGACGTCGGCGCGGGCCACCGTCGCGGTCGCGATGAGCGCCCCCGAGGCGGTCGACATCATCGCGGCGACGGCCGCCGCGAGCACGATGCCGCTGAGGCCGACCGGCAGGATCTGCTGCGTGATCGCGGCGTAGACGTCGTCGCTCGCCTCGATGCCGGGCAGGAACGCCGCGGCCGACATCCCGATGACGGCACCGGCGACGCCGTAGAGCAGGCAGTACACCGCCGCAGCCGTGCCGCCCCACTTGGCGACCTTCGGCGAGCGCGCGGTGAACACGCGCTGCCAGATGTCCTGGCCGATCAGCATGCCGAAGGTGTAGATCACGAAGAAGGTGATGATCGTGTCGACGCCGATCGCGCCGAGGTCGAACGCGGCTGCACCGAGGCGGTCGACGATGCCCTCGTAGCCGCCGGCGTTGAACCACGCGAACGGCAGCAGCAGGAAGAACACGCCGATCGTCTTCAGCACGAACTGCACCATGTCGGTGAGCGTGATCGACCACATGCCGCCGATCGACGAGTACAGCATGACGATGCCGCCGCCGATGATCACCGAGATCGTGCGATCGGTGCCGAAGAGCACGTTGAAGATCGTCGCGTACGCGATGGTCGACGTCACCGAGAGCATGAGCGTGTAGGCCATCATCACGATGCCCGAGGAACTCGTGGCGTTCATGCCGTAGCGGAGCTTCAGCATCTGGGCGACGGTGTACACCTTCAGCTTCTGGATGCGCGAGGCGAACAGGATGCTGAGCAGGAAGAGGCCGACGGCGATCGAGACGACGAGCCACATGCCCGAGATGCCGTACTTGTAGCCGAGGCCCACGCCGCCGACGGTGGAGGCGCCGCCGAGCACGACCGCGGCCATCGTGCCGGTGTAGAGGCCGGGGCCGAGGCGGCGGCCGGCGACGAGGAAGTCGGCCGAGTTCTTGGTGCGGCTCTTGCCCCACCAGCCGAAGAGCAGCATCGCTCCGAGGTAGATGATGATGATCGCGATATCCATCGTTGGATCCTTTGCGTCAGGGTTCGGTCGGGTATTGGGTCGGGTGTTTCAGGGGGCGTTCCAGTCGGGCGCCGCGGGTGGGCGCCGCGCCGGGCGGGGTTCGCGTCAGCGAACGTGCGTCGCCGCGAACATGCGCAACAGCGCCGGCACGACCACGACGGCGGGGCCGGGCTCGGTGAAGGTGCGGGCGATGGTCGCGCCCACGTCTTCGAGGGTCGACTCGTGGGCCGTCACGCCGAATGAGCGTGCGAGGGCTGCGAAGTCGGGACGGGCGAGCTCGGTGGCGGTGGCCTGCCCGAACTCCTCCGTCATGTACTCGCGGAGGATGCCGTAGCCCCCGTCGTCGATGATGAGCCAGGTCACGTCGGCGTCGTGCTGGCGGGCCGTGGCGAGTTCTGCGATGGAGTACATCGCCCCGCCGTCGCCCGAGACCGCGAGCGTGCGACGGCCCGAGCCGATCGACGCTGCGAGGGCCGCGGGGAACGCGAAGCCGAGGCCGCCCGACCCCTGCGCGGAGTGGAACTCACCCTGCTTCGGGTCCCATGCCGACCACGCCCAGTAGCCCGCGATCGTCATATCCCAGAAGGTGTGGGCGTCGGCGGGCACCGCTGCCCGAAGGTCGGCCATGAGCGAGAGCTCCGGGCCGAGGTCCTGCGCGGCGAGGCGCGCCTCGACGTCGCTCCGGAGACGGGCGGCGATGTCGGCGCCGCGCGCCGGGGCATCCGCCGGTCGCGCCGGCAGCCGATCGGCGATGGCCGAGAGGGCGAGCGCGGCGTCGGCGTGAATGCCGAGGCCCGGGTAGTTGGACTCGAGCACGCGCGGCTCGGCATCGACCTGGATGAGCCGGCCGCGCGGCGCGAACGTGAAGTAGTTGCTCGTGACCTCGCCGATCGAGGTGCCGACGGCGAGCAGCACGTCGGCCTCCTCGAGGAGCGCGGTCGTGTGCTGATCTTCGATCCAGGATGCCGCGGAGAGCGGGTGGTCGAAGGCGATGGCGCCCTTGCCGCCGACGGTCGAGACGACCGGGGCGTCGAGCGCCTCGGCGAGACGGCGCAACGCCGCGCGGCCGCCCTCGGAGCGGCGCACGCCGCCCCCCGCGAGGATCACGGGCAGGCGCGCCCCGGCGAGGAGCGCGGCCGCCTCGTCGATGAGTTCGGCCCGAGGCATCCGCTCGGCGATCGAGGTGACCGCCGAGCGGACGGGCGGCACGTGCGTCGCCTCGAGCAGCACGTCCTCGGGGATCTCGACCCAGGTGGGACCGGCCGGAGCCGCCTGGGCGAGCGCCCATGCATCGGCGAGCGCCGACGGGATGTGCGCGGCCTCGCGGACGACGGCGGTGCTCTTCGTCACGTTCTGCGCGCTGCGCTGCTGGTCGTCGAGTTGGTGCAGCAGGCCCTTGCGGGTGCCGCCGAGGCCGCGGCGCGGCACCTGGCTCGTGATCACGAGCAGCGGCACGCCAGTGGCGTACGCCTCCTGCAGGGCGCCGAGCGCGGTGAGCGCGCCCGGGCCCGTGGAGAGGAACAGCACGCCGACCTCGCCGGTGGCGCGCGCGTACCCGTCGGCGCCGAACGCCGAGTTGTTCTCGACGCGCGAGCTCACGAACTCGAGGTCGCTGCGGCGGATCGCGTCGAAGAGGCCGAGCGCGTGCTGACCCGGGATGCCGAAGACGTGGGAGACGCCGAGCGCCTCGAGCGTCTCGACGACGACGTCGCCGCCGTTGCGGAGGTGCGCTCCGGTTGCGCCGTGCGCGCCGGTCTCGGATTCGGTGCTCGACTCAGGCATGAGCGGATGCCTCGTGGCGGAGGGCGAGCAGTGAGACGAGGTCGTAGCCGAGGTGCGATGCGGCGACGCCCGTGATCTCGGCATGGTCGTAGGGCGGCGAGACCTCGACGACATCGGCGCCGATGAGGTTCAGCCCGACGAAGCCGCGCAGGATCTCGAGGAGCTCGCGGCTCGTGATGCCGCCTGCCTCGGGGGTGCCGGTGCCGGGAGCGTGCGCCGGGTCCATCACGTCGACGTCGATGGAGATGTAGAGGGGGCGGTCGCCGATGCGGTCGCGGAGCTTCGCGACGACCTCGTCGACGCCCTGGCGGTAGACGTCGGCGCTCGTGACGATGCCGAAGCCGAAGCGCCGGTCGTCGTCGAGGTCCTTCTTGCCGTAGAGCGGGCCGCGGGTGCCGACGTGGCTGAGCGCCTCGGTGTCGATGATGCCCTCTTCGAAGGCCCGGCGGAACGGCGTGCCGTGCGTGTACTCGGCGCCGAAGTACGTGTCCCACGTGTCGAGATGCGCGTCGAAGTGGAGGAGCGCGACCGGGCCGTGACGCTCGGCCGCGGCGCGGAGCAGCGGGAGCGCGATCGTGTGGTCGCCGCCGAGGGTCACGAGGCGGGTGCCGCCCTCGGTGAGCTCGAGCGCGGCGGCCTGGATCGAGTCGATCGCCTCGCCGATGTTGAAGGGGTTCACCGCGATGTCGCCGGCGTCGGCGACCTGGGCGACCTCGAAGGGCGAGACGTCGAGCGCCGGGTTGTAGGGACGCAGCAGGCGCGAGGCCTCGCGGATGTGCGTCGGCCCGAACCGCGCCCCGGAGCGATAGGAGACGCCGCTGTCGAACGGCACACCCGCCACGACGATGTCCGCGTGCTCGACCTGATCGAGCCGGGGCAGGCGCGCGAACCCCGCGGGGCCGGCGTAGCGCGGCGTCTTGGAGCTGTCGACGGGACCGATCGGCTGCGTCATCTCGCAACCTCCTTGTTGCTTGGCGGGAATCTTTTGTTTCTTCCTAGGCATCTAGGACTGGATGACAAGATAGCGCCGTCGCGAGGGCGCGTCAAGCGGATCGTGAGCGGATGTCGCGGGCGCGCGGCATCCGCTCACCTCATGGGCGAGCCGGGCCTCGCGTCACGGACGAGCCCTGCGAATCGGCGTCAGGCGCTCCAGAGCGCGGGTGCGAGCACCCAGATGACCTCGGCGCCTGCGTCGCCGACGGCCCGCCAGCTGTGCGGTTCGTGGCCGTTGAAGGTCAGGCTGTCGCCGGGGCCGAGCTCCCAGTCCTGATCGGAGAACCGCACCTGCATCGTGCCGGACAGCACGTGCAGCACGTCGACCTCGGCCGCGACCGCGTAGAGCTCGTCGCCGCCGTGACCGCCCGGCTGGATCACCGAACGGATCACCTGCACCTTGGACTCGCCGCGCGCCGAGAGCAGCCGCTCCTCGGTGTCGACGCCGCCGAGGTTGATGCGCGGGCCGGTGCCGGCCGGCACGAACTGCACGTCGGGCGCCTCGAACAGCGAGCCGACCGAGATCGAGAGCACGTCGCAGAGGGTGATGAGCGACGAGACGCTCGGCGAGGTCATGTCGCGCTCGACGCGCGAGAGGAACCCCTTCGTGAGACCCGTGACGCGGGCGACCTCGTCGATCGTGAGCTGCTGCGCCTGCCTGGCCGCGCGCAGGCGGGAGCCGATCGCGACGCGGCGACTGTTGGGCTCGAGCGGCATCGGGCGCATGATGCTCACACGCTACCCGATCGGAATCGAGCCTCCGGATCGATCGGCCTCAGGCGGCCGGGTCGAGGTGGTGGGCGACGCCGTCGAGCAGGCGCGCGAGGCCGAAGTCGAAGTTGTCGAACGCCGGGTCGACGAGCGCGCCGCTGCCGAGCGTGGCGTGGAGCTCGGGGAAGCGGTCCTCGGCGACGAGCCGGCCGAGCAGGCGCGCTTCGGAGACCACGATGTCCGACAGGTGCTCCCCCGCGTCGTCGGCGCGGTCCGCGTAGCCGCGCTCGACGAGCGCGCGGAACCTGGCGTGGCCGCTGACCTGGAGCACGACGGCGACCCGCTCCTGCCGCGACAATGCGGTGTCCGCAAGCGCAGTGAGCCCGGCTTCGAGCCACGCGAGGTTGTTGGGCGTACTCGCGACGCCCGTGATCGGGATGTCGAGCATCCACGGATGGCGCCGGTAGACCGCACCGGATGCCTCGGCGTACGCCTCGAGCCCGGCCCGCCACCCCTCGGCCCCGGCGATCGACTCCGGCGGCAGACCCATGCCCCGCTCCTGCAGGAGCAGCAGGAGCGTCTCCTTCGACGACACGTACCGATAGAGCGACATCGCCGTGAGCCCGAGAGCCTTGGCCACCGCGGGCATCGTCACGGCGTCGATGCCGTCGGCATCGGCGAGCATGACGGCGGCATCGAGCACCTGTTCGAGGCTGAACTCCCGCTTCGGTCCGCGCTGCGGCGAGGGCACCGCGCCCCAGGCCAGCGCGATCGCCCTCGGCAATTCCGGACCCACCGTGTCGTCGGCCACTGCCGCCCCTTCCGCTCCGCTCCAGCCAGCCTAGGCGCGAGGCCGTGAGCGACCTGCGCCGGCCGAGCGGCGGCCCGACCTCGCGGGACGATCAGACCGCCGACCAGCCGCCGTCCGAGGCGAGGATCACGCCGTTGATGTTGGCCGCTTCGTCGCTCGCGAGCCAGGCCACCGTGCCCGCGATCTGCTCGGCGGAGGTGGGAGCCGACATCGTCGCCTGCAGCACCGGGCCGGTGCGGGCCGCGCCGTACTCGGATCGCCACGACACGTCGAGTCCGGTCACGACCGCCCCCGGCGCCACCGCGTTCGTGCGGATGCCCTGCGGCCCGTACATGAACGCCGTGCTCTTCGTCAGGCCGGCGACGGCGTGCTTCGACGCCGTGTAGGCGGCGCCGCCGACGGACCCGCGGAAGGACGCCTCGGAGGCGATGTTGACGATCGCCCCTGCTCCCCGCTCGCGCATGAGCGGAACCACGGCGCGCGTCGTGCGGAGCACGGCGGTGACGTTGATGTCGAACACCCGCTGCCAGGTGGCGTCGTCGACCTCGTCGGCGGGGAGGACGCCGTCCATGATGCCGGCGATGTTGGCGAGGATGTCGACCCTGCCCGCTGCGGCGTCGATGAGCTCGCGCACCGTCTGTTCACGGGTCACGTCACCGGCCACGGTGCGCACGTCGAAGGCACCCAGCTCCACCGCGAGCTCCTGCAGCCGATCGGCGGCGATGTCCGAGGCGACCACGGTGGCCCCCTCGGCGGCGAGGATGCGTGCGGCGGCTCGGCCGATGCCCGAGCCGGCGCCCGTGATGATGGCGGTGCGGCCGTCGAAGCGGCGGGCAGCGAGTTCGGTCATCGAGTGCTCCTTCGTGTGGGTTGCGTTACTAGTACTGACATAAACAGTATATGAATGTACGAGTTAAGCAAGCCTGACCTTCACCCGCCTGCGGCACGGCGCCAGCACTCTCACACGCGACCCCGAGCAACCGCCCGTATGATCTCGGGGTGGCCCTCGCCAAGATCCTCCTCTACTACGTCTTCACCCCGCTCGCCGACCCCGACGCCGTGCGGCTGTGGCAGCGCGACCTCGCCGAGTCGCTCGGGCTCCGCGGGCGCATCCTGATCTCTGAGCACGGGCTGAACGGCACGCTCGGCGGCGAGATGAAGGCCCTGAAGCGCTATGTGCGCAAGACCCGCGAGTACCCCGCCTTCAAGCACATCGACTTCAAGTGGAGCGACGGCACCGGCCTCGACGAGCACGGCGCGAGCGCCGACTTCCCGAAGCTCAGCGTGAAGGTGCGCGATGAGATCGTCTCGTTCGGCGCGCCCGGCGAGCTCTCCGTCGACGAGCAGGGCGTCGTCGGTGGCGGCACGAAGCTGAGCCCCGACGCGCTGCACGAGCTCGTGGCCGAGCGCGGTGACGACGTCGTCTTCTTCGACGGCCGCAACGCGCTCGAGGCGGCGATCGGCCGCTTCGCGGGCGCCGTCGTGCCCGACGTCGAGACGACCCGCGACTTCGTCGAGGAGCTCGACTCCGGAAAGTACGACGAGCTGAAGGGCCGCCCCGTCGTCACCTACTGCACCGGCGGCATCCGCTGCGAGGTGCTCTCGAGCCTCATGACGAGCCGCGGCTTCGGCGAGGTCTACCAACTCGACGGCGGCATCGTGCGCTACGGCGAGCGGTTCGGCGACGACGGCCTCTGGCAGGGCTCGCTCTACGTCTTCGACCAGCGCGGCTCGATCGACTTCAGCGACCACGCCGCCGTCATCGGCACGTGCGCGCGCTGCGGCACCGCGACGAACCGCACCGCCAACTGCACGGATGCCTCGTGCGATGCGGAGTTCGTGCTGTGCGAGTCGTGCGGCGCCGCGGCGTGCGAGCTGCACACGCAAGCGGCCGCGGTCGAGTAACTACCGCCCGGCCTCCGCGCCGCCGGCGGGCGCCTCGGCGCCGGCGATGACGGCGACCGCGCGGGCGAGGTCGTCGCCGCTCGGCAGACGATCAGGGGCGAGCAGCCACAGGATGCCGAGGCTCTGCACGAGCGCGAAGTCGAGCTTCGCGACCGCGTCGACCTGCTCGTCGGAGAGCTCGGGGCGCGCGGCGCGGAGCTGCTCGGCGATGCCCAGGTAGCCCTCCCCCGCCGCCTCGGCGAGGTGGCGAGCGGCCTCGGGGTCGCGCAGCACCCGCACGGTGTTGTCGAGGCTCGCGAGCAGCGGCTCGCGGTTCGCTGCGAACACCTCGGGCATGCGGTTCCAGAGTTCGGCGAAGCCGTCGAGCATCGGCATCGCCGCAGTCTCGCCGACGACGGCCTCCATGCCGTCGCCGATGCCGTCGCCGAGCGAGGCCATGAGCGCCTCGGTGATGAGCTGCTCCTTCGAGCCGAAGTGATAGCCGATCGCGGCGAGGCTCACGCCCGCCTCGGTCGCGATGTCGCGTGCGGTCGCCTTCGCGACCCCGCGCTCCACGATCACCCGGCGCGCCCCGGCCAGCAGGTCTTCACGATTGCCCATGCACCGATCGTATCGAACGATTCAGACATTTGTACTAGACATTCGTCTCAATCGTTGTTAGACATACGTATGAGACAAATGTCTGAATCGACGAAAGGCGCGGCGATGACCACCACCGACACCACCCGGCACGTCCTGATCTCCGGCGGCGGCATCGCCGGGCACGCACTCGCGCTGCAGCTCGTGCGCAGCGGCATCCGCACCACCGTCGTCGAGCGCGCCGGCGCTCCCCGCCCCGGCGGCCAGGCCGTCGACGTCCGCGGTGCCAGCCACGAGGTCGCCGAGCGCATGGGCCTCATGCCCGGAATCCGGGCGCGACTGCTGCACGAGCTCGGCCTCTCCTACGTCGACGGTGCGGGCCGCGTGTTCGGCCGCATGTCGATGGAGGACTTCGACGGCAAGGGCGCGGTCGCCGAGATCGAGATCGCCCGCGGCGACCTCGACGAGGTGCTGCGCGACCGACTCGCAGCGGCGGACGAGGCTGCGCCGGGCCTGCTCGACCTCCGCTACGGCGACCGCATCACCGCCATCGCGCAGGACGTGGACGGGGTCGACGTCGTCTTCGAGCACGCCCCCGCCGAACGGTTCGACCTCGTCGTCGGCGCCGACGGCGTGCACTCGGCGACCCGCCGCCTCGCCTTCGGGCCCGAGGAGGAGTACTCGACGTACCTCGGCGGGTACATGGCGTTCTTCACGCTGCCGACGCCGTCCGATGTCGAGTCGGGCTGGTTCTCGATGCGGTTCGTGCCGGGCGCGACCTTCGGCATCCGCCCCGACTTCGACCCGTCGACGTCCAAGGCGATCATCACGCTCCGCGTCGACCGCGACCCCGCGCTCCGCGGCGACCGGGCCGCGCAGGAGGCGCTCATCCGGCGGTCGCTCGAGAGCGCCGGATGGCACGCCCCCACTGTGCTCGACGCCATGCCCGCGGCATCCGACTTCTACTTCGACGAGCTCGCGCGCATCGACGTTCCCGAGCCTGCGAACGGCCGGGTCGTGCTCATCGGCGACGCCGCGGCATGCGGCTCGCCGATGTCGGGCATGGGCACCGCGACCGCGCTCATCGGCGCCTACCTGCTCGCCGCCCGCATCGCGGAGACGCCGGGCGACGCCGCCGCCGCGGCACGGCAGTACGCGAGCGACATCGCGCCCTTCGCCGAAGCCGGCAAGAAGCTCATGGGCGGCGGCATCGAGCGCATGGTGCCCGCCCACCGCTTCGAGGCGCTGATGTCCCGCGCGATGACGAAAGTGATGCTCTCCAAGCTCGCCCGCCCCATCGTGAAGAAGATGTTCGCCGCGAACCAGGACGAGCTGCCCCTGCCGGTCGCGGAAGCGACCCACGCGGCCGACGGCGCCCGCTGACGCGGATTCCGCCCGCCGAGGTGACGCGGATCGACCTCGGCAGGGCGCGGGAAGAGCGATTCGCGTCATTTCGGGCGCGGGGGGCGGCGCGGCTACGAGACGGCGGGGTCAGGCCGGGCGGAAGCCAGTGGTCTCGGGCGGCGGCGCGTGCCGGATCATGAGGTGGCGCGTGACCGAGTAGTCGAGCATCGGCTCGATCGACATGTCCTTGCCGAAGCCCGATCCCTTCACGCCGCCGTGCGGCGCCTCCGACGCGATCGGCAGGTGGTCGTTGACCCACGTGACGCCGACGTCGAGCGACTGGCTGACGCGCAGGGCGCGCGAGACATCCGAGGTCCACACCGACGACGCGAGCCCGTAGGCGCTGTCGTTCGCGAGTGCGATGCCCTCGGCCTCGCCGTCGAAGGGGAGCACGACGAGCACGGGCCCGAACACCTCGCCCTGCACGATCTCCGACGACTGCGCGGCGCCGACGAGCAGGGTCGGTGCGAAGTACGAGCCGATGCGGTCGATCGCGTGGCCGCCGGCGAGTGCCTCGGCGCCCTCGGCGACGGCACGGGAGACGAAGCCCGAGACGCGCTCGAGGTGGCCCTTCGAGATGAGCGGGCCGATGTGGGTGTCGGCGTCCATCGGGTCGCCGGCGACGATGCCCGAGATGGCGGCGCGCAGGGCGGCGACGCCGTCGTCGTACACCGAGCGCTCGAGGTAGACGCGGGTCGCCGCGGTGCAGTCCTGGCCGGTGTTGTACGTCGCGCCGAGGGCGACGGCGTGCGCCATGGCGCCGAGGTCGGCGTCCTTGAAGACGATCACGGGCGCCTTGCCGCCGAGCTCGAGGTGCACGCGCTTGACGCCCTCGACGGCGCCGCGCATGACGGCCTTGCCGGTCTGGGTCGAGCCGGTGACGCTCACCATGTCGACCTCGCGGTGGGTGACGAGGGCCTGGCCGACCTCGGCGTCGCCGGTGACGACGTTGAAGAGACCGGCGGGAAGGCCGGCCTGCAGGGCGAGTTCAGCGAAGCGCAGCGTGGTGCGCGGCGTCGCCGGCGCGGGCTTCACGATCACGGCGTTGCCTGCGGCGAGCGCGGGGCCCGCCTTCCAGATCGCCATGATGAGCGGGAAGTTCCAGGGGGTGATGCCCGCGACCACGCCCACCGGGCGGCGCGTCATGATCGAGGTGTACCCGTTCGAGAGCGTTCCGGCGCCCGTACCGTCGAGCGAGCGGGCGGCGCCCGCGAAGAAGCGCAGGTTGTCGATGCCGAACGGCAGCTCGCCGTCGAAGGCGGTCGTCCACGGCTTGCCGGAGTCCTCGACCTCGAGCTTCGCGAGGTGCTCGGCGTCGGCCTCGAGCGCATCGGCGAGGCGGAGCAGGGCGAGCGAGCGCTCCCCCGGGGTCTTCGCGGCCCACTCGGGCTGGGCGGCGCGGGCGGCGGCCGCGGCCTCGTCGACGTCGGCGACGCCCGAGGCGGTGAACGCCGCGACCTCCTGCTCGGTCGCGGGGTTCGTGATGACGGTGTCGCCGCCCGATCCGGGGCGGTACTCGCCGATGAAGGTTCCGGTGGTCATGGTGTTCCTTTCGGGCCGCGACGGATGACGCGTGCCGGTGCTGCTCGGGAGGTGGAGCTCAGGAGTTGAAGCCGAGGCCGAAGCGGTCGAGGGTGCGGAGCCAGAGGTTGCGCCGCCCCTCGTGCGCGTCGGCGGCGAGGATCGAGTGCCGGGTGAACTGGATGATGGGATTGCGGAACGGCTCGGGCGGGATCGGGAACGGCCGGCGCCGCACGATGTCGTAGCGCAGCCGCGACGTCGCCTCGCCCGAGAGCAGGTCGAGCGCGACATCCGCCGAGAACCGCGACGCGCCGACGCCGAGGCCGGTGTGCCCGACCGCGTAGGCGACCCGGCCGGCGCGCGCGGTGCCGTAGGCTGCGGTGAACCGGGTGGTCGAGTCGATCGGACCCGCCCATCGGTGCGTGAACCTCAGCCCGCCGAGCTGCGGGAACGTCTCGAAGAAGTGCCGGGCGAGCAGCTCGTGCGAGCTGTCGCGCTGCTCGAGGCTCGCGTCGACCTTGCCGCCGCGGTAGTACACGGCGTCCCACCCGCCGAAGAGGATGCGCCCGTCGGCGGTCGGCCGGTAGTAGTGGAACTGGTTGCCCGCGTCGGTGAGCCCCTGCCCCTCGCCCCAGCCGATCGAGGCCTGCTGGGCGGCCGTGAGCGGCTCGGTCATGAGCACGTGATCGTAGAGCGGCATGATGTACGAGCCGAGTCGCTTGAGCGGCGCCGGGTAGGCGGCCGTCGCGATCACCGCGTGGCGGGCGTCGACGTGGCCGAGCGCGGTGCGCACGCGCACTCCGGCACCGTTCGTCTCGATTCCGGTGGCAGCGGATGCCTCGAAGATGCGCACCCCGCGACGCCGGAGCTCGGCCGCCATCCCCCACGCGAGCCGTGCCGGGTCGATGAGCACGGTGCCCGTGCGGTCGCGGAGACCGCCGAGGTAGCTCGCCGAGTGCACGTCGGCCTGCACTTCGTCGCGCGACTGCAATTCGAGCTCGACCCCGTGCCGCGCGCCGAGCTCCTGCGCCTCGCGGAGTCCGGCGAGCTGCCACTCCTCGACGGCGAGCGTGGTCTTGCCCGAGCGGCGCAGGTCGCAGTCGATGCCCGCGGCCTCGATCGTGGCGACGAGCTCGGCGAGGTTGCGATCGCCCTCCTCGGCGAGCGCGCCCACCTGGTCGGGCCAGATCGCGGTGCCGTGCGTGAGGCCGTGGGTCAGCGAGCTCGCGACGAAGCCCCCGTTGCGCCCGGTTGCACCGTGCGCGACGCGGTCGGCCTCGAGCACGACGACGGATGCCCCGGGGTCGCGCTCGAGCGCCCGCCAGGCCGTCCACAGTCCGGTGAAGCCGGCGCCGATGACGACGAGGTCGGCCTCCACCCGTTCGCTGAGCGGCGCGCCGAGGGCGGGCGCGTCGGCCCGATCCATCCAGTACGGCTTCGGTGCGGCGCCCGCGAGGGCGGCTGCCGCGGCATCCGTCACCTGATGCGACGCGTTCACACGTGCTCGGAGACTGCGACGCGCTCGATCACGTCGGCGGCGCTCGCGAGTCCGCTGCGCGAGCGGATGCCCGCGCCGACGGCGGCCGTGCGTTCGCGGAGCTCCGCATCGCCGAGCAGGTTCTGCACGGCGCTCGCGAGCTCTTCGGGCGTGAAGCGGTACGGGTCGATGCGCAGGCCGAAGCCCTTCTCGTGCACGCGCTGCGCGTTGTCGTACTGGTCCCAGAAGAGGGGCAGCACGATCATGGGCTTGCCGAAGTGCAGCGCCTCGGTGGTCGTGTTGTTGCCGCCGTGCGTGATCACGAGGTCGGCGAGCGGCAGGAGCTTCGTCTGCGGCAGGAACTCGGCGCCCCACATGTTGTCGGCGAGCTCGAACTCGTCGTGCAGCGGGCCCTTCGAGACGATGACGTTGACGGGCTGGTCGGCGAGCGCGGCGATGACGCGGCGCATGAGGTCGACGTCGGCCGAGCCGAGCGAGCCGAGGCTGAAGTACACGAGCGGCCGGGAGCCGTCGGTGAACGAGGCGGGGAGCTCTGGCACCTCGGTCTCGGTCTCGCGCACCGAGGAGTCGACACGGTGCCAGCCCGCGGGCAGCGGACGCTCGGCGTCGTAGTCGAGCGCTTCGGGGTAGACGTACACGTTGGCGTCGCCATGGCCGATGAACTCGAGATCGGGCAGCGGCGCGGCACCCTGCTCCTGCACCCAGGCGTCGTAGGACTGCCAGAGCGCGCGGTGCGTGCGGTCGTACTCGGCGCGGAACTCGGCCCAGCCGGCGCGGTCGTCGTCGGCCAGACCCGAGAAGGCGGGCGCGATGCCGTCGCCCGGCACCTCGAGCGGGTTGCACGAGACGATGCGCACGAACGGGCGGCCGGCGGTCTCGAGGGCCGGGAAGCTCAGCACGTTGTCTTCGATGATGACATCGGGCTGCACCCGCTCGATGATCGCCTTCAGTTGCGGTTCGCAGTACTTCGCCCCGTCGACGAGCGCCTCCCAGATCGGCAGCACCACGGTCTCGAGCTGCTCGGAGGTGGTCTTCTGGAACTCGGGCGAGATCTCCTTGATGTAGTCCTTCCAGAACTGCCCGGCGTCCTGCTCCACGACCTCTTCGGGTGCGGGGGCGAGGTCGACGAGGTCCTCCTCGAAGCCGAGGGCGGTGAGCTTGCCCTCCCACGAGCGCTCGGCGGCGAACACGACCCGGTGGCCGCGGCGGAGCAGTTCGTCGCCGATGCCGATGCAGTTGTTCGTGGGCCCGTAGGCGCTCTCGGGCATGAACAGGAACGTGCGGCGCTCTTCAGTCATCGGTGACTCCATTCGACAATTCCTTGCAGGTGGATAGAGAGAATTCTTCCGGGCTGAACCCATGTGTTTTCAAGTCAGTTCGGCCTAATATTGACCAACGATGCAGACAATCTGTCTGACCGGGAGGGAGCACGATGGCCAGGCCGAAGCGCCAGGAGGAACGGCGCAGCCAATTGGTGGCCGCGGCGCAGCGCGCCATCGCAGCGCACGGCCCCGACGGGGCGCGGCTCAACCGCGTCGCCGAGGAGGCCGGCCTCACCTCGGGCGCCGTGCTCTACTACTACCCCGACATCGACGAGCTCATGTTCGAGGCGAACCGCGCCGGCATGGAGCGGTTCTACGAGGAGCGCGTGCGCATGCTCGAGGCCCTCGACGACGATCCCGTGCTGCGCCTCACGGCGCTCGTCGACTCGGGCCTGCCGAGCGGCTCCGACGACACCGAAGTGCGACTGCTCTGCGAGCTCGGCGGCTCGGCCGGCCGCAACCCGCTCATGGCGTCGCTGCTCACCACGCTCTACGACCGCCAGGTCGGCATGTACCAGGTCGTGCTCGAGCAGGGTGCGGCGCGAGGCCACTTCGCGCTCGCGCAGCCCTCGCTCGTGGTCGCCCGCAACCTGGTCGCACTCGAAGACGCCTACGGCTACCGCATCATCGCCAAGCACCCGATGCTCGACCACGCGGCAGCGCGCGAGCTGCTGCTCGCGTACGCGCGACTCGCGACGGGTCACGCGCTCACGTCCTGAGGCGCCGGCGCCTCGGGCGCGGCGGGCGGCGCCTGCGCGGCATCGGATGCCTCGGCGCCTGCGCCGACCTCGAGCGCGACCGCCGTCGCGCGCCCGAAACGGACCCCGACCCGTGCGCCGCGCTCGAGCCGGGTCGCCCCGTGCACCGTCGCGAGGAGCGGGTCGGCGTGACCGGGCACGTCGACCGAGATGGTCGTGGCCCCGCCGAGGAAGTAGGTGTCGACGACCGTTCCCGACAGGCCGGTCGCGGCATCCGCCGTCAACTCGACGTCTTCGGGGCGCACGACCGCGGTCGCCGGCGCACCGACGGCCAGCGCGTGCGAGGCGACGACGGGGCCGAAGCCCGCGACCTCGACGCCGTCGGCGGTGGCCGTGCCGTCGAGCAGGTTCGCCGTGCCGATGAACGAGGCGACGAAGCGCGAGGCGGGGTGCGCGTAGAGCTCCTGCGGCGAGGCGAGCTGCTCGAGGCGTCCGTCGCGGAGCACCGCGATGCGGTCGGCCATCGACATGGCCTCCTCCTGGTCGTGCGTGACGACGACGAAGGTGAGGCCGACCTCGTGCTGCAGGCGCTTCAGCTCGAGCTGCATCGAGGCGCGCACCTGGCGGTCGAGCGCCGAGAGCGGCTCGTCGAGCAGCAGCAGCTTCGGCCGCTTCACGATCGCGCGGGCGAGCGCGACGCGCTGGCGCTGACCGCCCGAGAGCTGCGTGGGCCGGCGCTTGGCGAGCGGGCCGAGCCCGACGACGTCCATGACGTCGGCGACGCGCGAGCGCACCTCGGCCGCGCCGACGCCGTCGGCCTCGAGACCGTAGGCGACGTTCTTCTCCACGCTCATGTGCGGGAAGAGCGCGTAGCTCTGGAACATCATGTTGACCGGCCGCTTGTGGGCGGGCAGCCGCAACAGGTCTTCGCCGTCGACCTCGATGCGGCCCTCCGCCGGCGTCTCGAAGCCGGCGATCGAGCGCAGCAGGGTGGTCTTGCCGCAGCCCGACGGGCCGAGCAGCGCGAAGAACTCGTTGTGGGCGATGTCGAGCGAGATGCCGTGCAGTGCGACGGTGTCGCCGTACACGGCGCGAACGCCGTCGACGCGGAGCAGTGGGGCGGAGCTCATCGTGTGGTTCCTGTCAGTCGGGTCAGTCGTTGCGCCGCGATCACCGTCACGACGCTCACGAGGAGGAGGATGGTGGCGAGGGCGTTGACCTCGGGGGTCACGCCGAATCGCACCATCGAGTAGATGACGATCGGCAGGGTGGGCTGCGTGGGCGCGGTCGTGAAGAACGCGATCACGAACTCGTCGATCGAGAGAGTGAAGGCGAGCAGCGCGCCCGCGACGATGCCCGGCGCGAGCTGCGGCAGGGTCACCCGCATGAAGGTGCGCACCGCCCCGGCGCCGAGGTCGCGTGAGGCCTCTTCGAGGCTCGGATCGAGGTTCGCCATGCGGGCGAGCACGATGGCCGTCACGAACGCCGTCGCGAAGACGCCGTGCGCGAGGATCACCGAGTGCAGCCCGAGCGTGACGCTCGCGAGCGAGAACAGCGTGAGCAGGCCGATGCCGAGCAGCAGGTCGGGCAGGATCGCGGGGGCGATCGCGAACGCCCTGATGAGCCCGCCGCGCGTGTAGTGCTGGATGCCGTAGGCGAGCAACGTGCCGAGCACGGTCGCGATCGCGGTCGCGCCCGTCGCGACGATGAGCGTGTTGCCGAGACCCTGCATGATCTTCTCGTCGGCGAAGAGCTCGGGGTACCAGCGCAGCGAGAATCCCTTCCAGACGAAGAGGTTCTCGGACGCGTTGAAGCTCATGATCACGACGATGAGGATCGGCAGGTACAGGAACACGTATCCGAGCCAGAGCGGCACCAGGATGCCTCGCGGCTTGCGCACGGCCCGGGGCCGGGCGGACGGCTCGATCTCCCGCATCGCCGTGGTCGTGGGCGCAGTCGTGTCAACCACGGCGCGGTCCTTCCGTGAGGCGGCGGGACACCGCGGTCTGCACCACGATGACGATGACGAGCAGGATCGTGAGGAGGAGGGCCAGCGTCGCGCCGAACGGCCAGTCCCTGGCCTCGAAGAACTGGTCGCGCACGAGGTTGCCGACCATGATCGTCTTGCCGCCGCCGATGAGTTCGGGGATGACGAAGTTCGACATCGCGGGCACGAACACGAAGATGCATCCGGTGAGCGCACCCGGGATCGAGAGCGGCAGGGTGACCGTGCGGAACGCCCGCCAGGGCGTGGCTCCGAGGTTCGTGGCCGCCTCGCGGAGCGAGGGGTCGAGCTGCTGCAGCGAGGCGTAGAGGGGCAGCACCATGAGCGGCAGGTACATGTACAGGAGCCCGACGACGATCGCCTGCGGGGTGTACAGCATGCTGATCGGGGCATCCGTGATGCCGAGGCCCTGCAGCCACTGGTTGACCCAGCCGGCGTTGTTCAGCAGCAGGATCCACGCGTAGGTGCGGATCAGGAAGTTCGTCCAGAACGGGAGCACCACGGCGACGAGCGCGACGGTGCGCCACTTCGGAGAGAGCCCCGCGATCGCGTACGCCATCGGGTAGCCGATGAGGAGTGCGAGCAGCGTCACGATGCCGGCGAGCACGATCGACTGCAGGATCACGCCGACGTAGAGCGGTTCGAAGAGCTTCACCCAGTTGTCGAGCGTGAACTCGAAGACGATGCCGCCGAAGCGACCGCGCTTGAAGAACGTGTAGAAGGCGAGGAGGCCCACGGGCAGCGCCATGAACAGGATCAGGTAGATCATGCCCGGCGCGAGGAACGGGACGGGCGCGAGCCCCCGCCGCACGGTGCGCGCGGCGGGGGCTGCCGGGTGGTTCGTCGAGGTCACGGTGCTAGTTCGTGGCGAGCACTTCGGCGTTCAGGTCGACGTACTTCAGCGAGTCCTCGCCGAGGTCGACGATCGCCTCCTGCTCCATGAGCTCGTCGACGGTGATGCCGAGGGTCGGGTACGACTCGATGAGCGCGGGGTCGAGGGCGTCCATGGCGGCCTTGTTGGGCACCTTGTAGAGGATGTTCTCGGCGACCCAGGTCTGCACCTCGGGGTCGAGGATGTAGTTCAGGAAGGCCATCGCGGCCTCCTTGTTCTTCGACGACTCGAGCACCGTCATGGTGTCGACCCAGAGGTCGGAACCCTCTTCGGGCACGACGAACTCGATCGACGGGTCTTCGGCGATGCCGTAGTTGCACCAGCCGTCCCATGCCTGCACCATCGCGGCCTCGCCCGAGACGAGCTTCGAGTAGAAGGTCGTGTCGTCGTAGGCGAGGAGGGTCGACTTGGTCTTCAGCAGCTGCTCCTTGGCGGCGGCGAGCTCGTCGTCGTCGGTCGTGTTGATGGAGTTGCCTGCGGCCTTGAGCGCGGGCTCCGCGAGCCAGCGGTCGGTCGAGAGCATCGTGGTCTTGCCGACGAGCTCGGGCTTCGGGTTCAGCAGGTCGTTCCACGACGTGGGGTCGTAGCCGGTGAGGTCGGGGCGGTAGCAGAGGCCCGTCGTGCCCCAGGCGTAGGGCTCGGAGTAGACGTTGCCCGGGTCGTAGGCCAGGTCGAGGGCCTCGGGGTAGAGGTTCTCCTCGTTCGGGATGAGCCCCTTGTCGAGCTTCGCCAGCAGGCCCTGCTCGCCGAGCGCCTGGGCGTACTGCCCGGAGACGAAGGCGACGTCGATGCCGGAGTCGGCGCTCGCGGTGAGCTTGGCCACGATGTCCTCGTTCGTGGTGTGGTTGACGATCGTGGTCTTCACACCCGTCTCGGCCTCGAACTTCTCGGCGAGGTCCTCGGGCGAGTAGTCGGCCCAGATCGAGACGGTGAGCGTCTGCTCGCTGAGGTCGGCGTTGGGATCGAGCGTCTCGACGGCGTCACCGCCGCCGGAGGAGCAGGATGAGACGGCGAAGGCGAGGGCGATCGTGCCGGCCGCGGCCGCCACGATACGTCGCGTCGTGGTCATGTGGTACCTCCAGGAGCAGTCGGGAAAGGTTGAGCGATTGTTGCACCACGGATCAAGAAACCGCAATGGTTCTCTGAAAGGACTGGAGTGACGGTTGCCGAATAGTTACAATCCGAATTCAATGAACTCGATACTGCAGGGTGATCGCATCGTCGTCGGCGACCATGCGCTCGTCGTCGACGCCGACGGCCGGGTGCTCGCCGGATCCGTTCGGCCCGCGGCGGGCGACGGCATCGCGCGGGCGATCGCGCGACTCGTCGACGAGAGTGTCGCGGCGGATGCCCCCGAGCGCGCCATCACCGTCGACCAGACCAACACCTCGGTGATCGTCGACGAACGACTCATCGTCAAGCTCGTCGGCCGCTGGAGCGCCGCGGACCGCGCCGCTGCGCTGCTCGAGCAGCTCGCCGCCGCGGGGTCCGATGACGTCGACCGCTTCGTCGGGCGCGTCGAGTGGCGTCATCCCTCGCTCGGCACCTCGACGCTCGCGGTCGTGACCGAGTACCTCCCCGGCGCGGTCGACGGATGGACCTGGGCCGTCGACGACGTCGTCGCCGCGCTCGACGACGGGCCCGAGCCCGAGTGGCCCGCCCTCCTCGGCGAGCGCGTCGCCCGTATCCACGGCGTGCTCGGCGCGGACGCCGTGCACGCCGAGGGCGAGACCCCGACGGCCAGGGCCGACCGTGCGTCCACCGCGCTGCGATCGGCGCTACGCCTCGCCGGGGGCGACGCCGGGGCGCGCCTGCGCAATCGTCACGAGTCGCTCGCCCGCGACATCCGCTCGCTCGGCGCGACCGCCCCCGGCGTCGAGTTCCCGATCCACGGAGACCTGCACGTCGGGCAGGTGCTGCGCTCCCCCGGTGCCGACGCACCCCGCTACACGGTGATCGACTTCGACGGCGACCCGCAGCTGGCCGCCGAAGAGCGCGAGGCGCCGGATGCCGCGGCGCGCGACATCGCGCACATGCTCGTCTCGTTCGACCTCGTCGCGGCCGTCGCCCAGAAGCGGCTGCAGCGCGCCGACGTCCGCACCTTCGCATGGGCCGACCGTGCGCGCCGCGACTTCCTCGACGCCTATCGCGCCCACGTGCCGAACGGCGAGCTGCTCGACGAGGCGCTGCTGCCGGGCTTCGAGGCCGAGCAGCTCGTCGCCGAGCTGCGCTACGCCGACCGCTTCCTGCCCGCCTGGATCTACGCGCCCGACGCCGCGATCACGCACCGCCACCCGTCGACGAACGAACACCCGGAGGAACCGTGGACACCGCCGCTTTCCGAGCAGACCTCGAGCTGATCCCCGAGACGCTCGACGCACTGGCCGACGCCCTCGACGCGGGCCTTGCCGGCCTCGAACGACTTCCCGTGCTCGGCGTCTCGCGCGTGCTGGTGCTCGGCATGGGCTCGAGCCGCTACGCCGCCGACGTCGTGGCGCGCCGCTACCGCGCGATCGGCGCGACCGTCGTCGTCGAACTCGCGAGCGCCGAACTGCTGCCGCCGGCGGCGCCCGACCTCGCCGTCGTCGCGGTCTCGGCGACCGGTGGCAGCGCCGAGGTGCTGCGGGCCGTGGAACGGTACCGCGGCACCGGCCGCCTCGTGGCGGTCACGAACCGGCCGGAGTCCGAGCTCGGCCGGCTCGCCGACGTCGTCGTGCCGCTCCTCGCGGGCGTCGAGGCGTCGGGCGTGGCCTGCCGCACGTTCCGCGCGACGTTCCCGGTGCTCGACGCGGTGCTCGGGGCCCTGCTCGGCACCGCGCCGGCCGCTCGATTCGACGCGGCATCCGTGCGCGACGCCGCCGCCGCGACCCGCGAGCTGTTCGCGACCTCGGCCGACTGGCTGCCCCCGCTCGCCTCGCTGCTCGCCGCGCCGATGGGCACCTGGGCGCTCGCCCCCGCCGAACGGGCCTCGAGCGCGCAGCAGTCGGCGCTCATGCTGCGCGAGGTGCCCCGCCGTGCCGCCTACGCCTCGGAGACGGGCGACTGGTCGCACGTCGACGTGTACCTCACGAAGACCCAGGACTACCGGGCGCTCGTGTTCGCCGGCTCCGTGTGGGACGCCCAGGCGCTCGACTGGATGGAGCAGCGCGGCTCGCGCTTCGCCTCCATCGGGCGCGACCTGCCGGGGGCCGAGCTCACGATCCGATTCCCCGGCGACGGGCGCGACGAGGTCGCCGCACTCACCGAGGTGCTCGTGGGCGAACTCGTCGCCGACCGGTGGCTGCGGGCCTGAGACGTCGCGTCACGCCGCGACGGGTGCCCGCGCGGTGCGCGGCAGTCCGTCCTCGTTCGGCCGCCACCAGAGCCAGAGCTCGCCGGCGACGACATGCATCGTGAGCCCGATCCAGAACGCCGGCGCGAAGCTCTCCTCGAGGGAGAGGATCTGGAAGCCGGCGAAGATGCCGACCCACACGCGGATCATGCCGACGCCGAGCCCGACGGCGAACGCACGGATCATCCAGCGCCGGTGCATCCGCACGTCTCGCCCGAGGATCGCCCGGAACGCGAGCAGGAGCGCGACGAGGAACCAGCTGCCGAAGACGGCCGCCGCGAGCGACTGCCAGGCGCCGCCGTAGGAGAAGGGCACGCCGAACGCGAGGGCGAATACGCCGCTCACGAGTCCGAGCGTGAGGAGCACCCGCCCGAACCGGCGGTGGAACGTGAAATGCCGTTCCCTGAATCGCCGCCAGAGCTGCAGGGGCGCACCCACGAGGTAGAGCACACCGGGCACGATGTGCAGGTAGGCGAGCCACGGGTTCTCGACGTAGCGCAGTTCGAAGCTGTCGCCTTCAGCCGGGGTGCCGGTCACGATCAGCGGCCCATCGGTACCGAACCGGATGCCCGCGAAGACGAGCACGATCGCGATGAGCAGAACGACGACCGACCACATCGGGATCGCCACCGCACGCGGCATCCGCTCGCCCCCTCGCCGGCTCGCGCTCGCGGTCCGTCGGCGCTCAGGCTACTCCGCGACGGGACGCGCGCACAGTCGATGACGAGGATTTCTCATTGCTTGCGACGGCGCGAATACGCGCGTGCGTTGCGGCTCGAGAGTGCGAGCAGCACCAGGATGTCGAGAGCGAGCGTGATGAGCGTGGTGCGCAGCGTGATCTCGGTGTCGGTGCCGAAGTAGTCGAACGCCGACCCCGTGATGCTGAGCGTCGCGAAGACCATCACGGTGATACGGGCCCAATTGCTGCCGCGGAAGATGAGCAGGGCCAACACCAGCTCGACCGCGAGCACGATGCCGCCGGCGACGAGCACGACGGTGAGCACGACGTTCGACCCGGCGTCGGCCTCGAGATCGGAGTCGAGCGGAACGCCGAGGTCCTCGACGAGGGTCTTCCGCCACAGGACGGCGAGCGAGATGAGCCAGACGACGCCGGCGAGCACGCGCAGCACGACGAGCACGGCGCCGAACGTCGTCGCGACCGGTCGCCGCATCATGGGCGCGGCCGGCGCCGGACTCACGAGCACCGCGGGCGACTCGAACGCGGGGCGCTTCTCGACGCTCATCCGACGACCTCCCGCACGACCGGCACCGCACCGACGTCGACGACGGGGAGATCGCCGTCGGTCGTGATGGTGTCGCCCCCGCCGTTCCTCGAGTGATAGCCCGTCGAGAAGTCGGCGAGCAGGTCGACCCGCGCTTCGGGATTCGCCGCGAGCACGGTTGCGACGATGTGGTCGCGCTCGATGTCGATGTCGGCGTCGATCTTGTGCGTGATCTGCAAGGTGAACAGCGAAAGCCCGACCGCCCGGTCGAACGTGCCGGCGGCGAGCCAGTCGACGCGGCGACCGCCGGGCAGGAGCCACCCGTCGGGGGTGCGCCAGAACCGCACGTGGTGCCGCTTGGCTGGGTTGCCCGCCACCTCCTGCTGGTAGGCGAAGTCCTGCTGCCTGCCGAAGAGGAAGAGTGGGCTGACCGGGGCTTCGTCGTAACTGCGGCGGGTGATCGTCGAGGAGATGATGCGCCAGCTCGACGGCCCGGTGACGTCGTCGGCGCGGGTCCAGCCGGCACGGCGCATCGCGACGTCGAGCGCCGCCTCGTCGCCGTCGAAGGCGAGGTTCACGGGGTCGCCGAGCAGGCCGTCGCTCGTGCGCGCCCGCCCGATGAAGTAGTCGGGCACGTAGATGGCCGTAAGGATGCGGTGCAGTCGCGGCAGCACGAGGTAGGCGAGCACGAGCCAGAAGGCGACGAAGAACAGGATGCCGAACCATCCGAACGCGAAGGACTCCGTCAGCACGAGCCACGCGAGCCAGACCGCCGCGATGCCGGCGTAGACGAAGAAGAAGCCGTCGAGCAGCGCGGTGAACGAGACCCTGCGCCGGCGCGCGACCGGGGTCGACGCCCCGTCGACCTGCCCTCCGTCGATCGGGTCACCGGATGCCTCGGCCCCCACCTCGCCCATGCCTGCATGCTATCCGCGCGAGGCGTCCCGACTGGCTATCCTCGCTCCATGGCCTACGACGTCGCGCGAATCCGTACCGAATTCCCCTCACTCGAGAGCGGCTGGGCCCAGTTCGACGGCCCCGGGGGCACGCAGACGCCGCGGTCGGTGGGCGAGGCCGTGGCATCCGTGCTCACCGGACCGCTCTCGAACCGCGGCACGACCGGCGTCTCCGAGGAGCGCGCCGAAGCCGCGGTGCACGGATTCCGGCTCGCGATGGCCGATCTCGTCAACGGGCACCCGCGCGGCATCGTGCAGGGACGCAGCGCCACGCAGCTCGCCTACGACTTCTCGCGGCATCTCTCGAAGCAGTGGGCCGCCGGCGACGAGGTCGTCGTCACCCGGCTCGACCACGACTCGAACGTGCGCCCGTGGGTGCAGGCCGCCGAGCGCGTCGGCGCCGTCGTGCGCTGGGCCGACTTCGACCCGGCCACCGGCGAGCTGCCGGTCGAGGCCGTCGCAACGGTGCTCTCCGAACGCACTCGGCTCGTCGCCGTCACCGCGGCGTCGAACCTCATCGGCACGATGCCCGATGTCGCCGCGATCGCCGCGGCCGCGCATGCGGTCGGCGCACTCGTCTACGTCGACGGCGTGCACTCCACGGCGCACGAGCTGCCCGACATCGCCGCGCTCGGAGCGGACTTCTTCACGTGCTCGCCCTACAAGTTCCTCGGCCCGCACTTCGGCGTGCTCGCTGCGACCCCCGAGCTGCTCGAGTCCATCGCGCCCGACAAGCTGGCGCCGTCGACGAACGTCGTGCCCGAGCGGTTCGAGTTCGGCACGCTGCCCTACGAGCTGCTCGCGGGCGGCACGGCGGCGGTCGACGCGCTGGCCGGTCTCGCCGACCTCCCCGAAGCGGATGCCGCGAGCTCGCGCCGTGCGCGGCTCGTCGCCTCGTACGCGGCGCTGCACGAGCACGAGGAGGCGCTGCGCACCCGGATCGAGGCCGGGCTCGCCGAGCTGCCCGGGGTCACCGTGTGGTCGCGCGCGCCGCGCCGCACGCCCACGCTGCTCCTGACATTCGACGGCCACGAGGCATCCGAGGTCACGAAGCGCCTGGCCGAGGGCCGAGTGCTCGCACCGAGCAGCAGCTTCTACGCGCTCGAGGCCTCGAGGCGCCTCGGCCTCGGCGATGCCGGCGGACTGCGGGTGGGACTCGCGCCGTACAACGACGCGAACGACGTCGAGCGGCTGCTCGACGGCCTCGCCGCGGCGCTCGACTGAATCGGCGGGATTCGGACGCCACCCGATCGATCGGCGCCCGCCGCCGAGCCGTCGCCATACGCTGGCATCATGACCCTCGCCGACACCGCCGCCGAACTCCGCCGCCTGCACACCGACTCCGAACTGCTCCAGGTGGTGAATGTCTGGGACGTCGTGAGCGCCACCGCGGTCGCCGCCCTGCCGCAGACCCGCGCGATCGCCACCGCGAGCCACTCGATCGCCGCCTCCTTCGGCTACCCCGACGGCGAGCAGATCCCCGTCGAGCTCATGCTCGACATGTGCGGGCGCATCGCGCGCGCCGTCGACGTGCCGGTGAGCGCCGACCTCGAGGCCGGGTACGGCGACGCCGGCGAGACGATCCGCCGCGCCATCGGCGAGGGCATCGTCGGCGCGAACCTCGAAGACCAGCTGAAGCCGCTCGCCGACGCGGTCGCCGCGGTCGCCGCAGCGGTGGCCGCCGGCGACGCCGAGGGCGTGCCGTTCGCCCTGAACGCCCGCACCGACGCCTTCCTCCGCGGGCGCGAGCGTCCGCTCGACGTCAACATCGCCGACGCGATCGAGCGCGGCCGGGCCTACCTCGACGCCGGTGCGACGAGCGTGTTCGTGCCGGGCGACTTCGGCGACGACGTCGTCGAGCAACTCGTCGCCGGCATCGGCCACCGTCGGGTGAGCGTCATCGGCCTGCCCTCCGTGCCGCCTCCCGCACGGCTCGAAGAGCTCGGCGTCGCACGCGTCTCCTACGGTCCGTACACGCAGCGCATCGCGCTCGGCGCCCTGCAGGACGCCGCCGTCGTGCTGTACGCCGGCGGCGTGCCCCCGCACGGCATCCGCCAGCTGAACTGAGTGCTCGCGTGCCGGGTCGTCTGCGGTCGGCCCGACACGCGATTCCGCGAATCCCCCGCGTGACGGATGCATCCGGCCCCGCTTGCTCGCTAGGGTGAGCGTGAGGCGGCCTGGCTGCCCGGGTCGTGCGGGGGTGCGGCCTGCGCGACCGAGCTCGCCCCCACTGTGAGGAGAGCGCATGGCGAGCGGCATCCCCATCGAGATCTCGGGGCTCAGCAAGCACTTCGGCCCCGTGACCGCGGTCGACGACCTGAGTTTCACGGTGCAACCGGGCAAGGTCACCGGATTCCTCGGCCCGAACGGGGCGGGCAAGACGACGACGCTGCGGGTGCTGCTCGGGCTGCAGCGCGCGAGCGCCGGCACCGCGACCTTCGGCGGCACGCCCTATTCGGCGCTGCCGCGACCGCTCGAGACCGTGGGTGCTGCACTCGACGCGAACTTCCACCCGGGGCGCACGGCCCGCAACCACCTCAAGGTCTACGCGACCGCCGCCGGCCTGTCGTCGGCCCGGGTGCCGGCCGTGCTCGAGCAGGTGGGCATGTCGGAGCACGCCGACCGCCGTGTCGGCGGCTACTCGCTCGGCATGCGCCAGCGGCTCGCCCTGGCCTACACGCTGCTCGGCGACCCCGGCGTCTTCGTGCTCGACGAGCCGATCAACGGACTCGACCCCGAGGGCATCAAGTGGATCCGCGGGTTCCTGCAGAGCCTCGCCCGCGAGGGTCGCACCGTGCTCGTCTCCTCGCACCTGCTCAGCGAGGTGCAGCAGAGCGTCGACGAGGTGGTCATCATCGCGAAGGGCCGGCTCATGAAGACCGGCACCCTCGCGAGCCTCGAACTCGACTCGGCGCCGCGCACGATCGCCGACTCCCCCGATCGCCCCGCCCTCGCCGCTGCGCTCGACGCCGCAGGCCTCGAGTACACCGAGGGCCGCAGCGGGTTCATCGTCGACGAACCCGACCCCGCCAGGGTCGGCCACGCCGCCTTCGTCAGCGGCGTCGAGCTCGCCGCGCTCCATCGCCTGAGATCGGGGCTCGAGGAGTCGTTCCTCTCGCTCGTCGGCGGAGGTGACGAGTCGTGAACCTCGTGCGCGCCATCGGCTCCGAGTTCCAGAAGGTCTTCACGACGCGCATGTGGTGGCTCCTCGCGATCCTCCTCGCCGCCTACGTGGCGTTCATGGCGGGCGGCCTGGGCACCTTCCTCGGCTGGGCGACCGAGAATCCGGAGGCCGCGGCATCCGCCGGCGGCAACACCACCGTGCCCCCCGGCACCGAGCTCGCACCGCTCATCTACAGCTTCGCGTCGTCGGTGGGCTACGTGTTCCCGGTGCTGCTCGGCGCCCTCGCGGTGACCGGCGAGTTCCGGCACAAGACCCTCACACCGACCTTCCTCGCCGAACCGCACCGCACGGTCGTGCTGAGCGCCAAGTTCATCTCGCAGCTCGTGGTCGGCGCGGGCCTCGGCGTCATCGCCTTCGCCGTCTCGGTCGGCGCCGGCGCGGCGGCTCTCGCCGGCTTCGGGCTCGATACCGGGCTCGACTCGAGCGACACCTGGGCGCTCATCGGTCGCGGGGTTCTCGCCATGGCCCTCTGGGGCGCGATCGGCGTCGGCCTCGGCGTGCTCGTCGTCAACCAGGTGGCCGCGATCGTCATCGTGATCGCCTTCACCCAGTTCGTCGAACCGATCCTTCGGGTCGTGGCCTCGCTCAGCGACGTCACGGCCTCGATCGGCCGGTTCCTGCCGGGCGCCGCGAGCGACGCGCTCGTCGGGGCATCCTTCTACAACATCGCCTCGCTCGGGTCGACCGACACCCTCGAATGGTGGCAGGGCGGGCTCGTGCTGCTCGGCATCGCGGTCGTGGCGACGGTGATCGGCGGGGCGACGACCTGGCGACGGGACGTGTCGTAGGGGTGGAGGTCGCCGAACTCCGACGCATCCGCCTGCAGGTGCAGGGGCTGCGCGAGGTGCGCGCGACCTCGGCCGCCGACGTCGTGCGCGACTTCGTCGCGGTGCAGTCGCAGGAGTTCGTTCCCGCGCAATGGGGTCTCGCGATGCGGGTGCCGGCCGAGCGCCGCCCAGGTCTCGCGGAAGTCACCGCGGCGCTCGACCGCGGCGAGATCCTGCGCACGCACGTGCTGCGCCCGACGTGGCACTTCGTCGACCCGGCGGATGCCAGATGGCTGATGGAACTCTCGGCCGAGCGGGTGCACCGGGCGAACGCGACGTACTACCGGCGCACGGGCGTCGACGGGGCGGGCGGGGCACGCGCGCTCGACGTCGTCGCCGCGTCGCTCGCGGGCGGCCACCGCACGCGGGCCGAGCTCGCCGCGGCGCTCGACGCCGCGGGGCAGCCATCGACCGGGCTGGGCTTCACGTACGTGCTCATGCTCGCCGAGCTCGAACGGGTCGCGATCAGCGGCGCGAACGTCGGCAGGCAGCGCACCTACGCGGCCTTCGACGAACGAGTGCCCGCGTCGGCTCCGAAGTCGCGAGCGGCGGCGCTCGTCGAGCTGGCCGCGCGATTCATCCGCTCGCGCGGGCCCGTGACCGACCGCGACTTCGCGGCATGGTCGGGGTTCACGCTCGGCGACACGCGGCAGGCGTTCGCGGTGGTCGTCGACGGCGGCGGTGACGGCGCAGACAGCCGCACGGCCGGACCCGTCGAGACCTTCGAGATCGACGGCGCGACGTACTGGCACGACACGGAGATCACGGCCGCGGCACTGGCCTCGGCTGCTCCACCGCCCGGCACGGTCGACCTGCTGCAGGCCTTCGACGAGTACATCATGGGCTACGCCGCGCCCCGCTCGTTCCTGCAGCCCCCCGGGCGCAGCGACCCCGTGCACCCCGAGTTCCCGATGCACGCGCTCATGGCCGACGGCGTGATGGCCGGCCGCTGGGCGCCCGTCACCTCGGGGCGCAGGGCGGTCGTCAGGCTCGCCCCGTGGCGCGCGTTCACGGCGCGTGAGGAACGCGGGCTCGCGGCATCCGTCGCCGAGGTCGAGCGGTTCCTCGACGCGCCCGTGACCGTCGAGCGCGAGCCGGCGGCCGACTGACCCGGGGTGCCGCCGGCGTCACGACCCGGCGGCGCGACGGTGCCATTCGACCTCCGCCATGTGCGCGTCGGCCCAGTCCTTCATGTGGTGCACGATCGCCATCAGGCTCGCGCCGAGGTCCGTGAGCGAGTACTCGACGTGGGCCGGGTAGACCTGCTTCACCTCTCGGGCGACGAGTCCGTCGCGTTCGAGCAGGCGCAGCGTCTCGGTCAGCATCTTCTGGCTGGCGCCGGCGACCCGGGCGCGAAGCTGCGAGTGCCGCTGGGGTCCCTCCTCGAGCGGCAGGAGCACGAGCGTCGTCCATTTCGAGCCGAGGATGTCGAGCACCTGGCGCGACGGGCATTCGGCGAGGTACGACGCGTAGGCGTCCTTCGCGGCGGCACGTTGCTGATCGGCGGTCAGGGTCACTGGGTCTCCAAGCTCGCGGTCGACGACGGGGGGATGGGCACCTCCGGCATCCCACGGCACTCCGAAGTGCCTGCTGGTGCCGGTGCTCAGGGCGATGTGACGATCGAAACCGCCACGGGGCGCCATCCATTCCCGGATCCCCCGCCGAACACCAGTGAAGGAACCCCGATGACTCACCTCCTGCACGTCAACGCCTCCGCCAGGGGCGACGCCAGCCGCTCGCTCGAGCTGGCGACCCGCTTCATCGACGAGCTCGAGACGATCGACGACGGGCTGACCGTCGACCGCCTCGACGTCTTCGACGGCTCGCTGCCCGAGTTCGGCACGGCCGCGGCCGGCGCGAAGATGGCCGCGTTCGCGGGCCAGGGCCGCACCACGGCCGAGGAGCGGGCCTGGTCGGAGGCGCGTGCCGTGTTCGACCGCTTCGACGCCGCCGAGGCCTACGTGTTCAACGTGCCCTTCTGGAATGCCGGAGTGCCGTATCCCCTGAAGCAGCTCGTCGACGTCATCACCCAGCCGGGCTGGGCCTTCGCGTTCACGCCCGAGTCCGGGTACCGCGGGCTGCTCGAGGGCAAGCGGGCCTTCGTCGTGTACACGAGCGGCGTCTACGCCGAGGGGCTGCCGCCGTCGTTCGGCGCCGACTTCACGACCACGTTCTTCCGCGACTGGTTGGGCTTCATCGGCATCACCGACATCGACGAGGTGCACTTCGCGCCGACGGTCGTCAATGCCGATGTCGAGGGCACTCGCCGTGCGGCGCTCGACGCGACCCTCGCCTCGGCGCAGCGGTTCGCGAGGGCGGAGCGGTTCGCGGCGTGAGCTGACCATGCGAGAGGGCGGCGCCCGCTACGATCGCGGCATGGCCGTCATCGGATCCGTGTTCGTCGCCCTCGCCGCGCTGCTGCACGGCTACATCTTCCTCATGGAGAGCGTCTGGTGGACCCGGCCCTCGACCTGGAAGCGCTTCGGTGTCGCCGACCAGGCCGCGGCCGACATCACGAAGCCCATGGCCTACAACCAGGGCTTCTACAACCTCTTCCTCGGACTCGGCGCCGCGATCGGCCTCGTGCTCTACTGGGCGGGCGCGATGCCCGTCGGCGAAACGCTCGTGCTCTTCGCGACGGCCTGCATGTTCCTCGCGGCCGCGGTGCTCACGACGACCGGGCGAGGCTACCTGAAGCCCGCGCTCGTGCAGGGCACGCTGCCGCTCATCGGCTTCGTGCTCTTCGCGTTCGCCTGAGCTGGCGGAGGCGGATGCCGCCCGCCTCGCCGACTAGTCGGACGCGTCGTCGGGGGTCGCCGTGAGCTTCAGCCGGTCGATGAGCTCTGCGGCGTGGTTCGTGCTCAGGATGATGCGGGTGAACTCGCCCGCGGCGAGCTCGAGCACGACGGCCTGACGCTTGCCCTTGACGATGACGAAGTCGCTGCCGCCGTGATACTTCCACACGCCGACGGCGACGACGAGGGGCACCTCGGTGCCACGACGACGGATGCCGCGGATCCAGATCCACGGGTCGTCGGTGATGGTCGCCGAACGGATGTCGTCGCGCTGCACGACGAGATCGGCGCTGCGGAGCGCGAGCGACTTCTCGGCCGGGGTGAGGTGAACCTCGATCCGGTCGGTGTGCACACGCAGTTTCGCCATGCCTCCATCCTGCCCGAGTCGCGCGCCGGGCGCCCAGTCGACGCCCCACAAAGCCATAACGGTTTGCTCGGACACTCGGCGGGTCGAGCCGGTCGAAACCAATCCGCGGCGGTATCGGCAGGCTCAACCCGCAAGCGTGGTTACACCGGTCGGGCGGATGCCGCGGCGCGCGCCGCTGCCGGAAGGGCCTCGAACACCCGGGCGATCGCGGCATCGTCGTGGGCGGCGGTGACGAACCACGCCTCGAACACGCTCGGCGGCAGCGAGACGCCGGCGTCGAGCATCGCGTGGAAGAACGGGGCGTATCGCCACGACTCCTGGCGCTGCACGGTCGCGTAGTCGCGCACGGGCTCGGCCGCGGCCTCATCGCCGAACACGAAGCTGAAGAGGTTGCCGGCGTGCTGCACGCGGTGCGCGACCCCCTCGGCGTCGAGTGCGGCCGAGACCGCGTCGCTGATGGCCTCGGCGGTGGCGTCGAGGGAGCGGTAGACCGAGGCATCCGCTGCACTGAGGGTGGCGACGCCGGCGGCGACCGCGACGGGATTGCCCGAGAGCGTGCCCGCCTGGTAGACGGGGCCGAGCGGCGCGAGCTGCTCCATGATCTCGGCGCGACCGCCGAGGGCGGCGACCGGCATGCCGCCGCCGATGACCTTGCCGAAGGTCATGAGGTCGGGCGTGTACGCCGTGTCGGTGCCGTCTTCGAGCCCCCACCAACCGGCAGCGGAGACGCGGAAGCCCGTGAGCACCTCGTCGGAGATGACGAGGGCGCCGTGCGCGTGGGCGAGCTCGACGACGGCGCGGTTGAACCCGGCGACCGGGGGCACCACGCCCATGTTCGCCGCAGCCGCCTCGGTGATGACCGCCGCGATGCGGTCGCCGTGCTCGGCGAACACGGCGACGAGCGCGTCGAGATCGTTGTAGGGCACCACGAGCGTGAGGGCCGCGATGTCGGCCGGCACGCCCGCAGAACCCGGCAGCGCGAAGGTCGCGAGACCCGAACCGGCCTCCGCGAGCAGGCCGTCGGAGTGGCCGTGGTAGTGCCCGGCGAACTTCACGAGCAGGTCGCGGCCCGTGAACCCGCGGGCGAGACGGATCGCGCTCATCGTCGCCTCGGTGCCCGTGGAGACGAGGCGCAGCTTCTCGACCGGGCCGACGCGCGCCTCGACGAGCTCGGCGAGCTCGGTCTCGGCGGGGGTCGACGCGCCGAACGAGAGGCCGCGCGCCGCGGCATCCGTCACGGCCTCGATGACCCGCGGGTCGGCGTGACCCAGGATCGCGGGGCCCCAGCCGGCGACGAGGTCGACGTACTCGCGGCCCTCGGCGTCGGTGACGTACGGGCCGCGGGCGCTCACGAGGAAGCGCGGCGTGCCGCCGACCGAGCGGAACGCGCGCACGGGCGAGTTCACGCCGCCCGGGATCGCGGCCTGCGCACGGGCGAAGAGCTCGTCGTTCGTGGGGGCGTTCATGCGGCGTCTCCGTTCCGGATCCACTCGGCCAGTTCGACGGCCCAGTAGGTGAGCACGGCGTCGGCGCCCGCCCGGCGGATGCCGCGCACCGATTCGATGACGGCGCGCTTGCGGTCGATCCAGCCGTGGGCGGCGGCGGCCTCGATCATCGAGTACTCCCCCGACACCTGGTAGGCCCAGACCGGCACCTCGGATGCCGCGGCGACGTCGGCGAGCACGTCGAGGTAGCTGCCGGCGGGCTTCACCATGACGACGTCGGCACCCTCGTCGATGTCGATCATCGCCTCGCGCAAGCCCTCGCGGCGGTTGCCGGGGTCGAGCTGGTACGAGCGGCGGTCGCCCTCGAGGGTCGATTCGACGGCCTCGCGGAACGGGCCGTAGTAGGCGCTCGCGTACTTGGCCGAGTAGGCGAGGATCGCCGTGTCCTGGCGGCCGGCGTCGTCGAGGGCGTCGCGCACCGCGGCGACCTGGCCGTCCATCATTCCCGAGAGGCCGAGCAGCTCGGAGCCCGCCCGCGCCTGCGCGAGCGCCATCGAGGTGTACCGCTCGAGCGTGGCGTCGTTGTCGACGCGGCCGCGCTCGTCGAGCACGCCGCAGTGCCCGTGATCGGTGAACTCGTCGAGGCACAGGTCGGTCTGCACGACGAGCCGGCCGGCGGATGCCTCGGCGGCGACCGTGGTCGCGACGTTGAGGATGCCGTCGGGGTCGGTGGCACCCGAGCCGCGCGCGTCGCGCACCTCGGGCACGCCGAACAGCATCACGCCGCCGACGCCCGCGGCCGCGGCCTGGTCGATCGCCTCGGGCAGGCTGGCCAGCGAGTGCTGCACGACGCCCGGCATCGAGCCGATCGGCACCGGGGCGGACACACCCTCGCGCACGAAGATCGGGAGCACGAGCTCGGCGGGGTGCAACCGGGTCTCGGAGACGAGGCGGCGAAGCGCCGGGGTCTCACGGAGTCGGCGCGGTCGGACACGGGGAACGGGCGTGGAGCTCACCCGTCAAGCCTACGTCGCGGCGGCTGAGCGGTCGTCGGGAGGGGACCGGTCGGTCGCGGCATCCGACGCCCGGGCTTCAGGCGAACGCGGTCAGGCCTTGGCGGTGGCGGCGTCGACGACGGCGTCGATGAGCGACTCGGCGGTGCGCTCGCGCGCGACGACGTCGACCCGCAGCCCGACCTGCGCCGCGTCCTTCTTGGTCTGCGGGCCGATCGCGGCCACGAGGATCGACTCGGGAATCGGGCCCAGCTGCTGCTGCACCTGCTCGGCGACGCTGCCCGAGGTCACGAGCACCGCGTTGACCCGGCCGGAGCGCACGTCTTCGGCGACCTTCGCGGAGACCGGGACGCCGATCGTGCGATAGGCCACGACGGCCTCGACGTGATGGCCCATGCGCTCGAGGCCGATCGAGAGCACCTGCTTCGCGATCGCCGACCGCAGGGCGAGCACGTTCAGTCCGCGTGCACCGGCGGTCGCCGCCTCCCACTCCTCGAGCATGCCGCGGGCGGAGTTGTCTTCGGAGGGCACGATGTCGGCCTGGTACCCCGCCGCGATGAGCGCAGCTGCGGTGGTCTCTCCGACCGCAGCGACCTTCGTCGTCTCGGGGATGACGGCGCTGTACGTCGACAGCACGTCGACCGTCGTCGCGCTCGTGACGGTGAGCCAGTCGAAGCCGCCGGCGGCGAGCTTCGCGAGCGCCGCCTCGAGGGCCGGCTGGTCGTCGCTCGGTGCGAAGTTGATCAGCGGGGCGACCACGGGCGAGGCGCCGCGGGCGCGCAGGGCGGCGGCCACGCCGTCACCCCAGGGCCCGCCGCGCGGCACGAGCACCCGCCAACCGGCGAGCGGCTTGCCGGCGGAGGCAGGCAGGTTGATGGCACCCGTCATCGATTCGAATTCGCTCACAGCGACTCCTCTGGTGGTGCAAGATCAGCGGCGCCGTTGCCGAGGAGTTCCGCGACGACGCGTTCGGCGAGGTCGCGTGCCGCATCCGCCAGGTCGGCGGCCGAGCGGCTGTCGGGGGTGGCCGCGTGCGAACTCACGAGTCGCCGGGCCCCGTCGGCACTGTACACGCTCGCCGACAGGAACAGAAGTTCGTCCTCCATGAACGCCGTGGCGCCGATGGGGGCCGAGCAACCGGCCTCGAGACCGGCGAGCACCAGCCGTTCGGCGAGCACCGTCGCACGCGTCATCGTGTGGTCGACGGCGTCGAGTGCGCGTTCGAGCGCGCGGTCGCCCACCTCGCGGCGCACCTCGATCGCCAGTGCACCCTGGCCTGGGGCCGTCGGCCAGTCGCCGAGCGGCAGCAGGTCGGTCACCGCGTCGGATCGACCGAGCCGGCCGAGGCCCGCCGCGGCGAGCAGCACGGCGTCGAGCTCGCCCGACTCGACCTTGCCGAGGCGGGTGTCGATGTTGCCGCGCAGGTCGACGGCGATCACGTCGGGGCGCACGGCGCCGAGCTGGGCGATGCGGCGCGGCGACCCCGTGCCGACGCGGGCGCCCTCGGGCAGCGTCGCGATCGTGAACCCGTCGCGGGCGCAGAGCGCGTCGCGCGCATCGGCGCGCTTCGGCACCGCGCCGAGGCGCAGTCCCTCGTGCTCGGCGGTCGGCAGGTCTTTCAGGGAGTGCACGACGACGTCGCACTCCCCGGCGAGGAGCGCCTCGCGGAGCGCGGCGGCGAACACGCCCGTGCCGCCGATCGAGGCGAGCGATGCCCGCGAGGTGTCGCCCTGCGTGGTGATCGGCACGAGCTCGATCTCGGCCTTCGCGGCCTTGGCGAGCCGCTCGGAGATCTGGCGGGTCTGGGCCATCGCGAGTGCGCTGCCCCGGGTGCCGACACGGATGACCGGGGTCATGGTGCGATCCCTGCGAGCGCGGGCCGGAACCCGAGGCGGACGTTCTCGCAGCACCCGGGACGACACACGTCGTACCAGGGACCGAGCTCGGTCTCGGCGGGTCGCTCGGCGACCGGCGTGCCGTTGACACGCTCGAGCACGAGGTCGACGAGTCCGGCGACGTAGGCCGGGTGCGTGCCGGGCGTCGGCACCCGCACGGCCGCGAGGCCCTGCTGCTCCGCGGTCTCGAGCGCCTCGTTGTCGAGGTCCCAGAGCACCTCCATGTGGTCGCTCACGAAGCCGAGCGGCACGATCACGACGGCCTTGCGGCCCGCTGCGGGCAGCTCCTCGATCGCGTCGTTGATGTCGGGCTCGAGCCACGGCATCGATGGAGGGCCGCTGCGCGACTGGTAGACGAGCTGCCACGGGACATCCGCCGCCCCGGCCTTGGCCATGACGACCTCGGCGACCGCACGGTGCTGCGCGGCGTACGCGCCGCCCTCGCCGAAGCCGCGCTCGGCGGGCCCGGACTTGGCGGCATCGGTCGACGGGATCGAGTGCGTCGCGAAGAGCACCTCGATCTCGGTGGTGCGATTCAGCTCGCCGGACGCCTCGAGACCCGCGAGCCCGTCGCGCACGCCCTCGACGAACGGGGCGACGAAACCGGGATGATCGAAGAACTGCCGCACCTTGTCGATCTGCACCTCGTCGCCGAGGCCGGTGTCGGCGAGCGCATCCGCGAAGTCCTCGCGGTACTGCCGGCAGCTCGAGTACGAGCTGTAGGCGCTCGTCGCGATGGCGATGAGCTTCGTGTGACCTGCGGCCTTCGCCTCGGCGAGCGCGTCGTTGAGGTAGGGGTCCCAGTTGCGGTTGCCCCAGTAGACGGGAAGGTCGATGCCGCGGTTCGCGAGTTCGGCCTCGAGCGCGGCCTTCAGCTCGCGGTTCTGCTGGTTGATGGGGCTCGTGCCGCCGAAGTGGCGGTAGTGGTGGGCGACCTCTTCGAGGCGCTCGTCGGGGATGCCGCGGCCGCTCGTGACGTTCCGCAGGAACGGGATGACGTCGTCCTGCCCCTCGGGTCCGCCGAAGCCGGCGAGCAGGATGGCGTCGTAGGCGACGGGCTCGGTCACGTGCGCCGGCCCGCCCTGCGCTGCCGGGGTCGCGCCCGGCACGATCGCCCCGAGGGCGCATGGTGCGGATGCCGCGGGGGCCGGCTTGCGGCCGCGAGCGGGTGCGGACGCGGCATCCGAGCCCAGGTTGACCGCGGCCATTACTGCAGCACCTCCACGAGCTCGGCGGTCGTGATGCGGCGGCCAGTGTAGAAGGGCACCTCTTCACGCACGTGGCGACGGGCGTCGGTGGCGCGGAGTTCGCGCATGAGGTCGACGAGCTCGGTGAGCTCGTCGGATTCGATGGGCAGCAGCCACTCGTAGTCGCCGAGCGCGAAGGCGCTGACGGTGTTGGCGATGGCACCGCGGAACGCGGCGCCCTTGCGGCCGTGGTCGGCGAGCATGCGGCTGCGCTCCTCGGCGGGCAGGAGGTACCACTCGTAGCTGCGCACGAAGGGGTAGACGGTGAGCCACGACTTGGGCTCGATGCCGCGGAGGAAGCCGGGCACGTGCGACTTGTTGAACTCGGCGTCGCGATGCACGCCCATGGCGTTCCACGTCGGCAGCAGGTGCTTCAGGATACGCGCGCGGCGGAGCTCGCGGAGCGCCCACTGCAGTCCCTCGGCCGTCGGGCCGTGCAGCCACAGCATGACGTCGGCATCGGCGCGGAGGCCCGAGACGTCGTAGATGCCGCGAAGGGTGACCCCTTCGTTCTCGACGAGCGAGATGACCCCGTCGAGCTCTTGGACGACACGACGCACGTCGTGGCCGTCGTAGTCGTCTGGCCTCGCCGGATCGCGGCGGAACACGGCGAATACCGTGAAGCCCTCGGGAGAATCGGCGGTTTCGGATTCGGGACGGAGCGCGTCGGCTGCCGCTTCGGCAGCGGGGGAAGACATGCCACCAGTCTCCCCCTTTCCGCGTGATCGGCCAAAAGAGACGACGGATGCCCCGGGTTGCGGAGCATCGGAACGGATGGATCGGGCACGTACGCTTCTCGGATGAGGATCTGGTCGCTGCATCCGCGTTACCTCGATCGCCAGGGGCTCACGGCGTGCTGGCGCGAGACGCTGCTCGCGCAGGCCGTGCTCGAGGGCGCGACCCGGGGTTACACCCGGCACCCGCAGCTCGAGCGGTTCCGTGCGGTGCCCGATCCGCTCGGCGCGATCGGCGATCACCTCGCCGGCATCGCCGACGAGGCGGCCGCCCGCGGCTACCGCTTCGATGGGAGCAAGGTGCACCGGCGGAGCGACCCCGCACTGCGCCTCGAAGTGACGAGCGGGCAGCTCGCGTTCGAGTGGGAGCACCTGCTGCGGAAGCTGTCGGCGAGGAGCCCCGAACTGGCCGCGCAGTGGGGCGGCGTCGAACTGCCCGACGCCCACCCGCTCTTCGTGGTCGTCGACGGGCCGGTCGCGTCCTGGGAGCGTGCGGCTCCGCCGACGGCGGACGGCGAACCGCCCCAGCGCTGATCGCGCTCAGTCGTGATCGCGCTCGGTCGCGGTGAGCGCGTCGAGGAAGCGGATCACGACTTCGCGCTCGTCGGAGGTCAGCGCCGCCGCCGCGTCGAAGCGTCGAGCGTGCAAGCGACCCACCGACTCCCGCGCCACGATGCGGGTGGGGTCGGTCACCGAGATGGCGAGCGCGCGCCGATCGCTCGGGTGCGGCGCGCGCACGATGTGGCCGCCGCGCTCGAGACGGTCGAGGAGCTTGGTCGTGGACGCGCTCGAGATGCCGAGGTACTCGCTGATCGCGCCAGGGGTGGCGATCTCGCCCTGGTTGCGGGCGGCGATGAGGAAACGCAGGGCGCGCATGTCGGTGGGGTTCAGCTTCATGTAGCGGCTCGACGCTTCGCTCATGCGGCGCTCGGCCTCGTGCCAGCCGCGCAGGCTCTGCATGACGCGCACGATCTGGTCGACCTGCTCATCGTCGAGGCCCGCACGGTCGACGAGCTCTTCGTCGTGGTCGGAGATGCGGGGGTCGTGCATCGCGGCCGCGATGTCGTGCCGCCCATCCCGCTCAGTTGCCATGGCTTGATTCTAGCCAGTGATGTATATTTCTCGCTAAGCTAACTACTAGCCAAAGCAGCAGACACCGAGTGGAGTCATCATGACCCTCAGCGACATCGAAGAGGTCGTCCTGCTCGACGCCGACGGCCGGGCCATCGGCCGGGCGCCGAAGTCGAGCGTGCACGGCGCAGACACCGCGCGTCACCTCGCCTTCTCGTGCCACGTGTTCAATGAGCGCGAGGAACTCCTCGTGACCCGCCGCGCGCTCTCGAAGCAGACCTGGCCGGGGGTCTGGACCAACTCGTTCTGCGGCCATCCGGCGCCCGCGGAGACCCTGGTCCACGCGATCCGCCGCCGCGGCGAGTTCGAACTCGGACTCCTGCTCGATGGCATCGAGCCGGTGCTCCCGTTCTTCCACTACCGGGCGACGGATGCCTCGGGGCTCGTCGAGAACGAGCTCTGCCCCGTGTACACGGCGTATGCGGCCTCGGATCTCGAGCCGCACCCGGGCGAGGTCATGGATTTCGCATGGGTGTCTCCGCGACGACTCGCCTCCGCCATCGAACACGCTCCGTGGGCGTTCAGCCCGTGGTTCGTGCTGCAGGCGCAACTGCTTCCGTTCCTCGGAGGCTCCCTCGACCGGCGCGAGGCCATCGCATCATGATCGGCGCGACCCTCGATCGACGAATCGACCGCGACGGCGTCGCCGTCTCGGAGTTCCTCGACGACTACTTCGCCCGACAGCTCGAACGCGCGGCGCGCCACGGCGACGAATACGTGCGGCTCTGGGTTGCCGCCCGCGACGGCGCCGCCGGCGGCAAGCGCATCCGTCCCGAGCTCGTGCTCGCCGCCCACGCCGCGTTCGCCGGCTCGGGCACGGCGGAGTCGGTGAGACTGGCCTCGGCGTTCGAGCTCCTGCACACCGCGTTCCTCATGCACGACGACGTGATCGACCACGATCTCGTGCGACGGGGCGCACCCAACGTCGCCGGCCACTTCGCGCTCGACGGGGTCGGCCGGGGGCTGCCGGTCGATCGGGCGAACGACTACGGCGAGGCATCCGCCATTCTCGCCGGCGACCTGCTGATCGCCGGCGCGCTGCGAGTCGTCGCCGAGCTCGAGGCACCGCGGTCCGTCCGCGCCTCGGTGCTCGAGATCGTCGACGAATGCGTCTTCCTCGCGGCCGCGGGCGAGCACGCCGACGTGCGGCAAGCCGGCGCCGCCCCCGACGAGCGCGACATCCTCGCCATGATCGAGAACAAGACCGCGTCGTACTCGTTCAGCGCACCGCTCCAGGCGGGGGCGGTGCTCGGCGGGGCATCCGCCGCCGCGGTCGAACGGCTCGGCGAGATCGGCCGCCACCTCGGCGTCGCGTTCCAGCTGCGCGACGACGTGCTCGGCGTCTTCGGCTCGGCGGAGCTCACCGGCAAGTCGGTGCTCTCCGACCTCCGCGAGGGCAAGGAGACCCTGCTCATCGCGTATGCCCGCGTGCACCCGGACTGGAGTCGCGCCGCCCACGGGTTCGGGAGCCCCGAACTCGACGACGCCGGGGCGGCGCGACTCCGCCGGGCGATCGAGTCGAGCGGGGCCCGCGACCGCGTCGAACGACTCATCGATGCGCGTTGCACCGCCGCGGTCGATGCGATCGCGGCGGCGCAGCTGCCGCACGACCTGCACGAGGCGCTGACCGTCACCGCCGGCATCTGCGCGGAGCGTGCACGATGACCGCGGCACCGACCGGGCTCGCGCTCTACGACCGCACCGCGCACCTCGGCTCAGCCCAGGTGATCTCGCACTACTCCACCTCCTTCGGACTCGCGAGCCGCCTGTGCTCGCGCACCGTGCGCGATCACCTGGCCGATGTATACGCGCTCGTGCGCATCGCCGACGAGATCGTCGACGGCCCCGCCGAGGAGGCGGGGCTGGCACCCGATGAGCGGCGTGCGATGCTCGACGCCCTCGAGGTCGAGACCGAGCAGGCGATCGCGCGCGGGTACAGCTCGAACCTCGTCGTGCACGCCTTCGCACGAACCGCACGCACCACGGGGTTCGGGCGCGAGCTGACCCGACCGTTCTTCGCGTCGATGCGGCGCGACCTCGACCCGGTGGACTTCGACGAAGCCGAGCTTCGCGAGTACATCCACGGCTCGGCCGAGGTCGTCGGGCTCATGTGCCTGCGTGCCTTCAGCGAGGGACTTCCCGACGACGCCGAGCGCGACGCGCGCTGGCAGCGCGGCGCCCGCCACCTCGGCGCCGCGTTCCAGAAGGTGAACTTCCTGCGCGATCTCGCCGACGACTACGGTTCCCTCGGCCGCCGCTACTTCCCCGGCATCGACCCCGCACGTCTGAGCGAGGCCGACAAGCTGAGGCTGCTCGACGACCTCGATCGCGACCTCGCGATCGCCGGCGAGGTGATCGCCGAGCTGCCGAGCGGATGCCGCAGGGCCGTCGCCGCCGCACACGCCCTGTTCTCCGCCCTGTCGGCGCGGCTCCGCCGCACACCGGCGCGCGAGCTGCTCACGACCAGGATCAGGGTGCCGACGCCGCAGAAGCTCGTGCTGCTCGCCAGAGCCGCCGGCACGCGGCCGCGACGCCCGGCCGCCACGCCCACGCCCGCGGCCGATCGGGCACCGCTGCCCGGGGCACCGGCATGAGCCGGGTGGCGGTCGTCGGGGGCGGTATCGCCGGCCTCGCCACCGCGGCGCTGCTGGCCCGCGACGGGCACGAGGTCACGGTCTACGAGGCGCACGACGGCGTCGGCGGTCGCGCCGGACGGTGGGACGCCCGCGGCTTCCGCTTCGACACCGGGCCGTCGTGGTACCTCATGCCCGAGGTGTTCGAGCACTTCTACCGGCTGATGGGCACGAGCGCCGCTGCCGAGCTCGACCTCGTACGGCTCGAGCCGGGTTACCGGGTCTTCTTCGAGGGCCGGACGGAGCCGCTCGACCTCGTGGCCGACCGGGAGGCATCCGCTGCGGCGTTCGAGGCGATCGAGCCCGGCGCCGGGCGACGCCTCGAGCACTACCTCGACTCCGCCGAGGAGACGACGCGTCTCGCGCTCGACCACTTCCTCTACAACGACTTCTCCTCGCCGGGCACCCTGCTCGTGCCGCCGGTGCTGCGGCGTCTCGGCCGCCTGGGCCGCCTGCTGCTGCAGCCGCTCGACCGGTTCATCGCCGGCAGCTTCAGCGACGATCGCCTGCGCAAGGTGCTCGGCTACCCCGCCGTGTTCCTCGGCACCTCGCCGTCGGCCGCTCCGAGCCTCTACCACCTGATGAGCCACTTCGACCTCGACGACGGGGTCTTCTACCCGCAGGGCGGCTTCCGCGAGGTCATCGACAGCGTCGCCCGACTGGCGCGGCGGGCCGGGGCCCGCATCGTGACGGACGCCCGCGTCACGAGCATCACCGTGGAGTCGGGCGCGGCGCGCGGCATCGTCCACGTCGATCGGGATGGCGCGGCGCACGAGGTCGAGGTCGACCTCGTCGTCTCGGCCGCCGACCTGCACCACACCGAGACGGCCCTGCTGCCTCCCGAGTCGCGAAGCCGATCGGATGCCTCGTGGCGCCGAGCCGACCCCGGCCCGGGCGCGGTGCTCGTGATGCTCGGTGTGCACGGCGACCTGCCGCAACTGCTGCATCACACGCTGCTGTTCACCGAGGACTGGGCGGCGAACTTCGATCGCATCTTCGGCGACTCGCCCTCGGTGCCCGACCCGGCGTCGCTCTACGTGTGCCGGGCGAGCGCGACCGACCCGTCGGCGGCACCGCCGGGTCACGAGAACCTCTTCGTGCTCGTGCCGGTGCCCGCCGACCCGGCGATCGGCCGCGGGGGCATCGACGGCGGCGGTGATGCATCGGTCGAGCGCATCGCCGACGCCGCGATCGCCCAGATCGCGGCGTGGGCGGGCGTGCCCGACCTCGCGGACCGAGTCGTGGTGCGCCGCACCATCGGCCCGGGCGACTTCGAGTCCGACCTCAACTCGTGGCGCGGCTCGGCGCTCGGACCGGCGCACGTGCTGCGCCAGAGCGCCTTCCTGCGGGGGCGCACCGCATCGAGCACGGTGCGGGACCTGTACTTCGCCGGAGCGACCACCGTGCCCGGCATCGGCCTGCCGATGTGCCTCATCAGCGCCGAGCTCGTGGCGAAGGCGCTGCGCGGCGAGCGCGGCGCCGGCCCGATGGCCGAGCCCGAGGTGCGGCGGGTGCCGGCATGAGTCTCGTCTACCTCGGCGTGCTGCTCGCCGGCATCGCGTGCATGGCACTGCTCGACGCCCGATTCCACCTGGTGTTCGGGGCGTCGGGTCGGCGCGTGCGGGCCATCGTCGTGCTCGCCGCCGGACTCGCGTTCTTCCTCGCTTGGGATGTCGCCGGCATCGGCCTCGGCATTTTCCACCGTGCCGAGAACGCGGTGAGCACCGGCATCCTGCTCGCCCCCGAGCTGCCGCTCGAGGAGCTCGTGTTCCTCGGGTTCCTCTGTTACCTGACACTCGTGCTCTACACGGGCGCGCTGCGCCTGATCGCGGCGAGGCAGGTGCGCGGGTGACCTACGCAGCGCTCTCGGCCGTGTTCCTCGCGGTGGCGGCCGCCGTCGCCGCCCTCGGGTGGCGTCGGGCTCCGCACGGTCACGGGCTCGCGCTGGTCGTCTCCGCGCTCGTGCTCGTCGTGCTCACGATCGCGTTCGACTCGATCATGATCGCGACGGGTCTGTTCGACTACGCCGATGCGCACATCTGGGGCGTTCGCCTCTGGCTCGCCCCGGTCGAGGACCTCGCCTACCCGATCGCCGGGGTCCTCCTCCTCAGCGGACTCTGGAATCTGATGGGGGAACGAACCGATGTCGACTGAGACCAGCCGCCGCAGCGCGATCGCCGACCTGGTCACCGCGTCCCGTCCGCTGAGCTGGGTGAACACCGCGTTCCCCTTCGCAGCCGCGTACCTCCTCACGACCCGCGAGATCGACGTCGCGTTCATCGTCGGCTCGCTCTTCTTCCTCGTGCCGTACAACCTCGCGATGTACGGCGTGAACGATGTCTTCGACTACGCCTCCGACGCCGCGAACCCGCGCAAGGGCGGCGTCGAGGGAGCACTCCTCGTGCCGGATCGGCATCGCTTGACCATCGTCGCCGCCATCGCGACCTGCGCGCCGTTCGTCGTCGTGCTGCTCGCCCTCGGCGACCCGGCGTCGTGGGCCGTGCTCGCGGTGAGCCTCTTCGCGGTCGCGGCCTACTCGGTGCCCGGGCTGCGCTTCAAGGAGGTGCCGTTCCTCGACTCGCTGACCTCGAGCGTGCACTTCGTGAGCCCGGCGATCTACGGGCTCGTGCTCGCGGGCGCGGCGTTCACCCCTCCCCTGCTCGCCCTGCTCCTCGCATTCCTGGCCTGGGGCATCGCGAGTCACGCCTTCGGCGCCGTGCAGGACGTCGTGCCCGACCGCGCAGCAGGCATCGCCTCGATCGCGACCGCGCTCGGGGCGCGCCGGACCGTTCGGTTCGCGATCGCCATGTGGGTGATGGCCGGCGTGCTCATGCTCGCCACGACATGGCCCGGCCCGCTCGCCGCAGTGCTGGTGGTGCCGTACATCGCCGCGGCCGCGCCGTTCGCCGGCGTCACCGATGCCTCGTCGGGTCGGGCGAACGCCGGGTGGCGATGGTTCCTCGCCATCAACTACGTCGTCGGATTCCTGGTGACCATGCTGCTCATCTGGTACGCCGCCATCACGGCATGACCCCGCGATGCCGCGGCATCCGCTCAGTGGAGCAGCCGTGTGAAGCGGAAGAACGCGAACTCCTCGATCGTCAGCAGTTCGATGCCGGAGAACCCTGCCTCGCGGGCGTATCGCTCGAGGGTCGACTGGCGCATCACGGTTCCCGTGCCGACTGACCCGGGCATGGACAGCCCATCGGGCAGGCACATGAAGATGCTGTAGCCGTACATGATGCGCTCGACGTCGTCGCCGTCGGGTGCGAACGCCTCGGCCACCGCCTCGTCCATGATCACGACCTCGCCGTCGCGCTTCACGGCGCGCCTGATCGAGGTCAGCACCTCGACCGGGAACGGCATGTCGTGCAGCGCCTCGAACACGAACGCCGCGTCGAAGACGGCCTCCTGCGGAATGCCCTCGCCCGCGACGTGGTGGAACCGCACCCGGTCGCCGACATGCGCCTCATCGGCGTGCCTGCGTGCGGCGACGACCGATTCGGCGTCGACGTCGAAGCCCTCGACCCGCGCAGACGGGTACGCCCGTGCCAGGGCGATCGACGACCAGCCGTGCCCCATTCCGATGTCGGCGATGCGCGCGCCGGGCCGCGAGAGCACGTCATGCAGCGACGGGACGCTCGCGAGCGCGTCGCCGAGCCGGTGCAGGAACCACGGCCGGTTGATGTCGCCCTGCGCCGATCGCGCCTCATCGCCGAGCTGCGCCCACGAGACGCCCCCGCCCGACCGGTACGCCTCGAGCAGCGGCCCGAGTTGCGCGCCGACCGCGGCGATGAAGCGTCCGAGGGGAGCGACGTAGTCGAGCGAGTCGGGATTCACGAGGGCATCGGCATGCGCCGGCGGCAGGGCGAATCGGCGGTCGGATGCCCCGGGCTCGGCGTCGTCGACGGTGAGGATGCCGTAGACGGCCTGCTGCTCGAGCCACTCGCGGGCGTAGCGCTCGTAGGTTCCCGTGCGCTCGGCGAGCGTGGGCGGGTCGAGCGGCCCTCCGTCGGCGAGCGCACGGTACCAGCCGAGCCGATCGCCGAGGTGGATGCTGAGCAGTTCGAACGCGCCGAGCATGTCGCCGAAGACGCGTTCCGCGAAGGCCGTCGTCGCATCGCCGTCTCCGGGCGCGGGCGTCGTGTCGGGCTGTTCCGTCATTTCGACGGCTCCTTCCTTCCGGCCCGGCGCGGTCGCGTCAGGCGCCGATGAGGAGTCTGGTGGAGTGCTCGAGATGCTCCCGTACGGCGTCGCCGCCGCGGGTCGGGAGCTCGTCGAGCAGGGCGCGGTGCTCCTCGATGAGCGTGTCGAGCGTGTAGTGCGGACGCACGTGCAGCAGGAAGAGCAGCAGCTCGCTGCCGAGCGCGGCGTGCGCCTCGATGATGCGAGGGCTCGCCGATGCCGCGACGATCGCATGATGGAACTCGGCGTGCAGGCGCTCGACCTCGAGCCAGTCGATGCCCTCGCCTGCGTCGTCGGGGTAGCCGTCGCCGCCGCCGTCGGCGAGCCGATCGAGCGCGTCGAGCGTCGCTCGCGCCGGCGCCAGCACCTCGTCGGGCCAGGCCTCGCCGTGACGCTCGCCGACGATGCGAACGGCCTCGACCTCGAGCGCGGCGCGCAACTGCTGCAGCGCGATCACGTGGGCGCGATCGAAGCTCGCGACCCGCACACCGCGATAGGCCTCCGCGACGGCGAGCCGCTCGGCGACGAGCCGCTGGAACGCGGCGCGCACGGTGTGGCGGGAGACCCCGAACTGCTCGGCCGCGGCCTCCTCGCGGAGGGGCGTGTCGGGGGCGAGCACCCCGCTCAGGATCTCGGCCCGGATGAGATCCGCGACCCGGTCCACGGTGGTGCCGGTGGTGGCTGAGGCCACGGCGCGATCAGTCGAGCTTCGACCGCACGACGAGCCACACGCCGATGCCGACGGCGGCCACGACGCCGACGGCCACGACGACCGCCGCAATGGGCTGCTCGTCGGCGAAGCGGCGCAGCTTGCGCTTGGCGCGCTCGGTGCGGATGCCGACCTGCTTCGGCACGTTGAGCTTGTCTTCGAGCGCGTTCAGCGTCTCGGCGAACTCGGCACGGGCCTGCTGGGAGGCGATCTTCGCCTGCACGCGCGTGAGGTTGCGCTCGCGTGCGGCGCTGTCGCGCTTCGAGAGGCTGGAGCCGGTGGCATCAGAAGCGGCGGTCATAGTCACCCGTTCCCTTCAGGGCATCGAGGTCGGCCTTCAGGCTCTCGACCGACTCGAGGGGCTCCGAACCCCGCTTGAAGTTGATGTAGGCGATCCACAGCAGGATCGCGATGATCAGCAGCAGCACGCCCGAGACGGTGAGCGCGGCGGCCCACGCCGGCATCACGAGCGCCAGCGCGAAGATCGCCGTGGTGATGAGCGTGAAGAGCAGGAAGACGCCGACGACGGCGGCGCCTGCGACGAGCCCCGAGCCGATGCCGAAGTGCTTGACCTTGTACGAGACCTCGGCCTTGATCTGGTCGATCTCGGCGCGCACGAGCGACGAGATCGTGTCGGGCAGGTCGCCGATCAGCGTGAAGAGTGAGCGGTCGTCGTTCGAGGGCGCGGTCATCGCAGAATCACCACCGTGTTCAGGAGTCGGATGCGGCGGGCTTGGCCTTGCCCGTCGTGCTGCGCTTGGTCGGGGCGCGCTTCGCCGTGCTCGTCGCGGTGGTCTTCGCACCGGATGCTGCGGATGACGCGAGCTCTGCGGCGTCGTCGATCGCGTCGTCGAGCGCGGAGGCCGCGCTGTCGACGGCGGACTTCGCTGCGGCGGCGGTCTTCGAGACGTTCTGCTTCGCGGTCTTCGCCGCGCTGCTCACGTCGTTCCTGGTGGCGCCGGTGCCGCGGGTCGCGTTGCCGATGAGCGACTTCACGCCGTCGAGCACGGTGTCCGAGAGGTCGCCGACCTTCTCGGCCGCGAACCCCTTCACGGTGTCGACGCCCTGCTGCACGACCGGCGTGTTCCACACGCCCTCGGCCGCCTTGCGGATCTGCTCGTAGCGCTCTCGACCGGCGCGCGTACCGAGCACGTAGCCGACTCCGAGCCCCACGACGAAGAGGATCTTGCCTTTCATGTGCACCCCATCTCCCCCTGTGATTCACCACAGCGACGTTTCCAGCGTAGACCCCGCACGAGGCGGCGCAAGGGGGTTGCGTCGAAATATTCCGTTCCGGCTATGCGTTGCCGTCGGGCTGCACCCGGCGATGCCGGATGCGACGAGCGGCCTCCAGCGCGTGCGGCACGACGGAGGCGAGACCGGTGCCCGCGACCCACGAACCGGTCGCCTCGATGCCGGGCTCGGCCGCGAGGGCGTCCTCGAGGGCGTGCACCCGCTCGCGCTGGCCGATGGCCGCCTGCGAGATGGCGTCGCGCCACACGGTGCGGCCCGAGGCGCGGAGCATCCGCTCGTCGAGGGGCACGCCGAGGAGCAGCGCGGCATCGGCGAGTGCGAGCTCGGCGACCTCGGCGTCGGTGCGCCCGTCGAGCGGGTTCGCCGCACCGGCGCGCCCGTAGGAGAGGCGCACGACGTGGCGGCCGCCCGCCTGCTCGGCGAGCCACGACCACTTCGCGGTCGAGTGCGTGAGGGCCTTCGCCGTCACCCCGGGCGCGTCGGCGGCGACGAGCACGCCGGTTCCACGCGGGGCGGCGTCGAGCTCGGGCGCGTCGAGCACGAGGGTGACGAGTTCGACGGATGCCGCGGGGGGCCACGCCCCGCCGTCGGAGCCGCTCGTGTGCGTCCAGCCGTCGAGCGCGTCGTCGACGAGGGCGAGGGCCGCGTGGCCGGAGGCCGCGAGCACGACATCGGGAGCGGTCACGAGCAGCTCGCCCGCCTCGGTCGTCGCGGTGACGACCCATCCGGGTGCCTCGGAGCCTGCTCCCGCGGACCCGTCGCGCTCGAGCCCGGTGACCTCGGCGCCGCGCACGATCGTGACGCCGAACCGGGCGAGTTCGTGCTCGAGGGCGTCGACGAGGCGGTGCATGCCGCCCCGGATGCCGCGCACGGCGGTGCCGGCCTTGCGCTCCTCGAGGAGTTGCCCGACGCCGCCCGAGAGCGAGCCGGTGCGGGTCATCGCCTCGTTGAGCCCGGGGGCGACGATGTCGAGGTCGAGGTCGTCGGGATTCGAGGAGTAGACGCCGGCGGAGATCGGGGTGACGAGCCGGTCGAGCACGGCCTGGCCCATGCGCGAGCGCACGAGCTCGCCGAGGCTGCGGGCGCGCCCGATGGTGAGGATCGGCTTCACCCGATCGACGTAGGCGCGGATCGCGCCGTTCCAGCCGATGATGCGGCGCACGTCGTCGCCGAGCGGGTTCGACGGGATGCCGAGCATGCCCGTCTTCGGCAGCGGTGCCGCGTCGAGGCCCTGCTTGCCGGGCATCACGAGCCAGGCGCCCGCGGGGTTCGGGTTCTCGATGTCGGCGTCGAGGCCGAGGGAGCCGAGCAGTTCGGCGACGGCGCCGCCGCGGGTCGCGAACGACTCGGCCCCGCTGTCGAGGCTCAGGCCGTCGAGTTCGATGCGGCCGACGCATCCGCCCAGTTCGTCGCGGCGCTCGAGCACGGTGACCTGCAGGCCGACCTTCGCGCACTCGAGTGCGGCGACGAGGCCCGCGACGCCGCCGCCGATCACGACGACGTCGGCGGTCGCGCGTTCGACGACGGGCGCTGCGGCCGGGTCGGCTGCGGGCACGGCGCCGGGTGCCGTCCCCGGCGTCATCGCGTCGCTCATGCCGATGCCTCGTGCACGAGCTCGACGACGCGCGTCAGCACGGTCGGGTCGGTCTCGGGCGGCACGCCGTGGCCGAGGTTGAAGACGTGGGCGGGGGCGGCCTCGCCGCGGCGCAGCACGTCGCGCACGGCGGCCTCGAGCACGGGCCAGGGGGCGGCGAGCAGCGCCGGATCGAGGTTGCCCTGCAGCGGCACGCCCTCGCCCACGCGCTGCACGGCGACGTCGAGCGGGATGCGGTAGTCGACGCCGACCGTGTCGACGCCGATGCCGTGCATCGCGCCGAGCAGCTCGCCGGTGCCGACGCCGAAGTGCACGACGGGAACGCTGCGGGTGGACGAGGCGCCCGAGGCATCCGTCGTCTCGTAGGCGAGGTCGTGCACGTGGGCGAGGGCCGCCGCCGAGGCGGGGGCGACGTGCGTCTCGTAGTCGGCGAGCGAGATCGCGCCGGCCCACGAGTCGAAGAGCTGGGCAGCGGATGCCCCGGCGAGCACCTGCGTGCGCAGGAAGCGGCCGGTGAGCTCGGCGGTCCAGTCCATGAGCGCGCGCCAGGCGCCCGGGTCGGCGTGCATGAGCGTGCGGGCGGCGAGGTGGTCCTTCGAGGGGCCGCCCTCGGTGAGATATGCGGCGAGGGTGAAGGGGGCACCGGCGAAGCCGATGAGCGGGGTGCTCCCCCTGCTGGTCGAGCCTGTCGAGACCGAGCCGGTCGAGACCGAGCCGGTCGAGATCGACCCGGCGGGCACGGTCGTGTTCAGCTCGGCGACCGTGCGCGCGACGGCCTCGGTGATGGGGGCGGATGTCTCGTCGAGCCGCGCAGGGTCGATCGCCGTGAGTTCGGCGACGCCCGCGGCATCCGCGTAGGCCCTGCCGAAGACCGGTCCGCGACCGGGCTGGATCTCGACGTCGACGCCCACGAGCTTCAGCGGCACGACGATGTCGCTGAAGAAGATGCCCGCGTCGACCTTGTGGCGGCGCACGGGCTGCAGCGTGATCTCGCTCGCCATCGCGGGATCGAGGCAGGCGTCGAGCATGCGGGTGCCGACGCGGAGGTCGCGGTACTCGGGCAGCGAGCGACCGGCCTGGCGCATGAACCACACGGGCGTGGCGTCGGAGCGCTCTCCTCTGTATGCGCGCACGAGTCGCGAGTCGGAGGTCAGGCCGGCGGAGAGCGGATGCTGCGGGGAGAGGATCACGCCTGACATTGTCTCGTATCCGGCTGAGTGAAGATCGGCGATCGGATGCAGCACCAACGAGCACTGACATTGTCTCGTATCCGGCTGAGTGAAGATCGGCGATCGGATGCAGCACCAACGAGCACTGACATTGTCTCGTATCCGGCTGAGTGAAGATCGGCGATCGGATGCAGCACCAACGAGCACTGACATTGTCTCGTATCCGGCTGAGTGAAGATCGTCGATCGGATGCCACCCCGACGAGCACTGAGATCTGCGCCCATCGGCATGGGGAACTCGCTCGAAGTGCAACAAAACAGTTGCACGCCTGAGTGATCGGTGCAACACTCGCGTTGCGCATGAGTTGCACGGCACGACACCGGTACGGCAATCGAGGAGGACGCATGAACGGCACGACCATCGGGTCACTCGACCGGATCGAACAGCAGATCGACATCGACGCCTCGGCGGAGCGCGTGTGGGAGCTCGTCTCCACCGCGGGATGGTGGATCAACGACGACCGCATCGTCGAGCACCGCATCGAGGAGCAGGGCTCGCGCGTCGTCGTGCACGACGAGAAGCACGGCGCGTTCACGCTCGCGGTCGAGTCGCTGGACGCCCCGCGCTACGCCGCCTTCCGCTGGTTCAACGCGACGCCGGCAGCCGCCGAACCCGACCCCGAGCGCGACCCGCTCGTCTCGACGCTCGTCGAGTTCTGGATCGAGGAACGCACCGACGGCGGCGTCGTGCTGCGTGTCGCCGAGAGCGGCTTCGAGGGCCTCGACCGCAGCGCCGAGGAGCGGCGCCGCATGTTCGACGGCAACACCGAGGGCTGGGCGATCGAGCTGGGATTCGCGCGCGACCACCTCGCGAACGAGACCGCGGTCGACCGATGACGCCGAGCACCGAGCGCCTCGGCGCCGAGAGCCTCCCCGCTGCGTTCGCCGCCCTGGGCGACGACACGCGGTGGGAGCTCCTGCAACGGCTCGGCACCGCGCCCGCCTCGGCGACGACGCTCGCCGCCGACCGGCCGATCAGCCGACAGGCCGTCGCACGGCATCTCGAGGTGCTCCGCGATGCCGGACTCGTCGAGACCGAGATCCACGGCCGCGAGGTGCGCTACCGCGCGATCGGATCGCGACTGAGCACCCTCGCCCGCGACCTCGACACCCTCGCCCAGGGCTGGGAGCGCCGCCTGCGCACGATCAAGGCCGCGGCGGAGGGGTAGGGCCAGCGCGCACGTCGACCGATTGGTTCGGAAGCCTTACATTCGCGCTCCCATCAGCGCTATGGTCGAGACGTTGTGCGCCCCCGAGCACGACGACGCGCGAGTCCCCCAACCCGTGCGCCTCCGCACCCACGGAGAAGCCCATGCCCCAACTGCATTCGTCCTACCCGCCATGCTGCATCACGTCGTCCCGAGCCCTGCGGGCCGGCCGATGAACCCCGCCGCACCGCATCGAACCGGCGTCACCTTCATGGTCGCCGCCGCCGCCGCGATCGTCATCGGCGCGCTCATCGCAGGCTCGGGATTCCTCGACCGCTTCATGTTCCGACTGCCCGAGATCCCCGGCGACGAGCGCATCACCCTCGGCGTCGCGGTGCTCGCCGCCCTCGCCGCGATGATCTGGCTCCTCGTGCGCCTCGGCGAGCTGGGCCGTGCCCGGTCGCGTCGCCGCGCACTCGAGGCCAGCGTTCGCGGCGAGGTGAGCTGCGGCATCCGTCGCCGTGATCTCGTCGCGCGACTGGGTGAACTGACCGCGGATGACGCGCAGCACATCAAGCTCGCGGCCCGCTACTCGATCGTGGCCGACGAACTCGGCGTCGCGTTCTGGAACGGCGGGCGTCGTCCCCGACGAGCCGTGCACTTCGCCTGGCGCGAGGTCCGCGGCATCCGGAGCGACTCGATCATCGCCGGCGAGACCGTGCTCTCGGTGCTCGTGCTGCGCGTGCGTCGCGGCGGCGTGAGCGTCGAACTGCCGATCGTGCTCGCGGCGGAGCGACCGGGTCGCTACGCGCTCTCCGACGCTCCCTTCTTCGCTGTCGTGCGCAGCTGGAAGGCGAAGCACCGCGAGGCGCTCGCGGCCGAAGGACTCGAGGTGCCGCCGCTCACCGCGCCGATCCAGATCATCCCGCAGAACGCGGCACTCGCCGCCCGCTGAGTTTCCCTCGAAGTCGCTCTGGGCGAACCCTGATTCGACGGCGAGTAGAATCCCTTCGTGCTCATCTGCCTCACCGCGAGTCACAAGAACGCCGGGTTCGACATGCTCGAGCGTCTCTCAGTGACCGCGGACGCCGCCGGCCCCCGCATCCGAGAGGGCCACCCCTCCGTGCAGGGTGCCGTCGTCGTCGCCACCTGCAACCGCTTCGAGGCGTACCTCGACCTCGACGCGGCAGAGGGCGACTCGCCTGTGCCGGCCGTGCACGAGGCGATCCGATCGGTGGGCGCCGTGGCCGGCCTCGAACCCGAGGAACTGCGCTCGACGTTCGGCTTCGTGCACGGCAACGCCGTCGCCGGCCATCTCTTCGCGGTCGCGTCGGGCCTCGAGTCGGTCGTCGTCGGCGAGGGCGAGATCGCAGGCCAGGTGCGCCGCTCGCTCGAGCGCGCTCGCACCGAGGGCACCACGACACCCGACCTCGAACGGCTCTTCCAGCGCGCCTCGCAGATCTCGCGCCGCGTGAAGAACGAGACCGGCATCGGCAACGAGGGCCGCTCGGTCGTGCGCCTCGCGCTCGAACTCGCCGAGAGCCGCATCACCGACTGGGCGGCCACACGCGTGCTGCTCGTCGGCACCGGCCGCTTCGCCGGCGCCTCGCTCGCCGCGCTCCGCGACCGCGGCGTCACCGACGTGCGCGTCCACTCCCCCTCGGGCCGCGCGGCGAAGTTCGCGGCGAACCACGGCATCGACGCCGTCGGACGTCACGAGGTCGCCGCGGCCGCAGCGACCTCCGACGTCATCGTCACGTGCACCACGGCCGAGCACCACGTCGTCGACCGGGCCCTGCTCGAAGCGGGCCGGGCGGCTTTCGCGGCATCCGCTGCCGGTGCCGTGTCGATCGCCGGTGTCGGCGGCGCTGAAGCCGCCGAGCCGGCCGGCGCGGGCTGCCCGGTCTCACTCAGCCTCGTCACCGGCCCCGCCGAGGCCCCGGTCGAACGTCAGCTCGTGATCGACCTCGGGCTCCCCCGCAACATCGCTCCCGACGTCGTCGAGGTGCAGGGCGTCGAACTGCTCGACCTCGAGACGATCCGCATCCACGCCCCGCTCGAGGAGTTCGGTGCGACGGATGCCGCGCGCGCGATCGTCGGCGGAGCGGCCCGGGCCTTCGGCGAGGCCCGCGAAGAGCAGGACCTCGCCCCGGCCGTCGTCGCCCTTCGGCGCCATGTCTTCGACCTGCTCGACGGAGAGATCGAACGCGCCCGCGCACGCGGCGACGCCGACGGCCGCACCGAAGAGGCCCTGCGCCACATGGCGGGCGTGCTGCTGCACACCCCCATGGTGCGCTCGCGCGAACTCGCGCGGGCCGGCGAGCAGCAGGCCTGGATCGACGGCATCGCCGCGATCTTCGGCGTCGCCCCCGAAGCGGATGCCGCGGCACGCACGTCGGAGGCGCGCGGTACGCTTCGTGACGATGCACGAGAACGCCACGCCTGACCTCGCGACCACCCCTCCGCACGAGCGCGCAGCCGCGGCTGCGGCCGACGGCCCGCCCGCACTGCGATTCCCCTTCGACGCGACCGCGCTGACCGAGACGCCGATCAGCACGGAGCGTCTCGTGCTGCGGCCGCTCGAGGCATCCGATGCCCCCGACGTGTTCGAATACCAGCGCATCCCCGACGTGCTCAAGTACCTGCCCTGGCCGTTGCGCGATCGCGCCGAGGCGTACGAGCACACGGCGAAGCGCGCCGCCGCGCGTGTGCTCGCGGACGACGGCGATTTCTTCGTGCTCGCGATGACGCTGCCGGGCACGCCGTCGGTCGACGACTCGGCGGCCGACGCGTCGGCTGTCGCTGCGTCGGCCGCCGCTGCCGTGCGCGACCGGGTGATCGGCGACATGATGGTGCGGGTCTCGAGCGCCAAGCACGCGCAGCTCGAGCTCGGATGGGTCGTGCACCCCGACTTCCAGGGCAAGGGCTACGCCCGCGAGGCGGCCGTCGCGATCAGGGACTTCGCGTTCGAGACGCTCCATCCGCACCGCATCCAGGCGTTCCTCGACGCGCGCAACGCGGCGTCCGCGGCGCTATGCGAACGGCTCGGCATGCGACGCGAGGCGACGATCCTCGAAGAGCAGTACAACGACGGCGAATGGCAGGACACGGCACTCTACGGCCTGTTGCGTCGGGAGTGGGCGGCGGCTCGGGGGTAGGCGGCGCGGGGTGGGCGGTCATTCGTTCGCGCGTTCCCTCCTACCATGTTCTCCACAGGGTTATCCACAATCTGTGGAACGTATGTTCGAATGTCGGCCTCCCGCGAGACAATGGAACATGGCCGAAGCGCTCCCCGACTTCAGCGGTCTGACCGCCCTGATGTCGTCGTGCGCACCGTCGTCGAGCGCCTTCAGCGCGCTCGACGACCGCGCCCTCGTCGATGCCGTCGAGGCGATCACGGCACTCAGGCACGAGGTCGAGCGGGCGCAGGCGCTCGCTGCCGCCGAGATCGTGCGCCGATCGAAGGTCGCGTTCGGGCTTCATGGGCTCGCGCAGCGCAACGGCCATGCGAACGCGGGCGAGCTGCTGCAGTCCATCACGCACTCGTCGAAGCGCGAGACCATCGCTCTGGTCGGGGTGGGGCGCATGGTCGCCGAGACCGAAGCGGCCGCTGAGCTCGAGCTCGCGCGGCGCGATGATCCCGAGCTCGCCGCGCTCGTACCCGAACCGGTCGCGCCGTGGTTCTCGGAGTTGAGTCGTCCAATGGCAAGTGGGGTGCTGACCGTGGCGGTCGCCGATGCGATCCGTTCCGGGCTCGGTGAACCCGGCGGCGAAGCCGACGAGCCGGCGTTGGCCTCGGCATTGGCTTCGGTGCTCACGAGCGTCATGGCCGAGAGCCGGGGCCTGCATGCCGATGCAGCTCGTCGTCTCGCGCGTCAGGCACGCGATCGCATCGATGCCGCGGGCGTGGCCGCACGTTCCGAGCACCAGCGCGAGCAGCAGTTCTGGCGAGTGTGGGTGAAGCCCGACGGCATGGTGCGCGGCGAGTTCGAGCTCGACGCCGAGAGCGGCATGCTCGTCAAGGCGGTGTTCGATCAACTCACCCACCCTCGGCGCACGGCCGCACCGGTGCGGCGCGGCTTCGGCGATCCGGTGCGCGGCGATGCGGCCTTCGCCGACGCGCGTGTGACGCGGGAGCGCGATGCGGCCGAAGGCCTCGTGCAACTGCTCCGCGCTGGAGCGAGCGTCGACCCCACCCGCGTGCTCAACGACAAGAAGCCGTCGGTCCGTCTCGTGGTGAACGCCGACTCGCTCAGCACGGGCGACGGCTCGGGAATCATCGAGGGGCATCCCGATCGCATCCCGATCGTCGATATCCACACGGGGCTCTGCGAGGGCTACCTGCCGGTCCTGTTCGATGACGACGGCGCGTGCCTCGACCTCGGTCGCGACGAGCGGCTCTTCACCGACAGGCAGAAGGCGGCGATCGCGGTTCGTGACGGCGGCTGCCTCGACCCCGAGTGCACGCGTCCGCCCTCGTGGACCGAGGCGCACCACATCGACCATTGGCAGCGCGACGGCGGGCGCACCGATCTCGCCGACGGCATCCTGCTCTGCCGGAGAGACCATCTGCGGTATCACAACCAGGGATGGGAGGTTCGGCGCACCGGCACGAACTACTGGCTCATCCCGCCGGCCGGCGTCGATCCAGAGCAGACGCCGAGGCTGATGCGACCGAAGACGCCCGCAGACATCATCAACCCGGTCGATCCGACGCGAGTCGCGCTTGCGCAGGCACACGCGCCTGTACCTGCGCCTGCGCCTGTAGCGGCGACGGCGCCGGAATGCGAGTTCTCAGCCGCAGGGTAGGGCTCTGCGCAGGTCGAGCTGGTGTGTGAGGGGTGGGAGCCCAACCTACGACGCGAATGCGCCGTGGGTCGAGCCCACCCGTCCCGCGCTACGCGCCGACGAGGCGCGAGGCCAGGAAGCCCTCGAGCTCGGCGAGCGGCACGCGCACCTGCTCCATGCTGTCGCGCTCGCGCACCGTCACGGCGTTGTCGTCGAGCGAGTCGAAGTCGACCGTGATGCAGAACGGCGTGCCGATCTCGTCCTGACGACGGTAGCGGCGACCGATGGCACCGGCGTCGTCGAAGTCGACGTTCCAGTGCTTGCGCAGCGACGCGGCGACCTCGCGAGCGAGCGGCGACAGCTTCTCGTTGCGGCTCAGCGGAAGCACGGCCGCCTTCACCGGGGCGAGACGCGGGTCGAGGCGCAGCACGGTGCGGGTGTCGACGCCGCCCTTCGCGTTCGGCACCTCTTCGACGTGGTACGCGTCGACGAGGAACGCCATGAGCGAGCGGGTGAGACCGGCTGCGGGCTCGATCACGTAGGGGATCCAACGCTCGTTCTTCGACTGGTCGAAGTACGAGAGCTCCTTGCCCGAGTGCTCCGAGTGGGTCGTGAGGTCGAAGTCGGTGCGGTTCGCGACGCCCTCGAGCTCGCCCCACTCGCCACCCGTGAAGCCGAAGCGGTACTCGATGTCGACGGTGCGCTTCGAGTAGTGCGACAGCTTCTCTGCGGGGTGTTCGAAGCGACGCAGGTTCGCGGGGTCGACACCGAGGTCGACGTACCAGTCCCAGCGGTAGTCGAGCCAGTACTCGAACCACTGGTCGTCGGTGCCGGGCTCGACGAAGAACTCGAGTTCCATCTGCTCGAACTCGCGCGTGCGGAAGATGAAGTTTCCGGGCGTGATCTCGTTGCGGAACGACTTGCCGATCTGGCCGATGCCGAACGGCGGCTTCATGCGAGCGGCCTGCAGCACGTTCGCGAAGTTCGTGAAGATGCCCTGCGCCGTCTCTGGGCGGAGGTAGTGCAGCCCCGATTCATCCTGAACCGGACCCAGGTAGGTCTGCAGCATCATGTTGAAGTCGCGCGGCGGGGTCCACTGACCGCGGGTGCCGCAGTTCGGGCAGGCGATGTCGCCCATGCCGTTCTCGGGGGCGCGGCCCTTCTTCTCCTCGAAGGCCTCGAGCAGGTGGTCTTCGCGGAAGCGCTTGTGGCAGTGCAGGCACTCGACGAGCGGGTCGGTGAAGACGCCGACGTGCCCGGAGGCGATCCAGACCTGCTTCGGCAGGATGACGCTCGAGTCGAGACCGACGACGTCGTCGCGACCGGTGACCATGTAGCGCCACCACTGCCGCTTGATGTTCTCCTTGAGCTCGACGCCGAGGGGGCCGTAGTCCCACGCGGAACGGGATCCGCCGTAGATCTCGCCGGCCTGGAAGACGAACCCCCGGTGCTGGGCGAGGGCGATGACGGATTCGAGACGGCTGGGTGCGGCCACGGTGGCTCCAATGGTCCTGGGGATCGGGCGAGACAGTCGGAATCGGGCGTGAGGCCGGAAAACGACACGGTGTCACCATCCTACGGGCGGGCGCGACCACGAACGAGCGCGCGGTCGGTACGCTGTGCCCATCACGACCATGGCCGAGGGGGCGACGGTGTGGGATCTCATCTGGGAACTGAACGTGATCGACGGGCCGTTCATGGTCGCGATGTACGCGCTCGCGGCACTGGTCTTCCTCTACCTGCTCTTCCGCGGTTCGGGCTGGGCGTGGGTGCTGACGGTCATCGTGCTGCTCATCGTGGGCTCGCTCGTCGGCATCGCCGCGCTCTGGATCGGCGTCAACGTGCTCGACGCGTTCGGCGGCCCGGTCGATGATTCGGCGTGGCTCTGGGTACCCGCGGCGTTCGCCGGCATCTCCGTCGCGATCTGGAATCTCTGGCACTCGCGATGGTGGCGCAAGATCATCGCCCTGCTCGCGATCCCGCTGTTCTCGGCGACCGCCGCGTTCGGCGTGAACGCCGCATACGGACTGAACCCCACGCTCGGCTCGATGTTCCACATCTCGACCGCCGACACGATCGACCCGCCCGTTCCCGACCCGGCGACGATCGCCGACCCGGCGGAACCGCTGTACGCGACGTGGACCCCGCCACCCGACATGCCCGAGACCGGCGAGGTCGGCATCGTGCAGGGCGGCGTGCCGAACACGGTGTCGGGCTTCGAGGCACGTCCCGCGCAGATCTACCTGCCGCCGGCCGCGCTCGTTGCGGATGCCCCGCGCCTCCCCCTCGTCATCATGATGATGGGCCAGCCCGGCGACCCCGAGGCGAGTTTCATCGGCGACGTGCTCGACGACTTCGCCGCCGAACACGATGGGCTCGCCCCGATCGCCCTCGTGATCGACCAGTTGGGCGACCCGGCCGCAGACCCCCTCTGTCTCGACAGCGAGCTCGGCAAGGTCGAGACCTACGTCATGCAGGACGTCGTGCCGTGGGCGAAGCAGCGACTCGGCGTGCTGCAGGGCCCGCAGTTCACGACCGTCGCCGGGTACTCGAACGGCGGCGGGTGCGCAGCGTACTTCGGGGCGAAGTACCCCGAGGTGTTCGGCAACCTGCTCGCCGTCTCGCCGGTGGAGTACGCGGGCGCCGAGAACGCCGACGACGTGCGCGCCGAGATCTTCAACGGCGACCAGTTCGCCTACGACCTCGTGAAGCCGGCCAACATCATGGCGGCGAAGGCGCCCTACCCCGACTCGGTCGCGATCTTCACGGTCGGCGAGAACGACCTCGCGTTCCTGCGCGGCACCGAACGACTGGCGGATGCCGCGACCGCCGCCGGCATGCAGACGACGCTCTTCCTCGTGCCCGGCGCCGACCACGACGTCGTGGCGCTGAACGGAGGACTCGAGAAGGGCTTCGAGGTGCTCTCCCCCCGGCTCGGGCTCTCGGCGCCATGAGCGCGGCGGCGGAAGCCCCCGAGGGCAGGGGCGACTCGGTCGACACCGAGCCGACGGGCCGACTCCACTCCACGGCGGAGGCGCTCGGCGGATTCATCCGTCGCGTGCCCTTCAGCATCACCCTCGCGGCGCTGCTCGTCGTGACCGCGATCGCGACGGGCACCCTCTTCGGCGTCGCGTCCGATGCGACGGCGACGACGTGGGCGGCCGGGGTGATCACGACGGTCGACGGCCGGCAGTGGTGGACCGTCGCGACCGCGCTCGTCATTCCGTACGACCCCTTCCAGCTCGTCTTCGGGGTGCTCGCGGCACTGGTGCTGCTCGGCGTCGCCGAGCGGCGCATGGGCACGTGGCGCACGATCGTCGCGTTCCTCGTGACCGGCGCACTCGGCGTCGCGATCGGCACCTGGCTGCAGTGGATCGGCTCGCTCGCCGGCGAATGGTGGGCGACGGGCACCGCCGCCGACCTGACGCTCGACCCGCTCGCCGGCATCGTGGGCGCGCTCATCACGGCGACGGCGTTCATGGGCAGGCTCTGGCGGCGACGCATCCGTGTCGGCGCGTCAGCCTTCATCCTCGTGTTCGTGCTCTACGACGGCGACTCGTCGAATGCGTACCGCCTGGTCGCCGCGATCGCCGGCTACCTGCTCGGCGCCCTGTTCACCCGTGACGCCTCGACCCTCTCGGCCAAGCGCAGCTCGCACGGCGAGACCCGCACGCTCGTCGCCGCCGTCGTCGCGGTGACCGGTATCGGCCCGGTCGTCGCCCTCGTGAACCGCTCCGAGCTGACGCCCTTCGCCTTCGGCTCGTACCTCTACGCCGACGAGCCCCTCGAGCTCTCGGCCGTGATGGCGAAGTGCGGCGGCGAGGCCGCCACCGCGGCGGCGATCGCCTCCGAGTCGTGCACCGCCCAGCTCGCCCTGCTCAGCGCGCAGGGGTTCGGCATGTTCCTGCTCTCGTTCGTGCCGGTGCTGCTCCTGCTGCTCGCCGCATGGGGGCTCCGGCACGGCCGCCGCTTCGCCCGCTGGCTCGCGATCGGGGTGAACGCCGCCATCCTGCTGTTCGCCCGCACGGCGTTCGACGTCACCGTGACGACCGCCGACGTCGACGACGGCACGTGGACGGTGTTCGACCTCGGCGAGCTGCTCGTCTGGATCGTCGCCGTGCTCGCGCTGCCGATCGGCATCATCGTCATGCTCATCGTCACGAGACGGCATTTCCAGATCCGGGCGCCGCGCGGCGCGTTCGCTCGGTTCGCCGGGGTCGTGGGCGGCGCCTTCGTCGTGCTCGCGGGGCTCTACCTCGTGACCGGACTCGCGACCGTCGACGAGTACTGGCCGGCAGCGACCGGGTGGGACGTGCTGCTCGACACCGCCAAGCGGTTCGTGCCGCCCCACTTCCTCGCCGCCGTCGACCCGATCGTGCTGCCCGGCCACGACCTCACGAGCTTCCTCGCCCAAGCCGTCGGCCCGGTGTTCTGGACGGTGTTCATCGTCGCGGCGATCCGGCTGATGTCGCGCACCGGCACCGCCGCGAGGACCGCCGACGACGCACGGCTCCGCGAGCTGCTGCACCGCAACGGCGGCGGCACGCTCGGGTTCATGGCGACCTGGCCGGGCAACGTGGCGTGGTTCGGCGACGACGGCGACTCCGCCGTCGCCTACCGCGTGATCAACGGCGTCGCCATCACGATGTCCGACCCGATCTGCGCGCCGGGCGACGGCGGCCGCGTCATCCGCGAATTCGCCGCGTTCTGCGACGCGAACAGCTGGGTGCCCGTCTTCTACAGCGTGCACCCGCAGTACCTGCCCGTGTTCGACGAACTCGAGTGGGAGCACATGTCGGTCGGTGAGGAGACGCTCGTGCGCACGAAGGGGCTCGAACTCGCGGGCAAGCCCTGGCAGAAGGTGCGGCAGGCGCTGAACCGCGGCATCAAGGAGGGCATGACCACGGTCTGGACCAGCTGGGACGAGCTGCCCCTCACGACGGTCGCCCAGATCAACGCGATCTCCGAGGAGTGGATCGCCGAGAAGGAGCTGCCCGAGATGGGCTTCACGCTCGGCGGCATGGAGGAGCTGAAGGATCCCGAGGTGCGCCTCATGCTCGCGGTCGGGCCCGACGGGCGGCTGCAGGCCGTGACGAGTTGGCTGCCCGTCTACCGCGACGGCGCCGTGATCGGCTGGACCATCGACTTCATGCGCCGGGCCGACGGCAGCATGAACGGCATCATGGAGTTCCTCATCGCCTCCGCGGCGCTGCACATGAAGGAGGAGGGTGCCGAGGTGCTGAGCCTCTCGGGCGCCCCGCTCGCGACCAAGCCGCTCGCCCCGGGCGAGACGCCGCCCGAGCCGACGGTCATGACGCGGCTCCTCGACTTCCTCGCCGCGACCCTCGAGCCGGCCTACGGCTTCTCGTCGTTGTTCCGGTTCAAGGCGAAGTTCAACCCCGAGTACGAGACCATCTCGATGGCCTACCCCGACCCGCTCGCGCTGCCGGCGATCGGCATCGCGATCGGCAAGGCGTACCTGCCCGACGTGTCGCCATCGGAGGCCGTCGCCCTCGTGAAGACGCTCACCAGGTAGGCGCCTGCACGACGGCGGCTGCAGCAGCGCTTCGGGCATCGGTCCCTCGGATGCCGCGGCTCACGCGGCGCGCACGGCTCACGCGGCGCGCAGCGAATCCGGCCCGATCTCGGCGACCGAGCGGTGCCCGGCGAGCCCGAGCGTGAGGTCGAACTCGGCGATGTGGTTGCGCACGACCTCGCGCACGCCCGTGGCCCCGGCGACCGCGAGCCCGTAGACGTAGGGGCGTCCGATGCCGACGGCGGTGGCGCCGCGCGCGAGGGCGATGAACGCGTCGGCACCGCCGCGCACGCCGCTGTCGAGGATGACGGGCACGCGCCCGCCCACCCGTTCGACGACTCCCGGCAGGGCGTCGAGGCTCGCGACCGAGTCGTCGACCTGCCGGCCGCCGTGGTTCGAGACCACGATGCCGTCGACGCCGTGATCGAGCGCCTGCGCCGCGTCATCCGGATGCAGCACGCCCTTCAGCAGCACCGGCAGCTTCGTCCACTCGCGCAGCTTCGCGAGGTCGCCCCAGGTGAGCGCCGGGTTCGAGAACACGTCGAGGAAGGTCTCGATCGCCGCCCGTGGCAGCGGCGAGCGCAGGGCCGCACGAACGCCCCCGTCGACGAGCGGGGTGCGGGCGCCGGCGCGCGCGATCGAGAACGCCGAGGCGAGCAGCGTCGGGGTGACCTTGGGGCGCGCTCCCCCGCCGGCGCCCGCAGCGACCCGCTGCCGCACGAGCTCGGCGAAGACGGGGTCGCTCGTGTACTGCGCGATGCCCTGCCCCCGCGTGAACGGCAGGTAGGCGGCGTCGAGATCTCGGGTGCGCCAGCCGAGCAGGTGCGTATCGAGCGTGACGACGATCGCCTCGCAGCCGGATGCCTCGGCGCGACGCACGAACGAGGCGTTGAGCTGGTCGGAGGCGCTCCAGTAGAGCTGGAACCATCGCGATCGCGAGCCCATCGCGGCGGCGACCTCCTCCATCGGGCGGGACGCCTGGTTCGATAGCAGGTAGGGCACGTCGAGCGCGGCGGCGGCCCGGCCCACCGCGACATCGGCCTCGGGGTGCGCCATCTCGGCGACACCGATCGGCGAGAGCATGAACGGCGTCGCCCGCTTCTTGCCGAGCAACTCGATCGAGAGGTCGCGCTCCGAGACGTCTCTGAGCACGCGCGGCCAGATCTGCCACCGCGCGAAGGCCGCACGGTTCGCGGCCATCGTCGCCTCGGCGCCGGCGCCACCGGCGAGGTAGGCGAACGCCTCCGTCGATACGGCCTTGCGCGCGGCCCGCTCGAGCGCGCCGAAGTCGACCGGCACGGCGGGGCGGATGCCCGAGAGCCCGGCCCGGTACACCTCGGACTGCACGTCCCGCGCGAATCCTCGTGGGCTGGTCGTCTGCTCGTCGGCCATCGGTTCGCTCCTTCGCGCTGGTGCGAGCCAGCGTAGCGGTGCGGCCTCGCGGGGCGACAGACCCGACGACGTAGGGTGGAACGGATGCCTCAGCTCACCGACATCCGTGTCGCCGCCATCGCCCTCGTGCGCGATCGTCGCGTGCTCATGGTCACCGCACGCGACCGCGACGTGTACTACATGCCCGGCGGCAAGATCGACGATGGCGAGACGGCTGCCGAGGCCGCGGCCCGCGAAGCCCTCGAGGAGGTCGCGCTCGTGCTCGACCCCGCCGAACTCCTGGAGCTCTTCGAGGTCGTCGTACAGGCGCACGGCGAGCCCGAAGGCCGCCTCGTGCGCATGCGGGTGTTCCACGCCGAGACGGATGCCGCGCCCTTCGCCTCGGCCGAGGTCGGCAGCCTGCACTGGGTGACGACCGCCGACCTCGATCGATGCCCACCTGCCGGAGCCGAGGTGCTCGAGCGACTCGCCGCCGCCGGGCTCATCGACTGAGACGCGCCGCTTCGACCCCGCCCTCGTAGACTGCGGAGCATGGTGACACCCGCACGGCTCTCACCCTTCGCTGCCGCCGCCTGGTGGGCGCTCGACTACCTCGATGCCGCGAAGCAGCAGCTGCGCGTGCTCACCGTGCCGAAGCTGCCGAGACGATGGGCGCGAGGAGACGCCGGCAAGCCGACGATCCTGCTGCTGCCCGGCGTCTACGAGCACTGGTCGTTCATGGAGCCGCTCGGCGATGCGCTGAACGCCCATGGCTACCGGGTACAGGTCGCCCACGGCCTCGGCGCGAACCTGCTCGCGATCCCCGAGACCGCCGAGCGCGTGCGGCGCGCGCTCGCGCGCATCCCGACCCCGCCATCGGGCCGGGTCGTCGTCGCCCACTCCAAGGGCGGGCTCGTCGGCAAGCGGCTGCTGCTCGGCGATCTCGATCATCGCCTCGACCTGCGCGGGCTCGTCGCGATCGCCACGCCGTTCGGCGGAGCGCGGCTGGCGCGCTACCTGCTCGACCCGAGCATGCGGGAGTTCGACCCCGACAGCGCGACGATCGTCGAGCTCGCGAGCGCAGCATCCGTCAACTCGCGCATCGTGTCGATCTTCGGGGTCTTCGACCCGCACCTGCCCGAGGGCAGCTCGCTCGCCGGCGCCACCAACCGGCTGCTGCCGGTCGCTGGCCACTTCCGCATCCTCTCGGCAGCCGAGACGGCCGCGGCCGTCGTCGCCGCGGTCGAGTCGCTCTCAGCCCCACCGGGGGCGGTCATCGAGGCGGCGAGAGCGACCTTCGCGGCAGCGGCCGACGCCGACGCGGAGACGACGGAGACCGAGACGACGGAGACCGAGGCGACGATCGCTCAGAGCTCCTCGAAGGGGCGGGCGTAGCGGAACCCGCCGCGGTGCGCGTCGCCGGCGGCCGCGAGGCGGAGCGCTGGGAAGTACTCTCCCCATGCCGGCTCGGGCGCGAGGATGCCGAGCTCGGCCCCGGGAACGAATCCGAACCGCCCGGAGTAGGCGGGGTCGCCGAGCAGCGCCGTGTTCAACCCCACCTCGATCGGCGGCGCGTCGGCCGACGTCGTCGGCGTGGCCAATGCGATCGTCAGCAGCCGTTCGACCGCGTCGCGATCGGTCGACCTGAACGACCGGATCGACATCAGTGCACGTACTCGAGCAGGTCGAGACCGACCTGGCGCATGCCGTCGAGTACCGCGAGGCGCGAGGAGATCATCGTGTCGGCGTAGTACATCGACACCGCGTACGAGACGCTCGCACGTGGACCGCGGAGCACGCCGACCTCGCTGCGCACCCCGCCGTCGGTGCCCGTCTTGTTCATGAGCAGCACGTTGTGATCGGGGGTGCGGTGCGCGAGCGGATCGAGGCCGAACGCGCTCGCGACCATCGAGAGGTCGGCGTTCAGCGAGAGCCATCCGACGACCCGCTGCGACACCTCGGGCGAGACGATCTCGCCGCGGGCGAGCGAGGCGAACAGCCACGTCAGCTCCTTCGCCGAACCGATCGAGAGCTGCGGGGCGTCGTCGGGGCCGCGGTGATCGCGCACGAGGTCGAGGAGGGCCGTGCGGGTGAGTCCGAGGGCCTCGGTGCGGGCACGCACCGCTTCGAGCCCGACGTAGCGGATGAGCACGTTCGTCGCGAGGTTGTCGCTCGTCGCCCCGATGAGCGCCGCGAGGTCGGCGAGGGGCAACGACGGCGACTGCATGTGCTGCCAGATGCCCGAATCGCCGACCGCGTCGCGCGGGGCACGATCGAGCACCGTGAACGATTCGCTGCTGTCGCCCGCGAGCCGCGACGCGACCTCGACGAGCAGCAGCACCTTGCCGATCGACGCCGTCGGCATGACGACGTGGTCGTCGACCGAGAAGAGCACCTTTCCGGTCGCGAGGTCGGTCGCACGAGCCGAGACCTGCACCCCGGCGAGTGCGAGCTCGCCGAGGGCGTCGAACCCGCGGGCGAAGTTCTCGCCCGGCTCCTCGGTGCGGTGCTTGCCGCGACGGAGGTCGCTATGCCGTGCGCGCCGCTCGGAACCCTGCGACGACGTCACCACGGTGATTCCACTCCCTGACGGTCGGCGCTCCCCCACCGCGTCAGCGGCGCGCTCGAAATTTCTCGATTGTATGTGCAGCACTACCAGATCGTCACACGCTCGGCTGGTTCGAGCCAGAGGGCGTCGTCGGGAGTCACTTCGAAGCTAGCGTAGAACTCGTCGATGTTCCTGACGATCTGGTTGCAGCGGAACTCGTTCGGCGAGTGCGGGTCGATCGCCAGCAGGCGCACGACCTCTTCGTCACGGCCCTTCATCTGCCAGGCCTGCGCCCACGACAGGAAGAAGCGCTGCGCGGCGGTGAGCCCGTCGATCACGGGCGCCGAGTCGACGTCGCCGCCGAGCGAGAGCACGTACGCCTTCCACGCGATCGCGAGCCCGCCGAGGTCGCCGATGTTCTCGCCGATCGTGAGGGCGCCGTTGACGTGCGGCGCCTCGGCATCGGCTTCGTCGCCGTTCTCGCCGTCGACCGCGGTCTCCGCCTGCCCAGTCTCGGCCTGCGCCGTCTCCGCCTGCGCGGTCTCGAGCTGCGCCGGCACGAGCGCGTCGTACTGGGCGATGAGCGCCGTCGTGCGCTCCTCGAAGGCGGCGCGGTCGGCCTCGGTCCACCAGTCGGTGAGGCGCCCGTCGCCGTCGTACTTCGAGCCCTGGTCGTCGAAGCCGTGCCCGATCTCGTGGCCGATGACGGCGCCGATCGCGCCGTAGTTGGCGGCGGCGTCGCGCTCCGCGTCGAAGAACGGGTACTGCAGGATCGCCGCCGGGAACACGATCTCGTTGAACCCGGGGTTGTAGTACGCGTTGATCGTCTGCGGCGTCATGAACCACTCGTCGCGATCGAGCGGCTTGCCGATCTTGCCGAGTTCGCGGTTGAACTCGTACTCGGCGGTCGCCCGCACGTTGCCGACCAGGTCGTCGGTGATCTCGAGCGCCGAGTAGTCGCGCCACTTCACCGGGAAGCCGATCTTCGGCGTGAACTTCGCGAGCTTGTCGAGCGCCTTGGCGCGAGTCTCCTCACCCATCCACTCGAGCGCGTCGATCGACCGGCGGTACGCCTCGACGAGGTTCGCGACGAGGTCGTCCATCGCCTCCTTGGCGGCGGGCGGGAAGTGCCGCTCGACGTAGATGCGGCCGACGGCCTCGCCCATGGCGCCCTCGACGAGCGAGACGCCGCGCTTCCAGCGCTCGCGCATCTGCGGGGTGCCGGTGAGCGTGCGGCCGTAGAAGTCGAAGTTCGCCTCGACGAAGTCGTTCGAGAGGTACGCGGCGCTGCCGCGCACGACCTGCCACGCGAGCCAGTCCTTCCAGGCCTGCAGGCGGTCTGCGGTGAGCAGCGCGCCGAGCCCCTGCACGAACGAGGGCTCGCGCAGCACGATCTCGTCGAACGCCCCGGCGGGCACGCCCATGGCGTCGCGCCAGATGTTCAGGTCGACGGATGCCTCGGCAACCGCGTCGTCCCACGAGAACAGGTTGTACGTCTTCTCGCTGTCGCGGGTCTCGACGTTGCTCCAGTGCGCCGCGGCGATCGCGGTCTCGAGCTCGAAGACCCGGGCCGCGCGCTCGTCGGGGGCCTCGAGCTGCGCGAGCCGCAGCATCCGCTCGAGGTGTGCACGGTACGCCTCGCGAACCGATTCGAACCGCTCTTCGCGGAAGTAGCTCTCGTCGGGCAGGCCGATGCCGCCCTGCTCGACGAAGACGAGGTAGCGCTCGGGGTCGCCCGGGTCGTTGTCGACGTAGAGCTGCACGAAACCGGGCACGCCCTGGCGCTCGAGCCGACCGAGGGTCTCGAGGAACGCGTCGACCGAGTCGATCAGGTCGACCTCGACGAGCTGGCCCGCGATGGGGGTGGCGCCCAGGAGGTTCGCACGCTCCTCGTTCATGAAGCTCGCGTACAGGTCGCCGACCTTGCGGGCCTCGGTGCCGGGCTCGGCCGCCTGCGACTCCTCGATGATCTCGCGCACGGCCTGCTCGGCCTCTTCGTGCAGCACGAGGAACGAGCCGTACCTGGCCTTGTCGGCCGGGATGTCGGTGCGTTCGATCCACTTGCCGTTGACGTGTCGGAACAGGTCGTCTTGCGGGCGGATGCCCGCGTCGAGTTCGTCCTGCTTGATTCCGGAGGGCAGCGCGACATCGGTCATGCCCTCCACCCTAAGCGCGGGTGCCGACGATCGGGCACTCCGGATGCGGGCGACGCGCGGGCGTCCGGCGACCTCGCAGGTTTCCCGATCTCCCGGGCTTCAGGCCGCCTCGGCGCCGTCGAGGTACAGGCTCGCGACGAACGCGTCGATCGCGGCGCGCGCCGGGTCGCCCATCATCTCGCCGACCGCGTAGACCGCGAATGCGAGCTCGGTTCCATCGGCGGCCCGCACGATCCCGCCCAGGGAGCACACGATGTTGATGTAGCCGGTCTTCGCGCGAACGGCATCGCCGACGATCGCGTCGTCGCCCGTGAAGCGCTTCCGGTTGAAGGTGCCGTTCGGCCCGGTCGCCGGCAGCATGTCGTCGATCACGCCGAGCCCGTGCTCACGCCGATGCGCCTGCACCAGCAGTTCGGCCACGAAGCGCGCGGGCACCGAGTTGCGATCGCTGAGGCCCGAACCGTCGCGAACGGTCAGCACCTCGACCGGCAGTCCGTAGCGCGCGAGCAGCGCGGGGATCGCGCGCGAGACCCCGGCGAAGTCGGCCGACTCGCCGATGGCGATCGCCGACAGCCGCGCGAGCGATTCCATGAGCGCATTGTCGGATGTCTCGAGGCCGAAGCGGATGAGCTCCGACAGCGGCGGGGAGAAGACCTCCGCGAGCACCTCGGCGGAGGGGGCGGCGCGACCGCGTGAGATCCGGATGTCGCGGCCACGACCGATGAGGTCCGCGAACGCCGTGCCGGCGCGCCCCACCGGGTCCTCGCTCCTCGGTGTGTCGTCGATCGTCGGGTCGTCACGGTCGCCGTCGACCTGGAGCGCCGTGATGAAGGGGATGTACCCCTCGGGGCTCCGGCCCTCGTCGTCCCATTCCGGCAACCAGGCGTCCCCCGCGAACAGGGAGTCGTCGAGCACGAGTCGGTCGAGCACGCCCTCGCCGATCGCCGCGAGCACGGCGTCTGCGAGGGTCTCGAGATGCGCAGAGGCGCGGTAGAACGAGGCGGTTCCCACGGGGAGCCGGGTCAGGGTGACGTCGCCGCCGCCCACGAGCACGATCTCACCGGGCTCGGCGCCGGCGACCACCCTCGTCGCGATGCGGTGGTCGGGGCCGAGGGCGGCGAGGGCCGCTGCCGAGGTGAGGAGCTTCAGGACGCTCGCGGTCGGACCCGGGAGGTCGCCGTCGCGATCGAAGACGACCCGGCCGTCGGCGACGTCGATCACGTGGATGCGCGCTGCGCCGAGCCTCGGATCGGCACCGCTCGCGGTCGTCCGCGTCGCTTCCACTCTCGTCTCCGCCGTCATCGGTCATCCCCTCACTGCACCACTCGTGCGCAACATACGAAACGTATCTTCACTGATTGGCCAGAAGCTTACGGCACGGATGGCGTTCGGACACATGGCATTCGGAGCGGATCTCGGCGCGAACGGCCGGAGCGGACCTGAATCCATTCCACGATGCACCGGAATCGGCCATGGTGTGCGCGGAACGACCAGGTCGGCGCTCGGAGGAATCGTCGTGCTCTCGCAGCATGTGCAGCGGAAGTGCGCGATCGAGCTGCTCGACGCCGCTCCGCTCGCGTCCCTCGCCTGAGCCCGCGCGATTCAGCGCAGCTGGGCGAAGCTCTCGGCGCTCGCGGTCGGCCCGACGACGAGGATGGTGTCTCCGGCGTGCAGCACCGTGTCGGCGTCGGCATTGCGCCACTGCTCGCCGGCTCGCTTGAACGCGGCGACCGTGACGTCGTGCTCGGTGCGGAGCCCGGTGTCGCCCAGTCGCTTTCCGATGAGTATCGCCGGGGCGGCGGACTTCACCAGGGCGTAGCCCGGCTCGACCTCGATGTAGTCCAGCGCCGCGCCGCGCACGAGGTGCGCGACGCGGCGCCCCATGTCCTTCTCGGGGTAGATCACGTGGTGCACGCCGAGCTGCTCGAGGATGAGGCCGTGACGGTCGTCGACGACCTTGGCCCAGATCACGGGGATCTTCATGCTGAGCAACACGGAGCAGGTCAGGATCGACGCCGAGATGTCGTCGCCGATCGCGACCACGACCCGGTCGAACTCGTCGACGGCGAGCTGTCGCAGCGCCTCCTCCTTCGTGGAGTCGGCACGCACCACCTGCGTGAGCCGGCCGTTCATCAACTGCACCAGCGTCTCGTCGACATCGATGCCGAGCACCTCGGTGCCTCCGGCCATCAGCTCGAGCGCGAGGGCGCTGCCGAACCGGCCGAGCCCGATGACGGCGACCGAATCGGCCTCGGCGATGCGGCGCGAGGGGTCACCTCCGAAGAACGGGAATCTAGCCAATGGCCGGCCTCTCCTTGGGATATTCGTAGAGCAGTGGGCGCTCGCGCAGGGCGATCGCGCTGCCGAGAGTGAGCGGCCCGAGTCGGCCGATGAACATCAGCAGCACGAGCACGAGCTTGGCCGGGTCGGGCAGGCCCGGTGTGACGCCGGTCGAGAGCCCGACCGTGCCGAACGCAGAGATCGCCTCGAAGAGCATACGGTCGAGGTCTTCGCCGGAGATGAGCATGAGGGCGACGGTCGCCACCATGACCGCGGCGACGGCGAGCAGCACGACGGTGATCGCCTGCCGGTGCACCGCGCGCGAGAGGCGCTTGCCGAAGATGTTCACCGCGCCCTCGCCGCGGAGCTCGGTGAGCATGATGAAGTACAGCACCGCGAAGGTGGTGACCTTGATGCCGCCCGCCGTGCCGGCCGGGCCGCCGCCGATGAACATCAGCACGTCCATGCCGAGCCACGTCTCGTCGCGCATCACACCGATGTCGAGCGCGTTGAACCCCGCGGTGCGGGTCTGCACGGAGTGGAAGAAGCCCGTGAGCACGCGCGCGGCGGGGTCGAGGGCGCCGAGCGTCGCGGGGTTGTTCCATTCGATGACGGTGATGTAGACGGTGCCCGCGACGAGCAGCACGACGGTGCCCCACAGCACGAGCTTCGTGTTCATCGACCAGTGCAGCGGCTTCGTGAACTCCTTGCGCAACTGCATGATCACCGGGAACCCGAGACCGCCGAGGATGATCGCGGCGGCGATCGGCAGGCAGATCCAGGGGTCGCTCACGAACCCCATCAGGTTGTCGCTGTAGAGCGCGAATCCGGCGTTGTTGAACGCGGAGACGGCGTGGAAGGCGCCGTACCAGGCCGCCTGGCCGACGTCGTAGCCGTAGCCGAACACGAATCGCAGGAACAGCAGCACGAAGGTGCCCGCTTCGATCGCGAGCGAGATCAGCACGATGCCCCGCACGAGTCCCCGCACGTCGTCGAGTCCGACTGCCTTCGCCTCGGCCGCGGCGTTCAGTCGCGAGCGCACCGAGAGCTTGCGCGCGAGCACCAGGCCGATGAGCGAGGCGAAGATCATGATGCCGAGGCCGCCCAACTGGATCAGCAGCATGATGACGACCTGCCCGAACGGCGTCCAGTACACCAGGGTGTCGACCACCGTGAGGCCCGTCACGCAGACAGCGGATGTCGCGGTGAACAGCGCCTCGATGAACCCTGCACCACCAGGACCGGCCTTGGCGATCGGCAGCATGAGCAAGAAGGTGCCGACCAGGATCGCGGCGGCGAATCCGACGACCACGGCCTGTGCGGGGTGCAACCGGAGCGCGCGGAGCCGGAGCGTCCGCCGTCGGGCCCTCGCCGCCCCAAGTTTGGTCACCTCCGTACTCTAGACCGAGGTCGAGTTCCGCCAGCGGTGCGACGTAGGCTCGTCGGGCACATGAAGAACTCCGACGCATCCAGCCCGCAGGCGGTCGCGCGACCCCCCGGTCCAGGCGTCGACCGCGAGATCCTGCGCCTCGCGGTGCCCGCACTCGGCGCGCTCATCGCCGAACCGCTCTTCCTCCTCGCCGACACCGCGATGATCGGCCACCTCGGCGCCACGCCCCTCGCCGGGCTCGGTCTCGCGAGCGCGGTGCTGCAGACGATCATCGGCCTCATGGTCTTCCTCGCCTACGCAACGACACCGGCGGTCGCGCGCAGGGTCGGACTCGGCGATGTGCGGGGCGCGGTCGCTTCGGGCATCGACGGGCTGTGGCTCGCACTCGGCATCGGCGTCGTGCTCGCCATCGCCGGATGGTTCGCCGCACCCGCGCTCGTCGGGCTCTTCGGCGCCTCCGAGGCGGTGACGAACGAGGCATCCGTCTACCTGTCGATCTCGATGGCGGGGCTGCCCGCGATGCTCATCGTGTTCGCCGCCACGGGCCTGCTGCGCGGCCTCCAGGACACGCGCACGCCGCTCTGGGTCGCGGGCATCGGCTTCGCCGTGAACATCGCGCTGAACTACGTGTTCATCTACGTCGCCGGCTGGGGCATCGCGGGCTCGGCCCTCGGCACCGTCGTAGCGCAGTGGGGCATGGTCGCCGTCTACCTCGTCGTCGTCGCGCGGCATGCCGCCCGGGCCGGTGCGAGCCCCTGGCCGCATCATGCGGGAGTGCTGCGCGGCGCGGCATCCGGTGGCTGGCTGTTCCTCCGCACGCTGAGCCTGCGGCTCGCACTGCTGCTCGCGACCTGGGCGGCGACCTCGCTCGGTTCGAACGAGCTCGCCGCGTTCCAGGTCGCGATGACCCTCTACTTCACGATGGGCTTCGCGCTCGACGCCCTCGCGATCGCGGCGCAGGCGCTCGTCGGCCGCGATCTCGGCGCGGGCGACCTCGCCGGGGTGCGCGCGGTGCTGAAGCGCTGCCTGCAGTGGGGCGTCGGAAGCGGCGGCGTCATCGGGGTGCTGCTGCTCTCGACCGCGTGGGTGCTGCCGGGGCTGTTCACGAGCTCGGCGGATGTCGCGGCGCTCCTTCCCCCGACGCTCGTGGTGCTCGCGCTCTCGGCCCCGCTCGGCGGCGTCGTGTTCGTGCTCGACGGCGTGCTCATCGGCGCCGGCGACGCCCGGTACCTCGCATGGACTGGCATCGTGAACCTCGTCGTGTTCGTGCCGCTGGCCCTCTGGGTGGTCGCCGTCGCCCCGCCCGGCGCCGCCGGACCGGCGTGGCTCATGGCGGCGTTCGCGATCGGCTACCTCGGGGCGCGGGCGGTCACGCTCGGGCTCCGAGCGCGCAGCGCGGCGTGGATGGTCGTCGGCGCGGGGCGCTGAGCACCACGTCGACGCGCCCGCTCACGCCCCGCGCTCGGCGCGCCACTCGACGAGCAGCTCGGGCATCCGGCGCTGGATGAAGAGGAAGAAGTCGCTCATCTCGGCGATGCGCTGGGAGGCGAGCGAGTCGGGATCGTCGATCGCGGCGACCGCCTTCGACGCGAGCGCCTCGAGGTGGTCGTAGAGCGGGTTCTTGCCCATCGTCACCGTGTACCAGGCGTGCTCGGGCAGCTCGTAGAGCACCCGGCGCGAGCCGGGCTGCGAGACCCGGCGCACCATGCGCAGCGTCTGCAGGTACCGCACCGCCCCCGAGATCGCGGCGGCGCTCGCGACCAGTTGGTCGCTCAGCTCCCGCGCAGTGAGCCCGGTCGACTCGGCGGCGATGAGCGCCATCAGCACGCGCGCCGGCATGCGCGGGAAGCCCGCCTCGGCCATCGCCGCGGCGGACTGCTCGACGAACTCGTGCATCGCCTGTTCGTCTCGCGCCATGCTCCCCATCCTCACAGAACGAGCGGGGCGTCCAGCGGATGCCCCGCGCCCGCGTTCACCCGCCGAGTGCCAGATCCCGTCGCCGCACGAGGGCCGCCGCCCCCGCCGCCACGACGACGGCGAGTCCCGTCATCACCCATGCCGCGGTCCAGTCGATCGTGTCGGCCGTGACGATCGGGGTGTGGCTGAACGGCGAGATGTCGCGCATCCACTCGGGGAACCCGAAGAGCCCGCCGAACTGCCCGAGCAGGATCGCGACGAGCAGCACCGCCCACCCGAGCGCGATCGACGCACGCGGCACGATCGCGAACACGAGTGCGTCGACCGCGACGATCACGAGGCAGGCCGGCAGCTGGGCGAGCCCGGCCTCGGCGACGGTCGACATGCGCTCACCGGCATCCGGCGACCCGATGAGTCCGGCGAAGGCGCCGAGCACCGCGAAGGCGAGCACCGCGGCGACCGAGACCGCGCCGATCAGCAGGTAGGCGGAGAACCAGCGGAAGCGCGACACGGGCGCCGCGAGCACGAGCTCGGCAGTGCCGCCGACTTCGTCCTGCCGGGCGCGCATGATCGCCTGCACCCCGCCGACGGCGGCGAGCACGCCGACGAAGGCGAAGAGTCCCGTCGTGAAGAGGTCGATCAACCCGCCCTCGGCGTTCGGTCCCGCGAGCGATGCGAGGGTGTCGTTGATCGCCTGCCCGGCCTCTTCGCCGTCGGGCGTGTCCACGAGGTCCACGACCGTCTGCCCCACGGCACCGAGCACGAGGCCGAAGAGCGCACCGCCGGCGGTCCAGCCGATGACGGGGTTGCGGAGCGTGCGCCAGACGAGACCGATCGGGCCCGAGAGACTCAGGGGCGCGTGCAGGCGACCGGCCCGTTCGGGCACGATGCTCGAGTCGAGGTCGCGGTGCGACTGCAACCAGGCCGAAGCGGCGAAGAGCACCGCCCCGAGGCCGACGCAGAGCGCCAGCGGCCACACGAGCTGGTGCGTAAAGGGCGCTACGGCTTGGCCCCAGCCGATGGGGCTCAGCCAGCTCCACCAACCGGCCTCCATGCTGAGGCCGTCGGGCTGCACGGTGCCCGTGGCATCCCCCATCGCGCGGAAGGCGTAGCCGAGGGTCACGATCGCGGCCGCCAGCCCGTTGGCGCCGCGCGAGGTGCGCATGAGCTGCGCGCACGCGAACCCGACGCCGAGGTAGGCGATGCCCACGGCCGACATGGCCGCTCCGTAGAGCACGGCACCAGAGACATCCGCACCGTACGCGAAGGCCACGCCGCCCATGATCGCGCCGACCAGGACGCTCAGGATGACGCCCTCGAGCGCCGTCGCGATCAGCGGCGCGATGCGACCGGCGGGCGTCGAGCCGACGAGCTCGGCGCGACCCGCCTCCTCGTCGCCGCGCGTGTGCCGCACGGCGAGGAACGTCATCATCAGGCCGATCATGAGGCCGAGGAAGCCGAACAGCAGGAAGAACTGGAACGCGTCGGGGTCGGTGCCCTGGGGAGTGCCGCGGAGCATCAGGATGGCCGGGCTCATGATCACGAGCCTGATGACGCTCGCCCGCTCGGCCTCATCGCCATAGGTCTGGGTGACGGCGCCCCGGCCGGCGACCTCGAGCAGCACGAAGAGCGCGAGCCACACGATGATCTGCACCCGGTCGCGGCGGAACCGCGCGAGCAGCAGGGTCGGCAGGGTGTTCATCGCACGCCCTCGAGGCTCGATCGGGCGGGCTCGTCGAGCTCGTCGTGGTAGTGCCGCATGAACAGCTCCTCGAGCGAAGGCGGGTTCACGGTGACGCCGCCGGCGCGCAGGCGGCCGAGGGCGGCGAGCACGTCGGGCATGGCGTCGGAGTCGGCCGTGAAGCGCACGCGTGCGCCGTCGACCACGAGGTCGTGCGCGCCGGGGATCGCTGCGAAGCCGGCCGGGTCGAGCCCCTCGCCGGCGAACGAGACCTCGGTGCGGGTGAGGTGGCGGAGCTCGGCGAGCGTGCCCGTCTCGACCGTGCGCCCGGCGCGGATGATGCTCACCCGGTCGCACAGGTGCTCGACCTCGGAGAGGATGTGGCTCGACAGCAGCACGGTCGCGCCGTCGCCGAGGAGCGCCGCGATCTCCTGCCGGAAGACGGCCTCCATGAGCGGGTCGAGGCCCGACGTGGGCTCGTCGAGGATGTAGAGGTCGGCAGGCGTGGCGAGTGCGGCGATGAGCGCGACCTTCTGCCGGTTGCCCTTCGAGTAGGTGCGGCCCCTCTTCGACGGGTCGAACTGGAAGACCTCGGCGAGGTGCTCGCGCCGCGCCGCGTAGGCGCGCTTGTCGGTCGTGCCGCCGCGCAGGCGCGTGAGCAGGTCGATCGACTCGCCGCCCGAGAGGTTCGACCAGAGGTTGACGTCGCCCGGCACGTAGGCGATGCGACGATGCAGCTCGACGGCGTCGCGCCAGGGGTCGCGGCCGAAGAGCGTCGCGCGGCCGCCGCTGGCCCGGATCAGGCCGAGCAGCACGCGAATGGTGGTGGACTTCCCCGCGCCGTTCGGGCCGAGGAACCCGTGCACCTCTCCGGCCTCGACACTGAGGTCGAGCCCGTCGAGTGCACGCACGCGGCCGAAGCGCTTCTCGAGGCCGCGTGTTTCGATGACGGTGTTCATGAGCCCGACGATACGCTCGTTTCACAAATTTGTGAATCTTCCTAACGGATCCCGAACGGCGGGCCGGATGCTTCGGGGCGTCGAGTTGCGTCGCGGGGCCGTCGAGTTGCCAGAAGTCGTCGCATCGACGCGGCCGGTACCGGCAAGACGTGGCATCTCGATGACTGGGCGAGGCGCGCGATCGCGGATGGCATGAACGGCGCTCCCCAGCAGGCGAGTGGGAGGCGGGCCGGCGACGGCGACAGCGACGGCGTCAGCCGGCGGGCGTGCGCGGCGGCGCCGTCGTGTCGCCGACGTGCAGCGTGCTCGTGAAGCACCGCGACTCGGGCGGCTCACCCGAGAGCATCTGCACGACGGCCTCGCCGGCCGCGCGCCCCTTCGCGACCGAGGGTTGCGCGAGCGTCGTGAGGTCGTGCTGCAGCCCGTCGACCCGGATGCCGTCGAAGCCGAGCACGCTGAGATCGCCCGGCACGTGCATGCCGAGCTCCTCGGCCGCCTGGATCACGCCGGCCGCGAGCAGGTCGCTCTGCGCGATGATCGCGGTCGGGCGGTTCGCCGGGTCGGCGAGCAGCGCCCGCGCCGCCTCGAGCCCCTCCTCGATCGAGCTCGCACCGGCGGATCGCCCGGTCGCCTCGGGGAAGATCTCGCGGGCCCCGGCGAGACGCTGGCTCGCCGTCGCGGCAGTGCTCGACCGGAGCAGTTCGTCGGTGAGCGGGCCCCGGGTGCGGGCGGCATCGACGGGCAGCGTCACGATCGCGACATCCGTGTGGCCCAACTGCCGCAGGTACTCGGCGCCCCGCCTGGTGGCCTGGAGGTTGTCGATCGAGATCTCGGGGAGGTCCTCGCCCGTGTCCCCTTCGATGGCGACGGCCGGGATGCCGCGGCGACGCAGCGCCTCGATCGAGACGGCGAGGCGCGGGCTGCAGCCGATGAGCACGACCGCATCGACCGGTGCGCTCTCGATGCTCACGGCGCTCTCGCCCGCCACGCCGGTGTCGGTGAGGAGCAGGAGGCCCGCGCCGAGCGGCGCGATGCCCTCGGAGATGCCGTCGAGCATCTGGATCTTCACGGGGTCGAGGAACGCCGCGCGCACCCGCTCCTCGAGCACGACGCCGACGATGCCCGAGCGTCCGCGGCGGAGCGATCGGGCGCGAGGGTCGGGGCCGGCGTAGCCGAGTTCGGATGCCGCGGCGAGCACGCGCTCCTTCGTGGCATCCGATACCGGGCCCGAGCCGCTGAAGGCGAGCGAGGCGGTCGACTGCGAGACCCCTGCACGCGCCGCGACGTCGGCGAGCGTCGGGCGGGGAGCGGCATCGGGCTGCATGCGCCCGAGTCTAGGCCGAATCGATTCGATCGGCGATCTGCGGTTCGCGGGGCGCCCCACGTGCGGCATCCCCTAGGCTCGGCCGCATGTCGAGAACCGCCCTCATCACCGGCGCGAGCTCCGGACTCGGCGCCGAGTTCGCCCGCCAGCTCGCCGCCACCGGCGCCGCCCTCGTGCTCGTCGCGCGCGACCGCACCGCCCTCGACGAGCTCGCAGACGGGATCCGACGCAAGCACGGCGTGGAGGTCGAGGTGCTGCGCGCCGACCTGCTGAAGCCGCGTCACCTGAAGCAGGTCGTCGAGCGCCTCTCCGACCCCGAGCGCCCGGTCGACCTGCTCGTCAACAACGCGGGCTTCGGCCTCCCGCTCGACTTCGCGCGCAACGACATCGACGACGAGGTGCGCCATCTCGAGCTCCATGTCGAGGTGCCCATGCGGCTGAGCCACGCGGCGCTCCGGGCGATGCTCCCCCGCAGACGCGGCCGCATCATCAACATCGCCTCGGTCGGCGCGTTCATTCCGCGATCGACATATGGCGCCTGCAAGCGCTGGCTGGTCGTGTTCAGCGAGTGGGCGAACGGCCAGTACGGGCCGCAGGGGGTCACGATGACGGCCGTGTGCCCGGGCTACACGCACACGAACTTCCACGAGCGGCTCGGGCTGCCGCCCGGGCAGGAGGGTGTTCCCGGCTGGATGTGGCTCGACGCCCGAACGGTCGTCGCCGAAGCGCTGCGCGACGCCGCGCGCGGCAAGGCCGTCTCGGTGCCGTCGCTGCGGTATCGGCTGCTCGTCGGCCTCGTGCGGTTCGCGCCCCGCTCGCTGGGTGCCCGGGTGGGTGCGCGCGGGCGCTGACCCGCCAGCGTCTGCTGGTCGAGCCCGTCGAGACCTGTTTCCCGCGCAACGGGCTTCGACAAGCTCGACCCGCAGAACGAGGTCGCCTGCTGGTCGAGCCCGTCGAGACGACTACCCGGCCGCGGCCACCTCGTCGCGCGCCGCCACGAAGGCGGCCACGCAGCGCCGGATCTCGTCTTCGGAGTGCGCCGCCGACAGCTGCACGCGGATGCGCGCGGCCCCTCGGGGCACGACCGGGAAGCTGAACGCCGTCACGTACACCCCGTGCCGCTGCAGCGCGTCGGCCATGCGTGCGGTGAGCGCGGCGTCGCCGAACATCACGGGCACGATCGGGTGCTCGCCGGGCAGCAGGTCGAACGAGGCATCCGTCATCAATGAACGGAACAGCGCCGAGTTCGCACGCAGCCGCGACCGCAGCTCGCCCGACGAGGCGAGCAGCTCGAGCGCCTGGATCGTGCCCGCCACGATCGCCGGGGCGAGCGTGTTCGAGAAGAGGTAGGGCCGAGCGCGCTGGCGCAGCAGGTCGACGATCTCCTGCCGGGCGGCGACGTAGCCGCCGGATGCCCCGCCGAGCGCCTTGCCGAAGGTGCCGGTCGTGATGTCGACCCGGCCCTCGACGCCGCAGTGCTCAGGCGTGCCCCGGCCGTGCTCGCCGACGAACCCGACGGCGTGCGAGTCGTCGACGAAGACGAGCGCGTCGTACTTGTCGGCGAGGTCGCAGATCTCGGCCAGCGGCGCGATGTAGCCGTCCATCGAGAACACGCCGTCGGTCACGATCACGCGGCGGCGGGCATCGGATGCCGCGACGAGCTGCGCCTCGAGGTCGGCGAGGTCGCGGTTCTTGTAGCGGTAGCGCCGGGCCTTCGACAGGCGGATGCCGTCGATGATCGAGGCGTGGTTCAGCTCGTCGGAGATGATCGCGTCATCGGGCCCGAAGAGCACCTCGAAGACGCCGCCGTTGGCATCGAAGCACGAGGAGAAGAGGATCGTGTCGTCGTAGCCGAGGAAGTCGGAGACGCGCCGCTCGAGTTCGAGGTGCAGTTCCTGCGTGCCGCAGATGAACCGCACGCTCGCGAGCCCGTAGCCCCAGTCGTCGAGCCCGGCGTGCGCCGCCGCGACGATGCGCGGGTCGTTCGCGAGCCCGAGGTAGTTGTTGGCGCAGAAGTTCAGCACCTCGCGGCCGGCGACCTCGATCTCGGACGACTGCGGGCCGTGGATGCCGCGCTCGCGCTTGGTGAGCCCTGCGGCCTCGATCTCGTCGAGCTCCGCGCGCAGCTGCTCCTTCACCGTTCCGTACATGACTACAGCTCCGTCCAGTCGAGGATGACCTTGCCGACGCCGCCCGAGGCGGCCGCATCGAACGCCGCACGCCAGTCGCGTGCCGGGTAGCGGTCGCTGATGATCGAGGCGACGCGCGAGCGCAGCTGCGGGCTCGTCTGCAGCATCGCGCTCATCGAATTCCACGTCTCGAACATCTCGCGCCCGTAGATGCCCTTCATGGTGAGCATGTGGGTGACGACCTTGCCCCAATCGATCGCGAACGGCTCGGCGGGCAGGCCGAGCAGCGCCATGCGGCCGCCGTGGTTCATGTTCTCGATCATCTCGGGCAGCGCCCTCGCCGAGCCCGACATCTCGAAGCCGACGTCGAAGCCCTCGCGCATGCCGAGCCGGTCCTGCGCCGACCGCACCCGCTCCTTCGAGACGTCGACGACGGCGTCGGCGCCCATGGCGAGGGCGAGGTCGAGGCGTGCGGGCGAGACATCCGTCGCGACGATGAAGCGGGCGCCGACGTGCCGAGCGACCGCGATCGACATGAGTCCGATCGGGCCGCATCCGGTGACGAGCACGTCTTCGCCGACGACCGAGAACGCGAGCGCGGTGTGCACGGCGTTGCCGAACGGGTCGAAGATCGCACCGACCTCGGGCTCGATGTCGGCGTGGTGCACCCAGACGTTCTCACCGGGCAGCACGACGTACTCGGCGAACGCGCCGTCGCGGTGCAGGCCCACGCCCTTCGTGCGGATGCACATCTGGCGGCGCCCGGCCCGGCAGTTGCGGCACATGCCGCAGACGATGTGCCCCTCGCCCGAGACGCGGTCGCCGACGGCGACGTCGTGCACGAGCGGCCCGACCTCGACGACCTCGCCGTAGAACTCGTGGCCGGGGATGAGCGGCGCGGCGATCGTCGACGCGGCCCAGTCGTCCCACTTCTCGATGTGCAGGTCGGTGCCGCAGATTCCGGTGCGCAGCACCCGGATCTTCACGTCGGCCGGGCCCGTCTCGGGCTCGGGCCGCTCGACGTATTCCAGGCCGGCGCCGGGGGCGGGTTTGTAGAGGGCCTTCATCGCAAGAAACTCCGTTGTTCAGAACATGAACCGCTGGGTGCGGCGGCTCATGCGAGTGGTCCGGTGGATGCGCCGGATGACTCAGCCATCGTACCGGCGAGCGGATGCCTCGGGCTGGTGCACGGAGGCCGCCAGCCGGGAGCGCGCGTCGTCGGCCGCGGTCCACCGAACGAATTGTAGCGCGTGACGTGTGATATATGACACACTGTCCGCGGTGCAGCGAAGAAGCCGCGCCACTCCGGCCGGGGGCCGGAGATCGCACCGGGTCGGGAACCTGCAGTGCCGGGGTCTTCGATCCGCAGCAGATGATTCAGGAGTCGACGATGACCCAACCCATCCGACGACGCGGAACCGGCACAGCCATCGCGCTGTCGCTCGTACTCGCATTCAGCCTCGGCGCCCCGCTCGGGGCCAACGCGGCAGCACCGCCCGATCCGGTGCCGTCGGGCTCCGGCCCGGCGGCCGACACCGGGGGCGTTGCCGCCACCGGCTCGAGCGACGCGCTCGTGCCCGAGGCCGACCCCGAGCCGGCGGCACCGCTGACGGCGAACGCCGAGGTGCACCGCACCGAGGCCGGCGACGTCGTCGCCGTTCCCGACCGACCGTCGGCCGGAACAACCGGGGATTCGGGCGCCCCGTCCGCCCGGCAGGCTGCGGCGGCCGCGGAGTGCAGCACCGCGGACTTCGCGGCAGCGAGCGGCCAGTCGCTCGTCGACCTGATCGTCGCGAGCCCCATGGACTGCATCAACTCGCTGTTCCTCGTGAAGGGCGCCGACGCCAGGTCGATCTTCGCCGAAGCGCAGATGATCACCGTCGCGAACGCGCTCCGCACCGTCGCCGGCTCCTACCCCGGCGACAACTCCACGTCGGCCGGCCAGCTCGTGCTCTTCCTGCGGGCCGGCTACTACGTGCAGTTCTACGATGCCGGGAACGTGGGCGACTACGGCTTGTCGCTGTCGAACGCGGCAGCAGGGGCGCTCGACGCCTTCTTCGGCAACCCGCGCTCGCGCGACGTCACCGATGCCAACGGCGAGGTGCTCGGCGAGGCCGTCACGCTCATCGACAGCGCCGTGCTCAACGACCGCTACCTCGACGTCGTCGAGCGGCTGCTCACCGAATACGACGCCGAGTACGAGGCGCTGTGGTGGATGCGCAATGCCGTGAACAACGTGTTCACGGTGCTGTTCCGCGGCCACCAGGTGCCCGAGTTCGTCGCCGCCGTGGCCGCGGATCCGTCACTCCTGACGACGCTGCACGACTTCGCGGTCGCCCACCTCGACCGGCTCGGCGGCGATTCGGCCTTCCTGCCGACGAACGCGGGTCGCGAGCTCGCCCGCTTCCTCGGCGACGACTCGGTGCGCGCGGCCGCCAAGCCGCTCGTCGCCGACCTGCTCACGCGCACCTCGCTCGACGGGCCGACCGCGCAGCTGTGGGTCGCCCTCGGCCAGATGGCCAACTACTACGACCCCGAGGCGTGCGCCGACTACGGCACCTGCGACCTCGGCGAGCGCGTCGCCGATGCCGTGCTCGTCACCGAGCACGACTGCTCCTCGAGCATCACGATCCGCGCCCAGGAGATCAGCGCCGAACAGCTCGCCGCGAGCTGCTCGAGCCTGCTCGCGCAGGACCAGTACTTCCACGCGGTCGCGAACGACCCGGGGCCCGTGCCGAACGACGTGAACTCCACCATCGAGGTGGTCGTGTTCGACTCGAGCAGCGACTACCAGAGCTACGCGGGTGCGATCTTCGGCATCGACACCAACAACGGCGGCATGTACCTCGAGGGCGACCCCTCGGCCGCCGACAACGTCGCCCGGTTCATCGCCTACGAGGCCGAGTGGCTTCGCCCCGCGTTCGCGGTGTGGAACCTCAACCACGAGTACACGCACTACCTCGACGGCCGGTTCAACATGCACGGCGACTTCGAGGAGGGCATGCAGACGCCCACGATCTGGTGGGTCGAGGGCTTCGCCGAGTTCATCTCGTATCACTACCGGGGTGAGGACTACACGGCCGCGCAGGCGGCGGCCGCGCAGGGCACCTACGCGCTCAGCCAGCTCTTCGACACGAACTACGACCACGGCCAGGAGCGGGTCTACCGCTGGGGGTACCTCGCCGCGGCGTTCATGCTGAACGAGCGCCCGAGCGAGCTGCAGGCCATCCTCGGCTCGTACCGCGCCGGCGACTGGGACGCGGCCCGCACCTACATCACCGACACGATCGGCACGCGGTACGACGCCGAATTCGCGGCGTACCTCGAGCGATGCGCGGCAGGCGACTGCAGCGACGATCTCGGCGGTGGCGGGACCGACCCGGTCAACCGCGTGCCGGTGGCGTCGTTCGGCATCTCGGTCGACGGCCTGGAGGTCGGCTTCACCGACACGTCGACCGACGACGACGGCACGATCGCCTCGCGCCGCTGGCAGTTCGGCGACGGTCAGGAGTCGACCGAGGCGAACCCGACGATCGCCTTCGCCGCGGCCGGCACCTACTCGGTCACGCTGACGGTGACCGACGACGATGGAGCGATCGGCACGGCCACGCTCCCCGTCACGGTCGCTGACGACGGCGCCCCGGCACTCCCGGAGTGCACGGGATCCGACCTCCGCCAGCTCGACGACGAGTGCCGTCGATCAGGGCGCTCCGCCGCGCGCGGGGACACCGACGGCCTGTTCATCTGGATTCCGGCGGGCACCGCACAGGTGACCGTCACGACGACCGGCGGCACCGGAGACGCCGACCTCTACTACAACTGCTACGGCTGGGCCGGCGCGAACGCGCACGTCGCGCGCTCGACGACCCCCGGCAGCAACGAGGAGAGCGTCGTGGTGGCCTGGCCGGCGGCCGGGTGGAACTACGTCGGCCTGACCGGGGTCGAGGACTTCGCGGGGGTGACGGTCACCGCCAGCTACTGATCCGCGACAGGGGCGGCCGTGCGACCCGGGATTCCCGGGCTGCACGGCCGTCGTCGTGCCGGTTGCGGTTCGCCCGCGCGACGGATATCGTTCACTGATCGGCGAATCGAATCGATTCGATAGCAGCTTGGACGGCCCTCGAAGGCCGACTCGACGCACCGGCGACGCAGACACGAAGACTCACGCAGACACACGAAGACAGAAGCCGAACGATGACCGACCACCTCCGCGCGACCGCCACCACCAACCGCGCACGCCGCGAACTCCTCGCCTGGCGCAATGCGATCTTCGCCATCTTCTTCCTCTCGGGGCTCAGCCTCGCGAGCTGGGTCGCGCGACTTCCCGAGGTGCGAGACCAGACCGGGCTCAGCACCCAGGGCGTCGGACTCGTGATCCTCGCCGGCTCCATCGCCGCGGTGCTCGGCCTCATCGCCGCTCCCCCGCTCATGGCCCGCTTCGGTGCCCGCACGGGCATGGCGGGCGCGCTCATCGCGGTCTCCCTCGGCCTCGCGTTGATCGGCATCGGCGGTTCGGCGCTGCCGTCCATCCCGCTCATCGTGATCGGGCTCGCGTTCGCCGGCTTCGGCAACGGCGCGGTCGACGTCATGATGAACGTCGAGGGCGCAGAGGCCGAGCGCGAGATCAGCCGCACCCTCATGCCGCTCATGCACGCGTTCTTCTCGTTCGGCACGGTCGCGGGCGCCGGCATGGCGGCCGCGGCGGCGGCACTCGCCGTCCCGGTCGTCGTGCACCTCTCCGTGATCGGCGCGGTCATCGCGGTCGGAGCGATCGTCGCGGTGCGGTTCGTGCCCAAGCGCAGCGAACTCGGCGACCCGGCGGCCGCCGATGAGCGAGCGGATGCCGCATCCGCACGCCCGTGGACCGAGCGGTTCCGCGACGGCCTCAGGGTCTGGGGCGATGTGCGGCTCCTCCTCATCGGCGTCATCATGCTCGGCATGTCGTTCGCCGAGGGATCGGCGAACGACTGGCTCACCCTCGCGGCGGTCGACGGCCACGGCTTCGACCCGGCCGTGGGGGCCGCGATCTTCACGGTCTTCGCGGTGTCGATGACGACGGCTCGCGTGCTCGGCGGCCCGCTCGTCGACCGCTTCGGCCGGGTCGCGACACTGCGCGTGCTCGCCGCGACCGGCGTGGTCGGGCTCAGCCTCTTCATCTTCGGCGCCGAGATGTGGGTGATCGTCGTCGGCACCGTGCTGTGGGGCATCGGCGCGTCGATGGGCTTCCCGGTCGGCATGTCGGCTGCCGCCGACGTGCCCGATCGCACCCAGGCCGCCGCCCGGGTGAGCGCCGTGGCGATCATCGGCTACTGCGCCTTCCTCGTCGGCCCGCCGTTCATCGGCTTCCTGGGCGAACACTTCGGGCTGCTGAACGCGCTGCTCGTGATCCTGGCGCTCATGGTCATGGCCGGGCTCGCGGCCCCCGCGGCGCGCGAACGCTCGGGCAAGCCGGGCGCCACGGGCGGCGAGTCCGACGCCTCGGCCGCACAGGCCTGACGCCCACGTCAGGCCGTCGAACACAACCGCTCGCCGTACACTCGACTGGTGCGTCTCGTCATCGCCCGCTGCTCCGTCGACTACGCCGGACGCCTCGCGGCACATCTCCCGCTCGCCACCCGCCTGCTCATGGTGAAGGGCGACGGAAGCCTGCTCGTGCACTCCGACGGCGGCAGCTACAAGCCGCTCAACTGGATGAGCCCGCCGTGCACCCTCACGACGCTCGAGCCCGACGACGACCAGCGCTCGGCCGGCATCGTCGAGCTGTGGAAGGTCGTGCACCAGAAGACCGCCGACCAGCTCATCGTCTCGATCCACGAGGTGCTGCACGACTCGAACCACGAGCTCGGCGTCGACCCCGGCCTGCAGAAGGACGGCGTCGAGGCTCACCTGCAGAAACTGCTCGCCGAGCAGATCGAACTCCTCGGCGACGGTCACCGGCTCGTGCGCCGCGAGTACATGACGGCCATCGGCCCGGTCGACATCCTGGCGACGGATGCCTCGGGCGCCTCGGTCGCCGTCGAACTCAAGCGCCGCGGCGACATCGACGGCGTCGAGCAGCTGACCCGCTACCTCGAGCTCATGAACCGCGACCCGCACCTCGCGCCCGTGACCGGCGTCTTCGCGGCGCAGGAGATCAAGCCCCAGGCCCGCACCCTCGCGGAGGACCGCGGCATCCGCTGCGTCGTGCTCGACTACGACGCGATGCGCGGCGTCGACGACGGGCATTCGCGCCTGTTCTGACGCGAAGCGCGGGCCACCACCGCCTCGCGTGCGACCGAACCTGAGTGTCTCTCGTATTTTCGCGCCCTAGGATGTCACGGTGACCACCGAGCCCCTGACGATTCCGACGACCACACCGACCCGCACCTGGTCGGCGGTGCTGTTCGACCTCGACGGCACGATCGTGGACTCGGCCTCCGACATCACCGGTTCGCTCGCGCACATGTTCACCGAGCTCGGCCTGCCCGTGCCGAGCGACGAGGTGCTGCGCGGCTACGTCGGCCCACCCCTGCTCGACAGCCTGCGCATGACCGCCGGCTTCAACGACGCCGAGGCGTGGGAGGCGCTGAACATCTACCGCGACCACTACGGCGAGCACGTGCTGCGCTCCCCCGTGTTCCCGGGTGTCGCCGGCGTGCTCGAGCGGCTGCACGCCGCCGGCATCCCCGTCGCGCTCGCGACCTCCAAGCCCGAGTCGATGGCCCGCAAGGTGCTCGACCACACCGGCCTCAGCCAGTACTTCACCGTCATCGCGGGCGCGAGCGACGACGAGGAGCGCAGCACGAAGGCCGACGTCGTCGCCGAGGCGCTGCGCCGCCTGCAGGCGCTCGACATCAGCACCGAGCATGCGGTGATGGTCGGCGACCGCGGCTACGACACGCTCGGCGCGCTCGCGAACGGCGTGCCGACGATCCTCGTCGAGTGGGGCTACGGCTCACCCGCCGAGGCCGCCGACGCCATGGCCGTCGTGCACTCCGCCGACCAGTTGCGCAGCCTGCTTCTCGGCTGACGGCCGCTGCGCCGACACTCGGCATCCGCCCGAGACGTCAGGAGCCCGAAGCCACCGGTACGACCTCGACCGTGAACGAGATCGTGTCACCGGTCGCGCCGTTCTCGAGCGTCACCGCGGTCGTTCCGACGGCGGTCGCCGTGAGACCGGGGTTGGACTGCGCACTCCCGTCGTCGGCGCCCGGCGTGAACTCGACGATGGCCGGGTCCTCGATCTCGGCGCCCCACTCGGTGGAGGTCTCGTCATCACCGGCCAGATCGATCACGTTGCCGTCGACGACCTCGATCGTCTCGCCGTCGATGTCGTCGAGCTGCACGACGACCGGCGCGGGCAGCGTATCGGTGCCCGTGGTGCACCCGGCGAGCGCGAACGCGCCCGCCACGGCGGCGACGGCGAGCAGAGGCAGCACCGCTCGGCGCGCTGCGCGGGGCATCCGCTCGTTCGCATTCGATCGGTCGACCACCGCGGCACCCCCTCCGCCGGCGCTGAGCGCCGTCGCGTTCAGCGTAGACCGAGCGGATGCCGCGCGACCCCCATCTCCCGAAAGTGGGCGCCTCAGGGCGAATTCATATCATGATGAATGCTCAGCATCGCGGTGTCGCAAGAATCCCCCCTGATCGAGTGACAGGCGCTCGTGATCGACGTCGATCACGAGCTCGACGCAACAGATGCGCGTCGTCCTCGGCGAAAGCCAATACAGCTCTTCCATAGGTGCGTCAGTGCACGGCAGTATTCCGAGTACGTTCGCCCACCGACGAACGTCGTACGCGCCCCGCGGTCACCTCCACGGGGCGCTCGAAGGGAGAAGCATGTCTGGATTCACGGGCCGCGCGCGGAGGCGCGCGGTTGCGGTCATCCCGGTATTCGCGCTCGCTGCCACCGGTCTGGTGTCATTCGGCGCTACGGGAGCGGTCGCTGCTGAATCGCCGGTGTCGCCACCGGTGATCAGCGATTCCGAGTACTACATGAACTACGTCGCACCTCGCCTCGAGGGCCAGTTCGACACCGACGGCGAAGTCCTCGTCGATGGCGCGACGGCGAAGTCGGCACCGCAGGTTCAGGCCGAGGCCGAGGCGTTCGACCAGAAGTACTCGCAGGGCAACCCGATCGCGGCGAAGGGGCTCGCCACGCTGGAGGCGAAGTCGATCGCCACGGGCAAGAACCCCAAGGAGCTGAAGAAGCCCAAGCACGACAAGAAGCCCAAGAAGACCAACTTCAAGCAGGCGGAGTCGACGCAGGAGGCGAAGCTCCTCACGATCCTCGTCGAGTTCGACGAGAACGCGAACGACGACTTCACGGGCACCTACGTGCCCACCGAGTTCGGCTCGAAGCAGTGCAAGCTCGGCAACGTGCAGAACGGCCCGACGCACAACGGCATCCCGAACCCGGCCGACTACGAGCTCGAGGACAACAACTCGATGTGGGTGCCCGACTTCTCGTCGGAGCACTTCAACAAGATGCTCTTCACCGACGAAGGCATCACCGATCGAGTGCGCACCGACCTCACCGGTCCCGACGGCAAGCCCGGCTTCGACATCTCGGGCTACACGATGAAGTCGATGTACGAGGAGATGTCACGCGGCGCCTACACCGTCACCGGTGAGGCCACCCCGTGGATCACCGTGCCCCACTCCGAGGCCTGGTACGGCGCGAGCACCTGCTTCAAGAACGCCGACGGCGTCTACGAGGCCGGCGAGATCCAGGACCAGCAGGGCCACCCCGACAACCCCAAGGGACCGGGCCAGCTGCCGATCGACGCAGTCGCAGCACTCGCACAGGCGCAGCCCGACTTCCCGTGGGCCGACTACGACATCGAAGACCAGGGCGACCGCGACGGCGACGGCGACTTCAACGAGCCCGACGGCGTGATCGACCACGTCGTGCTCGTGCACGCCGGTGAAGACAAGTCCGGTGGTGGCGGCGCGCAGGGCACGTACGCCGTCTGGGCGCACTCCTCGGCTGTCGCCGGCGGCGCGGACATCCCCGGCACCGACCTCCAGCTGTCGAACTACATCGTGCAGCCCGAGGACTCGGGCGTCGGCGTGTTCGCACACGAGTACGGCCACGACCTCGGCCTGCCCGACCTGTACGACACGTCGAACCAGGGCAACTCCGACATCGACTTCTGGGACCTCATGAGCTCCGGCTCGCACGCGGGCCCCATCTTCCAGTCGATGCCGACCCACATGGGCATCTGGGACAAGTGGGTGCTCGGCTGGGTCGACCCCCTCGTGATGAACCCCGGTGACGACGCCGAGACCATCAAGGTCGGCCAGACGTCTCGCTCGCCGAAGGGCACCGAAGACGGCGTGAAGGTCAATCTTCCCGACAAGGTCATCACGCTCGCCGAACCGGCCAGCGGCGAGAACATGTGGTACACCGGAGCCGACCAGGACTGGGGCGACATCCGCATCTCCCGCACGGTCGACGTCCCGACCGACGCGAAGTTCTGGATGAGCAACAACTTCGTCATCGAAGAGGACTGGGACTTCGGCTTCGTCGAGGTCTCGACCGACGGCGGGTCCACCTGGACCGACGTGAAGGTCTACAACGAGGACGGCACCGAGGCCACCACGGCCGACGGCTACCCCGACCCCAACGGCAACCTCCACACCTTCGGTGACAAGAAGTACGGCCTCACGGGCAGCTCCGACGGCTGGGCTCGCCAGTACGTCGACCTCTCGGCCTACGCCGGCACCACGGTCGGGGTGCGCCTGCGCCTCGCCACCGATGCCGCGTTCCAGGAGCGCGGATGGTTCGCCGACGACTTCGCCGTCACGAGCGGAGCGACCGAGGTCTGGACCGACGACGTCGAGAGCGGCGACAACGGCTGGACCGCCGAGGTCACGACCTTCGCCGACACGACCGGCCCCGGCTGGCGTATCGACACGGGCACGTCGAGCAAGGCGCAGTACTACATGGTGGAGTGGCGCAACTTCGACGGGTTCGACGAGGGCCTGAAGTACGGCTACAACTCGGTGTACAGCGCCGGCGCGTGGAAGGTCGAGAAGGTCGCGTACAACGCTCCCGGAGCGCTGGTCTGGTACCGCGACACGACCTACGGCAACACCAACCACGTGCGCACCAACGAGACGGCACTGCCGAGCTACGGAGCGAAGGGCGGGCTGCTGCTCGTCGACAGCCACTTCGACCCGCTGCGTCGCACCGGTGACGCAGCCGCGGCCGACGGCACGCTGCAGCACAACCTGCCGTCGCGTGCGCAGTCCTCCGACGTCGCCTTCGGCCTCACCCCGACGCACGCCTTCACGGAGTGCATCGCGGGTGCGGAGCTGACGACCGAGTACTGCACCGACATCCCGTCGCGCGAGCCGGTGAGCACCTTCACCGACGACCTCGGCTGGACCTCGGGCCTCGAGGTGCTGCCCGATGGCCGACTGGCCCGCCGCTTCCGCGACGGTTCGGCAGTCGTTCCGTCGGTCGGAAACGCTCCGTACAGCACGCGGATCGTCGACTTCGACGGCAACCCGCTGACCGACCTGTACGGTGCGGCCAACCCTCTCGGTGGCGTCTTCGGCACCGGAAACCCCGCCGATGACGGCGTGGGCTACGGCACCGAGATCACGGTGAAGAAGGCGTTCAAGGGCAACCAGTCGGCGCTCATCACGATCACCCCGCCCACCGCAGGCTGATCCAGCGACACGCACCACGACGAGGCGTCGGCTCCCTTCGGGGGGTCGGCGCCTCGCCGCGTCTCCAGCGGGCTGCGGTGCAGTGAGCAGACCCGCCGGCCGTGCACTGGCCCACGACGCACGAGGAGGTGCCGTGAACGACGCCCGAACCGTTCTCACGATGAGCGCGAGATCACCGAGCGCGTCTCGCCGACGCTGCCGAACAGCAGGCTGAACCCCGCCGCAGTCGGGTGGTCGCGGCATCCGCTGCACGACGCCTCCCGCTGGGAGCGGCATCCGCTCGGCTCGCTCGACGGCGTTGCGTTCGCCGGCCGGGCGCTCGGCTCAGCGGCCGGGTGCCGGCGTCGTCAGCCGTCGCTGCCTCCGGCGGTAGGCCCTGCGCTGCACCTCGAGCTGCACCGAGAGCGTCAGCACCCCGCCCGTGATGATGGCGACGAGGTTGATGAACAGCTGCAGGGCGGCGCTGCCGGCCGGCCCCACTCGCCGGCGGCGATGCCGATCGCGATCGCGGCGTCCGCGGGGATCGTGGTGACCGAGATGAGCACGCCGATGAGCGCGCCCGACTTCGCCGAGGTCAGCGAGAGCACCCCGGCGATGCCGGCGAGGAAGCCGACCACGTAGCTGAGCGGGCCGGGCTCCCAGATGAACTCGGTGAGCGGATGACTCGTCGCGAGCGGATGCCCCGGAGGACGCGCCGCGCGGATCAGCGGGCGAGGAGTCCGTCGAGCAGCCGATCGACACCCCACGTGAACGCCGAGGGATCGGCGCCGGCTGCGACGAGGTGCGCCGTCGCCTCGGTCAGCGGGTGGCTCGCGGCATCCGACCACAACGCGCCGGCCGTCGACGTGTCGGCGGCGGTCTCGACCTCGTCGACCCGCTCGGCCGCGTCGAGGGCGGCCACCCCGAGCACGTGGGCGCGCACGGCGTAGGCGGCACGAGCCGCGTCGTCCTGCGACATCCCCTCGGCCGCGAAGCCGACGATGAGCGTCTCGTTGAGGCCCAGCGCGTGCCGCCCGTCGAGGGGGCCGCTCGTGACGAGCACCATCGCGCCGGTGTGCTCGGCGAGCCGTGCCCGCAGGGCCGCGGCGAGCGCGTGCACCCGGTCGCGCCAGGCGACGGCGGGGTCGGCCGCTGCGTCGAGATCGAGGTCGGAGAGGAGCTCCTCGACCATCGCGCGCAGCAGCGCGTTCTTCGATGGGAAGTAGGTGTAGATCGCCGTGGGCGTGAGGCCGAGCGCCGCGGCGACGCCGCGTACGGAGACGGCGGCGAAGCCCTTCTGCTCGAGGATCTCGAACGCCGCATCGACGATGTCGACCTGGCTGACGCTGCGCCTCGGTCCGGGTTTCATGGTGCTCCTCGTGGGTCCTCACCACCGTACCCGCTGGGCGGGCCGCAGCCGGCCGCGGCCGCGGTCGCTCGCACGGCCCCGGACACGTGCCGCGCACACGGCCGTGTGGCACGCTGGAGTCCCGCGCCCACCCGAGCGCACCGGAGAGGAACCCGCCGATGTCGACCGAGGCACCCGTCACCGCCCCCGCTCGCGTGACCGTCATCGGCGACGCGCTCATCGACGAGCTGCGCGACCCGCGCGGCGCCCGCGAGTTCGTCGGCGGCGCCGCCCTCAACGTCGCGGTCGGACTCGCCCTCCTCGGCGAAGACGTGACGCTCGTCGCGATGCTCGGCGACGACGAGCCGGCCACGCGCATCCGCTCGTTCCTGCGCGACTACGGCGTGCGCCTGGTCGAGAGCCCCTCGGAGCACGGCACGTCGCGGGCCGTCTCCGATCGCACCGACGGCGAGCCGCGATACGAGTTCAACGAGGCCGCGCAGCGGCGCAGCATCCGCTTCGACGACGCGACCCGTGCCGCGATCGACGAGGCCGACCTCGTGGTCGTCAGCTGCTTCCCGTTCGACGACGCCGAGCAGGCGGCCGAACTGCGCGCCGCGATCGCGCGCCCGGGCGAACGGCTCGCGATCGACGGCAACCCGCGTGCGGGCATGCTGCACGACCGCGAGGCGTTCCTCGCGAACTTCACCGCCGCGGCCCGTGACGCGATGCTCGTGAAGGTCGGCGACGAGGATGCCGAGCTGCTGCTCGGCGCTCCCCTGGCGGAGTTCGTCGAGCAGCTCCGGGCGCCGTCGACTCGCGAAGCCGAGAGCGGGGCCGCATCGGATGCCGCGCCGGCGCGCACCCCGGCCGTGCTCGCGACCGCGGGCCGCGAGGGCGCGGAGCTGCATGCGGGCGACGCGGCGGTGCATGCCGGCATCGTCGACCTGCCTGGCGCGGTCGTCGACACCATGGGGGCCGGGGACGCCACGCTCTCCGCGGTCGTGCACCACCTCGCGGTGCACGGCGTGCCCAGCGACGCGAGCGACTGGGCCGCCGCACTCGAGTCGGCGATGGCGATCGCCGCAGCCACCGTGCGCCACGAGGGCGCGCTGCTGCGGGTTCCCGCGCATCCGTCGGAGGGCGGGAGCTGACGAACCGGTCGAGCGCTCAGCGCACGAACCGCACCTCGTGCACCTGCCAGAAGTCGTCGACCTTCGAGGTGCCGTCGAGCTCGAACCCGTTGCGTCGGTAGAACGCGTGCGCCCTCGGGTTGTCGGCGAGCGCCCACAGGTAGGCCGGTCGATCGCCGACGGCCGTGTCGAGCAGCGCCTGCCCGACACCTCCGCCATGGAACTCGTCGAGCACGTAGAGGCCCTCGAGCTCGAGCGCGCGCGGCCCGTCGGAGTCGCGACCGGTGCTGGTGTTCGCCCATCCGACGACCTCGCCGCCGTGCTCGCCCCCGACCTCGGCGACCCAGATGCCCATGCGATGGAACCCCTCGGGCGGCGGGTACACGTCGTTCGCGATCGCGAGGTTCGTCGTCCAGGCCCTGATGCGGTCGGCGTACGTCCACCCCTCGACCTTGTCGCGCGCCACGCGGCCGGGCTCGACGTACGTCGTCTGGTGGCTGCGCCAGTGCACGCGGGCGATGCCGGGGGCGTCGGCGATGGCGGCGGGACGGATGACGAACGGATCGGGCATGGACTCCATCCTGCACTCAGAACGGCCAGACGAACGGCACGAAGAACACCGCGACGACGAGGAACAGCAGGAGCAGCGGCAACCCGAGCCGCCAGTAGTCGCCGAAGCGGTAGCCGCCGGGCTCGAGCACCATGGTGTTCGCCGGCGTCGCGACGGGCGTGAGGAACGACGCCGCCCCCGCGACCGTGAGCGCCATCATGAACGGCAGCACCGAGACCCCGAGGTCGGCGGCGACGACGACCGCGACGGGCGCCACGATGAGCACCGTCGCCGTGTTCGAGATGAGCTGACCGAGCACCATCGTCAGCGCGCAGATCGCGAACAGCGCGAAGTACGGCGAGGCGTCGCCCACGAGACCGAGGAGGCCCCCGGCGATGAGGTCGGCCGTACCGGTCGAGATGAACGCCGTCGACAGCGGGATCATGCCGGCCACGAGCACGACCGTCGTCCACGAGATGCTGCGGTAGGCCTGCGTCGGGCTGACGACCCTGGTGAGCACGAGAGCGGATGCCGCGGCGAGCCCTGCGATCGCCGGCGGCACGAGCCCCGTGGCGAGCAGCACCACCATCGCCGCGAGGATCACGATCGCGCGCTTCGCGCCGGTGCCGAGCGGAACCGAGCGGCGCATCGTCGCCGGCTCGTCGACGACGAGCACGTCGGGGCCGGCGGTGTTGCGCTCGAGCTCGCCCCACGGGCCGGTGACGAGCAGCGTGTCCCCGGCCTGCAGCAACGCGTCGGGGCCGATCAGGTCTTCACCGCCGCGCTGCACGGCGAGCACGACGAGATCGCCACTCGGCGTGCACATGCCCGGGAACAGATGCAGTCCGATGAGCGACGAGCGCGGTGCCACGACGACCTCGGTCGCCCCCTCGCGCACGCCGATGAGCTCGGTGCCCTCGGGCAGGTGGTACTGCTCGCGCAGCGTGCGGGCGTGCGCGCTGACGTCCTGCGGCAGGCTCGTCGCGGCCCGCTCGGGCAGCAGGCGACGCCCGAGCAGGGAGATGATGAGCAGCGTACCGACCACGAGCGGCACCCCCACGAGGCCGAACTCGAAGAAGCCGAACGGGCGCGCGCCGGCATCGGCTGCCGCCTCGCTGACGATGATGTTCACCGGCGTGCCGGTGAGGGCGAGCAGCGACCCGGCGTGCGCCGAGAAGGCGAGCGGCATGAGCATCTGCGAGGGCGCGATGCCGGCGCGGGTGGCGACGACGACCACCACGGGGATGAGTGCGGCCACCGCCCCGTTGACGCTGATGAGCGCGGTGACGGCCGCGACCAGCAGGCACACGACGAGCAGCAGCGGCCCTCGCTTCGTGCCGGCCCGGCCGATCACCTGCTGGCCCGCCCACGCCGTGACGCCCGTCGAATCGAGCGACTCGCTCACGACGAAGAGGGCGGCGATGAAGATCACCGTGGGGTCGCCGAATCCGGCGAGCGCCTGTCCGAGATCGAGGATGCCGGTGAGCCACAGGGCCACCGAGACGCCGATCGCGACGATGCCGAGCGGCACGCGGTTCGACATGAACGCGATGATCGCGAGCGCCAGGATGACGAGCGTGGTCGCGACGGGGTCCATGGGCACAGACTAGCCGCGAGGCATCCGCTACAGGAGGGGGCCGCGCGACGACCGCAACCGACCCGTGATGGCCGACCCGGCGAGGATGCCGAGGGCGATCGCGACCATCGTCGACGCCGTCGTCACGAGGGTGTCCGCCCCGGCCTGGTCGCCGCCGAGGATGGTGGCGACCCCGACGAGCCCGATCGCCCCGGGCACGAGCAGCCAGAACGCGGGCAGGAAGCTCACGACGGCGGGCGGTCCCGTGCGCTGCCGCGCCACGAGCACGGCGACCGGCGTCATCACGAGCGCCCCCACGAAGGCCGAGAGCACGCCGCCGAGGAAGACGTCGCCGATGACCTGCGCGCCGTAGGCCGAGTAGAGCACGAGCAGGATCCAGATGATCGAGTCGCGGCGACCGCAGTTGTAGACGACGATGCCGACACCGAACACGGCGACGGCGATCCAGGGCGCGATCGGACCGATCGGCTGCGACGCCGTCGTGAAGTCGATGCGCGGCACGCCCACGAGCGCGGCCGCCCCGACGATGCCGACGGCGAGCAGCACGAGCTGCATCGTGCCCGCCGCGAGGCGGCCGCCGCCCGACATCATCTGGCCCGTCGCGAGCTCGATGACGCCGGTCGTGAGCAGCGAGCCGGGCAGCAGTGTCACGAGCGGCGCGATGAGGGCCGGCAGCACGCCCGGGTCGAGCCCCGCCCTGATGAGCAGGAACACCGCGATCGAGACGCCGAACGCGATCGCCACGGTCACGAGCGCCTGGTAGTCGCGCGACGCGCGGGCGGAGAGGAGCTGGGCGGCACCCGCGAACACCCCGAGCACGGCGGCGACGCCCGCCCCCGCCCACGAGGCCCCGAGCAGCACCGAGAGCCCTGCCGAGAGCAACGCGTACGCCACGACCCGCTGCACCGCCGAGTACGGCAGCGGCTGCGCGCGGAGCTTCCGGATGCGGCGCCGCGTCGTCGCCGGGTCGATGGCACCGATGCGGGCGGCCTCGACCGTGCGGTTCAGCTCGTCGAGCTGCGCGAGCGTGAGCTTGGCGTTGCCGCTCGCGACGGCACCGGTGCTGAGCTCGCCGACGCCGCGGGCCGACACGATCAGTGCCGTCGGGAAGACGATGATCTCCGTCGCCGGGGCGGCATTGACCGTGGCGATGTCGAGGAGTGCGGTGTGCACGGTCGTCACCGAGTACCCGGCGTCGATCATCGCCTCACCCACCGATTCCATCGCCGCGAGCGTGACCGCCGGCGGCGGGGTGGTGCCCGGCGCCGGCCCACCCGGCGTGAGCACCCCTGTGCCGACGGGGCCGGTCTCCGACTCCAGCTCTGCAGCCCCCGGCCTGCGGATCGCGAAGAGCACGGCGGCGCTCGCGAGCAGCACGAGCGCCGCGATGATCCACGACCACGGCGACACGTCGTCGTCGGCGAGCACCGCGGGCGGCACGGGTTCGAGCACCGGCGCCTGCGACGGCGTCTCGGTCGGCGTCGGCGGCGTCTCGGTCGCGGGCGCCTCGGTGGTGGGAGGCGGCGTGGTCGGGACCGGCTCCTCGGTCGGCTCCGGCTCGGTGGTCGGAACGGGCTCCGGCTCGGGCTCGGGCTCGGTGGGCGGGGGCGTCGTCTCGAGAGGCTGATCCGTCGGCAACGGCTCGACGACCGGCGCGGTCGCCCAGGCCGCGGCCGGCGGGGCCCCGAGACATCCGACCCCGAACCAGCCGGCGACGGCGACCGCGCCGATCGCGCCGACGACCCGCACCCGCCCCCCGGCTGACATGTCGCTCACTGTAGTCGCGCCCGCCCGCGAGGCTCAATGCCCGTGCCGTATCGCCGACGACCCATGTGCGGCTACGGTGAACAGCAGTAGCTGGAACCCGGGGGGACGTTCATGAGCATGCAGGCCGAAGCATCCGTCGCCGCTCCGATCGCGAAGACCTCGTGGCTCGCGCTCGTCGTCGTGGTCATGACGCAGATCCAGGCCTCGTTCGCCGTGAATGCGCTCACCGTCTCGATGGCGGGCATCACGACCGACCTCGACACCCCGGCGAGTTCGGTCGGCACGGCGATCACCGCCGGCACCTTCGCGATGGCCGCGTTCATCCTGCTCGGGGCGAAGGTCGGCTCGCGGTTCGGCTCGCGCGGCGTGTTCCAGATCGCGGTCGCGATCCACGGCGTGGCCATGCTGGGCGTCGCCCTCAGCGTCTCGCCCGCGATGCTCTTCATCGCGCAGGCCTCGTCGGGTGCGGTCATCGCCCTCATCGCGCCCGCGCTCACCGTCTTCATCGCCACCAACTACCACGGGTCGCAGCAGGGCAAGGCGATCGGCCTGCTCGCGGCGGCGATCCCCGCGGCCGGCGTGCTGGCCCTCCTCCTCGCCGGCTGGTTCGCGAACACGATCGGCTGGCGCTGGTCGTTCGCGCTCATGGTCGGCCTCGCCGTCGTCAACCTGCTGCTGAGCTTCAAGCTCAAGCGCGTGCCGGCCCAGCCGGGCCTCTCGATCGACTGGACGGGCGCGATCCTCGCGGCCGTCGCCGTCATCCTCCTGAGCTTCGGCTTCTCCGGGCTCTCGACGTGGGGCGTGTGGCTCGCGACGGACCAGGCGCCGCTCGACGTGCTCGGCATCTCGCCGGCTCCGCTGCTCGTGATCGCCGGCCTCATCGTCGGCCAGGTGTTCTTCTCCTGGCTGCGACGCCGCGGGCGCGAGGGCAAGCCCCGCATCTTCGACCTGCGCGTGCTCGCGACCGGATCGGAGCGCGCGATCACGGCGTGCATGGCCATCATGCTCTTCGTCGGCACGGCGGCGAACTTCCTGATCCCGCTGTACATCCAGGTCGTGCAGGGCCGGTCGAGCATCGAGACCTCGTTCTCGATCATCCCCTACACGCTCTCGATCTTCCTCGCCTCGACGTTCGTCGCCTCGCTCTACGGCCGGTTCACGCCGAAGGCGATCGCGAGCGCCGGCTTCGTCGTCGTCGCGTCGGCCCTGACCCTCCTCGCCTTCACGGTGCGCGGAGAGTGGAGCCAGGGCTTCGTCGTCGCCGGGCTCATCCTGCTCGGCCTCGGCCAGGGCGCGATCGTCGCCCTCGTCTTCAACACCCTGCTCTCCTCCGCACCGAAGCAGCTCGCCGGCGACGTGGGCGCCTGGCGCGGACTCGTGCACAACCTCTCGGGCAGCGTCGGCATCGCCGTCGCCACGGCCTTCGCCGTCGGCATGCTCTCCACGCTGCTGCTGAGCGGCGCACAGGAGCACCCCGAGATCTCCGACGAGCTCATCGCGCAGGTGAACATCAACGAGGCCGACTTCCTCACGAACGAGCAGCTCGCGGCAGTGCTGGAGTCCCGGGCGACCGGCCCCGCGCTCGACGCCGCGATCGCGGTCAACGCCGAAGCGCGCCTGCAGGCGCTGAAGGTGTCACTGCTCGGCCTCGCGGCGCTCTCGCTCCTCGCGATCGTGCCCGCCACCCGCATGCCCGGCCGCCGCCGCGATGAACTGCCCGAGAAGCTCGAGCCCGACGACGACGACCCGATCGACCCCGTCGAACCCGACGACGTGGACGACCTGCACGAACACGACGAACGCGACGGCCGCGACGGCCGCGACGGCACCGACCGGAAGGAGGCGCTGGCATGACCCGCAGCGCGAACAAGCTCATCCCCGACGACTTCGACGCGGTGTCGTCGCTCGCCCACTCCCCTTCCGTCGTGCTCGACGAGGCGCTGACCGACGTCGAGGTGACGGGAGTGCTCGTCACCACCCCGACGGCCGACGGCGAATCGATCGCCGGACTCGACCGGCCCGCCTGGGAGCGCGCCGGCTTCGAGGCGAAGCCCGGGCAGACGCTGTACGTTCCCGGTGACGACCCGGTCGTGCTCGTGGGCGGCGGGTCGGCGGCCGAGCTCACGACCAACGGGTTGCGCGACGCGACCGCGAACCTCGTTCGCGCGGCCGGCAGGTTCTCGCGCATCGGATTCGAGGTTCCGGCGCTCGGCGCACTCGACCGGGCCGCGGCAGGCCAGGCGATCGCCGAGGGCGCCGCCCTCGGCCGCTACCGCTACACCGGGCGCTCGACGAAGCCGCCGGGGGCGGCCTTCGAGCGGCTCGCGCTGCGCATCGGCGACATGCTCCCGGCGACGACCGGCGCCGTCGAGCTGACCGCGGGCATCGACGGCGGTCTCGTCACCGCGCGCGCGGCGAACGTGGCGCGCGACCTCGCGAACACTCCTCCCGGCCACCTCACCGCCACCGACCTCGCCGACGTCGCCGTGTCGCTCGGCGCACGCTTCGGCTTCGAGGTCGAGGTGTTCGACAAGCAGCAGCTCATCGAGCTCGGCTGCGGGGGCCTCCTCGGCGTCAACCGCGGCTCGACCGAGGAACCGCGCATGGTGAAGCTGCGCTACACGCCCGCCGGCACCTCGACCGGGCACCTCGGGCTCGTCGGCAAGGGCATCATGTACGACTCGGGCGGCATCAGCTTGAAGCCCTCCGACCCGATGCACCTGCTCATGAAGATGGACATGGGCGGCGCGGCATCCGTGCTCGGCGCCTTCACCGCGCTGCGGGCTCTGCGTGCCACCGCGACGGTGACCGGCTGGCTGATGTGCACCGACAACATGCCGTCGGGGTCGGCGTACCAGCTCGGCGACGTGCTCACCGCCCGGAACGGCACGACCGTCGAGGTGAAGAACACCGACGCCGAGGGCCGGCTCGTGATGATGGACGCCATCGCCCTCGCCAATGAAGAGGGCGTCGACACGATCATCGACATCGCGACGCTCACGGGCGCCGCGCTCATGGCGCTCGGCACCTCGACCGCCGCGCTCTTCGGCAACGACGGAGCGACGCTGGCCTCGGTCGAGCGGGCCTCGGCGTCGACCGATGAACAGGTCTGGCGCATGCCGCTCGAGCGCCGCTATCGCACGCAGCTCGATTCGGATGTCGCGGACCTCTCGAACCTCGGCGGCACCTTCGCCGGCGCGACGACGGCGGCGCTGTTCCTCGACCACTTCGTGGGCACGACGCCGTGGGCGCACCTCGACATCGCGGGCACGATGCAGTCCGACTCCGACGACTCGTGGCGCTCGAAGGGCGCGACCGGCTTCGGCACGCGCATCCTCATCGACGTGGCGCGGGGCTTCCAGCCGGCGCGCTGACACGGCGCGGTACGCCGGGTCGGCCGCAACGACGACGACGACGACGCGTCAGTGGAGCACGCCGGCGCGGTACGCCGCCTCGGTGCGGGTCGACGCCCCGAGCTTGCGGAGGATCGCCGACACGTGCACGCTCGCGGTCTTGCCGCTGATGAAGAGCCGCTCGCCGATCTGGCGGTTGCTGAGCCCCTCGGCGATGAGTTCGAGCACCTGACGCTCGCGGGCGGTGAGCTCGGCGATGACGTCGTCGTCGGGTGCCAGGGTGCCCGCGATGCCCGGCCCGGCACCCGCCCCGGCCTTGGCCCGACCCGAGCCCATGCCGCCGTCGAGCGAGAGCCCTGCGGCCGCGGCGACCTGTTCGACGCGATCGCGCACCGCGCCGACCCCGCCGCTGAGGGCGAGGTCGAAGGCGCTCTGCAGGGTGACCTTCGCCGCAGCACGGTCGCCCGCCGCGAGTTCAGCCTCGCCCTGGCGGGTGAGGGCGTAGGGCGCGAGGTAGCCGGGGGCGGCCGGGGCGGCCGCGGCCTTCGCGGCGGCCCGCCAGGCCACGGTGTCGGAGCCGGGCACTCCTTCGGGGGCCTCGGCGAGTTCGGCCTCGAAGAACGCGGCCCAGATCGACTGCGTGGGCCAGCTGCGCATGCCGGCGAGCACCTCGCGGAGCGCCGGTTCGGCCGCACCGATCTCGGCGGCGAGGGCATCGGGGATGCCGCCCGCCCGCTCGACGGCACCGGCACGGGCGGCTCCGACGACGCGAGCCGCGACCCAGACGAGCGGAAGGCCGTAGCCGGGCAGCGGCGCCTCGGGCTCATCGAGCACCCGCTTGGCGTCGCGCCAGGCACCGGCGATGTCACCGGCGGCGAGGGCGACCTCGGCGGCGACGCGGCTGACGCTGAGCCTGGTCTGCTCCTCGACCTCCATGATCTCGGTCATCGTCGGGCGGACCCTGCGCAACTGCTCGGCGGCCCGCACCGGCTCGCCGAGCCAGAGGATCGACCAGATGCGCGCCCGCTGCAGGTACACCCCGAACGGCCCGGGCGGGTCGAGGGCGAGCGCGCGTTCGATCAGCGCCGCCGCACGATCCCACTCGCCGAGCGCGAAGAGCGGGTCGACGGCGTTCGAGGCCAGGATCAGACCGGAGCTGCGCTCGACGCCCTGCGCCCGCGCCTGCTCGAGCCCCTCTTCGGCGAGGCGCACGGCCTCGGCGTAGTTGCCGACGAGGAAGTGCAGGTCGGAGGCGTTCACCCAGTAGCGCAGCATCGCAGCACCGTCGCCGTGCGAGAGCTCCTTCGCGCGCTCGAGGCCGGCGAACCCCGCCTCGACCTCGCCGCGGCTCGCCCGGCTGACGGCGGCGACGTTGGCGGCGAGCGACGCGTAGCGCGGCGATTCGACCTCGAGCGCGACCTCGAGCGCGCGCTCGGCGGTGTCGACGGCCTCGTCGAGACGCCCCTCGATCATGAACCGACCGGCGAGCACGATGAGCACCGTCATGCGGAGTTCGCTCGGACGCTCGCCGAGCACCTCGAGCGCCTCTTCGAGCACCGGGATCGACCCGGGCCGCCCCACGCTGGCGAGGTCCATGGCCTTGTCGCGCAGGAATCGGGGGTACTGCGGCTCGTCGCGCGGACACTCGGCGAGTGCGGCCTTCACGAGTGCGAGGCTCCGCTCACCCTCGCCCGCATTGCGGAGGTGCGATGCGGTGCGCCCCATGAGCTCGAGCTTCGTCATGCCCGACGCCTGCTCGGGCTCGGGCACCACGTCCCACAGGCCGATCGCCCGTTCGCCGAGCTGCGCGGCGGTGCTGTAGGCGGCGGCGGCACGCGCCTCGCGCATCGCATGGATCGTCGCCGGGAAGGCACGTGCGGCATCGTGCGCGCCGAGCCAGTGGAACGAGATCTCGGCCGCGAGGCGCCGGGTGCCGGCGGCAGCCGCCGTCTCGTATGCCTCGGCGTAGCGCGAGTGGAATCTCGCCCGCTCGCCGGGCAACAGGTCGGCGAGGATCGCCTCGCGCACGAGGGCGTGCCGGAACGCGTAGTCGTCGCCATCGATGGTCAGCACCCCGGCGAGCACGCTCTCGCGGGCGGCGAGGTCGAGTTCGTCGGCCGTGCCGTCGAAGACCGTCTCGAGCAGGGTGTGCGAGATGCGCACGCCGCCGACGCTGATGACTCGCAGCAGCGCCTGCGCCGGATCGCTGAGCCGCTCGTATCGCGCGAGCAGCAGCTCGCGCAGGGTGTCGGGCAGCTCGCCCTCGTCTCGGCAGCCGTCGAGGCCGACGAGCTCTTCGACGAAGAACGGCACGCCGTCGCTGCGCCGGAAGACGGTGTCGATGACCGAGTCGGTGGGCGACTCGCCGACGAGCGACTTCGTGAGCTTGCGCACCTGGGCGCGGGAGAGCCGAGAGAGGTCGCGTCGCTCGACCCAGCGATCGCGCTCCGCTTCGGAGAGGAAGGCGCGCAGCGGATGCCCCCTCGTGACGTCTTCGCTGCGATAGGTCAGCACCGTGAGCACCCGGCTCGAGCCGAGCGCGCGCATGAGGAACCGCAGCAGCGCGAGCGTCGCCGTGTCGACCCAGTGCAGGTCTTCGATGAGGAGCACCACCGGTCGCTCGCGCGAGACCGTCTCGAGCAGCACCGCGATGCCCTCGTGCAGCTGGCCGGTCGCCGCGCCGACGCCGGCCGGAGCTGCGACGGCAGCGGCCTCGGGGTCGGATGCCGCGAGCTCGGGCAGCAGCGCCGCGAGCGCGGGCCGACCGGGGCCGGCCGCCTCGAGCACCCGTTCGGGCCCGAGGTCGGCGATGAGCGTGCGCAGCGCCGCCTTCACGGGCGCGTAGGGCGCCGCGACGCTGCCGAGATCGACGCACTGGCCCGCGAGGAGGCGCACGTCTGTTGGCAGCCCGAGCTCGAACTCGCGTATGAGCCGGGTCTTGCCGATGCCGGCCTCGCCGCCGATGACGACGGTGAACGGCGCGCCGGCGCGCACCTCGTCGAGGCGCTCGTTGAGCCTCGCGAGGTCGGCGTCACGGCCGACCATGGCCGCCGCTGACGTGGTCACGATCTCATCGTGCCACGTCCCTCCGACAGCGGCAGCAGCCGCGGCATCCGTGATCGCGCTCGGCGGAATCTCCGAAGCGGTCGCCCGCCCGTTCGTCGACGCCGTCGCCTGCGCGATCGCCGTCGTGCTCACCTCAGGGCGAGGCGCGGCGCACGGTGCAGGTGACCGCGACGACGAGCCGGTTCCGGCGACGCCCCCGCGCCGCCGGAACCCGCCTCGTCGACCGCCCGCTGCATGCCGAGCTCGCGCTCGGCGCGGTGCACGTCGGTCTGGTGCGCGTGCAGTGCCATGAAATCCGCAGAGAACTGCATGATCCCCTCCTGGGTCGTTCCGATCGTTCGACCGGATGCCTCCAGCGTGCGCTCTGAGGCACCTGAGGCTCATCGGGCGATCGCCCTATTTCCCTGCGGCGGCACCTCAGATCCGTCTGAGGCGGCCACTCAGTCGATCTCGGCGCTCAGCCGAGGACCGTCGGCGTGCGGCGGTAGCCGTCGCGACCGAACTGCACGAGTGCAGCGGAGATCGCCACGACGGCGACCATCGCGAGCACGACGAGGAACAGCATCGAGAACATGGCGCACCTCCCTCCTGCACATCTTCATGAATCCGACGAAACCTCAGCAAGCCTGTCGTCGCGAGCACCCGCCGTCGTCAGGGCGACCACCGAATCGGGTGTCGGGGTACCTGCCGGGGTCAGCACCGAGGGCTCGGGCGCGCCCCAGGCGCGAACGAGCGGCACGACGCCCGCCCAGACGGCATGGTCCTCGCCGTCGTCGGCCGCCTCCGACGCGCCGGCTGCCCTCGTCTTCATGACGACGTCGTCGAGGCGGAGTCGCAGCACCCGGGTCGCGGCGACCTCCTTGCGGGCCATCGCCCGCACCTCGTCGGCACGGCCCGGCATGAGCCGCGCCGAGAGCGCGAGGAGCGCGGCATCCGCCGCCTCGCCCTCGACCGGTTCGAGCACGCCGTACGCGACGGCACTGCGGTAGTTCATCGAGCTGTCGAAGAGGGAGCGGGCGAAGACGAGTCCGTCGAGCGCCGTCACCGCGAACGCGACGGTCTGGCGTTCGGATGCCGCGCGCAACGCGAATCCGCCGCCGGTCGAGCCGTGCACGAGCACGTACTCCCCGTCGCGGGCGTAGCCCATCGGCACGACGATCGGCACGCCGTCGGCCGCGACGGCGAGGTGGCCGACGAGCTCGGTGTCGAGCAGCTCGAAGAGTGCGTCGCGGTCGGTCGTCTGGCGCTCCGACATGCGGCGGACGCGTCGAGGCGCGGGGGTTCGGGAGGCGGTGTCGTTCGTGGTCACCCTTCGAGTCTCGGCGTTACACTGGTCGCATTCGCAGTCCAGTTCTCGCAATTGAGACCAGACCAGTGAGGAGCGCCATGGACGGCCCGATCGTCGACGTCGACCGCGGCTCCGCCACGCCGATCGGCGCGCAGCTCGTCGACGGGCTGCGGCAGGGGGTGCTCGGCGGCAGCCTCCGCCCCGGCGACCCGGTGCCGTCGACCAGGGCGCTCGCGAGCACCCTCGGCATCTCGCGGAGCGTGGTCGTCACGGCGTACGACCAGCTCGTCGGCGAGGGCTACCTCGAGACGAGGCAGGGGGCGGCGACCCGCGTCGCCGAGCTCGGCCCCCGACCCGATCGATCCGCGGATGCCGCGGCGTCCATGCCGTCGGCCGGGCCGGCGGGGTCGTCGTCAGCGAGGTCGTCGCCAGCGGGGTCGACCGAGACGCCGCCCCTCGGGCACGCCGCGATCGCGGCTCCCGCGGAACCGCGCATCAACCTGCTGCCCGGCCGGCCCTCGACCTCGCGCCTCGACACCCGTGCCTGGCGAGCAGCCTGGCGACGGGCCGCGACGGCCGAGATCCCGGCGGACTCGCCACCGCCGTTCGGCGTGCCGCGACTGCGCGTCGAGATCGCCGACCATCTGCGGCACGCGCGCGGGCTCGCCTGCTCACCCGACGACGTCGTCGTCACCGCGGGCACGAGCGAGGCGCTCGGGCTCGTGGCATCCGTGCTGGCGGACCTCGCCGGGCGCCCTCCCGTGATCGCGATCGAGCACCCCGGTTACCCGTCGGCGCGCCGCCTGTTCGCGCGGCGGGGCGCCCGCACCGCACCCCTCGCCCTCGACCGCGACGGCTTCGACGTCGGCGCCCTGCGGCGTCTGCCGAGCCCGCCCGACGCCGTTCTCGTGACCCCGAGCCACCAGTACCCGATCGGCGGACGCCTGCCGGTCTCGACCCGCCTCGACCTCATCGGCTGGGCTCGCACGACGGGCGGCCTCGTGATCGAGGACGACTACGACAGCGAGTTCCGCCACCTCGGGCCGCCGCTGCCGGCACTCGCCTCGCTCGACGACGGCGGCCGAGTCGTGCTCGTCGGCAGCTTCTCGAAGGTGCTGACGCCGTGGATCCGGCTCGGCTACCTCGTGCTGCCGCCGGCGAACCGCGAGCTGCGCGAGGCGATCGCCGCCTCCCGCGACGACGAGGCCTGCCCCGTGCCCGGCGTCGCGCAGCATGCGATCGCCGAGCTGCTCGCGAGCGGCGCCGTGCGCCGGCACATCGCAGTCGTGCGACGCGAGTACGCCCACCGCCGCGGGCTCGTGCTCGCCGCGCTCGACGGGCTGCCCGCAGCGACCCTCTCCGCGCTCGACGGCGGGCTGCACGCGGTCGTCGAGCTGCCGGATGCCGCGGCATCCGCTGCCCTCGTGACCCGGCTCGCGAGCGAGGGAGTGGCCGTCGCGCCGCTCTCGGACTACTCGGCGGTGCCGGGCGACGGCCGACCGGGCATCGTCTTCGGCTACGCGGCGCCGAGCGACACCCGGCTCGTCGAGGGGCTGGCGCGCATCCGCAGCGCCATCCTCGACCTCACCGCCGCACCCGCGCCCGCGCCCGCCACCCCCAACTCGTCATTCACCCCATCGAGATGACAGGAATCGTCGGGTCGCTCGCCCGGCACCCGACCGGTTCTGTCATCTCGACCACCACGAGTGGCCGCGGAGCGCGCGATCCTGTTGCGATCGGGCGGCAACGGATATGGTGAACCGACCGGCGCGCCGAGGGTGGCGCGCCACCCTACGGTTGGAGGCCCGGTGCGGCGAGCATTCGGTGGAAGCGCGGCGCCGGTCGTGTTGGGCGTGCTCGCGACATCGGGCGTGCTGTTGCTGAGCGGGTGCGTCGCCGCCCCGGCTCCTCCGCCGGTCACGATCGTCGCGACCGTCACCGCGACACCGACCCCCACGCCGACCCCGACTCCGACGCCGGCGCCAGTCGAACCCGCCCCGGCGCCCGCTCCCGAGCCGGTGCCGAACGAGCCGGCACCCGTCTACGAACCCGGTCCGGCGGTCGACCTCGGCGCGCGCGACGGCGCCAACGGCACCCCGTCGCTCGACGGCACGGGCATGCCGATCAGTTACGTCGTGGTCTCGGGCGACAGCTTCTTCGACATCGCGCAGCGCTTCGACCTGCCGCAGCAGCAACTGCTGCGCATGAACCCGCAGGTGCACGACTTCGGCGAGAACGTCTACATCGGCGACGTCATCAACCTCGACTGGACGAAGACCGGATGATCCTGGCGGCCGAGGACGTGGTCGTCACGATCGCACCGTGGAGCCCCTGGCCGATCGCGATCCCGCTCGTCGCGCTCCTCGCGGGCGTCGTGCTCTCGTTCATCGGCACCCGTCGCCGCTCGAAGCCGATGCGCGAGCTCGGGTTCGTGATCTTCCTCGTCTCGGCGCTCACCGCGGGCGCCATGGCGTGGGTGCTCTCGGGCATCTGGGACACGCAGGCCCGTGAGCGGGCGCTCGAGGAGCTCGGTTACCTCTCGCCCACCTTCGAAGCGGGGATGAGCGTGACGGGGGGCGGTCTGCCACCGATCGCCTTCACGGCCGAGCGCGATGACGGAGTCCGGGTCAGCGGGGTGCTCATCGACCAGGGCGGCGGGCGCTGGCTCGTGAAGGTCGGCGACTGAGGTCGCCTCGACTCGATCCGGCTCGTCTCGCGCCGGCGCGTCAGTCGAAGAGCGCCTGCCCCACGAACTCCCCTTCGGCGACCCCGCCGGGCACCGCGAAGATCGCCGACCCCACGTGCTTCAGGTACTCGTTCAGCCCGTCGCTCGCGAGGCTCGTCTGCACGTCGATGAACTGCTGCGGCGAACGCTGGAACGACAGGAAGAAGAGCCCGGCATCGAGCCGGCCGAGCGAGTCGTTGCCGTCGACGAAGTTGTATCCCCGCCGGAGCATACGAGCGCCGCCGTTCGTCGTCGGGTGCGCGAGGCGCACATGCGCATTGGTGTCGATGAGCGGCGCATCGGTCGCGCCGGTCTTCTCGAAGTCGGGCTCGGTGAACTCGGTGCCGCCCGAGAGCGGAGCGCCCTCACCCTTCGACCGCCCGACGAGCATCTCCTGCTCGCCGAGCTGCACGCGGTCCCAGTTCTCGATGATCATGCGGATGCGACGCGCGACGAGGTACGACCCCCCGGCGAGCCAGGCCGGCTCGTCGGATGCCTGCACCCAGACCTGGTCGTCGACGGTCGCCGTCTCCTCGGCCTTGACGTTCGCGGTGCCGTCCTTGAAGCCGAAGAGGTTGCGAGGGGTCGTCTGGGTCGTCGACGTCGACGAGGTGCGGCCGAATCCGAGCTGCGACCAGCGCAGGCTCGCCCGCCCGAAGGCGATGCGGCTGAGGTTGCGGATCGCGTGCACGGCGACCTGCGGGTCGTCGGCGCACGCCTGGATGCAGAGGTCGCCGCCCGAGATCTCGGGCACGAGCGCGTCGCCCTGGAACCGCGGCAGCGGCGCGAGCGTCGCCGGACGCCGGGCGGCGAGGCCGAAGCGGTCGACTCCCGACGCGTCGGCGAAGAGCCCCGGACCGAATCCGAAGGTGATCGTGAGTCCGCTCGCGGGCAGGCCGAGCGCCTCGCCGGTGTCGACCGGCGGCGCGTAGTCGGAGCCGCCCACTGCACCGCCCTCGACGACCTCGAGGCCCTGGCTGAGGCGAGCCGCGGCATCCGTCCACTCCGTGAGCAGTGCGATCAGCCCGTCGCGGTCGAGGGTGTCGTCGACGTCGAACGCGGCGAAGTGCAGCCGGTCCTGCGCGGGGGTGACGATGCCGGCCTGGTGCGCTCCGAAGAACGGGTAGACGGATGCCGCGGGGCTCGCCGCTCCCGCCCCGCCGGTCGTTGCCGCGACCGCGACGCCGGCCCCCGCCGCAGCGCCGACGACCGCGCCGGCCGCGCCGGCGCCGAGGAAGCCGAACAGTTGGCGACGGCTGACGCCGGACGCGGCAGCCGAGTCGGCGTCGACCCCGGTCGCGTCGGCGTCGGGGCGCACCTCGGCCGGTGGCACGCCCTGCGCGTCACCGGTCGCGGAACGGGAGTCGCTCATCAGACCCCGAGCACCGTGGCGGTCAGCTGCGAGAGCGGCTCGGCGAGCGCGTTGACCTGGTCGCTGAGCGCCTTCTTGTCGGCATCGGTCAGCGTCGCGTAGTCGACGAAGCCCGACTCGAGGGAGCCGTACTCGGCGAGGGCGGCCTCGAGGGCGGTGAACTGCTCGTCGATCTCGGCGGCGAGCGCCGTGCCCTCGTCGCCCTTCGACTCGGCGAGCGCCCGCACCGCGCCGAAGGCGACGCCGGCACCCTGCACGTTCGCGGCGAAGTCCGAGAGGTCGGTGCCCGACCACCAGTCCTCTTCACCCGTGATCTTGCCGGCCGCGACCTCGTCGAGCAGTGCGATCGCGCCGTTCGAGATGGCGTCGAGCGAGACGGTGAAGTCGTCGGCGGTCACGAGGTCGTGCAGCTCGGTGACATCCGCGACGAGGCCGTCGGCGTAGGCCTGGCGCTCGGCGGGCGTCGACGGCGCCCAGTCCTTCAGCGCGTCTTGACCATCGGAGTTGAGGTCGCCCGCGGCCGGCGGCCAGAGGTCCTTCTCGATGCGGTGGAAGCCGGTCCACTCGAGGCCGTCGGCGACGGCGTCGACCTCGCGGAAGTCGATCTTCGGATCGAGGTCGCCGAACGCCTCGGCGGTGGGCTCGATGCGCTCGTACGGCACGCGGGTCGCGGCGAAGAGCGAGCGGGCGGTCTCGTCGTCGCCGGCCGCGTAGGCAGCGGCGAACGCCCCGACGAGCGGCAGCAGCTCTGCAGCCTGCGAGCGCACGTACGCGAGGTACTCGGTGACGGCCTGGTCGGAGAGCGCCTGCTCGTCGGCTGACACGGCCGAGGCCTCGCCCGTGACGGTGAACTCGGCGAGGCCGATCGGGGCGCCGACCTGCTGGAACTTGCAGGCCGTGTAGTAGGTGCCCGGCTCGAGCTGCGCGGTGAAGTCGACCTCCTGCCCGGGGGTGACGTTCTCCTTCTCGCCCACGATGCGCAGCTGGTCGTCGGCGAGGATCTCGAACTCGTTCACGTCGGTGCCGTTGTTGGCGAGCGCGAACGTCACAGCGCCGGCGGGCGCGGTGGCGGCGGCCACGGAGCATCCGTCATCGGTGATGTCGACGGCGATCGCCGAGGCGAGATCGGCTTTCGCGACGCAGCCGGTGAGGGCGAGCGCAAGTGCGGTCACGGCAGCGGATGCCGCGAGGGCGCGTCGGGTCATGGATGCTCCTGGATTCGAGGTGGGGGTGAGGCGTGCGGCGGGTGAGGCGTGCGGCGGGTGAGGCGTGGTGATCGGAGGTCAGTTCGCCGCGGCGGGCGCGGTCGTCGGTGCAGCGGTGGCGGCGGCCGCGGGCGCGGGCGCCGGGCGGCGACGCCGGTGCAGCATGCCGAGGTAGAGCGTCGTCGTGACGGCGACGTAGAGGACCCACCCGATGACCTGCGCCCAGGTCGGCTCGGGGGTGAAGTTGAAGATGCCGGCGAGGAGCGTGCCGTACCAGCTGCCCGGCGGCACGAGCTCGACGAGGCTGAACGCGTGCGTGCCCCAGCCCGGGATGACCGAGGCCTCCTGCAGGTCGCCGATGCCGTACACGAGCACGCCGGCGGCGACGAGGATGAGGAAGAGTCCGGTCCAGGTGAAGAACTTCGAGAGGTTGATGCGCACGAGTCCGCGCGAGATGCCCCACGAGATGACGATCGCGGTGACGATGCCGAGCAGGGCGCCGACGGTGCCGAGCACCGGATCGTTGCCGCCCGACACGTTCGCCCAGACGAAGAGGGCCGTCTCGATGCCCTCTCGGCCGACCGCGAGTGCGCCGAGCAGCACGATGGCGAACCAGGAACGGTCGACGGCGGCGTCGACCTGGCCGCGCAGCTCCTTCGAGAGACCCGCGCCGTGCGTGCCCATCCAGAAGATCATCCAGGTCACGAGCGCGACGGCGACGAGCGAGAGCGCGCCGCCGAGCACTTCCTGCGCCTGGAAGGTCATCGCGTACGGACCCCAGGTGAGCAGCGCGCCGACGCCGAGCGACACCGCGACCGCGATGCCGATGCCGAACCAGAGCCGGCCGAACAGGTCGCGACGGCCGATCTTGCCGAGGTACGCGACGAGGATGCCGACGATGAGCCCTGCCTCGAGGCCTTCGCGGAGGCCGATCAGGTAGTTGGCGAGCACGCGCGTCTCCTGGATAGAACGGAGTGGATTGAGCCAAGGCTAACCTAACTCGGGCGGACTCGCGAACTCGGATCGTCACACTCGATTCCCATGCTGAACACGGTTTTCGCGGACGGACGACACCGGTCAGCCACGGGGGCGTAGCGTGGGAGCGTGCTGACTCCGCCGAAGACCGACAAGCGACCCATCGAACGCGTACACCACGGCGACGTCGTCGTCGACGACTACGAGTGGCTGCGCGACAAGGACGACCCCGAGGTGCTCGCGCACCTGCACGAGGAGAATGCCTACACGAAGGCGAGAACCGAGCACCTCGCGATCCTGCAGGAGCAGATCTTCGAGGAGATCACGACCCGCACCAAGGAGACCGACCTCAGCGTGCCCACCCGAGAGGGCGACTGGTGGTACTACACCCGCACCGTCGAGGGCCGCGAGTACGGCATCCACTGCCGGGTTCCGGCCACCGGCCCCGACGACTGGGAACCGCCGGTGACGGATGACTCGGGCTCCCCGCTGCCCGGCGAACAGGTGCTGCTCGACGACAACGTCGAGGCCGAGGGCCACGACTTCTACTCGCTCGGCAGCTTCGACGTCACCGCCGACGGCGCGACCCTGCTCTTTGCCACCGACCTCGAGGGCGACGAGCGCTACACGATCCGGCTGCGCTCGCTCGACGGCTCGGGCCGCGAGTACGACGACGTCATCGAGGGCACCTCGAGCGGCGCGACGTTCGACCCGAGCGGCCGCTACGTGTTCTATGCGACGGTCGACGAGTCGTGGCGGCCCGACACCATCTGGCGGCACGAGATCGGCACCGCGGCATCCGACGACGTCTCGGTCTTCACCGAGCCCGACGAGCGCTTCTGGCTCGGCGTCGGCGTGACGCGCAGCCGCAGGTTCCTCGTGATCGAGGCCGGCTCCAACGTCACGAGCGAGACCTGGCTGCTCGACGCCGCCGAGCCGACCGGCGAGTTCTCCGTCGTCTGGCCCCGAAAGGACGGTGTCGAGTACGACGTCGAGCACGTCGTCGCCGGGGGCAAGGACCGCCTGCTCATCGTGCACAACGACGATGCCGTGAACTTCGAGCTCGTGAGCGTCGCGGCATCCGACCCGCAGGGCGACCGTCGCGTGCTGCTGCCGCACGACCCGGCCGTGCGCCTCGAGGGCGTCGACGCGTTCCGCGACTTCGTCGCCGTCGAGTACCGCCGCGAGGGCCTGCCGCGCGTCGCCGTCGCGAAGGTGCCGGCAGCGGGCCTGCCCGCGGATGCCACGCCTGACGACACCCTGCACGAGCTCGCCTTCGACGAGACGCTCTTCTCGGTCGGCCTCTCGGGCAACCCCGACTGGGCGCAGCCGACGCTGCGCATCGGGTACACGAGCTTCGTGACGCCGTCGACCGTGTACGACGTCGTCGTCGCGACCGGCGAGCGGCGGCTCCGCAAGCGCCAGGCCGTGCTCGGCGACTACGACGCGACCCGCTACGCGCAGCGGCGCGAGTGGGCGACGGCCGACGACGGCACGCGCATCCCGGTCTCGCTCGTCTACCGGCACGACCTCGTCGACCTCGGCACGCCCGCCCCGACCCTGCTCTACGGCTACGGCTCCTACGAGCACTCGATCGACCCCGGCTTCGGCATCCCCCGCCTGTCGCTGCTCGACCGCGGCATGATCTTCGCCGTGGCGCACGTGCGCGGCGGCGGCGAGATGGGGCGACTCTGGTACGAGCACGGCAAGAAGCTCGAGAAGCGCAACACCTTCACCGACTTCGCGGCGGTCGCCCGGCACCTCATCGACGAGGACATCACGGCGCCCGACCGGCTCGTCGCGCAGGGCGGCAGCGCCGGCGGGCTCCTGATCGGCGCCGTCGCGAACCTCGCGCCGAAGTACTTCTCGGGCTTCCTCGCCGAGGTGCCGTTCGTCGACCCGCTGACCTCGATCCTCGATCCGTCGCTGCCGCTCACGGTCATCGAGTGGGACGAGTGGGGCAACCCGCTCGACGACGACGAGGTCTACTCCTACATGAAGTCGTACTCCCCCATCGAGAACGTGCACGTCAACCACTACCCGCCGATCCTCGCCGTGACGTCGCTGAACGACACCCGCGTGCTCTACGTCGAACCGGCGAAGTGGGTCGCGAAGCTGCGCGACGTCGGCGCCGACCCGCTGCTGAAGATCGAGATGGCGGCCGGGCACGGCGGCGTCTCGGGCCGGTACTCGGCCTGGCGCGAGCGCGCCTTCGCCTACGCGTGGGTCGTCGATGCGGCGGGAGCGCACCCGAGCGGCGAGTGACCGAAGGGTGAGCGGATGCCGCGGCATCCGCTCACTCGATCGTCGACGCCGGCTCGTCGTCGGCGGCGCGCTTCGTCATCCGGCCTGGTCAGCGCCGCCGCTCGTAGGTGATGTGCGTCGCGAGCGGGGTGTGCAGCACCTCGACGGGCGTGAGCGCCGGGTCGTCGATGCCCTCGAAGAGCCGCTCGCCGCCGCCGAGCATCATCGGCGAGATCGTCACGATGATGCGGTCGATGAGGCCTGCCGCGAGGTACTGGCGCACGGTGCTCGCGCCACCCGCGATCGAGATGCGCGCGTCGTCGCCGACCGCGGCCCGCGCCTGCGCGAGGGCGTCGTCGATGCCGGTCGTGACGAAGTGGAAGGTGGTGCCGCCCTCCATCGGGATGGGGTCGCGCGGGTGGTGCGTGAGCACGTAGACCGGGCCGTGGTACGGCGGGTTCTCGCCCCACCAGCCCTTCCACTCCTCGTCGGTCCACTCGCCGCGGATCGGCCCGAACATGTTGCGGCCCATGATGTAGGCATCCGGTGCGAGGATCTGCTCGACGATGCCGGCGTTCTCGTCGGGCTGCTCGAACATCCACCGGTGCAGATCTTCACCGCCCTCGCCGAGCGGCTCGTCGACCGTTTGGTTCGGCCCGGCGACGTAGCCGTCGAGCGAGATCGAGAGGTTGGCCGTGACGAGGCCGTCGTTGAACGTCATGCGCGACACCGTACGCCGCCCTGCCGACACCCGCATCGGTGCATGCGAACGCACCGATTCAGCGCTGAGCGAGCACCGTTCCGGATGTCGCAGGCCGCTGCCAAACTGACGAAATGTCTCTTCTCTCCGAACTGAGTGAGCGAATCCCAGGCCGGGCCCATGGTCCCGGCGCATCCGAATACGACGCCGGTCGCACCGTCTTCGCCGGCGTCGGCGAACCCGACGCGGTCGTGCGGCCGCACACCGTCGACGAGGTCGCTGCCGCAGTCGGCCTCGCCGCGGCTGCGGGCCTGCCGATCGCCGTGCGCAGCGGCGGCCACGGCCTCCTCCCCGTCGACGGCGGACTCGTCGTCGACCTCGCCGAGTTCACCGCGATCGAGGTCGACGCCGCCGGCGGCGTCTCCGTCGGCGGCGGCGCCCGCTGGGGCGACGTCGCGGCGGCCCTGGCGCCGCATGGCCTGGGCATCAGCTCGGGCGACACCCGCGACGTCGGCGTGGGCGGCCTCGCCCTCGGCGGCGGCATCGGCTGGCTCGTGCGCATGCAGGGGCTCGCCATCGACGCCCTGCGCGAGGTCGAACTCGTCACCGCGGCGGGCGAGGTGCTGACCGTGAACGAGACGTCGCACCCCGAGGTCTTCTGGGCCCTGCGCGGGGGCGGCGGCAACTTCGGCGTGGTCACCCGCTTCGTCTTCCAGGCGGTGCCGGCCGACGGCCTCGTCGCCGCGCACGTGACGTTCGACCGGTCCGACGTGCCCGCCCTGCTGCGTGCCTGGCGCGACGTGATGCGCACCGGCCCCGACGAGCTGAACTCGTCGCTCATGCTCGTGCCGCCGTTCGGGCCCGAGATGCCCGGCGGCCCGCAGCTCGGCGTCGCCCTGCAGGGCAGCGAGGCGCAGCTCCGCGAACTGCTCGCGCCACTGCTCGAGCTGCCGTCGGTCACCGAGGCGAAGATCGGGCCGAGCACCTACGGCGAGCTGCTCGAAGACGCGCCGCCCGGTCGGCCCCCGTTCCGGTTCGTCGGCGGCAACGGCTTCGTGCCCGAGCTCTCCGACACGGCCCTCGATGCCGTCGCCGCCGCGTACGACCGCGAGGTGCCGACGATGGTGCTGCTGCGCGCCCTCGGCGGGGCGTTCTCGCGCGTCGCGCCCGACGCGACGGCGATCGCCTTCCGTGACGCGGAGGCGCTGCTGATCGTCAACGGCGTGGTGGCGCCCGACGCCGCGCCCGAGCTGGTCGAGGCGGTCGAGGCCGTCAACGCCGTGGCCCTCGCCTTCACGAGCGGGGTCTACGGCAACTTCGCGCCGGAGTACGACGACGCGGTCACGGCCGCGATGTACCCGCCGGCCACGCTCGAGCGGCTGCGCCGCGTGAAGGCGCAGCTCGACCCGGGCAACGTGTTCCGTCGCAACCACAACATCGCGCCGGCGGGCTGAGCACCGGCGAGCCGAACCAGACGAGCGGATGCCGCGGGCGCAGGCCCCGCGGCATCCGCTCGTTCGCGTCTCACGTGTCGCACTACTTTGTCAGGACATTCTGTGTAAACTGAGGGCAATCGCCCGCCGCACCGGCAGAAAGTTGTACGACGCAGTATGACCATCACGACAGCATCGCCATTCGACGTCATCACCATCGGACGAGTGGGCATCGACCTCTACCCGACGCGCGACGGCGTGCACCTCGAAGACGTCGAGACGTTCACCAAGTCCGTCGGCGGCAGCGCGACGAACGTCGCGATCGCCGCCGCCCGCCACGGCCGCCGCAGCGCGGTCATCACCCGCACGGGCGACGACGCGTTCGGCCGGTACATCCGCCGGGAACTCGAGGGCTTCGGCGTCGATCCGCGATTCGTGGGCACCGAGCCCGATCTCCTGACTCCGCTCACCTTCTGCGAGATCTTCCCTCCCGACGACTTTCCGATCACCTTCTACCGCAAGCCGAAGGCACCCGACCTCGAGATCACGGTCGACAGCCTGCCGCTCGACGCCATCCGCACCGCCGCCATCTACTGGTCGACGGTCACGGGCCTGAGCGAGGAGCCGAGCCGCGGTGCGCATCGCGCCGCCTGGGCCGCTCGGGGCCGCCGCCCCGGCACGGTGCTCGACCTCGACTACCGGCCCATGTTCTGGGGCTCCGTCGACGAGGCCCGGCGCGAGGTCTCGGCCGCCCTCGACTCGGTCACGGTCGCCATCGGCAACCTCGAGGAGTGCGAGGTCGCCGTCGGTGAACGCGATCCGTATCGTGCCGCCGACGCGCTGCTCGACCGCGGGATCGAGCTCGCCGTCGTCAAGCGCGGCCCGATCGGCGTGCTCGCGAAGACCCGCGACGAGACGGTCGAGCTCTCCGCCCTTCCCGTGCAGGTCGTCAACGGCCTCGGCGCGGGCGACGGGTTCGGCGGCGCGTTCTGCCACGGGCTCCTCTCCGGCTGGCCGCTCGAGCGCATCATCGCGTTCGCGAACATCGCGGGGGCGATCGTGGCGACGCGCCGGGAGTGCTCGACCGCCATGCCGACGAGCGCCGAGGTGGCACGACTTGCCCGCGAGCGCGGACTCGGCGAGTTCGACGGGATCGACCCGGTCGACCGCCCGCTGCACGACGAAGGAGACGCCGATGCATCCTGAGGCACCTCGGCGATTCCTCGACGACGAGCGGTTCGCCCGGCTTCGCGACCGACGCGCCGTCGACCCGGCGGCCATCGCCGAGTTGCACGCAACGCGAACGCGCCGCCCCGTGCTCGGCGACAACGGCCGCCTCTTCATCGTCGCCGCCGACCACCCGGCCCGTGGGGCGCTCGGCGTCGGCGACGAGCCGATGGCGATGGCCGACCGGTACGAGCTGCTCGACCGTCTCGCGCTCGCGCTCAGCCGACCCGGCGTGGACGGCGTGCTCGCGACCCCCGACATCATCGACGACCTGGCCCTGCTCGGCGCGCTCGACGGCAAGGTCGTGGTCGGCTCGATGAATCGCGGTGGGCTGCGCGGCTCGAGCTTCGAGATGGACGACCGGTTCACCGGCTACGACATCGACGGCATCGTGCGCGACCGACTCGACTTCGCCAAGGCCCTGCTGCGCATCAACCTGCAGGACGCGGGCTCGATCGCGACGATCGAGGCCTGCGCCGCAGCCGTCACCGCGGCCGCCGCGGCCGGCGTGCCGATCATGCTCGAGCCGTTCATGAGCACGCACGGCCCTGCCGGTGTCGTCAACGACCTCACCGCCGATGCCGTGATCACCTCCGTCGCCATCGCGTCGGGGCTCGGCACGAGCTCGGCCTACACGTGGCTGAAGCTGCCCGTGGTCGACGAGATGGAACGGGTGATGGCGGCGACGACCCTGCCGACGCTCCTTCTCGGCGGCGAGCGCGGCGGCGATCCCGAGGCCACCTACGCGAGCTGGCAGCGGGCACTCGCCCTGCCCGGCGTGCGCGGACTCGTGGTCGGGCGCACGCTCGTCTATCCTCCCGACGGCGACGTTGCACGGGCCGTCGACACCGCAGCGGCCCTCGTGCACGCGGGCTGAACGACGAGACCGAAGGAGCATCCGTGACGGAGCGGACGACGGCGACCACGCACGAGACGTGGTTCCATCCTCGAGCGAGCCTCGCCCGAGACGGCTGGGACGTCGTGGTCGACGCATCCCTCGACGGCTGGCAGCACACCGGGCTCCGGGTCGCTGCCCTCGACGTCGGCGGCGCGGGCCTCGAGCTCCCGGCCGGTGCGGTCGAGCGACTCGTCGTGCCCCTCGAGGGCGGATGCCTCGTGCGCGCGATCGCCGAAGACGGCACGGTGCACGAGGTCGAGCTCGAGGGACGCGCCTCGGTGTTCGACGGCCCGACCGACTGCCTCTACCTGCCCGTGGGCGCGAGCGCGACGCTCACCGGCACCGCATCAGGCGCCGGCCCGGGCCGTGTCGCAGTGGCCGAGGCTCCGGCGACCACGCGGCATCCGCTGCGGCGCATCGGTCGCGACGAGGTGCCCGTCGAGCTCCGCGGCCGGGGTCGCGCGAGCCGGCAGGTGCACGACCTCGGCACGCCCGCGGTGCTCGACGCCGAGCGGCTCATCGTGTGCGAGGTCATCACGCCCGCGGGCAACTGGTCGAGCTACCCGCCGCACAAGCACGACGAGGAGCTGCCGGGCCACGAGTCGCAGCTCGAGGAGATCTACTATTTCGAACTCGCACCCGCACCGGGCTCCCTCGAGGCCGCCGGCGCGGCGACCGCGCCGTACGGCCTCTTCAGCGCCGCGTCGTCGGCGGTGACCGCGATCGAACTCGACGAGCGGGTGCGCGACGGCGACGTCGCCCTCGTGCCCGGGGGGTTCCACGGCCCGGCCGTCGCGCCGCCGACCCACGACCTCTACTACCTCAACGTCATGGCGGGGCCCGGCGACCGGGTCTGGCGCATCACCGACGAGCCCGAACACGGGTGGGTGCGCGAGTCGTGGCAGCACGAGCCGGCAGACGACCGCCTGCCCTACAACCGCACGACGAAGGGAGCTCGCCCGTGAGCCGGAACACCCCGATGACGAGGCGCATGACCGTCGGACAGGCGCTGGTCGAGTTCCTCGCACACCAGTGGACCGTCGACGGCGACATCCGCGAGCGCACGATTCCCGGCATGCTCGGCATCTTCGGCCACGGCAATGTCGCCGGCCTCGGGCAGGCGCTCATGGAGTCGAACGCCGACGACCCCGACCTCATGCCGTACTACCAGGCGCGCAACGAGCAGGCCATGGTGCATCAGTCGGTGGGCTTCGCCCGCATGCGCCGCCGCCGCGCGACCTTCGCGAGCACGGCCTCGGTCGGCCCAGGCGCCGCGAACATGCTGACGGGCGCCGCACTCGCGACGAGCAACCGACTGCCCGCGCTGCTGCTGCCGAGCGACACGTTCGCGACCCGGGTCGCCGACCCCGTGCTGCAGCAGCTCGAACTGCCGCACGATCCGAGCCTCCAGGTCACCGACGCGTTCCGCCCGCTGTCGCGCTTCTTCGACCGCGTCGAGCGGCCCGAGCAGCTCTTCTCCATCGCCCTCGGCGCCATGCGCGTGCTGACCGACCCCGTCGAGACGGGCGCGGTCACGATCGCCCTGCCCGAGGACGTGCAGGCCGAGGCGCTCGACGTGCCGCTCGCCTTCCTCGCCGACCGGGAGTGGCACGTGCGGCGCCCGCTGCCCGAGCCCGGCCCGCTCGCACGTGCGGTCGCCGCCATCCGCGGCGCGCGCTCGCCCATGATCGTCGCGGGCGGCGGGGTGATCTACTCGGGTGCCGAGGAGGTGCTGCGCCGACTCGTCGAGGCCACCGGCATCCCGGTCGGCACGACGCAGGCCGGCGGCGGGGCCATCGCGTGGGACCATCCCGCCTCGCTCGGCGCCGTGGGCGCCACCGGCACGACCGCAGCCAACCGGTTCGCGGCGGAGGCCGACGTCGTCATCGGCATCGGCACCCGGTACAGCGACTTCACGACGGCGAGCCGCAGCGCGTTCCAGCACCCGGATGTCACGTTCGTCAACCTCAACGTCGCACCGTTCGACGCCTACAAGCACGGCACGCAGCTGCCCCTGATCGCCGACGCCCGCACCGCGCTCGAGGCACTCGAGGTCGAGCTCGCGGGCTACGGGGTGCCGGCGTCGATGTCGGAGCAGATCGCCGCCGAGCAGCGGACGTGGAACGCCGTCGTCGACGCGTCGTTCGTGCCGTCGGGTCGCGACCGGCCCGCGCAGGCGGAGATCATCGGCGCCGTGCACGCGGCGAGCGAGCCGCGCGATGTCATCGTGCAGGCCGCGGGGTCGCTGCCCGGCGACCTGCACCGGCTCTGGCGGGTGCGCGATCCCCTCGGCTACCACGTCGAATACGCGTTCTCGTGCATGGGCTACGAGATCGCGGGCGGTCTCGGCGTGCGCCGCGCCGCGCCCGATCGCGACGTGATCGTCATGGTCGGCGACGGCTCCTACCTGATGCTGCACACCGAACTCGTGACCGCGGTCGCCGAGGGCCACAAGCTCATCGTCGTGCTCGTGCAGAACCAGGGCTACGCGTCGATCGGCAACCTCTCGGAGTCCGTCGGCAGCCAGCGCTTCGGCACCAGATACCGCCGATACGACCCGGCGAACCGCAACTTCCAGGGCACCGACCCGCTGCCGGTCGACCTCGCCGCCAACGCGCGCAGCTACGGCGTCGACGTGATCGAGATCGCCCCGGGCCCCGACGCCATCGCCGACCTCGGCCGTGCCATGGCGACCGCGAAGGCGTCGCCCACCTCGACGCTCATCCACGTCGAGAGCGACCCGCTGCTCGCCGGCCCCGACGGCGGCGGCTGGTGGGACGTGCCCGTGGCCGAGACCTCGGCGACACCGAGCGTGCAGCAGGCGCGCGCGGAGTACGAGTCGGCGCTCGAGCGTCAGCGGCCGCTGCTCGGGTGAGCGCGGGCGACGTTGCGCTGCGTCCGGCGGTCGCAGCGTGACGCGATCGGCGAGCAGCCTCGCCGCCGCTCAGCGATCGACGAGCGTGACCTCGAACGAGTAGCGGTCGGGCCGGTAGCAGTGCTGCCCGAACTCGACGGCGACCCCCGAGTTGTCGAACGCGGTGCGCACCATCGTGAGCACGGGGGCCCCGCGCGACAGGTCGAGCAGATCCGCCTCGCGAGCCGATGCCGCCCGCGCCCCGATGCGCTGCTTCGCGACCCGCATGGTCACGCCCCGCGCCCGGAGCAGTTGGTAGAGCCCATGCTTCTCGAGCGCCTCGCGGTCGAGATCGGTGAACTGCTCGGGCAGCACGTTGTCGAGGATGGCGAGCGGCACGCCGTCGGCGCTGCGCAGGCGCTGCACATGCAGCACCCGGCTGCCGGGGTCGACCCCGAGCGCCTCGACCGCCGCCTCGTCGGCGGGCACGACCTCGACCGAGAGCACCTGCGTCTCAGGCTTCTGACCCGAGCGCTCGAGGTCTTCGTAGAGGCTCGTGAGCTCGACGTTGCGCGTCACCTTGCCGTGCACGACCTGCGTACCGATGCCGCGGCGCCGCACGAGCAGCCCCTTGTCGACGAGGTCCTGGATGGCGCGCCGGATCGTGGGCCGCGAGAGCCCGAGCCTGGCCGCGAGGGCGACCTCGTTCTCGAGGCGCGCGCCGGCGGGCAGCGTCTGATCGAGGATCGCCTGCTCGAGTCGACTCGCGATCTGGTAGTACAGGGGCACGGGGCCCGAGCGGTCGAGGTCGAGGAACAGCTCGACGGGGAGGCGATGCTCCGACTGCGCCATGGAATCTCCAGTTGTCCGGTTGTTCTGACAGTAGAGGGTCGAACGCCCCTCGGCGTCACCCGTGATCGGGGGGCGTGTCGGCGACGCGCTGCCGGAAGGTCTCGATGCGGCTCGCTCCGATGACGGTCGTGGCGAGATCGACGTCGCGCTCGACGACGTCGCCGGCCAGGTCGGTGCGATCCCAGCGACCGGATGCCGCGGCGCCGAGCACCTGCGCATCGGCCCGGTAGTTCACGAACCGGGCTTCGACGACTGCCCGCCCTGCGGCATCCGTCGTCGTGCGCAGCGACTCGAGCACGACATCGCCCGCGACCTCGACGACCGGCGCCGTGGGCAGCTCGGCCGCCTCGGCGGCCCCGCCGGCTCCGGCGACGCCGCCGACGACGGTCGGGCCGCCGCGCGTTCCGCGGGCCACCTCGGGCTCGACCCGCACGAGTTCGGCCCAGCGGGCCGCGCCCGACACGGCCCATCCCGACGCCGACGGCAGGACCGCGAACTCGGTCGTGACCGCGGTGCCGAGGTACTGCGCGCCCGGCACGGCGAACTCGGCGCCGGCCGGTTCGTCGCGCAGCGGGTGCACGTTGACGCTCATCATGCCGACGGCGCGCACGAGCGTGAGCGCGATCGCATCGACGCCCGACCGCGGGTCGTCGACGATCTCGTACTCGGAGTGCTTCGTGACGATGAGGCTCGCCCGCCCCGCGTGCACGAACCGCGCGACGGGGTAGGTGGGCAGCGGGAACTCGCCGACCGGGCCGCCCTCGCCGATGCGACCGCGCTCGGTGACGGCGTACTGGCCGGCGGCCGACGAGCCCGGCAGCTCGGAGACGCCCGTGGGCACGAGCACCCGCAGCCGGTGATCGGCGGCAGGGTTCACGAAGTCCATGCGCACCCGCAGCATCGGTTCGCCCTCGCGGAGCTCCAGCACGGTGTCGACGGTCAGGTCGACGGATGCCGCGGCGCGCCGGTCGCGATCGACCGGGTCGAGTGCGGCCGGCACCGCATAGCGGCGGCGCACGAGGATGCGGCCGCGGATCGGGCCGGACTCGAGCACGGTCACCTCGACCGAGGTCGGGTCGGTCACCGCCGACGACGGGTCGACCGGCCCGTAGTTGTAGGAGTCGCCCCGGTCGCCCTCGTCGACGAGCCGCAGCGCATCGGCGAGCACCGTGCCGTCGGCGGCCTCGATGCGCACGGCGCCGCGCTCGTCGACCGTCGCCGTCAGCGCTCGGTTCGAGAGCGAGCGGCCCGACACCGTCACCGGGTCGTCCGTCGCCCGTGCCGTCGCTGGGTCGAGGCTCGCGATGCCGATGCCGCCGACGTCGATGCCGACCACGGCCGTGCGACGCGGGTCGGCGATGATCTCGACGCGCCAGAGGCGCTCGCCCGAGGCATCCGAGGCGATGCGCTGCTCGAGCTCCTCGGTGAACGCGGCCAGGTCGAAGTCGCCGACCGGCGCCTCGGCGACCTCGAACCGCAGTCCGTCATCGGTGAAGCGCCACGCGTTGATGAGCTGGCCGAAGAGCTCGCGTCCGTGGATGCGGTTCAGCAGCTTGGGCAGTTCGGCCGTGGCGAGCTGCTCGTCGCCGAGCACTTCGGGCAGCGCCTCCAGCAGCTGCACCCCGTCGCCGAGCTCGAGCCGCTCGGGGTCGTGCAGGCGGATCTCGACGTGCGCCCGCCGCGCGAAGCCCGTCGGGTTGGCGACGACGTGACGGTCTGGGGCGACGGATGCCGCGAGCCGCTCCATCGTGCGCAGGATCACGCCGCGCGCGACGTGGCCGGCCGTCGCCAGACGCCCCTCGACCTCGATGGCGGTCGCGTCGACGCCGCACCCGGTGACCGAGTCGTGGGCGGTGCTCTCGACGAGGCGGTACCAGGCGGTGTCGAAGAACGCCCGGTGGTCGTCGACGCCGAACGCGGCGTCGAGCCGCTCGGCGGTGGAGAGCCGGCGCTCGGCGTCGGTCATCGCCTGCTTGAGGTTCGTGCGGATCGAGAAGACGCCCGGCAGGAGGTTGCCGCGCGTGTGCGACCGGAGCTCCCCGGCGACGACGGGCAGGTCGGCGAGTGCCTCGTCGTCGCCCGCCGCCCACTCGGGCGCGGCCGTTCGCACGTACCCCTCGATGGTGTCGACGGTCAGCCCGATGCCGCCGCCGGCGTTCGCCGCCTCCACGAGCGGCATGAGATCGGCGGGCGGCGCACTGTGGTCGGTGCCGAGCATGCCGAGGATCGGGTCGGATCCGTACCAACTCGCGACCGAACGTGCGTAGTCGTCGACGAGCGGACCCAGCTGGCCGGGGAGGGCGAAGAGGTCGAGGGCGTTGCCGTACCCGTCGAGCAGGTACTCGGTGCGCACCGTCGACCCGTCGGGCGCGGTCCATGCGAAGGCATGGCGGTCGATGCGCCCGGGAACACCGCGCCAGAGCGCGGCGTCGCGCAGGCCGAACCCGCGCAGCAGCTGCGGCATCTGCGCGGCGTGGCCGAACATGTCGGGCAGGTAGCCGACGCGCATCTCGGGTCCGAGCCGCCGACTCGACCGCAGGCCGAGCTCGAGGTTGCGCACGATCGTCTCACCGTCGCAGAGGAACTCGTCGAGCAGGATGAGGAACGGCCCGATCGCGAGCTGCCCGCGCTCGATCGCCGCGACCACCCGCTCGCGCTGCTCGGGCCGGATCTCGAGGTAGTCGTCGATCGCCGCGGCCTGCCCGTCGAGGGTGAACCGGTAGCCGGGGTTCTGCTCGAGGGTGCCGAGCAGCCGGTCGACCATGTGCACGAGGCGCAGCCGGAACACGTCGTGCGGCTCGTACCATTCGCGATCCCAGTGCGTGTGCGGCACGATCACGAGTTCGTCGGGGGCGTCCATGGTCACTCCAAAGGGTCGTTCGTTCGTGCGGTCGTTCACGTCGTGGGGGCGGCTACGCGCAGAGCGCCATGATGCGGCGGTCGGCGAGCACGAGGTGGAAGGGCCCGTCGGCGGGGTCGGCCGCGAACGCCTCGCGGGCCGAACGCACCGAGCGGCGCCGCCCGAAGCCGTCGACGAGCACGAGGCCCTCGGCGTCGACCGCCACGACCTCGCCGCCGAGTCGCACGAGCGCCGGCGCCCGCATGAGCTCGGGCATGAGCACCGTGCCGTCGAAGCTGCCGCTGCCCGTGATCGCCGTGCGCCCGGCGCGGACGCCCTCGAGGATCGCCTCGGCAGAGGCATCCGTCGCCGCGACCCAGGTGGTCGGCGTGCCCGGGCGCTGCGGTTCCTCGAGCATGTGGGTGTCGCTGCCGCCGAGCAGGGTCGCACCCTCGGGCCAGGTGCGGAACCACGCGAAGGGCGCGGTCGAGATGAGCTCGAGGTACCAGGTCGAATGCCAGAGCTCGACGGCGGCGGGCCGCCGCTCGAGTCGGTGCAGCCACGAGCAGTCGCCCGAGATCGGATGGTTGATACTCAGGATGCCGCCGCGCCGGTCGACCTCGTCGACCCATCGCTGCGCGGGCTCGCGGAAGTCGATCCAGCCGATGTCGCCGAACGCGTTCGCGTGGCCGCGGTGAGTCGTCACCTCCTGGCCGGGCAACAGGGTGATGCCGTGCTTCGCGCCCTCGGCGGGCAGGTGCGTGTGGTGGCTCACCGTGTTGTGGTCGGTGACCGCCATGAAGTCGAGGCCGCTCGCCACGCCCAGCGCGGCGAGTCCGCCGATCGGCAGGCGCCCGTCGGAGTGGATCGTGTGGCCGTGGAAGTCGCCGGCGAACCAGGTGAGGCCGGGTTCCGCCGGGAGTCCGCGATCGCTGCCGCGCATGGCGCGCGTCGCAGGCGCGGCATCCGGAATCGGCGGCACCGCACGCGATGCCGGGATGCTGATCTCGACCTCGACCTGCACCCCCTCGGAGGGGACGCGGTGCAGGCCGAGCACGACCTTCCACTCCCCCGCCTCGGGCGCGCCCGGCAGGTACCCGGGCGTCGCGTCGGCCGGGTGGATGAGGAACTCGGTGCGGGCGCCGCCCGACCAGCCGCGCCATCCGCTCGCCCCCTCGCAGCCGAGGTCGATGCCCGCGTTCGAACCGTCGAAGCGGATGACGACCTCGAGCGAATCGGTGCCGGGTGGCACCTCGAACGGCACGTCGAGGAAGCGGTGCTCGTTCTGCGTGTCGACGGTGATGGGAATGGTGCGGCGGGTCGTCGTCATCGCGTCATCCGATGCGCTGGGTCGACTCGGCGTCGAAGAGCAGGGTCTTGGCGCCCTGCGGCACGAGCCAGCCGCGATCGCCGGGAGCCGGCTCGTGGTCCTCGGGCACGACGACCTGGAACTTGTGACCACTCGCGTTCACGGCGATGAGCACGCTCGCACCGAGGTTCTCGACGACGCTCACCTCCGCCGGGATCGCACCGGGCTCCTCGCTCGAGACCCAGCGCAGGTACTCGGGCCGGATGCCCCAGATCACCGCCTGCCCGTCGCGGACGAGTCCCTCGGTGCCGGCCGGCACCGGCACCGACGTGTCGCCGATCGCGATCGCGCCGCCCGTGATCGTCGTCTCGACGAGGTTCATCGGGTTCGAGCCGATGAATCCGGCGACGAAGGTGTTGTTCGGTCGCTGGAACACCTCGCGGGGCGTGCCGATCTGCTGGAGCTTGCCCGCCTTCATGACCGCGATACGGTCGGCGAGCGCGAGCGCCTCGGCCTGGTCGTGCGTGACGAACACCGTCGTGACGCCGAGGTCGCGCTGCAGCTCCTTGAGGAAGGTGCGCGCCTCGAGGCGGAGGCGGGCGTCGAGGTTCGACAGCGGCTCGTCGAGGAGCAGCACGTCGGGCCGGGTCGCGACGGCGCGGGCGAGCGCCACGCGCTGCTGCTGCCCGCCCGAGAGCTGGCCCGGGCGGCGCTCGATGAGGCCCTGGAGCGAGAGGCCGTCGCCGACCTTCTCGGCCGTGGCGCGACGCTCGTCGCGCTTGACGTGCTTGATGCGCAGCGGGTACGCGATGTTGTCGCCCACGTCCATGTGCGGGAAGAGCGCGTAGTCCTGGAAGACCATCGCGACCCCGCGGGCGCCGGGCTCGGCGTTGGTGACGTCGCGGTCGCCGATGACGAGCGTGCCGGCGGTGATCGCCTCGAGGCCCGCGATCGAGCGCAGCAGGGTGGTCTTGCCGCAGCCCGAGGGGCCGAGCAGGGCGAAGAACTCGCCGTCGTGGATCTGCACGTCGACCTCGTCGACGCCGCGGACGCCTCCGGGGTACTCCTTGACGAGTTGTGTGGCGTTGATGCCGGCCATCAGGACTTGATACCTCCATGGAAGCGGAAACCGTAACGACGGTTGACGACGAAATAGATGATGAGCACGGGCGCCGAGAACAACAGCGCGAAGGTCGAGATGAGCCGCAGGTCGGCCTGCCCGCTCTCGGTGTAGAAGGTGTACATGAGCACCGCTGCGGGTTGCAGGTCGGGGCTGCGCAGCAGGATGAAGGGCACGAGGAAGTTGCCCCAGACCTGCACGATCGTCCAGATCGAGATGAAGGCCAGGCCCGGCCGGGCGATCGGAGCGACGACGTCGCGGAGGATCCGGAACGGGCCGGCGCCGTAGAGCCTGGCCGACTCCTCGTACGACTTCGGGATCGAGTCCATGAAGTCCTTCAGGATGAAGATCACGGTCGGCAGGATGCCGCCGGCCAGCACGAGGATCACTCCGGCGTAGGAGTTGATGAGCCCGAGTTGGGTGATGATCTGGAACGTCGGCACCATGGCCGCCGTGCCCGTCACGATCGAGGAGAGCAGCAGCAGTCCGTACAGGATGCCGTCGCGCCCCGGGATGCGGATGCGGCTCATGGCGTAGGCCGCGAGCGCGCCGAGCACGACGACGATGATCATCGTGCCGATGCCGAGCAGCAGCGAGTTGCCGATCGAGCGCAGCGCGTAGGGGTTCTCGGCGAGTCGCGCGAAGTTGTCGAGCGTCCAGTCGGGCCACGACAGCGACAACGACGGGGTCGCATCGAACGGCGCGAGCACGAGCCAGACCAGCGGAAGTGCGAACAGCAGGCCGACGATCGTCATGATGAGCGCGAAGGCGACACGGGCGAGGAAGTGCCGAACGGTCGCGTTCGCGGCGACCTTCCGGACGGGGGTGGCGGTCATCGCTTGTTCCTTCCCTTCGACACGCGCACGTAGGCGAGCGCGATGACGAGGTTGATGAGCAGCATGATGAGCGAGATCGCGGCGCCGAGGCCGAGCTGGCCACCGGGGATCGCCGTCTCGTAGATGTACACCGAGAGGATCTCGGTCTTGCCGTTCGGCCCGCCCGCCGTCACGAGGTACGGCGTGAAGGTGTTGAACGTCCACAGCGTGATGAGCAGGGTGTTCGTGAGGATGTGCCCCTTGATGTTCGGCACGATCACGTCGCGGAGCTGCTGCCATCCCGAAGCGCCGACCATCTTGGCGCTCTCGATCTGCGAGGGCGGCACGGCGCTGAGCGCCGAGGAGAAGAGCTGCATCGAGAAGGCGGTGCCGACCCAGATGTTGAAGATGATGATCGACTGCATGGGGTGGTCGATCAGCCAGGCGGTGCCCTCGGTGCCGAGCAGCCCGTTGATCGTGCCCGACCGCCGGTCGAGCAGCACGAGCCAGAGGAACGAGGCGACGGATGCCGGGATGACCCAGGCCGCCAGCACGAGACCCTCGATGAGCCCCTTGGTCCAGCCGTGGATGTTGCGCACCGACCAGGCGAGCCCGAAGCCGATGAAGGTCTGGCCGATGATGCCCGAGAAGAGCACGAAGATGAGCGTCAGCCAGAGGGAGTTCCAGAACGACGGGTCGGTGAGCGCCTCGACGTAGTTGTCGAGGCCGACGAACTCCGGCGACGCGGCCTGCAGGCCGGTGAGCCGGTAGTCGGTCATGCCGAGCCAGATCGTCCAGACGGCGGGGAACAGCAGGAAGATGCCGATGAGGATCAGGGCGGGTGCGACGAAGATGCCGGCCCGCACCGTTCCGAGGCCGGCGACGTCGTCGGCCCGCCGCCGGCGGGGAGCGATCGCGCTCCCCGCCGGCGTCGTGGTGCTGGTGGTCATCGCCTAGCCACCCGAGACCGCGTCGTCTCCGACGATGTCCTTGGCTGCGTCGGCGTACGCGCTCGCGGCGTCGGCCACGCTCGTGCCCGAGACCACGTCGAGGCTCGCCTGCTGCAGCGCGGTCGACACCTGCGGGTAGGCGGCGAGCGGCGGACGGTACGCCGTGATCGGCAGCACCTCTTCGCTGACGTAGGTCAGCATCGGGTCCTCAGCGAGCATCTCGTCGTTCACATCGGTGCGCGGCGTGATCGCGAGGGTGCCGGCGTTCCTGGCCTCGTAGGCGTCGGCCGAGTTCATGAACGCGAGCAGCTCCCATGCGAGCTCGGGGTGATCGCTGTTCGGGTTCAGCACGCGGCCGGTGCCACCCGACATCGACACGAAGTCCTGGTCGTTGATGCCGGAGCCCGACTTCATCGCGGGGATCTTCGTGTAGCCGACGACCTCGTCGCGGTTGGCCATCGGCGCGGTGCCGACGCCCTCTTCGGGGTTGATGACGCTGCGCCAGAAGTAGTCGCCCTCGAGGAGGATGCCGATCTGGTTCGCGGCGAACAGCTGGAACGAGGTGTCGCGGCCCGCGGCCTCCTGCTGGAGCACGGCGTCGCCGAGGCCCTCGTCGACGTAGATCGTCTTGTAGAGGTCGAGCACGTCGTTCAGCCCGTCGGTGTCGCCGACCCACTTGCCGTCTTCGTAGACCTGCTCGCCCGTGCCGACGAGCAGCGGCAGCAGGCCCTGCATCGTGGTCGCCTCGCCCATGGCGGTGCCCGCGTTGAGCTGGATCGGCGTGACGCCGTCGAGCTTCTTCAGGTCTCGCGCGGCGTCGAGCACGTCGTCCCAGCTCTCGGGCTGCCAATCGGCCGGAAGCCCGGCCTGCTCGAAGAGGTCCTTGTTGAAGTAGAGCACGCGGCCGTCGGCGCCCTGCGGCACGCCGTAGCGCTCGTCGTCGAACGAGAGCGCGCTCTGCACGGCGTCGGGGATCTGGTCCCAGCCCTCCCACGAGTCGACGGAGTCGCCGCCGACCTCGGCGAGCGGCTTGATGTAGCCGGCTTCGGCGAACTCGCCGACCCAGATGCCGTCCATGCCGATGATGTCGGCGCCCTCGCCCGACTGCAGGTCGAGCGCGATCTTGGTCTTGTAGTTCTCGTCGTCGACGCCCTGGGGCTCGAACTCGACGGTGACGTCCTTGCCGTCCGCCTCCATCGCGGCCTCGAACTCGGGGATGACCCAGTCCTGGAACCAGTCGGCCTCAGCGGCGTTCTTGCCGCCGGCGATGGCGTTCGCCGTGATGGTGAGCGTCACCGGACCGGTGTCCTCCGACGCCTCGGGTGCTTCGCCGGAGCAACCGGCGAAGACGAGCGCGCCGGCGGTCGCGACGGCGAATGCCGTCAGAGCCCTGCGCTTGCTGTGATGGATCATCTTCGACCTCTCTCATCGTTTCGCCCGCCGGGCAACGCGTCGGCGGGGTACTGCTGTGGTGCTCGTGCTGCGGTCGTGCGGTGGTGCTCAGTGCCGCTCGTCGCCGGCGGCGCCTGCCTCCGACGACTCGCCGAGCGGTGCGCCGATCGCGTCGGCGAGGGTGCGGAGCATCCGCTGGCCGACGACGATGTCGGCGACCCCCTCTGCGACGGACGGGCCGGGCTCCGGATGACCCGCGGCGAGAGCCGCGAACGACCGGAGCTCATGCTCGAAGGCCTCCTCCTGCATCCATCGCGTCTCGGAGCGCCGCGACCCGAGGGGTTCGGCGTTCTCGACGACGGTGAGCACGGTGGGGACGTTGAGCACGTAGGGCACCGCGAAGGTGAGGGCGATCGTGCCCGTCTCGTGGTGGAAGGTGACGGTCTCGCGGTACTCGGGGTAGCGCGGGATGAAGTGCCAGTCGATCGACCACGGCACGTCGGTGCGCTCGGCGAGGAATCCGCCGAGGCTGAGCGAACCCGGGAACGCCGGGCCGGTGTGCCGGGCGCGGTCGACCTCGCCGATGCCGCCCACGAGGTACCGGAGGAGCCCGATGTCGTGCACGATCGAGCCGAGCACGACGTTCGTGTAGAGCTTCGGCAGCGGGTCGGCGGCAGCGCCGATCGCCGTCGCGACCGTCTCGTCGGTCGCGGCGATGAGCGAGGCGAGCGTGTCGGCGGGCACGTCGGACGGCGGGGCCGCGAGGTTCGCGAACGCGAGCTGCGCCCCGTCTGCCGGGTGCAGCACCTCGACGCTCACGGCGCGGAGGTCGACCTCGGCGAGCAGCGCCTTCGCGGCGGTCGAGGCCGGGTCGTGCTCCTTCATGTACCCGACCCGCACCCACTCGGCCAGGTCGATGCCGCGGTCGCCCGCGACCTCGCGGAGCGCCTCGGCCTCGGCGAGCGAGAACGCGAGCGGCTTCTCGGCGAGCACGCGGATTCCGGCGCCCACCAGCCGCGCGACATCCGCCGCGTGCGAGCCCGAGGTCGCGAGGATCGCGCCGTCGACGCGGAGGTCGCCTGCTGCGACGGCGTCGAGGAGGGCCTCGATCGAGGCGAAGGCCGCGACTCCGGTGCCGGATGCCTCGGCGATCTCGCCCGCCCGAGAGGCGGAGAGGTCGACGACCGCGACGAGGTCGATGAGGTCGGAGTTGCGGCGGATGAGCGGCAGGTGCACGCTCTGGCTGATCGCGCCGAGGCCGATCACGGCGAAGCGCACACGCTCGCCGCGGGGGGCGGCCACGCCGGAGACGGGCTGCTCGTCGAAGCCCGTCATGCGAACCACCGCCGCAGGCGCTCGCGGTTCGCGACTTGGTCGGTGCGCGCCCGGGCGACGTCGGCGGCGTCCTGCAGGATGACGTCCTGCTCGACCACGATCCAGCCGTCGTACCCCGAGTCGACGATGGTGTCGACGATGCGGTCGACCTCGAGGTCGCCGTCGCCGAGCGCCACGAAGACGCGTCGCTCCCAGATGTCGCGCATCGGGTCGGCCGAGCCGGACGCAGCGGCGAGCACCGAGCGGTCGGCGTCCTTCAGGTGCACGTGGTTGATGCGCTCGGCCCAGCGCGGGAAGTCGGTGACGGGGTCGCCGCCGCCCACGAGCAGGTGGCCGGTGTCGAACGTCAGGTCGACGTCGGTGTCGGCGAGGAACCGATCGATCTCGCGCGGCGTCTCGATGTAGGTGCTCGCGTGGTGGTGGAAGGTCGGCTCGAGGCCGGCCGCACGTGTGAGGTCGGCCGCCCGCTGCACGCGGGCGGTGAAGACCGCCCAGCGCTCGTCATCGAGCTCGAGTTCGGGGGCGCCGCCGGGACGCGCCTTGCGCTCGGGCGATCCCGAGTCGGCGAGGGTCGGCTTCGGAGCACGATCCGGGGCGACGGCGGCCGCCGCGGCGAACAGCTCGAGCGTCGGGGCGAGCGCGGCGAACGCGTGCTCGAACTCCTCGTCGGTGCCGGCGAAGGGCAGATCGACCCAGCCGCCGGCGAGCGCGAGACCGTGACGCTCGAGGAGCCGGGGCAGCTCGACCCGATCACCGAACAGGCCGACCGGACCGAGGTCGATGCCGTCGTAGCCGGCCTCGGCCACCCAGGTCGCCAGCTGCTCGCCATCGGGCAGCGGCACGACATCTGGACGGGAAAGTTCGAAGACGCCATAACTGACCGGCGCGTTCGCAGTTCGGATCACCGAGAGTCCTCTCAACCGTTGGGACGCTGCAGTGCGTCTCCGCGGTCAAGGGTAACTAAGTTCGGACATACTTACAACATCACGTGGAGAGCGGCTTCGGGTCGGTGCCGCGGACGGTGACGAGCGGTGCGGGGATCGCCTCGAGCGCGTTCTGAACGCCGCGACCGTACGCCGCGTACCGGACCCGAAATTCCCCGGCCCACCCGAGGTCAAGGGCTTCGGGACCCTCGGGCTTCGGGGGGCCGCTCCGGGGGGCCGCTTCGGGGGGCCGACCGACCGAGCCTCAGCCGACGTACCCGCGGAACGGGTCGTTCGCCTCGGCTCGTCTCGCTCGCTCGGCCTCGGCGGCGGCGACGCCGCGATCGAGGTCGGCCAGCAGGTCGTGGATGCGATCATCGCGCTCGGCCTCGTAGGTCTCGTCGACCTCGATCTCGGGCCACTCGCCCCACTCCCGGTCGAGTCGGGTCTCGATCGCACCCGAGACCTCCTCCCAGGCCTCTTCACGCGCGCGCTCGGCGAAGGCCCTCAGGTACTCGGGGTCGTTGCGGCGCGTCCACAGTTCCTTCGCCACGGCGGCGTAGACCTGCTCGCGGCGGCGGAGGTTCGCGGCATCCGCTCGCCGGTAGTCGTGCTCGTGCGACGAACGGCCCTCGCGCTTCGCGGCGGCGGAGCGGGCCTCGCCGGTGAGCTCGGCGACCTCGTCGGCCTCCTGCACGAGCTCGTAGAGCACCTCGCGTGCGGCCGCGGCCGCGCGCTCGGGCGCGAACGGCTCTTCGCCGCGCAGCGCCTCGACGATCATGCGGTTCTTCAGCGCCATGCGGCCGGCCGACTCCGCGACGAGCACGCCTTCCGCGAGCATCTCGTCGAAGGTGGGCACCGGGGCCTCGGGCAGCGCGGTGCGGTCGAACGGCTTGAACCGTCGACGCTCGCGCTTGCGCCACAGGGGCATGCCGATCGACCTCCGAACTCCGGTGTCCGCCCGCCGTTCGGCGGTCGGAGATCGAGCCTATCGCGGCCCCCTGCCGCGTCGGTGGGCGCAGTTAGTCTTCCGATATGAACCGAGCGGATGCCGCGGGGCGCGTGTGCAGCATCCGCCTCGACGACGGCCCGTGCAGGGCGCCGGTCGAGGCGGGCGCCCCTCTCGACCTCTGCACCGGGCACCTGCTCGAGGCCTACGACTGGGTGGCCCGAGACGTCGGGGTGACCGATCTCCTGGCCGAGCCCTGTCTCGTCTGCGGCTCGCGGGTCGGGGTGGTCCACCCGTCGGGTCGCATCTGCGCGATCTGCGAGTGGCGCGTCGGCGACGTGCCCGACGGCGCGGTGGCCGACCCCAGGGTCGACGTCGTCTACTACCTCGGCTATCGCGAGCAGATCAAGATCGGCACCTCGGGCAATCCGCGCGTGCGGTTCGCGAGCCTGCCGCACGACGAGGTGCTCGCCTTCGAGCTCGGCGACCGCACCGTCGAGCAGCGCCGCCACGCGCAGTTCGCGGCGCACCGCTTCACCGGCACCGAGTGGTTCGGCGTGCACGACGAGCTGCTCGCGCACATCGCCGAGCTGCGCCTCGGGGTCGCCGACCCCTGGGCGCAGTACGACCGGTGGGTGAGCCGGCGACTGGCGGCGCAGAGCTAGGCGGCGGAGGCCCCGACGTCGCTGCGGCGCGCCACGATCGCCGCATGGGGTCGACTGCCCGCTTCGGCCCGGGTGTGCACCTCTTCCACGGTGAAACCGGCCGCCTCGAGGCGCTCGGTCATCTCGGCCGGGGGCCAGAAGTAGGCGGTCACGACCTTGTGCGCGAACGGCTCGAGCCTCGCTCCGTCGAAGAAGCCGACCAGCAGGCTGCCGCCCGGGCGGATGCACCGTGCGAACTCCTCGAGCGCCGACGGCACCCGGGCCGGCTCGAGGTGGATGAGCGAGTACCACGCGAGGATGCCGTCGAGCTCGGCTTCGGCGACGCCGAGGTCGTCGAACGTCGCCACCCTGAACGGCACCTCGGGGAATCGCTCTCGCGCTCGGGCCACGAATGCGGGAACGAGATCGAGGCCCTCGACGTCGTTGCCGAGCCGCAGGAGGTGGTCGGCCCAGTGGCCCGGCCCGCACCCGGCGTCGAGCACCGGCCCGGAGAGGCGCTCGGCCCATCGAGAGATGAGTGCGCGGTCGAGTTCGTGCGTGTCAGCGACCGAGCCGAGCAGCGAGATGTACTCCTCGGCCCGCTCGGTGTACGCCTCGCGCACCTCGGCCATCGATGAGCCGTGGCCCGCCGACTCGGTCGTCACGCTGCCGCCGTCTACCAGGGCGACGGGCGGTCGTTGTCGCGCTGCCCGTCATCGGGCAGGTGCGGCAGCTCGGAGCCGCCGGCGCGGATGCACAGCCAACGCAGTTGCTCGGAGCCGTCGGGCGCGCAGCGCCAGGTGCGCCAGACGCCCTGGCCCACGCGCACGACGCTGCCGGCGCCGACGTCGACGACCTCGTCGTCGAGGCCCATCTGCCCCCGACCGCCGAGGAACACGTAGAGCTCCTCCACACGCGAGTGCGTGTGCCAGTACCCGGCCTCTTCACCCGGCTCGAGGGCGTTCGCCGTCATGCCGATGTACTGCATCGCGAGGTCGTGGTCGACGACCCGCCTCCCGTCGCGGGAGCTCTCGGGGCGGAAGCCGCCGAAGTGCTCCCGCCACTCGTCGAGGCCGCCCATCTCCAGCACTTCGAAGTCGCTCACGTCGTCACTGTAGCGGGCGGCACCGACACGACCGGCTCAGGGGCAGTGCAGCTGGGTGCGCTCGAACGAGCGGTCGATCGTATGGCTCGACATCGCGGCGCCGCAGAGCGGGCACGCCGGAGGGGCGGCCGGCACCGGCTCGTCGTCGTAGGGACCGAGCGGCGGCGGCCCGATGTAGGGCAGCAGCTTGGCGTTCAGCCGGTCGATGAAGCCGGCGTAGCCGCGTTGGGCTCCGGGTGGCGTCTCCCGCTTTCTTCGTGTCACAATCATTAGTGTACTAATGATTTGCCGCCACGTCATACTGGAAGCCCATGAACGCCAGCAGCGCACGCCCCGACACCGTCGATGAGACGGATGCAACGACATCCGCGCCCGCTCTCAGCGAGACCGACGACCTGCTCGCCCTCGAGAACCAGGTGTGCTTCGCACTCGCCGTCGCCGCACGCGGCGTGATCGGCGTGTACCGGCCGATCCTCGAGCCGCTCGGCCTCACGCACCCGCAGTACCTCGTCATGCTCGCGCTCTGGCAGCGCAGCCCGCGCACCGTGCGCGACCTCGGCGAGGCACTGCAGCTGGAGCCCGCGACGCTGTCACCGCTGCTCAAGCGCCTCGAAGCGCAGGGCTACCTCACCCGCGAGCGCAGCACCCGCGACGAGCGCGCCCTCGACGTGGCGCTCACCCCCGCCGGCCGGGCGCTCCGCGAGCAGGCGCTCGCCATTCCGCCGCAGGTCGTCGACCGGCTCGGCATGAGCCTCGACGAGCTCGGGCGCCTCCGCGACCGCCTCACCGAGGTCATCACGGCCGTGCAGCACGGCTGACCCGGCGCCGCTCACGCGGACCGGCTCACGCCTCGGGGTCGAACCCGGCGACGCTCCCGTCGGCCGAGGCGTACTTGACGATCAGGCTCGCGTCCTTGCCGCCGAAGCCCTCGTCGATCAACCGCTCGAACTGCTCGAGCGCGATGCGCGACGCCGGCATCGGCAGCCCCGCGGCATCGCCCGCGTCGAGCGCGAACGCGAGGTCCTTCTGCGCGAGCACCGCCGAGAAGGTCGCGTCGAAGCCGCGGTTGGCGGGGCTCGTCGGCACCACGCCCGGCGCCGGATACCAGGTGCGGAGCGGCCACGACTCCCCCGATGACACGGAGGCCACCTCGAAGAACTTCGACGGATCGAGTCCGAGCTCCGCGGCGAGCTGCGACCCCTCGGCGACGCCGAGCAGCGAGACGAAGAGCATGAGGTTGTTCGCGAGCTTCGCGGCGATGCCCATCGTGGGGCCGCCGAGGTCGAACACGTGCGCGGCGAGCGGCCTGACGAGCTGCGTGGCCTCGGCGACATCCACCGGGTCGCCACCGAGCATGAAGGTGAGGGTCGCCGCCTCGGCCCCCGCGATGCCGCCCGAGACGGGCGAGTCGACGAAGCGGAACCCGCGCTCGACGGATGTCTCGTGGCAGAACCTCGACGTCGCGACGTCGACGGTCGAGGTGTCGAGCAGGAGTGCCGAGGCGGGCGCTGCGGCCCACACTCCGTCTTCGCCGCCGTAGACCTCGCGCACGTGCTCGCTGCGGGGCAGCGAGGTGAACACGGCGTCGGCATCCCGTACCGCCTCCTCGACGGTCGCGACGATGCGCACGCCGCGCTCGGCGGCCGCGGTGCGCGCCGCGGGCACGGGGTCGACGCCCCGCACGATGTGTCCGGCGGCGACGAGGTTGCCCGCCATCGGTCCGCCCATGTGTCCCAGACCGATCCACGCGATGGTGGCCACGGTTCCTCCCGACGTCGTCGACGTGAAGCACGCTCTCGCGTCAACGATACGTTCGGGGCCGCCGGTGGGCAACGCGCGGCGACGCGGCGGCTGCAGCCCAGGCGCGGCCCGGGCCGGGCCCCGGGCGCAACCCCTGGCGCGACAAAGCAACGTCGTCGAGCGACAGGCGGGCAGTGACACGCGGGCGTGTGCTCGACGCAGGTGCGAGGGATCGATCGGCGCGCGAGATGCTCGTGTGAGATCCGCCTCACGTGAGGCGGATCTCACACGAGCAGTGCGAAGACCGCCATCGACCGCACATGAGGAAACAGAAGATGCCCGTCCGGCGATGCCAGTCGGGCGATATCGGTCAGGCCATGCCCTCCGCGGTCTGCTCGAGCTGCGACTTCGGCCGCGACCGCTGGGTGGCGAGCGCGGTGCCGGCCGCACCGCAGACGATGACGATCGCGATCACCTCGGTGGGCGAGAAGGTCTCCGAGAGCACGAGCCAGCCGAACACCGCGGCGATCACGGGTCCGAAACTCGTCACGATCGCGTAGATGCGCGGCGAGATGCGCCGCAGGATCCAGGTGTCGAGGCTGTACGGCAGCGCCGACGACAGCACGCCGACGCCGAGCAGCAGCCCGACGACCGCCCAGTCGATGACCGCGGGGTCGAAGGTCGCCGCCGCGAACGGCACCAGCAGCGCGAGGCTGACGATGCTCGCGACGGTGAGCCCCTCGAGTCCGGGCAGCCCCACGGCGACCCGGCGGGTGAGCAGGATGTAGCCGGCCCAGGCCGCCGCCGCGGTGAGGGCGAACGCCACACCCCACGGGTCGATGCCCTCGGCATCCGACGCCCCCGGTCCGATCAGCAGCACGACGCCGGCGCCCGCGGCGAGCGCGCAGATCACGTCGAGCACGCGCCGCGAGCTCGCGAGCGCGATGGCGAGCGGTCCGAGGAACTCGATCGTCGCGGCGACACCGAGGCCGAGCAGGTGCACCGACTCGTAGAACGTCACGTTCATGATGGCGAGCACGACGCCGAGGGCCACGGCCGGCCAGAGCCGGCGCCACGTCAGCTCGGCTCGCTTCGGCCGGTAGAACGGGAGCACGGCGACGACCATCACGAGCTGGCGCACGGCGACGACGACGAACGAGCCGACGACCGGGATCACGAGGCCGGCGAGCGATGAGCCGAAGTTGATGGAGACCTCTGTGCCGAGCTGCACCGCGGCTCCGGCGAGGCTCCGACGGTTCGCCGCGCCATCCGCGGGTGCCGGAGCGGGCGCCGGAGCGGAGGTCGTCTGGTCGGTCACCATACGACGATACGCGTCGATGAGCGCGCCTCAGAATCCGGCGAGGCGGGCTCGCGCGGCATCGAGGTCGGAGCCCGTGCCGGGGGCGAGCACCTCGGCGACCACGAAGCCGTCGCGGCGCACGAGGTAGACCCGGTCGGCCCGCAACCGGGCCCGTCGCGGCCGTCCCCGGTCGCGGGCGAAGACGTGGGCCTCGACCCCGAGTTCGGCGGCGATGCGCCGCACGGCTCGCTCGGGCACGCCGTAGCCGTGCACCTGCCACTGCAGCGAGCGCAGCGCGCCGAAGTTGTCGCCGGTCCAGCGCAGTCGAACGCCGACCGCCCGGTCGCGACGGGTGCCCGCGGCATCCGGCACCGCATAGCGGATGCGGGTCTGCGAGAGGTAGCCGAACACCCGGCGCCCGCCGATGAGCAGCGGCGCCAGCCGAACGGCGATCGGGCCGACGAGCGGCACGACGCGTCCACGCACGAACCGCGCGGTCGCCGAGTCGGAGGTCACGGCGGCGAAGGCACGATCCGTCGTCGCGACGAGGGTCCTGCCGACCGGTCGCCGCTCGGCCTCGTACCGGTCGAGCCGCGCATCGGGCATGCCGCCGACCACCACGTCGGCGAGCGCACAGGCGAGGTCGTGCGCCTCCTGCAGGCCGGTGTTCATGCCCTGCGCGCCGACCGGCGAGTGGATGTGGGCGGCGTCCCCGACGAGGAAGCACGGCCCCTCGCGGAAGCGTGCGGCGAGGCGGTGGTGCAGCCGGTACGTCGTCAACCAGGCGGATGCCGCGTACCGCACGCCGAACTCCTGGTCGAGCATGCCGCGCACGAGCGCCTCGGGCAGTTCGCCCTGCTCGTCGCGGTCGCGGTCGCGCACCACCCCGAGGAGGCGTGCCCGCCCGGGCCCCATCGGAAAGGCGAGCAGGAAGCGCTCTGCCGTGACGCGCACGTTGATCGCGTCGCCGACGAGCCCCGTGACGCCCGAGGCATCCGCGACGTAGAAGGTGTGCTCGTTCGTCACGCCCTCGAACGGGATGCCGAGCGACTCACGCACGAGCGAGTGAGCGCCGTCGGCGCCGATGCAGTAGCGGGCGCGCAGGGCCACCGGTCCATCGGGACCGGCCAGGGTCGCGGTGACGGATGCCGCGGCATCCGCATCGCCCGGCTCGACCTCGAGCCGTTCGAGGCGATGACCCCACCGCACGTCCCGCCCGAGCTCGCCGAGCGCGTCGACGAGCAACTGCTCGTTGCGGCTCTGCTCGAACACCGTGATCTCTCGATACGGCGTCACCCCGGCGCCGAGCGCGCGCAGGTGGATGCGCCCGAACGGTCGCCCGCGCCCGGCTCCGGGCACGACGGCCGTCGCCGACGAACGCTCGGCGAGCACCCGGTCGACGAGGCCGAGCTGGTCGTAGAGCTCCATCGAGCGCGCCTGCACGGCGAGCGCGCGGGACTCGCGCGTCGGGCCCTGCTTGCCGTCGACGACCACCGCGTCGACCCCGAGCTTCGCGAGGCACACCGCGGCCATGAGCCCGCTCGGGCCCGCGCCGACGACGAGCACATCGGTGTCGAGCTGCTCGGCGGCCTCACCCATGTCTCAACTGTCGCACCGGGTCGCCCCGGATGCCAGACTCGACGAGGGGGGCGACGTGACTGAGCACGACATCGACGACCGCGAGGACCGGGGCACGACGGGCGAGAGCCTCCTCACGGTGATCATCGCCCTCGTCGCGAACGCACTCATCGCGATCGCGAAGACCGCGGCGGCGGCGCTCACGGGTTCGGCGTCGATGGTCGCGGAGGCCGCGCACTCCTGGGCCGACACCGGCAACGAGATCCTGCTCGTCATCGCCGAGCGCCGCTCGCGGAAGCCCGCCGATGCGCGGCATCCGCTCGGCTTCGGCAAGGACGCCTACATCTGGTCGATGTTCGCGGCATTCGGGCTCTTCACCGCTGGCTCGGTCGTCTCGATCCAGCACGGCATCAGCGAGCTGATCGACCCCGAGCCGGCGAGCGACTTCGGCATCGCCTACATCGTGCTCGCCGTCTCGTTCGTGCTCGAGTCGATCTCGTTCGTGCGGGCCTACCGGCAGGCGCGCGCGGCGGCGCGCCAACGCAGCCTGCACACGATCGAGCACGTCGCGAAGAGCTCGAACCCGACCCTGCGGGCCGTGTTCGCCGAGGATGCGGCGGCACTCATCGGCCTCGTACTCGCATTCCTCGGCGTGCTGCTGCACCAGGTCACGGGCTCCCCCGTCTACGACGCGCTCGGCTCGATCCTCGTCGGCGTGCTGCTCGGCGTCGTCGCCGTCGTGCTCATCGGTCGCAACCGCGCGTTCCTCCTCGGCGAGGCGATCGACGAGGAGTCGCGCGACGGCGTGCTCGCCGAGCTGCTCGAACGGCCCGAGATCGATCGCGTCACCTTCCTGCACATCGAGTACACGGGCCCCGACACGGTCTTCGTGATCGCGGCGGTCGACCTCGTGGGCGATCACGGCGAAGCGGATGTCGCAGCCGAACTGCGTGCGCTCGAAGACGCACTCGAGCAGCACCGTCAGGTCGGCCGCGCAGTGCTCACCCTCTCGGATCCCGCGAGCCCGCCCCTCGTGCCCGGCCGATCGGCGCCGGCACCCTGAGTCGAGTCGGGCGCCGAGTGACGCCGGGCCGCGGCGCTCCGGCTGCGCGGCACCCCTGCTCGCTATCGTGAGGCAAGACGCGCGCGACTGGCCAAGGGGAGTCCTCATGTGGTGGAACAGGAAGCGAACCGAATCGAAGGCCGCGACGAGCGAGGCGGAGGCTGCGGCGCTCGGCGCCGACGTGCCGGGCGGCGAGCACCGCAACGCGTTCATCCTGATCGGCCTCGGCGGCGCGGCCGTCGCCGCGTTCGGCATCGCCGCCCTCGCCGGCATCATCGCCCCGGTGTTCTTCGCACTCGTGCTCACGATCTGCGTGCATCCGCTGCGGGTCTGGCTCGAAGACCGCGGCGTGCCCCGCGGCATCGCGACGGGTTCCGTGATCACCGCCGTGACCCTGCTGCTCCTCACCTTCGGTTACGCCGTCATGGTCGCGTTCGGGCAGTTCGCGAACCTGCTGCCCGAGTTCGCCGACGAGATCAAGGCGTGGGGCGCCGACGTCGCGCAGTGGCTCGTCTCGATCGGCATCAACGCCGACGAGGTGCACGCGCTCTTCACCGACTTCGACCCCGGCACCGTGATCGGGTTCGTCGGCGGATTCGTCGGGGGCATCGCCGGATGGACGACGACCCTCGTCGTGCTCTTCACGATGCTGCTGCTCATGGCGATGGACGCCGGCTACCTGCCGACCCTGCTGCGCCAGCTGCGGCCGCACCGCCCCCTCGTCGTGACCTCGCTCGTCAACTACGGCAGCAACGTTCGCCGGTACATGATCGTGACGACGGTGCTCGGCGTGGCGCAGGGCGTCGTGAACTGGATCGCGCTGACCATCATCGGCGTGCCCGGCGCGTTCATCTGGGGTCTGCTCGCGTTCCTCTGCAGCTTCATCCCGAACATCGGCTACTTCATCGCGATCATCCCGCCGATCATCTTCGCTGCGCTCGTCGGCGGCTGGCCGATGGTGATCGCCGTGATCGTCGTCTACGGGCTCATCAACGCCGTGATCCAGTCGGTCATCCAGCCGCGCGTCGTCGGCAACGCGGTCGCGCTGAGCCAGACGATCACCTTCTTCTCGGTGCTGTTCTGGGCCGTCATCATCGGCCCGATCGGCGCGATCCTCGCGATCCCGCTCACCCTGCTCGTGCGCATGGTGCTCGTCGACTCGAACCCGAACTCCTTCTGGATCCGCCCGATGCTCGGCGAGCTCGACGAGACGAAGGCGATCATGGCCGAGGCGGACGCCGAGGCGAAGGCTGCCCGCAAGGCGAAACACGCTCCGCTCGCGCCGTCGGTCGAGTAGCACCCGCCCGGAGGCGCGACCTCAGAGCCGGATGGCGTCGAACGACTCGAGCGGCCGCCACCCGGTGACCGCGACGGTCGACGGCAGTACGTCGGCCGCCACGAGTTCGGGCATGACGAGGCCGGTGAGGCCCGCGACATCCGACACCGGCACCTGGAAGGTGCGGAACGGGCCGAGCGGCGGCGCCTCGCCCGGAGTCGGAGCGACGACCTCGCTGGTGTCGACGAGCGGCGCCTGATCGACGACGAAGGCCGTCGTCGCGAGCCGGCCGCCCGTGTTCCACGCGACGACCTTCCAGAACCGAAGGGGTACTCGGATGCCTCGATACGGAGGGTCGCCCGCGGCGAGCACGGGTGCCGTGAACACGCTGAGCCGCAGCCCGTACGCCTCGGCGTGCTCGAGCACGTGGTCTTCGAGGCCGAGCCACAGCTCTTTGGACTGGTTGAAGCCCGAGGCCTGCGGCGCCGCGTTGGGGTAGCGGAAGGTCTCGGCATTCGCGCGCGCCGCGATCTCGGGGGCACCCCACACGGGGTCGCGACGGCGCACGAGATGGCCGCGGTCGAAGTCGTTGCGCGCGTAGATCTCGGGACCGGCCTGCCAGTCGGCGGGGATGCGCTCGTCGAGCCGCCAGTCGTCGCCGCGCGGCAGGTCGATGAGCGACGGCCCGTCGACGTTGACGCCCGTGACCCGAGCGAGACGACGCACCGTGTCGAGCACGACCGAGAAGTGCAGGTACTCGAGTTCGACGGCCGCCGCGGCATCGGCCTCGCCCACACGCGGCATCGCCGCCGGCACCCCCAGGAACTGCGCGTCGAACCCCATGCGCCGAGTCGACCACGACCTGCCGACACTGGCGCACTGCGCAACGGGGAGTCCTCCACCCCGCCGTGGCCGGGACCCCCTTCTCCGCGCCCCTAGGCTTGGCCACCGAAGGGGGAACATTGACCGACGATTCCCGGGGCGAAGAGCCCCAGCAGACCATTCCCGAGACGCCTGGGGCGGCACCCGCACCGGCGGCGGCACCCGAGGCGGCGGCACCCGAGGCCGCGCCCGTGGCAGCGCCCGCACCCGAGGCCGCGCCCGCGGCAGCGGAGCCCGCACCCGAGGCGGCGCCCGCGGCAGCGGAGCCCGCCGCCCCCGCATACGCACCCGTCGTGACGGAGCCCGCCGCCCCGACGTACGCACCCGCGTACGCACCCGCGTACGCACCCGCGGCAGCGGCACCCGTTCACCCCGCAGCCGACGGCGCGGTGCCCCCGCCCAAGAAGGGCCTCGGCACGGGCGCGATCCTCGGCATCATCGGCGGCGGGCTCGTCGTGCTCATCGCCCTGATCGCGGCGATCGCGATCGCGATCGGCGCCGTGCGCGGAGTCGCGGGCGGCGGCACCCCCTTCGCCGGCGGCGGCAGCGCAGAGGAGACGGTCGAGGGGTATCTCACCGCCATCGCCGACGGCGATGCCGAGACCGCGCTCTCGTTCCTCTACGCGTCGGAATCGTCGAGCCCGCTGCTGACCGACCAGGTGCTCGCCGCGTCGCAGGAGCTCGCGCCCCTCACCGACATCGTGATCGGCGAGCCCGACGTCACGGGCGGCTACGCCCTGGTGCCCGTCACCTACTCGATCGGTGACACGCCCGTGACCACCGAGATCTCCGTCTCCGAGGACGCCGAGGGGTGGACGATCCCGGGCGGCACCGGCCAGCTGGCCGTCTACCAGCTCGACGGCCTCGAGCCCACCATCAACGGAGTCCCGGTGAGCGGCGAGTACGTCGATGCGTTCCCCGGCGCGTACGAGTACGGCGTGACCGTCGACGGGTTCGCCCTCGAGGGAGAGAACGTGGTCGTCGTGACCGCGCCCAGCGAGTACCCCGACACGAGCGGCATGGACGCAGTGCTCACGCCCGAGGCTGCGGACGCGTTCCGGCAGGCCGTCTCGGCCTCGATCGACGTCTGCGTCGCATCGAAGACCCTCGAGGCCGGGTGCGGGCTCACGATCCCGGCGACCCTGAGCGACGGAACCGAGCTCACCGAAGGCACCATCACCCGCACGCTCCCCGCCGAGACGCGCGCCGAGATCGGCGCGTTCGAGCCCGAGCTCAGCTACGACGCGCCGACCTTGGTGACGGGCGGCTACCTCGGCGTGGTCGAGGTCACCGCGGAGTGCACGAAGGACGGCTCCACCGGCACCTGCTCCGTGCTGTTCGGCCCGTCGTTCGGCACCCCGTCGATGAACCTCGCGACCGAGGGCGCCGTCGTCGAATGGGACTGACCCGCTGACGGGCTGACGCACCACCGAACGCGCGCATCGACCGACCGGTCGGTGCGCGCGTTCCGTCGTCTCGGGCGCTTACAGGAGCCCGTCGAACAGGTTCAGTTCGACGGCCGCCGCCCGCGCGAGCAGGAACCCGATGATGCCGACGATCCAGCCCGTCGTCTCCGCGGCGTTCTTCTCCATCCAGGCGCCGAGCCGCGCGAGCGGCCGCTCCATCGGCCGGGCCGCGACGAGCCTGAGGCCGAGCAGCGCGAGCGCGGGCAGCACCATGACGACGCAGTAGCCCGCGAGCACCAGGAACCGGGTGCCGGCGTCGAACTCCGACGTCGAGAGCAGCCCGATGCCGACCAGATAGGGCAGCATCGACGCGACCTCGACTGCAGCGGCCGCCACGGCGAGGCCCATGAGCGGCAGCAGCGTGCCACGCTCGTCGGCGACGTCGGTCACGGCGCGCTCGCGCCAGCGCGCGAAGCGGCCGGGACCCGTCTGCTTGCGCTTGCCTCCGATGAAGAAGGAGCCGATGAGCAGTGCCGCACCGACGACGAGCTGCGCCCAGAGGAACCCGGGCGTCGCGGCCAAGGTCATGAGCTGGGGCATGGCGGTGGCCGCGACCGTCAGCAGCAGGACGCCGACCAGGAGGTAGAAGCCGGCCACCGTCGCGAGGTAGATGAGGATGCGGCCGGGACGCAGCCGTCCGGGCGCGAGCAGCAGCCAGGTCGGAATGAGCAGGGTGCCGAAGCTCGTCGAGTCGACGAGCGCCAGCAGCGCGAGCGCGCCGAGGAGTGCGGGGCCGGTGAGGGCGGCCCCGCTCAGTATGTCCAGGTCCATCCGTCCAGCCTGTCGGATGCCGCGGGGCAGCGGATCCACCGCATGGTGGAGGTCGGTCGGCGGCGGGCGGCCCGATCAGGCGTGCGCGGCCGGCGCGGCGAAGACGTTGAGCACGATCACGCCGGCGATGATCAGCCCGATGCCGAAGAGCTTCGGCATCGTGAGGCTCTCGCCGAGGAACAGCACCCCGATCGTCGCGATCACCGCGGTGCCGACACCCGACCAGATCGCGTAGACCATGCCGATCTCGAGCTCGCGCACCGCCTGTGCGAGCATCGCGAACGACACCCCGTAGGCGGCGAGCACGCCCACCGTCCACCACGGCTTCGTGAAGCCCTCGGTCTTGCCGATGAAGCTCGTGGCCGCGACCTCGAAGACGATCGCGAGGGTGAGGAACAGCCAGGCCATGGTGGATTCCGTTCTCGAGTGGCGGGAGCAGCGGCATCCGACACTAGTCCAGCTCGGTGGCGACCCGCTCGATAGGGTGGTGGAACCGCACGGGCGATGACCTGCACGACGCCCGGATCGCTCGAACATGCAGAGGAACGGCTGTGAACGGACCGTCACGAAGCCCTGCAGCCCATGCCGCTCTCGGTCCGCCGCCGGACCTCGACGGCTACGCCGCGTTCGCCCGCGCGCTCGGGCGGCTCCGCCTCGATCAGGGGGCACCGAGCTTCGCCGAGCTCACCCGGCGGGTCACTGTGCTGCGCGAGCGACGAGGGTCGGGCGCCGCGCCCGGCCGGGTGACCGTCTACGACTGCTTCCGACCCGACCGGAGACGGATCGACGCCGATCTCGTCGGCGACATCGTGCTCGCGCTCGGGGTGCCCGCCGGTCCGGCCGAGGCCTGGCGGCGGCTCGCACTCCGCTTGGCCGGTGCCACCCTCGGCGATCACGTCGTCGTGAGCGAGCTGGGCGCCGGCCGTGCAGTGCCTCCGGCGTCGTCGGACGCTCCTCCGTCGACCCCCGCCGTCGCTCCCGGCACGGTGCTCGTCATCACCGGCCTGCCGGGCGTGGGCAAGAGTGTGCTCGCCCGGCGGTTGGCCGAGGGCGAGCGCGCCGCGGGCCGGGTCGACCTCGCCCTGAGGGTCGAGCTCCGCGGCTACGACAGCGTGCAAGCACCCGTGGCCGCCGAAGAGGCGCTCCGCGGCATCGCCCGCGCGCTCGGCGCCCGTACCGAGCACCGGGCCGGCGGCGCCATCCTCCGGCGGCGCATCGCCGAGGCGTGCGCCCGCCGCCCCACTCTGCTGCTCCTCGAGGACGCGGCAGCGGCGTCAGCCGTGGCGCCGCTCCTGATCGGCACCCCGGGCGCGCAGATCCTCGTCACGTCGCGCGCGATGCTCGACGACCTCGAGGCCGAGATCGAACGCGGGCGCGCTGGGTCCGCAGACCGCTCGGCGCCGCCGCGGGTACGGCGCCTGGTCGTCGAGCCGCTCACGAGCGAGCAGGCGATCGCCTCGCTCGAGCGGGAACTCGGCGATCGCATCACCCCCGGAGGTCACGACGCGATCGCTCGCCTGGCGCGAGCCTCGGGAGGGATCCGACTCGACCTCTCCGTCATCGCCCGCTTCGTGCGCGACAATCCGCGGTGGAGCCTCGACGACGTGGCCGAACGGTTCGAGAGCGGCGATGCCGACGAGCGAGTGCGCCCGTTCCTCCGGTCGACGGTGGCCACCCTCGACGACGACGCGATGGCGCTGTTCCGCTCGCTCGGGCTGCTCTCGGCACCGATCCACCGCGACATCATCGGGCACCTCGCGCCCGGCGCGGGCATCGCCCGCCTCACCTCGCTGCACCTCGTGGAGTCCGAATCGGGGCTGATCAGCATGCACGACACCGTGCGAGCCTTCGCCCGGCGCCTCGCACTCGACACCGATCCGCTCTCGGTTCGCCGCGAGTTCGGCCGGACCTTCGTGGCGGTCGTCGCCGAGCGCTCGCAGCTCGACCGGGTCGGGGTGGGTCAACTCCATGCCGCGGCGCTGCTCGCCGACGAGCTCGGCCTCCGCTCCGAGCTCGTCCGCCTCGCGCAGCGCTTCGCCGAACAGCTCGGCGACGCCGGCTACTGGGCCGAGGCGCACGACCTCCTGGTGCGAGCGGATGCCTCGGCCGAACCCGATGAGCGCGGCGACATCGCCGAGTTGCTCGCCCGGGCATCCGAGCGCCTCGGCGACGTCGACGCAGCCCTCGCGGCCCTGCACCGGGCCGAACGCATCGGCACCGAGGCGATGCCCGGGCGTCGCTGGAACATCATCGGCAACGTGCATCGCATGCTCGGCCGCTACGACCTCGCCGAGGAGGCGTACCGCACAGCGGGCGAACGAGCCTCGGCGGCGGGCAACGGCATCACCGAGGGGCGGGCGATCGGCAACCTCGCCGACCTCTCGCGGTTGCGCGGCAGGTCGACCGAGGCCGCATCCGGGTACGAGCACGCTCGGCAGATCAGCGAGTCGGCCGGCGACGAGGTCAACCTCGCGATCATCCGCTCGAATCGGGCGATGTTCCGGGGGGCGATCGGACGCACCGCTGAGGCCCTCGCCGACATCGACGGACTCATCCGGCACGGCACCACGGGCTTCTCCGCGTCGTACCTCCGGGTCGTGCGCACCGGCATCCTGGTCGCGGCCGGCGAGATCGACGAAGCCGCGGCGACGATCGCCCAGTGTCGCGCGATGCTCGACGGCTCGGAGGGCATCGAGGTCGAGCCCGAGCTCGACGTGCTCGACGCCCACGTGCAGCTGGCGCGCGGGCGCTTCGACGACGCCTCGGTGGCCGGCGAGCGAGCGCTCCGCGAGGCGCGGGAGGTCGGTTGGCCGCTCGTCGAGGCCGACGCGCTGAACACGCTCGGGGAGATCGCCGTCGCCACCGGCGAGTTCGGCCTCGCGGGCAGGCGGGCGACCGCAGCGCAGTCGGTCGCCGAAGCCATCGGCGATCCACTGGAACTGGCGAGGTCGCTCGCAGTGCACTCGGCGGTGCTCGAGTCGGCCGGCGATCCTGCTGCCGCCGGGGTCGCGGCCCGACGCGCGCTCGATCTCCTCGAATCGATCGGCCATGTGCGCACCCCGCGACTCCGCGAACGCGTCGCGCTGGTCGGCTGAGCGGACCAGCGCCGGTCGGCTGAGCGGATCGCGCTGGTCGGCTGAGCGGATCGCGCCGGTCGGCTGAGCGGATCGCGCCGGTCGTTCGGGCTCGTTCGGGAAACTCCCGACGCACCCTCCGCGCACCACAGGATGGGTCCGCCGCGTTCGCGGCTGTGTGCAGAGGAGAGACACGAATGGCGACCAAGCCGACCCTGATGGCATTCGCGGCAGCCGGTGCTGCGGTGACGATGATGCTCAGCGGATGCTCGAGCTCCGGACCCGAGACGAAGCAGATCGGCGAGTCCGCGAGCTTCGACCTCACCGCCGGCGAGGCGAAGCTGCCGGTCGAGGTCTCGGTGACCTCGCTCGAAGCTGCGCCCGCGGAGATCTCCGAGGCGTACGCCGGCGGCGACGAGATCTGGTTCGCCGACATCGACTTCCGCTACACGGGCGACGCGGTCGACGACCCTGCGAGCCTCAACATCCTGTTCTCGGGCATCTACTCCGAACTCGCGAACGGCGACTACCTCGACACGACGTTCACCGGCATGGAGGAGTGCAACGGCCCGAGCGGCGGCAGCCCGACCGAGATCGTCGAGGCGCTCGCGGCCGGCGAGACGGTCTCCGGATGCTTCCCGCTCTCCTCCGACGGCGACAACGGCGTCACCGGGGTGTACGTCGGTTCCTCGAACCTCGACGAAGGCGGTGCGCTGTGGCGTCCGTGACCCCGAACGAGCCGCAGGCGCCGCCCGCGGCTCCCGAGTCCGACTCATCGGCCGCGCCCGACGAGGAGCGCGAGACACCGTGGGGATGGTTCGGCGGCGGCGCGATCGCCCTCGCGATCGCCGTGGCGTACTTCACCCCGCTCTGGGATGAGGTCGCCGACGGATCTTCGGGCCGCCGCGCCGGCTTCTCGGCCCTGCTCGGATCGATCGGGCCGTTCGGCGTCGCCGGTATCGCCCTCGTGGTCGCCGTCGTCTTCGTGGTCCTCGGGGTACGCGAGATGCGCAGGCAGCACTAGGCCGCCACGGGCCTCCGGGTCACGCCGCTCCGCTCCGCCCGAGCGGCGGCGACCGCTGTCGCGGCAGAATGCTCTCATGGACCTGCTCCTCGCGGGCGTGCTCGCGCTGCTCGCCATCGCGGCCGCCACAGCGGTGGCGCCGAAGCTCGGCGTCGCCGCGCCGCTGCTGCTCGTGCTCGTCGGCCTCGGCGTTGGGCTGCTGCCGGCGGTGCCGTCGTTCGAGATCGACCCCGAGTGGATCCTCGCTGGGGTGCTGCCGCCGCTCCTCTACTCGGCCGCGGTCTCGATGCCGGCGATGGAGTTCCGCCGCGACTTCGGCGCGATCAGCGGGCTCTCGATCGTGCTCGTGGTCATCACCGCGGTGCTGCTCGGGCTGCTGTTCGCATGGCTGATCCCCGGCCTCGGCATCGCGTGGGGCATCGCCCTCGGCGCGATCGTGAGCCCGACCGACGCGGTCGCGACGTCGATCGTGAAACGCCTCGGCGTCTCGCCGCGAGTGGTCGCGATGCTCGAGGGCGAGAGCCTGCTCAACGACGCCAGCGCGCTGGTGCTGCTGCGGGCGGCGATCGCGGGCGCCGCGGCATCCGTCTCGATCTGGGGCGTCGCCGGCTCGTTCGTGTACTCGATCGTCATCGCCGCCGTCATCGGCGTCGCCGTCGGCTGGGTCAACCTGCGGGTGCGTGCGCGCATCGTCAACCCGACGGTCAACACGGTGATCTCGTTCACGATGCCGTTCCTCGCCGCGATCCCGGCCGAGCACCTCGGCGCTTCGGGCCTCGTCGCCGCCGTGGTCGCGGGGCTCGTCACCGGTCGCGGGGCGGCGCGTTTCCTCAGCCCGCAGCATCGCCTGTCGGACGCCCAGAACTGGCGCACGGTCGAGCTCGTGCTCGAGGGCGCGGTGTTCCTCGTGATGGGGCTCGAGCTCACGGCGATCGTCGCCGATGTGGAGGCGGCCCACGAAGGCGCCTGGTTCGCCGTCGGGCTCGCGGCGATCGCATTGACGGCGACGGTGCTGATCCGCGCCGCATTCGTCGCCCCGCTGCTCGCCGCACTCTCTCGCCGGGCGAGCCGCGCCGCCACCATCAAGGGCGTCATCGCCGACCGGGCGGCCGCAGGCGCGGCGAGCCTCGAGCGCGGGCCGGGTCTCGGTCGAGAGCGCGGGCGCGCCGCCATCGAGACGAAGCACCTCGAGCATCGGGCCTCGCTCGGGGCCGACCGGCGTGCTCCCCAACCCTCTGCGGCGAGGACCGAACGATTCCGCACGATGTGGCGGCGGCGGGTCGCCGACATCGACTACCTGCTCGCCCAGCCGCTCGGCTGGCGCGAGGGAACGATCGTGGTGTGGGCGGGAATGCGCGGCGTCGTGACGCTCGCCGCCGCGCAGACCCTGCCGTCGGAAACCCCCAGTCGCTCACTGCTCGTCCTGATCGCGTTCGTCGTCGCGGTCGGCTCCCTGCTCGTGCAGGGCGGCACGCTGCCGTGGCTCGTGCATCGGCTGCTGCCCGCTCGCGACCCCGGCGAGAGTCGCGCGGAGCGACGCGAACTCGAGCACGTGCTGCGCTCCGCCGCGATGGCCGAGATGGCGAACGACGACGACCCCGCGGTGCGTGCGATGGCCGAGCGCATGCGCGCCGCCTGGCAACTCTCGAACGCCGAGGGCTCGAGCGAGTCGGATGAATCGAACGAGACGGATGCCCCGGGCGACGCTGATGCCCCGGGCGACGCGAGCGCCGCCGCCAAGGTCTCCCCCGCGGCATCCGACCGCCGGATCGACCCCGAGCAGGTGCGCCTGCTCCGCCTCCGCATGATCGAGGCCGAGCGCAACGCCCTGCTCGATGCGCGCGACGACGGCACGTTCAGCGCCGCGGCGCTCAGCGCCGCCCTCGAAGACCTCGACGCCGAGCAGATCAGCGTCGAGCTGAAGGGCACCGAGAGCGCCTGACGCCGACGCCTTTCATGCACCCGAGTACCCGATGTGCACGGGAGTACCGATCGCGAACGGATGCCGCGGCACTCCGCTGCTCATCGGGTACTCGGGCGCGCGAGGCGCGAGGCGCGAGGCGCGAGAGGCGCGAGAGGCGCGCGGCGCGCGGCGCGAGCTCAGCGCACGCGGAGCGTCGCGAGGATCGCGGCGGCGACCTCGTCGCGGCTTCGCTCGGGCTCGAACACGAGCCACTCGAGCCCCGACATGAGCACCGCCCCGAACACGCCCGACGCCATGATGCTGCTGCGTCCGGCCGCGGCATCGGTCTCGTCGATCGCCTCGGCGAACACGGCGAGCGCTTCGTGCCGCAGCGCGAACAGCGTCTGCTGCCAGGCACGGTCGGTGCGGAAGATCTCCGACGCCATGAGCCTCGCGAGCGCGGCGTTGCCGGCGACGATGTCCAGCAGCCGGATGACGAGCGCATCGACCGCGTCCCACCCGCGCAGCTCGCCCTTCGCGCTGCGGAGGGACTCGGCGAGCGCGCCGACGCCCTCCTGCAGCATCGCCTCGAAGAGCTGGTCCTTCGAGCTGAAGTTGTAGTAGAGGCTGCCCTTGGCGACCCCGGCGAGTTCGGCGACCTCGTCCATGGTCGTGCCGGTGATGCCCTTCGTGGCCGCCAGCTCGAGCGCGGCGTCGAGGATGGCGCGCTTCGTGGTGTTCGCGCGTGCCATGGTGTCTCCTCGTCGTTCGTCGCTCGAGCTGTGCGGCCGCGGCGCAGGGCCGGCCGACCCGGGCCGGCTAGATCGCCAGTTCGGGGTGGAGCCGGCTGACGCTCCACATGCGCTGCTTGCCGGCGCTCCAGGCGCTGATCGCGAGCGAGCCCACGAGGATGCCGGCCATCACGAGCACCGAGAGCCACAGTCTAGAGTCCACGCCGCCGGTGATGAGCTCGCGCAGGCCGCTCACCACGTAGGAGGCGGGCATGAACGGATGCAGCCACTGGAAGAACTCGGGCGTCGTCTCGACGGGGTACGTGCCGCCCGAGGAGCTGAGCTGCAGCATGAGCAGCACGAGGCTCACCACTCGGCCCGCCGCGGTGCCGAGCACGATGATGAACATCTGCTGCAGGGCGAGGAAGGCGAGCGTCACGAGGTAGATGAACGCCGAGGTGCCGAGCCAGTACGCCGGCTCGAGGCCGATGCCGTAGACCAGCACGAGCACCATGATCACGACCTGGCCGAGACCGATCGCCATGGCGGGGAGGAACCCGGTCATCACGGCGCGGAGGCCGCTCGCCGAGGCCGCGAGCGCCCGGGTCGGCAGGGCGCGCAGGATGAGCCACGTGATGAGCCCGCCGACGAAGGTCGCGAGCGCGATGAAGAACGGGGCGAATCCCTCGCCGAAGCTCTTCGACTCGTTCTGCCAGCTCTGCTCGAGCTGCACGGGAGCGGCGGAGACCGCGGCCTTCGCGTCGATGTCGGCGGAGCTGAGCTGCGGCGCAGCGCTTGCACCCTCGTCGAGCTTGTCGGCGAGCGTGCGGCTGCCGTCGGCGAGCTTCGTGGCGCCCGAGGCGAGCGCGGTGCCGCCGTCGGCGAGTTGGCCGGTGCCGCTCACGAGGTCGTCGGTGCCGGAGCTGAGGGCGGCGGCGCCGCTCGCGATGGTCTGGGCACCGGATGCCGCTTCGCCCGACTTGGCCGAGAGGGTCGACGCTCCGTCGCTCACCTGGGCGGCGCCGGCCGCGAGTTCGGCGGCCTTCGGCGACCCGGCGTTGAGCCCGGCCGAGAGCTGGTCGACGGCCCCGGCGTACTGGCCGCTGAGCCCCGCGTATCCCTGCACGGTCGGCAGCGCGGTCTGCGCGGCGCCGTCGATGCCGACGGCGATCGCCTGGATCTCGGCGAGGCGGGCGGTCACGTCGACGGAGTCCGCCTGCTCCCCCGCGAGGTCGGCCTCGAGGCTCGCGATCTTCGACGAGAGCAGGGCGGTGCCCTGTGCGAGCTCGCCCGTCTTCGTCGCGATTCCGGTCGCACCGTCGGCGAGGCCGTGCGCCTTCTCGGCGAGCACGGCGGCGCCGCTCGCGGCGTCGTCGACCTTGCCGGAGAGTTCTGCCGCGCCATCCGACACCCGGGTCGCCCCGGCCGAGAGCGTGCCTGCGCCCGAGGCGAGCTGCTCGAGGCCCTCGGCGAGGGTGCCGGTGCCATCGGCGAGCTGCACGGCGCCCGCGTCGAGGGCGTCGGCACCGGTCGCGAGGTCGCCGAGACCGACGACGAGTCGCCCGGCTCCGTCGTTCGCCGTCTTGACGCCGTCGGCGAGGGTGGTCGCGCCGTCGGCGGCCGAGCGGATGCCCGCACCGGCGTCGTTCAGGCCGATGAGCATCGCGTCGGCGGTCTGCCGTCCGACCTGCTCGGCAACGGTGTCGCGCAACTGGACCATCGCCTGCTGGCCGAGCGTGGAGGCGAGGAAGCTGTTCGAGTCGTTGTAGTCGACCTCGACGGTCGCGGGCTTCGGGTCGTCGGTGCCGACCGAGACGGCACTGGCCGAGAAGTCGGCCGGGATCGTGACGGCGAAGTAGTAGTCGCCGTCGGCAACGCCGCTCGTGGCGTCCGCGGCATCGGTCACCTGCCAATCGAGGTCGTTCCGGCTCGTGAGCTCGTCGACGAGGTCGTCACCCGCGGTGATCGCCTCGCCCCCGCTGCTCGCGCCGGTGTCCTCGTTCACGAGGGCGACGGGGAGGTTCTTCATCTCGTCGGTCGGCGCCCAGAACGCCCAGAGGTAGAGGGCGCCGTAGATGAGCGGGATGAACAGGAGCACGACGAGCGCGATCTTGGGCAGCGTGCCCTTGCGGAAGCGGCGCAGCTCGGTGCCGGAGGAGAGGAAGGCGAACATCAGGCGTGCTCCAGGATGAGGTCGAGGGCGTCGGGGTCGGCGACTGCCGGGGCCTCGGGCGCGAGCGGGGTGAGGTCGAAGGCGAGCGGGGCCATGCCGAGCTCGTTCCAGATGGCGGTGTCGGGCGCGGCGGCGGACGCCACGACGGCGGTGCCCGCTCGGGTGATCGCGTCGAGGCGCTTCCAGAGCGTGCGCCGGGCCGCCGGCGACTGCAGCTGCTCGATCTGGTCGAAGAAGAGCACCTCGGGCTCGCTCATCATCGCGAGCGCGATGCGCAGCAGCACGGTCTGCACCTCGTCGAGATCCCAGATCAGGGTGTCGGTCGCCGGCAGCGGCACCTCGCCGAACACCGGGGCGAGCACGCGGCGGAGCTCGGCGTCGTCGGTGCGGCGCACGATCGCCCACCAGGGCGAGATCCAGGCGGCGCGCTCGCGGATCGCGGCGCCGACGGTGACCGATTCCTCGAGCGTGTCGATGCCCTGGAACCCGGCGATCGCGGTCGCGCGCTGCACCGGTCGGGCACGGCGGGGCAGCTCGTACCCGAGCACCTCCACGGTGCCGCTCGAGGGCTTCATGCGCCCGGCGAGGGTGAGCAGCAGGCAGGTGCGACCGCTGCCGGCCGGGCCGTGGAGCACGGTGAGGCCGCGGTCGGCGACGAGGTTCACGGGGCCGTAGACGGGGCCGCGCTTGGAGTGGAGGGCGAGTTCGTGCGCCCGCACGATGATCGACACGATGCATCCTTCGGAATTTGTACTGACTAGTCAGTTTAGATCCGAGACGCGGAATTGGCAACCCGGGTCGCCGGAGCGGGCCCGGGTACCCCGCAATGCCCGCCGGGGCGAACTGCCGCGACGAGCCGCCGCGGCCGGCCTAGCGAGCGGCGGGCGTCGCCTGCGGCGGCGCCCCGCGCCACGGCAGCGACGGCGCCCCGCCGACCTCGACCTCGACGCCGAGGAGCGCGCCGTCGGCGTCGCTCGGATCCGTCAGCCCGATGCTCGCCGTCGTGATCACGAGCAGCCGGTCGACGAGCGCGACGGCCGTGGGCCGCTTCGACGGCAGCTCGATCGTCTCGAGCAGCACGCCGTGCGGCGAGTAGCGGCGAACCTCGCCGGCATCCCAGACCGCGACCCAGAGCATGCCCTCGAGGTCGATCGCCATGCCGTCGGGATTGCCGCCCTCGACCCGGCACACGGTGCGACGGTTGCCGAGCGTGCCGTCGGGTGCGACGTCGAATGCCTCGATGCTCCGGTGCGGCAGCGTGTCGATGTAGTACAGCGTCTCGCCGGTGCGATCGAACGCGAGTCCGTTCGAGACGGTCACGCCACCGAGGCGCTCGGTCGCCACCCCGTCGGCGTCGAAGCTCCAGAGCGAGCAGTGCGGGTCCCTCGGCATCGACTGGCTGCCCACCCAGAAGCGCCCGGCCGGGTCGCAGCCGCCGTCGTTCATGTAGTCGTCACCCGAGGCGATGTCGACGGCGATCGGTGACACGGCGCCGTCATCGTCCACGTGCACGACCCCCTGATCGACGGCCACGGCCCACCCCGCGCCGGGCTCGGCGAGCGGCACGGGCGCGCCGATCTGCCGTCCGACGATCACGGCGGTCGTCGGCACCACCCTTCCGCCTTCGAGTCGCCCGCGATGGAACGCGCCGGTCGCCATGTCGATCCATCCGAGACCGCCGTCGCGGCTGTCCCATCGGGGCGATTCGGCCTGGACGTACCGCTCGGCGGAGATGATCTCGACGGTTCGTGAGGAGGTGGAGCGCGACATCCGTGTCATCCTTCGGTGGTGGAGGTACCCGATATGTGGCAGGCTATCTCACAATATGAATGTCAGTTGCGAGACTGGCAGAAGCAACGACGCTGAAGTGAGGAACTGGCCAATGGCCCCGAAGCTCCATGGCTTGATGCCGATTCTTGCCACCCCGTTCGACGAATCGGGCGCACTCGACCGCCCAAGCCTGCGACGACTGGTCGAGTTCCAGCTCGCCTCCGGCGTCGACGGCGTGGCCGTCTTCGGAATGGCGAGCGAGGGCTTCGCGCTCACCGCCGCCGAACGCCGCACCATCCTCTCCGACGTCGTCGAGGTCGTCGACGGTCGCGTGCCCGTCATCGCCGGTGTCAACGGCACCTCGACGGCGACCTCGATCGAGCAGTCGCTCATCGCCCAGGAGGGCGGAGCCGACGCGCTCATGGTGCTGCCGCCGTTCATGGTGAAGCCGCCGGCTGCGAGCCTCGTCGACTTCTACGGCGAGGTCGCTGCGGCCACCTCGCTCTCGGTGATGGTGCAGGACGCCCCCGGCGTGACCGGCGTCGCCATGCCCCCGTCGCTCATCGCCGAACTCGCCCGCCTCGACGGCGTCGACTCGGTGAAGATCGAGGCGCCCCCGACCGCTCCGAAGGTCGGCGCGGTCGTCGAGGCGATCGGCGACGCCGACTTCGCGGTGCTCGGCGGGCAGAACGCGCAGTTCTGCCTCGAGGAGTACGCGCGCGGCGCCGTCGGCACGATGCCGGCCTGCGAGTTCGCCGACCTGCTCGCCCCGGTGCTCGAACTGTTCGTCGCGGGGCGCGTCGAGGAGGCGCGCGCCGGGTTCCGCCGTATGCTCCCCCTCGTGCTGGTGGGCCTGCAGGGCGGCATCGCGTGGGCGGTGCACAAGGAGGTGCTCGTCGCGCGCGGCATCATCGACCACGCCACCGTGCGCTACCCGGCCGCTCGCCTCGACGCCGGCAGCCGTGCCGCCGTCGACCTCGTCATCGAAGAGCTCGACCTCCCGCCCCTGCCGACCGCGGTGCGCGTGTGACCCGTCGCGGCGTGCTGCTGATCGGCGGCGGATCCGACATCGGGCTCGCGATCGCCGCTGCCTTCTCCGAGCAGGGCGACGCGGTCGTCGGAGTGGGGCTCGAGGCATCCGTCGACCCCGTCTTCGAGCGGTACCTCACCGCCGACTGCAGCCGAGCGGATGCCGCGGCGCAGGCCGTCGCCGACGCCGAGCAGGCGCTCGGCCGCCTCGACGTCGTCGTGCTCGCCGCCGCCCGCATGCCGATCGGCCGGGCCGACGCCACGAGCGACGACGATTGGCGGGGCGCCCTCGGTGCGACGCTCGACTCGGCGTTCTTCGTGGCGCGCGCGGCACTGCCGCGGCTCGCACCCGGCTCGTCGATCGTCGCGGTCACGTCGGTCAACGCGTCCCTCGCCGCGCCCGGCCTGCCCGCCTATGCCGCTGCCAAGGCGGGCGTCGAGGGCCTCGTCCGGCAGTTGGCGCTCGACTACGGCCCGCACGGCGTCCGGGTCAACGCGGTCGCGCCCGGGAGCATCTCGGCGACCGAGACCGGCGAGAGCGAGGGCTACCCGCTCGGCCGCATCGGCCGGCCCGAGGAGGTCGCCGCCGTGGTGGCCTTCCTCGCTTCGGAGGCCGCGTCGTTCGTCACCGGCACGACGATCCCGGTCGACGGCGGCCTGTCGATCTCCTCCCCCGCCGCCTGGCTGAAGCCCGCGCTGCGCGACCGCTGGCTCTGAGCCCCGGTCGGTCGTGCGGCGCTGCATGCCGCCTGTCGACCGCCGCGCCACCCAATGCCGAACGCCTGCCGGCCGGTGCTCTCGCACTCGGCCGGCAGGCGTTCGCCGTCAGTTCCCGACGCGAACGAACTGCGCGGCGCTGACCCGGTGGAACGAGGCGTTGCGCACCTCCAGTCGCACCACGCCGACCGCGCCGGCGGCGTAGCGGAACGTGCCGAGCGGCCGCCAGGCGGCCGCCCCCTCGGTCTGGTTCACGACGACCTCGGTGCTGCCAGCCTGATGCTCGACGATGTAGGCCGCCGAGGTGGTGGTCGTCGGGTTCGTCGGGTACCAGACCGAGACCCGGTACTCGCCGGCCTCGGGCAGGTTCACCTGCCAGGTCACGGTGCTGCCGATCGAGTCGACGTCGCTGTAGCGGGTCCGGGTGCCGTTCCACCCGGCCAATCCGCTCGGATACCACAGGCCGGTCTCCAGGTAGCCGGGCCAGGGCGACTGCGTGTGGGCGATCACGCCCTCGTCGGCGACCCGCACGAGCACGCCACGGCGGAGGGTGCCGTCGAGCCGCGCCTCGAACCGGTTCGTCGACCCCGGCGCCACGGCCGATCCGGCCGTCACCGTCCAGGTGTGCGTCAGGTCGGAGCGCGGGGGCACCTCGATCACCGCCTCCTTCTGGCCGACGCTCCACCCGGTCGCGCCGAAGAGGGCGAGCGTGGCGCGGAGGGGGGTGACGCCGGTGTTGATGACCAGGGCGGTCAACCGCGCGGTCTCGCCGGGGCCACTGACGATGGCGGTGTCAGTGGTGAGCGAGACCAACCGGCGCCGGTCGATGACCTCGATCGCCGCGGGCCGCAGCTCCACCGGGTCGCCGTCGGCAGTCGACACGGATGCCTCGATCCGGACCTCGCCGGGCGCGGAGCCCGCCGAGATGATCGCCGCGGCGTCGACCCTGGCCGAACCCTGCGCGGGGACCGAGACGGTCGGCGCGCCGCCGTCGAGCTGCCAGCCGTCGGGCAGGGTGAGGGCCACGTCCCCGGCGAACGACTCGTCGGTCGGGTTGCGCACCTCGATGACGAGCGGCACCCGGTCGCCGGCCGTGCTCGTGGCCTGGGCGACCACGTCTCCGGCGACGCCGGAGTCGGCTCCGCTGATGCGGTTCGGCAGACGCAGCGTGGCCTCCTCGGTGGTCGCCGAGCCGACGCTGATCGTGTAGCTGAACGCGTCGGCCGACGAATCGACGGGGATCGTCCACTCGTACGGGTAGCCCTTCGCCGGCGCGTCCTGTGCTGGCCCGTCGCCGATCCGGTAGCTGAGCCTGGCCGGCTCCTCCGTGTCGATCTGCACGTAGGCGTCGTAGCCGGGGCGGTCGGGGCGCACCAGCAGCACGCCACGAGCGAGGCCGTAGTCGGTGCCCGGATCGGTGTCGACCTCGTGGAAGCTGTCGGGGCCGCGATCGACGATGTCGTCGAACGGCAGTGCCGGTCGCTCGACCGTCACGCCCCTCACGACCAGTGCGACCAGCCCGTGTCCGGGCACGCGCACCTTGATGCGACCGCCGGCGGCGGTCTGCGGCGTGCGAGTGCCGTCGGCGGCCACGACCTCGACGACCGGCGCATCGCTCCCCGTCAGCCCGGTCAGCTCACCGGTGAGGTCGACGACCACGAACTGCGCGCCGGCCGCCGAATTGGTGAGGCTGACGTACAGGGAGTCGTTGCCCGCCCCTGCCATCCAGTTGACCAACGGGTTGTCGAGGGAGACCAGGCCGGCCGGGAAGTAGGGCCACACGCCGTCCTCGCCGAAGAAGGTGCCGGGGGCGTGGCCGTAGGCGAAGTACTTGAAGTAGGCGAAGTCGGCCTCGAACACGTGCGGGAAGTCGATCCTGCCGGCACTGCGGTAGAAGCTCTCGTTGATCAGGTAGTCCATCGCGAGCCCGAGCTGGGCGGGTGCGTGGTGGAAGTAGTACCCGGTGATGGCGACCGGGCCGCTCGTGGCGAAGTCGGGCTTCATCTGCGCGACCTGGAATTGGCGGCTGTAGTAGCCGGGGTAGGTGGTGAACCGGCCGATGACCATGTTGTGCGCGACGTCGGCCAGCAACGGGTCGCCGGCATGATGGGCCAGCCGGAGCAGGGCGCCGGCCCAGCACGGGTTGAACACGTAGCCGCCGCCCGGATCGGTCAGCGAACTGGTCCCGAGCTTGAACGACGACAGCGCCTCGAAGGTGAGGCCGGTCGCGGAGACGTACCAGGCGGGCACGGTCTCGGGCGCGACCTCGGTGTTCGGGTACGACGGGAGGGAGGTCCGCGACTCCCAGTCGTACTGCTGCATGACCACATGGCCCTCGGGCACCGTGACCGTCGTGTCGGGCACCGGCCGCACCGCGGTCTGGGTGATGAATCGCTGCGCCTCCCGGTGCGCCCCCTCGAGGAACTCGGCCTCGCCCGTGAGCTCGAACAGCACCAGCAGATCGACCCAGTACTTCGAGAAGCTGTAGGCGAATCCACCGGGCGGCTGCCCGTTGCCGCGGTACGGCGTGAGGATCTCCTCCTGCACGTAGCGCTTGCCGATCAGCGTCGCCTCGGCCAGGTAGGCCGGGTCCCCGGTGACCTGGTAGGTCGCCAGTGCGGTCGCGAACGGTGCTCGGCTCTGCCCGACGACCCCGGCCTTGGTGGCCTGCACGGCGAGCCGCTGGATTCCCGCGTTGCGGCCATGGGTGAGTTGCGAGAGCGCCGCCAGGTTCACCGCGTCGGTGGGGATCCGACCGATCCGGTACTGCGTCTTGTCGTTGTAGACCGAGCCGCCGATGACGGGCGAGTGCCCGATCCCCTTGCGCGACAGCTGGTACTCGATCGCCGGCCGCGCGCGTCGGTCGTAGAGGGTGCCGTCGGCGGTGCCGGTCAGGTAGTGGGCCGAGAGCAGCACGCCGCTGGCCGCGGTGCGCACCGCGTCCTCGTTCTCCACATCGACGAAGCCCTTGCCGCGGTTCCACCAGCCGGAGTACGAGGGGATGTAGTCGACCGAGTCGTCGCCGTCGGGCTCGATCGCGATGAGCTCGGTCATGGCGTGCACGGCATCGGTCAGCGAGCGGTCGTAGACGTTGCGTCGGTAGGCCTTCAGCCCGTACTCGCCCCGGCACAGTTCGGTGTACGTCTCGTAGAGCGTGCCGGCGCGGGCCGCCAGGCCGAAGGCGAAGCCGCGCCGATCACCGGCCGCCATGGCGGTACGCAGCCCCGGCTGCGGCGCGTAGATGCTCGGCACGAGGTCGAGGCTGTCGTTGCGCAGGCTCATCCCGTAGGGCTGCCGATCGGACATCAGCTGGCGCTCGTGCACGAACTCGGCCACCTCGGCGGGCAGGTAGACCCCCGAGGTGACGGCGACGTCGGCGACGGAGTACTGGGTGAGCGCCATCGGCGCGAACAGCTCCCATGCGCCGAGGGGGGCCGAGCCGTCGACCACCGAGAGTGCGTGCTGGTACGACCCGCACAGCACCTCGTCGAGGTCGTCGAGCTGCTTGGCGTCCTGGCTCTGGTAGCCGACGAGGTAGTCGCCGGCCTTCTTGGCCCGCAGCACGTAGTGCGCCTCGGGGTGATCGCCGTCGAGCCGCCAGTTGACGATGAGCTCCACGTCGTCGGTGCTGGTGCGCAGTTCGATCGCCTTCGAGCTGAGTCGCCGGAACGAGGTGAAGCCCAGCCAGGCCGGCTGCAGCGGCCCGTACAGCTCGGGCGCACTGCCCGAGGGCAGCGTGCCGGCCAGCACGACCCACTGCTCGTCGAAGCGGTGCTCGGGGTCGGTCAGCGACAGCCACCGGCCGTCGTGCTTGATCTCGAGATCGCGCACGATCGTCTCGCCGCCGTCCCAACTGGCCTGGAAGAAGGTCATCCGGTGCTTGCGCCCGACGAGCTGGGCCACGCGGGTGAACGACAGCTCGGGCTTCTCCAACCGGCGCAGGGCGTCGGCATACGAGCCGTTCACGCCGCTGAAGCCGGGGTCCGCCGCGGCAGGAGCGGCATCGGCGCCGAGGACCGCCGGAAGCACGCCCGCGGCCAGCAGCAGCTGCAGCGCCGAACGCCGGCTCCACAGCCCCTGGCCGTGGGCGACCCCTGCTTCGTCGTTGATTTCCGGCTTCTTCGTTGAATCCATGATGCACATGATGCATGCGATATGCGACAGTGTCAATGGCTATGCGGCCAGCGGCGCCGGTAGCGTCGACCATGCACTCGTCCTGAGAGGAACACGCGGTGACCCCGAACCGACCAGAGGAACTGACCGAGTACTCGCTGACCGCGCTGCTGACGCCGGCAGGGCGGCCGGAGGAACCCGCCGACTTCGACGAGTTCTGGCGAGGCACGTTCGAGGAGTTCGGCACCGGACCCGTCGCCTGGGAGCGCGTGCGCGACCTCGACGCCACCGAGGCGCACCACGTGACGGAGATCCGGTTCGCGTCTTCGGCCGCTGAGCCGACCGTGGCGTTCCTGATGGTGCCGCGCGTCGCCGCCGTCGTGCGCCGCGGACTCGTGATCGGACACGGCTACGGCGGCCGCGCAGCGCCCGACCCCGACCAGGTGCCCGCGGACACGGCCGCGATCTTCCCCGCCGCACCGGGCACGGCGCCGAACACCTCGAGTCGCTTCCCGGCGCTCCCCGACGAGCATGTGCTCGCGGGCATCGCGCACCGCGACACGTACTCGCACCGCTTCGCCGCCGCCGACGTCTGGCGCGCCGCGACCGTGCTGCTCGACGCCGCCCCCGCCGTCGCCGGGGCGCTCGACTTCAGCGGCGGCAGCTTCGGCGGCGGCATCGGCGCGATGGCGCTCCCGTGGGACGACCGCTTCCGGCGCGCCTCGCTCGACGTGCCGAGCTTCGGGCACCATGCGATCCGCCTCACCCGGCAGTGCACCGGCAGCGGCGAGGCCGTGCGCCGGCATCTCGTCAACCACCCAGAGGTGGGCCACGTGCTCGGCTACTTCGACGCCGCCGTGGCGGCCCAGCGCGTCCGCATCCCCGTGCATGTGGCAGCGGCGGTGCTCGACCCCGCCGTCGACCCGCGGGGGCAGTTCGCCGTCTTCCACGCGCTCACCGGCCCGAAGCGCCTCACCGTGCGACCGAACGGGCACCTCGACGGGCCCATTGCGGCGGTCGGCGAACGGATGTCGCGGCAGGGCGCCACCGACTTCTTCGCGCTCCCCGACGACCACTTCGCCTGAGCACTGCAGCCGACCGGGGCATCCGGGTCGAGCGGATGCCCCGGGGCGCGCCGAACGCCGGCCGCCTGCGGGTCCCTCCGCAGGCGGCCGGCGATGGTGCTCACGCGTTCGCGTCGAGCAGGTCCTGCACTTCCTTCTTCAGGGAGTTGAGGCCGGACTGCACGTCGACCTGGCCCGCGAGGATGTTCGCGACACCCGCGCCGATCGCGGTGTCGATCTGCGCGGTCACGGGCACGCGGTCCCACGCGGCGCCGCGTGCATGCTCGGAGACCTCGGTGCGGAACGCGTTCTGGAACTTGTCGGCGGCCAGCTCGGGGATCTGGTCGGCGACCGACTTCGCGGCCGGCGCCACGGCCGACTGCTTGTAGAAGGCCGTCGCGGCCTCGACGTTCGTCGCCGCGTAGGTGATGAAGTCGCGGCTCGTGAGCTCGCCTTCGCCTGCACTCGCGAAGAGGCCGCTGCCCCATGCGCGGTTGTACGACTCCTTGCCGCCGGCGGTGGGCCGGGAGATCGCGCCGATGTTGTCGATGATGTTCTGGGCGGCTCCGTTGGTCTTCACGAAGGTCGAGGCGAGTGGTGCATCGTCGTAAAGGGCCGCGCGGCCGCTCGCGAACAGGATGCGCGCGTCGGCGCGGGCCACGTTCGCCTGGGTCAGGCCCTCATCCTGCAGCGACTTGTACCAGGTGATCGCCTTCACGCTCTCCTTGTCGCCGATCGTGCACTCGAAGTCGTCGGTGACGACCGGGCTGCCGAAGCCCCACATCCAGTGCGTGGCGTCCTTCAGGTCGGGGTTCTTCGTGACCGCCGCGTACGGGATCAGGGAGGAGTCCTGCGACTTGATCTTCTCGAGCGCGGTCGCGAACTGCTCGATCGTCATGCCCGACTTGATGCCGACGCTCTTGGCGATCTCGCCGTTCGTGATGATGCCGATGCCGGCGGCGGTGAGCGGCATCACGAGGAGCTTGCCGTCCATCGTGTAGGAGTCGAGCACGCCCTGCGGGATGCCGAGCCCCTTGGCGAGGTCGGTGAGGTCGGCGAGCACGTTCATCGGCGTGAGCACCTGCCATCCGCCCGACTGCCCGACGCCCAGGAGCTTGCCGGCGCGACCGGTGAGGGCGAGCTGGGTCGCCGCCTGGTCGTAGGGGTAGATGACGGGCGAGACCGTGACGCCCTCCTCGGCGGAGAAGTCGTCGAGCACGGCCTGCCAGGCGGGCTTCAGGGCCTCCTCGCCGAGCGAGTTGCCGTAGAAGTTGATCGTCTTGGCCTTGGTCGCGGCGTTGGCGCCGGCAGTGGCTCCCGGCGCCGCCGGGGTGGCGCAGCCCGCGAGGGCGAGTGCGCCGAACGCGGCGAATGCAGTGCCTCCGCCGATGAAGGCGCGGCGGCTGAGCTGCGAGGTCGAGATGTTCATGGGGACTGCTCCTTCGTCGGGGTGTGGGTTCGATGCGGTTCGGTGGATCACGGGCTACCCCTTCACCGCCCCCGACGCGAGGCCGGAGACGAAGTAGCGCTGGAGGAGGATGAAGATGATGCAGAGCGGCAGCGACGTGATGAGGGATGCCGCCATGAGTGCCGGCCAATCGGCCGTGCCGTCGCGGATGAACGCCTGGGTGAGGCCGGCAGGCAGCGTCTGATTGTCGGGCCCCGCGAGCGTGAGCGCGAAGAGCAGGTCGCTCCAGCCGCGCATGAAGGCGAACATCGCCGCCGTGATGAGGCCGGGCACGATGAGCGGGAAGACGATCTGGAACATCGTCGAGACGCGCGAGAGCCCATCGACCTTCGCGGCTTCGAGGATGTCGTCGGGCAGGCCGTCGATGATGCCCTTCAGCAGGAAGACCACGAGTGGCAACGTGAACGTGGTGAACGAGATGATGAGCGCCGTGTAGGTGTAGAGCAGGTTCACCGAGCTCAGCATCAGGTACAGCGAGATGAGCAGCAGAGCGCCCGGGATGAGCTGCCCGATGAGGAACATGAACATGATCGCGTTGCGCCCCGAATAGCGGAACTTCGAGAGCGAGTAGGCCATGAAGGCGCCCACGAGCACGGCGAGCACGGCCGTGCCGGTCGAGACGATGAAACTGTTCTTGAGGTTCTGCAGCAGCAGATCGTTCTGGAAGAACCCGATGAAGTTCTCGAGCGTCGGGTCGACCGGGAAGAGCGGCCGGTCGAGCGCGAAGACGGCCTCCTTCTTCATGAACGCCGTCGCCGTCAGCCAGTAGACCGGCAGCAGCCCGAAGAGGGCGAGGAGGATGAGTCCGATACGCCCCGGGATCGACAGTCTCGGGCGAACGATCGCCTCTCCGATGTCGCGGCCGTGACTCATCGCTTCTCCAGACGTCGGTTGAGCAGCAGGTATGCGCTCGAGATGATCGCGAGGAGGATGAGCCAGAGCACACCCATTGCGGATGCCTTGCCGAGCTCGTAGCTGCCGAACGCGAGTTGATAGAGGCTGACGGCGAGCGTCGTGGTCGAGTCCCCGGGCCCGCCGCCCGTCATCACGAAGATCGTGTCGAAGTTGCCGAAGTTGTAGATGAACTCGAGGGTCGCCACGAGCGCGACGGGGCCCACGATGTGCGGCAGCGAGATGTAGCGGAAGCGCTGCGAGCGCGTCGCCCCGTCGATCGTCGCGGCCTCGAGCTGCTCGGCCGGCAGCGTTTGCAGCACCGAGAGCGCGACGACCATGATCCAGGGGAACGAGTGCCACGTCTTCGCGATGACGACCGCCGCCATCGCCCCGGTGGGGTTGCCGAGCATGCTCACCTCGGGCAGGCCCACCATGGTCAGCAGGTGGTTCAGCACGCCGTAGCTGTCGTTGAAGATCCACGCCCAGAGGAACGAGACGACGACGCCGGGCAGGAGCCACGGCAGCATGAGGGTGCCGCGCAGGATGTTGCGTCCGCGGATGCGTGCGTTCAGGAGCACGGCGAGGGCCACGCCGAGGAGCACGGGGAAGATCGTCGCGAGCGTCGCGAAGGTGAGCGTCGTGCCGAGGCGCGCCATGAACTCGCCGAAGATCGCCGTGTAGTTGTCGAAGCCGACGAAGGTGCGATCGGGGCGCAGCAGCGACTGGTCGTAGAGACTCGTGCCGATGCTCGAGATGAGCGGATAGATGGCGATCACGAGGAAGAGCAGGACCGCGGGGAGTGCGATCATGAATCCGAAGGTGCGATCCTTCGCGCCCAGTGTCGTTCGCCGCCCGGATCGCGGCTCGGTCGTCTCGCGTGTCGCGGGCCGGTCGAGTATGGCTTGCTGCATTGCGTTCACTTCCCGAGAGGTGGCGACCCTTCATCAGGGCCCCTGTGCGTCGTCGTCACAAGTCGTCAACGCTGACGTGCGGCCAGTAAACCACAATGCGGATTCGAAATCCACAAAATGCATAACTCACCCATATTTGGATTGCCTCGGCCGATTCCGCTCACTACACTGACGGCAATGGCGCAGCCCGAGCGGGTATGCAACGACGCGCGGCAACTGCATTGAGAAGGAGTCCCGATGGCATCGGAATCGGTCGGCGGCACACAGACGGTCGAACGGGCCATGTCCCTGCTCGCCTGTTTCACCGAGGAGTCGGGCGAGCTCCGAGTGTCGGAGCTCTGCGCGCTCACCGGACTCGGCCAGTCCACCGTGTCGCGCATGATGTCGGCGCTCGACCGCATGCGGTTCGTCGTGCAGGACGACCGTACGGGCCTCTACCGGCTCGGCCCGGCCGCCGTCTCCCTCGGCACGATCGCACTCAACGGCTCCCCGATCTTCCGCGCCTCGCGACAGATCGCCCAGAACCTCGCGCACCGGCTCGGCATCGGCGTCAACGTCGCCGAGCTCAGCGGCTTCACGTTCACCTACCTCTGCAACTTCGAGGGCGCGCTCGCACCGAAGTCGTTCGCGATGGCTGGCCGCACCGCACCGCTGCACGCAACCGGACTCGGCAAGGCGCTGCTGTCGGGCATGCCCGCCAAGCGCGTCGACGAGTACTTCGAGAACACGCCGCAGCGGTACACGCCGCACACCATCGTCGATCGCGACGCCATGCAGGTCGCCCTCGACGAGACCCGCAGCCGCGGCTACGCGACCGAGATCGAGGAACTCGCCTTCGGACGGGCGTGCATCGCCGCACCCATCCGCGACCGCGCGGGCGAGATCGTCGCCGGCCTGTCCGCGAGCGGACCGCTCTCGGTGCTCGACCTGCAGGCCCCCCACCAGGAGATCGCGCTGCAGGTGATCGAGGCAGCCGACGAGATCTCCGTCGCCCTCGGCTACAGCGCCTCCCACTCCGCGACGGCGTTCGCGTCCCTCTGAGCCCCCGCCGCGACGGCGTTCGCGGCACACCGCCCCCAGCCTGAACCCCCACGCCGCGGCATCCGTCGGCGGCGTTCTCGATCCCTCTCGTCACTGGAGACCCTGTGAGAATCGCGCGCGTCCAAACGTTCCCCCTCTTCATCTCGAAGGAGGATGCCGAAGACTCCTACGCGGGCGAGGCGGCGGTCGAGCACCGCGGCTACATGATCCGGCCGCCGTGGCGGAGCCTCTACTCCCCCGGCTACGAGACGCTCATCGTGAAGATCGAGACCGACGACGGCCTGGTGGGCTGGGGCGAGGGCCTCGCGCCCGTCGCCCCCGAGGTCGCGGCGGCGATCGTCGACCACCTGCTCACTCCGCTCATCATCGGTGAGGACCCGCGCTCGGTGCGCACCCTCTGGCACCGGATGTCGGAGTCGATGCGCGAGCGCGGGCACCTCACGGGGCACCAGGCCGACGCCATGGCCGCCGTCGACATCGCGCTGTGGGACCTCTGGGGCAAGGCGACCGGGCTCTCGGTTTCCGAGCTCGCGGGCGGGCGGTTCGCCGACGTGCTGCCGACCTACGTGTCGGGCGTGCGCGGCGCCGACGACGCCGAGATCGCCGAGAAGACCGCCGTGCTCGTCGAAGCCGGCGTGCGCCGGTTCAAGATGCACCTCGGCACCGACCTCCGCACCGACCTCGCGACCTTCGATGCCGTCAACGGCGCGCACCCCGACCTGCAGGTCGCACTCGACGCGCACTGGAGCTACCGCCTCGGCGAGGCGAAGGCCCTCGGCCGCGAACTCGACGAACGCCACGCCTGGTTCTTCGAGGCGCCGCTCGCTCCCGAAGACGTCGAGGGCCACCGCGACCTCGCGGCATCCATCGAGACCCCCGTCGCAGTCGGCGAGGCGATGCGCAGCCGATTCGAGTTCACCGACTGGCTGGCACGCCGGGCAGTCGGCCTGACCCAGCCCGACATCGGCCGCACGGGCATCACCGAGGGCATCGCGATCGCGGCCATCGCCGACGCCTTCCACGCGCAGGTGGCACCGCATCACTCCGCCGCGTTCGGCATCGCGATGGCCGCCGGCCTCCACGTCGCCGCGAGCTCGCCGTCGCTCCTCGCCTTCGAGTACCAGCCGCTCACCCTGCCGGTCGCGAACCGGATCCTCACGACCCCGCTCGAGGTCGCGCCCAACGGTGACTTCACGGTGCCGACGGGGCCCGGCCTCGGCGTGAGCGTCGACGAGGACTTCGTGCGGGAGTTCGTGCGCCGCTGAGCGGCACTCCCCCTCATGCGCGGCATGGCTGCGATGATCGAGGAGCGCGACGACACCCGCCGCGCATGAGGGGGAACAGATGAACGACGTCCGACCGGGATCCGTGCTTCCCGTGCCCGACCGCGCCTACCAGGGGCCGGTCGCGTACGACGCGAAGAAGCTCGACGAGAAGTTCCCGCCCATCGAGCCGGCGAGGCCGCCTGCCCAGGCGCCGAACGTGCTCGTGATCCTGCTCGACGACGTCGGCTTCGGGGCATCCAGTGCCTTCGGCGGCCCCATCCACACGCCGACCGCCGAACGCCTCGCCGGCGAGGGCCTGCGCTACTCGCGGTTCCACACCACCGCGCTCTGCTCGCCGACCCGCGCAGCGCTGCTCTCCGGCCGCAACCACCACGCCGTCGGCATGGGCCACATCACCGAGACCGCGACGCCCGCCCCGGGCTACCGCTCGACGCGCCCGAACACCGCGGTGCCGCTGCCCGAGATCCTCCGCCAGAACGGGTACAACACGGCCCAGTTCGGCAAGTGCCACGAGGTGCCGGTGTGGGAGTCGGGCCCGACCGGCCCGTTCGACCACTGGCCCGCGCAGAGCGGCTTCGAGCGCTTCTACGGGTTCATCGGCGGCGAGACGAACCAGTACACGCCGGCGCTCATCGACGGGCTCACCGCGATCGCGCCGCCGACCGACCCCGACTACCACCTCATGCCCGACCTCGCCGACAAGGCGATCGACTACGTGCGCCAGCAGCAGAGCCTGACGCCCGACAAGCCCTTCTTCGTGTACTTCGCGCCGGGCGCGACGCACGCACCGCACCACGTGCCGAAGGACTGGATCGCCAAGTACGAGGGGAAGTTCGACCTCGGCTGGGACGCGCAGCGCGAGCAGACCTTCGCCCGGCAGAAGGAGCTCGGCGTCATCGCCGCCGACTCCGAGCTGACGGCCCGCCCCGAGGGCCTGCCCGCCTGGGACGACGTGCCCGACGAGCAGAAGCCCGTGCTCGCCCGCCAGATGGAGGTCTACGCAGCCTTCCTCGAGTACGCCGACCACCACACCGGTCGCGTGATCGACGCGCTCGAGGAGCTCGACATCCTCGAGGACACGCTGATCTACTACATCATCGGCGACAACGGCGCCTCGGCCGAGGGCGGCATCAACGGCGCCTACATGCTGACCACGGCCTCCAACGGCGGCGGCCAGTTCGAGACCGTCGACTTCTGGAAGGAGCACCTCGACAAGGTCGGCGGCCCCGAGGCGTACAACCACTACTCGGTCGCCTGGGCGCACGCGATGTGCACGCCCTACCAGTGGACCAAGCAGGTCGCCTCGCACTACGGCGGCACCCGCAACGGCACGATCGTGCACTGGCCGAGCCGCATCCAGGCCAAGGGCGAGGTGCGCGAGCAGTGGCACCACGTCATCGACCTCGCGCCGACAGTGCTCGACGTGGCCGGCCTCGCCGAGCCGCACACGTTCAACGGCGTCACGCAGGAGCCGATGCACGGCGTCTCGATGGCGTACAGCTTCGACGATGCATCCGCCGACGAACGCCACACGACGCAGTACTTCGAGCTCATGGGAAACCGCGGCATCTACCACCGCGGCTGGACCGCGGTCACGAAGCACCGCACCCCGTGGGACGTGGTGTCGAAGGCCCCCGACTTCTCGCTCGACGTGTGGGAGCTCTACGACACGACGACCGACTGGACGCAGGCGAAGAACCTCGCCGATGAGCAGCCCGAGAAGCTCGCCGAGCTGCAGCGGCTCTTCCTCATCGAGGCGGCCCGCCACAACGTGTTCCCGATGGACGACCGCGCCGCCGAGCGCATGAACCCCGAGATCGCCGGCCGGCCGACGCTCGTGAAGGGCGACCGGCTGCGGCTCTACCCCGGCATGGTGCGCCTCGGTGAGAACGTCGCGATCAACGTGAAGAACCGCTCGTTCTCGGTCACGTCCGAGGTGGTCGTGCCCGACGACGGCACGCTCGAGGGCGCGATCGTGGCGCAGGGCGGCCGCACGGGCGGCTGGTCGTTCTTCGCCGAAGACGGCAAGCTCGGCTTCCACTACAACTACTGCGGCCTGCAGCGCTCGACCACCCTGTCGGACGCCCCGATCGGCGCGGGTGAGCACCAGGTGCGGGTCGAGTTCGCCTACGACGGCGGCGGCATCGGCAAGGGCGGCGACGTCACGCTCTTCATCGACGGCAAGGCGGTCGGCACCGGGCGCGTCGAGCACACGCACGCGCTCTACTTCTCGTTCGACGAAGGTCTCGACACCGGCTGCGACACCGGCATGCCGGCGTACGAGGGCTACAAGGTGTGGGGCGGCGCGTTCAGCGGCACGCTGCAGTGGGCCGAGGTCGCACTCGGGGTCGACGACCACAACCACCTCGTCGACCCCGAAGAGCACCTGCAGGCGGCGTTGCGTCACCAGTAGCAACCGTTGCGTTCGCGCGCCGCTTTCTGCATGGAAGCGGCGCGCTACGCAGGAATCGTGACGCTTCTTTGCGGTTTCGCCGAGATATGTGAAACTTTCCCGTGGCCCTCCGGCGACCCGGTTCGGCCGAGCCGAAAGGGAACCTCCGGATGCACCGCACAGAACTCGACCTCGACGCGAACGAGCCGCGCGACCCCGCGACCCGCATGCACTCGACCAGCGACGAGACGAGCCACCTCGTCGACCTCGTGCTCGCGTACTCGCGCCGCCGCATCCTGAGCGACGACACCCCGCTCGACAAGCCCGTGACCGAGCCCGAGCTGCGCCGCCTCGCCGGCCGCACGATCGACGAGCAGGGCATCGGCGCCGCCCGCGCCCTCGCGCTCTTCGAGCACGTGCTCGCCCCGGCCTGCATCACGACCGACCACCCGCAGTACCTCTCCTTCATCCCGACGGCGCCGACGAAGGCCGCCACGGCGTTCGACCTCGTGGTCTCGGCGAGCGCCCTCTACGGCGGCTCCTGGCTCGAGGGCGCCGGCGCGGTCTACGCCGAGAACGAGGTGCTGTCGTGGCTCGGCCGCGAGTTCGGCCTCCCCGCGGGCTCGGGCGGCGTCTTCGTGCAGGGCGGCACGCTCGGCAACCTCTCGGCCCTCGTCGCGGCCCGCGAGGCCGCGCGTCACCGGCTGAGCGACGGTGCAGCGGATGCCGCGGTGCCCGCGCCGCCCGGCGGCCGCTGGAAGATCGCGTGCAGCGCAGAGGCGCACTCCTCGATCGCCTCGGCGGCCCGGGTGATGGACGTCGACGTGGTGCCCGTGACCCCAGCCGGCGACGGCATGCTGCGGGGCGACGACGTGCGCGCGGCACTCGAGGAGCACGGGGCATCCGTCTTCGCGGTCGTCGCGACCGCGGGCTCGACGAACTTCGGCATCGTCGACGACCTCGACTCGATCGCCGAGCTGAAGCGCGAGTTCGACTTCTGGTTCCACGTCGACGGCGCCTACGGCCTGGCCGGCATGCTCTCGCCGCTCGCGCGGCACCGCTTCGCGGGCGTCGAGCACGCCGACTCGGTGATCGTCGACCCGCACAAGTGGCTCTTCGCCCCGTTCGACGCGTGCGCGCTCATCTACCGCGACCCCGAGCAGGGGCGCCGCGCGCACACGCAGCACGCCGAGTACCTCGACACCCTCACCGAGGGCGGCGACTGGAGCCCGTCGGACTACGCCGCGCACCTCACGCGGCGTGCTCGCGGACTGCCGCTGTGGTTCTCGCTCGCGACGTACGGCGGCACCGCGTACCGCGAGGCGATCTCGAGCTCGATCGCCCTGGCGCAGCGGATCGCCGACGAGATCGAGGGCCGCGAAGGACTCAGCCTCGTGCGGTCGCCGCAGCTCTCGGTCGTGGTGTTCGAGCGCGACGGCTGGACCAAGGCCGACTACGACGCGTGGTCGGCGCGCCTCCTCGACGAGCAGCGGGCATTCGTGACGCCGAGCTCGCACGCGGGCCGGCCGAACACGCGCTTCGCGATCGTGAACCCGAACACGACGTTCGAGCACCTCGTCGCGATCCTCGACACGATGTACTGATTCGGGCGCCGGCTCAGGTCGGACTCGCGCCCCCGCGCTCTGCGCGCGACGCGTCAGGCGCGGGCGACGGCGATGTGCGCCGCGAGCGCGCTCGTCGGCGCGACATCCGCGAGCGCCGCGGCGCCGTCGAGCGGGTGCGCCTCGCCGAGCCGGATCTCGGCGCCCGGGATCTCGGCGGTGATCGCGGCGACGAACTCGCGTCCGAGCGCCTCGCCCAGGAAGAGTCCGCCGACCCCCCGCACGTGCGAATCGGGAACGTCCGACTCGCCGACGCGGCGGAGGCCTGCGAACGCCGACGCAGCGAGCTCGCGAGCTCCGTTCGTGATGATCGACTCGGCGACCGCGTCACCGGCGGCGGCGGCGTCGGCGACCGCGCGCGCGTAGGAGGCGATGCGCTGCACGCGACCGAGATCGGCCTGCAGCTCGATGTAGGCGGCCTCGAGGTCGGGGAAGTCCGCCCGCACGACGTCGGTCAGCGCGGTCGCGGCGCCGCGACCGTCGTGGGCTCGCATGACCGCTTCGAGTCCGGCTCGGCCGAGCCAGTACCCGCTGCCGGAGTCGCCCATGATGTAGCCCCACCCGTCGACGCGGGCGATCTCGGTCGCGCCCACGGCGAGCGTCACGACGCCCGTGCCCGCGGCGACCACGACGCCGCGTTCATCGCCGAGCGCGCCGAGGTACGCGGTGATCGAGTCGTGGGCGAGGTGCACGCTGCGGGCGCCGATCGGCGCTGCGGCCGCGAGCAGGTAGCCGGCATCGGACTCGTCGTCGGTCAGGCCCGAGACGCCGAGCCCGACACGTTCAGCGGCGCGGCCGCCCTCGTGCGCCTGCTCGATGATGCGTGCCAGCTGCGGCAGCAGCGGCAGGTCGGTGCGGATGCCGGGGGCCGACCATTCACCGGAGCCCGAGGCATCCGTGTGCCTGACCTTGATGCCCGACTGGCCGGCGTCGATCGCGAGAGTGCTCGTCGAATTCACGGCTGCGACGCTACCAGTTGGGCAGCGTCGCAGATGCTGCGGACTCCGCTCCTACGACGGCTGGACGGCTGCCGGAGGTTCGGTGGCCATCGGGCCGTCGGGTCCCGCCGACGCCTCGGCGAGCAACAGCTCGGTCTGCACCGTGCGCCAGCGAGCGTTGGCGCTCAGTGCCCTCGCGGCGGCGAGCAGCAGCACGATGAGGCAGACGAGCGCCGTGAGCAACGCGAGCGCGAAGAGCACCCAGGCGATCGGGTACATCCAGGACATGCTGTAGCTCACGACGTCGTACATCCCTCGACCGTAGCGGGCCGCCCCGGCCCATCTGGGTCCGATTCGGGTCTGTGGAGAACTCGCCCTACGGGGAGACCGGCACCGGCGCCGAGAGGTCGTCGATGATGCGGTCGATCTCGGTGAGCGCGTAGCGGGCGAGCGCGCGCTGCGCGACATCCGCTGCGCTGCCCGGCTCCTCCTCGAGGTCGCCGATCACGATGATGTTCTCGTCGTTCAGGGTGTTGGCGGGCGCCGTGTAGTTGAAGCTGCCGACGATGATGAGCCGCTCGTCGATGACCATGAGCTTGTGGTGGAGCTTGCGCACGCCCGTGTTGCGCCGGTTCGCGAAGAGCTCGACGTCACCGCGGCCCAGGCCGCTCGTCGCCGCCCACTTCGCGGCGCCCTGGTCGCGGTCGAGCACGCCGCGGATGCGGGGGACGAGCGGGCGCAGCCGGATCATGGTGTCGTCGATGCCGGATGACTGGGCGAAGGTGAACATCGCGAAGTCGATCGAGTCCTTCGCCTTCAGCATCTGCTTCATGATCTCCATCTCGGGGCCGTGCCGCGGGGCGAAGAGGGGCTTCACCCGCACCTCGGGCAGGCCGAACTCCTTGGGCTTCGGCTCGACGCGCTCGTGCAGGTCGCCGAACGTGCCCGAGCGCATCCGCTCGAATTCGCGCAGGTACTCGGTGGCCGCGAGCTGGCCGGTCAGCACGACGACGTGGTTGAGGTTCTGGCCCGCCCCGATGCCGACCTCCTCGTTCTTCCCCGTGTCGGTGAGCGTGAAATTGGTCGAGCCCGTGAGCACCGCGGCGGTCGGCTTGCCCGAGTCGCGCACGATGAACTTCTGGTGGAAGATCTTCGGGTTCAGGTCGCTGATCACGTCGACGCGGGCCTTCAGGAGGGCACCCTGGATGACGCGGTTCTCCTCGTGGGCGCCGGTGACGCCCCACGGGTCGTCGAGCGCCTTCTCCTCGGTCAGGTAGTCGCCCTCGAGGATGACCCGCACGCGCACCCCGCGCTGCTTCGCCGCGAGGATCGCCCGGGCGATCGGTCGCGAGTCGATCTCCTGCACGGCGATCGCGAGGCTGTGCTGCGCACCGTCGATGAAGTCGCGGATCGCCAGGTCGAGATCGTCGGGACCGCCGACCGCGGTCGGCCCCATGTAGAGCTCCACTCCCCCGATGCCGACCGACATGGCGCGCTCCTCTCGTGAGTGTTCCTCATGATGAGCGTCGACCTCGCGACACGACGCGGCATCAGTGCCCGCCCGGAACCCGTCGTCAGGCCGCGGCTGAGGACCCGATGGGCGCCCGAGTGCTGCTGGCGATGGGAGACGGAGGGACTCGGGCGCCCATCGGGTCCTCACGTGGTGGTACCGGCGCGCTGGCGCGGCGGCTGGCGGCTGGCGGCTGGCGGCCGGTGGCCGCCGCTACGCTGGCCAACCATGAGCGCACCCATCGTCATCTCGGGCCCGGCCGCCTGGAACCGCATCGTCTACCTCGAGCAGCTGCCCGAGCCGGTGCCCCACATGCAGTTCGCGCTCGACGACTACGAGACGATCGGCGGCACCTCGGCCGGCAAGGCGCTCGGACTCGCGGGCCTCGGCAGGCCCGTGCTGCTGCACGCCCTCATCGGCGACGATGACGAGGGCCGCCGCGTGCAGGGCGCGCTCGAGGCATCCGGTGTCGCGCTCGCGAGCCTCGCCGTCGCGCGCACCGAGAGCCACCTGAACCTCATGACCCGGCAGGGCGAGCGCGTCTCCCTCTACCTGAGCGCGCCCGCCGACCCGGGCACGCCGCCGTCGGCCGAACTGGCGCAGGCGATGGCGGATGCCCCGGCGATCGTGCTCGATCTCTCCGAACGTTCGCGCGGGCTCATCGGCGCGGCGCGGGCGACCGGCCGGCCGATCTGGACCGACATCCACGACTACGACGGCAGCGCCGACTTCCACCGCCCGTTCATCGAGGCCGCCGACTGGATCTTCATGAACGCCGACCGCATCGGCGACGACCCGCGACCGTTCATGGCGGAGTGCGTGCGCGGCGGGGCATCCGTCGTCGTCTGCACGCTGGGGGCGCAGGGCGCGATCGCGGTCTCTCGCGACGAAGGTGACGACAACGACGACGAGCGGATGTCCCTGACCGAGGTCGCTGCGGTGCCCGTCGAGGTGCTCGACACCAACGGGGCCGGCGACGCGTTCATGGCCGGAGTGCTCGACGCCCACCTCGGCGGAGCTGCGCTCGAGGATGCGCTCGAGGCGGGCGCCCGGCATGCTGCGACGGTGCTCACGACGCGCCACCTGCACCCGGCGCTCGACCGAGTGCTCTGAACGCCGCCTCGCATCGCGAGGCATGCGGCCGGGCGGCGCCGGGTGTACCGTGTGCCTCGCGAAGGCGAGGAGCACACCATGGTTCTGATGCACCAGCGCAGCGGCACCGCCGAAGACGACGTCTACTGGCATGAATCGATCGAGGGCGCGTCGATCGGCTCCGACGTGTCGCTGATCCTCACGTACAGCTCGAAGGACGGCTCGGGACCGCGGTTGCACCGGCATCCGTATTCCGAGACGTTCGTCATCCGCCACGGGCGCGCGCTGTTCACCGTCGGCGACGAACAGCTCGAGGCGGTCGGCGGTCAGGTGCTCGTCGTGCCGGCGCAGACGCCGCACAAGTTCGTGGTCATCGGGCCCGAGGCCATGATCTCGACGCACATCCACGCGAGCCCGACGTTCATCACCGAATGGCTCGAGTGACCAGTGGCTCGAGTAGCGGTCTCGACAGGCTCGACCCGTAGAGCGAGGTGTGCGGGTCGAGCCTGCCGAAACCCCCGTGGCCGCGTGATCACGCGGCGATGGATCGCTCCGCGCGTGCCAGGTTCGCCACGAGCTCTTCGCGGTTCTGCGGCGTGACGTACGCCGGCTGGTCGCGCTCGGCACGCCAGCTCTCGGCGAGCGTTCCGATGACGACCGAGTCGAAGCCGAGGTCGTCGAACAGTGCGGTGACGAGCTCTGCGGCGTCATCGAAGTCGCTCGCGGTCGACAGCGCTCGGCGACCGGGCGTTCCGGCGGGAGTCCCGTCGGTGAGGATCGCCGCTGCGGCGATGTTGTTGAAGCCCTTCGCGACCTTCGAGTCGGGCAGGTGCGCCTGCAGCAGCCCAGAGACCGTCGCCGCACCGGAGTCGAGCTCGGCGATGCGACCGTCGCGCTCCCAGTAGTAGTTGTTCGTGTCGATCACGACCTTGCCGGCGAGCGGCTCGACCGGGATGTCGCGGTACGCCTTCAACGGCACGGTCACGATGACGAACTCCCCCGCCTCGGCCGCCTCGGCCGGGGTGCCGGCCGTCGCGTTCGGGCCGAGTTCGGCGACGAGCTCGGTGAGCGTCTCGGGGCCGCGCGAGTTCGCGATGGTCACGCGGTGGCCGAGCTCGACGAGCTGTCGAGCGAGGGTGCCGCCGATGTTGCCGGCGCCGATGATTCCGATGTCAGTGGGAGCGAGATTCGTCATGCTCGGATGCAACGCGTCCGCCGCGGTTTGATTCCGGCCGATGACGAATCATGTCACGCGGGCTCGATGTTCGCGTTGTCGCGGAACACGTTGCCGGGGTCGACCTCGCCCTTGATCGCACGCAGCCGCTCGAGGGTCGCCGGCGGGTACGCCGCGGTGACGGACGACGGCCCCACCTCGGTCTCGAAGCTCACGTAGGAGCCCGAGAAGTGCGGCGCCATGAGCTCATCCCATCGCTCGCTCGTCCGGTGCCGGCTCGAGCCGAACGCGACGACCGAGAACTCGGCCGATCGATGGGCGAAGGCCGTGGCATCCGCCGGCACGTCGTGCACGGCGCCGCCGACGGCGCGCAACTGGAAGAAGTAGGTCGCCCCGCTCGCGATGAATCGCGCGGCGTCGGCCGCGAACTCCGGAGTGATGCGGCCGATCAGGCCGGTGCGTGCGGTCGGCTCCCCCTCGGCACCGTGACTGCCGTCGGCGGCGTTCGACATGATCGACTCGTAGGTCGTGAGCCGCACGTCCTGACCGATGAGCGGTGCGACCTCGGCGAGGGGCTGCAGCCTCGCGATGACGGTGTCGGGGTCGTCGGAGTCGATCACCGCCATCACCTGCGCGACGGGCGGCTCGCCGGGGCGGGAACCCCCCATGAGCAGGAAGCTCGTGACGTCGCGCGGCGAGTCGACGACCCAGTCGCCCCAGGCCTGCAGGAACCCGGCGGTGTCGCTCGCGTCGAACGCGAGCTGCGCGAAGCCGAGCGGGCCGACCTCGTCGACCTCGAACTCGAAGGCGGTGACGATGCCCATGTTCGCGCCGGCGCCGCGAACGGCCCAGAAGAGATCGGGATGCTGCGTGGCATCCGCTCGCACGATGGAGCCGTCGGCCAGCACCATCTCCACGGCGCGCACATGGTCGATCGTGAGCCCGTGCTCGCGCACGAGCCAGCCGATGCCGCCCGCCGTCGCGAGTCCGCCGACGCCGACACCGCCGTAGTCGCCCGAGGAGAGCGCCCAGCCGTGCGGCGCGAGGAAGGCTGCGACGTCCTGCCAGCGCGCACCCGCCTCGACGCGCACGAGCCGGTTCGCCTCGTCGAGCACCTCCATGGCGTTCAGCCGCGAGATGTCGATGACGATGCCGCCGTCGTTCGTCGAGCGGCCGCTGATGCCGTGGCCGCCGCTGCGCACGCCGAGCGGCACGTCGGGGTTCGCACGCGCGAAGTCGACCGCCTCGGCGACCTGGGCGGCATCGGCCGGGCGCAGCACGAGGCCGGGCGCACCGCCGCGCATGTACGTCGACTTCACCCGCACGTAGCCGGAGTCGCCGGGTTCGATCGCGTCCGCCGCGAGCGAGGCGGGCACCGCGTCGTAGTCGATGCCGTCGCGCCGCTTCGCGCGCACCGTCGAGTTGCGCACAACGCTGGTCCCCGAGCCCGTCGAAGGGCCCCCGTCGGACAGCGCGATCGAGTCCGCGGATGCCGCGGCATCCGCTGTTCGCAGCTCTCGTGCGACCGCTTCGCGAAGGGCCGGCGCGACCTCCTCGGCGAAGTGCACGATCGTGCCGGGGTCGTCGCTCGCGAGGATGAAGGTGCCCACCCCGTCGTCGATCACGTAGGGCAGCAGCTGCTCGACCCACTGCGCGGCCGGGCCGCTGAGGAATCCGCCGCCCGCCCCGCCGAACCGGCCGCCGATGTTGACCATCCGCCGGATCTCGCGGGGGTCGCGCCCTGCCGCGATCGCGGCCTCGTCGATGCGGGCATTGCCCGCCGCGTAGTCGCCGGGCTGCATGTACCCGAGCGAGGGCAGCCAGCCGTCGCCCTTGCGCCCGATGAGGCGCAGCATGCGCGGCTTCAGGGCGCCGATGATGATCGGGATGTTGTGGGCCGGCGCCGGCCCGCGCTTCGCGCCGTCGACCCGGTAATACGTGCCGTCGATCTGGAACCTCGCGCGCTCGCCCTGGTCCCAGATGCCGCGGATCACGTCGATACCCTCGGAGAGCGCGTCGACCGCCTGCCCGGGGGTGAGCCTGCGGCCGCCCATCGCCTCGATCGCATCCCAGAATCCGCCGGCGCCGAGGCCGAGCTCGAAGCGTCCGCCCGAGAGCAGGTCGAGGCTCGCGGCCGCGCGGGCGAGCACGGCCGGAGGTCGCAGCGGCAGGTTCGCGACGTTGGCCGCGAGGTGGATGCGCTCGGTGCGGGCGGCGACCCAGGTGAGCAGCGTCTGCGTATCGTGGAACGCCGGCTGGTACGGGTGATCCTGGAACGTGACGAGGTCGTAGCCCGATGCCTCGCTGAGCTCCGCGAGTCGCACGGCGAACTGCGGCGGGTCGTTCTTCGGCGTGATGAAGGTGCCGAACTGCAGTTCGTGGCCGTAGTGCATCGTGCTCCGATCGATCGCGGGCGCACGGGCGTGCTGCGCCACTCCCCCATCCTGAACCACGGACGACACTGGTGCATTCCGGGAGTAAGCTGCTTACCTATGGTTAGCAATGACGCGGATGACGCGGCCGTCGCGATGCTCGACGAGCGGCGCGCACGCCTGCACGATCTCGGCCACATCGACGAGGCCGAGTGCCGGCGCTTCCAGACGACGGTCGAGTTCGCGGGGCGCAAGTGGAACGCGGCGATCCTGCTCGCGGGCGTGCGCGGGGCCCGCCGGTTCTCGGAGTACCGTGACGCCGTCACGGGCATCTCCGACCGACTGCTCGCCGCGCGCCTCAAGGAGCTCGAAGGCGAGGGCATCCTCGAACGACACGTGCGGGCGACGACGCCGGTGACGATCACCTACACGCCGAGCACGGCGGGGCTCCAGCTCATCGAGCTGCTGCAGCCGCTCGTCGAGTGGGGTCGCGCTCGGCCGGCCGAGGCGGAGCGCTCGGCCGGCTGAGGGCGGGTTACTTCTGGTCGGAGGCCTTGTCAGCCGCGGCGGATGCCTCTTCGGCGACGATCTCTTCTTCGACGACGGCGGGCGCCTCGGCGACCGGCGCGACGGCGGCATCCGCCGTGGCGTCGGCACGGGCGAGCTCAGCGTCGGCCTCGGCGTCGGCACGGGCGACCTCTGCCTCGAATGCGGCGTCCTCGGCGGCGAACGCCGCTGCGACCTCGGCAGAGGCGGAGCGGGCGCTCACGTGGGCGAGCGCGTGCACCGCGAGTGCGATGACCACGGCGAGTGCGCCGACCGCGAGCAGCAGGCCCGCGATCGTCGTGTTCGACTGCGCGCCGAGCAGGCCGGCGACGTCCTGCGAGCCCGAGGTGTAGAACTCGATCTGGGCTGCGGTCGACGAGCTCAGGAGCCAGTAGCCCCCGCCGATCAGCGCCAATGCCGCGACCCAGAGCAGGATCAGCGGCACGTTGACCTTGGAGGCTGTTGTATTCACGGTGTTTGTCCTTCGTAATCGGGAGAAGCCGGTTCGGCCTCAGGGCACGGTAATTGCTGAGCCTATGCGTGTCCTATGCGTCAAGGGAACATCCCCCGGGAGACCGGCGGCCCGCTCGGGGCCCGATCAGATCGCCCGATGGTCGACGAAGGCCATGCGCGGCCCTCGACGCGGGCGCCCCGGCACCCCTGCCGCGCCGAGCAGGCGCACCACCCGGTAGCGGTGACCGCGCCACGGTTCGAGGGTCTCGAGCATCTCGTCGTCGGTCATGTCGCGCCCGGCGAGCGCATGGCCGACGTAGTTCGCGAGGTGGTAGTCGCCGACCGAGACCGCATCGGCGTCGCCGAGCGCGCGCTGGGCGACCTCGGCGACGGTCCACGGGCCGACGCCGGGCATGAGGGTGAGGCGAGCAGCGGCATCCGCGGGGCTCATCGCGACGACGGCCTCGAGCCTGTCGGCGTAGCCCGCCGCGTTCTGCAGGGTGCGCGCCCGCTTGGGGTCGACGCCGGCACGGTGCCACTCCCAGCTCGGGATCGTGCGCCACGCCTCGGGCGACGGCACGACCCGCATCGGCCGCGGGGTGGGGCCGGGCGCGGGCTGCCCGAACCGGGTCACGAGTCGGCGCCACGAGTCGTGCGCCTGCAGCGTGATGACCTTCTGCTCGAGGATCGTCGCGGCCAGCGCCTCGAAGACCTGCGCCGTGCGCGGGATGCGCAGGCCGGGGTTGCGCCGGTGCGCGTCGTCGAGCAGCGGCAGCCTCGGCTCGAACCCGGTGGGATCGTCGGCGTCGCCGAGCAGCTCGGGCGCCTGCGCGACCGCCGCCCCCGCGCCCGGGCCCCAGGCCTCGCAGCGCAGCGTCTCGGCATCGGGCTGGGTCAACCGCAGGGTCGCGTCGCCCTCGGCGGTGCGCGTCGTGCGCCACACGGCGCCGGTCGCGTCGAGCGCGAACGCCGGGTCGCCGCCGCCGCGCCGCAGCGCGCCGAGCGTCTGCCGCAGGTCGGTCGGATGCCGCGGCCGCCAGCTGAGGGCATGGTCGGCGATCACGGCTCCAGTGTGACGCACGCAGCTGACAGCCACGACCGCATCCGGTCGTGGCTGTCGTGGCTGTCGTGGCGCGCGGCCGGTCGGGTTATTCGGCGGGAACCGCCGTGACCGACGGTGCGTCCTTCGGCGCCACGATGCGGCTCCGCAGCGCGAGGAACAGCAGCACCATTCCGGCGGTGAGTGCGATGTGGCCGAGGCCCGCGATGCCGGCGATCGCCGACGTCGACTCCTCGCCCATGACGGTGAGCGAGCCGTGCCAGGCGAGCATCGCGGAGGTCGCGAGCACGCCGGCGTTGTAGACCCAGAAGAACCACTCGAAGAGGTGGCTCTTGGAGATCACGAAGACCTTCTCGATGACGAGCACGATGAGCAGCACGATGAAGCCGAGCGTCAGCAGGTGCGTGTGCACGAGGCCGAGCTGGGTGAACTGTCCTTCGGGGAAGTCGTTGGCCTTCGTGAACTCGCGGTAGAAGAGGCCGGAGCCGACACCGAGGATCATGTACGCGAACGCTGCGTAGAACAGTTTCTGCATGGCGAGTCCCTTCGAGAAGTTGGCGAGGTGATCGAGCCTCACCTCGATGTTCCTCCGAACCGGTCCCGTGCCGCATCCAACGAAGGTTTGAACCTGCCCTCGGTCAGCTCGGTCGCACGACGACGGTCTGCTCGCCGTCGTCGCCGCCGTCGATCGTGAACCGCAGGATGCGGAGCTCTGGGTCCCACGAGACGAGCTCGCCGCCCTCGACGACGCCGCCGTCGGGGAAGCCCGCCGCCGGCAGGTAGACCTCGCTCGGCTCCGCACCGTCACCGGAGTCCGGCGTGACGGAGATCTCGAGCGAGTCGGGCCCGGAGTTCCACGTGTGCAGCTCTCCGGCGATCGCCCGCGGGTAGGGCCGGTCGAGCACGGTGATGAGGTTGCGCGGGGTGCCGTCGACCTCGTAGGGGCCCCATGACCCCGGGTCGCGCGACCAGTACGCGATGCCGATGCCCGAGGCATCCGACGTCGAATAGACGAGGTCGACGTAGTCGAGCGCTCCGGGCAGCGTCGTATCGAGACCGAACTCGCCGAGGATGATCGGCACGCCGCCGAGGGCCTCGGCCGTGCGCAGCGTGTTCGAACGCCACGCGGCGACCGTCGTCTCGACCATGTCGCGCGAGGGGCCGCTGAAGCCGTCGCCGAGATCCATCGGCAGGGGGTAGAGGTGCGGGCAGAAGGCGATGCGCGGGTCGCCCTCGCGCGGGTCGTCGACGGCGCCGAGCGCGCTCGGCAGCCCCCAGTTGAAGCCGAGCGCCTGGGGCTCGAGGCACGCCCACGAGTCCTGGTCGACCTCGCGGATCGCGTCGACGGTCTTCTGGTACAGCGCGGTCAGCGGCCCGGCCTCGAACGCGGGCCCCTGCACGGTGCCGCCGTACGGCTCGTTCATGAGGTCGTAGGCGACCACCGCGTCGTCGTCGGCGAAGCGCTCGGCGACGGCGCGCCAGGCGCCGGCGTAGTGGTCGGTGAGCTCGGGGTGCTCGCCGGTGGTGTTCCAGAAGTTGTCGAAGGCGTGGATCACGCCGGGCTCGAGGTAGTAGAGCTCCCACTGGTCGTGGTGGGCGACCGGGAAGCCGTCGAGGTAGGTCGCCCATTCGGGTGCGCCGTTGCCGTTGTCGCCCTCGGGCGTGATGCCGGAACCCCAGAGGTCCTGATGCATGTCGAGCATCACGTGGTAGCCGCGCTCCTCGTACCAGCCCACCCGCTCCTCGACATCGTCGAGGTAGCCCTGGTCGTAGTCGCCGGGGCTCGGTTCGACCTTGCGCCACGAGATGAGGAAGCGCACGAAGTTCGTGCCCATGTCGGCCTGCTCCTGCACGAGCTGGTCTTCCGTGAAGTCGGGCATGCCGTCGGGCACGCTCTTCGAGCTGCTCGCTGTGGAGAAGCCGTGCTGCACGAGCGCCCGACCGTCGCCGTCGGTGATGAAGGAGTCGGCCGGCGCCGGCCCCGGAGTGCGCATCGCCGCGGCTGCGCCGCCAACGACGAGCAGCACTCCCAACCCTGCAGCGATGGCGCTTCGAGCGGCGAACATCCGGTCCTCCTTGACGCATGTGAGGGGGAGGCTATCATCGATCGCATGCCGACTAGGACAGTTGACCCACATCGCCTTCGTCGAGTCGACTGGTCGGTGCTGGCGACGCTCGTCGCGCTCGCGATCCTGGTCGGCATCTGGCCGATCACCGGCGTGCTCACGACGTATGTCCCCCTGCTCGCCGTGCCCGCCGCAGCGGGGCTGCCCTACCTGATCCCCGCGCTGCGCCTGATGCCGCTCGGCGACACGACGTGGGCCTTCTGGTTCGCGGATGTCGCGGGGGTGCTCGTCATGCTCCTGACCGCGTTGGTCGTGCTCAGGGCGCCGAAGCGCCGGGCGGCTCTCGCCCCCCGCTCCGGCCGCGCGTTCGGCCGCGGCGTCTGGGTGACGACCGTCGCGGTCGTCGCGGGCAACCTCGTGCGCGGGGTGTTCACGAGCTTCATGGTGCACGCCGACCTCGGCACCTACCTCGGCACGCTCGCGGCGAACGTCGTGGTCTCCGCGATCACGGGCGCGCTGCTCGGCCTCGTCGTCGGTGCGGTCGCAGCGATCGTCGCGGCCACCGGGCGCCGCGCCGCCGCCGGCGACGGCGAAGAAGCGGATGCCGCGGCCTCGGCCGAGACGCACCCCGTCGAGCACGACGCCGACGCCGAGGCATCCGTCACCGCCTGAGGCGCGGCGCTCGCATCAGCGCGGCGCGAACGCCGCGTGGAAGATCGCCCAGGCGCGCTGCGCGACGGGTCGCCGATTCTCGGCCTCGGTGCGGGCGAGCAGGTCGGCGAGCATCGAGACGGCGAGCAGCACGTCGGCGTCTTCGACCGTGTCGCCGACGCGCCCGGCGGTGCGCTCGCGCGCGACGATCCCGCCGACGATGGCCGCGAGCCGCGAGCCGAGGTGCTCCACGCGTGCGTCGTGCTGGTGCTGCCAGATGAGGTCGATCAGCGCGGTCGAGACGACCGCCTGCCCGATGATCGCCTCGAGCAGGTCGTCGAGGGTCGCGTTCTCGGGCTCGACGGCGGCCTCGAGTTCGTCGATGTTCTCGTCGAAGACCGCGACCGCGAGCGCCAGGCGGTCGGGGAAGTGGCGGTAGAGACTGCCCTGGCCGACACCGGCCCGCTTGGCGATCGCGTTGAAGGGCGCCTGGAGCCCGTCGGCGGCGAAGACCTCTCGCGCGGCGGCGATGATCGCACGACGATTCCCGGGGCCGGCGCTCGGACCGCGATTGGCCTTGCGGGCGGCCTCGTGGATTCCCTTCCCACGTTCAGGCACGGATGTTACCTTACTACCGGACAAGGATGTCCGGTATGGGCTTCGCACCACATCGAAGAGAAGGAAACACGCCATGAACACCCCCAAGACCCTCTCGGGCGACGACTCGATCAAGACCTGGCTCGAGCACCCGGTCGGCGGCCCCATCATCCGCGACCTGCTCGCGCAGTCCGGCCAGAACCCCGACGTGCTGAAGCCCGTGCAGCGACTCGCGATCAAGCGACTCGTCAAGCTCAGCAAGGGCCAGTTCAGCCAGGAGATGGTCGACCAGCTCGTCGCGCGCGCGGCTGCCGGCGAGGTGCCGGCCGGCGCAGCGGACGCCGCCGTCGAAGCGCCCGAGCCCACCACCGAGTCGGCCGACGCCGACGCCGCACCCGAGGTCGAGCGCCCCGAGTGGGTCGAGCGCCTCGACCAGGGCCGCTTCGCCGGCAAGACCGTCATCGTCACCGGCGCCGGCTCGGGCATCGGCCGGGCCACTGCGTCGCGCGTCGCCCGGGAGGGCGGCCGTGTGATCGCCGTCGACGTCTCGCAGGAGCGCCTCGACGACTTCGCCTCGGAGCACGAAGGTGCCGAGATCGTGACCCTCGTGGCCGACATCACCGACGACGCGAAGGTCGCCGAGATCGTGGCCGCCGCCGGCGACCGCATCGACGGCCTCGCGAACATCGCCGGCATCATGGACGACATGACGCCGATCGGCGAGCTCACCGACGCCGTCTGGAAGCGCGTCTTCTCGGTCAACGTCGACGGCACCATGAAGCTCATGCGCGCCGTCGTGCCCGTCATGCTCGCCCGCGGCACCGGCTCGATCGTCAACACCGCCTCAGAGGCCGCACTCCGCGGCTCGGCAGCCGGCGTCGCCTACACCGCATCGAAGCACGCGGTCGTCGGCCTCACGAAGTCGACGGCGTTCATGTACGGCCCGAGCGGCCTGCGCGTCAACGCGGTCGCCCCTGGTGCGACCATCACGAACATCGAGGCGACCTTCGCCTCCCCGCTCGGCGCGGAGCGCGTGCGGCAGGCGATGGCGATCCTTCCGGATGCCGCGGAGGCCGAGGCCCTCGCCGCCTCGATCACCTTCCTGCTCAGCGACGACGGCGTGAACATCAACGGCGTCGTGCTCGCGAGCGACGGCGGCTGGTCGGCGGCATGACGTCGGCCACCGATCCCCGCACGCGCGACGTCCTCGTCGTCATCGGCGTCGGGGGCATGGGCGAAGCGATCGCCCGTCGCGAGGGCACGGGCCGCACGGTCGTGCTCGCCGACTTCAGCGAGGCTGCGCTCGACCGCGTCGGCGGCGCGCTGCGCGGCGACGGCTTCGAGGTCGTCACCCGCGTCGTCGACGTGTCATCGCGGGGTTCCGTCGCCGAGCTCGCGGATGCAGCGTCCGTGCTCGGCCGGGTGACCCAGGTCGTGCACACGGCCGGGCTCTCACCGGTGCAGGCAACGCGCGATGCGATCCTCGCGGTCGACCTGCTCGGCACCGCGCACGTGCTCGACGAGTTCGAACGGGTCATCGCCCCGGGCGGTGCGGGCCTCGTCATCGCGAGCATGGCCGGTCACTTCCTGCCACCGCTGCCGCCCGAGGTCTCGCACGCCCTCGCCACGACGCCGAGCGACGAGCTGCTCGCGCTCCCGGTGCTCGCCTCGATCGCCGAGCCCGCCTCGGCGTACTCGTTCGCCAAGCACGCCAACCACCTGCGGGTGCGCGCGGCGAGCGCCGGATGGGGTGCGAAGGGTGCACGCGTCAACAGCATCAGCCCCGGCGTCATCTCGACGCCGATGGGCCAACAGGAGCTCGCCGGCGAGTCGGGCGCCCAGATGCGCGCCATGATCGACGCCTCCGGCACGGGCCGAGTCGGCACCCCGTACGACATCGCGGATGCCGCGGCGTTCCTGCTGGGCCCCGATGCGAGCTTCGTCACGGGCACCGACCTGCTGGTCGACGGCGGCGTGGTCGCTGCGGTCAGCACCGGTCGCCTCGACCTGCGCCGCGGGCGGTAGGAAGCGCGCGTACGGAAGGCGGGGAGCGGGCGACCGCTCCCCGCCGTGATCATCCGCAGGGGTGACCTCTCCGACCCACCCCCGTACGATGCCGGGATGGGAACCACGCACCCTTCGAACTCCGACCTCGTCGACGCCGCGCTCGGCCACCTCGAACGCCTCTACGTCTTCCCCGAGGTCGCCGACACCACCAGTGCCGCGATCCGCGAGCTGGAGCAGGCCGGATCCTTCGCCGGCCTCGACGAGGCGGAGTTCTGCGCCCGGCTGACCGCCGAACTGCAGTCGCGCACGAACGACAAGCACCTGCGGGTGCGAGCGCGGATCCAGCCGCCCGCCGAGAATGCGGGGAGGAGCCAGGAGGAGGTCGTCGCCGCCCTCGTCGCGAAGTTCCGCGACGACAACTGGGGCATCGCGAAGGTCGAACGGCTCGACGGCAACATCGGCCTCATCGACCTCCGCATGATCGTGGACGCCTCCCTCGCCGGACCGGCGATCGCCGCCGCCATGGAACTCGTCTCCCGCACGGACGCGCTCGTCTTCGACCTGCGGGCCTGCCTCGGCGGTTCGCCGAACGCCGTGCAGTCGTGGATCAGCCACCTGACCGCCGACGACGAGACGCAGTTGAGCTCCGTGCAGGAACGCGAAGGCGCATCGCTGCGCCAGTACTGGACGCTCGCCGACGTCGCCGGGCCCCGCTACCTCGACCGCGACGTCTTCGTGCTGACGAGCGGAGCCACCTTCTCGGGTGCCGAGCAGTTCGGCTACGACCTGCAGGCGATCGGCCGCGCCACGATCGTCGGCGCCGCGACGGGCGGCGGGGCGCACCCCACCCGCTTCATCCCGATCTCCGACACGATCGAGATCACCGTGCCGTTCGCCCGCGCCGTCAACCCGGTCACCGGCACGAACTGGGAGGGCGTCGGCGTCGTCCCCGACATCGCGGTCGATCCCGCCGATGCGCTGCAGGCCGCGATCGACGAGGCCGGGCGACGAATCGGCGAGCGAGCCGCCGCGGCCGGCTGAACCCGGGCGGGCGGCATCCGCTCGGCGGCCGTCGTACGCTGCTCTCCATGCGCTTCGGAACGCTCGACTTCACACCCGCCGCCGACTCCCCCGCCCTGCTCGCCGCATCCACCGCTGCCGCGATCGGCGCGATGCAGGCAGCGGATGCCTCGGGCGTGCTGGTCGCCGCGATCGATCCGGGCCTCGCCGACACGGCCGCCTTCTGCGAGCACTACGAGATCGCGATGGGCGACGGGGCGAACTGCGTGATCGTGCAGGCCCGGCGCGGCGAGCGCACCTGGTTCGCGGCGTGCCTCGTGCGCGGCGCCGACCGGCACGACGTCAACGGCGCCGTGCGCCGGCACCTCGGCGCGCGCAAGCTCTCATTCGCCCCGATGGAGGCCGCGGTCGAACGCTCCGCCATGGAGTATGGCGGCATCACGCCGATCGGCCTGCCCGCCGACTGGCCGATCCTCGTCGACGAGTCGGTCGCCGCGCACGAGCGGCTGATCGTCGGCAGCGGCATCCGCGGTTCGAAGCTGCTGGTCACCGGCGCGCTGCTCGCGGGCCTGCCGAACGCCGAGGTGCTGCCGATCGCGCAGCCCGCCGCGTAGCCCCGGTCGGCTGCCGATCGGGCCGCTCAGCCGTGCGTCGCGGTGTCGCGCCGGCGTCGCCGCCGCGCGAGGAGCACCGTCGCCACCGAACCGCCGAACGCGACGAGGAGCGCCGCGATCGCGACGCCGAGGTATCGCCACTCGGATGCCTCGCTGTAGGGGAACGTGTCGGCCCAGTCGAGGCCGAGGCGCACGACGACCGCGCCGAGCACCCAGCTGAGCAGGATGCCGCCGATGACGATCAGACCGCGACGCATGCCTCAATCGTAGAAGCGGTGCTGTCGGCGCCGGGCGCTAGCCTCGATGCGGCCCGCGATCGGGGCCGCTGACGGAGGACACCATGCCGAACGACGCCCGACCCAAGCCGCCCCGCATCGACGAGATCGTGCTGATCGATCTCGTCGACGGCGAGATCGACGAACTGAACGCGGGCGACCGGGTCGAGGGGCGGCGCTACCGCGGCGGCGACCTCTCCGAACGCGACCTGACCGGGGCGGCGATCGGCGAGTGCGAGCTCGTCGGCGTGTTCGCCCACGACGCGCTCCTTCGCGGGGCGGTGCTCACCGAGAGCGCGATCGAACGACTCGAGGCCCCCGTGCTGCGCGCACCCCGTGCGACCCTTCGCGACGTGCTCGTCTCGGGCTCCCGCATCGGGTCGGTCGAGTTCTCCGACAACCGTTGGCAGTCGGTGCGCTTCGTCGGCTGCAAGCTCGGCTTCGTGAACCTGCGGGGATCGGAGGTCCGCGACATCCGCTTCACCGACTGCACCATCGAAGAGCTCGACCTCGGCAATGCCAAGGCCGAACGCGTCGCGTTCGAGCAGTGCGACGTGCGATCGCTCGACGTGACCGGCGCGAAGCTCACCGACGTCGATCTGCGGGGTCTCGACCTCGCTGCGATCGCCGGCATCGAGGGCTTGAAGGGCGCCACGATCGACGGCATGCAGGTCGCGCTGCTCGCGGCCACGCTCGCGAATCACCTGGGCATCCGCGTCGTGGACTGACCTGCCATCGGGCGGCGGTTCGCTTCGATGCGGTGTCGTGATCGAACGGCTCTTCCCCGGGCCGCCGTTGGGAGCTAGTGTTGGCCGAACTGGGTCAAGCGACCCAGTTGGAGACAGCGAGGTTCCCATGCACGACGCCCCCACGACGCAGCCGAACGATCAGGCGGATCGCTCGACCCCCGAGGCAGCGCCCGAGCGTCGCCCGGGCGTTCGTCGCCCGCTCGTCGCCGTCGCATCCATGCTCGTCCTGATCGTCATCCAGGCCGTCGCCGACCCCACCGGGTTGCTCGCACTGGTCGGCTGGTCGGGTGCGATTCCGCAGGCGAGCGCCGGCGTCTGGCCGTTCGCCCCGTACCTGGTCTTCGTGCCCGTGGTGCTCGGCGTCGTCTGGTGGGCCGCGGTTCGCGCGGGCGACCGGTTCTGGACGCTCACGGCCGGCGTCGTGCTCGCGGTGCTGCTCGCGCAGGCGGCGGCGTGCTTCGTCATGACGTGGGACCTCGCGGTCGCCGGCTGGGCGGCCGGCTTCGTGACGGCGAAAGCCGTGCCCGCGGCCCTCATCGTCGCCGCGATCGCGCGCTGGTTCGGCGGCCCGACGACGCGGCAGACGCTCGAACGCGGGTCGATCTGGCCGGCGGCCGTGCTGTTCGCCGCGGTCACGCCGCTCCTCGCGGGCCTGTGGTGGACGGGCGCCGTCTACGCCGACGGCATCCCGGTGGCACGGCCCGACCGCGGCATCCTCTCGATGCTCATCGCCGTGGTGCTGCTCGCCGGTGCGACCGCGCTCGCCCTGCGCTGGATGCGGGCGCGCGTGCCCGGCGTGCTCGGCGGCTGGCTCGCCGCCCTCGTCGCGGGCGGCCTCATCGGCATCGTGCAGGCGGTCGTCGCCCTGCTCGTCGACGGCGGCTTCGCCGGCGACATCTGGCCCCTGATGACGGCGTACGTGACGGTCGCCGACGGACTCGCCTTCGGCGCCTGCGCGGGCTGGATCGTCGGCGTGAGCGCCGTGGTCGTCGACCGGGTGCGCGCCCGGCGCGCCGCGTCGCGAGCCCCGCAGCTCGTCGTCGCGTCGATCGCCGTGGTCGCGATGGGCGCGGCGCTCCTGCTGCCCGGCGCCGACGCGGCCGGTGCGGCCGGTGCGGCCGGCGAGACGGCTCCTCCAGAGGGATTCCTCCGCGCCGAGGGCTCGATCATCACCGACGGCGCCGGCAACCAGGTGCTGCTTCGCGGTGCCAACGTCAACCAGCTCGTCGACTTCTACCAGCACCAGGCCGATGTGCCCGCGACCCGGCCGCTCACCGAAGACGACTACGCCGACATGGCGGAGTACGGCTTCAACGTCGTGCGCCTGAACCTCTCGTGGTCGGCCCTCGAACCCGAGCGCGGCACCCTCGACCCCGAGTACCTCTCGAAGATCGAGGATGCGGTCGGCTGGGGCGAGGAGCACGGCATCTACACCGTGCTCGACATGCACCAGGACGGCTGGTGGAACGGCCCGACCGAGGAGGGCACCGTCTGCCGCCCCGGCACCGAGGAGATGTGGGGCTACGACGGCGCCCCCGGGTGGGCGACGATCACCGATGACGCGCCGCGCTGCCAGTTCACCGGCCGCGACATCTCCCCCGCCGGCGACCGTGCGTTCCAGAACTTCTACTTCGACACCGACGGCGTGCAGACCGCGTTCGCCGAGACCTGGGGCAGGCTCGCAGCCGAATTCGCCGACGAGCCGATGGTCGCGGGCTTCGACCTCATCAACGAGCCCGGCTTCGGCGAGACCGCACCCGTCACGACCTCGCACCAGCTCGGCAGGCTCTACGACCGGGCGATCGACGAGATCCGTGAGGCCGGCGCCCCGCAGATCGTCTTCTTCGAACCGAGCATCCTGTGGTCGGGCCTCGGCTTCGACACCGGCCCCACCCCTGGCTTCACGAGCGACGACAACATCGTGTTCTCGCCGCACCTCTACGCCGAGTCGATCACGATGGACCGCGACCTCGGCATTCCGCCGATCGTGAGCATCGAGCGCCAGTTCGAGCTCGCACAGCGCGTCGCCGACATCTACGGCGTCCCGCTGTGGTCGGGCGAGTACGGCTACTGGGGCAGTGAAGCGAGCAACTGGGGCGAGGACACCGACTCGCTGTCACGCCTGAACCGCTACGCCGACACTGAAGACGAGCGCATGCTCGGCAGTGCATATTGGGTCTGGAAGCAGGCCTGCGGCGACCCGCAGAACGGCATCGGCCCGTACGGCAACGCGCTCATGATGCAGGAGTGCGAGACGGGCGGCGAAGCCCCGCCGAAGGCCGGCCTCCTCGAGATCCTGAGCCGCGCCTACCCGCAGTCGGCACCGGGCGTGCTCAGCTCGCTCGAGGCCGAGGGCGCCGTCGTCGACCTCACGGGAACGGCTGCCGAGCGCAGCTGCGACCTCGAGGTGTGGGTCCCCGGCACGGCCGAGCCCGACGTCGAGGTCACCGGCATCACGAAGGTCGAGACGACCGAGGTGCCGGGCGGATGGCTCGTGACGGGCTGCGCCGACGGCGAGTACACGCTGTCGACCGACGGCTAACCTCGGAGGCATGACCGAGCACGTTCCGAACGCGCGCGACGACGTGGGCGGCGCGAGGCGCGACGACGGACGTCGCGCCTCGCTCACCGCGATGATCGCCGCCGAGCCCGACCGGCTCCGACGGCGGAGCATCTCGCTCGGCGTCGCGCCCGACGATGCAGAGGATGTCGCGCAGACCGCGCTGCTCCGGGCCTGGCGATCGATCGAGCAGTTGCACGAGCCGGGCCCCGGGCAGATGTGCTCGTGGCTCGATGTCATCGCGCGGAACGCCGCGGCCGACCTCGCCCGCCAGCGGGCCCGCCGCCCGGTCGCGGCGCTCGACGCGGACCTGCCCGGTGATGCCTGCGTCGCCGACGACGTCGAGCTGCGCGTGATCCTCGACGGCGCGCTCGGCGCGATCCGAGCCCTTCCCGATTCGCTGCGCGAGCCGCTGCTCCTGAGCGTCGTCGACGAGCTCTCGGCTCCCGAGATCGCCGAACGGCTCGAGATCACGCCGGCCGCGGCGCGACAGCGCATCTCCCGTGCACGCAAGACGCTCGCCGAGTGCCGGGAATCCGGGATGTCGGAAGCGCGCTGACGGCGTTCCCCACGGCAGCAGGGCCGGCCCTGTTCCCCCAGCGGCCGGCCCTCCTGCAGTCATGGGGCTCAGGCGGTGCCGAACGGGTTGTCGACGGCGTAGCGCCATCCGTGCTGCTCGTCGTGCACGGCGACGTCGGCGGTGGTGCCCGCCAATGCGATCTCGGTGCCGTCGGGGCCGGTGCCCGTGATCGTCCAGTCGGCGATCGCCAGACCCGCGTCTCCGCTCTCGAACACGTGACGGACCGTCATCGTGATCGGGAGGTTCAGTCCGAGGAACTGCTCGAGCGCACCGCGCACGGCCTCCGCGCCCTGCACGGGATGCCCGGGCGCCGGCACGAACACGACATCGTCGACGTTGAGCGCCATCAGCCCGTCGAGGTCGCGCGCGTTGAACCGGTCGGCGAACGCGAGGTTGAGCTGGTCGAGTGCGGTGACGGGAGTCGCCATGCGGGCGTGCCTTTCTTCGTGAGGCCGCCCTGTTGCCGGCCTCTACAGAGAAAGACGCCGCCGAGCGCGAAGTGTGACACGCGCCCGCAAACGAAGACGGCCCGGGTCTCACTGAGACCCGGGCCGTTCGATCGTGGTGCGCGAGGGGGGACTTGAACCCCCACACCCTTGCGAGTACTGGCACCTGAAGCCAGCGCGTCTGCCAATTCCGCCACTCGCGCACGTGTGGTCGCACCTCAGTGCGTCCAACCACGAGAGACTAACATCTCGCGCCCTGCAAAGCCATTCGAGTGCAACGGATGCCTCCCGCCCGACACAACTGCGGATATACGATCGGGCGCGCCGGGCGAAATACCCGTGCCGCGGGGTGGCGGATCGTATATCCGCAGCTGTGTTCGTTCGGACCTCGACGCCGCCGCCCGCGCCTCCATGATTCCTCCGAGTCCGGTTCACACCTCGCGCTCGCCCGCCACCCGGGAATAGCATCGATCAGCGGGTTCCGTTGCCCCGACCGTCGCGACGAAAGGACCGCAGTTTGACGTTCCCCAGCGAGTCCACCCGGGCTCTCAGTGGCATCCGTGCCTATCTCTTCGATCTCGACGGCGTGCTGACGCCGACCGCGACCGTGCACATGCACGCGTGGGCGCGCCTCTTCACTCCGTTCCTCGAGCAGCACGGCGCCGCGCCGTACACCGAGGCCGACTACTTCTCGTACATCGACGGCAAGCCCCGCTACGACGGGGTTCGCAGCCTGCTCGAGAGCCGCGGCATCCGCGTGCCCGAGGGCGACGTGACCGACTCGCCGAGCGCCGACACCGTGCACGGCCTCGGCAACCGCAAGAACGAGGCCTTCAACGCGACCCTCGCTGAAGAAGGCGTCGCGGCGTACCCGGCGAGCGTCGCGTTCCTCGACGCGGTGCAGGCGAACGGATGCCACGTGGCCGTCGTCTCGAGCTCGAAGAACGCCCCCTCGGTGCTGGCGGCGGCCGGGATCGCCGATCGCTTCGAGGTCGTCGTCGACGGCGCGGTCGCCGCGCGCGACGGCATCCCCGGCAAGCCGGCCCCCGACACGTTCGAGCGCGCGGCCGAGCTGCTCGGCGTGCCGACCACCGAATGCGCCGTCGTCGAAGACGCCGAATCGGGCGTCATGGCCGGCGCGGCGGGCGACTTCGGCGTCGTCATCGGCGTCGACCGGGGCGTCGGGCGGTCGACGCTCGAAGCGCTCGGCGCCGACATCGTGGTCGACGAGCTCGACGAACTCATCCCCCTGCTTCCCGCGAACGCCGACACGATCGCGAACGACTCCCCCCGAGAGGACCGCGAATGAGGTTCGCCGACCACGATCCGCTGAACCGCACGCGCTTCCCCATCGACGAATGGGCGCTCGTCGAGACCGAGTTCGGTGAGGCCGACATGGGTCGCACCGAGACGATCTTCGCGGTCGGCAACGGCTACCTCGGCCTCCGCGGCAACGTCGAGGAGGGCCGCGACGGCCACATGCACGGCACCTTCGTGAACGGGTTCCACGAGACGTGGCCGATCCGCCACGCCGAAGAGGCGTTCGGCTTCGCCCGCGTCGGCCAGACGATCGTGAACGCCCCCGACGCGAAGGTCATCCGGCTCTACGTCGACGACGAGCCGCTCGTGCTCACCGTCGCCGAACTCCTCTCCTACGAGCGCCGACTCGACTTCCGGCTCGGCGCGCTCAGCCGGTCGATCGTCTGGCGCACGCCGTCGGGCAAGCGGGTGCTCATCACGAGCCGGCGCATGGTGAGCTTCACCGACCGTCACCTCGCGGTGCTCGACTACGAGGTCGAGCTGCTCGACGCCGACGCAGCCGTGACGATCTCGAGCCAGATCCTGAACCGTCAAGACGGCCGCGACGAGTACCGCTCGGGTGTGCCCGAGGCGACCGGCAGCTTCGACCCGCGCAAGGCCGAGATGTTCAACGAGCGCGTGCTGCAGCCGCGGGTGAAGCGGGCCGAGGGCGGGCGCTACATGCTCGGCTACCAGGCCACGAACTCGGGCATGACGATCGCGGTGGGCGCAGAGCACCAGATCGCGACCGAGAACCAGTTCAGCGAGTCGAGCTCGATCGGCGACGACCTCGCGAAGCACATCTACCGAGTGCACGCCAAGCAGGGCCAGCCGATCCGGGTGACGAAGACCATCAGCTACCACACGGCCCGCACCGTGCCCACGCGCGAGCTCGTCGACCGGTGCGACCGCACACTCGACCGCGCCGCCGAACTCGGCGTCGCCGAGCTGTTCGAGCAGCAGCGTTCGTGGCTCGACGACTTCTGGGCGCGGTCCGACGTCGAGATCGAGGGGCAGGCCGCGATCCAGCAGGCCACGCGGTGGAACCTCTTCCAGCTCGCCCAGGCGACGGCGCGCACCGACGGCGACGGCGTCGCCGCCAAGGGCGTCTCGGGGTCGGGCTACGGCGGCCACTACTTCTGGGACACCGAGGTGTACGTGATGCCGTTCCTCAGCTACACGGCACCGGTCGTGGCGCGCAACGTGCTGCGATTCCGGCAGCGGATGCTTCCTGCCGCCCGCGCCCGGGCGCTCGAGCTGAACCAGCACGGGGCCCTGTTCCCGTGGCGTACGATCAACGGTCAGGAGTCGAGCGCGTACTACGCGGCCGGCACCGCGCAGTACCACATCGACGCCGACATCTCCTATGCGCTGAACCAGTACGTCAGGGCCACGGGCGACCAGGACTTCCTCGGCCGCGGGGCGATCGACATCCTCGTCGAGACGGCGCGCATGTGGGAGGACCTCGGGTTCTGGCGCTCGAACGCCGACGACGTGTTCCACATCCACGGCGTCACCGGGCCCGACGAGTACACGACGGTCGTCAACGACAACCTCTACACGAACGTGATGGCGCGGGCGAACCTCGCCGCGGCGGCATCCTCCGTCGACGACCTGCAGGTGCAGGACCCGGCGGCCTACGACCGCCTCGTCGAGCGCCTCATGGTGACGCCGGCCGAGGTCGCGAGCTGGCGGCGTGCGGCAGCGCACATGCACATCCCGTTCGACGAGCAGCTCGGCATCCACCCGCAGGACAGCGCGTTCCTCCAGAAGGAGCTGTGGGACCTCGAGAACACGCCCGACGACCGGCGCCCCCTCCTGCTGCACTACCACCCGCTCGTCATCTACCGCTTCCAGGTGCTGAAGCAGGCCGACGTGGTGCTCGCCCTCTACCTGCAGGGCGATCGCTTCTCGACTGAGGCCAAACGCGCCAACTTCGAGTACTACGACCCGCTGACGACGGGCGACTCGACGCTGTCGGCGGTCGTGCAGTCGATCATCGCGGCCGAGGTCGGCTACCACGAACTCGCGATGCGGTACTTCCGCTCGGCGCTCTTCGTCGACCTCGCCGACCTGCACAACAACACGGCCGACGGCGTGCACGTCGCCTCGACCGGCGGCGTCTGGAGCGCGCTCGTCTCGGGATTCGGCGGCTTCCGCGACCACAACGGGGTCTTCGCGTTCGATCCGCGCCTGCCCGACGGCTGGCAGCGGCTGACGTTCCGCGTCACGCTCCGCGGCACGCGCCTGCGCGTGACCCTCGATCCCGAGTCGATCTCCTTCGCCGTCGAGGCCGGCGGCGAGGCACGGGTCAGGGTGCGCGGCGCCGAGGTGGTCGTGACCGCGGAGTCGGATGTCTCGGTGCCGCTCGACGGCCAGGGTCCGCGCCTCTACGGAGCGCCGACGATGCGCGACGTGACCGGCTCGCGCCGTGCCGACGGAACCCTGCTCACGGCGTCGATCCCGACCCTGTCGCTCGACGTCGACGAAGCCGACTCGGCGATCCAGATCGACTGATCACGAGTGTTCCCAGCCCTTCGGGCTACCATGTCACAAGTCACGACGGCGTCGGTGAGAAACGACGACGTCGGTGCGAATCTGGAGCGGGAGACCTGTGGGCCTACTGGACAACTTCGAGAAAGGTCTCGAGCGCGCCGTCAACGGCGCGTTCGCGAAGACCTTTCGCTCGGGGCTGCAACCCGTCGAGATCACCTCTGCCCTGAAGCGGGAGATCGACACGAAGGCTGCAGTCGTCTCGCGCGACCGCGTGCTCGTGCCGAACAGCTTCGTCGTGCGCATGGCGCCCGACGACTACGCCCGCATGTCCGGCCTCGGGCCCGCGCTCGTCGACGAGCTCGTCGACCTCGTGCAGAAGCACGCCGCGAGTCAGCGCTTCCAGTTCGCGGGCGGCATCACCCTGTCGCTCGAACGTGACGAGAGCCTCGCCGTGGGCATGGTGCAGGTCGATTCGCAGAACGTGAAGGGCCAGGTCGCCTGGACCCCGGTGCTCGACGTGAACGGCAAGCGCTACCCGATCATGAAGGGGCGCACGGTCATCGGCCGCGGCAGCGAGGCGGATGTCACCCTCGACGACTCCGGCGCATCGCGCCGGCACGCCGAGGTGCAGTGGGACGGCAGCCGCGCGCGCGTGCGCGACCTCGGCTCGACGAACGGCACCCAGCTGAACGGCGCCCCGGTGAAGCACGCCATCCTCGAACCAGACTCGGTCATCGGCATCGGCCGTTCGCGCATCACGTTCCGGGTGCTCGCGCAGGCGTCGAACACGAACACGGGCTCCCGCGGCCGCCCCGACCCTGCCACCGAACGCCACGACATGGGCGGGTTCTGGGGGCCCGGCGAATGAGCGAACTCACCCTCCTCGTGCTCCAGCTCGGCTTCCTCGTGCTGCTCTGGGTGTTCATCTTCGCGATCGTCTACGCGCTGCGCAGCGACCTGTTCGGCCAGCGCGTGCGCAAGCTCCAGCCCGAGACCGCGGTGGCAGCTCCTGCGGCCGCCCCGGCTGCGGCATCCGCATTCCCGAGCGCCGCCCCGGTGGCGGCGGCCGCAGCGCCGACCGCCCCCGTCTCGCGCGCCGCGACGACCGGCGGCTCGAACGGCGAGCTCGCCTCGAGTGAGAACGCCACGCGACTCGTCATCACGAGCGGCGCGAAGAACGGCGCCGAGTTCCCGCTCGGCCACGACGAGATCACGATCGGGCGCTCGAGCGACTCGGCCATCATCATCCGCGACGACTACACGTCGACGCACCATGCGCGCCTCATGCAGTGGAACGGCCGCTGGATGCTGCAGGACCTCGATTCGACCAACGGCACCTTCCTCAACGGCTCCCGAGTGACCGTGCCCACCCCGATCCCGCTCGGAGCCACCGTGAAGGTCGGAGCGACGACGTTCGAGCTGCGGCGGTAGCCATGGCGAACATCAAGGCGAGCGCTGCGGTCTCGCACGTCGGACGGATCCGCTCGAACAACCAGGACTCCGGGTACGCCGGGCGCCGGCTGTTCGTGGTGGCCGACGGCATGGGCGGGCACGCGGGCGGCGACGTCGCGAGCGCGATCGCCACGCGGCGCATCGCCGAGGCCGACCTCGACTACGACAACACGACCGAGGCCTCCGCCTCCCTCGAGGGCGCCCTGATCGCGGCCAACCGGCAACTCGCCGCCACCGTCGCCGATCACTCCGAACTGACCGGCATGGGCACGACGGTGAGCGCCGTGCTGCTCGTCGGCGACCGCATCGTCATCTCGCACATCGGCGACTCGCGCATCTACCTGCTGCGTTCGGGTGAGCTCAGCCAGATCTCGACCGACCACACCTTCGTGCAGCGTCTCGTCGATGCCGGCCGCATCACCGCCGAAGAGGCCATGGTGCACCCCCGGCGTTCGGTGCTCATGCGAGTGCTCGGCGACGTCGAGGCCTCACCCGAGATCGACGCCCTGGTGCTCGACACCCGCGACGGCGACCGCTGGATGCTCTGCTCCGACGGCCTCTCGGGTGTCGCCTCCTTCGACGACATCCACGACATCATGTCGGCCGACGCCGGCGCCAAGCAGGTCGCCGATCGACTCGTCAAGGCCTCCCTCGACGGCGGCGCCCCCGACAACGTCACCGTCGTGATCCTCGACATCGGCGAACCGCCGGCACCCGACACCCCGCCGCTGATCGTCGGGTCTGCGGCGGCCCCGCCGGCGTTCGGCCAGTCGGCCGAGCCGGTGCGGCCCCGCGGCATCCGTCTCACTCCGTTCCGTCCCCACCCGGTGCAGGAGACGCACTTCGAGCCCGACTCCGAGGACTTCTTCGACGAGATCATCGAGGAGGACGCCCGCCGCCGCCGACGACGACGCTGGGTGTGGAGCTTCTGGATCGTGCTGCTGATCGGCGCCATCGTGGCGGCCTTCACGCTGGGCTACCAGTGGACGCAGACCCGCTTCTACGTCGGCGAATCGAACGGCAGGGTCGCGATCTACCAGGGCATCCAGCAGAACCTCGGGCCGATCTCGCTGCACGAGCTGGACACCGAGACCGACCTCGACGTCGCCGAACTGCGCACCTACGACCAGCAGCGGGTCCAGCAGACGATCAGCGCGGGCTCGTACGCCGAGGCGTACCGCATCGTGCAGAGGCTGGAGGAATCCGTTGAGTGACCTCCAATCGGCGGTGCCCACCGCCACTCCGCCAGAGGGCGTCCGTCGCATCCGGATGCCGCAGAAGCTGCGCAACCTCGAGTTCTGGCTGCTGCTCGTGGCGTGCTTCATCAACGCCTCGGCGATCGTGCTCGTACAGCTCGGGGCGCTCGGTCACGTCGACACGCAGCTCGTGCTGCTCGGCGCCGGCCTGTCGCTCCTCGTCTTCGGGCTGCACATCGCGATGCGCTTCGTGGCGCGCGACGCCGACCCGTTCCTGCTGCCGATCGCAACGGTACTGAACGGCCTCGGCATCGCCATGATCTACCGCATCGACATCGCATACGGCGATGTCGGCTGGGAGAGCGCCGCGGTGCGCCAGATCGCGTGGAGCGCGATCGCGATCATCTGCGCGATCGCGACGATCCTCGTGATCCGCAACCACCGCGTGCTCTTCCGCTACACCTACCTCGCCGGGCTCGTCGCCATCGTGCTGCTCATCCTGCCGCTCGTGCCGGGCATCGGCCAGGAGCGCGGCGGCGCCCAGGTGTGGATCGGCATCGGCGACATCGCGACCTTCCAGCCCGGTGAGATCGCGAAGATCGCGCTGGCCGTCTTCTTCGCCGGCTACCTCGTGCGCAACCGCGACTCGCTGTCGATGGTGGGCACGAAGTTCCTCGGCATGCAGTTCCCGCGGGCGCGCGACCTCGGCCCGCTCCTCATCGTGTGGGCCCTGTCGATGGCCGTCATCGTGTTCCAGCGCGACCTCGGCACCGCGCTGCTCTACTTCGGGCTCTTCCTCGTCATGCTCTACGTCGCGACGAGCCGGCTCTCGTGGGTCGTGCTCGGGCTGAGCCTCTTCATCGGCGGCGCCATCATCGCGAGCCAGACCCTCGACTACGTCGGCAACCGATTCGCCAACTGGCTCGACCCGTTCAGCCCCGATCGATTCGATGCCGAGATCGGCGGCAGCTACCAGCTCGTGCAGGGACTCTTCGGGCTCGCGAACGGCGGCCTCATCGGCACCGGCTGGGGGCAGGGCCGACCCGACCTCACCCCGGTTCCGCAGAGCGACTACATCATCGCGAGCCTCGGCGAAGAGCTCGGCCTCGCGGGCATCTTCGCGATCCTCGCCCTCTACCTGCTCTTCGTGGCGCGCGGCTTCCGCATCGGCTTCGCCGGTCAGGACGACTTCGGCAAGCTGCTCGGGGTCGGGCTCGCGTTCGTCGTGGCGCTCCAGGTCTTCATCGTCGTCGGGGGCGTCACGCGGGTCATCCCGCTGACCGGACTCACGACGCCGTTCCTCGCCGCCGGCGGTTCCTCGCTCGTGGCCAACTGGATCATCGTCGCGCTGCTGCTGCGGCTCTCCGACACGGTCCGCAACCATCCGAGGCTGGTGATCGACGGATGAACCGCGAACTCAAGCGCGTCTCCATCGTCGCGTTCCTCATGTTCCTGACCCTGCTCGTCTCGTCGACGATCATCCAGTACGTGCGAGCCGACGCCCTCAACGCCGACGCCCGCAACTCCCGCACGCTCTACGAGAGCTACTCGATCGAGCGCGGCCCGATCCTCGTCGGCGGGGAGCCGATCGCGTACTCGGAACCCTCCGCCGACGACTACAAGTTCCAGCGCATCTACTCGAACGGGCCCCTGTACGCGCCCGTCACCGGCTACCTCCCCGTCAACGGTGAGGCGACCGGCCTCGAGCGCTCGGTCAACGAGTACCTCAGCGGCCAGTCGTCGAGCCAGTTCTTCGACTCGATCAACCGCCTGATCTCCGGGCAGGACCCGATGGGCGCCTCCGTCGAGGTCGCGATCGACGAGGTCGCGCAGCAGGCCGCTTGGGACGCGCTCGGCGACTACACCGGGGCGGTGATCGTCACCGAGCCGTCGACCGGTCGCATCCTCGCGATGGTCACGAAGCCCACGTACGACCCGAACGCGCTGGCGGTGCACGACTCGGCGGCGGTCACCGCCACCTACGAGGGGCTGCTCGCCGACCCGGCCGACCCGCTGTTCAACCGTGCGACGGGCGGCGACATGAACCCGCCCGGTTCGGTGTTCAAGCTCGTCACCGTCGCTGCGGCCCTCGAGTCGGGCAAGTACACGCCCGAGAGCCAGCTGCCGAACCCGAGCTCGTTCACGCTGCCGGGCACCGACTCCGTCGTGCGCAACACCGAGGGCGGCGACTGCGGCGGCGGCGAGACCGTCAGCATCGCGACCGCCCTCCGGCTCTCGTGCAACATCCCGTTCGCCGAACTCGGCATCGAGCTCGGCGACGCCGCGATCCGCGAGCAGGCCGAGAAGTTCGGGTTCAACACCGAGTTCCTGATCCCGACGGCCACCGAGGCGAGCGTGTACCCGCGTGCACTCGACGACGCGCAGACGGCTCTGACCGCGTTCGGTCAGTACGAGGTGCGTGCGACGCCCATGCAGATGGCGATGGTGTCGGCCGCGATCGCCAACGGCGGCATCGTGATGAACCCGAACCTGGTCGACCAGATCACGGCGCCCGACTTCACTCCGCTGCAGGAGTTCGAAGCCGAGGAGTTCGGCCGCGCGATCAGCGAGGAGACGGCGAACACGATGGTCGGCATGATGGTCAACGGCGTCGAGAACGGGGCCGCGAGTAATGCAAGAATAGACGGCGTCAGCGTGGCCGGTAAAACGGGTACAGCGGAGAACGGAGAGAGTGACCCCTACACTCTCTGGTTCACCGGTTTTGCCCCCGCCGACAATCCTCAGTATGCAATCACGGTACTCGTTGAGGATGGCGGGGGACTTGGTCAGGAAGGGTACGGCAATCTCATCGCCGCTCCCATCGCAAAGCAGGTACTAGAGGCGGTGCTGAACAAATGAGACCGAGCGCAGGGCTCACCTTCGGAGGGCGCTACGAACTGCAGTCCCGCATCGCGATCGGCGGGATGGGCGAGGTGTGGCAGGCCACAGACCTCGTCATCGGTCGCCAGGTCGCGATCAAGATCCTGAAAGACGAGTACCTGGGCGACCCGGGCTTCCTCGAGCGCTTCCGCGCCGAGGCCCGTCACGCCGCGCTCGTCAACCACGAGGGCATCGCCAACGTGTTCGACTACGGCGAGGAGGACGGCAGCGCCTACCTCGTCATGGAGCTCGTGCCCGGCGAGGCCCTGTCGACGATCCTCGAGCGGGAGCACGTGCTCTCGACCGACAAGGTGCTCGACATCGTCGCGCAGACGGCCGCAGCGCTGCAGGCCGCGCACGCTGCGGGTCTCGTGCACCGCGACATCAAGCCCGGCAACCTGCTCATCACGCCCGACGGCCGCGTCAAGATCACCGACTTCGGCATCGCGCGCATCGCCGACCAGGTGCCGCTGACGGCCACCGGCCAGGTCATGGGCACCGTGCAGTACCTCTCGCCCGAGCAGGCGTCGGGTCACCCGGCGTCGCCGACCACCGACATCTACTCGCTCGGCATCGTCGCCTACGAGGCACTCGCCGGCCGCCGCCCGTTCACGGGCGAGTCGCAGGTCGCGATCGCAATGGCGCAGATCAACGAGACGCCGCCCGACCTGCCGGTCACGGTCTCCGAGCCGGTGCGCAACCTGGTCTACGGATGCATCGCGAAGAACCCGGCCGACCGGCCGCAGTCCGCCGCGCATCTCGCGCGTGCCGCGACGGCGCTTCGCCGGGGCGACGTGCAGGCCGCAGCCGCCGCGGTGCCCGCGGTGCTCGGCGCCGCCGGTGCCACCGCCGCGACGATGCTCATGCCCACGGCCGGTGCCACCGCTGCCACGACGGTGCTGCCGTCGGCAGGCGCCGCGGGCGAAGACGAAGAACCCGTCGAAGAGAAGAAGCGCAGCCCCTGGACGTGGCCGCTCATCGTGCTGATCGCGCTCCTCGCGATCGTGCTGATCGGCACGATCATCGCGCTCGCACTGAACGGCGGCGGCAAGGAGCCGCCTGCGTCGTCCTCCACGAAGCCGCCGTCGACGACCGCGAGCACGCCGCCGTCGAGCCCACCGCCGTCGAGCGAGGCACCGACGACCGCCGAGGTCAACCGCGAAGACTATCTGGGCCTCACGGTCGACGAGGCGCGTGCGAAGCTCCAAGAGCTGGGCATGGTCGTCAACGCGGCCGAGGGCAACCCCGCCGTGAACGCCAACGAGGCCGGGCGTGTCTACGACGTGAACCCGACCGGCAACATGCAGGTGGGCTCAGAGGTCACGATCACCTACTACGGAGATCCCGAGACCCCGAGCGCTCCCTCATCGGCACCCCGCGTCGACCCGACTGAGATCCCTGCCGGCGGCAACCAGCCGTTCACGGTCTCGTGGGACACGCAGAGCTGCCCGAGTGGTCAGACGTTGTCGGGATACCAGGTGACGGTTCAGGGCACCGGGGCTCCGAAGGCGCAGCCGTCGGGCGCCGGGGCGACCGAGACCGTGCTCACCACGACCGCCGAGACGAGTGGTGAGCTCACGGTCACCTTCGTCTACTACTGCGGGTCCGTAGGCTCGCCGGCGTCACCGTCGACGACGGTGACCGTGCTCCCGGCCCCGTAGGCCGAGGCCGAGGATTTCGACGAGAGGAACAGGACCGCACGTGAACGATGAAGGACGGGTGCTCGCGGGGCGATACCGCATCGGCGCTCTCATCGGGCGCGGCGGCATGTCCGATGTCCACGTCGGCACCGACACCAGGTTGGGGCGTCAGGTCGCGATCAAGCTGCTGAAGCCGCAGCTCGCAACCGACCCCGCGTTCCGCATGCGGTTCCGTCAAGAGGCACAGTCGGCTGCCCGGATGGCGCACCCGACGATCGTTCGCGTCTTCGACGCCGGTGAGGAGACGATCGTCGACTCCGCCGGGCAGGAGGTGCAGCTTCCGTTCATCATCATGGAGTTCGTCGAAGGCCGCCTGCTGAAGGACATCATCCACGATGGTCCGCTCGAGGCGTCCGCGGCGGTTCGGGTCATCGACGGCGTGCTCACCGCGCTCGAGTACTCGCACCGTGCAGGCGTGGTGCACCGCGACATCAAGCCCGGCAACATCATGATCACGACCGCCGGTCAGGTGAAGGTCATGGACTTCGGCATCGCACGTGCCGTCTCCGACTCGTCGACGACCGTGGCGCAGACCACGGCGATCCTCGGCACCGCCTCGTACTTCTCGCCCGAGCAGGCGAAGGGCGAGACCGTCGACGCCCGCACCGACCTGTACTCCACGGGCGTGGTGCTGTTCGAGATGCTGACCGGTCGACCGCCGTTCCGCGGCGACACCCCGGTCGCAGTGGCCTACCAGCATGTCAGCGAGCGCCCGGTCAAGCCGAGCGTCGTCAACCCGAAGGTCTCGCCGGCGCTCGACTCGGTGGTGCTCCACGCCCTCGCGAAGAACCGCGATCAGCGCTATCAGACGGCCGCCGAGTTCCGCGCAGACGTCGACACCGCGGCCGCCGGTCAGGTGCCCGTGCACCGCGAGCCCGACCAGGCCACGATGCTCTTCGGCGCCCCGACCGGCTCGCTCTCGAGCTCCGAGCTCGCCCTGCGACAGCTGGCAGAAGACGAGACGATGACCAGAACCCAGCGCCGGCCGCCGGCGATCTGGATCTGGTCGGGCATCATCGGCGTCATCGTCATCGTGATCGCCGTCATGTACTGGGCCTTCAACCTGCAGCCGACCGCCGAGCTGCCGTCGAACGTCAAAGAGATCCCCGTGCTCACCGGGAGCACCTACGAAGAGGCCGTCGACATCCTGCAGGAGCTCGGGCTGCCCGCGACCCCCGTCGAGAAGACCGACGACACGGTGCCCGCGGGCCAGGTGATCGGCACCGACCCCCCTGCTCGCGAGATCGTCGACAACGGCACGGCCGTGACCGTGTTCGTCTCGACCGGCAAGCAGGCCGTGAACGTGCCCGACCTTCGGAACAAGACCCTCGAACAGGCGAAGGCCGACCTCGATGCCATCGGCCTCGTCGCGGGTGTCGAGACGAGGGAATCGTCGCCGACCGTTCCGGCCGACACCGTGCTCGGCACCTCGCCCGAGGCGGGCACTGCGGTCGAGGTCGGCTCGACCGTCGACTTCCGCATCTCGAGCGGCAACGTCACGCTCACCGACGTGACGGGTCAGACGCTCGAGGCGGCGACCTCCTATCTCGCGGCTGAGAACCTGCAGCTCACGGCCGTTCCCAAACCCGACAGCTCGTGCGCGGCGCAGCCCGGCTCACCGGTCACGCAGCAGTCGCTCCCGCCCGGTGACGTGCCGCAGCACTCCACGGTCGAGCTCACCTACTGCGCAGGCTGAGCCCGCGCAGTTGATCAGCGGGCGCAGCGAGCGTCTCGGACCCCGTATCGGTCCTGGTCGAGCCCTCAGCCGGCGGTAGCCCGCACGAGCGGGCTCAGGCCCACCGCCCGCTCACGAGCCTCGGGCATGCCCGCGACCGCCAGCCAGTTGCCGAGCATGCGATAGCCGCCCTCGGTCAGCACCGACTCGGGGTGGAACTGCACGCCGAAGATCGGGGCGCTCTCATGCCGCAGCCCCATGATGACGCCGCCCTGTGTGCGACTCGTCACGATGAGTTCGGCGGGCACCGTGTCGTCGACCACGGCGAGCGAGTGGTAGCGGGTCGCCGTGAACGGCTGCGGCACCCCGTCGTAGAAGTCGCTGCCGTCGTGCGTGATGAGCGAGGTCTTGCCGTGCATGAGCTCTTCGGCGTTCGTGACGACCGCCCCGAACGCCTCGGCGATCGCCTGGTGGCCGAGGCAGACGCCGAGGATCGGCTGCCCCGAGGCGAGGGCGGTCTCGACGATCGGGATCGACACACCGGCATCCGATGGCTTGCCCGGCCCCGGAGAGATCAGCACGGCGTCGTACGCGGCGATGCGTTCGGCGACCTCGGCGACCTCGAACGAGTCGTTGCGCACGACCTCGGTCTCGGCGCCGAGCTCTTGCAGGTACCCGTTCAGCGTGTAGACGAAGCTGTCGTAGTTGTCGACCACGAGCACCCGGGTCGGGGCGTTTTCCATGTCAGCTCACTCCACCGTGACGTTGATCGGATTCAGGATGCCGTCGACCCACGGGAACACCCACGTGAAGAGGGCGAACACGACGGCGGCGACGAGCAGCAGCATCAGGATGATGCGCAACCACACGGGGCCGGGCAGCACCCTCCAGAGTGCACCGTACATGTCTCAGCTCTCCCACTTCGCGACGATCGGCGCGATTTCGGCCGGGGCCCCGGCCGTACTCGGCTGCCACGACTCGAGCACGCCGTAGGCGATGATGCGCTCGGCGGTCGAGTACAACGGATTGCAGCTCGTGAGCGTGACGATGCGGTCGGTCGGTGCGAGATCGGGGTGATGCGGCACCGGGGCCAGCACGTCGACCGTCTCGGGCGTCACGTACTCGAAGTCGCGGAACCGGTAGGTGTACCAGCCGTCCTTCGTCTGGATGTAGATCGCATCGCCCAGCTGGAGCTGCTCGATCTCGTGCATGCCGCCGCCGTATGCGCTGCGGTGCGAGGCGATCGCGAAGTTGCCGACTTCGCCCGGCCTCTGCGTCTGCGGGTAGTGCCCGACGCCGAGGTCGAAGCTGTTGAGCACGTCGAGTCCGTAGCCCTCGGCGATGGTGCGCTGCGAATCCTCGCCGAAGCGGGGCACGTACATGACCGCGAACGCGTCGCCGTTGGCGTACTCGGTCGTGTCGACGACCGGATCGCCGTAGTCGGCCGGCGCGGGCGGCGGCGTGGCACCCTGGCTCGCGCGGGCCTGCTCGAGCCACTTGCTGCTCTGCTCAGAGGCCGCTGACGACTGCTGGCCGGCCATGATCGCGTCGTTCCACCAGAGCTGCCACCCGAGGAACAGGAGGATCAACGCCCCGGCGGTGAGCAGCAGCTCGCCCAGCACGCCGACGACGCTCACACGGGGGCGCCGGCCCTCCGCCGAGCGGCGTGCATGCCGCGTATCGGCCTGGGACTCGGACATGAGGGCGATTCTAGCCCGCGGAGCAGGGAACCGAATGTGTTCGCAGGCCTTCACTCGGCTAGAATCACCCGCATGGCACGTACGAAATCATCGAAGCCCGCGCGCGCAGAACAGGCGAGCGGCGAAGAGGCTCCGAACCCGGTGTGGTTCAAGCCCGTCATGTTCGGCTTCATGCTCGTCGGGCTGGCCTGGATCATCGTGTTCTACGTGAGCCAGGGTGCGTACCCGATCGCCAGCCTCGAATCGTGGAACATCCTGATCGGCTTCGGCATCGCCTTCATCGGCTTCCTCATGACCACCCGCTGGCGCTAGCCGGCGCGACGACCACGCAAGAGGGGCGGATGCTGCGGCATCCGCCCCTCTGCTGTTCGTGCCACCGGTGGCTGCACGTGCTGCATCGATGCACAGTTCTCCACAGGGTGTGGAGAACCGGAATGCCCCGTGTCCCCCGGAATGACGACAATTACACCGGTGTAACTCTCGCCAACTGTGGAGAGAGCTGTGGATAACCTCGAACGGCGTCAGGCGATCGGGAAGAGGAAGTAGCGCAGGCTCAGCAGCACGAGCACCGCGCCCACGGCGACCAGGAGCCAGACCTGCAGGCGCTGCTGCGACCGCTTGCGCGTCTCGACCAGGATGAAGCCGATGAGGGCGCCGGCGGCGAGTCCGCCGAGGTGCGCCTGCCAGGCCACGTTCATGCCGGGGATGAACCCGATGACGAGGTTGATGCCGAGCAGCACGAACAGCTGCGTCGACTGCCCGCCGAGGCGGCGTTGGATGACGAGGAACGCACCCATGAGTCCGAAGATGGCACCGGATGCCCCGACGACGGGCATGTTCGGCGGTGCGAGCCAGAGCACGCCCACCGAGCCGGCGAGGCCGGCCAGCAGGTAGAGCGTGAGGTAGCGCCACCTGCCGAGCAGGCCTTCGAGCAGCTGCCCGAAGATCCACAGGGTGTACATGTTGAGCAGCAGGTGCAGGATGCTGCCGTGCGCGAACACCGACGTCATCATGCGCCAGGGCTCGAGATAGCCCGGGTGCGAATAGAGACCCGCGTAGCGGATCGCCCCCGTGACGCCGAGGCCGGGGATCATCTGCAGCAGGTACACCGCCACGGAGATTCCGATGAGGGTATACGTGACCACGGGTGCACCACGGCCGGCGGCCGATCGCATGCGCGTCAGCACGGCCGGCTTGGTGCGCGGGGCGCTGGCGCGCTGCTCGCGCATGCACTCCGGGCAGATGACCCCGACGGGGGCCTGGGTCTGGCACTCGGGGCAGATCGTGCGTCCGCACCGCTGGCAGAGGATGTAGCTCTGCCGATCAGGATGGCGGTAGCAGAAGTTCGCCCGATCTGGCCCCGAGTCGCTCACCTGTCGGTCAGACCTGCTCGACGGTGACGCTCTCGATGACGATGTCCTCGAGCGGCTTGTCGCGACCATCGGTCGCCACGGCGGCGAGCTTGTCGACGACGGCCTGGCTCGCGGGGTCGGTCACCTTGCCGAAGATGGAGTGCTTGCCCTGCAGCCACGTGGTGGGGCCGACGGTGATGAAGAACTGCGAGCCGTTGGTTCCACGGCCCATCTGGATGCCGGCGTTGGCCATCGCGAGCACGTAGGGCTCGGTGAAGTCGAGCTCGGAGTTGATCTCGTCGTCGAACTGGTAGCCGGGGCCGCCGACGCCCTGTCCGAGCGGGTCGCCGCCCTGGATCATGAAGCCGGGGATGATGCGGTGGAAGATGACGCCGTCGTAGAGGGGCGCGGTGGACTTCTCACCGGTTGCGGGGTGGGTCCACTCGATCTCGCCCGTGGCGAGGCCGACGAAGTTCTTGACCGTCTTCGGGGCGTGGTCGCCGTAGAGGTCGACCTTGATCGGTCCGTGGTTGGTGTTGAGCGTCGCGACTGCGGTAGGAATCGGCATCCTCATATTCTGTCACGGGTGGATTCGTCAAGCGGCATGCCGTATTCGGACTCCCACCTCGCTTCCAGCCGTTTCGGTGGCAAGATGGAGTGGTTCGCTGCACATCGATGGAGGTCGAGATGAGCCTGTCACGCAAGCGCCGCAAGGAACTCAAGCGACTGCAGAGCAACGCTGGGGAACTCTGGGAGAACCAGCAGCACGTGCTCGAGCACGCCAATGCCGTCGCGCGCGAGGCCAGCCGGCAACTCGGTCACCTCACGCGCGAAGAGGTCGTGCCGCGGGTCCGCACCGGGTACGACAGTTATGTCCGCCCCAACGTGCAGCGGGCCGGTACCGTCGCGCGCGCCGCCGGCGACACGATGGAGCGAACGGTCGGCAACGCGCTCGGCTCCGTGCTCTCGATCGGCGACATCGCCAACGACGCCCGTGTGCGCCGCGCCCTCGAGCGCGTCTCGCCACGTGCCGCCGTCGTCGTCAAGGAGAAGAGCGGCCCCGGCTTCGGCACCTACCTCGCGATCGGCGCCGGCATCGTCGCCGCAGCAGGTGTGGCGTACGCCGTCTGGCAGACCTTCCGGGCCGACGACGAGCTCTGGGTCGCCGACGACGAGCCCACCACGGGCCCGAGCACCGCAGTCTGACCCGCACGAATTCCGATGGCCCCGCCTGATCCAGGCGGGGCCATCGTCGTCTCCGCGAGTGCTCTCGGTCAGTGCAGACCCTGATTCTCGACGAATCTGTGAAAACACCTTGCGGTTGGCGTGAGTATCCCGCTAGTCTCGAAAATCGTTGTTGAACTTGCAGAACAGAGAGGAGTTGATACCCATGATGAAGCACATCTTCACGCCAGCATTTACTGCGGCCCACACGGGAGTCCTCCTCGCGCCTCGGGCCTGCTAGTAGTTCACGCCGACGTCTCGCGCATTCGCGCCTGATCGTCCACTCCGCCCCTCGGGCGTGACCCAGCGGCTCCCGCCGCGCATCCCGTCCACGACCTCGTCGCGGGCCGCTCTCCACCGAGCGAGCGGATGCCTCGGCTCACGCCCCCCGGCCCGGAGACGCGCCCCGGCCTTCGCCATCGAGCGCCACGGCGCGCCCGAACGCCCGGAGAGCTCCGTGGAACCCGCCGTCGCGGCATCCGTCCACCGACCTCCGCAACCACGTCGGCCCGATCCCGTGATTGAACGATCTCGACCGGATCCGCCGCTGCTCCACCCGCACCACCACAACACACAACACACACCGAAGGAATCACCGTGAATACCAGCACCATCTCCGCCGGCCGCACCGCACAGGTGCAGACCGTCACGCTCCGCGCCGACGCGCGACAGCTCAGCGATCGCGTCGCACGTCGCGCCGCCCACGCGCTCCTCTCCTGGAGCCGTCGTCGCGACGAGCAGCGCACGCACTCGGCTACCGCCGAGCGCCGCAGGAACGAACACGCCGCAGCCCGCCTGCAGGCCGACGAGTTCCGGCGCATCACCCTGATCGCACAGCCGCTGATCTGAGCGACCATGCGCAACATCGACACCACGACACCAGCCAGGCCCCCGCAGGTCGGCATCGCGACAGACGCGACGATGCCGACCCGCGGGGAGCTCGGCCACCCGCGGCCGTGTCGCGAACGGTTCGGCCTCGACGGTCGGAACGTCGGCGACACGGCCGCGGGCGCGTCTCCTGTGCGCTCAGCTCGGTTCGGCGCCCGCTCCTACTCTCGACCCGCCGGCGGCACGCCATCGGCAGGCTCGGCCGCATTCAGCCGCAGTGCGATGTCGAGCAGGCTCACGCGCTTCAGGCGCGGCACCTCGTCGAGCGCGAACCAGCGCGCCTCGTCGCTGGAGCCGTCGACCTCGTTGCGGAGCTCACCGCCGACCACGCTCGCCCGATAGACGACGCGCATCGCATAGAGCGGTGCGGCCCCCGAGTGACGCTTCGACGTCGGCACCACCATGGTGTCGATGCCGAGCAGACGGTCGACGGATGCCTCGTAGCCCGTCTCCTCGAAGATCTCCCGCCGAGCCGCCACCACCGGGTGCTCGGCGCCCTCGATGCCGCCGCCGGGCAATGTCCAGCCGGAGCGGCCGTGCTCGTTCCAGTGCGAGAGCAGAATCCGACCCTCGCGGATGATGACCCCGTACGCAGCGATGCGGATGTCCATCAGCACACTGTAGCGGGGGCATCGACGAACTCGCCCGGCGCCGCTATGGTCGAGGCACCGAGCGAACGGAGCGTCACGATGACCGAGGCGTCGAAGCTGATCGCTGCGTCACCCGAAGTCGATCGGTATCTCGACGGTCTGCCGCCAGAGCTCGCGGGCACGCTCGCGCGACTCCGAGACGGCATCCGCGGCGTCGCGCCCGCCGGCACCGTCGAGAACATCAAGTGGAACGGCCCGAACTACGCGCTCGACGGCGTCGACCGAGTCACGGTCGGCACCGATCCACGCGGAAAGGTGCGCATCGTGATGCACCGGGGCGTGAAGATCGTCGATTCCGAGGGCTTCAGCTTCGACGACGACACCGGCCTCGTGCGCTGGGCGGCGGCCGACCGTGGAGTGATCGCTCTCGACCCGGCCGAGATCGACGCGCATCGCGACGAGATCGTCGCGCTCATCGAACGCTGGTTGCGGCTGGTGTGAGACGCGGCGATGAGCGCAGCGGGCACGTCACCTCAGTAGGCTCCTGGTGAATCCGCAGCGTGAGGAGTACTTCGTGATCCGACCGTTCGCGTTCACCGTGCTCGGCGATTGGTCGACGGCAACCTACATCGACGATGTTCGTGTGGGTCGCCTTCGCGGAACGACTGGTTGCGACCGGTGAGCGCCACGGTCCCGACAATTTCCAGCGCGCCACTGCGCTACTGGCCGGGCGCACGGATGAGTTCTGCACGCGCGCTCTCAAGGTCAACGAGGCTGCGCTCCTGCTCGGCTCGGACATGCGGGTGAATCTTGTCCGAGGAGATGATCCGTTCGGTCGCACCGATAGCAGCGCTGACCTGGGTCAGCACGAACGCGAGATCCGCGTCGTCCAATCGGAGAGCGAACGTCGCAGTCCGTGGCGGCCAGCCGGCTGGACCCTCCCCACGGAGCGGGTGCGTCGCATTCAGTGCCCACCCCCGGTTCGCGGAGGGACTCCGCGTGCGCGATGGCCTCGCCATCGCCGCCCGGCTGAAGCGCACTCGAGATGGCATTGTCGAGGACAGCGTCGATGACGAGCCACGCTCCAACAGACAGCATCGGATCGAGATTAGCAATACGCCCGAGCCCCGGGGTTGTCCGTTGGGCTCGAGAGATGAAGAACGCTGGAACTCCGCGGTCGTGCGCGAGATTCCGGCGTTCGGGAACTGTGGAGCCTAGGAGATTCGAACTCCTGACATCCTGCTTGCAAAGCAGGCGCTCTACCAACTGAGCTAAGGCCCCGAGCGAATGCCGAGGCATCCGTTTCGTTCATATTGAATTGTTCACAGTGGGGATACGAGGACTTGAACCTCGGACCTCTTCGTTATCAGCGAAGCGCTCTAACCGCCTGAGCTATATCCCCGAATTTCGGCCAGAGGAAAGACTACCGGACGCGGTGGAAATCTCCGAATCGGGCCGAGGGCGGCATCAGTTGTTGGTGAATCCGACGAGGATGCCGCCCGTGATCTTGACGCTCAGGTTGTAGAGCACGGCGATGATGGCGCCGAGCGCCGTCGTGACCACGAGGTTCAGGAGCGCCGCGACGACCGCGAATCCCATGACGTTGCCGAGGGACAGGATCGACGTGAGGTCGCCCCCGGTGCCCGCGACATCCTGCACGAGCTCGTTGATCTTGCCGAAGATGCCGGTCGAGTTCAGCACTGTGTAGATGAGGAAGGTGGCGACGATGCTGACGACCGCGAGGCAGACCGCGACGAGGAACGACAGCTTCACCGCCGACCAGAAGTCGATGTAGACCAGGCGAAGGCGCACCTGCTTGGCAGGGGTCTTCCGGTTGGACTTGCGGGCCAACTTCTCGGCGACGCTACTCATGTAGGGTTACTCCTCTCGCGCGGGCTCGGCCGCTTCGGACTCTGCGGCCTCCTCCACGAGATTCCGTTCGGAATTCTTCGCGATGGCGATGATCCGGTCGTCGTTCGCGAACTTCGCGAACACGACGCCCATCGTGTCCCTGCCCTTGGCGGGAACCTCGGCGACGTCAGAGCGTACCACCTTGCCGCTGGCAAGAACCACAAGCACCTCGTCGTCACGACCGACGATCAGGGCGCCCGCGAGGTCGCCTCGATCTTCGTTCAGCTTGGCGACCTTGATGCCGAGTCCGCCTCGGTTCTGCAGGCGATACTGGTCGACCGCGGTGCGCTTGGCGTAGCCGCCCTCGGTCACCACGAAGACGTACCTGGCGTCGTCTCCTGCGCTCGCCTCCGCCTCATCGGCCTCGTCACCGTCGGTGAGCGAAGCAGCGACGACGGATGCCTCGAGCAACTGGTCGCCCGGTCGGAACGACATGCCCTTCACGCCCGAGGTCGAGCGACCCATCGGCCGCAGCGCTTCATCGGTCGCCGCGAAGCGCAGGGACATGCCCTTCTTCGAGACGAGGAGGATCTCGTCGTGCTCGTCCGCGAGCATCGCCGAGACGAGCTCATCGCCCTCGCGCAGGTTGATCGCGATGACGCCGCGCGAGCGGTTGGTGTCGTACGCGGTCAGCTCCGTCTTCTTGACGAGGCCCTCGCGCGTGGCCAGCACGAGGTACTGGGCGACGTTGTAGTCGCGGATGTCGAGGATCTCGGCGATCTGCTCGTCGGGCTGCATCTCGAGCAGGTTCGCGACGTGCTGGCCCTTCGCGTCGCGGCCGGCCTCCTGGATCTCGTACGCCTTCGCCCGGTAGACGCGGCCCATGTTCGTGAAGAACAGCAGCCAGTGGTGCGTCGTGGTGACGAAGAAGTGCTCGACGACGTCGTCGGCGCGCAACTGCGCGCCCTTGACGCCCTTGCCGCCGCGGTGCTGCGAGCGGTAGTTGTCGCTGCGCGTGCGCTTGACGTAGCCGCCGCGCGTGACCGTGACCACCATCTCCTCTTCGGGGATGAGGTCTTCGACCGACATGTCGCCGTCGAAGCCCGGCATGATGTGCGTGCGACGCTCGTCGCCGTACTTCGCCACGATCTCGGCGAGCTCGGTGGAGACGATCGTGCGCTGGCGTTCGGGCCGGGCCAGGATGTCCTGGTAGTCGAGGATCTCGGCCTGGATGGACTCGGCCTCGTCGATGATCTTCTGACGCTCGAGCGCCGCCAGTCGACGCAACTGCATCGCGAGGATGGCGTCGGCCTGGATGTCGTCGATCTCGAGCAGCTGCTTCAGCCCATCGCGGGCATCGTCGACGGTCGCCGAGGCACGGATCAACGCGATGACCTCGTCGAGCGCGTCGAGCGCCTTGAGGTAACCGCGCAGGATGTGCATGCGGGCCTCGGCCTCGCGCAGCAGGTACTGCGTGCGACGCACGATCACTTCGATCTGGTGGTCGACCCAGTGCGCGATGAATCCATCGATCGAGAGCGTGCGGGGAATGCCGTCGACGATCGCGAGCATGTTCGCGCCGAAGTTGTCCTGCAGTTGGGTGTGCTTGTACAGGTTGTTCAGCACGACCTTCGCGACCGCATCGCGCTTCAGCACGATGACGAGCCGCTGGCCGGTACGGCCCGAGGTCTCGTCGCGGATGTCGGCGATGCCGCCGACCTTGCCGTCCTTCACGAGGTCGGCGATCTTGATCGCGAGGTTGTCGGGGTTGACCTGGTAGGGCAGCTCGGTGATGACGAGGCAGGTGCGTCCCTGCAGCTCCTCGACCGAGACGACCGCGCGCATCGTGATGGAGCCGCGGCCAGTGCGGTACGCGTCGTTGATGCCCTTGACGCCGAGGATCTGCGCGCCGGTCGGGAAGTCGGGGCCCTTGATGCGCTGGATCAGCGCCTCCTGCAGCTCCTCGCGCGAGGCCTCGGGGTGCTCGAGGTACCACTGGGCACCGGATGCCACTTCGCGCAGGTTGTGCGGCGGGATGTTCGTCGCCATGCCGACCGCGATGCCGACCGAGCCGTTGACGAGCAGGTTCGGGAAGCGCGCCGGCAGGATCGCCGGTTCCTGCGTGCGACCGTCGTAGTTGTCCTGGAAGTCGACGGTCTCCTTCTCGATGTCCCGCACCATCTCGAGTGCGAGCGGAGCCATCTTCGTCTCGGTGTATCGCGGAGCGGCCGCGCCGTCGTTGCCCGGCGAGCCGAAGTTGCCCTGGCCGAGCGCCAACGGGTAGCGCAGGCTCCACGGCTGCACGAGGCGAACAAGGGCGTCGTAGATCGCCGTGTCGCCGTGCGGGTGGAACTGGCCCATGACGTCGCCGACGACGCGGGCGCACTTCGAGAACGCCCGGTCGGGGCGGTAGCCGCCGTCGTACATCGCGTAGATGACGCGGCGATGCACCGGCTTCAGGCCGTCGCGGACGTCGGGCAGCGCGCGCCCGACGATGACGCTCATCGCGTAGTCGAGGTACGAGCGCTGCATCTCGAGCTGCAGATCGACCTGATCGATCCTGCCGTGGATGCCGGGGCCCTCGACCGTGTCGTCGCCGCCGGGGTTGATCACATCAGATGTCAAGGAAACGCACGTCCTTCGCGTTCTTCTGGATGAAGTTGCGGCGGCTCTCGACGTCTTCGCCCATCAGGGTGGAGAAGATCTCGTCGGCGGCGGCCGCGTCGTCCATGGTGACCTGCAGCAGGGTGCGGGTCTCGGGGTTCATCGTGGTCTCCCACAGCTCCTGGTGGTTCATCTCACCGAGACCCTTGTAGCGCTGCACGCCATTGTCCTTCGGGATGCGCTTGCCGGCGGCGACGCCGGCGGCGAGCAGCGCATCGCGCTCCTTGTCGGAGTAGACGTACTCGTGGTCGGAGTTGGTCCACTTCAGGCGGTAGAGCGGCGGCTGCGCGAGATACACGTAGCCGAGCTCGATGAGCGGGCGCATGTAGCGGAACAGCAGCGTGAGCAGCAGGGTCGTGATGTGCTGGCCGTCGACATCGGCATCGGCCATCAGCACGATCTTGTGATAGCGCGCCTTCTCGGTGTTGAAGTCCTCACCGATGCCGGCGCCGAACGCCGTGATCATCGCCTGCACCTCGTTGTTGGCGAGGGCGCGATCGAGGCGGGCCTTCTCGACGTTCAGGATCTTGCCGCGCAGCGGCAGGATCGCCTGCGTCTCGGGGTTGCGGCCCTGCACGGCGGAGCCGCCGGCCGAGTCGCCCTCGACGATGAAGATCTCGGAGACGGACGGGTCCTTCGACGAGCAGTCCTTGAGTTTGCCCGGCATGCCGCCCGATTCGAGCAGGCCCTTGCGTCGGGTCGCCTCACGCGCCTTGCGCGCCGCGATGCGGGCGGTGGCGGCCTGGATCGCCTTGCGGATGATGTCGCGCGCGACCGTGGGGTTGCGCTCGAACCAGTCGCCGAGCTGGTCGGAGGTGACCTTCTGCACGAACGACTTCGCCTCGGTGTTGCCGAGCTTGGTCTTCGTCTGGCCCTCGAACTGCGGCTCGGAGAGCTTCACCGAGATGACCGCGGTGAGCCCCTCGCGCACATCGTCGCCGGAGAGGTTGTCGTCCTTCTCCTTGATGATGCCCTTCTCGCGGGCGTACTTGTTGACGAGGGTCGTGAGCGCCGCACGGAAGCCCTCTTCGTGCGTGCCGCCCTCGTGGGTGTTGATCGTGTTGGCGTACGTGTGCACCGACTCGGTGTACGACGTCGTCCACTGCATCGCGACCTCGAGCGCGATCTTGCGATCGGTGTCTTCCGACTCGAAGGAGATGATCTCCTCGTTCACGAGGTCGGACTTCTTCGAGCGGTTGAGGTACTCGACGTAGTCGACGAGGCCGCGCTCGTAGAGGAAGGTGTCGGTGCGAGGACCGGGAGTCGCGTCATCCGCTTCGCTCGCCGCCGTGTCTTCGGGGTCGATCTCGACGTGGCCGCTGCGCTCGTCGGTGAGCGTGATGCGCAGGCCCTTGTTGAGGAAGGCCATCTGCTGGAAGCGGCTGCGGAGCGTCTCGTAGTCGAACTCGACGGTCTCGAAGATGTCGGGGCTCGGCCAGAACGTGATCGTCGTGCCGGTCTCGTCGCTCGCCTCGTCTTGCGAGAGCGGGGCGTCGGGAACGCCGACGGTGAACGACTGGCGCCAGACGTGGCCCTGGCGGCGCACCTCGACGTCGAGCTTGGTCGAGAGCGCGTTGACGACGGATGACCCGACGCCGTGCAGCCCGCCCGAGACGGCGTAGCCGCCGCCGCCGAACTTGCCGCCGGCGTGCAGCACGGTGAGCACGACCTCGACCGTCGAACGGCCTTCGGTCTTGTGGATGTCGACCGGGATGCCGCGGCCGTCGTCGATGACGCGCACACCGCCGTCGGGCAGGATCGTCACGTCGATGGTGGTGGCATGGCCCGCAAGCGCTTCATCGACCGAGTTGTCGACGATCTCGGAGACGAGATGGTGCAGGCCTCGTGGGCCCGTCGAGCCGATGTACATACCCGGCCGCTTGCGAACCGCTTCGAGCCCCTCGAGTACCTGGATCTCATCAGCACCGTAAGCCGGTGTCTGCTGGGGCTTCGTCGGTTCCGCTGTCATGTGTGAATCGGGCTCCTGACCGTCATTCTGGCGACTCTCGATCCTATCAAATCGAGGGTCGACGCAAGCCTCGAAGCGCCGTTCTGGGGCGATTTCAGGTTCCCAGTGACCGAATTTGCCTGCCTAGCCGTAGGTATCGCGCGGACCACGCCCTGGAACCGATCTGGGACCCTTTTTCCAGGTGGGGGCATCCGGCCCCTGAAAGCGGATCGTGTCGACGCCGGCTCCGGGGAATCTCGTCGTGATCTCGGTGACGAGTTGGGTGCGCATCATGCGGAGCTGCGTGGCCCATGCGGTCGACTCGCAGCGCACCTGGAGCACGCCGCCCTCGATCGCGATGGGTTCGGTGTGCCGCGCGGTCTCCTCACCGGCGATCTCGGCCCACGACGCGAGCACGTCGTGCTGAGACAGCGGACCGCTCCAGCCGAGCTGCGCGCTGAGGGAGTCGATGGTGTCGCCGAGCGGCTTCGGGTCGCGACCGGGACTGAACGGCTCGCTGCCGGACGCCTCGCGAGTGCGGACCCTGCCCGGACGCCCGGTGCGCGTGCGTGGCTCGCCGCCGAAGATCTCACGGAAGTGCTGGTAGACGCGGGAGGCCTCAGACATCGGCGGCCTCGGTCTTCGTCTCGGGTTCGGGCTGGGCCTCGGCTGCAGCTTCGACCTCGCCTGCAGCTTCTGTCTCGACCTCGATCGGCGACGCTGATGCTGCGAGCTCGCCCTCGCCGTCGACGATGCGGCCGGCGGCGATGTGCACGATGCGGGCGGTGAGCGGGGCCGGCACGTCTTCGAGCACCGCGGCCGTCACGAGCACCTGCTCGAAGCCCGCGATCGCGTGGGCCAGTCGCTCGCGCCGCAGCCGATCGAGCTCGGCGAACACGTCGTCGAGCACGAGCACGGGGTCGCCGGTCATCGAGTCGCGCCGCAGGAGTTCTGCCGAGGCGAGGCGAAGCGCGAGCGCGAACGACCAGGATTCGCCGTGGCTCGCGTAGCCCTTGGCCGGCAGCCCGTTGAGAAGGAGCACCACGTCGTCGCGGTGCGGGCCGACGAGGGTGACGCCCCGCTCGAGCTCCTTCGGGCGGAGCACGCGCAGTGCTTCGGCGAAGCGATCGCGGGTGCCGACCGTCGACGCGGTCGAGCCGACCGCCTGCTCGACGTCGGCATCGGGGTCGGCACCGTCGATCGAGAGCAGCGGAGTCATGCCCGGCCCGTGATCGGCGTCGACGATGGCGCGGTACGCCGCGGCCAGGGGCTCGCGGAGCTCGTCGACGAGCGCGAGACGCTGATCGATGAGCTCGGATCCGAGCACGACGAGGCGTTCGTCCCAGATATCGAGCGTGGTCAGCTTGTCGACCGCGAGGCCGCGCGCTCGCGCGCTCTTCAGCAGCGAGTTGCGCTGCTTGAGCACTCGCTCATAGTCGGCCATGACGCCGGAGAGTCTCGGGGTGCGCTGGATGAGCAGTTCGTCGAGCATGCGTCGGCGCACCGAGGGCTCGCCACGCACGATCGCGAGATCTTCGGGCGCGAAGAGCACGCTGTGCGCATACCGCGGCAGCTCACGGGTCTTCACGGGCGAGCGGTTGAGCTGAGCGCGATTGGCGCCCTGGCGATTGAGTTGCAGCTCGACGAGCAGCTCGCGATCGCCGTGCGAGAGCAGTGCCCGCACGATCGCGGCATCGGCGCCCGCCCTGATGAGCGCCTGATCGCCCGAGACCCGGTGCGACCCGAGCGTGGCGAGGTAGCCGATCGCCTCGACGAGGTTGGTCTTGCCCTGGCCGTTGCGCCCGACCAGCACGGTCGCACCGGGGCCGAGTTCGAGCTCGGCACGCGCGTAGTTGCGGTAGTCGGTCAGCGAGAGCCGGGCGACATGCACGCTGGGCTCCCTTCAGCAGCGGGGCATCCGGATGCCCCGGAACCGACGGATTCGCAATTGACCACGCTACCCCGCACCGCCGACGACGGGCCCGGCCCGTGACGACGGACTAGCGCAGCAGCAGGTTCGGCTGCAGCAGGTAGCGGTAGCTGTCGGCGCCGGCCTGCTCGCGCGAGGACTGGCTCGTGATGAGCACAGGGCCCGGCTTGTTGGGGTTCTCGGTCTTCGTGAACGAGACGCGCACGAATTCCGAATGCACGGCACCGAGACCGTCGAGCAGGAACTGCGGCTTCAGCGAGACGACCGTGTCGTCGCCCGTGAGGATCGCGTCGATCGACTCGGATGCCTGGGCCTGCTCGCTGCCGATCGCCTCGAGGGTCAGGCCGTCGGCGGTGAAGCTGTAGCGGAGCGCCGCCTCGCGCTCGAGCACCAGGGCGACACGACGGGTCGCCTCGATGAGCTCTGCCGTGTTGACCACCGCGTAGTTGTCGACCGTCTCGGGAAAGAGTCGGCGCACGGGCGGGAAGTTGCCCTTGATGAGGAGCGACGTCACCGTCTTCTTCTCGGCGCTGAACGCGATGAGCTCGCGGTCGTCGCGGCTCGTGATCGAGACCGAGATCGTGCCCGAGTGGCCGAAGGTCTTGCCCACTTCCTGCAGGGTGCGCGCCGGCACGAGTGCCGTGACGGACTCCTCGCTCGCGACTCCCCCGCCGTCCCAGTCGAGTTCGCGCACGGCGACACGGTAGCGGTCGGTGGCGACCAGGCTGAGGTTGTTCTCGCGCACCTCGAGCTGCACGCCGGTGATGACCGGAGTCACGTCGTCGCGCGAAGCGGCGACGGCGACCTGTGCGACGGCCGCGGCGAACTCCTCAGCGGGCACGACGCCCGACTGCTCGCCGATCTCGGGAATGGAGGGGTACTCCTCGACCGGCATGGACAGCAGGGTGAAGCTCGCCGAGCCGCAGCTCACCGAGATGCGGCTCTCTTCGGTCGACACGCGCACGGGAGCGTTCGGCAGGCGGCCGGCGATCTCGGCGAGGAGTCGGCCCGAGACGAGCACGGTGCCGGGCTCCTCGACGTCGGCCTGGATCTCGGTCTGCGAGGAGACCTCGTAGTCGAACGAGGAGAGCACGAGGCCGTCGTCGTTCGCCTGGATCAACACGCCCGAGAGGATCGGCAGCGTGGTGCGCTGAGGCAGCAGTTTGACGGCGAAGGAAACGGCCTCACTGAAGACGTCGCGGTTGACCTGGAACTTCACGGTACTCCCGTCGTGGATGTCGCTGGGTGGCTCCCATGCTATCCGCACAGTTCCCTCAGACGAGGGCGAATCGATCACGAACCGTTCGCGGAGACCGCCGCTCGAGGCGCGCCGATTCACAAGGTTGTGGGAATCCCCACTTAAACCCTTAACTCTTAACAGTGTTAACCGCTGTGGAAACTGTGGATGGTGTTCGGAGACCCGCGGAACCGTGCCGATCCGGAGGCATCCGATCTGTGCACAGTGTGTGGGTTCGTGAGCGGATGCCTCGCTCCGATGCCGAACGCATGACACCGTTCTGCACAGGCGAGCACCCTGTCTCAACAGGCGCTGGGCGGTTGCTCGTTAACAATCCACAGGTTCTCCACAACTGTGGGAATCGGGCGTCAGAGGCCTGCAGAGGGCCTGCAGACCTCGTTCCGGGTCGTTTTCGAGCGCGCCGAACACCCCTGTTCCGGTTGAGCCTGTCGAAACCTGAGCCTGTCGAAACCCGAGCCGGTCGGAACCGAGCATGCGGCCGGCCTCAGCGGTAGCGGCTGACCTGCTTGATGCGCGCGGTGAGCTCGGTGACCTGGTTGTAGATGGAGCGCCGCTCCTTCATGAGCTCCGAGATCTTCTTGTTCGCGTACATCACCGTCGTGTGATCGCGGTTGCCGAACAGCTGACCGATCTTCGGCAGCGACAGGCTCGTGAGCTCGCGGCAGAGGTACATCGCGATCTGACGCGCGGTGGCGACGGCCTGGGATCGGCTCGAACCGTAGAGGTCGTCGACCGTCAGCTTGAAGTAGTCGGCGGTCGCCGTGATGATGTCGACCGGCGAGACGACGTTGTCCGAGTCATCCGTGATGAGGTCTTTCAACACCGTCTGCACGAGCGGCATGTCGACCGGAGTGCGGTTGAGGCTCGCGAACGCGGTGACGCGGATGAGCGTGCCCTCGAGCTCGCGAATGTTGCTCGACACCTTCGACGCCATGTACTCGAGGATGTCGTCGGGCACCTGCAGCCGCTCCGACTGCGCCTTCTTGCGGAGAATCGCGATGCGCGTCTCGAGGTCGGGCGCCTGCACGTCGGTGATGAGGCCCCACTCGAAGCGGCTGCGCATGCGGTCCTCGAAGCCCGTCAGGTGCTTCGGCGGCACATCGCTCGTGATCACGACCTGCTTGTTGTGGTCGTGCAGCGTGTTGAAGGTGTGGAAGAACGCCTCCTGCGTCTCCGCCTTGCCCTGCAGGAACTGGATGTCGTCGATCAGCAGGATGTCGATGTTGCGGTAACGCTGCTGGAAGAGGGAACCGCGGTTGTTGGCGATCGAGTTGATGAAGTCGTTCGTGAACTCCTCGGAACTCACGTACCGCACGCGGATGCCGGGGTACAGGCTCATCGCGTAGTGACCGATGGCGTGCAGGAGGTGGGTCTTGCCGAGCCCCGAGTCGCCGTAGATGAAGAGCGGGTTGTAGGCCTTCGCCGGCGCCTCCGCGACCGCGACCGCTGCAGCGTGGGCGAACCGGTTCGACTGGCCGATGACGAAGCTCTCGAACGCGTACTTCGGGTTCAGTCTCGTGTCGCGCGACGCGACGGGGTTCGTGTTCTCGAAGACCGACTGCGGCGACGCGGGCAACTCGACCGGATCGATCGCCTCGTCGACGAACGGCGAGAGCGGCTCGGGGGCCCTCGTCTCCTCGAGCTCGGGATTGACGACGACATAGAAGGAGGTCACCGGCGAGGGCGCCTCGACCACGCTCATCGCCGAGAGCAGCGAGACCCGCATGCGCTGGTTGAGCATGCTCGCGGTGAAGTCGTTCGGCACCTCCAGATAGAAGGTGCCCGCCGCGATGCCCTTGGGCTCGACCAGGTTCAGGAATCCCTGGAGCATCGGGGTGATCGCGTCGTCGTCTGACAGCCGATCGAGGATCGTCGCCCACGTATCCGTGATGGGCTGTTCTGTCATCGTTCCCCGCATTCATTCGGTAGCCATCGTCTGGCCGCTCATCGATCCCCCGATCGACGGAGCAAGCGGCGCGAGGCGCATGTTCTCTGCGTTGTCCACGGCCTGTGAAGAGATTTCGGAAGAAGCCCGAGAATCCGCGCACCAAGCTGGGGATAACTGGTGTCAAACGCTATCCGAGGAAGCCGCTCCCGACAAATGCCGATTGAGGGATTCGACAGCGCGGGCGTGTCGTTCCACAGGCGATCCTGAGGTTCGAGCGATACTGTCTCTTTTGAACTGCGGCCGTATCGATCTCGGTTCGGTTTGACCCCGAGCCCTCGAGGCCGTAGTTTTAATCAGTTGACCCCAGCCCGTCAAGGGCACCCAGTTTTCCCGCCACCACGCAACCAGCGAATTTCGGCGAGGAGATCCGAACGCCGGAGAAGAAGAATGAGCAAGCGTACTTTCCAGCCGAACAACCGTCGTCGCGCCAAGAAGCACGGCTTCCGCCTTCGCATGCGTACCCGCGCCGGCCGTGCCATCCTGTCGGCACGCCGCAGCAAGGGTCGCACCGAGCTCTCCGCGTAGTTCTTCGGTGCTCGCCAAAGCCAATCGCATCACGAGCGCCGACGACTATCGAGTCATCGTGCGCCGAGGTGCGAAGGTCGCCGGTGCCCACACCGTGAGCTATGTGCGCTCACGGGAGTCGGGCACCGACGCACGCTTCGGCTTCATCGTCTCGAAGAAGGTCGGCGGCGCAGTCCGCCGCAATCTCGTGCGTCGCCGGCTGAAGGCCGTCTGCCACGAGGCACTCGGCGACGGCATCTCCGATGTCGACGTCGTCGTGCGAGCACTGCCTTCGGCGTCCCTCGCCGACTGGAACGAGATCCGCGCCGAGGTGCTCGGCGCCCTCCAACGTCGCCGCGCACGTGTGCCGGCCGCCGCCGCGCAGGAGAAGGGCGAATAGCGTGAAGAACGCCGTCCTGTTCGCTGCGCTCATCCCCCGCAACGCCGGGGTCCTCCTCATTCGCGGCTATCGGGCCGCGATTTCCCCGTTGTACGGCGACGTCTGCCGGTACTACCCGTCATGCTCGGCCTACGGCCTGGGCTCGGTGCAGCAACGAGGCCTCATCGTCGGCTCGGCACTCACCGCATGGCGCATCCTCCGGTGCAACCCCTGGTCGGCCGGCGGCATCGACGACGTCCGCGCCGCGAAGCACTCCCGGTATCGCATCACCCGGTTCGGGTGGGTCATCCCCGCCGGTTGGTCGGATGCCGCGGCATCCGCTGAACTCGGTGCGACCGGCCACGCCCATGATCACGCCCCCGGTTCCGCCGGCCACGGTGCACCCGTCGACGCTGACGTCGACTCGCGTGCAGCGGCCGCCTCGGCTCCCGAGCCCCGCCGCGCTGACGCGGCCCTCGCGCTTTCCTCCTCCACCGTGTTCCGAAAGGACTGACCCACTCAATGCCTGATATTTTCAGCCTGATCCTCTGGCCCATCAAATGGGTCATCGAGCTGATCCTCGTCGCGTTCCACTCGATGTGGACGTTCTTCGGGCTCAACCCCGATGCGGGTGTGACGTGGGTGCTGTCGATCGTCGGTCTCGTCATCGTCGTGCGGGCCGCGCTCATCCCGATCTTCGTCAAGCAGATCAAGAGCCAGCGCCGCATGCTCGAGGTCGCGCCGCAGCTCAAGAAGATCCAGGACAAGTACAAGGGCAAGAAGGACCAGTTCTCTCGCGAGGCGATGTCTCGCGAGACGATGGACCTCTACAAGAAGACGGGCACCAACCCGCTCTCCTCGTGCCTGCCGCTGCTGCTGCAGATGCCGATCTTCTTCGGCCTCTTCTCGGTGCTCAACGACGCCCAGCACGACAAGGCCGGCGTCGGCGTGTTCACCCAGGACCTCGCCAACTCGTTCGCGAACTCGGAGATCCTCGGCGCACCCCTGAAGGGCACCTTCATCGGTGCGATGAACGGCGAGTACCCCTGGCAGGTCATGGTCATCGCCGCGACGATGATCGTGCTGATGACCGCGTCGCAGTTCATCACCCAGCTGCAGATCGTCTCGAAGAACATGTCGCCCGAGACCAAGGCGAGCCCGATGTTCCGCCAGCAGCGCATCATGCTCTACCTGCTCCCCCTCGTGTTCGCGTTCTCCGGTGTCGCCTTCCCGATCGGCGTCATGTTCTACTGGCTCGTCTCGAACTTCTGGACCATGGGTCAGCAGTTCGTGGTCATCCGCAACATGCCGACGCCCGGCAGTGAAGCTGCGAAGGCACGCGAGGAGCGCCTCGCCCGCAAGGGCAAGCTCGTCGTCGAAGAGAAGACCCAGACCGAGATCGAAACGCCCGAGGCGAAGAAGACTCAGCGCCAGCAGCCCGTGAGCAAGGCTCGCGCGAAGAAGCAGGGGAAGTAACCCATGACCGACGTACAGCACGACGCCGCTGACCGCTCGACCTCGCAACTCGAGGAAGAGGGCGACATCGCCGCCGACTACATCGAAGAGCTGCTCGACATCATGGATCTCGATGGCGACATCGACATCGACGCGCGCAACGGCCGCGCATACGTCTCGGTCAACGCAGGCGAAGGTGCGAACCTGAACCTGCTCGCGAAGCCCGAGACGGTGAGCGCCTTCCAGGAGCTCACCCGGCTCGCGGTGCAGACCAAGACCGGTGCGTTCTCGCGCCTGATCCTCGACATCGGCGGTTCGCGCGACGCACGCCGCGACGAACTCGCCGGCCTGGTCGAGCGCGCGGCCGAGCGCATCGAGGGCGGTGCCGCCGAGGCATCCCTGCCCCCCATGTCGTCGTACGAGCGCAAGCTCGTGCACGACCTCGTCGCCGAGCGCGGTCTCCACTCGGAGTCGCGCGGCGAGGGTTCGGATCGTCACACGGTCATCACCCGCGTTGGCTGACGTTTCACGTGAAACGATGATCGACGGACTCGAACCCGAACCGGCCGCGGCCGTCGAACTCTTCGGCGAGCACATCGAGGGTGGTCGGGCATTCGCCGACGCCCTCGCGCGCCACGGCGAAGAGCTCGGCCTGATCGGCCCGCTCGAACTGCCGCGTCTGTGGACCCGGCACATCCTGAACAGTGCACTGGTCGCACCGCTGCTGCGTCCCGGCCGGGTCGGCGACGTCGGGTCCGGCGCCGGCCTGCCCGGCATCGTGCTCGCGATCATGCGACCGGATGTCTCGTTCACCCTCATCGAGCCGATGGAACGACGCGTCGCGTGGCTCGAGCGTCAGGCTGATGAACTCGGCCTCTCGAACGTGACGGTGGTGCGCGCCCGCGCTGAGGAGTCGAAGCTCTTCGACTCGCTCGACCAGGTGACTGCCCGGGCGGTGAGCGCGCTCCGCACACTCATCCCCGTCACCGCTCCCCTGCTGCGACCCGGCGGCGAACTCGTGCTCATGAAGGGCGCCGGAGTCGACGGCGAGATCGGCGCGGCCGAGAAGGTCATCCGCAAGTACCAGCTGCACGACGTGGAGGTGCTCGTGCTCGGAGAGGGCGTCGTCTCCGAGGTCACGAGGGTGTTCCGCGCCACTGCGGGCTGAACGGACCCCGCTCCACTCTCCCGGGTGCGCCCTGCGCCCTGCGCACGGCGATCCAGCTCGGTGACCGGTGGTGCGCATCGGTGCGAGTGCGCGACGCCGCCGCGTGAGTGGTTGCGGGATCGTCGGGGCGCTCGCATCGAGTACCCCGGAGACTGACGTCTGTCTGCCCGCGGGCGAGGCTGCGCGCCCCCGGCGCGACGATGGCCGCCCGTTGTGATGCCATCGCGGGTGGAGCGCGGTGACCGACATGCCTTCGAAGGCGAAGGTGTCGGCGCTTCGCCAGCTCGGGGCTGTCTGCCAGGTACACGGCATCGTTCGGCGCCGCCCAATTCGAGGCACCCACTCGTATGGCTCGATGGACCGTAGCGTCTGGGTGAACCAGTCGAGGGGCGACGAGCGCACGACGACCACGATGCGCAATCAGAGCACACGGGCGGGGTGTGCGGTCGTCGTCGTTTCTGTGATCGGCTGCAGTCTCCGCGTCTCAGGGGCCGTCTGGCGTCCGCTCTCAGGCTGCAACCCGTGTCGGCGCGCGCCAGGTGATCCGCATTGCGAAGGGTCAATGGATGGAGCCCCGGAGGCCGCGAAGAGCTGGTGCATCGGTCAGCCCATCGAGCGTCGCCTCGCTGCGATGCGCGACGGTCGGTCGTCGTGGGCTTCGGGCTTCGGGTCGGGATCGGGTCGGGATCGTGCTGGGATTCCCCCTCCTCGCCGAGTGCCCCGGTGCGACGGAGTACTCAGGGCCTGATGGCCACCACTCGGATGAACGACGAGGAACGCGAGGACGTCGCACGCACGACCAAGCGTTGTTCGAGACGGAGTTGTCGACTCCCCCATCCCTGCTTCCTCGCACACGGTGTTTCACGTGAAACACCGGTTCCGATCCTCATTGCCTGAACAACGTTGAATAGTGCCGATGTGGTACTCGCCTGCAGGTGGGGGGCGGCTCGACTCGCTGCTTCATTCTCCGAGCACCCTGCCGGCGCAGCCCCGAGAATCGCCGTTCGCGATGCGTTCGAGCGCCGGATCCGGAAAGCCTCGTACCTCGTCATGGCCCCACCTTGGGTGTCGACCACAAGCGCGCCGCTGAGCCCCGTGTGATCGGACCCGACGGCAGGCGATACCGACGTCCATCAGCTCAGCGGGTCGGACCTGCCGAATCACGGTGGCTCGTTTCACGTGAAACACGGGTGGGAGTCTTGGTGGTTGCTGCGTTTCACGTGAAACGCGTGCGTCAGGTGGTGAGGTGATTCGGTACGGATGTGGTCGTCGATCGCGTCGATCGTGCTCGCTGGTCGATCTCGCTGGTCCGGCGGCGTCCTGCACATGTGTCGGTGACGCCAACCTCTTTCGCGCTCGAGGCACGCGCGGCGGGCGAATGCCGTCGCGCCGGGCCGCCATTCGCCGTTGTCGATCCGCGACTTCACTCCTCCTGGGCGCACTCTCCTTACCCACGAACGACCAACCGGAGTTGCGGCGTCGTGTGCCCCATGTCGTCCCCTCCCCCTCCCTGTGCGGGCCATCGCAGTCAGCGGCCCGCATCTGGTCGCCCAATCTGCTGTCGCGCCTCCCCTTCCCGACCCCGGCAACCCTCCAACCATGGGCCTGCCTCTCGATGCCCAGTCCTCGGCGGCGCCCAACCGGGTGTGGGCTTCGATCCGCGAATGCAACCCAGCGCCGAGCCGGACCCGCAATGTTCGAACCGGTGCCCGAGTCCAGTACGAGGGCACCGGTCTCGATCCTCGAGTTCTGGCGCCGCGCCCCTGAGAGGGCTGCCCGCACCCCGATCTTCTGTGCGGGGTGCGGCACGCTGTGCGGGGTGCGGCACGCTGTGCGGGGTGCGGCGACGCTCTGCGTGGTGCCGCGACTCTGTGCTGGGTGCGGCGAAGCTGTGCGGGGTGCGGCGATCCGGTGCCGACAACCCGAAGCGCGATGCCCGAGCCTGCAATACCGAACCTGAACCTCGCACCGCGAGCCCTTGCCACGTCGATCCTCAGATCCGAATCAGTTGCGACGGGACGCTGTGGGACGGGACCCGTATCCCGATCCAGCGGCCCGAAGCTCCGCAGTTCGATCTACTGACCGCTCTCCGCAGCCCAAGTCCCGAACGCCGTCGCCCAGGCATCAATCCCCGGATCGAGTTCCTGCGAGCTGGGCCTGTGGATCGCGACCAGAACCGTGGCTCGGCGGCGCGCGACCGCAGTCCGATTCCGGTGGCGGATATCGACCGCGACGCCATACCAGGATCCTTGAGCCTGCTCCTGGTCCCGATGGTCTGCAGCCTGATCGGGGACCTGGGTCGGCCCAAGCGTCTCGGCCGTGGACCGAACCCTGAATCGCAGAACAAATCTCCACACCTGGATTCACCGGACCCGTCGAGCTCCCGAACGCCGCGACGACTCGCACGCGACTCGTAGCGGTGCGCGCGTGGATCTCCGGCCAGTCCACTGTCGTTCAAGAACATTCGCCCGCTTCCCCTCGGTCGGCCCGCTTCCCCTCGGTCGGCCCGCTTCCTCCTCATCCGAGCTCGTCGCAGACTTGCTCGCAGGTCGCGCTGTGCAGCCACTTTCGGCCAATGCCCGAGCGAAGGGCCCCAGACGGGAACGCGGGATCGTGAGGGCGCGATGATCGTGAGGGCGCGATGCGTGAGCGCTGCACCGCGATGCGTGGCCGGGGAGTATTCATGGCGGGCGCGAAGCATGGATCGGATCAGTCGCGGTCCGATGGAGATCGTTCGGTCCCTGTGACTGGCGCGATCGGATGACGTTCACCTGAGTGTCCCTTCGCCGAGTTCGGGTTCGCGTGCGAGGGCTGCGAACAGGACACGACGTCGCGATGTTTCACGTGAAACACCATGGTTCACAGGGCCTCCGGCTCGCGGGCGATCGAGTCGAGGTTTGGTAGTGATGGTACTTGCGATGTTTCACGTGAAACGCCACGGTCGACTCGGGTCTGTGACGGGCGCGCGAGCGATCGAGTTGAGCTCGGTTGCGATGGCGATGTTTCACGTGAAACACCATGGTGGACTCGGGCTCTCGTGGGCGAGGCAGCGAGTTGATGGGTGGTTGCGATGGCGACGGCAACATAGTGGCGACGGCGATGGCCGCATCGGAGCCTCGTCGCCATCAGTCCGCGAACTGACGGCCACCGACTGGGCCGGCCATTGCGTCCACTCCCCCGGGCGACCGCGCCCCCGGCCCGCGACCCTCGTGCCCTGTCCCCGTGGGCCAGCGATGATCTGTTCGGGTTCGGGTTCGGGTTCGGGTTCGGGTTCGGGTTCGGGTCGCATTCGCATGCGCCTCTGGATCGCCTCCTGTGTCCGCTCATGCATTGCTGCGAACGACCAGCGCTTGGGCGCCAGCGTGCATCGAACCGGATGTTTCACGTGAAACGCGGCGAATCGAACAGCTGGTCGGTCGCTACAGTGCGCAACGGCCGGGCGATCCGGCCCTACCAAGGACGATCGGCTCGGATCTCGCGGAGTTCGCACGTGTTTCAACTTGAGAGTCGGTCGCGCCGGTTAGGCTTGACTCTCGGATCGAGGACACCGCAGAATGCGGCGAATCTCTCGAGTACCAAGGATTTGGAGCGTCGGCATGGCACAGGGCGGGGGACGTGGATGGTTTCACCGCAAGCGCCCTCAGCCCTCCCCAGATGAGCTCACCGGTGGCACCACTCACGTGAGATCCACCCAACCGCCCGCTCCCGGTCCGACGGAAGCAGCGCTACCACAGGTCGAATCATCACCCTCGTCCGATCCCCAGCAGTGGAGCCCTGAGGCTCGAATCAACGCCCCATCGGCCGGCATCGGCACTGACCCCGTCACTGCGGATCGACCCGAAGGTGAGTCGTCGCTCGCAGTCGAGTCACCCGCGATTCGTATCGCGGATCGGGTGGCAGGGGAATCGTCTGCGCCACGGGCTGTCGACGAAGACCACTCGCCCAGCGGATCGCCCGTGAACGCCGAGGTGCCCGCCACCCATGAGACCGTGTCGCGCAGCATCGATTGGGATGCCGCGACGGCGGCAGCGCTCACTGCCGACGTCGATCCTGCAGAGACTGCCACGGAGCATCACCCCACAGGCCCCGATCGGCTGCTCGAAGATCTGATCCGCGAGATCGTCGGCGATGCCACTGCCGACACTGCCTCCGCACTGCACCCCATGCGCACCGCCGCTGTAAGCACGCCCCACGACGCTGCGGAGACGGCCACGACCGGCATCGCCCCTGAGGCTGCTGCGCCGCAGACCGCTGCACCGGGAAGCCTGGAAGGCGCCGTGCCGGGCGAGACCGCCGACCCGCAGGCGCCACCGCCCGAGCTTGTCACGGTTCCTCCGGTATCGCCGCCTGTCGCGCTGACCGCTCCGACGGCGGATGCCACCAGACCCGTCGCCTCGCTCACCGCGCCAGCAGCACCCCACGAACCAACCGAAGCCCCCGATGTTTCACGTGAAACATCGTCAGATCACGGAGGAACTCCCCTGGCTTACGAACTCGCCGACGAGACCCGTCGGCGCAACGCACTCGATGAAGCGGTACTGCCGCTGCCCCCGTCGACTCGCGTGCTGACGATCTCAAATCAGAAGGGTGGCGTCGGCAAGACGACCACCGCCGTGAACCTCGCTGCTGGCCTCGCACGTGCGGGCGCTCGGGTGCTCGTGATCGACCTCGACCCGCAGGGCAATGCGTCGACGGCGCTCGGCGTCGATCACCGATCCGAACGCAAGAGCGTCTACGAGGTACTCGTCTCCGACGTCTCACTCGCCGAGGTCGTGCAGCCGTCGACCGAGCACGAGTTGCTCGACTGCGTACCGGCGACCATCCATCTCGCCGGCGCCGAGATCGAACTGGTCTCGCTCGTCGCGCGCGAGCAGCGGCTGCGTAGGGCGCTCGATGCACATCTCGCCACTATGGAACGCCCTTACGACTACGTCTTCATCGACTGCCCGCCGTCGCTGGGGCTGCTGACGATCAACGCATTCGTCGCTGCTCGTGAGGTGCTCATCCCGATCCAGTGCGAGTACTACGCGCTCGAAGGTCTCTCCCAGTTGCTCAGCAACATCGAACTGATCGAGAAGCACCTCAATCCCGAGCTTCGCCTCTCGACGATCCTGCTGACGATGTACGACTCGCGCACCAACCTCGCCCAGCAGGTGGCGCAGGAGGTGCGCGACCACTTCCCCGTGCAGACACTGGAGACGATCATTCCCCGATCCGTCCGCGTGTCGGAGGCGCCGAGCTATGGTCAGAGCGTGATCAGCTACGACTTCGGATCGACCGGATCCCTGTCGTATCGAGAGGCAGCCGCCGAGATCGCTCGTCGCGGAGCAGCAACACCCGAGGAGTCGAACTGATGGCAACGAAACGAACCGGCCTCGGACGTGGAATCGGTGCACTGATTCCGAGCGGCGAAGACAGCGCACGAGCGCGCCCGGTCGACGTCTTCTTCCCGGAGTCCGATGCCCAGCAGCCCACTGCGGTCGCAGTGGTCGAGCAGGCTGCATCGGCAGAGGGACTCGTCACTGTTCCGGGCGCTCACCTGGCCAGGCTCGACCCGAACGACATCCTTCCCAACGCCCACCAGCCGCGCAGCGTGTTCGACCCCGATGATCTCGCCGAACTCGTGCACAGCGTGCGCGAGTTCGGGGTGCTGCAACCGATCGTCGTTCGACGCCACCCCGAACTCGCGGGCAAGTACGAACTGGTCATGGGCGAACGGCGCCTCCGCGCCACCAAGGCCGCCGGCCTCGACTCGATCCCAGCGGTCGTGAAGGACACGGCGAACGAGGACATGCTGCGCGACGCGCTGCTCGAGAACCTGCACCGCTCCCAGCTGAACCCGCTCGAAGAGGCGTCTGCCTACCAGCAGTTGCTGGCCGACTTCGGCATCACGCAGGAACAGCTCGCCACACGCATCGGTCGTTCGCGCCCGCAGATCTCGAACACGCTTCGACTGCTCCGACTCCCCGAGCCGGTGCAACTCCGCGTCGCGGCGGGTGTGCTGAGCGCCGGTCACGCCCGTGCGATCCTGTCGATCGGTGACGACGCCGCCGAGATGCAGCGATTCGCCGACAAGATCGTGAACGAGGAACTCTCCGTTCGCGCCGCCGAAGCCGTCGCGACGAAGGAGCCGAAGACCTCGCGCCCCAAGCCAGCTGCCGGCAAGCGGCAGGATTTCCTCGAGGACTTGGCCGCTCGACTGGGCGACCGGCTGAACACCCGAGTGAAGATCGCCCTCGGCGCACGAAAAGGCCAGATCACGATTGATTTCGCCACCGTTCAGGACCTGCGTCGGATTCTCACCGATCTCGGTGAAGATCTCGACGGCGTGTGATCTCGAATCGCCCGGAGAATCCGTTCTGACGAACCGAAATCAGTCGATTCGAGCCGGAAGAATGGTGTGGAACGCACGCGGATCTGAACGCGAAAGAGGGTCGGTCCATTCGGACCGACCCTCTTTCAGATTCAACGTCAGTTGGCGCGAGCGTGTGCTGCCTCCACGAGTGCACCGTAGATGGCGGCGGCACTCGTGCCCGAAGCCTCGATGGCGAGCGGCACGAGTGACGTCTCGGTGAGACCGGGGATGACGTTCGCCTCGAGGAACCAGGGGCGGCCGCTGTCATCGACGATGAAGTCGACGCGGGAGAGGTCGCGGAGCCCGAGCGTGCGGTGAGCGAGCACGGCAGCTTCCGACACCGCCGTCACCGCGGCGTCGCCGAGCCGAGATGGTGCGTAGAACGTGGTCTCCCCCGCGTTGTACCGCGCCTGGAAACTGTAGACACCGGCGGTCGGCTCGATTTCTACCGCCGGGAGGGTCCGCGGGCCGTCGCCGGTGTCCACGACCGCGACCGCGATCTCGGTGCCATGGATGCGGCGCTCGACGACGGCGACGTCGTCGTAGGTGAATGCCTCGACCATCGCGCGCGGCAAGTCGTTCGTGTCGTCGACGATCGTGACGCCCTGGGCCGATCCTCCGGATGCCGGCTTCACGACGAGGTCGCCCTCGAGTGCTGAGCGGACGACCTTCAGCACGCTCGATGCTCCGAGCTCTCTGAAGGCCTCGTGGGACAGCACGATGGATTCGGGAACGTCGACGCCCGCGGCGGCGAGCAGCGAGCTCGCGACGGGCTTCGACCAGGCACGGCGCGACGCCGCACCCGACGATCCGACGGTCGGCACACCGATCGCGGCGAGCAGCTCGAGGAGCGAGCCGTCTTCACCGCTCGATCCATGCAGTGCGGGGAATACGACGTCGGGCCGCTCGTTCACGAGGAACGGGAGCAATCCGGCGTCGGGGTCGCGGAGCACCACTCGGTGGCCCGCCGCGATGAGCGCGTCGGCCACCCGGCGTCCCGAACGGAGTGAGACGTCGCGTTCGTGCGAGATACCGCCAGCGAGAACGACAACGGAGAGACCGGAAGAATCGCTCATGATCAGGTGTTTCTCCACTACTTCAGGTCGGATGGCGGTGCGGATTCGTAGCCCGCACTCGGTGGCAGCTGGAGCGGGCCGGTGCCCGCGAAGGTGTCGAGCAGGTCGAGCTCACCGTTGATCACGGTCGCGAGACGACGGATGCCGAGCCGGATCGCATCTGGCGTGGGGTAGCAGAACGACAGGCGCATCGCATGGCGGCCGCGACCGTCGGCGAAGAATGCCGTACCAGGCGTATACGCCACGAGCTCTTTCACCGCGCGCGGCAGCATCTGCTTCGAATCGAGCACGTCAGGCATCGTGACCCAGACGTAGAACCCGCCGTTCGGGTTGGTCCAGTTGAGCTGCGGCAGGTACTCCCCCAGCGCCTCGATCATCGCGTCTTTCCGCTCGCGATACACGCCGCGGAACGTGTCGATCTGCGCGCGCCAGTCGGCGGTTGCCAGGTACTCCGACACCACCATCTGGCTGAACGAGCTCGGCGACAGGATCGCGGACTCCGCCGCGAGGATGAGCTTCTCGCGAATGGCGTGCGGTGCGAGCGCCCATCCGACCCGGAAGCCGGGCGCGAGCGTCTTCGAGAACGAGCCGAGGTAGATGACGCCCTCGGGGTCGAGCGAACGCAGGGCATTCGGCGCGGGCTCGTCGAAGTGCAGCAGACCGTAGGGATTGTCTTCGAGTACGAGGATCTCGTTCGAGCGGCAGATCTCGAGGATCTCGGGTCGCCGCTCCGCCGAGAGCGTGACGCCGGCCGGGTTGTGGAAGTTCGGGATCGTGTAGAGGAACTTGATGCGACGGCCCTGGCCGCGGAGTGCCGCGATCGTCTGCCGCAACGCTTCGGGGATCAGGCCGTGCTCGTCGGTCGCGACGTGGGCGACGTTCGCCTGGTACGAACGGAAGATGCCGAGCGCACCGACGTAGCTCGGCGACTCGGCGAGGATCACGTCTCCGGGATCGATGAAGAGCTTCGCCACGAGGTCGAGCGCCTGCTGCGAGCCGGTCGCCGTCACGACGTTGTCGACGCTGCCGTGGATGCCCTCGATGGCCATCACCTCGAGGATCTGCTCGCGCAGCTCTGGAATACCCTGACCAGAGCCGTATTGCAGTGCGACTGCGCCGCGTTCGCGCATGACCTTCTCCATCGAGGAGGTGATGAGGTCGTGTGGCAGTGCCGACACGTACGGCATGCCGCCGGCCAGCGAGACCACTTCGGGTCGTGAGGCGACGGCGAACAGGGCTCGGACTTCGGAGGCGGCCAGCCCGGCGGCTCGCTCGGCGTAATTCGCGTACCAGGGGTCGAGATTGTTGCCGGTCCGCTGGGGGACGCCGTCAGATGTCACTGCGCTGCTTCCGTTCTGTTCAGGGTTTCCATGGTAGTTGCTGGGTTCCGGGTGCTCGTTCGGGGTCGGATGGCCTGCGACATCCGCTCGCTTGCGGGTGCTGCGCCCGGAGACGCGAAAGACCCGCCCGGCTTTCGCCGGACGGGTCTGGAAGTTCGACCGCCGACTACGAGATGTAGGCGGCGAGGTCGGCCTCGAGCGCGGGCTTCGGCTTGGCGCCGATGACGGTCTTGACGACCTCGCCCTTCTCGAAGACCTTGAACGCGGGGATCGCGGTGATCTGGTACTTCATCGCGAGGCCGGGGTTCTCGTCGACGTTGAGCTTGACGATGTCGAGCTTGTCGGCGTGCTCCGTCGCGATCTGGTCGAGGATCGGGCTGACGGCGCGACACGGGCCGCACCACTCTGCCCAGAAGTCCACGAGGACGGCCTTCTCGTTGTTGAGGACCTCCTGCTCGAAGGTGGCCTCGGTCACTGCACGTGCAGTCATTGCGTTCTCCTTTTGGTGAAGTCTCGGTGATCGGATGCCGCGGAGCAGCGCTCCCGGCGATCATGTTGTCGCTCCAGTGAGCGACAACCCGGTCAGTTGATGACGGCGAACTCCGTCTCGAGCACGGCCTCGGCGGCGTTCTCGTTGCCGAGTGCTGCGAGGTAGTGCTCGGCGTCGAGCGCTGCGGCTGCGCCGGAACCGGCGGCGGTGATCGCCTGGCGGTAGTGCGGGTCGATGACGTCGCCGGCCGCGAAGACGCCCGGCAGGGAGGTCTTCGACGTGCGTCCCTCGAGCGCGATGGTGCCCTCGGGGGTGAGATCGAGCTTGCCGTGCACGAGGTGCGTGCGGGGGTCGTTGCCGATCGCGACGAAGAGGCCGTCGAGGTCGAGTCCGCGCTCGTCGCCGGTCACGGTGTCGCGGAGGGTGACTCCGGTGACCGCATCGGTGCCGTGGATCGCCGCGATCTCGGCGTTCCAGATGAACTCGATCTTCTCGTTGTCGAAGGCGCGCTGCTGCATGATCTTCGACGCCTTGAGCGAGTCGCGACGGTGGATCACGTAGACCTTGCTGGCGAAGCGGGTGAGGAACGTGGCCTCCTCCATCGCGGAGTCGCCACCGCCGATGACGGCGATCGTCTTCTCGCGGAAGAAGAAGCCGTCGCACGTTGCGCACCACGACAGGCCGTGGCCCGAGAGCACCTCTTCTTCGGGCAGCCCGAGCTTGCGGTACGCAGAACCGGTCGCGTAGATGACCGCGGCGGCTTCGTGCTCGTCGCCGTTGCCCAGCTTGACGCGCTTGACCGGGCCGTCGAGTTCGAGCTCCACGACGTCGTCGTAGACGACCTCGGTGCCGAATCGCTCGGCCTGCTCCTGGAGCTTCGTCATGAGGTCGGGGCCCATGATGCCCTCGGGGAAGCCGGGGAAGTTCTCGACCTCGGTCGTGTTCATCAGCTCGCCGCCGATCTCGACCGAGCTCGCGATGAGCAGGGGTTTCAGCTGCGCGCGAGCGGCGTAGATCGCGGCCGTGAAACCGGCCGGTCCTGAACCGATGATGATGATGTCGCGCAAGCCCGCTCCCGTCGTTGCTGGTGATTCGCAGCATTCAACGAATCGGATGCCACGAGATGCTCAACACAGTCTAAGCGGCGACTATTCCGCGGGAGCTGTGCGGTGCAGCGTGTGACGGATGCCGCGGCGACACGTGCGCCGCGGCCGCTCAACGGCGAAGGCGGGCGACGAGCGGCTCGGCGAACCCGCGCAGCTCGGGCGAGCGCAGCATCCAGAGCACTGCGAAGTAGACCACGCTCATCGAGGCGCCGATGATCGCCATCGAGAGGATCGCGCTGAAGACGCTCGAGAACGCGTAACCGTCGAACGACGTTCCACCGAGCGCCCAGAGCAGGCCGACGCCCACGATCACGGGCAGCACGAGCGCCAGCGCCGACCTGCCGTAGGCGACGAAGACCCGGCGACCGTCGAGCGGCCCGATGCGGCGGCGCAACAGCACGACCGCGAGGATCGCCTGAACGGTGCCGGCGACGGTGATGACGACGGCGATGCCGAACGCCACCCAAGCACTGGGCAGGGGGATGCAGGCCAGCGTGCCGGCGATGATCAGCACGACCTGCACGAGCGTGATGAAGAACGGCGTCTTCGTGTCACCGAGCGAGTAGAAGGTGCGCTGCACGACGAAGAGCACGCTGAACGGGATCAGGCCGACGAGGTAGGCGAGCACCAGCGAACCGCCCGCGAACACGAGCGGTTCGACCGATGAGAACACGCGGGCGAAGAGGAACGCGCACACCATGAGCACTGCCGTGGCGAGCATCAGGATCACGCCGACCCCGCGCACGGCACTCGACAGATCGTCGCGCACCTTTCCCAGGTCGCCGGTCGTGGCGTGCTCGCTCATGCGCGTGAAGTACGCCGTGGCGATCGAGACGGTGATCACCGAGTGCGGCAGCATGAAGATCAGCCAGGCGGTCTGCTGCATGCTGACGGACGCTTCGTCGGGAGACGCCGCGGAGACGCCGACGACGGAGGTCTCGACGAAACCGGCGATCGTCGTGAGCAGCAGCATGCCGAAGGTCCAGCTCGCGACACCGGCCGTCGACCGGAGGCCGACGCCACGCCACGCGAAGTCGGGGCGGTACCGGAGCCCCGCTCGCCGCCAGAACCAGAAGAGCACGATCGCCTGGATGGCGACGCCGAGCGTCGCGCTGCCGGCGAGGAGGGCGATCATGCCGGGCGACCACTCGCCGGCGGTGCGCAGACCGTCTGGGTCGGTGCCGAAGACCAGCGCGAACACGGCGAGTCCGGCGATGGCGACGACGTTGTTCAGCACCGGCACCCAGGTGAAGGGACCGAACACGCGCTTGGCGTTCAACACTTCGCCGAGCAGCGAGTACATGCCGTAGAAGAAGATCTGCGGCAGGCACCAGTAGCCGAAAGCGACGGCGAGGGCGAACACGCCGTCGGTCATGCGACTGCCGACGAGCGCCGTCAGCAGTGGCGTGAGCAGCGTTGCGACGAGGGCCGCCGCCCCGAGGATCACGAGGCCCAGGGTCATGACCTTGTTGATGTAGGCGACTCCGCCGTCGCGATGCGCTGCGGAGCGCACGATCAACGGCACGAGCACCGCGCTCAGCACTCCGCCGGCGACGACCGCGTAGATCGTGTTCGGCAGCTGATTCGCGGCGGCGAACGCGTTCGCACCGGCGCCACCGGCGCCGATGACGGCCGCGAGCAGCGCCGCCTTCACGAACCCGAGGATGCGGGAGACGATCGTGCCCGAGGCGAGGAATGCGCTCGCGCGTCCGATACGGTCTTCAGCCATCGCGGCGCTCGTCTCCCGGTTCGTCGGTCGTGGGGTCGCCTGCAGGCGTCTCGTCGGCTGCGTCGATCGCTGCGGCCTCGGCCCGCTTCTTGCGGTGGCGCCGGATGTTGCGCCAGATGCCGACGCCGAAGAAGACGACGACGAGGACGCCGAGGATCGCGGCGCCGAGGCCCTCCCAGTCGGCCTGCACGTTGACGGGGATCGAGACGGGGCTGCCGACCGGTACGCCCTCGGGCGAGGTCAGCGACACGGTGAGGGTGACCTCCCCGTTGCCGATGCCGGCGGCCACCGGCACCGTCACCGTGCTCCGCGACTCGGGATCGACCGTGACGGTGACCTGGTCTTCGACGACGAGGCGGCCGTTCGACGGCGTGACGTCGACGATGACCGTGACGGGATAGGGCAGGGCATTCAGGATCGTCGTCGGCACGCCCGTCTCGGACGACACCACGTTGATGGGGCTGCTGGGGATGATCGAGACCGCATCGAGCGTTCGGCGCTGGGCGACGAGCCACTCGCCGACCGCGGCGTCCCAGGCGGGGCGATCGGCCAGCCAGTCGACGTCGAGCAGGGCGAGGACATCGCGGCGGGTCGGGCCGGTGAGCTCACGGGGATCGTCGAGCACCGTCGCGAAGGCGGTCAGGTTCGCGTCGGTGCGGACGATGCGACTGACGTTGTCGATGCGCTGCCGGTCTTCGGGTTCGTCGACGAGTTCGCGGGCCACCGGAGGGGCTCCGATGGCGTCGGTGAGCGACGCGGCAGCCACGCGCGGGTTCGCAGCGAGTGCGTCGAGGGTGGCGGCGACGCGTGCCGACTGCGACCCGGCGCCGCGATCGAGCGTCGCCAGCAACGCGACGGGGTGGTCGCCGCTGCCGTCGAGCAGCGCGAGCTCGGCGCCGAGCTGGCCAGCCGCGGCGCGCCACTCGGTGTCGCTGAGGGCCTCGGACGCCGCGCGGAGCGGCGCCGTGAGCCGCGCATCGGCCACGACGGCGGTCGATCCATCGACGCTCGAGGCGGCGTTGGCCCACTGCTCACCGGGAACCACGTTGCCCGGGGCGAGGATCGAGGTCGTCAGCCCCGCACTGGCGAGGAACGCGAGGTTCCCGACGGCGACCGTGTCGTCGGCGGGCCAGCCGATGTCGGTTCGGGTATACGGCCAGTCGAGCAGTTCCTCGGTCGTCGGAACCTCGCCCGCCGGAGGTTCGGTCGGCACGGGGGTGGCGCTGGGGTCGGTTCCCTCGGGCGCCGTCGTTCCGCCTTCATCGGTGCCGTCGACCTCGTGGGTGACGTCGCCCCCGGCCTCGGCGCCTCCCGCGAAGTCCGCCGGATCGAGCACGTCGGAGAACGACGTCGGACCGAGGAGCGCGGGCAGGCCGAGCTGCGCCTGCGCCGCGACATCCGCATCTGCATACGCGAGGGGGAATATCTCGTTGGGGAGCGCGGCGAGGCGCTCGAGCCACGCCGCGGCGGTGCTCGGCGCGGCGGTGCCGAGCGTGCGGATGGAGGCGATGATGCGGGGGTCGATGCCGATCGCGACGGGGCGCCCTTCGACGGCGTCGAGCTGGCGGGTCAGCAGTCCGGACGGCGAGGTCCATGCGGCCAGGTCATCAGCTTGGAGCAGGCCGGTCGCGGATGCCGGCACCGTCACGGGAACCGCGACCGCGATCGCGGTCGGGCCCGTGGTCGGCGCCGCCGTACTGGCGAAGGCGTCGGTGGCCGATGCGACGACCGTGCCGTCGACATGCAGTTCCACGCCGAGGCCGAGCACCGGTGATCCGGCGATCTCGTCGACGGCCGTCGGTGGCAGCGTGACCGATACGACCTCGACAGCGCCGGCGGCGATCATCGTGGACTCCACCTCGGCGACCTCGACGCCGTCGATGGTGGTCGCCTCGGTCGCAGCCGCGTCGGCTGCCGAGGTGTCGGGGTCGGGCGCCTGGGCGAGCCACGCATCGAGCTCGGCCGTGTCGTCGATCGCGGCCGCCGAGCGGAAGAGCTGCAGGGCGCCCGCCGGGATGGCTTCCGCCGTGGCGTTCTCGACCTCGATCTCGAGCGCGATGGGCGCGTCGGGCGCGATGCTCGTCGTCACCGTCGGTGCCACGCGCAGCACGACGCCGGAGCCGGAGTCGGCGCGAGACTCGGTCGTCGCGGCGCGCGCCGCCGTCGCGGTCGATGCGCCGGTGACCGCTGCATTCGCCGCGAGCGGCGCGGAGGCCAGCAACGCGACCGTCGCGGCCGTGGCGATCGCCGCACCGAAGGTCGGGAGACCGGGTCGGTGGAACCGGTCAACGTGCGCCGCCGACGACGGCCGCCGGGCGCTCTCCGTCGATTCGACCCGTGAGCACCGGCGGCGCGCAGGGTTCGACTCGGGCACCATGCTGGCGATTCTACGGCGTGGCGCCCGGGCGTTCGCTCGGCATCCACAGGCGCTTCGGGTTGCGTGCGGGCCGAAGCATCCGTCGCCCGGCGCTTAACATAGGGGCATGCAGAGTGTCGCGACAGCCCTCGACCGGCTGGGCGAGCTGGCGGCTTCGCCGACCGTCTCGCGACTCGCGGCGGCGTTCGAGGCGGCCGGGCACGAGATCGCCCTCGTCGGCGGCCCCGTGCGCGACGCCTTCCTCGGGCGGCCCGTCAACGACCTCGACTTCACGACGGACGCCACGCCCGATGAGATCCTCGCGATCGTCAAGCCCATCGCCGAGGCGCACTGGGACATCGGCCGCGCCTTCGGCACGATCGGCGCGAAGATCGCCGGCGAGACCGTCGAGATCACGACGTACCGCGCCGACGCCTACGACGGGGCCTCGCGCAAGCCCGAGGTCGTGTTCGGCTCGAGCCTCGAAGACGACCTCACCCGACGCGACTTCACGGTCAACGCCCTCGCGCTGCGCCTGCCGAAGCTCGAGCTCGTCGACCCGTCGGGCGGCGTGGAAGACCTCGTGGCGCAGGTGCTGCGCACCCCTGCCGCGCCCGAGCAGTCGTTCGGCGACGACCCGCTGCGGATGCTGCGCGCCGCGCGCTTCGCCGCCCAGCTCGGTTTCGCGGTCGAGCCGGCGACGGAGCAGGCGATGACCGACCTCGCCGCGGAGATCGACCGCATCTCGGCCGAGCGCGTGCGCGACGAGCTGACGAAGCTGCTGCTGTCGAGGACCCCCCGCAGCGGCATCCGGCTGCTCGTCGAATCGGGCCTCGCCGAACGCGTGCTGCCCGAGCTGCCCGCGCTCTCGCTCGAGCGCGACGAACACCATCGCCACAAGGACGTCTACGAGCACAGCCTGACCGTGCTCGACCAGGCGATCGACTACGAGATCGAGCGCGGCGTGCTCGACTCCCCCGACCTCATCGTGCGGCTCGCCGCGCTGCTGCACGACATCGGCAAGCCCGCGACCCGGCGCTTCGAGGCGGGCGGCGCGGTCAGCTTCCACCACCACGACGTCGTCGGCGCCAAGCTCGCGCGCAAGCGCCTGCGGGCACTGCGCTTCGACAACGACACGATCGCCGCGGTCTCGCGGCTCATCGAGTTGCACCTGCGGTTCTTCGGGTACACGGATGGCGCGTGGAGCGACTCGGCCGTGCGCCGATACGTGCGCGACGCGGGCGATCAGCTCGAGCGCCTCCACATCCTCGCGCGTGCCGACGTGACGACCCGCAATCGTCGCAAGGCCGATCAGCTCGCCTTCGCCTACGACGACCTCGAGGAGCGCATCGCCGTGCTCGCCGAGGAGGAGGAGCTCGCCGCGGTGCGGCCCGAGCTCGACGGCGCCGACATCATGCGGCTGCTGGGCGTCGCGCCCGGCCCCGTCGTCGGCGAGGCCTACCGGTACCTGCTCGAGGTGCGCCTCGACGAGGGCCCCATCGGCCCGGATGCCGCGACTGAGCGTCTGCTCGACTGGTGGGCGTCGCGCGACGCCTGACGCCGGGTTTATGCACAGGCGCGCGGAGCGGGATTCCGGAGTCGTTATGATCGGCGCGGACGACACCGCACCGACCTCCGGGGGAACACACGCATGACCGCGACGACCATCGACCGCTCACATCTCTCGACCTACACGAAGGCGCGGGCGCGCCTCAACGTGCTCTGGGCCGTGGTGCTGGTGATCGGCGTCGGGTTCTGGTCTCTGGTCTTCGTCGGCCCGGTCATCGCGCAGGCGACCGAGCGCACCGAACAGGTCTCGGCCGTCGCCGTCGAGGAGACGACGGTCATGCAGACGCAGGGCTCGCGTCGGAACCGTCACATCGAAGAGGTCCGCGCCCTCGTGGTGGAGTTCGAGTTCGCCGGCACGCAGTACCGCGAGACGCTCGCGACCGACGACGAGCAGCTCGGCGACGTGACGGTCTACCTCAACACGAGCACCGATCGGGTGGCGTTCGCGGCGCCCGAGGCCATCGACTTCTGGGGCTGGTTCTGGGGCATCGCCGGCGGGCTCGTGCTCGCGGGCGGCGCCATCGCGCTCGTCAGCTCGATCGCGGGCACCGTTCGACTGTCTCGATTCGACCCGTCGTCGCGAGCACCCGAATTCGCGCTCGACGTCACGGGTGCGACCGTGCGGGTCGTCAACCAGAAGAAGGCCGCGACGCCGAAGAACACCGCGATCGACATCACCACGGTGGTCGCCTCGGCGACCGACGGGATCCCGACCGGCACCGAACTGGTGCTGACGGCGAAGGCCGCCGCCGCGCCGGGCGTGCCGCAGACCGGCACCCGCCTCGAGGGCATGTTCGTGAAGCCGGGCGCGAAGAGCGGCCTCGCGGTCGTCCGCTTCGGTGCGGATGCTCCGTGGTGGCCGGTCAGCGCCGGCGAGAAGGCTCCCGAGGTCTGAGGTTCCGACGCCCGCGCGAATGCTCGGGCGGTCGCGCGGGCCGAATGGCGCGGGTGCGTGGCATCCGCTATGCTGTCTAGGTTGCCCGTGTGCCGCGAATGTGCGGCCTCCACGGCGTGACGTATGCACAACCCTCCTGCTGCAGAGATCCTGTAGCCGTTTGAGTCCGAAGGAGGTGGGTTAGTCATGCACCAATACGAGCTGATGGTTATCCTCGATCCCGAGATCGATGAGCGCACCGTTGCTCCCAGCCTTGACAAGTTCCTCAACGTCATCCGAAACGATGGCGGCACTGTCGACAAGGTCGACATCTGGGGACGTCGTCGTCTGGCGTACGAGATCAACAAGAAGAACGAGGGCATCTACGCCGTCGTCGACTTCACCGCCGAGTCCAAGACCACCGATGAGCTCGACCGCCAGCTGAACCTCAGCGAGGCCGTCATGCGCACCAAGGTCCTCCGCGCCGAAGAGGCGATCGCACAGGTCGCCGCTCACGCGAAGGCCCAGGAGGCGAAGGCCGCGAAGAAGGCCGCCGCTCAGGCGAAGGCCGGCGCGAAGGCTGCAGCTCCTGCTGCCGCTGTCGCCGCCGCTCCCGCTGCTGCGGTCGCCGCCGCTCCCGCCACGGCCAAGAAGGACGACTAGTCCTCATGGCCGGCGAGACCATCATCACCGTGGTGGGCAACCTCACTGCAGATCCCGAGCTGCGTTACACGCAGAACGGCCTCGCGGTTGCCAACTTCACCATCGCTTCCACTCCTCGTACGTTCGACCGTCAGGCGAACGAGTGGAAGGACGGCGAAGCGCTGTTCCTGCGCGCGAGCGTCTGGCGTGAATTCGCCGAGCACGTGGCCGGTTCACTCACCAAGGGATCCCGGGTCATCGCTTCCGGGCGTCTCAAGCAGCGTTCCTACGAGACGAAGGAAGGCGAGAAGCGCACCACCATCGAGCTCGAGGTCGATGAAATCGGCCCGAGCCTGCGCTACGCCACCGCGTCCGTGACGCGCGCCCAGTCCAACCGTGGTGTCGGCGGCGGCAACAGCTCCTTCGGGGGCGGCGCCGGTGCCGACGAGCCGTGGGCACCCAGCGCCCCCGCAGCAGCCCCTCAGGGCGGCGGCGGAGACGTCTGGAACACCCCCGGTACGAGCTACGGCGACGAGACCCCCTTCTAGGCCCAGGCGCTCCAGTAGCGCAGCGGCCGGTGAGCGGATGCCACAGGCATCCGCTTGCTCGAATCGTTTTCAATAGACAGGAAAGACAATGGCTGGAAAGTCGAGCGGCGATCGCCGCAAGCCGACCCGCGGGAAGGGCGCGAAGAACGCCGCCCCGGCGAAGTCCATCAAGGTCGGTGTCATCGACTACAAGGACGTCGCGACCCTCCGCAAGTTCATCTCCGAGCGTGGAAAGATCCGCGCCCGCCGTATCACCGGTGTCTCCGTGCAGGAGCAGCGCCTGATCGCCCGTGCCGTCAAGAACGCACGCGAGATGGCCCTTCTGCCCTACTCGGGCTCTGGCCGCTAAGGAGCACGACAATGGCTAAGGTAATTCTCACCCACGAGGTCACCGGCCTCGGCACGGCCGGCGACGTCGTCGAGGTCAAGAGCGGTTACGCTCGCAACTACCTCGTCCCCCAGGGCTTCGCTGTGGCGTGGTCGCGCGGCGGCGAGAAGCAGGTCGAGCAGATCAAGGCGGCTCGCGCCGCTCGCGCCCTGCACTCGCTCGAAGACGCACAGGCTGTCAAGGCCAAGCTCGAGTCGACCAAGGTCAAGCTGGCCGTCAAGGCCGGCCAGGGCGGTCGCCTCTTCGGCTCCGTCAAGACCTCGGATGTCGCGGCTGCCGTCGCGACCGCCGGTCTCGGCGAGCTCGACAAGCGCAAGATCGAGATCACGACCCCCATCAAGGCGGTCGGCGACCACGAGGCTACGGTTCGTCTGCACGACGAGCTCTCGGCGACGATCACCCTTCAGGTGGTTGCCGCGAAGTAACTCGCGACGCACCACGGGAACGGCGGTTCGGGCTTCGGCCCGGCCGCCGTTTTCGCGTTGTCGCGTACACCCGCGACGTGGGTGCGCGCAAGTCGAGATGCATGTTTCCTGAGATGGTTGTACACAGGTCGGCACACAGGTGGAAACGACTTTCAAAGAAGTTTTCCCCCACAGGTGTGAGTAGATGAAAATGCTGGTCAAATTGAAATTCAACCCATGTAATTCACCGAGTTTCCACAGTTATCCACAGGCGTAGTGCACATATTCCACGGCGTTTCGCCCAGATTGTCCCCAGAGTTATCCACAGGCTGGGTTGTGTGTGTGCACAGGCTTCCCTATCGTGAAGCAGCGTCCATTCCACCCCTTCTGAAATCCTGCTCGGCCCGCCATGTCGGCGGCCTCCGGGACACTGGGTCGTGGGCGCGGGTCGCTCGCCCGTCTGAGCCGAACCGGAGGTCATGAACTTGTCGATCGCGCACATCGGGCTCGCTGAACCGGCCGACGACGGTGACGCCCGACGGGGCGAACGCGTTCCTCCCCACGACCTCCTCGCCGAGCAGAGCGCGCTCGGCGGCATGATGCTCTCGAAAGACGCCGTCGCCGACGTCATCGAGACCGTTCGCGGCGTCGACTTCTACGTGCCGAAGCACGAGGTCGTCTTCAACGCGATCCTCACCCTCTACTCGCACGGCGAGCCCACCGACGTCATCGCCGTCACCGACGAGCTGACGAAGACCGGCGACCTGCAGCGCGCCGGCGGCGTCGAGTACCTCCACACGCTCACGAGCATCGTGCCGACCGCGGCGAACGCCGGCTTCTACTCGTCGATCGTCGCCGAGCGCGCGATGCTGCGCCGCCTCGTCGAGGCCGGCACTCGAATCGTGCAGATGGGCTACCAAGGCGAGGGCGAGGTCACCGACCTCGTCAACAACGCCCAGGCCGAGATCTACGCCGTGACCGGCTCGGTCGAGACCGAAGACTACGTGCCGCTGTCCGAAGCCGTGACGGTCGCCATCGACGAGATCGAGGCTGCGAAGCACACCGATGGCAAGTTCACCGGCGTGCCCACCGGCTTCGCCGACCTCGACGACCTGACCAACGGGTTCCACCCCGGCCAGATGATCATCGTCGCGGCGCGACCCGCCATGGGAAAGTCGACCCTCGCGCTCGACTTCGCACGGGCCGCGTCGATCACGAACGGCCAGCCGTCGGTCTTCTTCTCACTCGAGATGGGCAAGAGCGAGATCGCGATGCGTCTGCTCAGCGCCGAGGCATCCGTGCCGCTGCAGATGATGCGAAAGGGCACGGTCGACTCGCGCGACTGGACCACGATCGCGGCGACCCGCGGCCGCATCAACGACGCACCCCTCTACATCGACGACTCCCCCAACATGACGCTCGTCGAGATCCGTGCGAAGTGCCGCCGCCTCAAGCAGAAGGTCGGGCTGAAGATGGTGGTCATCGACTACCTCCAGCTCATGACGAGCGGCAAGCGCGTCGAGAGCCGCCAGCAGGAGGTCTCGGAGTTCTCGCGTGCGCTGAAGCTGCTCGCGAAAGAGTTGCAGGTGCCCGTGATCGCGCTGTCGCAGCTGAACCGTGGCCCCGAGCAGCGCGCCGACAAGATGCCCGCCATCAGCGACCTGCGCGAGTCGGGCTCGATCGAGCAGGACGCCGACATGGTGATCCTGCTGCACCGTGAGAGCGCCTACGAGCGCGACAGCCCCCGCGCCGGCGAGGCCGACCTCATCGTGGCCAAGCACCGTAACGGCCCCACCCGCACCATCACGGTGGCGTTCCACGGCCACTTCTCGCGCTTCGCGGACATGGTGCAGGGGTAGCTGCCTGCATGTAGGTTCTCGCGCAAGCTGTCATTTTCTCGATGACTTGTCACGCACTCGGCGAAATGCCAATTATCTGAGACTCGGCTCGGCGCCCTCGACAGTTGCCGCTCGTTTCCGCTGATCCCATCGATGGATGAGCAATCAGTGCCGACGTCGTTGCAGTCGACGCCACCGGGCTCATGGCGTGGCGCCGCCGGTTGGCTGACGCAACTGAACGCTGAGCACCGTGGGCGGAGCGTCCGGGTACTGCTGCACGTCGATCCGTCTGACTCCGCACTCGGCGCATCGCACGTAAAGAACCCGACCCTCTGATGTGGCGTGCGCCGACTCCACGATCCACCCGTGCTCATGACCCGTGAGCAGTTGGTGCGATGCCTGGACCGCGGCATCCGTGCTCGCTCCGCTCGTTCTGCCCGTTGCAGGCGCTCTCATGTCCATGCTCCGAGCCTGCCGCGTTCGCGCGCTCGCCGGCAGCCTCCAGCCGACCGATGCGTGCATCCACCGGTCGGCGGATGCACGCCATCGGGCGCCTCAGTCGCGTCATGGCGGATTCCACGGCACGTGTCGAACTCCCGCGACGATCGACTCGCACCCGCCGTCGGGCCGGCTTTCGGACAAGAGGTGGGGTGGAGCCGCGGCGCGGCACTACGCCATGATTGGTCCGGCGCGTTCTGATGAGCGTTGACGCATCTGCCGTAGGTGACTCGGCCCGACTGGATGAGGACCGACGTGGACGTTCTGCAAGCCCAAGCCGACGTGAGGCGTATCTACCGTGGCGGCTTCTCCGGGCCGCTCGTCTCCGCGATCATCTGGGCCGTCGCGGCTGCGGTCTTCTTCTGGGTTTCACCTGCCGCCGGCATGGCTGTGCTGTTCTTCGGTGGCATGTTGATCTTCCCGTTGGCAGCGCTCGTCCTGAAGTTCATGGGTGGCCCCGTTGCGCTCCCGAAGGGTCATCCCTCTGCCGCTTTGGCGATGCATTCCGCGTTCACCGTGCCGCTCGGACTCCTCGTTGCGATCGTGCTCGGCACGTACGAGCCTCTTCTCTTCTTCCCGGCGTCGCTCATCATCGTCGGCGCGCATTACCTCGTTTTCATCTCGCTCTACGGAATGAGGCTGTTCGCAGTTCTTGCAGGTGTGCTCGTTGCGCTCGGCGTGATCACCCTGTTCTTGCTGCCCAACCTCGGCGCAGTCAGCGGGTGGATCGGCGCCGGCATCTTCCTCGTCTTCGCCGTGTTGCTGTTTCGGGCTAGGGACATCGCTCACTAGCCCCCGCCCGCAGGCGGATCGACATGCGGACGCCGCTGATCAAGCGAGTGAGGCGGCTACAAACAGTGAGACCGCCCCAATTCCGAGCCCCATTCGGCTCGCGCGACTGTGGCAGGCTGGTTCGGTGATTTCACTGCGTGAGCTCACCGAGATGTTCGACCCCTCCGGTACCGCCACCGCGGCGGAAGGAAAGGATGCCGTATGGCGGATCTGAGCGACGGTCCTGCCACGACGTTCGCGCGCGCTGCGACGCAGTGGACGCAATTGGACTGGTGGAAGCTCGAGGCGCGTGCGCTGCACCGCGTTCCCGAGCTTCGTCGGTCGCTGGCGGCCTTCGCGCCGACGGCTGCCTGGAGGGACCTCGCGAAGAACGTCGCGCCGGGATGGGGGTGCCTGCTCACGCTGTCGAACATCGCGAGCTTCACGTTGCCCGTCGTCGCGCTGCTCTTCCTGTTGTCGTGGGTCTTCGGGCGCAATGATGTCGCGCCGGTGGGTGTCGCCGGGCTGCTCGCAGGCGTCGCCGCGCTCATCGCGGGCATCGGCATCGCGACGGAATTGCGCGAGTCGCTGGGTACCGACCCGAAGATCCATCGGATGCTCGGCTCGCTGCATCTCGTGCCGTCGGCGATCGGGTTGCTCATCGCCGCCGGTGCGATCGCACTGGGGGCGGCGGATGGCGTGTGGGGCGTCGGAGGGCTGCTGGCAGACGTGATCGTCGGCATCCTGCACTTCCTGATGTTCCGTGGGCCCGCCCACACCGGAAGCGATCGCTGGCAGCGCAGTTTCTCCCGTCTCGAAGCTGCGCTGGATGGCATGCCACCCGACGAGCGGATGCGCATCTACAGCGACATCCAGACCGCGCTCGCGGGTCTGAGAGACCGCGGGCTGATCTCGCGGGAGGACTTCGCCCGGGCCCGCGAGCTGCGCATCGGCATCCTGGGGATGACGATGGCGCCGCGCGAGGATCTGACGCCGCGATGAGCTCCACGGTCCTCGACCCGGGCTCCGCGAGGCGGATCGCGTAACCTGACGTGCATGGCGTTCGTCCTCATCCGGCCGGAATCGCGCCCCTGGATCGGCATCGCGGCGGCGGATGACGCCAGCGTCGCAGAGGCCGACCGCGCCGCGCTGGCGCTCCGCGGCGACTACGAACGATGGTCGCGATGGGCCTTCGGCCTCGCCTGCTTCGTCGTGACGGCACTGGGCGTGTTCGTCACCGCCGGGATGCTCGATGCCATCGCGCAGCTGGGAGGCCCGCTGTCGCTCGTGGACCTCGTGGTGACGGGCGTCGCCGTGATCCTCGCCGGCGCCGCAGCATTCGGGCTCGCGCAGCTGTGGCTCACCGGGCGAGCGCTCACGACGAGTGCCGCCTCGTGGCTGCGCGCGCCATTCCGGGCGGGTTCTCGTCAGCGCCGCCCAGGCGGGTGGGTGCAGGCGCGAACCGTCTATCTCGAGCCGCGCAACCTCGTCAGGCTTCTGACGTCCTCGCTGGCGTTTCTCACCGCGATCCTCGGCAGCGCGGCCGCGGTTCGTGACCTTGTGGCAGGTGACTTCAGCGGACTGTCGGTCGCGGCGGGCATGATCGGCCTGATCGCGCTCGCCTGCGGGCTCGGCCAAGCGGGCGGCGTGCTCCGCATCGGCTCGAGTGTCGCCGAGGGCGATCCGATCTGGTACCGCATCCGCTCCGCCTTCGCGCCGCGCTGAGCCCCGACCGCGACTGAGAGGCAGCACCCGCCGTGATCCATCCCGTCAGCATGCGCCGAATCCGTGCCGCCGTGGCCGCCGCCCTCTTCGCGCTCATCCTGGCAGGATGCGCCATGGCGTCCGATGACGGGCTCGACGAGTACAGGACCGAGGCGGACCGGCTCCTCGGTGAGACGGTCGCCCTGATCCCGGCGAACCTCGAGCCCCAGTCCGGCTTCTCGGAGTCCGAGCCGAGATACGCTTCGAAGTCGGGAGGCGCGTCGGCATCCGACCCCGCCTGGTGGCAGGCTCGCGATGTCCTGAACCTCGCGGCGGAGACGGATGCCTCGGCAAACGCGGCTGCGGCGATCGCCGTCGGGCTCACCGCCGACGGCTGGCGTGAATCGACGGTGCGCGAGACCGAGGGCGGCGCCCGCATCACGGATGGGTTCCGCAAGGACCTCGACGGCGGGGATGGTACATCGAGGTGACGTGGGCGCAGACGCGGCCGGAGATGGACGAAGCCGTCGAGGTGCTCGTGGTCAGCCCGCAGACGTGATGGCGGCCGTGTTCGCCCGATGCTCAACGGCGTGGCGTGGCGTGGCGTGGTCCGACGGGCGCGCAGCTGGACGAGCAGTGCGGGCGTCACGGGGTGCGGGCCCGGCGCGAGACAATGAAGCATGTCCTCCTCAAGCGAACGCCGCTCCAATCCCGCTGCATGGGCAGCGTTCTGGTTGGCGCTGGCCGGCCTCCTGCTCATGCCCATCCCCCTGTTCATCGGGCTGATCGTCGGCGGCGGCCTCTCGATCATCGCCGCGATCCTCGCCGTGATCGCCCTGTTCAAGGGACTCGCGCGCAACGGCACGGGCATCGCACCCGTCGTGTTCGCCGCGATCTTCATCGCGCTCACGTGGGGCGGCATCTCGGTCGGGGGCGGCACCGTCTGGTAGGTGGACGAACGACTTCGCGTCTAGCCGCGCGCGAACATCGCGCGTACCGTCGAGCCATGGCGAAGATCATCGAGAACCTGGCGGAATCGGTGCCCGCGTGGGGCGCGAAGGTGGCATACGGCGAGAAGACCACGATCGACGGGCAGGAACTCGTGCCCGTGGCCCTCGTGGCGTTCGGCTTCGGCGGGGGTGAGGGCTCCGGCGACATGCCGGCATCCGACAAGACCCCGGCCGGCCGGGGTGAGGGAAGCGGTGGCGGTGGCGGTGGCTACTCCGTGCCGATCGGGGCGTACATCGGCGGCCCCGACGGGCTGAGGTTCCGCCCCAACACGATCGCCCTCGCCGTGGTCGCGGTGCCGTTGGTGACCGCGCTCGGTGCAGCGCTGGCCGTCATCGTCGGCGCGGCCCGGTTCGCCGGCAGGCACTGACCGACCCCGCGACATCCGAGGTGGGTGACCGACCGCCTCGGAGACGACGGCGCGCCCGAGAGGGCGGTGGACGACCTAGCTGGATGGCGTGCCGGATGGCGTGCCGTCGTCATCTGTGTATGCGTCGACCACGCGGTTCGTGAACTCCTCGCTCATCCGAAGCGTCTCGTCCGCGGCAGCGGCTGTGGTCTCGGTCTCCCAGATCGCGGCGACCCGGTCTTCGAAGTCGCGGATCTGCGCGCGGACTTCTGCGTTCGTCCTGGCGCGCGCATCCTTGGTGGCATTCGCGACGAACCTCACCGCCGTGTCGATGATGCGGCGTTCGAGCAACACGACGACGCCCACGAGCAGGAGCGTCGTGCCGATGCCCGCGAGCACTCCTCCGACGTAGCCGAGGCGACTCGCCGGCGAGACGAGGAACCAACCGGTGACGATGGCGGCGAGGCCGAGCGCGATGCACGCGAAGAACCAGCCCCACCGGATGCGGATGCGGGGCTGGACCGCGGCGTCCGCCCCGATCTGCGCCCCCGCGGAGGCAGTTGCTTCGCGTGTCGGTTCGATGGTCACCGTTCCACCGTTCCACCTTTCGCCCTGGACGTGAAGCACCTCGCGCCGGGGAGGGCTGCTCCACGCGGGCGAGCCTCAGCGAGTCCCGGGATGGCGCCCATCACCGGTTGACCTGGCGGGCGGGGACCCGCACAGTGGAACAGTGCAGTGGGCCATGGCCATCCTCACCGTCGTCGCGTACGTGACGTTGCCGCTCGGTTCTGCGAGTTTCGAGCAGCAGCCGCTGCCGACCCTGCTCGTCGGACTCGCGTTCACCCTCCTCGCGATCTTCGGGTTCCGCTTCGTGCAGGGTCGCTCGATCTGGTGGGCTGCGGCCTACGTGGCCGTGCAGCTGCCGCTCGGCTTCGTGCTGTTCTCGCTCTCGGGCGCAGCGGTCGGCTCGATCCTGCTGCTCGTGGTCCTCGTCTCGCAGAGCGTCCTGCTCCTTCCGCTGCCCGCCGCGGCAGTGGTCGCGGCCATCATCCCGTTCGTACACCTCGGAATGGACTGGCAGGGCGGGCTGCGCGAGGGGCTCGGCACCCTCGCGGTCACGATGTTCACGCTCGTCGTGACCTGGCTGCTCGTGCGGGAGCAGAAGGCGAGGGCCGAGCTCGCCGAGGCGAACGAGCGCCTGCGCGGTTACGCCGCCCAGGCCGAGCAGATGGCCGTCATCCAGGAGCGCAACCGGCTCGCGCGCGACATCCATGACGGCGTCGGTCACCACCTGACCGTCGTGCAGATGCAACTCGAGGCGGCTCGCGCGGTCATCCGCACCGCCGAACCCGAGCGGCTCGACGCGATGCTGGCGGCGGCCCAGGACCAGTCGGGTCAGGCCCTCGCCGAGGTTCGGCGGTCGGTGGCGGCCTTGCGGGAGCATCGCCCCGCACTGCCCGAGGCGCTGCAGTCGCTCGCCGTGGAGGCCACCGAGGCAGGTGTGCCGACCGAGGTCGAGGTGCTGGGCCGGCCACGGATGATCCGTGCGGATGTGGACGAGTCGCTGTTCCGGGCCGCTCAGGAAGGCCTCACCAACGTCCGCAAGCATGCGGCGGCGAGCAGCACGAGGGTCGTCCTCGACTTCTCGGATGAGGATCACGTCAGGCTCGAGGTTCGCGACGATGGCAAGGGCCTTCCCGAGTCGCCCGGCGACGGCTTCGGGCTCACCGGGTTGCGCGAGCGGATGGCGAGCCTCGGCGGACGGATCTCACTCGACCCGGCCGGCGCCACCGGAATGACCCTCACTGTGGAGGTGCCGGGATGACGATCCGAGTGCTCGTCGCCGACGACCAGGCGTTGTTCCGCGAGGCGCTCACGACCTTGCTCGAGGTGCAGCAGGGAATCGAGGTCGTCGGCGAGGCCGGCAACGGCGAGGAGGCGGTGCTGCGCAGCAGCCTGCTGCATCCCGACGTCGTGCTCATGGACCTCCGGATGCCGGTGCTCGACGGCATCGCCGCCACCGCACGCCTCCGCACCGAGCAACCCGAGGTACGGGTGCTCGCGCTGACGACCTTCGACGACGACGACGACGTCTTCGCCGCGCTGCGGGCCGGTGCCGTCGGATACCTCCTCAAGGACGTCACCTCGGAGAAGCTCGTCGAAGCTCTCGGCGCAGCCGATCGGGGCGAATCCGTGCTCCAGCCATCGGTGGCCGCGAAGGTCGTCGCGCGGGTGGCGCAGCTGCCGCAGGAGGCACCGGCACCGGAGCATCCGCTGACCGGGCGAGAGGTCGAGGTGGTGCGGTTGCTCGCCGAGGGTCGCAGCAACCGCGAGATCGCCCGTGCCCTGTTCCTGGCCGAGGGCACGGTGAAGAACCTCGTCACCAGCGTGCTGGCGAAACTCGAGGTGCGCGATCGCACGCAGGCGGCCCTCCGTGCGCGCGACGTCGGCATCCTCTGACGCCTCCACCGGTGCGGTCGGCCGGGGTCGCACACCGAACGGGGTCACACACCGAACGTGACCCGAGGCGTGACCTTCTGCACCTGACGCACGGCTCCGACTCTCGGAGGATTCCGGTATCCGAACGCTGGAATTCCGAGAGGAGTCGAGATGAACCACGAAACGACGACCCGACGACGACCGTCGGTGTGGCGGTTCGCGCTGCACGGGCTCGAGATGGTGATCGCCATGGTGCTGGGCATGGTCGTGCTGGGCCCGGTCTGGGCATGGGCGTGGCCGGGGCTCAGCGAGAACCCGACCGCGCAGGTTCTGGTGATGGCCACCGACATGTCGATCGGCATGGCCGTGTGGATGCGGATCCGCGGGCACGGGCTGCCGGCCATCGGTGAGATGGTCGCCGCCATGTACCTGCCGTTCCTGGTGCTGCTCCCGTTCCACTGGGTGGGAGCGCTGTCGGCCATGGCGCTCATGACGGCCGGCCACGTGCTGATGCTGCCGGCCATGCTGATCGCGATGCTGCGCCGCCGGCACGAGTACGGGTGGTGAACGTCATGCGTGCATTCCTCCGAGTCATCGTGCTCGTGCTCGCCGCAGTGGCGCTCCCCGCGGCGCTCGGCACCCCGGCCGTCTTCGGCGCGCTCGCCCTGAACGAACCGCGAGCCGACGGCGCCGTCCCGCCGCCCGCGCCGGTCGAACACGACCCGGCCAAGCCCACTGCGGTCGTCGTCGTCGGCGACAACGGCGCGGTCGTGTCCGACACGCTCGCCCCATACGAGATCCTCGCCACGACCGGGGCGTTCAACGTGTACACCGTGGCATCCGATACGCACCCGGTGCCGCTGACCGGTGGGCTCGACCTCGTGCCCGACCTCACCTTCGACGACCTCGACGAGATGGGCGGGGCTGCAGACCTCGTGGTGGTGCCCGCCATGCCGGATGTCGGGCGGCCGACGACGAGGCCCGTCACCGACTGGCTCGAGACCCAGGCGAACGGCGGTGCGCTGCTCCTCAGCATCTGCAACGGTGCCGCCGTGGTCGCCTCGGCAGGGCTGCTCGACGGCCACCGGGCGACCGCGCACTGGCTGCGCCTCGACGACTGGGAAGGCACGTATCCCGCCGTCGACTGGGAACGCGGCACGCGGTACGTCGACGACGGCGACGTCGTCAGCACCGCCGGCATCCTGTCGGGCATCGATGGCACCCTGCACGTGGTCGATCGACTCATCGGTGCGGATGCCGCGGCTGACGCGGCCCGCGCGATCGAGTGGCCGCATTTCGACCCCGACGGCGCGGCGCCGATGGAGCAGGCGGAGCTCGCGACATCCGACGCCGTGGTCGCGTTCAACACCGCGTTCGGCTGGGATCGCCCGCGGATCGGGGTCCAACTCACCGACGGGGTCGGCGAGATCGAGCTCGCCTCGGTGTTCGACACCTACGGGCAGTCGCTGGCAGTCGACACTGTCGCCGTGGGCGCCGGCCCGGTACGTTCTCGCCATGGACTCACGTTCGTGCCGCGCGCCGACACAGGGACCGGACTCGATCGTCTGGTCGTTCCGGGCACGACCGACCACGACGCCCTCCCGGGGATGGACCCGGTGCAGTACCCGCACCATCAGGAAGGCTTCGCCTTCGACGCGGTGCTGCTGGACCTCGCGCGAACGACCGACGTGGCAACCGCGCAGTGGACGGCGAAAGTGCTTGAGTACCCCGTGGACGACCTGACGCTCGAAGGCCCGGCTTGGCCGTGGGCGGAGACGTTCCGGCCGCTCGCGCTCGCCCTCGTCGGCGTGCTCATCGTGCTCGGCGTGTTCGCGCTCCTGCGCGGCCGCAGGCGTGCGACGAGGAGGACACGATGACGAGCGAGCTCTCGCCCCGGTTGCGCCGCGTGGTCGATGCGTTGCCCCTCGAACCCGGCATGCGCGTGCTGGAGATCGGCGGTGCGCCCGGCGCCGCCGCGCGCGAGGTCGCAGCGCGCGTCGGGCCGCAGGGGCATGTGCTCGTGCTGGACCGCTCCGACACGGGCATCCGGCGCGCCCGCGCGAACTGCCGGGAGGAGATCGACGCCGGCCGGCTCTCGACGATGTGCGCATCGGTCGAGGATTTCGAGTTGGAGCCCGGCACTCCGCTCTTCGATCTCGCGTTCGCCTGCCGCGTCGGTGCGCTCGACGGCCGCCACCCGCAGTTGTACGCCCCCGCCCTGGCCAACATCCGCTCAGCACTCGTCCCGGACGGGAGGCTGTACGTGGACACGGGTTCGCCGCTGACCGCGATCCAGCTCGACTGAGCATCGAGGCACCGTACGACGCATCGAGGCACCGTACGACGCGGCTACCCGCGACCCGTCGAGATCACTCCGAAGTACTACGCGGGCGATACCGCCGAGGGACGCGCCGACGACGATGGCCTTCGTAGCGTCGAGAGGTGGACGTTCTCAACGACTTCATCCTGCACGCCGCGGCCTCGCCCTGGCTGCTCCTCATCATGTTCGCGACGGCCGTCATCGACGGCTTCTTCCCACCCATCCCGAGCGAGATGGTGCTCGTGGCCGCCGCCGCTGTCGCGGCATCCGCTGCCGACCCCGCCACCGTCCTGCTGCTGTGCCTCGTCGCCGCGATCGGTGCGACGATCGGCGACAACATCGCCTACGCGATCGGCAGTGCCGTCGGCACCACGCGGTTCCGCTGGATGCGAGGTCCGCGAGTCTCCGCGGCCTTCGTTCGAGCGCAGCGCGCGCTCGTGCACCGCGGCACCCCGGTCATCCTCGGCGCCAGGTACATCCCGGTCGGCCGCGTCGTCGTCAACATGTCGGCCGGTGCGCTGCACTACCCCTGGCGCCGCTTCCTTCCCATCAGCGCCGTCGCCGGCGTGACCTGGGCCGTCTACAGCGCGTGCATCGGAATCCTGGCCGGTCAGTGGCTCGAGGGCAAGCCGTTGCTCAGCGCCGTGATCGGCGTCGTCTTCGCCCTCGTGATCGGACTGGTGATCGACCGCGTCGCCGCGGCGCGCCGGCGACGCGCAGATGCTGCGGCAGCGAGCCCCTCGTCGGTGTCTCGGCGCTATGCGGGTGAGACGGGTGAGCCGGATGCATCCATGCTGACGAAGCCGATCGCGGCGAAGTAGCTCTTGGAGAAGTCCACCGAAGTGTCGCCCAGTTGCGTGTTGTCGATGATGTAGGCGATGTTCACCGGGAAGTCCTCCATAGCGAGGTGGATCGTCTCGCCCGCCGTACGGGCGCACAGCACCAGCCCGAAGACGACGAGGTCTGCCGAGCCGTCGTCGTGCACGCGGATCATCTGCGGGTCGGCCGCGCCCGGGTCGACGCCGGCCTGCTCGAGTGCCGCCACGGTGGTGTGGAAGTGGATCGGCTTCTTCGCGATGGCGAGGGTGTAGTCGGGTCGATCGGAGCCGGGCAGGATCCGCACCAGCTCGGCATGAACGGGCAGCTGCGCCATGAGATCGCCCGGCGCCGAGTCGACGCTGGTGATGACGATCTTCGGGCGCACGTTGGGCTGGGTCACGCTCGAAGCCTAGCTTCGGCCGAGTTCGGCCTGCTGCGGCGGCGCTTCGTCGAGGACTTGGCGGACGCGCGTCCGCAGGCTTACACTGACTGCGCGATATGAGAATGATGCATTCTATTATCGAACACGAGAGGTGCCGGCCCACGGCCCACCGAGACGTGCCCACAGAGCAGTGAGGAGAAGCTGTGCAGTTCCACCACTCCGGTTACGTGTCCGGTGACCCGCGAGTGCAGCCCGCGGCAGGCGTCGGTATCGACCGTCCCGCGGAGCTGCCCGACGAGATCGACGTGCTGATCGTCGGATCGGGCCCGGCCGGCATGCTGCTCGCGGCGCAGCTCTCGCAGTACCCCGACGTCGTCACGCGCATCGTCGAGCGTCGTGACGGCCGCCTCGTGCTCGGCCAGGCCGACGGCATCCAGCCGCGCAGCGTCGAGACCTTCCAGCTGTTCGGCTTCGCCGAGCGCATCACCGCCGAGGCCTACAACATCGGCTACATGAACTTCTGGGGGCCCGACCCCGAGGCGCCGCAGAACATCATCCGCACGTCGCGCACCGAAGACTACGGCTACAAGATCAGCGAGTTCCCGCACCTGATCGTGAACCAGGCGCGCGTGCTCGACTACTTCGCCGAAGCCGCCGCCCACGGCCCAGGGCGCATCGCACCCGACTACGGCGTCGAGTTCACGGGACTCACCGTGCACGAGGCCGGCACCCCTGAGGCGGGCGACTACCCCGTCGAGGTGCGCCTGCGCCACGTCGCGGGCGAGCGCGCCGGCGAAGAGCGCACCGTGCGCGCCAAGTACGTCGCCGGGTGCGACGGCGCTCGCAGCGCCGTGCGCGAGGCCATCGGGCGCAAGCACCTCGGCGACATCTCGGCGCACGCCTGGGGCGTGATGGACGTGGTGGTCAACACCGACTTCCCGGATTGGCGCACCAAGTGCGCGATCAACTCGGTCGCGGGCAACATCCTGCACATCCCCCGCGAAGGCGGCTACCTCAGCCGCATGTACATCGACCTCGGCGAGGTCGCTCGAGACGACAACCACGAGGTGCGGAAGACGCCCATCGAGGCGATCATCGCGAAGGCCAACGACATCCTGCACCCGTACACGCTCGACGTGCGCGACGTCGCCTGGTTCAGCGTGTACGAGGTCGGGCACCGGGTCACCGACCACTTCGACGACCGTTCGAGTGATGATTCGGATGCCTCGCCCCGCGTGTTCCTCACCGGTGACGCGTGCCACACGCACAGCGCGAAAGCCGGCCAGGGCATGAACGTGTCGATGCAGGACGGCTTCAACCTCGGCTGGAAGCTCGGCTCGGTGGTGTCGGGGCTCGCGCCCGAGTCGCTGCTCTCGACCTACTCGGCCGAGCGGCAGCCCGTCGCCCAGCAGCTCATCGACTTCGACCGCGAGTGGTCGTCGCTCATGGCGCGCAAGCCCGAGGAGATCTCCGACCCGCAGGAGCTCGCGACCTTCTATCTCGGCACCGCCGAGTTCCCGTCGGGCTTCATGACGCAGTACGGGCCGTCGATGATCACGGGCGACGCCGAGCACCAGGAGCTCGCGACCGGATTCCCGATCGGCAAGCGCTTCAAGTCGTCGCAGGTGTCGTTCGTCTGCGACGGCAACGTCGTGCACCTCGGGCACCACGCCAAGGCGGACGGCCGTTGGCGCGTCTACGCCTTCGCCGACGCGCCCGGTGCGGGCGAGGCATCCGCTCTGACCGAGTGGGCTGAATGGATGTCGTCGCCCGACGCGCCGATCGCGCGGTTCACGCCGGACGGCGCCGACGTCGACGCCGTGTTCGACGTCAAGGTGATCTACCAGCAGCCGCATGAGGCGATCGACATCACCCGCGCCCCCGAGGTGTTCCGTCCGAAGACCGGGCCGCTCGGCCTGATGGACTGGGAGAAGGTCTTCGCCGCGGCACCGAGTTTCTGGTGCCCGACCGACATCTTCGAGGAGCGCGGCATCTCGCGCGACGGCGCGGTCGTCGTGGTGCGACCCGACGGGTACGTCGCGCAGGTGCTGCCGCTGTCGGCGACCGCCGAACTCGGCGAGTTCTTCGCGGGGCAGATGCTCGCGCGGTGAGCGTTCGCGAACGGGCGGTCAGGCGCCGTAGGCGCGCGTGACCGCCTCGGCCGCGAGCCGCAGACGCTCGGCGATCTCCGACTCGGGCTGCGAGAACGACACGTGGATCACCGCGATCGACGCCGGCGGCTGCCCCGGCAGCATGAGGGGCACCGCGACCGACGCGAGCGACGGCACGACCTCGTCGTGGCTGAGGGCGTAGCCGCGGCGACGGCTCTCGGCGATCTCGTCGCGCAGGCCGCTGGGCACTTCGGCCGGCCAGGCGCTCTCGGGCAGGCTCAGCAGGATCGCCTTGCCGGGCCCGCCGCGCGTGATCGGATGCCGGTGGCCCGGCCGGTACGACACGACCGCGACCGACTGCCGCGGCGAGGCGCTCACGAGCGTGACCGCCTCTTCGGCGTCGACGAGCACCGCCAGCAGGCAGGTCATGCCGAGCTCGTTGGCGACCGCATTGAGTTCGGGCAGCGCGAGGTGCTGCAGGTCGCGGGCGACACCCGAGGCGAGGGCGGCGAGCCCGGTGCCGAGAGTGAGGCGCCCGGCCGCGTCGCGCGTGACGAGGCCGTGGTGCTCGAGCGTGCGCACGAGCCGATAGGCGACGGAGCGGTGCACGCCGAGCGCTGCCGCGACCTCGTCGATCGAGAGCGCGCGGTCGGCGTCGGCCAGGACCTCGAGAATCCGGATGCCGCGGCTCAGCGTCTGCGACCCGGCCCGGGTGGCGTCGTCGGTGACCATCGCCCTGCCTTCCTGCCGCCGCTCGACGGCGCGGTCCTCGTCCGATACTAGAACGCCTCGATCGATCATCGGACATGCGGATTTCCGCCGCGCGAAAGAACCGCAGTTCCTTCGCCTCCGATTCGGGCGAATTCCTCCCGATCATCGCCACTCGCGTTCTACGCTGAGCGAGCGCGTCGCCACCGAGCGGCCGCTTCGATGGTGAAGCCGAACGCTTCGATGGAGAAACGAACGAGGTGCGCGACTTCGATGGTGAAGACGAACGACGAGCATCGCTTCGATGGAGAAGACGAATGAGGAGTACCGCATGACGCGCATCGGGGTCGTCACCGAACAGGGACCCGAGACCCGCGTCGCCGCCACGCCGGCGACCGTGAAGCAGTTGATCGCCCTCGGCTACGACGTCGTGGTCGAGGCCGGAGCCGGAGCGCGGTCGGCATTCCCCGATGACGCGTACGTCGCGGCGGGAGCCGAGCTCGTCGACGGCACCGCCGCGTTCGCAAGCGACCTCGTGCTGAAGGTGAACGCCCCGACCGAGGCCGAGATCGCACAGCTGTCGCCGGGTGCCACGCTCATCGCGCTGCTGGCGCCGGCGTTCAAGCCCGAGCTGCTCGCGGCGCTCGCCGCTCGCGGCGTCACCGCACTCGCGATGGACGCCGTGCCGCGCATCTCGCGTGCGCAGTCGATGGACGTGCTGAGCTCGATGGCGAACATCGCGGGATACCGCGCCGTCGTCGAGGCGGCGCACGAGTTCGGCCGGTTCTTCACGGGCCAGGTGACCGCGGCCGGCAAGGTGCCGCCCGCCAAGGTGCTCGTCGCGGGCGCCGGTGTCGCCGGTCTCGCCGCGATCGGCGCTGCGTCGAGCCTCGGCGCGATCGTGCGCGCCACCGACCCGCGGCCCGAGGTCGCCGACCAGGTGAAGTCGATCGGCGGCGAGTACCTGAAGGTCGAGGTCGAGGTCGAGCAGTCGACCGACGGCTACGCCAAGGCGACGAGCGAGGACTACGACCGGCGCGCTGCCGAGATCTACTCGGAGCAGGCGGCCGACGTCGACATCATCATCACGACGGCGCTCATCCCGGGCCGCGCTGCGCCACGACTCATCACCGCGGCCGACGTCGCGAGCATGAAGTCGGGCAGCGTCATCGTCGACATGGCGGCGGGCATGGGCGGCAACGTCGAGGGCTCCGTCGCGGGCGAGCGCATCGTCACGCCGAACGGCGTCGTGATCCTCGGCTACACCGACCTCGCCTCGCGCCTGCCCACGCAGGCGTCGCAGCTCTACGGCACGAACGTCGTGAACCTCGTGAAGCTCCTGACCCCGGCGAAGGACGGCGAGCTCGTGCTCGACTTCGACGACGTCGTGCAGCGATCGGTCACCGTCGCGAGAGACGGCACCGTCACGTGGCCGCCACCCCCTGTGCAGGTTTCAGCGGCGCCGGCGGCCGCGGCATCCGCTTCGGCAGCGACCGGCACGACGGATGCCGCAGCCGCACCGGAACCGAAGCGGCCGATGTCGCCCGTGAAGCGGGTCCTGCTCGTGGCGATCGGCATCGCGGCGCTCTTCCTGGTGAACGCGATCGCGCCGCCCCCGTTGCCGCAGCACTTCACGGTGCTCGTGCTCGCGGTCGTCGTCGGCTTCTACGTGATCGGCAAGGTGGCGCACGCGCTGCACACGCCGCTCATGAGCGTGACGAACGCGATCTCGGGCATCATCATCGTCGGTGCCATGGTGCAGATCACGAGCGACGTGCTCGCCGTGCAGATCATCGCCACCGTCGCCGTGCTGCTGGCCAGCATCAACATCTTCGGCGGTTTCGCCGTGACCCGACGCATGCTCGCGATGTTCGCGGCAGGCAAGACTGGAGCCGACCGTGGCTGATCTCGTGAACGCCGCAGAGGCCACGACCCTGCTCACCCCCGCCTCGATCGCCGGAGCCGCCTACATCGTCGCGGCGCTGCTGTTCATCATGAGTCTCGCGGGGCTCAGCCGGCACGACACCGCCAGAGCCGGTGTCGGCTACGGCATCGCCGGAATGACCATCGCGCTCGTCGCCACGGTGTACGCGACGTTCGCCGAAGCCTGGGGATCGCCGCAGACGACGACCGGGCTCATCCTGCTCGTCGTCGCCGTGCTCGTCGGCGGCGCGATCGGCCTCTGGCGGGCCCGTGTCGTCGCGATGACGGGCATGCCCGAGCTCATCGCCCTGCTGCACAGCTTCGTCGGCCTCGCCGCCGTGCTCGTCGGCTGGAACGGCGCCCTCGAGGTCAGCGGCATGAGCGGGGCGCTGCTCGACATCCACCACGCAGAGGTGTTCATCGGCGTCTTCATCGGCGGCGTCACCTTCACGGGTTCGATCGTGGCGTTCCTGAAGCTCTCGGCCCGCATGTCGTCGGCACCGCTCATGCTGCCCGGCAAGAACGTGCTCAACCTCGGGGCGCTCGTCGCCTTCGTCGCGCTGACCGTCTGGTACGTCATCACCCCCGAGCTGTGGCTGCTCGTCGTGGTGACGGCCCTCGCCCTCGCCCTCGGGTGGCACCTCGTGGCCTCCATCGGCGGCGGCGACATGCCGGTCGTCATCTCGATGCTCAACAGCTACTCCGGCTGGGCGGCGGCCGCGGCGGGCTTCCTGCTGAACAACGACCTGCTCATCGTCACCGGCGCGCTCGTCGGCTCCTCGGGTGCCTACCTCTCCTACATCATGTGCAAGGCCATGAATCGCTCGTTCATCTCGGTGATCGCGGGCGGGTTCGGCATCGCGGCGCCGACGTCGTCGGGCGACGGCGAGGAGGCGGGCGAGATCCGCGAGGTCACGGCAGCGGATGCCGCGGAGCTGCTGCGCGACGCGGGGTCGGTGATCATCACGCCGGGCTACGGCATGGCCGTCGCACAGGCGCAGTACCCGGTGGCCGAGCTCACGAGCCGACTGCGCGAGCGCGGCATCGACGTGCGATTCGGCATCCACCCCGTCGCCGGCCGCCTGCCGGGGCACATGAACGTGCTGCTCGCCGAGGCGAAGGTGCCCTACGACATCGTCGAGGAGATGGACGAGATCAACGACGACTTCGCGAAGACGTCGGTCGTGCTCGTGATCGGGGCGAACGACACGGTCAACCCGTCGGCCGCCGAGGACCCGGGCAGCCCGATCGCAGGAATGCCGGTGCTTCGGGTGTGGGAGGCGTCGGACGTCATCGTCTTCAAGCGCTCGATGTCGGCCGGCTACGCCGGGGTGGCGAACCCGCTCTTCCACCGCGACAACGCCCAGATGCTCTTCGGCGACGCGAAGGCGCGGGTGGAGGACATCCTGCGGGCGCTGTAACCGGGTCGGGCGGTGAGCCTGCGCTCACCGCCCGACGGCACCGGTTCACCGCCCGGCGAGCACGTCGAGGTAGTGCTGGTTGAACATCACGCCGAGGATGTTGCCGAACGGGTCGACGACCGACGCGGTGGTGAAGCCCGGGCCGCGCTCGATCAGCGGCTGGTAGCTCGTCGCGCCGAGTTCGAGCAGGCGCTCGTAGGCGGCCGCGACGTCGTCGACGGCCCAGTAGACGATTTCTCCCGCCGGCACGTCGGCAGCGGTCGGGCGGTACTGCGCATCAATGATGCCGAGCTCGTGCTGGAAGTCGCCGACGCGGAACTCGACGTAGCCGGGCCGGCGGAAGTACGGCTCGATGCCGAGCACCTCGGCGTACCAGGCGGTCGCCGCCTCGAGGTCGGCGGCGTAGTAGCTGAGTGTGGCGAATCCCCTGAGCATGAGTTGCTTCCCTTCGGTTCTGCGTGTGGTTTCGAAGTGCTGAGACCAGTCTCGAACGCAGAAGTGCTCACCTGTTGACTACTTTGTTCGCAAGAATGGAGACATGCGCGCAGACCGCCTCGTGGCAGTGCTCCTCACCCTGCAGTCGCGGGGTCGGGTGACCGCCGCGCAGCTCGCCGAGGAGCTCGAGGTCTCGGTCGCGACCGCCCGCCGCGACCTCGAGGCGCTGTCGGCGGCCGGCATCCCCGTGTACCCGCAGGCCGGCCGAGGCGGCGGGTGGCAGCTCCTCGGCGGCGCCCGCACCGACCTGAGCGGCCTGTCGTCGAACGAGGCGCGCGCCCTGTTCCTGCTCGTCGGGCCAGCGGCATCCGTCGCGCCCGAGGCGAAGGCGGCGCTGCGCAAGCTGGTGCGCGCCCTTCCCGAGACCTTCCGCACCGACGCCGAGGCGGCGGCCGAGGCAGTGGTCATCGACCCGGGCGAGTGGGGCCGGCCCGCGCGCGAGCGTCCGGCGCTGCTGCCCCTGCTCGAAGCGGCGATCGTCGACCGCGTGCGACTCCGCATCCGCTATGCCGCGTGGAACCGCGAGCCGGCCGAACGCACGGTCGACCCATGGGGGCTCGTGCAGAAGCAGGAGCACTGGTACCTGCTCGGCGGGGTCGACGGAGCCGAGCGCACCTACCGCATCGACCGGATGCTCGACGCGGAGCGCACCGGCGAACCGGCCGAACGCCCCGACGACCTCGATCTCGCAGAGGTCTGGGAGCGCGTTACCGCCGCGGTCGACCGGCAGCGAACCGCCGCGACCGCGACGATCATCGTCGACTCGGGCATCGTGCCGCTGCTGCACACGCAGTTCGGCCAGCGAGCCGTCGCCGAGACGCCGCTCGACCCCGGGCGGTCGCGCGTCACCGTCACCGCCCCGACCGACGTCATCATCGCGCGCGGCCTCGCCGGCTGGGCCGAGTACCTCGAGGTCGTCGAGCCCGAGTCGCTCCGGCAGGAGCTGCACCGGCTCGGCGCCGCCCTCGTCGCTCGGAACGCGATCGTCGACGATGCGGCATCGGCCCGGGACCAGGCATCGACCCCGGACTCGGCGCCCGCGCCGCCAACGTAGGATGGATCGGTACCCCAACCGATGTGAAAGAGGTCGTCGTGGCCATCGCAGCCGCTCCCGAGCGTGCCCGGTACTGGGTCGTCCCGGTCGCCCGCGGCATCCTGGCACTCGTGCCCGCCGCCGTCATCACCTTCTCGCAGAACCACTCGCCCGAGTTCGGCCTGCTCGTCTTCGGTCTCTGGGCCGTCGTGTCGGGGCTCATCACGGGCGCCCTGTCGATGCGATTCACCGAGGAGCGCGGCATCCGCTCGTTCTTCGTGATCGCCGCCGTGGTGACCGTCGCGGCCGGCCTGCTGGCCCTCACCGTGCCCGGGGGGCTGCCGTTCCTGCTCTACCTCGTGAGCGTCTGGGCCGCCATCACCGGCGTCCTCGAACTCTTCGCCGGCCTCCGCGCGCGCGGCCGCACCCCGGCCGCGCGCGACTGGATCGCCGCCGGCGCGTTCACCGCGATCCTCGCGCTCGTGTTCCTCGTCATCCCGCTCGACGCCGTCACCGCGGTCGGCCTGCTCGGCGGCTACCTCGTCATCCTCGGCGTGTACCTCGTGATCGGCGGGTTCTCGCTGAAATGGGCCACCAGCCCAGCGGATGCCGCGCCCGACGCCCCAGGAACGGAGCAGACCTCGTGACCAACACCCCCGGTGAGTACAAGCCGAGCCGGCGCGACACGCTCCGCCCCATCGAGTACGTCGGCGGCGCCGCGATCGCCGCCGTCTTCACTGGCCTCGTCGTGCTGATCACCGCGCGCGATCTGACGCTCGCCCTGATCGTCGCCGGCATCGCGTTCATCGCCGTGCTCATGACGCTCGCGCTGCTCTCGATGGCGATCAAGCCGAACGCCGAGGAGACGGCCGAGATCGACGGCAGTGCGCCGGATGCCTCGACCGCGCCGGATGCCGCGAAGCCCGACGAGGCCGACGGCCCTGCCGCACCCGGCGCAGCCGGCCACTGAACGACCCCCTCGGCGACCGCGGCACCCGAGCGAAGCGGATGCCGCGGCGCGGGCGTCAGCCGAGCCGGTCGACGAGCTCCGAGGCGATGCCGGTGTACGACTGCGGCGTGAGCGCGAGCAGGCGCTGCTTCGCCTCGTCGCCGATCTCGAGCCCGTTCACGAACTCCGCGAGCTCGTCGGCACCGACCCGCTTGCCGCGGGTGAGCTCCTTGAGCATCGCGTAGGGGTCGGCGATCGTCGAGCGACCGGCGACGACCTCGGCGCGGATGACCGTCTGGATCGCCTCGCCGAGCACCTCCCAGTTGCCGTCGAGGTCGGCCGCGAGCACCACGAGGTCGAGGTCGATCTCGCCGAGGCCGCGCTGGATGTTGTCGAGCGCGAGCATCGAGTGCCCGAAGCCGACGCCGATGTTGCGCTGGGCGCTGGAGTCGGTGAGGTCGCGCTGCATGCGCGAGGTCACGAGGGTCGCGGCGAGCGAGTCGAGCAGGGCGCTCGAGAGCTCGAGGTTCGCCTCGGCGTTCTCGAAGCGGATCGGGTTGACCTTGTGCGGCATCGTCGACGAGCCGGTCGCGCCGGGCGCGGGGATCTGACGGAAGATGCCGAGCGAGATGTAGGTCCAGATGTCGGTTGCGAGGTTGTGCAGCACGCGGTTGGCGTGCGAGACCTTGCCGTAGAGCTCGGCCTGCCAGTCGTGCGACTCGATCTGGGTGGTGAGCGGGTTCCAGGTGAGGCCGAGCGACTCGACGAACTCGCGCGAGACCTCGGGCCACGAGACATCCGGTGCGGCGACGACGTGCGCCGAGAAGGTGCCCGTTGCACCCGAGAACTTGCCGAGGTACTCGGTCGCCTCGATCTGGCGCTCGATGCGGCGCAGGCGGTACGCGAAGACCGCGAGCTCCTTGCCCATGGTCGACGGCGTCGCCGGCTGGCCGTGGGTGCGCGAGAGCATCGAGGCGTCGCGGTGCTCGCGCGCGAGCGTCTCGAGCGTCTCGATGACGCCGCGGTACTTCGGCAGCCACACGTCGCGCACCGCGTCGCGCACGGTGATCGCGTAGGAGAGGTTGTTGATGTCTTCGCTCGTGCACGCGAAGTGCGTGAGCTCCGAGATTGCGTCGAGCCCCAGGTCGCTGAGGCGGCGGCGCACGTAGTACTCGACGGCCTTGACGTCGTGCCGGGTGGTGGCTTCGAGGCCGGCGAGCTCGTCGATGTCGGCCTGGCCGAAGTCGGCGACGACCTGGCGCAGGCTCGCCTTCTGGTGGTCGGAGAGCGGCGAGGAGCCGAAGAAGCCGCGGTCGGTCTGGGCGATCAGCCACTCGACCTCGACGTGTACGCGCGCCCGGTTGAGGCCGGCCTCTGAGAGGTGCTCGCCGAGCTCTCCGACCGCCGAGCGGTAGCGACCGTCGAGGGGGCTGAGCGGCTGGGGAGGCAGCGAAGTCATCGGTTTCCTTGTCTGAGTGCTGGTGCGAGTTGCCGGAAGAGTGCCGACGTCGACCGTTCAATCATCTCAAGGACTCGATCGAACATCGGCTCGTCGGAGTAATAGGGGTCGGGCACGTCCTGCAGCTCGGCCGAATCGGGCCCGAACTCGAGCAGCATCCGCACCTTCTCCTGCTCGGCTGCGCCGGGCGCCCAGTTGCGCAGGATCCGCGCCTGCCCGCGATCGAAGGCAACCACGAGGTCGAGCCGCGGGAAGTCGGTCGCCTCGAACTGGCGCGCCCGATGGTGACGGCCGTCGTATCCGGCGCGGTCGAGCGCGTCGATCGTGCGGCGGTCGGCGGGCTCGCCGACGTGCCAGTCGCCGGTCGCCGCCGACTCGATGGCCAGCCGGTCGCCGAGTCCGGCGCGTTCGGCGTGCGCGCGCAACACGACCTCCGCCATCGGAGAGCGACAGATGTTGCCCGTGCACACGAACGACACTCTGAACGGCGGCGCGTCGTCCCCCGCGGAATCCGCTCGCGTCATGGGTTCCATTGTGGACGACATCCGGCCATCGCACAGCACCAATTCGGGGGCGCTACGCTGGGCGGTCGAGCGAGGCGAGCAGACGGGAGCGGCGTGATGACGGATGCCCCCGAGCCCGACATCCTCGTCGACGAGGCGCTCGCCCGACAGCTCGTGGCGGCGCAGCACCCCGACCTCGCTGCGCCGATCGAGCTGCTCGCGAACGGGTGGGACAACGTGATGTTCCGCCTCGGCGAGCACCACCTGGTGCGGTTGCCGCGGCGCACGATCGCCGCCGACCTGGTGCTGCACGAGCAGCGCTGGCTGCCCGGGATCTCCCGCCGCGTCGCGATTCCGGTGCCCGCTCCCGTGCGGGTCGGTCGCCCGGCCCCCGAGCTCGGGTTCGACTTCCCGTGGAGCATCCTGCCGTGGTTCGACGGCGTGAGTGCTGCCGAGGTCGCGCCCTCGGCGCGTGCCGCCGCTGCGACGTCACTGGCGGCGTTCGTCGCGGAACTCGGCGTCCTTGCGCCTGCAGACGCCCCGGTCAACCCCTATCGCGGGGTGCCGCTCGCCGGGCGCGACGAGGTCGTGCAGGGAAGGTTCGAGCGCGGACTCGCAGCGGAACCCGAAGAAATCGAGGCGCTCCGCGCCATCTGGAACCGTGGACTGGCCGCGGCGGAATGGTCGGGCCCGCCGTCGTGGCTGCACGGCGACCTGCACCCGGCGAACCTCGTGCTCGCGGCATCCGGTGACCTAGCCGCGGTCGTCGACTTCGGCGACGTGTGCGCCGGCGACCCGGCCTGCGATCTCGCCACGGCGTGGCTCACGTTCGATGCCCCGGCACGGGCGGTCTTCCGCGCCGAGGTCGACCGGCTTCGGGCGACGGATGCCGCGATGTGGGACCGTGCCCGTGGATGGGCGCTCGTGCTCGGCAGCGCGATCGTCGACACGATCGGCACCGGAGGTCGCCTCGGTCGGGTCGGCGTGCACGCGCTCGACGCGGTGCTCGTCGACTGAGTCGGGCACTCGTCCTGCACAGGCACGGCTCCGGCGCCGGGCCCACCGCCTGGCCGCCGCCGACCGGATCGGGTGCGGGGTTCGATGACACTCGTCGCATGCTCGATTCCGATCCGTACGCGCTCCCCCTGAAGGGCACCGCTGTCAGTCGGGAGCGCATCGACGACGCCGGCGCATACCTCCTCATGCTCCGGTCGCTGCTCGCCGAGGTGAACGAGTCCGTGCACCGGCTGGTGCCGCCGTCCACCGGCGCCTGGCGATCGTCCGCGGCCGAAGGGTACGTCCGAGGTCTCGACGATCTCCGCGCCCGGGTGCTCGCGGCCCGTGACGGGCTCGTCGACGCCGAGAGCGCGCTCGTCGACCGCATCCGGCGCATGGAGCACCAACTCGACCTGCAACGCGCCGCGTTGGGCGCCCAGCACGTGCAGATCACGCGAAGCGATGCATCGTGGACGACTCGCTGACGCTCAGCGGCGGCGGATCGACCTCCGTCGCGACCGACGAGCTGTTCGCCGACGCCTCCCGTCTCGGCGCCACCGAATCGGTGGTGGCGGAGTGGCGCGAACGCGCCCGGGTCATCAGCAGCGGCCTCCTCCAACTCGACCTCGCGGAACCGTCGGCCGGTTCCTACGACCTCTCCTCACCGACGTGGGGCATCGCGAACGCCCGGGCGCGACTGCACGAGGCCACGGAGTCCGCCGGGCGGCTGCGCCATGCGTTGATCGAGAGCGCCGAGCGCTACGGCGTGACCGAAGGAGTCGTCGAGGCGCTCTGGCGAGTCGCCGGCAGCTCGCTGGCATGGTTCCTGGGCGGCGTGGCGACGCTCCCCTCGACCGTGATCGCCGGTGGTGTGCTGGCCGGCTCGATCGCCGGCGCGAGGGCACTCGGCGTCCACGCACCGCTCGAGACGTGGCTCGCCGCACAGAAGGGCATGCTCTCCGACCCGGCGTTCGTACGTGCAGTCCGCACCGCAGCGGACTCGGCCGACGAACTCGTCGCCGGCGGGCTCCACGTGCCGCATGGACTCGCTCTCGGCGCGGGCGCCGAGATCCGGGCGCCCGAAGCCGCATCGCTGCTCCTCGGTGGGGCAGGGCTGTTCGGTGCCGCGTTCGGCAGCCGGGTGCTCGTCGACGGGCCGGTGGGGGTGAAGCGAGAACGCCGAGACGGGCGGGCAGATCAGCGTACCGGCGGCCCGACGGCCCGCGCCGACGGTCAGCCGCTCGACGCCCCGGTCTCCGCCCCCTCCGGCATCGCCGACCTCGTCGACCGCATCCCGACCTCCGCCGCCGACGCGCAGATCCGGGTGGAGCGCTACGGCGAGGAGGCCGACCCGCGGTGGGTCGTCTACATCGGCGGCACGGTCGACTTCACCACGACGGCCGGCGCCGAGACGAACGACATGACGAGCAACGTGCACGGCATCGCCGACGACTCGGCCATCGATGCGCTGCGCCTCACCGGTGCGGACTCGGCGGCGGTCGACCGTGCGACCCGTCTGGCGCTCACCGAGGCCGGGGCGAAGCCGGGCGACCCGATCGTGCCGATCGGGTACTCGGGCGGCGGTGCCGCTGCCGCGGGCCTCGCAGCAGACCGCGAACTGAACGTCGTCGCGGTCGTGAGCGTCGGAGGCCCGGTCGCCTCCGCCGAGCTCCCCGAGGGCACTCCCCTGCTCTCGATCGAGCACGAGGAGGACCTCGTTCCCGCGACCGGTGGATGGGGGCGGCCGTCGCCCGACCGCCTCACCGTCTCACGGAGCGTGCTCGAGGCGGGCGCCGACTACGACGCCGCGGTGCCGGCCCACGCGCTGTTCCGCTATCGGGAGACGGCGGCGCTCATCGACGCCTCGGACGAGGAGCGCCTCGTGGCGTTCCGCCAGCAGATCGGCGAGTTCACCGGCGGCGGGCCGGGCGAGATGAGCCGATGGATCGCGACCCGGGAGCTCAGCCCTTCGACACCGGACGCAGCACCAGGCCGATGAGCCAGCTGATGAGTCCGAGCACCAGTGCGCCGAGCACGCCCCACCAGAAGCTCTCGACCACGAGGCCGAAGCCCATGAGGTCGCTGATCCAGTCGACGAGCAGCAGCAGCAGGCCGTTGACGATGAACGAGATGAGGCCGAGGGTCAGCACGTAGAGCGGGAACGCGACGATCCTGATGAAGTTGCCGATGATGGCGTTCACGAGGCCGAAGATGAGCGCGACGAGCAGGTAGGTGAGCACCGTCGCGAGCTGGGTGTCCTCATATGGCACGACGCTCACGCCGGACACGATGAGGGTCGTGAGCCAGAGAGCGAGCGCGATGACGATGACCTTGACGATGAACCGCATGCGTCCACTCTGTCAGACGGGCCAGCCGGGAGCGAAGGAGTACGGTGGAAATCGTGACCGCACCGGAGCCCACGGGGGCGCGCGTACGCCTGCGCCCCGAGATCGCCGCCCTTCCGCCGTACCGACAGGGGCGCCCCGCGCCCGCCGACGGCTTCAAGCTGTCGAGCAACGAGAACCCGTTCGGGCCGCTGCCCTCGGTCGTCGAGGTCGTCGCAGCCGCCGCCCACGACATCAACCGGTATCCGGATGCCACGGCGCTCGCCCTTCGCGAGCGGCT